>CAVROR010000001.1:0-150647 GCA_963722915.1 uncultured Gammaproteobacteria bacterium
TTGGTTGTCTTCGGGGTAGCCGACCTGCTGTTCGGATATGCCAATCTCCAGAACGCCTACCACCCGGGCGATCTGGTAGATGGGCTCTGGCCGCTCGCTCAGCTCTTGATCGTGATCGGCGCTGTCGCGTGCCCGGCGTCAGATGCACAGCCTGGCCAATCCGCGCACGGATGGCGAGCGGCTGCACAGGTACACCTGGCTCCCCTATCTCGCGGTCGCCGCCGCTTACGGTCTGCTGGTGTGGGTCGCCACGAGCCCCGAGGACCCGGATCTCCCCTCAGCTCATCGGCGGCGCCGTCGCACTGACGGCCCTGGTCGTGGCCCGGCAGGCACTGGGCCAGCGGGAAAATGGCCGACTGCTGACTCTGGCGGCGACGCGCCGCAGCGAACGCCGCTTTCGTGCGCTAGTCCAGCACGCGTCCGACGTCATCTCTGTCCTCGCGCCTGACGGCATGGTGCTGTATCAAAGCCCCTCGGCCGCACGCGTCTTCGGCTACGCCGCCGCCGCGATGCCGCACCTCGATCTGGGCCAGCTCACCACGCCCGAGGACTATGGGCGGATCCGCGCCTTTCTGGACGAGTCTCGCCGCCAACCGCGCGTGAGCCTGTTCTTCGAGTGGCGTATGCGTCACGCCGATGGCAGCTGGCGTGATGTGGAGGGTGTCGCGACCAATCTCGAGGATGAGCCAGACGTCGGCGGCATCGTGCTCACGATGCGTGACATTACCGAACGCAAGTCCCTGGAAGACCAGCTGGCGCACCAGGCGTTCCACGATGCGCTGACCGGTCTACCCAATCGAGCGCTGTTCCAGGACCGATTGGCGCATGCGCTCATGAGCGCGCTGCGACGCGGCACGCGCGTTGGGGTCCTGTACGTCGACCTCGACAATTTCAAGACAGTCAACGACAGTCTCGGCCACGCCGTCGGTGACCAACTCCTGATTGCTCTGGCCCAGCGCGTCGTCGGATGTGTGCGCCCATCGGACACCGCGGCGCGTTTTGGCGGCGACGAGTTCGCCATTTTGCTCGAGGACGTCAACGACGTCGCGGACGCGGTGAACGTTGCGAACCGGCTCCTGGTCAGCTTGCAGATGCCCTTCGAGCTCGAGGGTCGCCAATTGTTCGTCAAGACCAGCATCGGCATCGCCCTGAGCCGTGAGCGGACTGGAGAGGACAACGACCTCGTGCGCGACGCCGACCTGGCCCTGTATGCCGCGAAAGGGCAGGGCAAGGGTCGTTATGTTGTCTTCGAGACCACGATGGAAGTGCGCGCGACCGAACGGCTAGAGGTCGAGGCTGACATGCGGCGAGGTCTGGCTAACGACGAATTCCGGGTCTTCTACCAGCCGATCGTCGACATGCGACGCGCGCCATCGTCGAGGTCGAGGCGCTTGTGCGCTGGGCGCACCCGGTCCGCGGACTCCTGGCACCGGACATGTTTATCTCGATCGCCGAAGAGACCGGGCTGATCGTCCCACTGGGCACCTGGGTGCTCAGACAAGCCTGTGAGCTCGGCGCGCGGTTCGACGAGATCAACGTCAGCGTCAACCTGTCCGCCCGCCAGTTCCAACAACCAGACCTGGTCGCGGCCGTGCGCCATGCGTTGCTTGATGCTGGCCTGGAGGCGCGGCGGCTGAAGCTCGAAATCACGGAAAGTCTGGCAATGCAAGACGCCGTCGCGACCGCCTACACGCTTGGCGAGTTACGCACGCTCGGAACCAAGATTGCCATCGACGACTTCGGGACAGGCTACTCGTCGCTCAGCTACCTCAAACAGTTTCCGCTGGACACACTCAAGATCGATCGCTCCTTTGTGGTTGGGCTTGGCCTCGACACCCAGGACTCCGCGATCGTGCGGAGCATCATCGCGCTCGCACGGAGCCTCGACCTGGGGACAACCGCCGAGGGTGTCGAAACCGAGACGCAGTATGAGCAACTGCGGGCGCTCGGTTGTCACCTGGCGCAGGGCTACTTGCTGGGCCGCCCCGCGCCGCCGAGGAGCTCTTCGGCAGCTCCGCAACGCGTGCCGCATGACCATCTGGCGGACTCGCGGGCAGCGGCAGGTCTCAGCACTCCTCGGTTGGCATCTCCAACACGCGCGCGACTGTTTCCGCGAGCACGAAGATGTCGAATGGTTTCGCAAGAACCGCTTCCACCTGGAGTGCACGCGTGGCCGCCTCGGACATGTCGAGATAAGCGGACATGACCACGACTGGCACGCGGCGCCAGTGGGGGTCACCCCGAAAGCGCTCCAGGAAGGCCCAGCCATCCAGGATGGGCATCCTCAGGTCGAGGACAATTGCGTCTGGTCTCGTCGAAGTCGCTTTTTCGAGTCCTTGAAGCCCATCGGCCGCCGTTTCGACCCGGTACCCCCTCCGAGCCAGAACGTCACTAACAAGCGCTCGGATGGTGTCGTCGTCCTCGACGATCAGAACGCATTTCGAATCAGCGCTTGTCACTCGTCACTGTGAAGCTGTTCGGTCGTGAGAAACCGATATCCTCGGCCGGGGACCGTGGCAATGCACTCCTGCCCGTCGAATACATTCAGTAGCCGCGCCCGCAAGTTGCGTATTTCCCGATCCGCGCTACCGCACTCGGCGACGGCACTTGCTCCCCACAGCGTGGTGTTGATTTCCTTCCGGCTGACGACCCGGCCCGCGTTGGCCGCGAGCAGATAGCACAGGCTCTGTTCCAACGAAGTCAGCTCTACTTCAGAAGCTCCGCGGCGGGCGCTGCGGTTGAGAATATCAAGCTCGAAGCTGCCGATCTCGACCACCGGAGTGAACGGGACAACAGAGTCATTGGAGTACCGCCGAATAACGGTAATCACTCGTGCCAGCAATTCGTCAGGAGTGAACGGTACGGCGAGAATGTCGTGCACTCCCGCATCGAGTGCAGCAAATTTACTCGTCAGGTCGCCAGGACGGGTCAGACCGATGACCGGCACCGTTGCACCGCCTGGTTGAAGAGCGCGCATGTGCTGCATGATCGCGGCACCCTCGAGCTCCATGTCGAGCAGCAAGAGGTGAGGTTGCCAGGCGGCGAACGTTGCCGCGACATCTGCACTACTGGTGAGATTCTGGACCTCGTACGCGCCGTGGTTCAGCGTTAGCCTGGCGACACTGGCCATAGCGGCGTGATCAAGCACCAGGAGCACGCGGACAGGTTCGTGTGCCGATTGGACTGCAGCGGCAGAGTGTGTGGTGCTTGGTCGTGCATGCAATTCGACCAATGCGAGAATTTCGCTCTATGCCGAACGGCTTGCTCAGAAAGGCGTTCACGGCTGTCCCAGACGGCCTCTCAGCCGTGGCCGCCCTGTGCGTTGCCGACACGGCAATGATTGGCAGTTCAGCGCACCCATCGATTTGACGGCACTTCGCTACAAATTCCAGGCCGTTCATGACTGGCATCATGAGATCGAGAACAACGATGTCGGGCCGGGCCAGCCGCAGCTGCTGGAGCGCTTGCTCGCCGTCCGAGGCCTCGGCGACCAGATAGCCTTCACTGGCAAATACTTCGCGCAGGAGCCGTCGAATGGCGGGTTCATCATCGACGATGAGTATCCGCCGGGCAGGTGCTGGGTCAGTCACCTGGATCCAGCGGTTACGGTCAACTCAGAGACTCCTGGTCATGTGCACCATTTCGCACGTATCAGTGTTGCGCGGCGGCGGGCTCCTGTCATGAACTTCTGTCATCCGGGATTGATCACTCGCCCAATCTGGGACGTTTTCGCAACAGACCGTGGCACGTTGGGAGCGAGGCGAGGTGGCGATGAGCCGCGCAGTGAGAACGAGTCCTACGCAGATGCCGTCTGCGCCAGGGCGGCGTTGCGCTTGACGACGTCGAGCACCTGTTCGTGCCCAGCGGATGGACTGAACTCGACGCCTTCGTAGTCCTCTTCGACGACGGCCGAATGGCCGGGCGCCATGAAGTAGAGGTCGCCAGCACGCAGGACTTCTTGACGGTCCGCGTAGATTACCCGCAACTGGCCTTTGATGACATAGCCCCAGTGGGGGCACGGGCAGCGATCGTCTGGTAGGCCCTTCAACAGCGGCCCAACGTCGGTGCCCGCGGGGAGCGAAACGATAGCGGAACGTAGATCGCCCCAGTCGCTGCCGCGGATGGCGGCTCCGAGCAGTTCAGGAAGTTCGTCGCGGGATGCGCGCATCGTCGGTGCACTCCTCGAGAAAAATGGTGTGCGTGCACCGTAGCTTCTTGGCGTGGTGGTCTCCATCCTGTGAATCACCCAAAGGCCCGAAATAGGGAAGGCTACCCACGCTCGTGGCGCACCATCCAGACCGCGATTTCCGTTCGCGACGAAAGGCGCAGCTTGTCGAGGATGTTTTCCACGTGGCGTTCGATGGTGTGGGGAGACACGACGAGTTGTTCGGCCACTTGACGGTTGGTCATTCCGCGGGCAATCAACACCGCGACTTCGTACTGGCGGCATGTGAGCGGCCCGTCCGAAGTGCTCACGGCTTGCTCGACCGGCGTATCTTTCAACGCTTCTCGTGCTGCCTCCTCGAGCGTGAATGCCTGGCCAAAGGAACACTCGGCCGCGAAGAGTTTCGTCCCCGAGCACGACGCGCGCGTCCTCAAGCGCGCGGCGGCGCTCATATGCAAGCTCGGGAACATTTCCCTTCAGCGCCAACGCGCCGCTCTCGTCCGGTGTCGCGAGGACGCGCACGCCGCGGCGATGGTCACCCATGCGGATCGCCAGAATGCCGAGCCGTTGTGTCACCCAGTACACCCCTGCGCGAAAGCTGATTAGCTCGTAGTGGTGCAGCGCGGTCCTGTACAGCTCGGCGGCTCGTTCGTGCTGACCTTCGTCAGCTGCAAGGTCCGCGGGGAAAATCCACTCCCACGCGCGCGCCCACGGATCCTTCGTGTCAAGCAGCGGCGTGGCTTCCGCGAACAACGCCGCAGCCGCTGAGTAGTCGCCCAGCAGGCGGCGTACGGCACCGAGCAAGTAGCACCCGCGCATGATGCGAACCGGTCGTCCAGGGTACGGGCGAGCCGCAGTGCCTGCTCGTGCCAACTGCTCGCGGCGAGGAAATCCTCTTCAAGTGTGGCCAGGAAACCCAGGTGGCCAAGCGCAAACATCTGGCGAGCGAGGTCGCCAAGCTCCTGGTTGATCCGCAAGTACTCGGTGGCTGCAGCGCGGGCATCTGCGAACTCGCTCCTGGCCCAGGTACAGCAGGGTCAGGGTGCTCAACACGTGTGCCCGGCCGCGGCGATCGCCGAGCGCGTCGAAGCGAGCCCTGGCCTCGGACAGTGCGAAGCGCGCTCGGTCGAAGTCACCGTACTCGCGAGCGAGCAAGCCGATATGCGCCAGCGCGCGGGCCTGCAAGTGCATGTCGCCAGGAGCACTCTCGAGCAGCGTTTCCTGCCAGCCCACGCCCTCGAGGTGACGGCGCCGATACCACCAGTACCAGCTCAGATCGACCGCCATGCCGGAGCGCCGCACGCGGGTCGCGTTCGCTGCCCCAGGTGAGCGCCGTACGGATGTTGTCGTTGTCCGCATCCAGACGTTTGAGCCAACGATCTCGCTGGCGGGGTGACGGCAACCTCGGTGTGCGCCGTCTGGACCAGTGCGAGGTAGTACGCGAAATGCCGATCGCGGATCGCGTCGGTCTCACCCGACTCGGCGAGTCGCTCCTGGCCATATTGGCGTAACGTCTCGAGCAATCGATACCGCTCGACCCCACTGACGCCGCCCTCCGCGACGACCATGGACTTGTCGACGAGGCGTGTGAGCAGATCGAGTACCTCGTCGCCAGCGCTGTCATCCGGTGCACAGATCGTCTCGGCGGCGTCCACCGTCCAGCCGCCTGCGAACACTGACAATCTCCGAAACAGCCGGCGCTCGTCATCCGTCAGCAAATCGTGGCTCCAGCCGATCGTGGCGGCGAGCGTTTGTTGACGGGGAACGGCGGTGCGGTTGCCGCTCGTCAACAGCTGGAAGCGGTGGTCCAGCCGATCGGCGATGACGTCCAGCGGCAGCGCCCGCGCGCGACCTGCCGCGAGCTCCAGTGCGAGTGGAATCCCGTCCAGGCGAGCGCAGATGCGACCGACCGTGTGTGCATTCTCTTCGGTCAGTGCGAAGTGTGGCAGCGCCGCCTGCACGCGCGTGACGAAGAGCTCGACCGCCGCGTACTGGCGTAGCTCCGCGGCTGGCCAGAGGCTCATCGATTGGCGCTGCGAGCGACGGGACACGCCAGTGCAGCTCGCCGGCGACACCCAGTGGCTCGCGGCTGGTGGCCAGGATCTGGAGGTGTGCGCACTGTCGCAGCAGCGCGTCAGACAGCGCGGCGCAGCTTGCCAGCAGGTGCTCGCAGTTGTCGAGGATCAGCAGGGTCTGGCGCGGGCGGAAGAAATTGACCAGTGCGGAGACTGGATCCGCGCCGGGCGCGAGCGGGACGCCGAGACGACCCTGGCCAGAGTCTGGGCGACCAGCGCCGCGTCCGCCACCGGGGCGAGCTCGACCAGCCAGGTGCCATCCGTATAGGACCCGCCAGACACGTTCGGCGAGCGCGAGCGCCAGCCGTGTCTTGCCTACGCCACCCACCCCGGTCAGCGTGAGCAGTCGCGTCTTGTCGAGCGCGCCGGCGAGCTCGACCAGCTCCTGGTCTCGACCGATGAGGCTGGTCGACTGCAGCGGCAAAGCGACGAGCTGGGTCATGCCTCGATCGCCGCGGCCACGGTGATCACCCGTGCTGCCTGTGCGCGAGCGCTCATCATCATCATGGGCCGGGACGTGTGCAGGATAACGTTGTCGCAGCCCCGAAGTGGTCACAGCGTACGAGTTTGATTCGGGCGATGACGACCTGAGTTCGAGTCGTGTTCGGCAGTTGCCTGGAATGCTGACGGAGATGTCCGATTTTTGACATCCGAGAGGTCGAACCATGGGCACACTGCGGATCCTGAACGGAAGTGGAGATCAACGGATCTCCTGGAGTGAGCCGGCTTGGTAGAAGGCGACGCCGAGGCACAGGCCGCCGTACGTGAAGCGGAGCTGATTTTCGCCCGCGAGCGCGAACGAGGCGGCGTAGCTTTTCGCGTTCGACCGGGGGCCCCTGCCGAGCGGATTGATACATTCGACCCGCTCGCCGAGAACACCATGCTGATTCCGCCAATGGTCGGGGGTGAGGCGACGCCAGTGACTGACCCTGTTTCTGTCTCAGTCGCCGTGGGGTTTGTCGCCCTCCTGCTTACGGCAGTCGCGTTAGGCGGTCTGCTTGCGCGGAGATGGGCGCTTGCGGATCAGCGAGCCGACAGGCTGGTCCGAGAACTCCTCACGCCTGATGAGCTATGCCAGCTCCAGAGGGACGGCTACCTGGCCGTGCGCGAGCAGAATCACGCCTGGGCGAATCTACCGCATTCCCGCGCGGCCAGGCCTGGTAACAGTGATAGACGCGGATAAGCCGGTCGAAACCTTGTGTTTGCAGCCTGCGCGTGCGGTGCATGACCGTGAGCACGTCCTCGTCCACAAGTTGCTGCTCGAGGGCGAGGAGCTTGAGTACTGGCAGCAGGCAAACCACCTGGCCCGTCCGTCCTGGCGCGACGCAGATGGCTCGCGGGGCGCGATCTGGACGCATGACCTGCAAGTGGCGGTCTGGACGGGGTGCCCACCGGGCGTGCTTTCGCAGCGGTGACCGCCGCAAGCGGGCGCGCTGCAACCAGGCGCGGAGGCGCAGCGTCCTACAGGTGCACGTCTCGAAAACGCATCAGGGAGAAACTTGACGAAGGAGTCCCGCGGAATGTCGCGAGAACCCAAATCTGGCCCATGGCTCCCACCGCGCTGGATCATTCGCCGCGCCTGGAGGTGCACCGCGCCATCTACCGCATCAGCGGTGGCCGGCTTGGACTGCGCGGCCCGCGCCGGCAAATACGGAATGATGCGTGTGACTACCATCGGGCGTCACTCAGGCGCGGAGCGCAGCGCGATCCTGGCCTATTACGAGGATGGACAACACCTCGTCACTCTGGCAATGAACGGTTGGGGCCAGGGTCGAGCCGGGATGGTGGTTGAATCTGATGCGTCATCCCGAGGCACGCGTCGACCTGAAGGACGGCTCGAGGGAGGTGCGCGCCCGAGCCGCGGTGGGAGCCGAACGCGAACGCCTGTGGGCGAGGTGGCGCGACTTCAGCAAATGGCCAGACGACCTCGACCGGTACGCTGCGCGGCGATCGTCCGAGACGGCGGTCGTGGTCCTCGAGACAAGAGGTCCCGGTGTCTGAGGACAACTGCCGGTGAACAAGAATCGGACAGCCCTCCACACAGAAAGTGGATGTGAAGGTGGTGCTTTTGCGGCCTGTGGATTGCCATGCTGTTCGTGTTCCTACCGCCCGTGATGGTTTGGTGCCACCATTGCAGCTCCGCAGCTGGCGGTAACGGCGCCTTGCCTGACTCCTGGCTGCCGATCAGATAGCCGCTCAGTGGCACCCTGGCTTTGACCCGACTTGCTGTATCGCGTCGAATGACGACGATGGCGCTCTGTAACCGCACCCGGTGAGTTGGTCTGGGCCGACAGCGCCCGCGCAGTATCGAATAGTCCGAGCTGAGCGGCAGCAATTCCGACGAAGGAAAACGCCACGTCGACGATCGCATCGCCGTCGTTGTCAATGTCAAGCGGTACACCGCCTACGGATGAAACTTCCAGCCCGTTCATAAAGGGGTTGGCGTCCATGATCAAGACGGTCTGCGGCCGGGGTCCGAGGGTGACTGGAAAACAAACAGGTCGGTGAGGTCCAGGCGAGCGTCGTCGCCGGGGAATTTGAGGTTGGCGGCGCTGAAGTGGTTGGACATGTTCCTGTCCCTCGTGTATCGGCTGCTCCGAAAGCTCAGGCATGAACTCGAGCAGGGCGGCGTTGACCTGGTCGGCGTGGGTCCAGGCGATGGCGTGCGGGCCGCCCTCGATCACGACGAGCTGCGCGTTCCTGATGAAGCCGGGCAGCCGCTGGGCGGTCTTCCCGAACGGCAGGACCCGGTCCTCGTCGCCGTGGATGACGAGCACCGGCACGTCGATTTTGGGCAGGTCGTCGCGGAAGTCGGTGAGCCAGGTCGGGATGCAGGCCACCGCGGCGATCGGCCGACGCGGCCACGGCGAGGTTCCAGCTGGCCTGGAACGCCTGGTCGCTGACCAGGGTGCCGCCGAACTGTCGAAGTTGTAGAAGTTGTCCAGGAATGCTTCATCCAGGCCGGCGGTCCTCTCGCGGCCTGGATGAACCCGTCGAACAGCGCTTGCGGGCACGCCTTCGGGGTTGTCGTCCGTCTGCAGCAGGAACGGCGGGATCGGCGAGACCAGCACGGCCTTGGCGACCCGCTCCGATGCCGTAGCGGCCCAGGTAGCGGGTAACGTCGCCGGTTCCCATCGAGTGACCGACGAGCATGGCGTCGCGAAGGTCCAGTGTCGTGAGAAGCATGTCGAGGTCGGCGGCGAACGTGTCGTAGTCGTATCCGGTCGCCGGCTGGCTGGATTGCCCGAACCCCGCCGGTCGTACGTGATGACGCGGTATCCGGCGTCGAGCAGCGCCGGGACCTGCTTGTCCCAGGCGCGGCCGCTGAGCGGGTAGCCGTGGATCAGGACCACCGGCGTCCCGTGCCGTGGTCCTCGTAGTAGAGCTCGACAAACCCGAGTTTTCCTGGGCGACTCTGATATGGGTCATACGTTTCGCTCCTCTGAGCCATCACGTGGCTTGATCGCGTCGAGGTCCTCTGGCGCAGGCGACCGGCGGCGATGATCACAGGTCGGTAATGGTGAGCGATGCGTAGTGACGCATGGCGTGCGCCCCGTGAGCGCGAAGTACCTGGCTCACGCGCCCCACCACCTCGGGATGCGCCGCATGTGCGATCACCAGGTAGTGCCCGCGCTCCGCTTCCAGAAGGTAGCCTCGGGCGTACTCTGCGTCATCGGAGAAGGCTGAGGACAGCCAGACTGCGAGCTTTCGAAGCCTCCCCCGCTGCTGCTGCAACGAGTGATTGGCTTCGACGACGAACGGGCCATCGAGCAAGTCCACATCGCTCTCGGGCAGGCCAGCGGCCGCGAGCCCTCGCACCGCCCGCTCTGCTGATTCCCGGTCGTCAATGACGGCGACAACGTCGTCACGCGGGTAGGGGTTGCCAAGAGACGTGGGTGGCGTGATTGCTTCATCAGGCTTCAGCGCGCGCCTGGCGCTGTGTTTAGCGTGCCCATCTTCTGGTGTTTTGGGGTGCATGTGCAGATCCAGCTTGCATACGAACACTAGTCCCGCCATCCCGGACGGCCATCAACCGGACCAGTGGCATGCCCAAACCCGGACTAGAAACGGGGCTTACGTTGCTGCGATGCGGAGTTTGCGCGTGTGCCAGCCGCGGGCTACGCAATTCGGATGACACGACAGACCGCGCGGCGTGGCTTTGGGTCGCATGCCGAGTCCCCGCGAAAAGCTCCGATCGGAAACCCGGGAAAGCGGTTCCAGCGGCCGTGGGGAAAGTCGATGACGATGAGTCGCCCGTCGGGCCTTCAGCAGCGTACACTACGCGTCGACACAACCTTCCGTCGCACGCGACAGTCCTGATCGGTCGAGAGCGCGAGATTGCCACTTTACGCGAGTGGATCCTCGGCGGTGACAGCCGCCTGGTGACACTGACTGGGCCTGGTGGGACAGGCAAGACGCGAGTGGCGCTCGCAACCGCTGAACAGGTCGCAGACATGTTCGCCGATGGAGATGCCGGTCGACTGACGTCGCTGCGGGAACCGGATCTGGTGCTGCCGTCGATCTCGTGCGCGCTTGGCTTTACCGAACAGATGGGGCAAACCCTCGAGAGCCAACTCATGTGGTATCTGGGTGAGGCAAAGCTGCTGCTGGTGCTTGACAACTTCGAGCAGGTCTTGCCCGCGGGCACCATCCTCAGCCGGCTCCTGGTCGCCGCGCCCGGCCTCAAGGTATTGGTCACCAGCCGAGAGCCACTCCAGGTGACCTGGGAACGGGAGTTTCCCATTCTGCCGCTGCCAGTCCCAGACCTGTCGAGGCCGGTCGCGCCTGAGGCATTGGGAGCGGTACCGTCAGTCGCACTGTTTGTGCAGCGCACGCGGGCAGTGTCGCCCGACTTCCGCCTCTCAGAACAGAACGCACGCACGGTGGCGGAGCTCTGCGTCCGATTGGAAGGGCTGCCGCTCGCGACCGAGCTCGCCGCGGCGCGCAGCAGGGTTTTTCCCGTAACGAGATCCTGGGCGACTCAGCAACCGGCTCGGTTTTTCTGACCGGCGGTGCACGGGATCAGCCGGCTCGCCATCGGACGCTGCGAGCAGCTATCGAATGGAGCTACGACCTGCTCACTCCGGAAGAGCGAACGCTCTTTCGGCAGCTCGGACTTCCGTCGGAAGGTGGTCGCTGGCGGCAGCCAAGCCGTCGTTGATCCTCCGGGGGCTTCTGATAAGGATGGCGACGCGGAGCAGATGCCTGTTGGACGGGGTCGGCTCCCTGGTAGACAAAAACCTCGTGCGCATGGACGCACACGTTGCGGGCGAAGTCCGCTTCGGGATGCTGGAGACGATCCGGGAATATGCCGTCGATCGTCTGGTAGCGGCGGGCGAGCGGCCGCGACTCGAGCGCCGCCGCGCGCTCTTCCTGGTCGAGCTGAGCGAACACGCCGAAGCCCAAATTCTCGGACCTGAGCAGCAGCAGTGGCTTGACCGCCCCGAGCGAGAGATGGACAACATCCGGGCAGCGCTCGCCTGGACCTTGTCCGAGCCCAATGGCGCGGAGCTAGGGCTACGTCTGGCCGGATCCCTGTGGGCCTTCTGGTTCTTTCGTGGGCACCAGACCGAAGGCCGTGACTGGTTACGACCATTGCTGGATGCGGCGGAACTCTCAGCCATAGCTTCCCGGTGCGAGCTAAAGCGCTCTTTGCGGCGGGCTTTCTTGCCTCACTGCAGGCCGAATACGGCGACGCAATCAGGCTGCTGAACGAGAGTCTGGCGCTCAACCAGGTGCTCGGCAGCAATGCGGGCAGCGCCCTGTGCTTGATGGGCCTGGCAAGAGTGCGGCGCGAACTGGGGGAGGCCAGGACGGCGCGATCGGCTGCTGAGCAGGGCCTCGAGCTGGCTCGAGCAGGCGGAGATCGAGCCATGAGCGGACTCCTCACGAATACGCTGGCCGACATGTGTCTGGAATTGGGCGACGTCACGGACGCGGCTGAGCGTTACGAGGAGGCGCTCGCCCTGTGGCGCGATCTAGGCGGGCAACAAGGCGTCGCGTACGCGCTCGGGGGGCTGGGGGATGTCCAGCGTGCTCAGGGCCGGTCAGCGGCGGCCCTGGCGCTATACGAGGAGTCGCTCGCGCTCAGGCGAGAGCTTGCCGACCGGCCGAACATCGCTATCGGGCTCCGGCAGCTCGGCCTGATCGCGCTCGATCTGAGTGACCTGGTCGACGCGCGGGGCCGATTCATCGAGAGCCTTGCGCTGTCCCGCGACCTTGCCAACCCGCGGGGCGTTGCGTTCGCTCTGGAAGGGCTGGCAGCCGTGGCTATGGCCGAGGAGCGGGTCGAACGGGCGGTGCGTCTCGCGGGTGCTGCGCATGCCCTGCGCACAGCCACCGGCACGCATTCGCCACCCGGCTGGCAAGCCGAGCTGACGCGTCGGCTCGGGCCGGCGCGTCACAGCACTCGGGCGCGACCGCTGGATGTCGTCATGGCTCGGCGGACAAGCGCTGACACTCGAACGAGCGATCACGCTGGCTCTCGCGGAGGCCAAGCCGCAGCCGGCGCTCGCCGGCGACCGGCAGCCACCTGTCCGCAAATGACCTCAGCAAGCGCGAACGCGAGATCGCACTGCTGGTGGCGCAAGGGCTAACCAGCCGCCAGATGGCGGAACGGCTCATCGTGGCGGAGCGCACCATCAACACGCACATGGAGCGGATTCGCGACAAGCTGGGCGTGCGCTCCCGTGCGCAGATCACGGCGTGCGTGATGCGATCGGGGCTCGGCCGCGACGGAGGCACCTTGACATCGACCCCGCCGGCACCCTTGATCAGCAGCAACGGAAGAATCGGTAGAACGACCGACACGTCGAACCCCCTCGAGCAGTAGGGTGAGGTCATCAGAGCGAGAGCAGGGCGCATGCTCATGGAGAGGTCGACTACGCAGATCACCAGCCCAACCGCGGCCCGAACGGACGATGGGGTCGCCATTGCTTATCAGACGCGAGGTACCGGTCCAAGTGACATGCTGCTCATGCATGGCTGGGGAGGCTCGGGAGCGTACTTCGACGAGCTGTTGAAGTGCCTCGATCTCTCCGGCCTGCGCGTCACGACGGTCGACCTGCGTGGGCATGGCAACTCCGACAAACCCGAGGGCAGCTACTCGTTGGATCGCCTGGCCCACGATATGCTGACCGTGGCTGACGCAGTCGGAGCGCGGCGCTTCGTCGCCATCGGATTCAGCATGAGTGCGAAGTTCGCGCACTACCTGAGCTGTGTCGCGCCCGAGCGGGTCCGCGGCCAGGTCCTGGTAGCGGGCTGCCCCCAGGTGAGATCCCCTTCCCGGCGAGACGATCAGAGACTGGATCGGTCGCGCGGGTGACCGGGAGCGTCTGATCGAGCTGACGCGGTGGTTCTCACACAGCCGGTCGATACGGGCGTACTCGAGCGTTGGGCTGACGACGCTGTGCAGGTCCCGCGGGCGGTGCTCGACGAGTCGCTGAGGACATGCCTTGCTACATCGTTCATCGATCGCTTGAGCGACACCCCGCCACCAACACTCGTGGTCGGGGGCGTGCACGACCCGATCTTTACTTCCGGGACGTTGCGTGCGGCGGTGGTGGCGAGTATTCCCGGTCGCGGTTGGCGCTGCTGGACTGCAATCACGAGATTCCGATTGAGCGGCCGCGCGAATTGGCTGGGCTGCTGGAGCATTCCAGGCTGGACTGGGCGCCGACTGAACGGCGCAAGGCCGGGACAACCACTCGGCGTGCTTCCCGAACTCGAAGTGAATCGGCGGCCTGGCTGCAACGTCGGCACGGCGCCCCTCACTGCTAATCTGGATACTTGGGTGATCCCCACGGTGTGGCACGTGCCCTACTTCTTTACCGTTGGTCGTCCTTCTACGAGGCGGTCGGCTGGCCGATGTTCGCGGCGTGGACGCTGGCATTGACCATCCTGGTCCCCTGGATCTACAGCTTGACGGGCGGCAGCCTGTGAGGTCATCGTCCGTGGTGATGACCTGGACTGGAGCCAGCGCGTGACGCAGCCCGCTCAGCTGCACATCGAATTGCGCCCAATCAGTGCCGCGGCAGCCGAAGCGATTGCGGCTGGCGAATCGCCGGACGATATGCGTGTGGCCGCCGACTATCCGACAGAGTTCTCGACGGTGTCGCCGCCAACGTTGGCAATGGGTCGCCAATTGGCCCGTTCTTTCTGCACCGCCTAGAGGATGGTGTGGTTGTCGGCGAAGATCGGCGGCGCTTTCGTTGAGCCTGGTGTAGTCGAGATCGGCTATGCGATTGTGCCGTCATGCTGGGGGCGCGGCTATGCGACCGAGGCCGTGCGCGGGGTGGTCGCGCTCGCGCGTCAGGCTCCGCACATTGACCGAATCGTCGCGCACAATCCGGTCGATCGGCCTGCCAGTGGGCGAAGTACTCCAGAAGGCTGGTTTTGAGTACGTCGGAGAAGAACAGGACGAGCGCGAGGGACAAACACTGCGCGTCCAGACCTGGCAGCTCGTCATCAGGTAAAGCAACTCCTCGATGCGCCACGGACCCCGAGGAGGTTCGTTACCGACGTGCATTTCCAGCGTGGCGCGCCAACCGCTTCGCGCGTGAGGCTGGCCTTCCCGCCCTGCAGCGCGCTCCGTACACTGCAGGATCAGGTGCGTGACGTGCGCTCGCGATACGGGAGGAGTACGGTGGAAACAGTCGACAAACCGAAGGTCCAGACGTTTATTCCAACGCCAGATCAGTACGCGTGGACGTTCGGACATGTGGAGCCAGTGGCGCGCATCCGCCAGGGCGAGCTCCTCCGCGTCTGGACGGAGGATGCATTCTGCGGACGGATCACGGGTCCCGAGGATTTGCCTAAGCCGGGTGCTGACGTATCCATTCCTGAACCCTCAGACTGGCCCCTTCTACGTGGAGGGCGCCGAGCCTGGAGACACTCTGGCGATCCACTTTGTCGACATCGAGCCGGCGCGGGACTGGGGCGTCAGTACAACCGTCCCGTTGTTCGGCGCGCTGACGAGCACGAAATTCACGTCCGACCCTGCAGGGGCCGCTTCCCGAGCGGGTCTGGATCTACCAGGTAGACCGGCAAAGGCGCGTGGTGATCTACCAGGCGCTTGACAGCGACTACTCCGTCGAGCTCCCTTTGACTCCGTTCCACGGTACCGTAGGCGTCGCGCCCGCCGCGGGCGAGGCGCGGAATGTCCTAGTGCCGGAGGCGTTCGGCGGGAACATGGATTCGCCAGAGGCCAGGGCAGGTTCCACGGTCTACCTGGGCGTCAATGTCGAGGGTGCGCTCTTCAGTATCGGCGACGGGCACTACAGCCAGAGCGAGGGAGAGGTATGCGGGGTGGCTGTCGAGGGCTCGATGCACACGACTCTGGCAGTGGACGTGATCAAGGGGTTTTACTGCGATTGGCCGCGTTTCGAGGACGAGCGACTTTATCATGACGGCAGGCAGCTTCCGACCGTTGGAGGACGCCTTCAGGATCGCGCACACCCAGCTCGTCTACTGGTTGGCAGCAGACGTGGGCCTGTCCCTCCTCGATGCCTATCAGCTTGTCTCGCAGGCAGCACGCTCACCGATCGCGAACGTCGTCGATACGAACTACACAGTCCTGGCGAAGTTTCCGAAACGGTATCTCCCAAGCGACCTGGTCGTAATGGGCGGGGCACACGAGCGCCTCAGGAAACTCGGCGCCGCCCATCTGGCAAGTGAGGAGACGGCTGCTCAGGGGCTCAAAGGAGATACGGCGGTGCCGAGGGAGCTAGCGCCCGCGAACTTCGGTGCGCCCTGCTCATAGAAGAGGTCGACTTCATTGATGCTGAAGCCCGCGGTGGTCACCAGATCCACGATCGGACGGGTGAAGTGACACCCGCCAAACAGGCGCTTCTCAATCGGATCCAGGCGTCGTTGCCAGACTCGAACCCGCTCGTCAGGCGCCAGTCCATGCTCGAGAAAGTGGAGGGTCCCGCCGGGCTTGAGGACCCGCCGCACCTCGCGCAAGGCGGCCGCGACATCGGGGATGGTGCACAGCGTCCAGGTGGACAGAGCGGCGTCAAAGCTGTCGATCGGCGAAGGGCAACGATTGGCCGTCCAGGCCGGAGCGCTGCACCGGGACGCAGTCGCGTTGAGGCGGTTGGCAGCGAGCCGCCAGGCCAGGTCGGCGGGTTCGACCGCGGCGACGCGCGTAACCTTCGACGGGTAAAAGGGGACGTTGAGCCCCGAGCCGAAGCCGATTTCGACGACATCGCCCGACAGACCCTCGCAGACCCGGCGTCGCAGCGGTTCGGCAGACTTGATGCCGCAAGCAGCGTTGATGATCCGTGGGAGGACTCGCTCCTCATAGAACCCCACTTGTCTTCATCCTTTCCGTCCCAGCACGACCAGGGCGCGTGCGGATACCGCCGCCCGCCCTACTGTCAGTCGTCGATCGCCTGGTAGACGGCGGTCCAGAAGTCGTGCCACATCGGCAGCCTCTGGTCGCCCGCGTGCGCCCGCTGCATGATGAAGATCGTCGTCAGGTCCTCGGCGGGATCGTTGTACCAGGCGGTGCCGTAGAAGCCGGGCCATCCGTAGCTGCCGACCGAGGGGCCGAGGTGCGTGCGGCGGGTGCGGACCGACATCCCGAAACCCCAGCCCATGGCGTCGAAGTACCCCGGCCAGAACCCGGAGACCGCCTTCTGCGCCGGGGTCAGCTGGTCGCTGGTCATCAGCGTCACCGACGGCCGCGAGAGCACCCGCTCGCCGCGGTGGGTGCCGCCCGCGAGCAGAGCCGAGGCGAAGGCGAGGTAGTCGTCGGCGGTCGAGACGAGCCCGCCGCCGCCTCGATTCGAACGCCGGCGGCCGGCTCCACCGCCCGTCGGGGCCGTCTTCGACGACCGGCTCACCGGTGGCGGCATTGTCGCGCTCGTACGCCGTCGCCAACCGGCCGATGCTCTCGCCGCCCACGCTGAAGGCGGTGTCCTTCATCCCGAGCGGATCGCAGATCCGCTCGCGCAGGGCATCCCCGAAAGACTTGCCGGTGGCCCGGGCGATGAGCACGCCGGTCACGTCGGCGGCGGTGTCGTACATCCAGCGCTCACCTGGCTGGTGGACCAGCGGAAGCGTGCCGAGCCGGCGGATCCACTCGTCCGGCGGCGGTCTCGCCGAGTGCGTCCAGCGCGTCGGCGATCGGGACCGTTCCCGGCTCGGCCGGGACCATGCCGGTGCCGAGGGTGTAGGTCAGCAGATCCCGCAGCGTTATCGGGCGTTTCGCCGCGACGGTGTCGTCCAGCGGCCCGTGGGATCGGCGAGCACGGTCATGTCCGCCAGCTCCGGGATAAGTGCCCGAGCGAGCCGCACATCTTACAGCAATTTCAGGGACGTCAACACCTTGTTCGACACCACTTCTGCTTGCAGATCCCCTCCCGGCCGGCGGCCCCTCAAGGCCGCCCCTCGGCAGGGCCGCGAATTGTGAATACGCACTCCCGCTTTGAAAGGGGGTGCGCGGAATTTTTTCCGCACGATGTCAACCATTCAGCCTCGCCACCGCCCCGTGGCGATGCCTCGTTTCCGTCATGCGCCAAGGATCAGGCGGCAATCAGCCGGACGCGCGCGAACGTGCGCTTGCCCACCGCCAGCACGCCTTCGAAGCCCGGCGCCAGCATGAGCTGCGCGTCTTCCACCACGTCGCCATCGATGCGCACCGCGCGCTCGCGCAGCTTGCGGTTGGCTTCGGAGTTGCTCGGCGTCAGCCCGGCCGCGGTCAGCAGTGCGGCGATGCGCAGGCCTTCGGCGGGCACGGCAATGTCGTTGAGCGGCAACTGCGTGGTGTCGCCCTGGCCGCGCACCGCCGCGTTCCAGCCGGCCACGGCCTGCTCGGCCGCGCCGGCCGTGGAAACGCGCCGCCAGTTCGCGCGCCAGGCGCAGCTTGAGGTCGCGCGGGTTGAGCCGCCCGATTCGATGTCCGCACGCAGCGCGCCGCCTCGGCCACGGTGATGTCGAAGCTGAGCAGCTCGATCCAGCGCCACATCAGCGCGTCGTCGATCTTCATGGTCTTGGTGACGATCTCGATCGCCGGCTCGTCGATGCCGATGTAGTTGCCCAGCGACTTGCTCATCTTCTGCACGCCGTCCAGACCTTCCAGCAGCGGCATGGTCAGGACGATCTGCGGCGCGCTGCCCGTGGTGCTCCTGCAGGGCGCGGCCCATCAGCAGGTTGAACTTCTGGTCGGTACCGCCGAGTTCGACGTCGGACTTCAGCGCGACCGAGTCGTAGCCCTGCACCAGCGGGTAGAGGAACTCGTGGATCGCAATGGGCTGCTGCGCCTTGTAGCGCTTGGCGAAGTCGTCGCGCTCCAGCATGCGTGCCACGGTGTGCGTGGACGGCCAGCTTGATCATGTCGGCTGCGCCCATCGCCCGAACCACTCGGAGTTGAAGCGCATGGTCGTGCGCTCGCGATCGAGCACCTTGAACACCTGGTCGGCGTAGGTGCGGGCGTTGGCCAGCACGTCCTCGCGGGTGAGCGGCTTGCGGGTGACGTTCTTGCCGGTGGGGTCGCCGATCATGCCGGTGAAGTCGCCGATCAGGAACGATGACCTCGTGGCCCAGGTCCTGGAACTGCCGCATCTTGTTGAGCAGCACGGTGTGGCCCAGGTGCAGGTCCGGCGCGGTGGGGTCGAAGCCGGCCTTGACCCGCAGCGGACGACCGAGCGGCGAGGCGTTCGCGCAGCTCGTCGGTTTTGAGCACCTCGTCGGCGCCGCGGCCGATCAGGTCAAGCGATTCTTGAAGGGACACGGGCGGGCTCTCTGAAGCGGAGGCGTCAAATCTGGGACGCTCAACGTGAATGGAGTTAAGAGGGGGTTAAACCGGGCCGAAAACAAAAACCCTATTCATCTCAAGGGTTTGACGCATGTTGCTGTGGTGACTATGGTAGCGCCGCTACGCAGCCTTCACATCCAGCGCGCGGGGACCTCATGACGACGCCTGAATCCGGACACGCTCGACGCGAGCCATTGAACGACGCGCCCTCCAGGCGCGACGCCGCGCGACGCGAACGCCTGCAGGCCCTGCGCGAGACGGCGTTGCGCCGCCCGGTGCTGGCGCGCCACCTGCCCGACGGCTTCAACGGTCGCTGGACGCGCCGCCAGTGGGCGCAGGCCAGCCTCATGGCCACAATCGTCATGCTGATGGCGGCCATCGTGCCCGGTTTCGATGCGCCCGTCGGCGATCCGCTGCACAGCCCGCGCCAGTCGACGGCACTGGCACTGCCGCCGCTGCCGATGGCGCGCAAGCGCGCGCCGGTCGACAGCTGGGAAGTGGTGACGGTGCAGCCGGGGCAGACGCTGGGTGCGGTGTTCGAATCGCTGCAGATCCCCGCCACCACGATGTACCGGATCCTCGAGCACCCGGGCGCGCAGGGCGCGCTGACGCGGCTGCGTCCGGGCGCCGAACTGGCGTTCGACCTGCCGGTGGAAGGCGGGTTGCGCGCGATCCGTTTCGATCGCGGCGACGACCAGCGCGTCGAACTGCGCCTGGGCCCCGACGCCATCACCGAGCACGTCACCGAGCGCCCGACCGTGGTGCGCACGCAGGTCGCCACTGGCGAGATCCAGAGCTCGCTGTACGTGGCCGCGCGCAAGGCCGGTCTGTCGCCGTCTGCGATCTCGACGATGACCGACCAGATCTTCCAGTACGACATCGACTTCAAGGACACCCAGAAGGGCGACCGCTTCAGCGTGGTGTACGACGAGATCTGGCGCGAGGGCGAGCGCATCGGCTCGGGCGCGATCCGCGCGGCCACCTTCACCACCGGCGGCAAGACCTACTCGGGTTTCCGCTTCGACCGCGACGGCAAGGCCGAATACTTCACCGCCGAGGGCCGGCCGCTGAAGAAGAGCTTCATCCGCATGCCGATCCCGTATGCGCGGCTGACGTCCAAGTTCGGCGCGCGCCGGCACCCGGTGCTGGGCACCATGCGCATGCACAAGGGCGTGGACTACGCCGCGGCCACCGGCACGCCGATCATGGCCGCCGGCGACGCGCGGGTGGAGTTTGCCGGCTGGCGCGGTGGCTACGGCCGCACCGTCGTGCTCGACCACGGCCGCGGCCACACCACGCTGTACGCGCACATGTCGCGGTTCGGCAAGTTCAAGGCCGGCCAGCGCGTGCCACAGGGCGCGGTAATCGGCTATGTCGGCACCTCGGGCATGTCCACCGGCCCGCACCTGCACTACGAATTCCGCGTCAATGGCGCGCACCGCAATCCGCTGTCGGTGACCATGCCGCCGCCCGAGCCCTTGAAGGGGGCCGACCTGGCCGCCTTCCGCGCCCAGGTCGCGCCGGCGGTTGCGCGCCTGGAGCAGATGGAGAACGTGCGCATCGCGCAGGCCGGCCCGGCGCCGAAGGCCGAACCGGCACCGGCCGCGCGTCCGAAGGCGTGATGGCGGCCGCGCCACACGCTGCGCCCCACGACAACCCGCCTGCACCAGGCGGGTTTTTCGTTGGGCATGGGCGGTCCCGGACCGATGGACCCGATGTGCCCGCGTCGACGGGTGCCGCCCTGTTCGTCGGCCTGATTTCCGGCACCAGCGCCGACGGCATCGACGCCGCGCTGGTCAGGCTGGGTGACGGGGACGGCGGTGCACTGCAGTGCGAGGTGCTGCACGCGCGCACCACGCCCTGGCCGGACGACCTGCGCCGCCGGCTGGTGGCGCTGGGCCAGGGCGGCTCGCTGGACTCGCTCGACGAGCTGGGCACGCTGGACACACGGCTGGGCGAGGCGTTTGCCGACGCCGCCGCCTCGCTGGTCCGCGATACCGGGCTGACCCCGGCGCACGTATGCGCGATCGGCTCGCACGGGCAGACACTGCGCCACCGGCCGGAGGGCGCGCAGTTCGACGGGCGCCACCCGTTCACGCTGCAGCTGGGCGATGCGCACGTCATCGCCGAACGCACCGGCATGACCACCGTGGCCGACTTCCGGCGCCGCGACGTCGCCGCGGGCGGCCACGGCGCTCCGCTGGTGCCGGCCTTCCACGCCGCGCTGCTGCACTCGCCCGACGAAGACCGCGCGGTGCTCAACCTGGGCGGCATCGCCAACTTCACCCTGCTGCCGCGGCAGGGCGACGTGCGCGGGTTCGACACCGGGCCGGCCAACGCGCTGATGGATGCCTGGTGCGAGCGCCACCTGGGGCACGCCTTCGATGCCGATGGCGCATGGGCGGCCACCGGCGCGCCCGACCTGCCCCTGCTGGCGCGGCTGCGCAGCGATGCCTACTTCAGCCTGCCGCCCCCCAAAAGCACCGGGCGCGAGCACTTCCACCTCGACTGGCTGCGGCGCCACCTGCACGGCAGCGAGCGCCCGCAGGACGTGCAGGCCACGTTGCTGGAACTGAGCGCGACCACCGTGGCCGACGCACTGCGCGCGCACCAGCCGACGACCCGCCGCGTACTGGCCTGCGGCGGTGGCGTGCGCAATACGGCGCTGCTGGCGCGCATCGGCGCGCTGCTGCCCGGCGTGGCGGTCGAATCGACCGCGCTGCACGGGCTGGACCCGGATTTCGTCGAAGCGGCCGCGTTCGCGTGGCTGGCGCGGCAGGCGGTGCTGGGCCGTCCGGGGAATATCGCCTCGGTTACCGGCGCGGCAGGGCCGCGCGTGCTGGGCGTGGTCTACCCGGCGTCCTGATCCGGCGGCGGGCGGGTGCCGTCCGGCAGGATGTCCGGGCGGATGGACTGGTCGGGCTGCGCCCTGGGTGCGGGCGCCTCGGCGCGGCCGATGCGGGCAAAGCCCGGATCATTGGGAATCCCTTCCAGCGCGGCGATGGCCGCCTTGAGCGCCATCGAATCGCTGTCGGTCAGTTTCGAGGCGAGCTCGGCCTCGCATTCGAACAACCCGGTTTCCAGCATGTGCATCAACGCGTGCTGCAGGCTCCACCCATGCGCATCGGCCACCCGCTGGATGCGTTCCATCAGCAGCGGCCCGACATCGCGGATGGTCAGCTCGTTCATGTCACCGGCTCCGCGGCGGCCGCCCCGGGCTCGGCCACCGGCTCGCGGATGCGCGGCCACAGCCACGCCAGCAGCAGCAGCGTCGGCACCACGGTCAGCGCACTGAAGACGAAGAAGGTCACGTACGCAGGTCGCCTCGACAATGAAGCCCGACACGCCGCCGACGAACTTGCCCGGCAGGTTGGCCAGCGACACCAGCAGCGCGTACTGCGTGGCGGTGAAGTTGCGGTCGGTCAGCGACGGACATGAACGCCACCAGCACCACGCCGGCGAAGCCCTGGAACAGGTTGTCGGCGCTGATGGCGGCGTAGAACGCCCAGATCTGCGACGGGTACTGCGCCATCAGCAGGAACGCCAGGTTGGACAGTGCAACACCAATGGCCGCCAGCGAACAGCATCCGGCGGAACCCGAACGCCGCCACCGCGATGCCGCCCAGGAACGCACCGGCGATGCCCATCCACACGCCGTAGAGCTTGGAGACGGTGGCGATGTCGGCCTTGCTGTAGCCCGAGTCGAGGTAGAACGGCCCGGACATCACCCCGATCACCTGGTCGGGAAACTTGAACAGCCCGACGAACAGCAGCAGCGCCAGCCCCATCAGCAGGCCGTTGCGTGGAGAAGAAGCTCGAGAACGGTTGCCAGAACGCGCCGACGAAGTCGATCCGGCGCTCGACCGTCGACTCCGGCGCGACCGGCTCGCGGCACACCAGCGTGGTCACGATCGGCAGCAGCATCAGCGCGGCCATCGCCAGGTAGGCCTCGCGCCAGCCCAGGAACTCGGCCACGTACAGCGCACCGGCACCGGCCACGATCAGGCCGATGCGGTAGCCCAGGATGTAGGTGGCGGCGAGGGCGGCCTGCGCCTTCACCGGCGCGATCTCGATGCGGTAGGCGTCCACCGCCGCATCCTGGGTCGCACCGGCGAAGGATGCGAGCAGCACCCACATCACCAGCGGCCCCACGCCCAGCTCCGGCCGCGTCAATGCCAGCGCCGCCAGGCCGATCGCCACCACCACCTGCGACACGAACAGCCACGAGCGGCGGCGGCCGAGAAACGCCGTCAGCGGAAAGGCGTAGCGGTCGATCAGCGGTGCCCAGACGAACTTGAGCAGGTAGAAGAAACTGGCCAGGCTGATCAGGCCGATGCTGCCCAGGTCCAGGCCGAGTCGCGCAGGCGCGTGGACAGCGTCATGGAGGCGATCAGCAGGAACGGCAGGCCCGAGCCGAAGCCCAGCATCAGCATCGTCATCGCCGAGGGCGTGCCGAACGCGCGGCGGATGCCGCGCCAGCCCTTGTAGGAGGCGGGCGCGTCGGCAGGGATCGTGGTCGCGGAGGTTGCCATCAGCCCAATGCCCCGGTGTAGTCGACGGTGAACGGCGCGTGGTCGGAGAAGCGCGGCTCGCGCAGGATCGCGCAGCGCTGCAGGCGCTCGCGCAGGCCGGCCGTCACCAGTTGGTAATCAAGGCGCCAGCCCACGTTGTTGGCGCGCGCCGCGCCGCGGTTGCTCCACCAGGTGTAGTCCTGGCCGTCGGCATGCAGCGCGCGGTAGGCGTCGATCCAGCCGTCCGCGCAGGCCTCGGTGCCGTCGCTGCCGCCATCGGCGTGCACCTGGCCGTTGAGCCAGGCGCGCTCGGGCGGCAGGCAGCCGGAGTTCTTCTGGTTGGACGTCCAGTTCCTGATGTCCAGGCGGCTGCGCACGATGTTCCAGTCGCCGCACAGCACGTAGTCGCGGCCGCTGGTGCGCCAGCCGTCGAGGATGGGCTTGAGCCAGTCCATCACTTCGAACTTGAAGCCCTGCCGCAACTCGCCCGACGAGCCCGACGGGATATAGAACGACACCACGCGACAGGTTGCCGAAGCGCGCCTCGATATAGCGGCCCTCGTCGTCGAACGGCGCCCAGCCCAGCTCGGTGCGCACCTCGTCGGGTTCGCGCCGGGCGTAGATCGCCACCCCGCTGTAGCCCTTCTTCGTGGTGGCATCGCGAAAGAACGCGCGGTAGCCCTCCGGGAGGAATTCCGGTCCGGCCAGCTGGTGCTCCTGCGCCTTGGTCTCCTGCACGCACAGCACATCGGCGTCCTGCTGCGCGAACCAGTCGAAGAAGCCCTTGCGGGCGGCCGAGCGCAGGCCGTTGGCGTTGAAGCTGATGATGCGCATGTAAAGCCGGAATTGGGGATTCGGGATTGGAGATTCGCACGAGCGGACGCGCGAAGGCCGCAGCCTAGCATCGCCGCAAGCGGGCCGCCGTGCTGTTGCTTTACGATCCCGAATCCCGAATCCCGAATCCCGGATCCCGGCCTTGACCGACCACCGCACCCGTTTCCTGCAGCTGGCGCTGGACGCCCAGGCCCTGCGCTTCGGCGAGTTCACGCTGAAGTCCGGCCGCACCAGCCCGTACTTCTTCAACGCCGGGCGCTTCGATTCCGGCGCCGCGCTGGCCGGGCTGGCCGGCTGCTACGCCGACGCCATCGTTGCCGCCGGGCTGGAGTTCGACGTGCTGTTCGGGCCGGCCTACAAGGGCATCCCGCTGGCGACCGCGCTGGCGTGCGAGTTCGCCCGCCGCGGGCGCGACCTGCCGGTGGCGTTCAACCGCAAGGAGGCCAAGGCCCACGGCGAGGGCGGCCAGCTGATCGGCGCGCCGCTGGACGGCCGCCGCGTGCTGGTGGTGGACGACGTCATCACCGCCGGCACCGCGATCCGCGAGGCGCTGGCGATCATCGACGGCGCCGGCGGCACGGTGGCCGGCATCGTCATCGCGCTGGACCGCCAGGAGATCGTCGGCGAGCCGCCGCGCGATCCGGCGGCGCCGCGACGCTCGGCGGCAGAAACTGTCGCGGATGAACACGGACTGCCGGTGGTGGCCGTGGCCCGGCTCGACGACCTGCTGGCCTTGGCCGGCAAAAGCGCCGCAATGGCGGCGCAACACGATGCCTTGCTGGCGTATCGCCGCGCCTACGGAAGCGGTCAGGCCGCCTGACCGTCCGCGGCCGGCGCTGGCCCGACTCTTGCGTTGTCTCTTCCAGATGTCCAAACGAATACGTCAGGGACGAGCGAGGGCGATATGAGCATTCGATGCACCGGTGTGTTGGGGGCGGCATTGCTGCTGGTGCTGGCGTCGCCGGCCTTCGCGCAGCGTCAGGGCAAGCCCGCGGCCACGCCCAAGAAGCTGTACTGCTGGAACGAGGGCAGCCGCCGGATCTGCGGCGACGCGCTGCCGGCCGAGGCGGTGGACCATGCCCGCACCGAGATCAACGCCCGCAGCGGGCTGGCGACCGCCCGCATGGGCCGCGCGCTGACACCCGAAGAGCGCGCCGCCGCCGCCGCCGCGGCGCGTGACGAGGCCGCCGCCGCCGCCGCGCGCGAAACCGCGGCCCGCCGCGACAAGGCCATGGTGGAGTCCTACAGCAACGAAGCGGACCTGCGGCGCGCGTTCCAGCACCGCATCACGCTGATGGACGAGACGGTGAAGGCGTCCGAGTACGGCATCCGCGGTCTGCGCCAGAGCCTGGTCAGCCTGCTGCGTCGTGCCGGCCAGGCGGAACTGGCCGGCGACAGGGTGCCGGCGGACCTGGCCACCACCATCCGTACCCAGCACCAGGAACTGATGCGCCAGCAGGCGCTGCTGGTGGACCAGAAACGCAACCGCCGCGAGATCGAAGGCGACCTGGCGGCGGCGCTGGAGCGCTATCGCGCGATGACCGCGTCAGACGCCGCCGGCAGCTGACGCGGCGGCGAAGCGCTTCCGTACCTGTCCGGCATGCCGACCGCTGCCGGGAACCTCCGACAACTTCAAAGCCCGTTTGTCATTCCTGCGAGCGCGGGTGGTTCGCTCGTGCCGCCTGACAGCGGCTGACCCGGGACGTTGCAGCTCGACGGCTTGACGTCCATGGATCCCCGCCTTGGCGGGGATGACGGCAATCGTCCGGACCCGGCCTAGAACGGCAGCGCCAGCCCCGGGTCCAGCGCCAGCAGCTGCGTCCGGAAATCGTCCTTGATCCGCGCCATCGCCTCGTGGGTGTCGGCGTCGAAGCGCAGCACCAGCACCGGTGTGGTGTTGGACGCGCGCACCAGGCCCCAGCCGTCGGGCCAGTCCACGCGCAGGCCGTCGATGGTCGACAGGCGGGCGCCCTCAAACCGGGCCTGGTCGACGAAGCGCTCCACGAACGCATGCGGGTTGCCGCCGGGCGCGTCGACCTTGATCTCCGCCGTGGCCACGCCGTCGGGCAGCGCGGCCAGCTGCTCGCTCGCGCTCTGCGGGCGCGCGGCGAGGATCTCCAGCAGGCGCGCGGCGGCGTAGATGCCGTCGTCGAAGCCGTACCAGCGCTCCTTGAAGAAGAAGTGGCCGCTCATCTCGCCGGCCAGCTCGGCGTCGGTCTCGCGCATCTTGGCCTTGATCAGCGAGTGTCCGGTCTTCCACATCAGCGGGCTGCCGCCGTGGCGCAGGATATGGCCCGGCAGGCGGCCGGTGCACTTCACGTCGTAGATGATCATCGCGCCGGGGTTGCGCTCCAGCACGTCGGCGGCGAACAGCATCAGCAGGCGGTCGGGGAAGATGTTCTGGCCGTCGCGCGTGACCACGCCCAGGCGGTCGCCGTCGCCGTCGAACGCCAGGCCCAGGTCGGCGTCCAGACGCGCCACCATCTTGATCAGGTCGGCCAGGTTCTCCGGCTCGCTCGGGTCGGGGTGGTGGTTGGGGAAGGTGCCGTCGATCTCGCAATACAGCGGCGTGACCTCCGCGCCGATCGCCGCCAGCACGCGCGGGCCCAGTTCGCCGGCGACGCCGTTGCCGGCATCGACCACGACTTTCAGCGGTCGGTCGATCTGCACGTCGGCGGCCACGCGCTGCACGTAGTCCTCGCTGATGTCGCGCGACTCCAGCCCGCCGGGCGCGTCGGCCGTGTGCAGGCGGTCCTCGGCGATGCGCGCGTACAGGTCGGTGATCGCATCGCCCGACAGCGTCTCGCCGCCGACCACGATCTTGAAGCCGTTGTAGTCGGGCGGGTTGTGGCTGCCGGTCACCGAGACGCAGGAGCCGGCGTTGAGGTGGTAGGCACCGAAGTAGGTCAGCGGCGTGGGCGCCAGGCCGATGTCGATGACGTTGCGGCCGGCGCGGCGCAGGCCGGTCAGCAGGCCGTTGACCAGGTCCGGGCCGGACAGGCGGCCGTCGCGGCCGACGACGATGTCGTCCAGGCCCTTCTCGTGCATCAGCGAGCCGACGGCGTGGCCGATGAGTTCGGCCACGCCCGCGTCCAGGCTCTGGCCGACGATGCCGCGGATGTCATAGGCGCGGAAGATGCCGCGGTCGATGGGCACCGACGCGCCGGCGGCGGACGGAACGGAAGCTGCGGTGTCGATGATGCGTACCTGCTGCGGGTCGGGGGGAGTGTCCAGGAGCGTTTCGGCCAGCGTCTGCTCGGGCAGGTCGTCGCCGGCATCGGCCGCGGCGGCGCGGCGCAGCCGGGGCGGACGCCAGGCGAGCAGCGCCAGCATCAGGGCGGCGGCGGCCAGCAGCAGGCAACCGGCCACGCCCAGCCCGAACGGGCTGCCCGGCCGCGGCGGCACCGCGGCGGCGATGCGCAGGTCGCTGCCGCGGATCGGCACCGCCAGCACTTCAGCGCTAGTGGCCAGCGTGGCATCGCCGCGCTCGACCACGCTGTGGCTGTCCTGGCGCAATGCCAGGTAGCTCGAATCGCCCAGCACCGCCTGGTCCAGCCCGGCGGTGACGCGCGGCAGCGGCAGCTGCGCCAGGGCGACGGCCAGCGGCTCGCCGGCCGCGTCCAGTACCGGGGCCGCCAGTGCCAGCACCGGCGCCCGGGTCTCGCCGATGACCCAGGCCAGCGGCTCCCCGGCTGCCAGCGCGCCCTCCAGCGCGGCCAGGCGGCCGTAATCGCCGCGGCCGGGCTGGGCCAGCGTGGCGTAGGCCGTATCCAGGTCGGGGGCGACCACCTGGCCGCCATGGGCGTCGGGCCAGCCGTCGGTCAGCAGCGCCGCGGCGCGATCGAACTCGCCGGCCTGCACGGCCGCACGGAAAGCCGGATTGGCCATCTGCTCGACCAGGCGCTTTTTCTGGTTGGCCAGCGAGGTGCCCAGCGATTGCGCCGCGACATCGCGCGCCAGCACCAGCGCGCCGCGCCGCGTGCCATCGCGGTACTGCTGCCACGCGCTGAAGGCGAACCACGCCGCCAGCAGCAGCCCCAGCGCGATGGCCAGCGGCCGCAGGGGCCGCAACTGCTCCAGCGACAGCTGCGGCCGTTCGATCTTCAGGTCCACCATGTCACCGCCTCCCGGCGTCGTCCCGCATTGTCAGCGCACGCCGGTATGGCCGAACCCGCCGGCCCCGCGCGCACTGGCTTCGAACTCATCGACCACCTGCAGCGCCGCCCGGACAATGGGCAGCACGACCAGCTGTGCGATGCGATCCCCCGGCTGCATCGTAAAAGCCTCCTGCCCGCGATTCCACACGCTGATCATCAGCGGGCCCTGGTAGTCGGCGTCGATCAGGCCGGTGCCGTTGCCCAGCACGATGCCGTGCTTGTGGCCCAGGCCGGAGCGCGGAAGGATCACCGCGCACAACCCCGGGTCGCCCAGGTGGATCGCCAGGCCCGACGGCACCAGCGCGGTGTCGCCCGGGGCCAGGTTGAGCGGCTCATCGAGCGCGGCGCGCAGGTCCAGCCCCGCGCTGGCTTCGGTGGCGTACGCCGGCAGCGGCCAGTCGGCGCCGAAGCGGGCATCGAGGATCTTCAGTTCGAGCGTGTGGTGCATGGCGTCCAGGAGTCCTTGCAAATCGTCTTCATTGCCACGGATTACACGGAGAGGCACGGATACGGCGTATCGGAGACGGAAGGCGCGTTCGTACTGCGAGCGGCGCCCGTGCCGCGCCCCTGCCTGCTTGAGCATGGACTTGCGATCGATTCCGCCTCACTGAGGCAGCCTGTGCGCTTCCGATCCGTGTGGATCCGTGTTCATCCGTGGCCAAACGCCCCGCCTGTGAACCGCTCACCCAGCACGTCGAGCAGCAACCCCGCCAGTTCGACTTTCGATGCCGGCCCCAGCGCGCGTTCGCCGCCGTCCCAGTACACGGTCAGCGCGTTGTCGTCGCTTTCGAAGCCGCTGCCGGGCACGCCGACGCGGTTGGCGGCGATCAGGTCCACGCGCTTGGCGGCCAGCTTGCCGCGGGCGTAGCGCTCCACATCGTCGGTTTCGGCGGCGAAGCCCACCACCAGGCGCGGGCGCGCTGCGTGCGCGGCGACCTCGGCCAGGATGTCGGGCGTGCGCACCAGCTCCAGCGTCAGCGTGTCCTGGCCCCGCTGCTTCTTGAGCTTGCCGGGCGCGACCTCGCGCGGGGTGTAGTCGGCGACGGCGGCGGCGCCGATGTAGATGTCGCAGGGCAATGCGGCAAGGACCGCCTCGTGCATCTGCGCGGCCGAGCGCACGTCGATGCGCAGCACGCCGGGCGGGGTCGGCAGCGACACCGGCCCCGCGACCAGGACGACCTGCGCGCCGCGCCCGGCGGCGGTCGCGGCCACGGCGAAGCCCATCTTGCCGCTGCTGCGGTTGCCGATGAAGCGGACCGGGTCGATGTCCTCATACGTCGGCCCGGCGCTCACCACGACCTTGAGGCCGGCCAGCGCACCCGTTGCGGCTTGCGTCATGCCGGGTCGCCGGCGAGCGCGGCCACGATGGTGTCCGGCTCGACCATGCGGCCTTCGCCGACCTCTCCGCACGCCTGGTCACCGGCGTCCGGGCCCAGTACCAGCACGCCGCGGCTGCGCAGGATGTCCATGTTGGCGCGGGTGGCCGGGTGCGCCCACATCAGCCGGTTCATGGCCGGGGCAACAGCGATCGGCGCGTCGGTGGCCAGGCACAGGGTGCTGACCAGGTCGTCGGCCAGCCCGTGCGCGAGCTTGGCCAGCGTGTTGGCCGTGGCCGGGGCGATCACGACCGCGGTCGGCCAGCGCGCCAGTTCGATGTGCCCCATCGCCGCCTCGGCGGCCTCGTCCCACAGCGAGGTGCGGACCGGCTCGCCCGACAGCGCCTGGAACGTAGTCGCGCCGACGAAGCGGGTCGCGGCCTGCGTCATCGCCACGCGCACCTGCGCCCCGCCCTTGCGCAACCCGCGCACCAGCTCGGCGGCCTTGTAGGCGGCGATGCCACCGCACACGCACACCAGCACGCGCTGGCCCGACAGCGGCCCGGTCGGCTGGGGGGTCGGCATGTCGGTCATGGCGCGGGGCGTAGTCCTACCTGAAATGCGGCGGTTAGCTTACCCGAAGGCCCTGATCCGCCTGATCGCGACGACCGGCGCGGACGTTGAGCATGGCCGGTACCGGCGTCGGCCCGCACGCGGCCTACGCGCCCTATGGATACCCGGATCGACCATGCACATCCGCGACTGGCCGGAGGCCGAGCGCCCCCGCGAGAAACTGCTGGCCCGCGGCCCCGGCGCACTGTCGGATGCGGAGTTGCTGGCGCTGTTCCTGGGCTCGGGGCTGCGCGGCCGTGACGCGGTCACCACCGCCCGCGAGCTGCTGTCGGCCCACGGCCCGTTGCGGCGCCTGCTGGACCGCCCCGCCGCGGAGCTGGCGACGCTGCCCGGCCTCGGCGCCGCCCGCGCCTGCACCCTGTCGGCGGCGCTGGAGCTGGGCCAGCGCCACCTGCACGCGGCACTGGAACGCGGCGAGGCGCTGTCGGACCCGGCCGCCGCCGGCCGCTACTTCGCCCACCGCCTGCGCGGGCTCACGCACGAGGTGTTCGCGGCCTTGTTCCTGGACACCCGCCACCGCGTCATCGCCTACGAGGCACTGTTCAGCGGCACCGTCGACGGCACCGAGGTGCACCCGCGCGAGGTGGTGCGCCGCGCGCTGGCCCACAACGCCGCGGCCGTGATCGTCGGCCACAACCACCCCAGCGGGAACCCCGAGCCCAGCGCCGCCGACCGCGCGGTGACCGCCCGCCTCAAGCAGGCGCTGGCGCTGGTGGACCTGCGGCTGCTGGACCACTTCGTCATCGCCGACGGCCCGCCCGTGTCGTTGGCGGCGCGCGGGTGGGTGTAGGCCGCGGTCGGCCGGCACGATGCCACCGCGTACAATGCGCGGTTCCGTGAATCCCCCTGCAGGTCCCCTGTGAAAGCCACCCTCCGCGCCCTCGTCGCGCAGGCCATCGATGCGCTGCGCGCCGCCGGCACGCTGGCGGCCGACCTCGACACGCCCGACTTCGTGATCGAGCGCCCGAAGAACCGCACGCAGGGCGATTTCTCGACCAATGCGGCGATGCTGCTTGCCAAACCCGCGCGCTCCAACCCGCGCGCGATCGCGCAGGCGCTGCTCGACGCGATGCCTGCCAGCGACGCCGTCGCCAGGGTCGAGGTGGCCGGACCGGGATTCATCAATTTCCACGTCGCTGAGGGTGCCTGGCGCCAGGCCCTGGGCGAGGTGCTGTCGGCCGGCGAGGCCTGGGGCCGCAACGACGGCGGCCGCGGCCACCGCGCCGGGGTCGAGTACGTCTCGGCCAACCCGACCGGCCCGCTGCACGTCGGCCATGGCCGCGCCGCGGTGATCGGCGACTGCATCGCGCGCGTGCTGGCCGCCAACGGCTGGGACGTGGCGCGCGAGTACTACTACAACGACGCCGGCGCGCAGATCGACAACCTCGCGCTGTCGGTGCAGGCGCGCGCGCAGGGCCGCGGCCCGGACGACGCCGGACTGGCCGGCCGACGGCTACCGCGGCGACTACATCAAGGACGTCGCCGCCGCCTACCTGCGCGGCGACACGGTCGAGTTCGAGGACCACGCCGTGACCGGCGCGAAGGACCCGGCCGACCTAGATGCGATCCGACGCTTCGCCGTGGCCTGGCTGCGCCGCGAGCAGAACGACGACCTCGGCGCGTTCGGCGTCGCGTTCGACGTGTACTTCCTGGAGTCGTCGTTGTATGCCGACGGCAAGGTGGAGGAGACCGTGCGCGAGCTCATCAAGCACGGCCACACCTACGAGGAAGGCGGCGCGCTGTGGCTGCGCTCGACCGATTTCGGCGACGACAAGGACCGCGTGATGCGCAAGTCCGACGGCAGCTACACCTACTTCGTGCCGGACGTCGCCTACCACCTGTCCAAGTGGCAGCGCGGCTATGAGCGCGCGATCACCGAGCTGGGCGCCGACCACCACGGCAGCCTGGCCCGGGTGCGCGCCGGCCTGCAGGCGCTGGATGCGGGCATCCCGCAGGGCTGGCCGGAGTACGTGCTGCACCAGATGGTCACGGTGATGCGCGGCGGCGAGGAGGTGAAGCTCTCCAAGCGCGCCGGCAGCTACCTCACCCTGCGCGACCTCATCGACGAGGCCGGCCGCGATGCCACGCGCTGGTTCCTGGTCGCGCGCAAGCCCGACTCGCAGCTGACCTTCGACATCGACCTGGCGCGCAGCCAGTCGCTCGACAACCCGGTCTATTACGTGCAGGTCTCGCACGCGCGCATGTGCGGGCTGATGCGGCAGCTGGCCGAGCGCGGGCTGACGTACGACGCCACGCTGGGCCTGTCGCGCCCGCTGGAGGACGACGAGGCCACTGCGGAACTCGTCGCCACGCTGCTGCGTTACCCCGACGTCGTGGAAACGGCCGGCCGCGACCTCGAGCCGCACCAGGTCGCCGCCTACCTGCTGGAACTCGCGCAGTCGTTCCAGAGCTATTACAACGACCACCAGTTCCTGGTCGACGACGCCGGCCTGCGCAGCGCGCGGCTGGTGCTGGCGCAGGCCGCGCGGCAGACGCTCGCCAACGGCCTGTCGCTGCTGGGTGTGAACGCGCCCGAGGTGATGTAACCGCACGTGTCGCACGCGCCGAAGGCTTCCCCGGCGCCGCATCACGTTGACTTAGACTGGCACCCACGATGGCAACCCACCCGGATTGCCCGTTCGCATCCGGGCACCGGCACGAGGACACGCACTTGGCAGCACGACGCGGCAAGACCCAGGCACGACGCAATTCCAGCCAGCAGGGCCTGCCCGGCTGGGCGTGGATGGTGCTGGGCATCGTGCTGACGGTGATCGTGGTGATGGTCGCGCCCAAGTGGCTCAAGTCCGACGGCGACGGCTTCTTCCGGCCGCAGCCCAACCCCGATGCCCAGCCCGCGCGCGTCGGCAGCGCCGGTGAGGACGTGACCGACGGCGTTGCGGTGGATGCCGCCGCACCGGCCGCCACGGCGGCGCCCGCCCGTGAGCGCGAGTACGACTTCTACACCGTGCTGCCCGGCAAGGAAGTGCCGCTGAGCGACGCCGAGCTGGCGGCCACCGAGCGCGCCGAGGAGCAGCGCCTCCAGGCCCTGCAGACCGCGCAGGCCCGCCAGGACGATGCCCTTCCCGAGCCGGTCGACACCGCGCCGGCACCCACGCCCACGCCGTCCGGCACCCGCAGCGACAACGGCGACCAGCGTGGCCAGCGCACCCGACAACAGCGCCACCGCCGCCGGTGCCGGCGACGGCAGCCGCTACCTGCTGCAGGCCGGGGCGTTCCAGGCCTCGGGACAGGCCGAGGAGTTGAAGGCCCGCATCGCCCTGCTCGGGCTGGGCGCGCGGGTGGAGGCGGCGCAGATCGGCGGCAACACCGTCTACCGCGTCCGCATGGGCCCCTATGGCACCGCCACGGACCTGGCCGAGGCCAAGCGCAAACTGTCCAGTGGCGGGCTGGATTCGCTGGCGATCAAGGTCCAGTAATCCCGGCCGGCGCCGCCGCACCCCCCTTTCCACCCGGAGCTGCGCATGCCCGCCTTTCGACCCGACACCCGCACCCTGACCGGCGGCGTGGTCGCCCTGGCGCTGCTGCTGGCCTTCGACCTGTTCGCCTCCGTGGCCGGCACGGGCTGGAGCGTGGACGTGCGTACGCCGTTCGGACCGTTCTCGGCGATCACGCTGGCGGTACGTTCGTGGCGATGGCGGCCGGCGGCTGGGTGGCGCGGCGCGGGTTCACCTGGGTGGCGCTGCTGCTCACCGCGCTGACCTGGGCGGCGGTGGTGGTGGCGTTGCCGACCATGGCCGGGCCGTCCAGCCCCGAGCCGATGCACAGCCTGGGCGGCGTGCTGCGCTACAACGCCGCCGCGATCGTACTGGGCCTGGCCGTGGCATGGCTGGGTGCCTGGACCGGGCAATGGCTGGCGCGGCGGCGGGCGGCGTCTTAGGCCGGACGCTTACGCCACCACCCCGCTACCCGCCGCGCTTGAGCCGGATCAGCGCCGACGTGTCGGCATCGCCGTGGCCGCGTTCCACCAGCTCGGCGTAGTCGGCGGCGCCTGGTCGATCACGGTGGTGCGGATGCCGGCTTCGCGCGCGACCTGCTGCACGATGCGCAGGTCCTTGAGCATGTGCGCGGACTTGAAGCCGGGCGCGAACTCGTCGCGCAGCATCGTCGCGCCGCGCTTGTCGAGGAACCAGTTGCCCGCCGCGCCCGCCATCAGCGTCGGCAGCAGCCGCTCCGGGTCCAGCCCCAGCTTCTCGCCAAGCGCCAGGCCTTCGCACACCGCCTCGTTGATGCCGGCGACCAGCACCTGGTTGACCGCCTTGGTGGCCTGGCCGGCGCCGGTGGCGCCCATGTGCGTGATGCGCGCGGCGTACGCCTCCAGCACCGGACGCGCCTGCTCGATGGCGGCCTCGCCGCCGCCGACCATGATCGACAGGCTTGCCGTTGCGCGCGCCTTCGACGCCGCCCGATACCGGCGCGTCGAGGAAACCGATGCCTTCGACGGCCAGCATCGCCGCGGCACGGCGCGCGGCCTGCACCGACACGGTCGAGTGGTCGATCACCAGCGCGCCGCGCTTGAGCACCTGGGCCAGCGCGGCCACGTTCTCCAGCACGTCGGCGTCCAGCGACACGCACAGCACGACCACGTCGCAGTCGGCGAAGTTGTCGGCCGAGCGCGCCGCGCGCACGCCCAGTTCGGACGCCAGCGCATCGGCCTTGGCCTGCGTGCGGTTGCCGACCACCGCCAGCAGCGCCGCGGGCGTGCAGGTGGCGGGCCATCGGCGCGCCCATGGCGCCCAGCCCGATGAATCCGGTACGCGGGAGGGGGGGCGTGTCGATCGATTGGGTCATGGTCCGGGTCCTGCCATGCGCGGCCGGGCCGCGCGGGGTTATCCAAGGGAACAACGCGCCCACCGCGGCGGATCGGCCCCGCAGCACGCGGGGCGTCCGCGGCAGTGCCGCGCGGGGAGGGAGCGTGCCGGCCGCTGCCGGCGGGGCGATCAATCGGTCGCGACCTCGTCCAGCGGGGTGTCGTCCAGGTAGGTGTAGCCGGTGAGGCCGGCTTCGAGCGCCGCGGCCAGCCGCTGCGCCTCCTCGCGCCGGCAGGCCGGCGGCGTCGACCTTGGCGCGGTAGGCCGCGCGCAGGTCGTCCAGGCGGTAGCCGACGTAGTCGAGCATCACGTCGGTGGTGTCGCCGCGGCGCTGCTGCGCCAGACGGTAGCCGCCGTCGCCGCGTCCACGCGCACTTCGACCGCGTCGGTGTCGCCGAACAGGTTGTGGATGTCGCCGAGGATCTCCTGGTAGGCGCCGACCAGGAAGATGCCGAGCCGGTAGCTCTCGCCCGGCTGCAGCGCGTGCAGCGGCAGCGAGGTGTCGAGCGCCTTCGTTCTCGACGTAGGTGTCGATGCGGCCGTCGGAGTCGCAGGTCAGGTCGGCGATCACGCCGCGCCGCGTCGGCGCCTCGTCCAGGCGCTCGATCGGCACGATCGGGAACACCTGGTCGATCGCCCACACGTCCGGCATCGACTCGAACACGCAGAAGTTGACGAAGTACTTGTCGACCAGGCGCTCGTTGAGCTCGTCGAGCACGGCGCGGTGGCTCTTCTCGTCGGCGCTCAGGCGCGCGCGCACGCGCATGCGCGATCGCGTAGAACAGGTCGTCGATGCGCGCGCGGTGCGCCAGGTCGATCTGGCCGAGCGCGTACAGCGACAGGCCTTCGCTGTGGTGGTGCTGCGCCTCGTGGAACAGCTCCACCGCCGGGCGCTGCGTCGAGCTCGTCGTGGATCTCGCGCAGGTGGCGCACCACCGCCGGCTCGTCGTCGTGCGACGTCGGGCACGCGGCCTTCCGGCGCGCGCTCGACTTCCGACACGTTGGCCACCAGCACCGCGTGGTGCGCGGTCATCGCGCGGCCGCATTCGGTGACGATGCGCGGCGGCGGCAGGCCGTGCTCGGCGCAGGCCTCGGCCAGCGGCTGCACGATGTTGGACGCGTACTGGTCGCAGGCCGTAGTTGATCGAGCAGTAGCTGCGCGAGCGCGTGCCTTCGTAGTCGACGCCGAGGCCGCCGCCGACGTCCATGTAGCGGATCTTCGCGCCCAGCTTCGACAGCTCGACGAAGTAGCGCATCGCCTCGCGCATGCCGTTGGCGATGTCGCGCACGTTGGAGATCTGCGAGCCCATGTGGAAATGCAGCAGCTGCAGGCAGTCGGCCATGCCGGCGTCGCGCAGCGCTTCCACAGGTCGAGCACCTGGCGCGGGGAGAGGCCGAACTTGGCCTTGTCGCCGCCGCTGTTCTGCCACTTGCCGGCGCCCAGCGAGGCCAGGCGCATGCGCACGCCGAGGCCGCGGCTTGACGCCCAGCGCGCGCGCTTCTTCGATCACCAGCGCCAGCTCGGACGGCTTCTCGATGACGATGAAGGTCTGCAGCCCGAGCTTGCGGCCGATCAGCGCCAGGCGGATGTACTCGCGGTCCTTGTAGCCGTTGCAGACGATCAGCGCCGCCCGGCCGCGCCAGCGCCAGCACCGCCATCAGCTCGGGCTTGCTGCCGGCTTCCAGGCCGAAGCCTTCGCCGCCGGTGCGCGGCCAGCGTGCCGGCGACGCCGCGGTGCTGGTTGACCTTGATCGGATAGACCGCGGTGTAGCCGCCGGCGTAGTCCCAGTCGGCCATGCGCCTGCGCGAAGGCGCGCCTGCAGCTTGCCCAGGCGGTCGCCGAGGATGTCGGAGAAGCGCACCAGCAGCGGCAGCTGCGGCGCCGTCCGCGCGCGCGGCGTCGACGACCTCGGGCAGCGCCACGGCCGGGCCGGCCGCGCCGCGCGGGCGAACGACGATGCGGCCGGCGCGTCGACGTCGAAATAGCCCTCGCGACCAGTGCGGGATCGAGTAGGTGTTGCGGGCGTGGTCGAGCGACCAGGCGGTCATCGGCGGGATACCGGCGGGTTCGGGGGGAGGCGCATTGTACAGGCACCCGCACCCTGGCCCCGTTGCGTTCGTGCGGTGGCCGCAGGCAGGCACGCCCCGTGACCCGGCCGCGATGCCGGCTTCGCTACAATCCGCGCCCTTTCATCCCCCACCGGCGAGCCCACGGCCCGCCGCGCCCATCACAGGACCGTCCCATGACCGAGCCCACCTGGCAGTACGAGAACTTCGACACCACCGGTTCGGCCATCGGCTACCGCATCACGCGCAAGCTGGACGAGGTGCAGTCGCCGTTCCAGAAGATCGAGATCTTCGAGACGCACCGACTGGGGCAACCTGATGCTGATCGACGGCGCGATGATGCTGACCACGCGCGACAACTTCCTCTACCACGAGATGATGTCGCACCCGGCGCTGTTCACCCACGCCGACTCCGAAGAACGTGGTGATCATCGGCGGCGGCGACTGCGGCACGCTGCGCGAGGTGCTCAAGCACCCGGGCGTGGCGCGCGCGGTGCAGTGCGACATCGACGAGCAGGTCACGCGCATGGCCGAGAAGTGGTTCCCGGAGCTGTGCGATTCCAACAACGATCCGCGCGCGCGAGCTGCTGTTCGACGACGGCATCGCCTACATGGAGAACTGCGAGGCCGGCAGCGTCGACATCGTGATCGTCGACTCCACCGACCCGGTCGGCCCGGCCGAGGGCCTGTTCAACAAGGCGTTCTACGAGAGCTGCCTCCGCGCGCTGAAGGACGACGGCATCCTGGTGCAGCAGTCCGAGTCGCCGCTGGTGCTGCTGGAGCTGATCAAGGCGATGCGCGCGGAGATGGGCAAGGCCGGCTTCGCCGCCTTCCAGACCCTGCCGTTCCCGCAGCCGTGCTACCCGACCGGCTGGTGGAGCTGCACGCTGGCGCGCAAGGCCGGCCACGGCTTCGAGTTCCGCGAGACGCGACGCGCGCGGCAAGGCATTCGACACGAAGTACTACAGCGCCGACATCCACCAGGGCGCGCAGACGCTGCCGCCGTTCGTGGCGCAGGCCCTGCAGGCCGGCTGACCCCCGGGGGCGCGGGGTCGGATGACACCGGCAGGGTCGCTCCCGTCAGGAGCGGCCCTACTCCCCTATCCGGCCGCACGAGGGTGCGCCCTTCACCCCGCTCGGCATGCAGACGCCGGGCTTGGACTTCCATGCGCGCGAGTCCTCGGTCAACTGCTCGCGCTCGGCCTGGGTTGCGCAGACCTTGGTGGCCATGGCCGATCCCGTCCGGCGTTCCCGCCAGCAGACCTGGTGATCGCCCCGGTTGTCGGCAATGACGCGCTCGATACCGGCCAGTTCCGCCATCAGGCTCTCGCGATCGGCCGGCGCCAGTTCCGATACGTGCGACACGCCTCCAAGCAGGGCCTCCACGCGGTCCTGGTGCCCGCGGATGGCGGATTTCACGTTGCCTGGCAGGCGGGCGTACTTGCCATACGAGGATGTCATCTCCTCCCGCACCGCCCGCTGCGAAGCGAGGATCGCGGACGCGCTTTCTTTGCTCCCCCCTAGCGGATCACCATGGACCGGGTGGGATGCCTGGGTCGCCACCAGCACGATCCCCATCATCACCGATGCAATCCAGCAACGTGTCGCCATATCCTTCTCCCCGGTTGGTGTTGACGATCGACTACAGCGCGTCCGCGTCCAGTTCGCCGGTGCGGATGCGCACCACCCGCTCCAGGTCCAGACGAAGATCTTGCCGTCGCCGATCTTGCCGGTGCCGGCGGCTTTCATGATCGCCTCGACCACCGCGTCGACCTGGTCGTCGGTGACCGCGACCTCCAGCTTGATCTTGGGCAGGAAGTCGACGACGTACTCGGCGCCGCGGTACAGCTCGGTGTGGCCCTTCTGGCGGCCGAAGCCCTTGACCTCGGTGGCGGTGATGCCGGCCACGCCCGCCTCGGACAGCGCCTCGCGCACGTCGTCGAGCTTGAACGGCTTGATCATCGCCATGACCATCTTCATCGGCGTCTCCGGTGTCGTGCGTGCGGCGCGCAGGATAGCGCGAAGCCCACGCGCCCCGGCCGCCACGGCGGGTTAAAGTGCCGGCCCGTGCGCGGCGCCCGTGCGGACTTTTCCGACACCGCGCCAGGCCGCGCGCCGATGGCACCGTCCGCGCCCGGGCACCACGCTGCAGGGCCGCGCCGCAGGAGACCTGATCCATGATCGACCTCAACCCCATCGACGACCTCGCCCGCCGCCTCAGCAGCCTGGTGCCGCCCGGCCTGCGCGAGGGCCGCGAGGAGCTGCAGCAGAACTTCAAGTCGGTGCTGCAGGCCGGGCCTGGCCAAGCTCGACCTGGTGACCCGCGAGGAATTCGAGGTGCAGCGCGCGGTGCTGCTGCGCACCCGCGAGAAGCTGGAGGCGCTGGAGCGCACCGTGGCCGCGCTGGAAGCCGCGCGCCCGGCCCCACGCGGGCACGACACCCCCGGCACCTGAGGCCCGCCCCATGAACCTGTCGCTCGTGCACAGCCGTGCACGCGCGGGCGTGCGCGCGCCCGCGGTGCGGGTGGAGGTGCACCTCGGCGGCGGCTTGCCGGCGATGTCCATCGTCGGCCTGCCCGAAGCGGCGGTGCGCGAAGCCAAGGACCGCGTGCGCGCGGCGATCCAGTGCGCGCAGTTCGAGTTCCCGCAGCGGCGCATCACCGTCAACCTCGCGCCGGCCGACCTGCCCAAGGACGGCGGCCGCTTCGACCTGCCGATCGCGCTGGGCATCCTGGCCGCCAGCGGGCAGGTGCCGCTGCGAGGCGCTGCGCGAGGTCGAGTTCCTCGGCGAGCTCGGCCTGACCGGCGAGCTGCGCGCGGTGGACGGCGTGCTGCCGGCGGCGATTGCCGCCGCCGACGCCGGGCAGCGCGCTGATCGTGCCGGCCGGCAACGGCGCCGAGGCGGCGCTGGCCGGCGCGTGTCGAAGCGCGCACCGCGCGCACGCTGCTGGAGGTCTGCGCCATGCTCGCCGGGCAGAAGGCGCTGCCGCGAGGCGGTGGCACCGGCGACCACGCGGCGATGCCGCGGCCGGACCTGTCGCGACGTGCGCGGGCAGGCGCATGCGCGCCGCGCGCTGGAGATCGCCGCCGCCGGCGGGCACCACCTGCTGCTGGTCGGCCCGCCGGGCTGCGGCAAGACGCTGCTGGCCTCGCGCCTGCCCGGCCTGCTGCCGGAGGCCAGCGAGGACGAAGCGCTGGAGAGCGCCGCCATCGCCTCCATCAGCGGGCGCGGGCTGGACCCGTCGCGCTGGCGCCAGCGCCCGTATCCGCGCCCGCACCACACCGCCAGCGCGGTGGCGCTGGTCGGCGGCGGTGCGCTGCCGCGTCCGGGCGAGATCTCGCTTGCCCACCACGGCGTGCTGTTCCTGGACGAGCTGCCCGAGTGGGACCGGCACGCGCTGGAGGTGCTGCGCGAGCCGCTCGAATCCGGCGTGGTGACGGTATCGCGCGCGGCGCGCACCGCCGAGTTCCCCGCGCGCTTCCAGCTGGTCGCGGCGATGAACCCGTGCCCCTGCGGCTGGGCCGGCGATCCCCAGCGCGCGCTGCCGCTGCAGCGGCGACGCCATCCGCCGCTACCGCGGCCGCGTGTCCGGCCCGCTGCTGGACCGCATCGACCTGCACGTCGAAGTGCCGCGCCTGCCGCCCGCGGAGCTGCGCGCCGATGCCGCGCCCGGCGAGTCCAGCGGCGGCGGTGCGCGCCCGGGTCGAAGCCGCGCGCGCCCGGCAGCAGGCCCGCGCCGGAACCACCAACGCCCGCATGCCGCAAGCGCTGACTCAATGCCACCTGCGTGCTGAACCCCCACGACCAGGCCCTGCTCGAACGCGCCGTGGACGCGCTGCAGCTGTCGGCGCGGTCGATGCACCGCATCCTGCGCGTCGCCCGCACCATCGCCGACCTGGCCGGCAGCGAAACCATCGCCAGTGCCCACCTGGGCGAGGCGATCGGCTACCGGCAGCGCGGCCCGGTCGCGCCGGGCGTTGCCGCTCCGGTGTGATCAGCCCGTGGGGGTGCCGGCCGGGTCCGGGCCGGTACCGGGCACGGCGGTCCATACATGCCCGGCCGGGTCCAGTTCGGCCGTCTCCATCGTCTGCGCGCGCCAGCCGAAGCCGCAGATCGCCAGGGCACCCTGGTGGATCGGGTCCAGCCCGAAGGCCTGCTCGATCTGCACCTCGTTGATGGCGCCGGTGATGAAGGCGCCCAGCCCGGCCTCGGTGGCCGAGAGGTACAGCGTCTGCGACAGGTGGCCGGCCTCCAGCGCGACCACGCGATAGCCCTTGGCGTGGTGGCGGTATTTCCAGAACGTGCGGTCGAAGCGCGGCGCGAGGATCACCAGCACGTGCGCGTCGGCGAACCAGTGCTGCTGGGCGACCATGTCCATGACGAAGCCGCGCAGCCCGTCGCCGTCCCAGCTGCGGCCCTCGGGCACCGGCAGCGGTTCCAGCGCGTGCGCGGTGGCCTGGTAGTGGTACAGCCCCGGCACCACGCCCTCGACGTGCTGGACGATCAGGTAGCACTCCATCGGGTGCAGCCCGCCGCCGGACGGCACGTTCTTCTTGAGAAACACCAGGTCGTCGCTGACCCGCACTTCCGCCTGCGCAGCGAACACGCGCTGCAACAGCTGTGCGAACAGTTCGAATGGCACCTTGCGCTGCGCATCGAAGTTGCGGCACGTTGCGCGCCGCGCCAGCAGCGCATCGAAGTCGTTGGGCGCGATCCGCGGCAGCGTCACGGCGTCGTCCGCCGCGGCGCGCGTGGCCGCTTCGACCGGCGGTGCGCCCAGCACCTCGCGCATCGCCACCGCGGTTTCGGTGCCGCTGTCCTGCGAGTTCTTGACGGTGTTGACGCCGCTCCAGCGGGTGAAGGCATGCAGCGTCGCCGCGAGCGGGTGCCAGTAGGTGCCGCGCAGGCCCTCGTCGCGCTGGCGCAGGGCGGCGTGCTCGGCCGCGTCGGTGACCACCAGCCCGAGGTCGATCAGCCGCGGCAGCGCGACGGCCGCTTCCGCATCCAGCGTGTCCGGGTCGATCCACTGGGTCGGGCTCAGCGCCCCGAGCAGTTCGCGCTCGGCAGTCTCTACTTCGGCCTCTTCCCCCACGTGTGGCGCCAGCGCCTGCCAATGACGCTGGCGGCGGATGCCATCGCCACCTTGCAGCAGCTCACCCAGATCGAAGGCGGCGTCCTCCCGAGGCTCGAGGAACAGCACTGCGCAACGCCTGATCCGCATTACTCCCCCTTTGCCTTACGACGGGCATACCCGCGAGCGCATTGTCGGCCACCCGGCCGGTGCCGCCCATTAAAACTAGCGCGGTTGTGGGCCTGCAGTGATCCGGTTAGATTCCGGCGGCCAGCCATTTGGCTGATGTAACGGGGGAAGGGGAACGCCATGACGATGACCGCACCGCTGGAGGCCAGGATCGCCGACCGGCTGTTGGACCTGTTGAGCACGGACGACGGCTTCCGCGATCGCTTCCAGCGCAATCATCTCTCGGCGCTGGCTGAAATCGGCTACGTGCCGCAGGAGCCTGGGGCGATGACGGCTTGCGGGATGTCGCTGGCCATCGCACCGGAGCCGTTTCGAGACTGCAAAGTGCAGCAACTTGCTCCAAAAGAGGTGATTCAGTGTGCCCGTGAAGAAATCAGGGCGATGCTACTCAAGGGCCTCAATCAGACAACACCGACTTTAGATACCAATTTGGCTAGCGCCGCCCGCCTATCGCTCAAGTGAGCCGGCAGGATTTCGACTGGCCAGATTCGATCGAACTCGGCCAGTTTGGCGACAGCAGCCTTGTGGTTGCCCTGCTGGGCGAGTAGCTCGGCCTCCGCAAGCACCGCAAGGTTGCTGTCCACGACATTCAAGGCTTGGACGCAGTGGCCGCATCGCAATTCGACGTAAGCCAATCCACGTCGGCGCTGCAGCCAACGGGCCTGCTTCAGTGCTTCATCGAGCTTGCCTGCATCTGAGTAAGCGCTGAGAAGAGCAACTTTCATCTGAAAGCGTGCATTGCCGCTTGCACCGGCCTCCAAGGTGGCGATTGCCTGTTTACTATCACCGCGTGACCTCGAGGCCTCTGCACGCAGCACCTCCTGCAGTTCAGTCAAACTAGGGGTTGACACGATTTCACGGTGTCGACGCAGCGCGTCTAGCACTCGAGTGGAAAGATCTTCATCGCCCAACCGTTGTCCCAGCAGCGCTGCGTAGACTGCTAAGGCAACATCATCTTCGGCATTGGGATTCCAGCCGGCGTCCAAGGCCTCGATCGCCTCAACGGCCGCCCGTTTGACCGCTGCCGCGGCACGTCCGGACTCACCCGACATCCACTCAGCAACAGCGAGCTGAAGCAGCATCGAACGTCGGGAATACGCGTCGTGGGCTTCAAACTTGCCGAGCGCATCGTTAGCTGCTCTGCGCGCAGACGCCCATTGCCCTCGATCCACTCCAAGACTTACCTGTTCAAAGTAGGCATGTGGATTCTGTCTGGGTAGCGAGCCAGCAACCGCAGAAGCCGATTGGTAGCTTCGCATTGCGGCCTGCAGTGCCACCTGCCGCCGGAGGGCGCTGGAGTAACCAAGCGAGACAGCCGAGTCCAGAGCGCTGGAAGCCTCCGAGTACTGCTCCAGACCCAAGAACAGTCTGCCCAGAATGTCGTAGTTGATGGAGGCAGTTTCGTTCTGGGGCTTCGCGGCAGACTTCGCGATCTCTAACGCCTCATCGAAGCGGTTGTCCTCATACAGCCAGATCGCTGCACTTGTCAGGCCCGGAAAGTAGTCTGGGTAGAGGCGCGCAAGCTCTTGCCATTTTGAGGAGGCTTCCGACGGCTCGTCGAACCGTGCAGCCCACGCTTCCATGTACATCATTTCGCGTGGTGCCAAGTGATCGCGCAACGCCTGCGCCTTTCTCAACGCAATTACCGCGTCCTGTTTCTGTTCGCGGGCGAAGCTGACCCTCATCCGTCCAAGCCAAGCGAGTGCAAAGCTCGGATCGATCTGGGTGGCCCGCTCATACAGACGCATGGCTGTGTCGTAATCCTGTCGCGCATATGCCTTTTGAGCGATCGCGTAGGCGCGAAGTGCATCAAGACTCGGCGTCGTGACTTGAGGCAGCGCACTAGAGCTCTCTTCTATGACTTGTAGTGCTTCGCCCAACTCTTGCCGCAGGGCCGCTACAACGTTGTCGATCGAGTCCAGCGCGGACGCAGCGCCTTGCCCTTCTGCCTGACTCAGCATAGACCGTGGTCTGCGTAGTGCGGGTCGATCACCTCCGCGCTGAACGCGCACGCGCCCGCCGACCTCCGCCACCGTCGGCAGGATCACCGCGCGCGCGCCATCGCGCAGCGCGATCTCCGAGGCGATGGCGCGATCGATGCACGGTGTCCGGCTGGCGCTGCATGCGCGCCAGGGTGTCGCGCGCCTTCAGGTCGCTGAGCACGTTGACGTAGCGCGACTGCTCCAGGCTGATGCGGAACGCCTGCTCCAGCGAATCGTCCAGCACGCTCTGGCCGGTCAGGTTGCGCAGGTCGCCGACCACCACCCAGTCGCGCTCGGCGAAGGCGATGGCCGGCTGCGGACGGGTGACGAACCAGCCGCCGATGCCGAACGCGACCACCAGCAGCCAGTTCGCGCCGCCAGCGCCGCCGGGCGGCGCCACAGCGGCATGTCGCGCCAGGCCTTGGGCGATGTTGGGCGGCACGCGCAGCGGCGCGATGCCGGGCTCGCCGACCTCGTAGATTTCCTGCGGCTCGGGCACGCCCTTGAAACGCCAGCGGCCCGTAGCGACTTCCACAGCAGGTGCTGGCCGCGTTCGCCCAGTTCGCGCGCGGCGCGGTGGGCCAGCGGCTCGGCCACGGCCGACAGCAGGATCTGGCCGGGGCGCGCCATCGACATCAGGCGCGCGGCCATCGGCTTGGCCAGGCCTTCGACTTCCAGCGGCTTGGCGCCGACGCGCACGGCCTCGTCGCTGTTGTGCCAGGTCAGCACTTCGCCGACGTGCAGGCCGGCGCGCGCCTGCAGTGTCCGATCGACGCGCGCTTGCCCAGCTCGCGCAGGCCGCGCGCGTAGTCGAGGGCGAAGCCGAGGCCGTCGATGGGGCGCTCGAACAGCAGCAGCAGGCCGTCGGAGCGGTCGATCAGGCGCCCGCGCCAGTGCTGCTGCAGCTTCAGCACCAGGCGGTCGTGCTCGCGGAACAGCTCGCCGCGCCGGCGTGTCGCCCAGGCGCTCCACCAGCCCGGTGGAATCGCACCAGGTCGGTCAGCAGCAGCGTGCGCAGCTGCGGGGCATCGGCCGTCGAGCGCGATCGGGTCGGGCGCGTCATGGCGTGGCATGTGCCGCGCTCATGGCTCAGCCGTGGCGGCCGTCAGTCCTGCCATTCGACGCGGTCGCCGCCCAGCGCGCTTGGCGCGGTACAGCGCGCTGTCGGCCTGGGCGTACCAGTCGTTCCAGTCGCTGCTGCGGGTCGACCAGGCAGGCGCCGACGCTGAGCGTGGCAGATCAGCGGCGGCGGGTGCTGCTGCATCAGCTGCAGCAGCTGCGCGCGGTGCTGACGATGTAGTCGGCGAAGCGCATGCACTTCCTCGCGGCGACTGGGCGCGTGACCAGCAGGCAGAACTCGTCGCCGCCCAGGCGGCAGGCGATGTCGTCCGGGCCGGACGACGCGAACGCAGGATGTTGGCCACGCTCTGCAGCACGCGGTCGCCGACCAGGTGGCCGTGGTCGTCGTTGACCTGCTTGAAGCGGTCGCAGTCGACCAGCAGCAGGCCCAGCCGCCGGCAGCATGCCGTTGCGCGCGGCTCTCCTGCAGGTGCAGGCGAGGCCGCGGCGGTTGTACAGGCCGGTGAGCTCGTCGGTGCGGATCAGCTCCTCGGTCTGGTTGAGCTGGTGCGCGGTGGCGCGCAGGCTGTCCAGCGCGGCCTGCAGGTCCTGGTTGCGGCGGCGCAGGCGGCGGATCAGGCCCTGCTCGTTGGCGACCACGCGCATGATGGCGCGGCGCAGGAAGTACGAGACCAGCCCCGGGTCGCGCTCGACCAGACGCTCGAATTCGCTCGTGCCGCAGTTCCAGCAGCACGCCGTCGCTGGCGACGGTGGCGTCGGCGCTGCGGGCGTGGTCGCCGATCAGCAGGCCGAGTTCGCCGAAGAATTCGCGCGGACCCAGGCGCTTGGCCAGCAGGTCGTCGCCGAAGTCCAGCTCGACCGCGCCACTGCGCGATCGACGAACATCGTGGTGCCGAGCGTCGCCACGGCGGAACAGCACCTCGCCCGCCACCACGCGGCGCGCGCGGCCGAGCTGCGGCGAACAGCGTCGAACTCGGCGGACGTCAGCACGGCGGCAGTCAGATTCGCTGGCGTCCGGCGACCGGGTCCGGAGCGGTTGGATCGCCCGCCGGCAGGCGCACGCACGTTGTCGCGACTCATCCCACGCCCCCGCTGGCCGTCGTAGGCCCGTCGAAGACTGAACGGGCTGTGACAGCCGCGAGCATACGCACCGGCGTCGCTGTCGGTTAACGCCATCCGGCGGCGGGACCGGCCGCCGGACGGCCTGCCGCCCTCAGGCGGCGATGGCGGCGGCGCGGCGCCGTGGAACTGCTCTTCCTCGGTCGAGCCCTTCAGCGCGACGGTCGAGGACTGCGCCGCCCTGGATGGCCTGGGTGACCGCGTCGAAGTAGCCGGTGCCGACCTCGCGCTGGTGCTTGACCGCGGTGAAGCCGCGCTCGGCGGCGGCGAACTCGGCTTCCTGCAGCTCGACGAAGGCGCTCATCTGGCGGCGCGCGTAGCCGTGGGCGAGGTCGAACATGCCGTAGTTGAGCGCAGTGGAAGCCGGCCAGGGTGATGAACTGGAACTTGTAGCCGTAGCGCCGCGAGCTCCTTCTGGAACGTGGCGATGGTGGCGTCGTCGAGGTTCTTCTTCCAGTTGAAGCACGGCGAGCAGTTGTAGGCCAGCAGCTTGCCCGGGAACTTGGCGTGGATGGCCTCGGCGAACTTGCGCGCGAAGCTCCAGGTCCGGCTTGCCGGTCTCGCACCACACCAGGTCGGCGTACGGCGCGTAGGCCAGGCCGCGGCTGATCGCCTGGTCGAGGCCGTTGCGGGTCTTGTAGAAGCCTTCGACGGTGCGCTCGCCGGTGAAGAACGGCTTGTCGTTGGCGTCGATGTCGGAGGTGAGCAGGTCGGCGGCCTCGGCATCGGTGCGCGCGACGATCAGCGTCGGCACGCCCATGACGTCGGCGGCCAGGCGCGCGGCGACCAGCTTCTCGACGGCCTCGCGCGTCGGCACCAGCACCTTGCCGCCCATGTGGCCGCACTTCTTCACGCTGGCCAGCTGGTCCTCGAAATGCACGCCGGCGGCGCCGGCCTCGATCATCGCCTTCATCAGCTCGAAGGCATTGAGCACGCCGCCGAAACCGGCTTCGGCGTCGGCCACGATCGGCTGCAGGAAGTCGATGTCGCCGTCGTCGCCTTCGGCGTGGTTGAGCTGGTCGGCGCGCAGCAGCGTGTTGTTGATGCGCTTGACCACCTGCGGCACCGAGTTGGCCGGGTACAGCGACTGGTCGGGATACATCTCGCCGGCGAGGTTGGCGTCGGCGGCGACCTGCCAGCCGGAGAGGTAGATCGCCTTCAGGCCGGCCTTGACCTGCTGCATGGCCTGGTTGCCGGTGAGCGCGCCGAGCGCGTTGACGAAGGCCTCGCGTCTGCAGGTAGCCCCACAGCTTTTCCGCGCCGAGCCGCGCGAGCGAATGCTCGACCGCGACGCGTGCCGCGCAGGCGCACCACGTCCTCGGCGGTGTACGGGCGGGTCGATGCCGGCCCAGCGCGGGTTGTTGGCCCAGTCGCTGGCTGGAGTTGTTCGGCGGTCGGGAGCGGTGCGGTCATGGCGGTGTCCTCGTGGTGGGCGTGGGCGGGCTTTGCAGGAGCGACGGCGAGTCGCGGAGTCGGACTGGGCGAGGTCGATCAATCGAGGCGTTCGTAGGCGGGCAGGGTCAGGAAGTCGGCGAGTTCGTCGGCGTGGGTGAGGCGGTCGAGCAGCGCGATGGCCTCGTTGATGCGGCTGGCGCCGGGCAGCGTCAGGCGGTCGCCGAGCTTGCTGCGGCAGGCCGATCAGCGCGCGCTCGAGCAGGGCGAAGTCGACCGGGGTGCCGTCGTCCAGGTGCAGCGGTCGCGCGGCCGTCGTCGGCGAAGTGCAGCCACTGCCACAGCTGCGCGCGGGCGATCTCGGCGGTGGCGGCGTCTTCCATCAGCCAGTGGATCGGCACGCAGCCGTGGCCGTCGAGCCACGCGGCGAGGTAGCGCACGCAGACCTCGACGTTGTCCTCGAAGCCGGCGCGGGTGATGGTGCCCAGCGGACGGCCTGAGCAGGTCGTCGCGCGGTGACCTGCACGTCGTCGCGCAGCGACGTGGTGCTGGTGCGGGCCGGGCATGTGCTCGTCGAAGACCGCGCGCGCCAGCGGGATCAGCGCCGGATGCGCGACCCAGGTGCCGTCGTGGCCGGCGGTGACCTCGCGCAGCTTGTCGGCGCGCACGCGCGCCAGCGCGGCGTCGTTGGCGGCGGCGTCGCCGCTGATCGGGATCTGCGCCGCCATGCCGCCCATCGCATGCGCGCCGCGGCGGTGGCAGGTCTGGATCAGCAGTTCCGAATAGGCCCGCAGGAACGGCTGGGTCATCGTCACCTGGCCGCGCTCGGGCAGCACCCGGTCGCGGTGCGCGCGGAAGGTCTTGATGTAGGAAAAGATGTAGTCCCAGCGCCCGCAGTTGAGGCCGACGATGCGGCCGCGCAGCGCGTGCAGGATCTCGTCCATCTCGAACGCCGCCGGCAGCGTCTCGATCAGCACGGTGACCTTGATGCTGCCCGTGCGGCAGGCCGAGCGCGCGCTTCGATGTGCGCCAGCACGGCGTCCCACAGCGCGCGCTTCTTCCATCGACTGCAGCTTGGGCAGGTAGAAGTACGGGCCGCGGTCCTTCGCGGCCAGCGCGTGCGGCGTTGTGGAAGGCGAACAGGCCGAGGTCGAACAGGCGGCCGACATCGGCGCGCCGTCGACGAGCACGTGCTTCTCGTCCAGGTGCCAGCCGCGCGGGCGCACCATCAGCACCGCCTGCTCGTCCCGGGCTTGAGCGCGTAGTGCTTGCCGCCGTCGGGCGCCATCCAGTCCAGCGTGCCGGCGACCGCCTCGCGCAGCGCGTGCTGGCCGGTCAGCAGGTTGGCCCAGGTCGGCGCTGGTGCGAGTCCTCGAAGTCGGCCATGTAGCAGTTGCGCGCCGGAGTTCAGCGCGTTGATGACCATCTTCGGGTCGACCGGGCCGGTGATCTCGACGCGGCGGTCGAGCAGCGCCGCGCGGGATCGGCGCCGACGCGCCAGTCGCCGTCGCGGATCGCGGCGGTGTCGGCGCGGAAGTCCGGCAGCGCGCCGGCATCGAAGACGGCCTGGCGCTGGCGGCGGGCGGCCAGCCGGGCCTGGCGGGCGGCCTCGAAGCGGCGGTGCAGCGCCGGCCAGGAAGGCCAGCGCGCGCCGGGCGTCAGCAGGCGCTCCTGCCCGGGCTCGCGCGCCAGGACCGAGCAGCCTTCAGCCGCGGCGGTTACGGGGTCGACGGGCGGACGTTCTGCAGCACGGCCGACATGCGATGGCTCCGTGTGCAGGCGGGCCACGACCATGCGCCGGCGTGTTGTATTTGACAAACAAGTTTTATCAATGCGATGGTATTAGTTCAGCTTATACATGGACGGACAATGACCGACGAGCCATGCCTGCCAGCCCCGCGCTTCGCCTACAAGGGCGACCGCCTCAAGCCGTTGCGGGCCTTCTGCCAGACCGCCCGGCTGGGCTCGGTGTCGCGGGCGGCCGAGGCGCTGTTCCTGAGCCAGCCGGCGGTGACCCTGCAGCTGCAGGCGCTGGAGCGCGAACTGGGCGTGCGCCTGCTCGAGCGCAGCGGCCGGCGGCTGACGCCTGACCCGCGAAGGCGAGGCGCTGTACGAACTGGCGCGGCCGCTGGTGGAGGGCCTGGACGGGCTGGACGGCGCGTTCCGCGAGCAGGCTGCGCGGGCTGGACGCCGGCGAGCTGCAACGTCGCCGCCGGCAGCTCGACCATCCTCTACCTGCTGCCGCGGATCGTGGAGGCCTTCCGCGCCGCGCACCCGGAGGTGCGCCTGAGCCTGCACAACGTCACCGGCGCCGGCGGCCTGGACCTGCTGCGCTCGGACGCGGTCGACCTGGCGGTGGGCTCGATGCTGGACGTGCCGGCCGACCTCGACTACGCGCCGGTGTACCGCTTCGAGCCGATGCTGATCACCCCGCCCGACCACCCGCTGGCGTCCAAGCCGCGACCTGACGCTGGAGGACCTGTCGCCGTACGGCCTGATCCTGCCGCCGCAAGCGCCTGACCACCTACCGGCTGGTCGACCTGGTGTTCCAGCAGCAACCGCGTGCCCTACACGGTGGCGCTGGAAGTCGGCGGCTGGGAAGTGATCAAGCAGTACGTGGCGATGGGCCTGGGCATCAGCATCGTCACCGCGATCTGCCTGACCGACGCCGACCGCGGCGCGCCTGGCCGCGCGCTCGCTGGCGGCGTACTTCCCGTCGCGCAGCTACGGCGTGGTGGTGCGCAAGGGCAAGTACCTGTCAGCCCGCAGGCGCGCGCCTTCATCGAGCTGATCCAGCCGGCGCTGTTCGAGCGCGCCGGCTACGACGAGACCGGGCAGTCCGAGCGCTGAGCCTGTCGCGCGCCCCCGGAGCAGCGCCGCGCGGCGTTTACCGCCGCGACCGCCGCCGGTCCAGCAGCGAGCGCCGCAGCACGAACCCCAGCACCGTGCCCAGCTCCTGCATCATCAGCGCGTAGCGCAGCGGGGTGAACAGCACCGCCTTGCCCAGCATCTCCAGCCGGCCGCGCGGCGTCACCGCCAGCAGGACCCCCCAGGCGGTGATGCACTCGGCGGCCACCACGGCCGCCAGCCACATCCACTGCCCCAGCACCGCCAGGGTCAGCAGGCCGACCGGAAACACGACCTTCTCGACGGCGGCGAAGAACAGCGCCCAGCCGATCGGGCGTCCGAGCTGGCGGGTCATGCGCTCGCCGAAGGGCTGGCGGTAGGCCTCGGCCACGCGGCGCAGCTCCCGCCAATCCGGGGCCTGCCGCGCATCACGAAGGCGCCAGCGCGCCCACCAGCGGCGCGGCCAGCGCAGCGGGGTGCGCATCAGGCTGTCGAAATCGTGGCAGGCCCGCAGAAACGCCCGCGTGTCGCGCCGCGCCCGGGCCGGCACCTCCTGCACCTCGCCGCCCACCGCGCGCGCCTGCACGTCGGCCAGCTGCAGGTTGCGGTAACCGACATTGTTGAGCGCGAAGCCGATGAACAGGTCCGGCAGGCCGGTGAGGTCGTCGCCGAACACGGGCTCGTAGCGGTCGAACACGTCCTTGAGGTAGCGCCGCCGGTAGGCCACCGCGCCCCCGGCCGGGTGCGCCACGCCGCCCAGCAGCGCCATCAGCCCGCGGTTGAGGAAACGCTGCTGGAAACCGCCCACTGTCTCGCGATAGGCATTGCCCGCCCACCATGCCAGGCGGTGCAGCGGATCGCGCCGCAGCAGCGGGTCGCGGTAGCCGTCGCGCCCGATCCAGCGGCGGAACTCGGGCAGCGCCGCCCACGCGCGGCGGTCGCGGGGGCGCATGGGCCACACGGTGCCGGTGGCGCTGGCGATGCCGACGCCCTGATAGAGCTCGCGCACGCAGCGTTCGATGTAGTCGGGCGATTCCAGCACAGTGTCGCCGTCGAGGACGAACAGCACGTCGCCGTCGAGCTCGCGCGCCTGGCGCTTGAGCGTGGGTGCGCGGCCGATCGACCACATGCGCCCGACTGCCGCCATCGGCATGCCGTTGGCGCGCGCGAATTCGTGGGCGCTCTGCAGGGTGTGGTCACGGTCCGAACCGCCGTCGTCCACCAGCAGCACCCGCCGCGGCTGCAGCGTCTGCCGCAACAGGCCGGTCAGGCAGTAGGCGATGCTGTGCTGGTGGCGGTCGGCATGGATGACCACGTCGACGGTGGCGTCCTGCCAGCGCTCGGCCGGGGTCGGGACGGTCGGGTCCGGCCCGCGCCAGAAGCCGAATGCGCTCAGCAGCGCATTGGGATTAAGTGCGAAGAGCGAGGGCGTGCCCATGGCGCGCGCCTCCATCGGGGGCGCGGTGCGGCGGCGCAACGCAAGGGGTGCCGCCCGCGTGCACGGTCGCGACGATGTCTGCGGTCATGGCCGCGACTGGATGCACCGATCCCCCTTTGCCGTGCTGGGCTCCATCCCGGACGCCGGGCCCGCGCGAGCAGGCAGCGTCGTAGTGGGAACCAATGCGCAAAAAACATGCCAAGCACGTCACATCCGGGATGGGAGGCGGCCGCGGATGGATGGCCGGTCGCACGTCCACGCCAGGAGGACGCCAGGCAGCCCGCTTGTCGCATTTGTCGCCTTGGGAATGGCAGGAGAGCGGCGCTTCACCGCCGTCGTGCGACCGGCTCCGCCTGCCCTTCAGCGGCACAAGCCGCCGGGCCGTGCCCGATCAGGGCGTGCCGTGGTACTTGCCCTGCCAGGGCCGATACCAGTCGCGGATGCGGGCGAGGTCGGCGTCCATGTCGTCGGTCAGTTCGAACGGCGGGCCGATGCCGATCACCTTGTCGGGGTAGTGGAAGTACGCCGGCACCACCGGCACCCCGGCGGCGCGGGCGATCTTCCAGAAGCCGGGCTTCCAGCGCTCCACCAGGCGGCGCGTGCCCTCCGGCGCCAGGCCGAACCACAGCCGCTCGCTGGACAGGATCATCTGCGCGGCCTGCTCGACCACGCCGTGCGCGGCGCTGCGGTCCACCGGGATCACGCCGAAGCGGCGCAGCAGCGCGCCCAGCACCGGCACCCGGAACAGCGAATCCTTGCCGAGGATCGTGATGTCCAGGCCCATCGCCATCTTGGCCGCGAAGCCCCAGATGCCGTCCCAATTGGTCGAGTGCGGCGCACCGATCAGCACCGCCCTGGGGATGTCGGGAAACGCACCGACCATCCGCCAGCCGCCCAGGCGCAACACGGCCATGCCCAGTCCCCGGGAGAAGGCATTGTGCGCCACCCGCGGCAACTGGGGCGGCAACGGCAGCACGCGCGGGCCGCCGGGCGGATGCAGGGGGGCGTCCACCGGCGCGTCCATCAGTCCCATGCCTTCGTGCTGCGCCCGCGCTTGACCGTGCTGCGCTCGCGCTTGGCGCCCAGCCGGCGCTCCACCGAACCGCGCGTGGGCCGGGTGGCGACGCGTTTCTTGGGTGCGACCAGTCCGGTGGCGATGAAGGCGGCCAGGCGCTCGCGCGCGTCCTGGCGGTTGCGGTCCTGGGTGCGGAAGCGCTGGGCGTTGATCACCAGCACGCCCTCGCCGGTCATGCGGCGGTCGCGCCGTGCCAGCAGCCGCGCGCGTACCGGCTCGCTCAGCGAGGGCGAGCCGGCGACATCGAATCGCAGCTCCACCGCAGTGGCGACCTTGTTGACGTTCTGCCCGCCGGGGCCGGCCGCGCGCACGAAACGCTCGACAAGTTCGGACTCGGGGATGGACGGAGCGGCAGGCGGCATCGGCGGTGGCAACGCGGGGCTGGGCGCAGGCCGCGATTGTAGGCCCTGCGCGCGGGCGCCCGGCGACGCGGCGTTGACGGGGATGCGGCGGCCCGGGACGATGCGCGCTCATTCAAGGAAGGAGCCACACCATGCATTTCAAGATTTCGACCCGTCCGCTGCGTTCGCTGGTCTGCGCGGTGGCGCTGGCCGTCGCCGCCCCCGTCGCCTTCGCCGCGCCGCCGAGCGATGCCCAGGTCGACGAGCTGATGGACGTGATGCGGGTCAAGCAGACGCTCGATGCGATGTGGCCGCAGGTGGAGGCCATGCAGCAGCAGGCCGTGGCGCAGGTCGCCGCCGGCAAGGACCTGACCGCCGGGGAGCAGGCCGAGGTCCAGGCCACACTCGACCGCATGATGACCAACATGCGCTCCATGCTGGCGTGGGACAAGGTGCAGCCGGTGTACCGCGACATCTACGCCCGGTCGTTCGACGACAAGGACGTGACCGCGCTGGTCAAGTTCTACCGCAGCGACGCCGGCCAGACCCTCCTGGACAAGATGCCGCAGCTGATGCAGAACACGATGGTCGCCACCCAGCAGCTGATGGCGCCGGCGATGCAGCAGATGCAGCGGGAGATCGAAGCGCAGGCCGCCAAGGCCGCTGCGGACAACGCCGCTGTCGAAGACGGCAACGACAACGCCGAGTAAGGATGCGACCGGGCGGCCGGCGCCTCCCTCAGGGTGGGGCGCCGGCCGCTTCTTTTTGCGCGACCGGGTCACCGTGTCCGTCGAACAGGTTGAGCGCGCGCTGGAACTGCGCATCGACGGGCGCGACCACTTCAATCGCCCCGCCGTGTGCGGGATGCGCGAACGCCAGCCGCCGCGCGTGCAGCAGCATGCGGTGGATGCCCATCATCCGGAATGTGCGGTTGTGGCGCCCGTCGCCGTGGCTGGTATCGCCGATCAGATGGTGGCTGGCGTGCTTGAGGTGGCGGCGGATCTGGCGGAAGCGCCCGGTTTCCGGATGCGCCGACAGCCAGGCGTAACGCGAGGTCTCGAAGCCCGTCGAAGGCAACGCGAGCTCCGCCGTCGCCAGTCGCTCGAAGCGCGTCACCGCCGGTTTCTTCAGCGGCTTGCCGGGTCCGCCGTCGAGGTCGTGGTCGATGGTGAACGCCGCCTCCGGCCAGCCACGGCACACCGCCCAGTAGTCCTTCTCCACCTCGCGCGACATCAGCACCTTGCCCAGCGCCGAGGCGGTGTCGCGGTCGAACGCCAGCAGCAGGCAACCGCTGGTGGCGCGGTCCAGCCGGTGCACCAGGAAGATGGGCCGGCCGAACTGCTCGCGCAGCCGGTCGGCGGCGAAGTCGGTCTCGCCGCGCGCCAGCGCACTGTCATGGACCATCAGCCCGGCAGGTTTGTTGACCACGGCCAGGTAGTCGTCGCGGTAGAGCACGCCGAGTGCGAGCAGCGATGCATCTGCCCCCTCCCCTGCGACTGCAGGGGGTGAGAAGGGCTGCCTGCGAGTCATCGACTCGCAGCCCGCCGAACGACCACCGGCTGTGCCGGTGGGCCGGACGGGTTGGGGAGGGGTGCTGTTCAAGCGGTCATCTCTTCAACATGTCGGTGGATTTCGTCGAGTACCGCGTGGGTCCGTGTAAGCACATCGTCATTCCAGAAGCGCAGCACGCGGTAGCCGTTGGCTTCGATGCGGTTCGTGCGTGAGGCATCTTCAGCGGCTTGTTCGCTGTGCTGGCCGCCATCGAGCTCGACTACCAGTTTGATCTCGACGCATGCGAAGTCGGCAATAAAGCCCGCGATCGCGAACTGGCGGCGGAATTTCAGGCCACGTAGCTGGCGCCCCTTCAGGTACTGCCACAACTTCCTTTCGGCGTCAGTGGCGTGGTGTCGAAGGTCGCGTGCGTGGTGCCAGATTCGTTTCATGGATGTGGCGCTCCATGCGGTGTTGCTCCTTTGGCTTCGTGGGCCAAGAGCACCCCTCCCCAGCCCTCCCCTGCAGGCAGGGGAGGGAGTGAGAGCACTCCCGCCGAACCTTCGACTCCCTGCCCTGAAAGCAGGGGACGGAGTGACAGCGCTTCGTCCAAGCTTTTGGCCCCCTCCCCTGCCTGCAGGGGAGGGTTGGGGAGGGGTGCAGTTCGAGCGCAGAAAAACTACCGCCGCGGCCACGCCGCCAACAACGCCCACAGCCCGCCCAGCCCGGCGATCCACGCCGAGGCCGGCACCGACCACAGCGACGGCCCGCCCGCTTCCAGCCCGTACAGCACGGCGGCGACGATCAGCAGGCCGGTACCGAGGATCGCGGCGACGGTGCGCTTCTGCGCCTCGCGCACCGAGCGCGTGAGCTGTGCCAGGTCGTCCGAGCGCATGCGCAGCTCGTGGCGGCCGTCGACCTGCTGGCTCAACCAGGCGTGCAGCAGCCGCGGCATTTCCGGGGCGCGTGTGACGAGTTCGGGCAGGCGCTTGCGGAATTCCGCGGCCAGCCGCTGCGGGCTGTAGCGTTCGACCAGGATGCGCTGCAGCACCGGCCGCGCCACCGCCCAGATGTCGAGCTTGGGATCGAGCAACCGGCCCACGCCCTCGATGTTGAGCAGGGTCTTCTGCAGCAGGATCAACTGCGGCTGCAGCGTGAGCTCATAACGCTGGGCGACCTTGAACAGCTTGACCAGCACCTCGGCCAGCGAGATCTCGCTCAGCGGCCGGGTGAAGTACGGCTCGCACACCGAGCGCGCCGCGGCTTCCAGCTCGTCGATGCGGATATGCGACGGCATCCAGCCGGCCTGCACGTGCAGCTCGGCGATGCGCCGGTAGTCGCGGTTGAAGATCGCCATGAAGTTCTCGGCGAGGTAGTACTGGTCCTCGTCCGAGAGCTGGCCCATGATCCCGAAGTCCAGCGCGATGAAGCGCGGGTTGTCGCGGCGCGCCGGGTCGCTGTCGACCCAGATGTTGCCGGCGTGCGCGTCGGCGTGGAAGAAGTTGTCGCGGAACACCTGCGTGTAGAACACCCGCACGCCCTTGGCCGCGAGCGCCTTGCGGTCGATGCCGGCCGCGTCCAGCGCGGCGATGTCGTCGGAGGGGATGCCGCGCACGCGCTCAAGGGTCAGCACGCGCTCGCCGGTGTGGCTCCACACCACCTCGGGCACGTACAGGTCCTGGCTGTCCTGCCAGAAGCGGCGCAGCACGCTGGCGTTGGCGCCCTCGCGCTGCAGGTCCAGCTCCGCGGCCAACGTGTGCTCGATCTCCGCCACCACCTCGCGCGGGCGGATCTTGTCGGCATTGGGATGCGTGCGCTCGACCACGCCCGCCATCGCCTTGAGCAGTGCCACGTCGGCGGCGATCTGGCGGCGGATGCCGGGACGCAGAACCTTGACCACCACCTCGCGCGCGGGTGCGTCAGCGGTGGCCGGCAGCACGGCAGCGTGTACCTGGGCGATGGATGCCGATGCCAGCGGCGCCAGGTCGAAGTGTTCGAACGCCTCGGCCACCGGGCGGTCGAGCGCGTCCTCGACGATGGCGCGCGCGGCGTCGCCGTCGAACGGCGCGACGCGGTCCTGCAGCAGCGTCAGCTCCTCGGCGATGTCCGGTGGCACCAGGTCGCGGCGGGTGGAGAGGATCTGCCCGAACTTGACGAAGATCGGCCCCAGCTCCTGCAGCGCCATGCGCAGGCGCGCGCCGCGCGGCATCGCCTCGATCTCGCGCGAGGCCCTCGGCACGAACGGCCGCGCCAGCTTCAGCCAGCGCTCGGCGGGCGTGTCGTCGGCCAGCGCGTCCAGGCGGTAGCGCAGCAGCACGCGACCGATGCGCCAGGCGCGCAGCGCCGACTTCATCGCGCCGCCCCGCCGCCCAGGCGCGCCACGCGCGCGGCGAGCCGCTCGACGTCGTCGCGCACGGCATCGACGTCGTCATGGAAGGCATTGAGCTCGGCGCGGCCGACCACGTCGCGCGATTCCTCGGTGACATACTCGGCAGCGTTGGTCGCCAGCGCGGATGCCGCGCCGCGTGCGTGCCGCAGCGCGCCCGCCACGGCCTGCGCCACCTGCACGCCGATCACCTCGCCCATCACCGCCACGAACGGCTGCTGCCAGTCCGGGTCGAAGCGCTCGGCCATGCGCTGCAGCCGGCGCGCGAGGTCGGCGTCGCCCTCGATGCGCAGCTGGCCGACCGGCGCGGCCTTGTCGTCGCGGAAGAAGGGCAACTGCGACAGCAGCCCGCCGATGGTGCTGCGCACCGAGAGGTCGGGCTGCTGTGCGTCGGGGACGGGGCCGACTTCCAGCCGATCGCCCGCCACGCGCACCTGCAGGGCGAGCGGCGGCGACGCCAGCCGCAGCGCGACCGTGCGGCCGTCGAGCGCGCGCAGGCCCTCGCGGGTATCCGGGTCCAAGGCCAGGGCACGGTTGAGCGCGGCCTGCAGCGCGCGGCCGGCCAGCGGCTTGAGCGCGTCCAGCGGCGTCGACGGGGGGGTGTTGGTCATGGGCCGCATTCTAGCGGGGCGCGTTGCATGCCCCGTCATGGCGGACGCCGCGCCTCAGCGCCCTTCGTGCCACGACGCACGCAAACGCATCAGCCCTTCCTCGAACGACACCCGCGGCACGTAGCCGAAGTTGCGCGTGGCCGGCGCCATGTCGTACCAGTGCGGCGTCACCAGTTGCTCGGCGAGAAACCGCGTCAGCGGCGGCTCGCCCTTGACCGGCAATACCGACCACAGGCCTTCGCACGTCGCGCCGATCGCGTAGGCCAGCGGGAACGGCAGCGTCTTCTCGACCGTCGGTGCACCAACCGCAGCCAGCAGACGGTTGAGCGTTTCGCGCATCGTCAGCGGTTCGCCATTGCTGATGAAGTACGCACGCCCCGCGCACGCCGCACCCGGCGCGAGGTGCTCGAACGCATCGAAGTGCGCCTGCGCGGCGTTGTCGATGTAGGTGGTGTCGACGCGATTGCCGCCGTCGCCGACCAGCCGCAGCCGTCCGGCACGCGCACGCTGCACCAGCCTCGGCAGCAGCTGGTTGTCGCCCGGGCCCCAGATCAGACGCGGGCGCAACGCGACGGTGGCCAGCGCCGCGTCGTTGGCGGCCAGCACCTCGCGCTCGGCGATCGCCTTGGTGGTGGCGTACGGCGCCTTGAAGCCTTCGCCGTAGGGCACGGTGTCGGCGGTGCCGCCCTCCACCGGATGGGTGGCGCGGTGGGTGACGCTGGGGGTGGAGGTGTAGACCAGCCGGCCGATGCCGTGCGCGCGGCAGGCGGCGATGACGTTGCGCGTGCCGACCACGTTGGCGCGGTGGTACTCCTCATACGGCCCCCACGCGCCAGCCTTGGCGGCGTTGTGGAACACCGCGTCGCAGCCGGCCGCGGCGGCGTGCACGGCCACGGCATCGGCGAGATCGCCGCGGTGCTGGATGATCCCGAGTGCCTCCAGCTCGGCGTAGTGGCCGCGGTTGAAGCTGGACACGTGGTGGCCGCGCTCGACCAGCCCGCGGCACAACGCCTGCCCGAGGAAACCACCGCCGCCGGTGACCAGGATTTTCATGCGGAACTCCATGCTCGGGCCGGACTACTCCCTCCCTTTCGCTATAAGCGAAGGGGAGGGCTGGGGTGGGGTAAACGCCTCTGTCAGATGGCGATGGATGTCGGCCGCCACGTCATGGCTCCGTCGCAAGGCATCGTCATTCCAGTAGCGCAGCACACGATAGCCGAGCGCCCGGAGTGATTGTGTCCGCGGGCGTCGTCGTCGGCTTGCCCAGCATGTTGGCCACCGTCCAGTTCGACGATCAGCTTGGCCTGCGGGCATGCGAAATCGACGATGTAACCGGCGATGGGTACCTGGCGGCGAAAGCGGAAGCCGTCGAGTTGTCGGCCCCTCAGCAACCGCCAGCGGCATTTCTCGGCTTCGGTGGCATTGGTCCTGAGCGAGCGTGCGCGCCTGCGTTTCGTGTCCATGTCTGCCCCCTGCTTGGGGCGGATTCCGGCCGTGGTTGAAAGCACCCCTCCCCAGCCCTCCCCTTCGCCCTTGGCGAAAGGGAGGGAGCACTGCACGGCGTCAGCGGTTGGTCTTACCTTCCGCCCACGCCGCCAGCTTTTCCCGTCCGATCTTGGCGTTGTGGCGGATGTCGACCGGGAACCCGGGGTGGCGCATGAAACGGTCGATGCCGGCGGTGTGTGCATGCCCTGCGCCGAGCGCCCGCAGCTCGCGCTCGATGCGTGGCCACTCGTGCCGTGCGACGCCCGGCGCCAGCTCCACGCACAACAGGGGCACCTGCGCGCCGCGTTCGCCCGTGCCGACCAGCGCGGTGCGGCGCACGTCGGCGTGCACGTTGAACACCGGTTCGACCTGCTCGGTGTACAGCGGCCCGGTGGCGGTCTCCACGCGGTGCGATTTGCGGCCGCAGAACCACAGTCGGCCCTCACTGTCGACGTAGCCGACATCGCCCATGCGGTGCACGACGCGCCGGGTGCCGTCGGGCAGCGGCTCGACGATCTTGGCCAGCCGTGTCTGCGCGTCGCGGTTGAAGTAGGTGTCGGTGGCGGTCGGGCCGGCGACCGTGATCTCCCCGACCTGCCCCGCAGGCAGCTCGTGCGCGTCCGTCCACGAAGGGACGGCGACGTCGGTGATCGCGATGATCCGCACCACGTTCGGCGCGACCGCCCGGCCGACGCAGGTGCCGGCGCCGGCTTCGGTCGCCGCGCGCGTGGCCTGCAGCTCGCGCGCCTCGATCACCGCGACCGGCAGGCACTCGGTGGCACCGTAGGGCGTCCAGAACGCGGCATCGTCGGGCAGCAGTTCGCGCATGCGGGCGACGACGTCGGCCGGCACGGGGGCACCGGCGGAGGTCACGCGGCGCAGCGTCGGCAGCGGCTGGCCGTGCGCGGCCAGCACCGCCATCAGCGCGGGCGAGCCGAACAGCTGGTCGACGCCGAAGCACGCGATGGCGTCGTGCAGCCGGCGCGGGTCGGCATGCGCCGGGCGCGTCGGGTCCATGTCGGGGATCACCGAGGTCACGCCCAGTGCCGGGTCGAACAGTGCGAACGGCGGAAACGTCGGCAGGTCGACGCCACCGGGCCGGATGCCGAAGGCCTCGCGCAGCATGTCGACCTGCGCGACGAAATGGCGGTGGCGGTAGACCACGCCCTTGGGCACGCCGGTCGAGCCGCTGGTGAACAGGATCGCGGCGACGTCGTCGGGCGCGGTGGCGGCCAGTTGCGGGCCGGCGCCGGCACCGTCGGCCTCGACGCGTGCGAGCGTCGCGTCCGCCAGCCATGCGCGCGTGCCCGTCGTGATCCGCACCCGGGCCGAACGCGCCCAGCCCAGCACCACGCGCGCCGCGTGCGCCAGCGGGATGCCGATGAAGGCCTCGGCCTTTGCCTCGTCCAGGCACTGGCGCAGTGCGCGCTTGTCGATGCCGGGATCGACCAGCACCGGCACCGCTCCGGCCTTGAACAGCGCGAACATCAGCAGGAAGAACTCGGGCGAGGGCCGCACCATCACCACCGTGCGCGTGCCGCGGGCAATGCCGTGGCGTGCCAGCCCTGCGGCGATCGCGTCGCTGCGCGCGTCGAGCTGGGCATACGTCAGCGCCTGGTCGTAGCGGGGCATCCCGCCCGGGTCCCGTTTACCGGGGCAGCGCAACGCGACCTGTCCGGGCCGGTCGGCGGCCAGCCGCGGCAGCGCGGCGGCGATGTTGCACGGGGCGGTGTCGGGTACGTGGGTCATGGCCCATTGTCGCCGCTGAACGGGACGGATGGCCGCACTTGCGCGGGGGACCGGAACCCCGACAATCCCGCCACCTGCCGCCTTCGTCATGGGCGGCTCCGCGAGTGCCCGTGCCGTCCAACTCTCCCCGATCCTCACCACCGCCCGCGCCTGCCACGGCGACGCCGCACCCGTGCCTGACGTGCGGCGCGTGCTGCGCGTATTTCCGCGTCAGCTTCCACTGGTCGGAGGCCGACGCCGGCATGGGCGGGCGTGTTCCGATCGAACTGACCGAGCCGCTGCGCACGCACGAGCGCGTGATGCGGGGCACGTCGCAGGCCGCGCCGCGCTGCGTGGCGCTGGATGCCGACATCGGCGTGTACTCACGCTGCGGCATCCACGACCGGCGCCCGTCGGTGTGCGCCCTGGTTCCGGCCTCATGGGAGTTCGGCGCGGCCAGCGCGCAGTGCGACAAGGCGCGCGTCGCGCATGGCTTGCCGGCGCTGACGCCGGGCGACTGGGCGGGGGTGCCGGAAGCGGTGCGCAATCCGTTGCCGGAGTGATCCGGTTACCTCGCAACTATTCGCAATGTACGTTGCGACCCTCTCCTTCCCCTTCAACGGGGTGAGAGCGGGCGCGTGCAAGCCATGGGCTTGCGACCGGTCGAGCGCCCGAGCGCTGCGTGGTCGGGCCGGACAGGTCGGGATGGGGATGAGGATGGAAATAGGGTGTGCCTACTCCTTGCCGCTTCCAACCTCACCGATGCTCAACCCATCCCCACCCAACCCTCCCCTTGAAGGGGAGGGCTCTTGTGCGCGGCGTGGTTAAGCCCCGTCAGGGCGTTCCCCGAAGCAGCCTCAAGGCTGGAGCGGGTTCGCGTCCAGGAACGCGCGGATCGCCGGCACCAGCACCTCGTGCCTGTCTTCCAGCACATAGTGGTTGGCGTCCTCAAATGCGTGCACCTGCGCGTTGGGCAACGCGCGGGTGAAACCGTCGAGGAAGTGCCGGTCGAACACGAAATCGCGCAGGCCCCAGCCGATGAACGCCGGGCGGTCCGCGTACTGCGGCAGCACGCGCGCGGACTCGGCCAGCAGCGGCCAGGCGCGGTCGCCTTCGTCCAACGGGATGTCCTGCATGAAGCGCAGGGTGCTGATGGCGTTGCGCCAGCCGTTGTAGGGGGCGATGTAGGCACGGCGGACGTCACGCGGCAGGCGGCGTTCCGTGCCCGTCCACGCCGCACCGCGCGCGAACAGGTTGAAGGCGCGGATCAGGAACCCGCCGATGCGCGAGTCGCGTCCCAACGACAGCTGCCACGGCATCGGCTTGTCGGCCGGCAGCGGGAACGCGGCGGTGTTGAGCACCACCAGCCGGCGCACGCGCGAAGGATCGCGCAGCGCCCAGCCGAAACCGACCATGCCGCCCCAGTCGTGCACGGCCAGCGTCACCGGGCCGTCGAGGCCCAGGTGCCTGAGCAGCGTGTCGAGGTCGTCGACGCGCGATTGCAGCGTGTAGGCATAGGCCGCGTCGTCGGGGCGGTCCGACAGCCCCATGCCGACGTGGTCGGGGACGATGCAGCGGTAGCCCTTCCCGTTGCCCGGCTGCCGCAGCCCCGCCACCAGGTGCCGCCAGTAGAAGCTCCACGACGGGTTGCCGTGGAGCATCACCACCAGCTCGCCATCCGTCGGACCCTCGTCCAGGTACGACATCGCGATACCGGGGCGGACGTCGAAGCGCTTGGGGGTGAACGGGTAGTCGGGGTAGGTGTCGGTCATCGGGTGGCGCGCACGTCAGGGGCGCGCATTGTGGTGCATCGCGGCGGGGGGCGCCGCGACACCGTAGCCCGGGTAAGGCCGTAGGCCGCACCCGGGGTCGGGGTACCAGCAGGCGTAGAAAAAAAACCCCGGGTGCGGCCTTCGGCCTTACCCGGGCTACACGACGATCCGCGCGATCAGCCCGGCTTGCGGAACCGCAGCGTCATCCGGTCGGACTCGCCGATCGCCTGGTACTTCGCGCGGTCGGCGTCGTCGTGGCGGTTGCCGGGCGGCAGCGTCCACACGCCGTTGGGGTGGTCCTTGGTGTCGCGCGGGTTGGCGTTGACCTCGCTGGTGCCGTCCAGCACGAAGCCGGCGGCCTGCGCCATCGCTACGACCTGCGCCTGGCCGACGTAGCCGCTCCGGTCATCGGCGGGCACGTCGGCGGCGGCGCGGTGCTCGACCACGCCCAGCACGCCGCCGGGTTTGAGCACATCGAAGAAGCCCTTGAACATCCCCTCGGCCTGGCCGTTCATGCGCCAGTTGTGCACGTTGCGGAAGGTCAGCACGGCATCGGCCGAACCGGCCGCGCCGAAGGCCGGTTTGGCCGGGTCGTAGGCCACCACGCGGGCGCGGTCGAACTGCGCGGGCGCGCCGGCGAACAGCTTCTCCAGCCCGGCCTTGCTGTTGGCCTGGTAGTCGCGGCCCCGGCCTTCCGGCAGCGCCATCGGGTCGACCACCGCGGCGACGTACTGGCCGTCATCGCGCAGGTACGGGGCCAGGATCTCGGCGTACCAGCCGCCGCCGGGGGTGATCTCGATGACGGTGTCGTCGGGCATCACGCCGAAGAACTGCAGGGTTTCGCGCGGGTGGCGGTAGCCGTCGCGCGCGACGTTGTCGGGGTTGCGCCAGGCACCCGACACGGCCGCGGCCAGCCGGGCCTCGGCGACGGCGCCGTCGACCACGCCGCCGACGGCCTGCGTGGCGTCGTTCATCACGCCCGACGACGTGGTGCAGGCGCCCAGGGACACGGTCAGGGCGGTGGCGAGCAGTGCGGTGCGAAGCATGGCGTCACTCCAGTAGGGCGGGTCGAGGGGGCCGATGGTACCGGGCGGGCGGGCGTCGGCGGTGCAGCCCGAGCGGCACTGGTGTCAGCCGACTTCGGCACCCACCTCGGCCGCGTCGTAGTCCGCGGCCTGTTCCAGCAACCAGGCGCGCAGGGCGTGGAGGCCGGCGTGGTCGGTTGAACGCGGCGGATACACCAGGTAATGCCCGTATCCGGTGCGCAGGCGCTGGCCTGTCAGCAGCACCAGCTGCCCGGCTTCCAGCAGCAGGCGCACGCGGGTCAGCTTGCCCAGCGCGACCCCGACGCCGGCCGCCGCGCCGCGGTGCAGCGCCTCGGAGTCGTCGAAAGAGGCCACGTAACGGTCGGGCGGGCGGCCGCCATGGGCGGCGAACCACGCATCCCACTCGCGGTCGGGGTCGCCCAGCAGCGGCCAGCGGTGCAGTTCGCCGTCGCCCGGCAGGCCGCCCATGCGTTCGACCAGTGCCGGGCTGGCCACCGGCGCGACCCACTCGTCGAACAACCGCTCGCTGGTGACGCCCGGCCACGTGCCGCGGCCGATGCGAAGCGCGGCGTCGACATCGCGGTCGCGCTCGAAATCCACCAGCGCCGTCGCCGACTGCAGGCTGATCTCCAGCTGTGGATGCGCGGCGAGGAAACCGCCCAGGCGCGGCACCAGCCATGCCGACGCCATCGACGGCGTCAGGCTGAGGGTGAGGATCTCGTCGTGCCGCGGCCCATACGGGCGCAGCGCCTGGTCGAGCGCGTCCAGGTGCGGGCCCACGCGCGACAGCAGGCGCTCGCCTTCGGCGGTCAGGCGCACCCCGCGCGGACCGCGCTCGAACAGCCGCCGGCCGAGGCGCTCCTCCAACCCGCGGATCTGGTGGCTGAGTGCGCTGACGGTGAGGTGCTGGGATTCGGCGGCGCGGGTCAGGTTGCCGGCGCGGGCGGCGGCGACGAATCCGAGCAGGGCATGCAGCGGTGGGCGGCTCATGGCGGGGTCCCGGCGTGGACGCTCGCCGTGGCGAGCCTGGTGCTCAAGCCTTGAATTGAATTCAAGCAAGGCTTGCAAAAACGTCGCTTTTTAGGGCGATTCGCAAGGCCTATGTTGTGCCTCCGTCAACAGGGTGTCCATCCCGACCCCGCCACCGGAGACCGCCATGAGCATCTACAAGGACCTGCTGTTCCTCCACGGCTACGTGACCCGCCCCGGCGACCTGGCCTCGTCCGGACCCGCCGCCCGGGACGCTGCCTCGAGCGCGCCCGTGACCTCACCCCGCGATGCACGCGCGATCGCCAACGACTACGCCGAGGCGCCCTCGGACGCCGACTGCCCGCCTCCGGTCCGCACCGCCTGGCGCCGGGGCCCGGCACCCTCTGCGCGCCCGACGGGCGGCTGGTTCCCGCTTGCCGCGGCCGGCGACAGCATCTCGAGCCTGGGCCTGCCCGAGGAGCGCGACCGGTTCGGCCACGCCTTCGGCAACCGCATGGCGTCGGTGCGCGCATTCGGCGGCGACCTCGCGGACTCCGTGGCGCCGCGCGTGCAGGCGTGCGGCTGCGTCTAGGAAACGCTGAACGTCCGACACTCCCTCCCCTGCAGGCAGGGGAGGGAGCAGAAGCATCGCGGTGCGCCGAGTCCAGCTGGCCCTCAGCCCTTGCCCAGCCCGTCCAATGCCGCATTGAACGTCGCGCTCGGCCGCATCGCCTCCGACAGGCGCGCCTCGCTCGGGATGGTAGTAGCCGCCGATGTCGACCGGCTTGCCCTGCACCGCCGTTGAGCTCGGCGACGATCGTCGCCTCGTTGTCGGTCCAGCGCCTCGGCCAGCGGGGCGAACGTCGCCTTCAGGTCGGCATCGCGGTCCTGGTCGGCCAGCGCCTGCGCCCAGTACATCGCCAGGTAGAAATGGCTGCCGCGGTTGTCGATGGTGCCCACCTTGCGGCCCGGCGAGCGGTCCTCGTCGAGGAAGCGCGCGTTGGCCGCGTCCAGCGCGTCGGCCAGCACCTTGGCGCGCGCATTGTCGGTGCTGCTGCGCAAGGTGCTCGAGCGATGCCGCCAGCGCCAGGAACTCGCCCAGCGAATCCCAGCGCAGGTAGTTCTCCTCGACGAACTGCTGCACGTGCTTGGGCGCGGAGCCGCCGGCGCCGGTCTCGAACAGGCCGCCGCCGGCCATCAGCGGCACGATCGACAGCATCTTGGCGCTGGTGCCCAGCTCCATGATCGGGAACAGGTCGGTCAGGTAGTCGCGCAGCACGTTGCCGGTGACGGAGATGGTGTCCTCGCCGTGGCGGATGCGCTCCAGCGAGACGCCTGCATCGCCTCGACCGGCGGCAGGATGCGGATGTCCAGGCCGGCGGTGTCGTGGTCCTTGAGGTAGGCCTCGACCTTTGCGATCAGCTGCGCGTCGTGCGCGCGTGCGCGGGTCCAGCCAGAACACCGCCGGCGTGCCCGACAGGCGCGCGCGGCTGACGGCCAGCTTCACCCAGTCGCGGATCGGCGCGTCCTTGGTCTGGCACATGCGCCAGATGTCGCCGGCCTGCACCGCGTGCTCCAGCAGCACGGTGCCGGCCGCGTCGATCACGCGCACGGTGCCGTCGCCGCTCGATCTGGAAGGTCTTGTCGTGGCTGCCGTATTCCTCGGCCTTCTGCGCCATCAGGCCGACGTTGGGCACGCTGCCCATCGTGGCCGGGTCGAACGCGCCGTTCGCCTTGCAGTCGTCGATCACCGCCTGGTAGATGCCGGCGTAGCAGCGGTCCGGGATCACGGCCTTGGTGTCCTGCAGCTCGCCCTCGGCGTTCCACATGCTGCCGCTGTCGCGGATCATCGCCGGCATCGAGGCGTCGACGATGACGTCGCTGCGGCACGTGCAGGTTGGTGATGCCCTTGTCGGAGTTGACCATCGCCAGTGCCCGGGCGCTGCGCGTAGAGCGCCGCGATGTCGGCCTCGATCGCGGCGGCGGTGCCGGCGTCCATGAGCATGGCCAGCCGCGCGTACAGGTCGCCGATGCCGTTGTTGGCATCGAAGCCGAGCTCGGCCATCAGTCGTCGGCGTGCTTCGCCAGCACCGGCGCGTAGAAGCGGTTGACCACCGACGCCGAACATGATCGGGTCGCGAGACCTTCATCATCGTCGCCTTCAGGTGCAGCGAGAACAGCACGCCGTGCGCCTTGGCGTCCTCGATCTGCGCGTCGACGAACGCGGCCAGCGCTGCGCGCGTCCATCACCGCGGCGTCGATCACCTCGCCGGCCTGCAGCGACACCTTCGGCTTGAGCACGGTGAGTGCGTGCCGTCGTCGCCGACCAGTTCGATGCGCACGTCGATCGCCGGCTTGCCATCGTGGTAGACTGCTCGCTGCCGTAGAAGTCGCCCGACGTCCATGTGCGCGACGTGCGAGTTCGAGTCGGCAGCCCACTTGCCCATGCGGTGCGGGTGCTTGCGCGCGTAGGCCTTCACCGACGCCGGCGCGCGGCGGTCGGAGTTGCCCTCGCGCAGCACCGGGTTGACCGCGCTGCCCTTGGTGCGGTCGTAGCGCGCCTTGATGTCGCTGCTCGCGTCGTCCGTGGTCGGCATCGTCCGGGTAGTCCGGCAGCGCGTAGCCCTGTGCCTGCAGTTCCTTGATCGCGGCCTTGAGCTGCGGCACCGAGGCGCTGATGTTGGGCAGCTTGATGATGTTGGCTTCGGGCGTCTTCGCCAGCTCGCCGAGCTCGGCCAGGTCGTCGCCGATCGCGCTGGTCGTCCGTCAGGCGATCGGGGAACTGCGCCAGGATGCGCGCCGGCCAGCGAGATGTCGCGGGTCTCCACGTCGATGCCGGCGGTCGCGGCGAACGCCTGCACGATCGGCAGCAGCGAAGCCGTGGCCAGGCACGGCGCTTCGTCGGTGAGGGTGTAGATGATCGTGGGGGACTTGGACATGGGGGTTCGCTTCGATTCGTCGGGCAGAACGCGGATTGTCGCGTCTGCGGCGGTCGCGGGCAAAGCCGCGGGTGCATACGCGGGCGCATGTGGATCAAACGGATTGCAGGCGCTGCGCAGCCCTGGCAAGCCTGCGTGTTCGGCGAGGTCAGGTACGGGAGGGGTCACCGCCGTCCCGTTGTCGTCCCGAATGAAGCTCGGGATGGCATGGGGTGGGTCGGATGCGGGGCGGTTCGCAGCGATCCCGCGACGCGGGCGTTACCTCACGCGCCGCAGCACTTCTTGTACTTCTTGCCGCTGCCGCAGGGGCACGGCGCGTTGCGGTCGGGGGTGTCGGCGCGGCGGATCGGCTCGCGCGGGGTCAGCGCGTCGATGCGGTGGTGGTGCAGGTCGGCCAGCATGTCCGGCAGGCCGGCGATGATCTCCAGCCGCTCGCGGTAGCTGATCGGCGTGGCGGGGGCGGTGGGATCCTCGGCCAGCACTTCGCCACTGGCCAGCTGGTCCAGCAGCGAGAAGATCTCCTCGATCCACTCGTTCTCGTCCAGCCAGCGGTCCCACTCGGCCTCGCGCAGCGCGACGGCGGTGAAGAACCCCAGTGCCCAGTCGCGACCGACGTCGAGCTCGTCGTCGCTTTCCGCCTCCGGGTCTTCCGGCAGCCACAGCAGCGGGGCGAGGTGGTCGGGCAGGTCGTCACCGCCGTGGCGCACGCGGGCCACGGCCATGTTGCTGTGGCCCAGCAGCAGCGCCTGCACGTCCAGTGCCTCGGCCTCGTCCTGCCAGCGCGGGGCCTTGCCGCCCCAGACCGCGGGCTGCCATTCGCCCGGCGTCACCGGATCGGGCGACACGGCCAGCGCCGACAGGTAGCCGTCCAGCACCTCCAGGTTGAAGCCCTTGAACGGCACGGCGCGCTGCTCGAGCAGCTCGGCCAGTCGTTCGATGGCGGTGTCGTCCAGGTAGGCGGGAGGCGTGGTCATGGCAGCGGTGTCAGGCGGGGGAGCGGCATGGTAGTCGCATCGCGGCAGGGGCGCTGGGCTGCCGGCAGCCCTGCTTGCCTGGCGAGGCGCCCACCACATGCGACGCGACGGGGACCGCGCTCCACATAAAAATCGGGCGCAACCCGACGGTCGCGCCCAACGGGACCGCACCGGGCGGCGACGCCGCGGTGCGGGAGAGAAACGACGCGATCAGCGCACGGTGAAGGTCGCGCTGTCGGCCTTGACCCCGTCGACCCAGACTTCGGCGGTGTAGCTGCCGGCCGGCCACGGGTTGGCGTTGGTGAAGGTGATCGCGGTGGATTCCGCGCCGGTGGTGTTGAGGGCCTGCGACTGCTCACCGGCGGTCTGGCCGTCCTGGTAGACCAGCTTGGCGGCCAGCTCCACGTTGTTGGCGGCGCCGTCGGTGTCCACGGCGACCACGATCGGATCGGTCGGCGCGAAGGTGGTCAGCGGCTGGGCGACACGGCGGTCGGCGCCGGCACTGCGGCCCAGCGTGATCGAGCGCACATCAATGGCCGTGGCCGCCGGGGCCGGTGCGGTGGACGGCCACGGCGAGGCGTCGGGCGTCGCTGCCGGCGCGGGCGTGGTGGCGACCGGCGCCGGCGCATCCTTCTTGCAGCCGGCCAGGGACACCGCGGCGGTGAGGGCCACGGCCAGGGCCATGACAACGGGTCGGCGGATGGGGCGGAGGGTCATGCGGATTTCCTTGTATGTATGCGGGGATGTCGTTCGGGGAATGCGCCCAGAGTCAGCGGCTGCCGGCGTCGGGGATGCGCAGCACCTGCCCGGGCCGGATCAGATCGGGGTTGTCGATCTGGTCGCGGTTGGCCTGGTAGATGGCGTTCCACGCGCTGGCCTTGCCGTAGAAGCGCTGGGCGATATGCGACAGCGTGTCGCCGGACTGCACGGTGTAGGACTGCTCGCCGACTTTGTCGGCGGTGGTGTCGACGCGGGCGGTCACGCCGGAGAAGTCCGCCGGCGCCGACGGCGCGGGGGATGCCGGCGGCGCAGTGCTCTGCGTGCGGCTGCTGACGCCGGAAAAATCCGGCTTGGACGGGGACGCCGTCGGGACGGCGGGCTCGGGCTTCTTCTTTTTCCAGAACACCATGGCGGTCAGGTCCATCTTCAGGGGTGGATGGCGCGACCCTGACACCGGACTTGTTAAGCGGCCATCGCGCCGGAGTGAATGCGCGCGAACATTTGCGCCCGGCAAAGGCCGCGGGCGTCTGCTCACTCCGAACGACCGCGCGCCGCGTCCGACGCGCGACGGCCTACTGCCGTTCGTCGCGTCCCGGCGCGCGGGGCGGGGGTGCCCGGCGTGGCCCGCCACGGATTGATGTCCAGTCCGCCGCGACGCGTGTAGCGCGCTTCCACCGACAGGCGCTCGCGGCCGCGCGACGCGCCATCAGGTCGACGAAGATGCGCTCCACGCACTGCTCGTGGAACTCGGCGTGGTCGCGGAACGACACCAGGTAGCGCAGCAGGCCGGCGCGGTCGATGCGCGGGCCGCGGTAGGCGATCACCACGCGCGCCCAGTCGGGCTGGCCGGTGACCGGGCAGTTGGACTTCAGCAGTGCGCTGCGACAGGGTTTCCTCGACGACGTCGCTCGCGTCGGCCGACAGCAGCGTCGCGTCGGGCGGGCCGTAGTGGTCGATGGCGACGTCCAGTGCGTCGATGCGACGCCGCGGCCGCATCGCGCTTTCGTCGATGGGCGGCAGGCCGAAGCGACACCTGCACCGCCGCACCGGCGGCGCGCGACAGGTCGGCCGCGATGCGCGCACAGCACGCGTCGGGTCGCTCGTCGAAGCGCGTGGCATTGAAGCGAGTTGAGGTAGAGCTTGAGCGACTTGGATTCGACCAGGTGCGGCGAGTCGGCCGGCACGGTGAGCGTGGCGGTGGCGACGCGCGGCTTGCCGCGCGCGTCGAGCCAGCTCAGCTCGTAGGCGTGCCAGCGGTCAAGGCCGATGAAGGGCAGCGCGTCGTCGCCCAGGCCGATGTGCGCCGCGACCCAGCGCGCGCGGGATCGGGAACAGCAGCGCGGCGTCGTAGTGGCTCGGGTAGTCGACGTGGCGGCCGAGCGGGAGGGCGTTGAGGTCCATGCGGCGATTATCGCGCGCGGGGCGGCCGGCTACGCGCCCTCGCCGTGCAGGTAGTCCAGCGTCACCTGCAGCATCGCGCGCAGGCCGAGGTCGAGCGCGGATTCGTCCAGCAAGAACTCCGGCGAATGGTTGCTCGGCGCGGTCAGCGGGTCGCTGGCCCGGCGGCGTGGCGCCGACGAAGAAGAACATCGACGGCACTTCGCTGCGCGTAGAACGAGAAATCCTCCGCGCCCATCATGCAGCGGCGGCTCGACCACGTTGTCCGCGCCGACCACGGCCTGCAGGCTGGGCAGCATGCGCGCGGTGAGCGCGGGGTCGTTGACGGTGACCGGGTTGCCCTCGCTGGTCGGGCACCTGCGACTTCGGCGGTGGCGCCGTGCGCGGCGGCGACGTGCTCGGCGACGTTCATCAGGTCGGCGAAGATCTTCTGCGCGCATGCCTTCGTCGAAGGTGCGGATGGTGCCGATCAGCTCCACCTCGTCGGGAATGATGTTGTAGCGGATGCCGCCCTTGATCGCGCCGAAGGTGACCACCGCCGGCTGCTTGGCGATGTCGGTGCGGCGGCTGACGATCGTCTGCGCGGTGCCGATCAGGTCGGCCGCGGCGACGATCGGATCGACGCCGCCCCACGGCCGCGAGCCGTGCGTCTGCCGGCCCTTGACCTTGATGGTGAAGCGGTCCGACGCCGCCATCAGCGGGCCGCTGCGCACGCCGATCTGTGCCGGCGTTGAGCGTGGAGAACACGTGCAGGCCGAACATCGCGTCGGGCTTGAAGTCCGTCGAACAGGCCCTCCTCCAGCATCAGCGCGGCGCCGCCTTCCTCGCCGTCGCGGCGGGCCTTCCTCGGCGGGCTGGAACACCAGCATCACCTCGCCGGGCAGCGTGTCGCTGCATCGCGACCAGCGCTTCGGCCACGCCCATCAGGATGCCGGTGTGCGCGTCGTGGCCGCAGGCGTGCATCACGCCGACGGTCTCGCCGCGGAAGGTCGGCGGTGGCCTTCGAGGCGAACGGCAGGCCGGTGCGCTCGGTCACCGGCAGCGCGTCCATGTCGGCGCGCAGCGCGATGTTCGGGCCGGGCTTGCCGCCCTTGATGATCGCGACCACGCCGTGGTGGCCGATGCCGGTGCGCGGTTGCAGGCCCAGCTCGCGCAGGTGCTCGGCGACCTGGTGGCGGCGGTCTGCGACCTCGCGGTTGGACAGCTCCGGGTGCTGGTGGAAGTCGCGCCGCCACTGCACGACCTCGCTTCGCACGGCGTCCGCGGCGTTCTGGACCTCGGGGCGCTGCCCGGCGGCGGCCGGCAGCGTGGCGAGAACGGCGAGCAGGCCGGCGGCAAGCAGGCCGGGGCGGTGGGAGGCAAGGACGGTCATGGCGGTTTTCCCCAGGAGGCATCGCGGACGCGGCACCAACCGGATGCTAGCGCCGATGCCCGCTCCGTGCCGAGGCTGCACCCGCACGTCGGGTTAATCGCGTCTTGACGCGTGCTGCGTATCCTGCCGCGATGCGCCTGCTTTCTGCCGCCCTCGCCGCCGCCGTGTTGATGCTCGTTGCAACCGGCGCGGCCCGGGCGGCGCAGGTCGCGCGCGTGGACATCGTCGGGCTGGACGAGGCGATGACCGAAAACGTGCGCGTGTCGCTGTCGCTGGTGGAGGCGATCGGCGACGACCTCTCCGGCCGCCGCCTGGCCTACCTGCTGCGCGAGGCCGAGGACGAGACCCGCGAGGCGCTGGAGCCCTTCGGCTACTACGACCCGACGGTCACCGTGGAGCGCACGGCGCGACGAGGGCGCCCGTGGCGGTGACCGTCACCGTCGATCCCGGCACGCCGGTGCGTGTGCGGCGTGCGGACGTGGCCATCCAGGGCGAGGGCGCGCGCGACCGGTACCTGCGCGAGGAGCTGGCCGAGTTCGAACCGAAGACCGGCGACGTCTTCGACCACGCCACCTACGAGGCCAGCAAGACGCGCATCACCCGCCGCCTGGCCGAGCGCGGCTATTTCGACGCCGACTTCGCCAGCCGCCGCGTCGAGGTGACGCGCGCCGAGCACGCCGCCGACATCGACCTGGTGCTGGGACAGCGGCATCCGCTACGACATGGGCGAGGTCACCTTCACCCAGACGCCGCAGATCATCCGCGCCGCAGCTGCTGGAGAAGCTGGTGTACTGGGACACCGGCAGCTACTACCACCAGGGCAAGCTCGACCGCCTGCGCGCAGTCGCTGGCGCGGCTGGACTATTTCTCCAGCATCGACATCCAGCCGCGGCCCGAGGAGGCCGTCGGCACCCGCGTGCCGGTGACGGTGACGCCTGACCCCGGCCAAGCGCAGCGTCTACACCGCCGGCCTGAGCTACGGCACCGACAGCGGCGCCGGCGTGCGCCTGGGCGCTGGAGCGGCGCTACCTCAACCAGCGCGGCCACAAGGCACTGGCGCAGCTGGACTACGCGCAGAAGCGCAAGACGCTCACCCTGCAGTACCGCATCCCGGCGTTCGCCTGGCTGGACGGCTGGTACACCGTCAGCCTGCAGGCCGCCGACGAGCAGACCGACTACATCGACACGCGGCGCATCGAATTCGTCGCCAGCCGCAGCGGCGAGATCAACGACCACCTGACCGCGGTGGCCTCGCTGCACGCGCTGCGCGAGCGCTGGGCCTATCGTCGACGAAGGCGATGACGGCACCCTCGACGCCGGACTACCGCTACGCCACGTTCACCTACCCCTCGCTGCGCGCCGAATACATCGACGTCGACAACCGCGTGTTCCCGCGCGATGCGCTCGGCGGCACGCTGGAGCTGCGCGGCGGCGTCGAGGGCGCAGGCTCGGATGCCAGCTTCGCCCAGGCGCACGCGACGGCGCGCTGGTTCCGCGGGCTGGGCGAGCGACAGCCGGCTGATCGTGCGCGGCGAACTCGGCCACACCTTCACCGACGACGCTGGTCGAGCTGCCGCCGAGCCTGCGCTTCTACGCCGGCGGCGACCGCAGCATCCGCGGCTACGCGTGGCGCGAGGTCGGCCCGCGCATCGACCGGCCTCGATGGCAAGACGCTACGGCCTGGGCGCGCGCAACGTGGTCACCGCCAGCGTCGAGTACGAGCACTACTTCAACGACACCTGGGGCGCGCGCGGTGTTCGTCGACAGCGGCAGCGCGTTCGACGACACGCCCCGACTGGCGCACCGGCGTCGGCGTGGGCCTGCGCTGGCGCTCGCCGGTGGGGCCGGTGCGCATGGACATCGCGCACGGGCTGGACGACCCGGATTCGGCCTTCCAGCTGCACCTCAACATCGGCGCCGACCTGTGAGCTGCGCCGTAGACGTGCCGTGCAGGCGCGAGCCCGCGCTGCCGCGCTCGCGCTGCGTCGGCGCATCGACCGTCGCTGACGCCGAGCAACGCGAGGCGCGCATCGCCGAGCTGCGCGCGCGCCGCCGCGCGCGCATGCGCTGGCTGGCGATCCGCGGCAGCCTGCGGCCGGCGCGCTGACTGCTCGCGGCGGCGCTGCTGGCGTACTGGCTGCTGACGACGGTCGGCGGCCGCGACGTGCTGCTGGCGCAGATCGTCGCGCGCCTGCCGGCGGGCGCGACGCTGCACCTGGCGCGCGGCCGAAGGGCCGGCCTCGGGCCCGCTGACCCTGCACGGCGTGCGCTTCGACATGCCACGAAGCGCGACCGTCGTGTCGACCGCGCCGCAGCTGCGTGATGCACGCTCGGACACCGCGTCGATCCCGCGCGTCCGCTGCTGGGCCGACGCCTGCGCCTGGACGCGCTGGAGGTCGACAGGCGCCACGCTCGACCTGCCGCAGAAGCGACGAGCCGTTCGAGCTGCCGCGCTGGCCCGACGTGCTGCCGCGAGATCGAGCCGCCGCTGGCGCTGCAGGCCGACGACGTGCGCATCGACGGGCTGCGGGTATCGCGCAGCGAAGGCGCGGCGCGCTCCCGGTGATCGACATCCGCCGCCTGCGCGGCGGCGCTGGACGCGCGCGCCGGGCATGCTGCACGTGGAGCACGCTGGCCGTCGACAGCGACCGCGGCCGCTTCACCGCTGCACGGCGACTACGCGCCGCGCGACGACTACCGCACCGACCTCGTCGCGACCGCGGTGCTGCCGGCCGCCGGCAGGCGCGACGCCGCCGCGCCTGGGCCTGGTCGCGCGCGGCGACCTGGCGCGCATGGACGTGGCGATCGCCGGGCGTGCGCCGGCGCCGCTGCGCGCCACGCTGACCCTGCGCGGCAGCGACGACGCCGCGCTGGCAGCTGCGCGCGAACAGCGACGCGCTGGATCTCGGCCTGCTGGCCGGCGGCGACGCGCCGACGAGCACGCCGCTGCGCCTTCGACCTGCACGGCCGACGGCGTCGGCGGGCGCGCGCAGCGTGCAGGGACGGCGTCGAACGCAGGGCGACTTCGGCGCGACGATGCTGCCCTCGCAGCATGCGCTCGAGGACCAGGTGCTGGACGTGCAGCCGCTGGTGCTGGACGTGCTCGACGGCACGCGTCGACCGCTGCGCGGCCGCGCCGACTTCCGCGATCCGACGACGCGCCGCTTCCGGTTCGCGGTCAACGCGCGCGGCCTGCGCTGGGGCGGCGCGGCCACCACCGCGTCGACGCCCGCGCAGGCGGCATCGGACACGCCGGTGATCCGCGCCGATGCCGACCTCGGCCTCGCCGGCACGCTGGAGGCCTGGGCGGCGATCGGCACGCGCGACGCTTGCACGCGACGGCGAGCAGCGCGCAGGTCGCGTTCGACGGCCGCGGCGACCGGCGCGGGCGTGGCGCTTGCGCTCGCTGCGCGCGACGATGCCCAGCGGCCGGCTGGATGCCACCGGCGACGTGCGCTGGGCGCCGCGCTGGGCTGGGACCTCGACGCCACGCTGGCCGGCTTCGATCCCGGCTACTTCGCGCCGGACTGGCGACGGCGCCATCAACGGCCGCTCGCCAGCCAGGGCACGCACGCGCGACGACGGCGCGCTGGCGCATCGACGTCGACGCGCCGCGAACTGGCGGGCGCCTGCGCGGCCGCGCGCTGGCGGCCGCGCGCGCGTGGCGCGTGGCGCTGCCACGGCGATGCCGGCGCGACGGCCTACGAAGGCGACTCGCGCTGTCGCTGGGCGGCAGCCGCGTCGATGCGCAGCGGCAAGCATCGCCGACACGCTCGACGTCGACGCGACGCTTCGCGCCGCTGCAGCTCGACGACCTGCTGCCCGATGCGCGCCGGCACCCTGCGCGGCACGCTGCAAGCTGCGCCGGCGCGCGCACCGCGCCGGACGTCGACAGCCGACCTCGCCGGCAGCGGCCTGCGCTGGGGCGACTACGCGCCGACACGCTGACGCGCGAGGCCGGCTGCCGTGGCGCGGCGGCAGCGGCGCGCTGACCGTCGCGCGCCAGCGGCCTGCAGGCGGGCCTGCCGTTCGACACGCTGCACGCTGGACGCGCGCGGCGCGGTCGAAAACCTGCAGCTGCGACGCGCGAGGCGCGCGGCGAAATCGGCGCGCTGGCGCTGTCGCGGCAGACGCGCGCAAGCAGGGCGCGACGCTGGCAGGGCGCGCTGGCGACGCTGCAGCTCGACCCGGCCGGGGCGCGGCGTGGCGCCTGCAGCAGCCGGCGCGCTTCCGCTGGAGACGGCCGCAACGGCGCGCTGGCACGCACGCTGCCTGGCCTCCAGCGGCGGCGGCTCGCTGTGCGCCAGCGCCGACTGGCCGCGCCGCGGCCTCGACGTGCAGGGCGAGGGCCTGCCGCTGGCGCTGCTGGTGCCGTACCTGCCGCCGAACGCGAGGACGGCCGGCCGTGGCTGCTGCAGCGGCGAGGTCGCGCTCGACGCGCAGCTGCGCCCGGCCGGCAACGCCTGGCGCGGCCAGCGCGACGGTCACGCTCGGCCAGCGGCGGCCTGCGCAACAGCGACGCGCGCGCCGCCGCGACCTGCTGAGCTACCGCAACCTGCGCTCGATCGCGACGTTCGACCCGCGACGCATCAACGCCGACGCTCGGCGCGGCTGTCAACGACGACGGCCGCATCGACGCGCGCATCGCCACCGGCTGGGACGCCTACGCGCCGCTGCGCGGCGAGGTCGCGCTCGACACCGACGAACTGACCTGGATGGAACTGTTCTCGCCGGACATCGTCGAGCCCGAACGGCCGGCTGGACGGCCGCATCGCGCTGGCCGGCACGCGCGCGCAGCCGCTGCTCGGCGGCCAGGCGCAGCTGCAGCGGCTTCACCACCGAACTGCCGGCGCTCGGCATCACGCTGCAGGACGGCGACGTGCGCACTGGATGGCGCAGGCCGACGGCAGCGCGCGCATCGACGGCCGCGTGCGCTCCGGCGAGGGCGTGCTCGACGTCGACGGCACGCTGGGCTGGCGCGAGCGCCGACACGCCGCTGGTGCTGGCGATGCGCGGCCAGAACGTGCTGGTGTCCGACACCCGCGACCTGCGCGCGGTCGCCAACCCCGACGTGCAGGTGCGCTACGCCGCCGGCACAGCCGCTGCAGGTCACCGGCACCGTGGGCGTGCCGTCGGCGCGCATCGACCTGGAGCGCCTCGACACGGCGTGTCGGCGTCGCCGGACGTGGTGGTGCTGGATCCCGGTCGACCCGCGCGAGCGCGGCCGGCCAGCCGCTGGCGACTGGACCTCACGCTGGCGCTGGGCGACGACGTGCGCCTCAACGGCTTCGGCCTGGACGGCACGCCTCGGCGGCAGCCTGCGCGTGCGCGCGCGTGCCGGGCCGCGAGATGACCGCGCACCGGCGCGCTGCGAGGTGGACGGCCGCTACACCGCCTACGGCCAGAAGCTGCAGATCACCCGCGGCCGGCTGGTGTGGTCGAACAGCGCCGGTCGCCGATCCGCTGCTCGACATCCGCGCCGAGCGCGAGGTCGGCGACGTCACCGCCGGCATCGACGTGACGGCCGCGCCGCGCCGCCGCAGGCCAACGTGTGGTCCAATCCGGCCAGCTCGCAATCCGAGGCGCTGGCCTACCTCGCGCTGGGCCGGCCGCTGTCGAGCGTCAGCGGCGACGAGAGCCGGCAGCTCGACGCCGCCAGCGCCGCGCTGTCCGCCGGCGGCAGCCTGCTGGCCTCGCAGCTGGGCGCGCGCATCGGCCTGGACGATGCCGGCGTCAGCGAAGCCGCGCGCTGGGCGGCGCGTGCTCGGCGTCGGCAAGTACCTGTCGCCGCGGCTGTACGTCGGCTACGGCGTGTCGCTGCTCGGCACCGGCCAGGTGCTGACGCTGAAGTACCTGCTGCGCAAGGGCTTCGACATCGAGATCGAATCGAGCACGGTCGAGAACCGCGCCTCGGTGAACTGGCGGCAGGAGCGTTGAGGTCGGGCGGGATTGGGGATTGGGGATTGGGGATTGGGGATTGGGGATTGGGGATTGGGGATTGGGGATTCCGGGATTCGGGATTCGGGATTCGGGAAGCGGGACGCGTGGCACGGGTTACAGCGTCGCCTGTCGCCCGCCGACGAGCGACGCGGCCGGGCGTTAACCTCGCGCACACCTGGCGCCCGGCACCCTGCCCGTCCCTGATCCGAGTCCGGAGTCGCCGATGGTCCTGCGCACCGCCGCCCTCGCCGCCAGCCTGCTGGCCCTTGCCGCCTGCGCCACGCCTGCTGCGCCGCCCGCCGCCGGCACCGCGCCCCCCGTCACCGCCGAGGCGCCGCCGATGAACGACACCGACCCCACCCTGTCCGAGACCTGCGACGCCGAGACCGCCAAGCCCAACGCGATCGGCAAGGCCGCCACCGCCGAAGTGGTCGAACGCGCCCGCATCGAGGCCGGCGCCGAAGTCGCCCGCGTGCTCAAACCCGGGATGATGGTGACGATGGAATACCGCGCCGGTCGCCTCAACATCGACGTGGACGAGAACAACGTCATCACCAACCTGCGCTGCGGCTGAGTCGCCCGCGCCGGCAGACCACGCGCCGTGCGTCCCTGTAGGAGCGGCCTCAGCCGTAATCGCGATCCGGTGTGCGTGCAACACGGATGGGTCGCGATTTCGATCGTGGCCCATCTTTCTGCGCCCCCGCCGTTGATGGGTAGCGTCGCTCCTACATTACGTTCCGAGAAATCGCATCGCGTCCGACCGGCATCGCGCTGAAGCCGCTCCTACAGAACCGCTTCCTACAGCCGCTGCGAGTCTTGGCCGCCCGCGGGTCTTACGATCCGGCCGTGCAGCCGCGGCGCGCCGTCGACCACATCGGTCCACACCACGTGCAGCGCATCGCCCTGCAGCACCATCTGCGGAAACCCGGTGCCGCGCCCGCGGCCCTGCAGGGTGGCCAGCTCGATGCGCTGGCGCTCTTCCGACAGATCCGGTGCCCAGCGGGCCAGGTGCAGCGACTGTCCGCTGCGGTCCTCGCGCACCCACAGCACCCACGCGTCGTCCTCGCCGATCGCGACGGCCACGCGGCCCTGCACGGCGTCACCGCGATCGATCACCACCGGTCTATCGAAGCGGCTGCCGGCATCCGTGCTGCGCGCCAGCTTGAGCGTCGGCACGTCGCCGGCGGCCGTGTACCACCCCACCAGCGCCTCGCGACCGCGTGCCACCACCGCCGGGCCGTTGACCGGACAGGCCGGCATCACCCAGCCATCGCCGTGCACCGGGCGCGGCGCGGTCCAGCCGTAGCGCCCGCCTCCATCCACGACACCGCGCGTGGCCATGATGTCGCGCATCTCGCCCGGCGTGCGGCCGCGGTACACCACCAGCGGGCCGTCATCGGTCAGGGCCGCCCCGGTCTGGCAGCACTCGCAGGTCATCATGTCCAGCGGCTGCTCGCCGTGCCGCTGCAGGGTGGCGTCGATGCGCGCGGTGCGCAGCGTCATCGCGCCGCCATGGCCGGCATGCGCGTCGTGCCCGGCATGCGCGGAGTCGGCTGCCATGCCGCGCCCGTCCAGCCATGCAATGCCAAGCGTGGCCGCGCCCGCCGGCCACAAGGACACGAAACCGTGCTCGGTCGGGGTGCCGTCGTCGTTGACCAGCAGCGGCGCCGACCACGTCGCGCCGCCATCGCCTGACCGCACCAGCGCCACATCGTAGGCGTAGGTGGCGGCGGCCGACTTCTGCAGCCAGTGCGCCCACAACGCGCCGTCTTCGGTGGCCAGCAGGTGCGGCGTGTCGGCCCAGTTGACGAACCAGTCGTCGCCGCGCGCGATCGTCGCGCGGCGCCTGCCAGCCCGCCGCGTCGTGGCCCGCGAAGCGCAGTGCGTGGCCGTCGCCGTCGGGTTCGATCCACGACAGCAGCAGGCCGTCGCCCGCGGTGACCAGGTCCGGCTGGGCGGCATGCGCGGTGGCTGTCGGCAGTGCCCACGCGTGCACCGACCAGTCGCGTCCGGCCTCACCCGGTGTGGCGGCCGCAGGTCTGTCCTGCGCGCCGCATGCGGCCAGCGCGACCGCAGCGGTCAGCGCGACCGGCAGCCACCACGCGCGGACGAATGCCGCGCGTGGATCCGCAAGAGCGGCCGCTCTCGCGGAGACGGAACGGAACGTCGGCATGGCGGCTCCGGGCAACGGGACGGGAGCAGGGTAAGGTGCCGGCGTCCCCACTGCACGGCGCGCACCGATGAACCTGCACCTGCTCTACGTCGGCCTCGGCGGCGCGCTCGGCGCCATCGCGCGTTACCTGATGGGCGGCTGGGTGCTGCACCACACCCTGCAGTGGCGGTTCCCGGTCGGCACCTTCGCGGTCAACGTGGCCGGCTGCCTGGCCGTGGGCGTGCTGGCCGGCCTGGCCGAACGGCATGCCCTGTTTTCGCCGTCGCTGCGGGTGTTCCTGTTCACCGGACTGCTGGGCGGGTTCACCACGTTCTCGGCGTTCGGCCTGGAGACCCTGTACCTGCTGCGCCGCGGCGAGACCGGCGTGGCCGCGGCTTACGTCGTAGGCAGCATGGTGCTGGGGCTGGCGGCGGTATGGCTGGGGTGGCGGCTGGTGGGTGGGCGCTGACAGCCGTAGCCCGTGTAAGCGCAGCGCACCCGGGACCGCACGCCGGCTCTGACAATCCCGGGTGCGCTGCACTTACCCGGGCTACACCACGGACTTCAGCGAAGGATGTTTGCCGACCGTGTGAATCAGCCGTCAGCTGGGCCGATCCCTCATCCGCCCTTCGGGCACCTTCTCCCGAAGGGAGAAGGACACGCGCAAAGGTTCAGGCCGCCTGCCCGCGCCGCAGCCGCGTGAGGTGCACCAGCAGCAGCGAGATTGCCGCCGGCGTCATGCCGGCAATCCGCTGCGCCTGGCCGATGCTCAGCGGCCGCACGCGTTCGAGCTTGCCGGCGACCTCCGCCGACAACCCGCGCACCTGCGTGTAGTCGAAGTCGGCCGGGATCGGCGTGTCCTCGTGGCGGCGCGCGCGCTCGATCTCCTCACGCTGGCGGTCGAGGTAGCCGGCGTACTTGATGCCGATCTCCACCTGCTCGGCCACGGCCGCATCGTCCACGCCGGGGCCCAGCGACGGCACCTGCATCAACCTGGCGTAATCCAGCTCCGGTCGCTTCAGCAGGTCCGCGGCATGGGTCTCGCGGCTGATGGCCACGCCCAGCGTCTGGCCGATCTCGCGTCCCAGCGCATTGGCCGGCGCCGCCCAGATCCCGGACAGGCGCGCGTGCTCGCGTTCGATCGCCTCGCGCTTGGCCTCCAAGCGCTTTGAGACGCGCGTCGTCAACCAGGCCGAGGTCGCGCCCCACCGGTGTCAGGCGCAGGTCGGCGTTGTCCTCGCGCAGCTGCAGCCGGTACTCGGCGCGGCTGGTGAACATCCGGTACGGCTCGGTGGTGCCGTGGGTGATCAGGTCGTCGACCAGCACGCCCAGGTAGGCCTGGTCGCGGCGCGGGCACCAGCCTTCCAGCCCGCGCACGTGGCGGGCGGCGTTGACGCCGGCGAGCAGGCCCTGCGCGGCGGCCTCCTCGTAGCCGGTGGTGCCGTTGATCTGGCCGGCGAAGTACAGGCCCTCGATGGCACGTGTCTCCAGCGTGGGCTTCAGCCCGCGCGGGTCGAAGAAGTCGTATTCGATCGCGTAGCCCGGGCGGGTGATGTGGGCGCGCTCGAAGCCGCGGATGCTGCGCACCAGGTCCAGCTGCACGTCGAAGGGCAGCGAGGTGGAGATGCCATTGGGGTAGATCTCCGCGACGTCCAGGCCCTCGGGCTCGACGAAGATCTGGTGGCTCGTCCTTCTCGGCGAAGCGCACCACCTTGTCCTCGATGGACGGGCAGTAGCGCGGGCCGATGCCTTCGATCTGCCCCGTGTACAGCGGGCTGCGGTCCAGCGCGGCGCGGATGGTGTCGTGGGTCCGCGCGGTGGTGTGGGTGATCCAGCACGACACCTGACGCGGGTGGTCAGCTTTGCTGCCCGGTGAACGAGAACACCGGACGCGGATCGTCGCCCGGCTGCTCCTCCATCACCGTGTAGTCGAGGCTGCGGCCGTCGATCCGCGGCGGCGTGCCGGTCTTGAGCCGGTCGACCACGAAAGGGCCCTCGCGCAGGCGCGCGGCCAGCGCGGTCGCCGGCGGGTCGCCGGCGCGGCCGGCGGCGTAGGTCGTCTGGCCGACGTGCACCTTGCCCGCCAGGAAGGTGCCGGCCGTCAGCACCACCGCCGGGGCATGGAACGTCAGGCCGGTCTGGGTGACCACGCCGGTGACGCGGCCGTTCTCGAACACCAGGTCGTCCACGGCGGCCTGGAACAGCGTCAGCCCCGGCTGGGCCTCCACGGCGCGGCGGATGAAGGCGCGGTACAGGCTGCGGTCGGCCTGGCAGCGCGTGGCGCGCACCGCCGGGCCCTTGCTGGCATTGAGCCGGCGCCACTGGATGCCGGCGGCGTCGGCCGCCCGCGCCATCACGCCGCCCAGCGCGTCGATCTCCTTGACCAGGTGGCCCTTGCCGATGCCGCCGATGGCCGGGTTGCAGCTCATCGCGCCCACGGTTTCGACGCTGTGCGTCAGCAGCAGCGTGCGCGCGCCGGCCCGGGCGGCCGCCAGCGCGGCTTCGGTGCCGGCATGGCCGCCGCCCACGACGATCACGTCATGGCGGTGGAAGTCGGAATGCATGGACATGGCGGGCCGGGAGGCGGATGAAAACCGCATGCGGGGCGGGAATTCTACGTCCAATCAAGCGCTTGCGCGCCCGCCGCGTTCATTTTTGTCGACCGTCAAGCAACTGGCACTTGCATTTTGCCGGAAAGTTGGCACGCCACTTGCGATACCCCATACTGCGCCCGCTCTGCGACCACGGTCACAGATTGAAAGCGACCAATATCCGAATTCTCTGGGGAGTGATTCACATGTCCGTCTTCACCCGTACCGCCCTGGCCGCCGCCCTGCTGGCCGCCGCTCCGATGGCGTTTGCTCAGTCCGCCAGCGACGACATGATCGTGTCGATCGAGATTCAGAACGCTTGCACCATCACCGCCAACCCGCTGGACTTCGGCACCCAGACCAATGTCGACAGCAACATCGACGATGCCACCACGGTCCAGCTGGACTGCTCGGCGGTCGACAGCGCGGTCGAGATCACCTTCGGCAACGGCAACGGCAACGGTGCCAGCTTCGACAGCCGCAAGATGACCAATGCCAACGGCGACACCATCGACTACGGCCTGTTCGTCGATGCCGGCCGTACCCAGTATCTGGGCAATGGCAACGGCAGTGGCGAGGCGCTGGTGACCGACAGCGACGGCAACACCGGCAGCACCGGCACCGTGCAGACCTTCGACGTTTACGGCCGCGTGTTTGGCGCCCAGGGTCCGAAGCCGGTCGGCGCGTACACCGACACCGTCGTCGCCACCGTCTCCTTCTGATGTCTCCGCGCCGTCGCCTCGCGGCGGCGGTCGTGACCGGTCTGGTCGTTGCGGCGGCCGGGACGGCGCACGCCCGCGGCCAGCTGCAGACTCGCCAGACGGGCGTGGACCTGTCAGCCGGCGCTCGCGCCGGCCGGCTGGTGCTGGCCAACACCGGAGATGCGCCAGTGGCCGCGCAGGTCCGGGTCTACGCTTGGGCGCAGGACGGCATCGAGGACCAGCTGCAGCCCACCGATGCACTGGTGGTCAGTCCGCCGATCGTGGAGATCGCGCCGGGCGATGAGCAGCTGATCCGGCTGGTCCGTGCAGAGGCAACGACAGTCGACCGCGAGCTCGCCTATCGCGTGGTGATCGATGAGCTGCCGGGCGACCCGCAGGCCGCCGAAGGCAGCGCAGTCAATGTGCGCATGCGCTACCTGCTGCCGGCGTTCGTGCGTGCGGCGGATCCGGCACCGGTGGCGCTGCACTGCCGAGTCGCATCGACCAAGCTGACCTGCCGCAACGACGGCGGCCACGCCGCACAGCTGGGCGCCACCCGGTTGGTCGATGCCAGCGGTCGCGAGACGGAGGTCACGCCGGGCCTGCTCGGTTACGTACTGGCCGGCAGCCAGCGCGAGTTCGCGCTGGACGCGGCCAAGCTGACACGCATGGGCACGCCCGTGACGCTCGAGGTTTCCCTGAATGGGCAGCCTGCGACTCTCGACCTGCGCCCGGACCCGTAAGGTGCAGCTGGCGCCGACGTTGCTGGCGCTGGCCGTCAGCGGCGGCTTGGGCGTGGCCGCGCCGGCCCATGCAAGCGCGGCCGGTGGCGCCCTAACGGCTCTAGACGGCGAAGCGCTGGCGCAGGTCAGCGCCATCCGCGCACCGCAGACGCTTTACCTGGACGTGGTGCTGGACGGCAGCACGGTCGCAACCCTGGTGCGGTTCCACGTGGTCGAAGAGCGGCTATCGGTCGACCCACAGGTGCTGGTCGCCGCAGGGCTGACGCTGCCCGACAACCTGCGGCTGGACGAGCAGGGCCGGGTCGAGCTGGGCACCATCGAAGGGCTCGGGGTCGAGTTCGACCCGACCCGCCAGCAGGTCGTGCTGCGTCCAGCCATGGTCCTGCGCAGTACGCACCAACTCGGCTACAACCGTCCGGCACCGGTATCGGTCGAACGCGACCACGGGCTCGTACTGGACTGGGACGCCTTCGCGCGCAGCTTCGACGGCAGCGACACACTGTCGCTGGGCACCGGCCTGCGCTGGTTCGGCCGATACGGCACGCTGGAGGTCAACGGCGTCAGCCGCGCCGGTGATGGTGGCAGTGATGCCTATGCCCGCCTGGACACGCGCTGGAGTTACTCCGACCCGGTCAGCATGACCACCTGGAGCGCGGGCGACGTGGTATCCGGTGGCCTTGGCTGGACCCGGCCGGTGCGTCTGGGCGGCGTGCAGTGGCGGCGCGATTTCGGCGTGCGGCCCGACCTCATCGTCTACCCATTGCCGCAGTTCTCGTCCGACGCCACCTTGCCGTCCTCGGTCGAGCTGTTCGTCAACAACGTGCGCCAGCGTCAGGAGGACGTGGGAGTCGGGCCGTTCATAATCACCGATTTTCCGCGCGTCGTCGGCGCCGGGCAGGCCGTGGTCGTGGTAACCGACGCCCTCGGCCGCGCCACCCAGACCAGCGTGCCGCTGTACGTGGACTACCAGCGCCTGGCGCGCGGGCTGTCGGACTTTTCCATCGAGGCCGGCGTACTGCGGCGCGGCTTCGGCATCGATTCCGGTGACTACGGCCAGGACGTGGTCGGCAGCGCCAGCTACCGGCGCGGCCTGCGCGACGATTTCACCCTGGAACTGCACGGCGAGGCCGGACCCGGGTTGCAGCTGGCCGGCGCGGGCTTCGCGTGGTCGCCGCTGGGGCGCCTTGGTGTGGTCACCGGCAGCCTTTCGGCCAGCGATGGAGAACGCCGTGGCGAGCAGATCTCGGTCGGCTACCAGTGGTTCGGCCAGCGCGCCGGCTTCGACCTGTACACCCAGCGTGCCAGCGCGGGCTACCGCGACTTGGGCACGCTGGAAGGCGGCAGTCGCCCCCTGCGCGAGCAGGACCGGGCCTCCCTGTGGGTCGGCGTCCCGCGCGGATCGCTGTCGCTGACCTGGCTGCGCTACCGCGATAGGCAATCGATCAATGCGGACGCGCGCGATCCCGACGCCAGCCGCACCGTCAGCCTCGGCCTCACCCAGAGCTACGGCCGGGTGTCGGTCTCGGCCAATGCCTTCGACGACGACCGCTCAGGCCAAGGCGTGTCGCTGACCGTCAGCCTGCCGTTGGGCGAAAACCTCTACTCCTCCTTCAACGCCGACCACCGCCGCGGCGACACTGATTTCAGCGCCGGCCTGCGCCGCAACGCCCCATACGAGGGCGGCTGGGGCTGGCAGGCACAGGGACGCGACAACGGCGACGGCCAGCTGTCGACCCAGTACCGCGGCCGCTATGGCGAGGTGCAGCTGGGCGTGGATCGCCTCGGCGGCCAGCATGGCGCGTACGCGCAGGGCCAAGGCAGTCTGGTGATGATGGACGGCCAGACCTTCGCCAGTCGCCGCATCAGCGACGCCTTCGCGGTGGTGTCCACCAACGGCGTCGGCGACGTGCCGATCCTCTACGAAAACCGCCCGGCCGGGCGGACCAACGACGCCGGCTACCTGCTGCTGTCGGACCTGCGCGGGTGGCAGCGCAATCGCGTGGCCATCGACCCCGACGGGCTGGGCGCCAATATCGAGGTGCCGGCGATCGAGCGCATGGTGACCCCGGCCGACGCCAGCGGCATCCGCGTGCAATTCGACCTGAAGCGAGTGCGAGTGGCGACGGTCACGTTGCTTGATGCCGGAGGCGAGCCCGTCGCACCCGGCACGCGCGTACAGCGCAAGGATGGCAGCGAGGCGATCGTCGGTTTCGAGGGGCAGGTGTGGCTGGATGGATTCGTGGAAGGGGAAGAGTTGACGTGGACACGAGCCGGGAGTACGTGCCAAACCACCTTGGCGTTCGGTCATGAAAGCGCAACTTCCACTTCTCTTTCCGCGCAGGCGAGGTGTTCACTCATTGGGGTATCAAGCCTATGAACGCGGTACGAAACCTGCTGTGTGCCCTCTCTTTAATGGCCTTCTGTTGGACCGGCACAGCATTCGCGCAGTCGTGTGAAGTTGTCCCGGGTACTGAAGACCTTGTCTTCGACCCCGACATACCGGCCAACCCCACAGTTACCTCGGAGGCCAACGGCAGCGTACAAATCAGATGTACGCGCGAATTTCTCGACCTGAGGAACACCAAAGTGTGCGTCGGCATTTCAGCCGGCTCGTGGGATTCCGCGGGCGTAAGAAGAATGGCGCTTTATTCCAACAGTGCAGTGCGACTGGATTACGACTTGCTTGACAGCAGTAGCCAACCGGTAGGAACGCTTGAGGGCATCGGTGGCGCACCTCTGGAAGCGACAATAAGGTGGGAATTCTTCGAGTATTCACGAACGGTCTCACTGCCTATACGCGGTGTGATCCGACCCGGCCAGTCAGCACTGCCGCCGGGCGCTTATGTTGCAGAGATGAGCGCATCCCTTGCCAGCCGCCGCGGCAATGGAACCTGCCGCTCCGCCAGTGTGGATGAGGTATTTCAGGTGAGAAGCAGCGCGGGGATTAAAGCGTCCTGCTCAGTTGTCGCAAGTGAGCTGCGATTCCCGCTACCCCCTGGAACGAAGCTCGACAGTCCAATCAACGGCCAAGCCACCATCGGCATTAATTGCAGCTATGGCGCTCCCTACACCGTCCACCTTGGCAGCGGCAGCTCTGGTGGCAACACCATCGCCACTCGGCGCATGGCGCTTGACGGCATTGGCAATGGCGTTATCGAGTACGAACTGCTTACGGAATCTGGGCAGCGGTGGGGAGATGGAACCGGGGGAACCGTAGTGGTTACCGACACGGGAATCGGCAACTCTCAAAACTTGTCTGTTCACGGACGAGTACCGCAACAGAACACTCCGGCGGTGGGCACGTACCGGGACACTGTCACTGTCACCGTGGATTTCTCGGGCAACTAGAGCTCACCGCACCGGCTTGGAATGAGGTTGGCACGCTTCATGCATCACAATTGGCGCACCCAGTGGAACAGGCGCTTGGCGCTGGCCGGAATTGGAACAGGGGCTGGCCACGTATCCATAGGGGAAGCCGGGGGCCGAGTGTCGGGGGACGCTCGGCCCCTTTTTTATGCGCGGCTTTTATGCGCGGTGGCGTTCAGGCGCGGGGCGCATGCGCGCGGGCACGTCATCGAGCCGACGGACACGGACACGCCACCGCCAGCGGCGGGGCCGTCGATCGATCAGGGGATAACGTCCGGGAAGGCCGGGCCGGCTGCGCCGGCAAGGCGCCGACGCCCGACGAGGACGGAACAGGGGGGATCCGTGAGTTCCTGGCCGGGCGTCGACATCGACGCTTGCAGACGGTGCGGGTGACGCTGACCTGCCGGCTGGGTCGGAATGCGACGCATCCGGTCAGTGGCCGTAGAGTGCGACGGGATCGGCCCCGGCGCAAGCGACCGGGACCGCAGTTTCCGACCGGCGGTCAGCGCGGTTCGACTTCCTGACTGACGGCGCGTTCGCGCACCTGGCGGATGCGTTCGCCCATCGCCGAATCCGACGACCGGCGAGGCTCGACCGGGCGCTGCACCGGCGGCGGCGGCGAGCGCATGGCGCTGCCCTCGACCCGCTGCGGGGCCACCGTGCCAGGGCCCGGGCCCTGCTGCCGGCGCCGCACCTCGTCCAGGTTGCGCCACGGCGAGCCATCGCGGTCGTTGCGCTCATGGGGCGGGCGCGGCGGTGTATGGCCGTGGCCCGGGTGCGGCGGGCGCACGACGATCGGCGGACGCGGGTAGTACCCACCGTAGCCGGGGTAGTAGGGCGCGGGGTAGTAGCCGCCATACGGATGCCCGTATCCGTAGTAGCCGCGCCCGTAGAAGCGGCTGTCGTACGGATAGCCATACCCGTACTGGCCGTAGCCGTGGTACCGGTATTCGGTGCGCGGCTGGCCGTAGTAGTAGTCGCCACGACCGCCACGGTAGGTGTAGTCACTGGTGACGCAGCCGGCCAGCAGCGCCATGGCGACGGCCGGCAGAAGAAGTTTGCGGATCATCGTAAAGCCCCCTGTAGGCGGATCGCGTGCGAAGGCATGCCCGCGCGCGCGGTAGACATCCACAGTGGTCGTCACGGATTGAACTCGGGCTTAATCTTCCGTGATTCCGCTGAATGCTTCAGCCCTGCCGGATCCCCGCCCATGCTGCGCTACGCTGTGGCCCGCATGACCCACGCCGACACGCCACCGGGCTTCACAGACATCCTTGCCGCGGCCGCGCGCATCGCGCCGCATGCCCATGCCACCCCGGTGCTGCGCTCGCGCGCGCTCGACGCCATCGCCGGCTGCGAGCTGCACTTCAAGTGCGAGAACCTGCAGCGCGGCGGCGCCTTCAAGTTCCGCGGCGCCTGCAACGCGGTGTTCTCGCTGGACGAAGCGGCACTGGCGCGCGGCATCGTGACGCAGAGCTCGGGCAACCACGGCGCCGCCGTCGCGCTGGCCGCGCGGCTGCGGGGCACGACGGCCACGGTGGTGGCCCCGCGCAGCACGCCGAAGGTGAAGCTGGCGGCGATCGAAGGCTACGGCGCGCGCATCGTCCCCTGCGACACCACGCAGGCCGCGCGCGACGCCGCCACCTCACAGGTGCTGGCCGAGACCGGCGGCGAACTGGTGCATCCGTTCAACGACGCGCGCGTGATCGCCGGCCAGGGCACCGCGACGCTGGAACTGCTGCGCGCCGCGCCGGGGCTGGACGCGGTGGTGGCGCCGGTGAGCGGCGGCGGCCTGCTGTCGGGCACGGCGATCGCCGCGCACGGCATCGACCCGCGGATCGAGGTCTTCGGTGCCGAACCGACCGGTGCACGCGACGCGCACGATTCGCTGGCCGCGGGAACGCGCATCACCGGCCGCGTGCCCGATACCGTCTGCGACGGCCTGCGCGCGGAGCTGGGCACGCTGACGTTCCCGATCCTGCGCAGCCACGTGCACGACATCCTGCTGGCCGACGATGCCGCCGCGGTGGCGGCGATGCGACTGCTGTGGACGCGCATGAAGCTGGTGGTCGAGCCGTCGGGCGCAATGCCGCTGGCGGTGGTGCTGGCGCATCGCGAGCGCTTCGCCGGCCGGCGCGTCGGCATCATCCTGTCGGGGGGCAATGTCGACCCCGATGCATTGCCAACCCTTTTCGCCTCACTCGGAGATGCCGCATGACCGACACCGGACACGGCCGCCGCCGCCACGACCGCGCCATCGCATTGGTGCAGGCGTACTACGACGCCTTCAACCGCGGCGACTGGGCTGGGATGCTGGCGGTGCTGGGCGAGGATGTCGTCCACGACCTCAACCAGGGTCCGCGCGAAGTGGGGCGCGAGGCGTTCACCGCGTTCCTGCAGCGCATGCAGGGCAGCTATCGCGAACAGCTGCGCGACATCGTCGTGATGGCCACGCCCGACGGCGATCGCGTCGCCGCCGAGTACGTGGTGCACGGCGAGTACCTGGCCAGCGACGCGGGTCTGCCCGAGGCGCGCGGCCAGCGCTACGTGCTGGCAGGCGGCGCGTTCTTCGACATCCGCGATGACCTGGTCCGCCGCGTCACCAACTACTACAACCTCGAGCACTGGATCGAACAGGTCGAGGGCGCGCGGTAGCGCCGCCGGGCCTCAGCGCAGCGGCATGGCGCCGGCGCCATCGCCGGCCATGTACGCCAGCCCTTCGCCCAGCAGCAGTCGGGTCACGGCGGCACGCTCGGCCACCGGCCGCTGCGCCAGCACATCCAGCAGCGCACCGACCGAATTGCAGCGCGCGGCGTGGTCGCCGCCGTTGAGGCCGGCGACGAAGCCATCGTGCAACAGCGATGCGCGCACGCCGGCCGCCTTCAACCACTGGGTGGCCTGGGCACGGTCGAACGGCTGCGGCGGACTCTGTGCGGCCGCCACGAACACGTTGACCGCGGCATCGGCGAAGCGCAGCCGGGACTGTTCGCCCAGCCGCGAGGCCGCGCTGTTGAGCCCTTCCAGGCTGCGGTCGGCGGCGGGATCGAACAGGGCGCACATCACCTGCGCATCCGCCGGATCCCGTGCGCTGGTGTGCACGGCCTGGAACAGGCCATCGACGGCCGTGTCCGGCGCGCGCTGCAGCAGGCTGCGGCCATCGGCCACCAGCACCGACGGATCGAACCCCCACCCCGCCGGAGCGCGCGACTGCGCCGATGCCACGCCCGCCAGTGCGGTGAAGACCAGTGCCGCCCACACCGGGGCGCGCCATCGTGGAGTCCGCTTCATCGCCGTGCACCTGTTGGAGGAACCGGATGGAATCTACCGCCCGGGCAATGAACGTGGACCGATAGGGGATCACCACGCGCATCCTTGCAGGAGCGACGCCAGGCGCCCCCGCAGCGTGCCGGCGCGCGACCGCGATGTCAGGCGCCGCGCTCGCTGCGCAGTTCGCGCACGGCGTGGGGATCGTGCGCGACGGCGCGCGTCGCCATCCAGCTGAAGCCGGTGATGCCCGCCACGACCAGCGCGACGCCGGCCAGCGCCCCGCCCTGCGGCCATGCCTCGCCCAGCCACAGCGCGCCGATCACGGTGGCGAACAGGATCTCCGCCGCCTGCATCGCCTCGGCCGCCGCCAGCGCGGTGGGGTCGTTGCGGACCATGCCGGTGGCCTGGAAGAACAGCACGGTGGCGATCGACGCCCGCGCCCACCGCCACGCCTGCCGCCAGCCACGCCTGCACCGATGCTGGGCGGCCCGACCGTGCGTCCACGCCACCGCGGCGATCGCCCACCACAGCGGCTGGCTGGCCAGGGTCAGGCCGAACACGCGCTGGGTGGCGTTGAGCTCAGGCTCGCCGTCGACGGCGTCTCCAGGTGCAGCAGCAGGCCGCGGTTGCCGAGCGGGTAGGCGAAGGCGCTGACGCCGACGCACACCAGGCGCGATCCAGCCGTCGCGGTCGAGCGCGCCGCCGGCATGGCCGAACTGCATCAGCAGCACGCCGGCGATCACCACGCAGACCGGCAGCCATGGCGCGCGGCGGGATCGCGCGCGCGGTCGCCGCGGTCGCGGTACAGCAGCGGCGCGCACAGCATCCCGGCGATCACCGTGAGCTGGAACGTGCCGGCGACCAGCCACGACGGCCCGCTGGCGGCGGCAAAGCTCAGGCAGCAGGTAGAACAGCACGAAACCAATGCGCGCTCCACAGCAGCCACGCGCCCGGATGCCGCGCGGATCGCGCGCCAGACCGGCGCGCTGCCGCCCTGCCAGCGGCATCAGCGGCCAGCAGCAGCGGCAGCGTGAACAGGTAGCGCAGCGACGCCGTCCACAGCCCAGTGCCCGCCACTCGACCGCGGCAGCGCGGTTGAGCACGTAGGTGCAGGTGAAGAACAGCGCCGACAGCCAGCGCGATCGCCACCGCCAGCAGCGCGGTCCGGCGGCGGCTGCGCGTCATCGCGCCGTCGGATCGGGATCGACGACACCGGCACGCGCACCTCGTCGACGCCGCCGCTGCGGATCGGCGCGCCCGGCGGCGGGCGCCCAGGCCTGGCGCGTAGATCACTTCCCAGGTCGCCGGCAGGCGGCCGTCGCGCGGCGCGCGGTTCGTAGGCGGCATCGGCCGCGCGCGAAGCGCGCGCGGCCGGTCAGGTGTGCGGCGGCGCGTGCGCCAGCGCATTGGTCGCGCCGATCGCGCGCAGCTCGCGCATCAGCGCCGGCAGGTCGGCGTGGTGCAGGACGAACTCGTCGCGGTCGAGCACCGGATCGCGGAAGCCGGCGCGCCACCAGCGCATCGCCGAACTGCGCGATCGGCGGCGAACGGGCTGACATGCGGCGCGTCATCGGCCTGCGCGAAGGCGCTCGCGCAGCTCGTGCAGCGTGTCCGGGCCGAAGGTGGACACCAGCAGCAGGCCGCCGGGCTTGAGCACGCGGCGGAAGCCGGCGAACACCGCCGGCAGGTCCTCGACCCATTGCAGGCACAGGTTGGAGAACAGCACGTCGACGCTGCCGTCGGCGCAGCGGCAGCGCGCGCGCATCGGCGCAGACCGGATGCGGGCGGTGCGGCAACGGGTGCGCCAGCCGCCGGCGTTGGCGCGCGCGCTCTGCGCAGCATCGGCAGCGCGAGGTCGAGCGCGACCACCTGCGCCTTCGGCCAGCGCTTGCTGCATCGCCGCCGGCGCATGGCCCGGGCCGCAGCCGACGTCGAGCACCACCTGCGGCGCGGCGACGCCGCGTCGCGGGGTCGTCGAGGTAGTCGAGCGACTCGAGCAGGCGCGACTCCACTTCGTGCTGCAGCGCCGCCGCGGCGTCGTAGCTGGCGGCGGCGCGCGAGAACGCGCGGCGGACCTGGCGGTGGTCGAACAGCTCGGGGTCATGCCGGCACGCTGCGCCGCGCGACGCGTTGCATGAACGCATCGACCTCGCGCCGCCACCGCATCGGCGTGCGCTCAGGAACGGCGCATGCCCGGCATGCGTCGATCACGACGCTGCGCGCACCGCGGCGCCAGCGCGGCGGCGGCGCGCATCGCGCGCGGCCGGCACCAGCCGGTCGCGGCGCCCGGAGATCCACAGGCTCGGCACCGCAGCGTCGGCAGCTCGTCGCGCAGGTCGAGTGTCGTCCAGCAAGTGCCAGGCCCTCCTGCAGCGCGCGCGGCGCCGGCTCGCCGCGCGCGAAGGCCTGCGCGCGCAGGCTGCGCAGTTCCTCCTGCGCATGGTCGGAGCCGAGCGCCTCCAGCGCGAGGAAGCGCTCGAGCGTGCCGCGGTAGTCGTTGCGCAGGCCGTCGCCGAAGTCGCGGAACACTCGCGCCGACACGCCGTGCGGCCAGTCCGTCGCCGCGCACGAAGCGCGGCGTCGACGCACAGCATCGCCAGCCCGCGCACGCGTGCCGGGATGATCGAGCGCGGCGTGCAGCGCGAACAGCCCGCCCAGCGACCAGCCCAGCCAGACCGCGTCGGGCACGCGTCGCCAGCGATGGCCGCCAGCGCGCAGGCATCGAGCGGCAGCGGCGTCGCGCGTCGCGGCTGTGGCCGTGCCCGGGCAGGTCGACCGAGGTGCAGCGGTGTAGCGGTCGCGCAGGCGCTCGCACCAGCGGCGCGAACACGCCCGCCGTGCATCGCCCAGCCGTGCAGCAGCACCAGCGGCGGGCCGTGCCGCGCGATGTCGATGTGCATGCGCGTGCGACCGCTCAGCGCGCCAGGTCGGCGATGCGGGCTTCCGCCTCGGCACGGTCGCGCGCCCGCGCCAGCGCGTCGACCAGCGCCGTCGACCTCGGCCGCGCGTGTGCAGCGCCGACAGCGTGACGCGCAGGCGCGCCTGGCCTTCCGGCACGGTCGGCGGGCGGATCGCGCGCGACCCAGTAGCCGCGCGCTTCCAGCGCGGCGGCCATCGCCAGCGCGCGCGTGTCGCTCGCCGCACAGCACCGGCTGGATCGGCGTGTCGGACGCCAGCAGCGCCAGGCCGCGCGCTGCGCGCGCGCTCGCGGAAGCGCGCGATCAGCGTCGGCGAGCTTCTCGCGGCGCCAGTGGCTCGCTGCGCGCGAGCGTCACCGCCGCCAGCGTCGCCGCGGCCTGCGCCGGCGGCAGCGCGGTGGTGTAGAGGTAGGGCCGCGCGGTTTCGGCGAGGTGCTCGATCAGCGTCGTCGTCGCCGACCACCGCCGCGCCGTAGCCGCCCAGCGCCTTGCCGAGCGTCGACCAGCTGCAGCGGCACTTCGGCCGACGCCCAGGCCGCGCGGCGGCGACGCTGCCGCGGCCGTCCGGGCCGAGCACGCCGACGCCGTGCGCATCGTCGACGTACAGCAGTCGCCTGCTGCATGCGCGCGACCAGCGCCAGCTCGCGCAGCGGCGCGACGTCGCCGTCCATGCTGAACACGCCGTCGGTGGCGAGCATCGCCGCGCCGTCGCGGCTGCGCTGCGCAGCTGGCGCAGCGCGCCTTCGGCATCGGCGTGCGGATAGCGCCGCAGCTGGCAGCCGGCCAGGCGCGCGGCGTCGATCAGGCTGGCGTGGTTGAGCCGGTCCTGCACGCAGACGTCGCTCGTCGCCGAGCAGCGCCTGCAGCACCGCGAGGTTGGCGAGGTAGCCGCTGCCGAACAGCAGCGCGCGCGGATAGCCCAGCCAGTCGGCGAGTTCGCGCTCGAGCGCGTCGTGCGCGGCGTGGTGGCCGCAGACCAGGTGCGAGGCGCCGCCGCCGGCGCCTTCGCGCGCGGCGCGCGTCCTGCAGCGCGCTGACCACGTCGAAATGCTGCGACAGGCCGAGGTAGTCGTTGCTGCAGAAGTTCGGCCAGCCAGCGGCCGTCGACTTCGCACGCGCACGCCGTCGCGGCGCGTCGACGGTGCGCCGCACGCGCACGCGATGCGTCGGCGCTCGCGCTGCGCGCGCGCGGCCTGCGATCGCGCTCGTGCCAGCGTCGCGCGCGCCATCGCTCAGGCCGCGCGCAGGGTCGGTCGGCCGGCGTTCGGCGGCCGTCGGCGTCGAGCACGTCGGCGTGCACCGTGCTGCCGCTGTTCGACGACCGGCATCGGCCGCAGGCCCAGGCGCGCGAACAGCGCCTGGTCGCGCTCGGCGTCCGGGTTGCCGGTGGTCAGCAGCTTCTCGCCGTAGAAGATCGAGTTGGCGCCGGCCAGGAAGCACAGCGCCTGCAGCTCGTCGCTCATCGTCTCGCGGCCGGCCGACAGCCGCACCATCGAGCGCGGCATCAGGATGCGCGCGACCGCGATGGTGCGCACGAACTCGAACGGATCCAGCTCGCGCGGTGCCGTGCAGCGGCGTGCCTTCGACCTGCACCAGCCGGTTGATCGGCACCGAGTCCGGATGCGCGGGCAGGTTGGCCAGCGTCTGCAGCAGGCCGGCGCGCTGGTCGCGCGACTCGCCCATGCCGACGATGCCGCCGCAGCAGGTCTTCATGCCGGCGTCGCGCACGTGCGCCAGCGTGTCGAGGCGGTCCTGGTACTCGCGGGTGTGGATGATCTCGCCGTAGAACTCCGGCGCGGTGTCGAGGTTGTGGTTGTAGTAGTCGAGGCCGGCGTCCTTCAGCGCCTGCGCCTGCGTCGCCGCTGAGCATGCCCAGCGTGGCGCAGGTCTCCAGGCCCAGCGCCTTCACCTCGCGGATCATCGCGGCGACCTTGGGGATGTCGCGGTCCTTCGGCGAACGCCAGGCCGCGCCCATGCAGAAGCGCGAGGCGCCGGCGGCCTTGGCCTGCCTGGCCTTCTCCACCACCGCTTCGGTGCTCATCAGCTTCGTGCGCCTCCACGCCGGTGTGGTAGCGCGCGGCCTGCGGGCAGTAGCCGCAGTCCTCCGGGCAGCCGCCGGTCTTGACCGACAGCAGCGTGCGAGACCTGCACCTCGGCCGGATCGAAATGCTGCGCGGTGCACGCTGCCGGCGCGGTGCAGCAGCTCGGTGAACGGCAGGTCGAACAGGGCCAGCGACCTCGGCGCGCGACCAGTCGTGGCGGATCGGGAACGGATGCGGACGGGGGCAGCGGACTGACGGCAGGCATGGGGGTTTCCCGACGGACGCGGCTGGGAGAGGCCGGCAGTCTGGAAAGCATGGCCGGCGCTGTCAACCGATCGCCCCCGTTGCAAAGTTGACGGCTGTCTGCGCCCGGCTGGCCCTGCCGCTGGCTGTTCGCCCTGCGCTGCCTGGTCTGCGGCGAGCCCGGCGCCGACGGCCTCGACCTGTGCGCGCGCCTGCGTCGCCGCGCTGCCGTGGAACCGCCGCGCCTGCGCGCGCTGCGCGCTGCCGCTGCCGCAGGCCGCGGCACCTGCGGCGCACTGCCTGCACGCGCCCGCCGCCGCTGGCCGCAGGCGCATGCCGCGCTTCGTCTACGCGTTCCCGCTCGACCGGCTGCTGCCGCGCTTCAAGTTCCACCGCGACCTCGCCGCCGGCCGCGCTGCTGGCGCAGCTGCATGGCCGGATCGCTGTGCGCCGGCTGCCGCGCCCGGACGCGCTGGTGCCGGTGCCGCTGCACCGCGCGCGCCTGCGCGAGCGCGGCTACGACCAGGCGCTGGAACTGGCCCGGCCGCTGGCCGCGCGCTCGGCCTGCCGCTGCTGGCCGACGTGCTGCGTGCGCGCGCGCGCCACCGCGCCGCAGTCGCGAGCTGGATGCCGGCGCGCGCCGGCGCAACCTGCGCGGCGCGTTCGCCGTCGCGCGCGGCGCGCGCGCTGCCGGCGCACGTCGCGCTGGTCGACGACGTGATGACCACCGGCGCCACCCTGCATGCGCGCGCGCGCGCGTGCCTGCGCGCGCGCCGGCGTGCAGCGGGTCGATGCGTGGGTCTGCGCGCGGGTGGCCGTGACCGCGCCGACTGCACCAGCCGAGCGCGCAGGCTCCGAGCGCGATGCCGGCGAACACCGCCAGCGCCGACCCAGTGGTTGTGCAGGAACGCGCGGAAGCAGCCGTCCGCGTTCGCGGCCGCGCGCGATCGCGAACTCGCCAGCGCGACCAGCAGCGCGGCCACCGCCACGCCCGCCCAGTAGTACAGGCCCAGCCCCGCGCGCTGGCCGACCAGCACCAGCGCCGCAGGAACAGCCGGCGTACAGCACGCCCTGCGCGACCAGGTCGAGCGTCGCCGAACAGGATCGCGGTGGACTTCGCGCCCATGCGCAGGTCGTCGTCGCGGTCGACCATCGCGTACCAGGTGTCGTAGGCGGTGGCCCAGAGGATGTTGGCCACGTACAGCAGCCACGCCAGCGGCGGCACCTCGCCGCTGCACCGCCGCGAACGCCATCGGGATGCCCCAGCCGAAGGCCAGGCCCAGGTAGACCTGCGGCAGGTAGGTGTAGCGCTTGAGGTAGGGATAGCTGGCGGCCAGCAGCACGCCGACGACGCTCAGGTAGACGGTCAGCCGGTTGAGCGTCAGCACCAGCGCGAACGCGACCAGCATCAGCACCGCGAACACCAGCCAGCGCCTCGCGCCCGCGACACCGCGCCGGTCGCCAGCGGGCGGTCGCTTGGTGCGCTCGACCTGCGGGTCCAGCCAGCGGTCGGCGTAGTCGTTGATCACGCAGCCGGCCGAGCGGGTCAGCCAGACGCCGGCGGTGAACACCACCAGCGGCCACAGCGGCGGCACGCCCTCGGCGGCCAGCCACAGCGCCCCACCAGGTCGGCCACAGCAGCAGCAGCCAGCCGATCGGGCGGTCGCCGCGCACCAGCTTCCAGTACTGCGCCAGGCGCTCGCGCCAGCGCGGCACCGGGGGCGGGTTCGGAAGCGGTCATCGGGGCTCATGGGTGACGGATAGGCGCGTGCTGCCAGGGCCGCGGCCCGCAGGCCCGGCCGCAGCGCGCAAGCGTGCATTGCCGCTAGAATGCCAGCCCCGCGCGGCCTGATGCCCTGGCACGACCGCGCGGATATCAGCCAGGCGCCCGTAGCTCAGCCGGATAGAGTAGTGGCTTCCGAAGCCATTGGTCGGGGGTTCGAATCCCTCCGGGCGCGCCATTCCCTGCACGTGTGCGGCGGTCGGTCCGTGTGACGGCTGGCGCTTCGTCGATGGCTCCGCGCGCCGGCGACCGGCGCGCCAACAGGTGGATCGTGCGCAACTACGACCTCGAATTCCTCAAGAAATTCTCGATGGTGATCGGCTTGCTGATGCTGGTCACGCTGGTCCTGATCGTCGGTGCGATCTACCTGCACGGGCAGCTGCCGCAGGAAGTCGACCCGCGCGTGGCGCAGCGCACCGAGCGCCGCATCGCGCCCGGTCGGCGCGGTCTACGCCGGCGCCACCGGTGCCGCCGCGCAGGCTTCCGCGCAGGCGGCGGCAGCGGCGGCCGCCGCGGCCCAGGTCGCCTACGGCGGCACGCTGGATGGCGAGGTGATCTACAACAACCTGTGCGCCGGCTGCCACACCTCCGGTGCCGGCGGCGCGCCGACGCTGGTGGCGGCGCAGTGGGCCGCGCGCCTGGCGCAGGGCATGGACACCGTCAACCGCCACGCCATCGAGGGCTTTACCGGCGCCGCCGGCGTGATGCCCGCCAAGGGCGGCAACCCGGCGCTGACCGACGAGCAGGTCAGCGCCACGGTCGACTGGATGCTCGACAACCTGCGCTGAGCGCCCCGCGCCTCCGCCAAGACGCCGCCTCCGGGCGGCGTTTTGCATTTGGAAGGTGCCTTGGAATCGCGAGCCCGCCTCCGCAGGCGGGCGCCATGGCCATCGGCGCAGGCATTCCCATGGCGTTCGACGGTGCCCGGCCCCGGGGTGCTGGCATCCTTGGTGCCCACCCACTGCCGGCCGTCGCCATGCCCTGCACCCACCCGCTCCGTCCATTGCCGTCCTGGCACCCGCTGGCGCTGGCCCTGCCGCCTCCGCGCTGCTGGCCGGCTGCGGCTCGCTGCCCGCGCGCGACACCCAGGCCATCGGCCAGGTGCAGGGCGCCGGGACGACCAGCCCGTACGTGGGCCGGGTGGTTCAGGTCGAAGGCGTGGTGACGGCCGACTTCCGCGGCCCGCACGGGCTGGGCGGGGTCTTTCTGCAGGATGCGGGCGATGGCGACGATGCCACCTCCGATGCCCTGTTCGTCAGCGATGCGCCGTCCGTGCTCGCCCAGGCGAAAGTGGGCGCGCGCCTGCGCATCCGAGGCGAGGTGCGGGAACTCGACACCGGCGACGGCGCGCAGTTGACCGCGCTGGTGCCGAGCCGGGCACAACGCCTGGGCAGCGGCGACGTCGCCGCCGCGCCGCTGGCCGCCGCGCCCGCGGACTGGGAGGCCCTGGAAGGCATGGCCGTGGCCATCGCCGCGCCACTGACCGTGGTCGATGTCGACGCTGCGCGGCGATCGGGCGAGATCGAAGCCGCCTTCGGCGCCCGCCTGCGCGAACCGGAGAGCACGCCACCCCCGGCAGCGCACAGGCGCAGGCGGTGGTCGAGGACAACACCCGTCGCCGCCTGCTGCTGGATGACGGCCGCACGGGCCAGGACCTGCCGCTGGACGGCGGGCCGTTGCCGCCCGGCATCGAGCTGGCGCGTGCCGGCAGCCTGCTGCATGCCACGACCGGCATTGTCGGCCACCGCCACGGCGCGTACCGCCTGCACCTGCTCGCGCCCCCGCGCCTGGAGGCGGCCGCGCGGCCGCCGGCGCCGACAGTCGCGGGCGACACCAGGCTGGCGGCGTTCAACCTCGAGAACCTGTTCAACGGCGACGGCCGCGGCGGCGGCTTTCCCACCGAGCGCGGCGCCCGCACGGCCGAGGACTTCGACCGCCAGCTGGGCAAGCTGGTCGCCGACGCTGCGCGCGCTGGACCCGGACATCGCCGCGCTGATGGAGCTGGAGAACGACGGCTACGGCCCGGACTCCAGCCATCGCCAGTTGGTGGACGCGCTCAATGCCGGGCGGCGGGTGCGCCGTGGCGGGCAATCGATGCCGGCGACGGGCCGGGCACGGACGCGATCCGCGTCGGCCTGATCTACCGCGACGACCGTGTCGCCCCCATGGCCGCGCCGGCGACGCTGGCCGACGGCCCCTTCGACCGCCGCAGCCGCGTGCCGCTGGCGCAGGCGTTCACCGCGCTGGGCCCCGATGGGCGGCCGGGCCTGCGTTCGTGGTGGTCGCCAACCATTTCAAGTCCAAGGGCTGCGGCAAGCCACCGGCGCCGATGCCGACCAGGATGACGGCCAGGCCTGCTGGAACGCGGCCTGCGGTCGAGTCGGCGCAGCGCCTGGATGCGTGGCTGGCCACCGACCCGACGGGCAATGGTGGCGCATCGTGCATTGATCGTCGGCGATCTGAACGCCTACGCGACAGGAAGACCCGCTGCGACGGCTGCGCGAGGCCGGCTGGCACGACGCGTTTTCCGACCAGCGCCGAGGCCCTACAGCTACGTCTACGACGGCCAGCTCGGCCGCCTCGACCACGCCCTGCTCAGCCCCGCGCTGGCCCCGCGCTGCGCGGCGCGGCGGAATGGCACGTCAACGCCGACGAGCCGCGCGCGGCCGGGTACCGCAACCCCGACAGCGCCGGCACGCCGTGGCGCAGCTCCGACCACGACCCGCTGGTGCTCGGTCTCGACCTGCGGCCGTGAAAGGCCGGGGTGTCGGGCTGTGACCGCCGACACGCTCCTTCCACACCGCCCCGTATGATGAACGGATGACCGAACCCGTCTTCCCGCCGACGCCTCCACCACGCTGATGCTGGACGGCCCCGCCGGCGCGCTCGAAGCGATCGTCGAAGGCCCGGAGGCGCCATGCCGCGTCCGCTGGTGGCGGTGCTCTGCCACCCGCTGCCCACCGAGGGCGGCACCATGCACAACAAGGTGGTGACGATGGCCGCGCGCGCGCTTGCGCGAGTCCGGCGCGGCCACGGTGCGCTTCAATTTCCGCGGCGTCGGGCAGTCCGAAGGCGCGTTCGACGACGGCGACGGCGAGGCCGAGGACCTGCGCGCGGTGGTGGACTGGGTGCGCGCGCAGCGCCCGGACGCGCGCTGTGGCTGGCCGGCTTCAGCTTCGGCGCCTACGTGTCGCTGCAGGTGCGCGGCCGAGCTGCAAGCCCGACATGCTGATCTCGATCGCGCCGCCGGCCGGGCGCAGCTGGGACTTCGACGCGATCACCCTGCCGGACTGCCCGTGGCTGGTGATCCAGGGCGAGGCCGACGAGATCGTCGACCCGCAGGCCGTCTACGCCTGGATCGACGGCCTCAAGGGCCTGAAGCACACGCCCGAACTGGTGCGCATGCCCGACACCAGCCACTTCTTCCACCGCCGGCTGATGGACCTGCGCGGCGCGATCAAGAACGGCGTGCGCCCGTACCTGCCCGCCGTGGCGACGATGCCCGATGACTGAGGCCGCGCCGCGGCCCAGTCGCCGCGCCTACGCCGCGGGCGTGGCGCGCGGCGACTGGCAGCGACGACCCCGCCCAGCACCCGGCGCTGGCCGAACTCGACCGCATCCACGCCGCGCTGCTCGACCCGCCGCGCCAGCGGCCTGCTCGACCGCCTGCGCGGCGCGCCCAAGCCCGACGCCGCACGGGCCTGTACCTGTGGGGCGGCGTCGGCCGCGGCAAGACCTTCCTGGTCGACCTGTTCTTCGACGGCCTGCCGATCCAGGCACAAGCGCCGCACCCACTTCCACCGCTTCATGCGCGAGGTGCACGCGCAACTGCGCGCGCACGCCGGCGAGACGCGACCCGCTGGCAAGGCATCGCGCGCGACTGGCGCGGCGACCTGCGGGTGCTGGTGCTGGACGAGTTCTTCGTCAGCGACATCGGCGACGCGATGCTGCTGGGCCGGCTGCTGGAACGGCTGTTCGCCGAGGGCGTGGCGCTGGTGACCACCTCCAACACCGCGCCCGACGGACCTGTACAAGGACGGCCTGCAGCGCGAGCGCTTCCTGCCCGCGATCGCGCTGATCGCAGCGCCACTGCGTCGTGCTGCAGCTGGACAGCGCAGCACCGACTACCGCCTGCGCGCGCTGACCCGCTCGCCGGTCTACCGCACGCCGCTGGATGCGGCAGCCGACGCCGTGGCTGGCGCAGCGCTGGGCCTCGCTGACCGCCGGCAGCCACGACGACCCGGCGCGCGAGGCGGGCAGCATCGAGATCGACGGCCGCCTGATCCCGGTGCGCGCGCTGGCCGAGGGCATCGCCTGGTTCGACTTCGCCGCGCTGTGCGAAGGTCCGCGCGGCAGCCAGCGACTACATCGAGATCGCGCACCGAGTTCCACACCGTGCTGGTCGGCGGCATCCCGCGGTTCGACGGCGACAACGACGATGCCGCGCGCCGCTTCGTGCATCTGGTCGACGAGCTGTACGACCGCCACGTCAACCTGGTCTGCACCGCCGCCGCCGCGCCGCCCGACGCTGTACACCGGCACGCAAACTGGCACGGCGCGTTCGAGCGCACCGCCTCGCGCCTGATCGAGATGCAGTCGGCCGAGTACCTGGCGCTGGAACACCGCGGCTGATTGCAGAGACCCTGCGCATGGACCTGGCGCTGTTCGACTTCGACGGGACGATCACCACCGGCGAGAGCTTCCCGGCCTTCATCCGCAGTGCGGTGCCGCCGCAGCGCCTTCGCTGGGGCGGTGCGCTGCTCGCGCCGCTGGTGGGCGGCTACCGGCTGGGCGCGGTGTCCGGCACCGCGGTGCGTGCTGCCATCGTGCGCATCGGGCTGACCGGCCTGCCGCTTGCGGAGCTGCAGGCGCGCGGCGAGGCGTTCGCGCGCGAGGTGCTCCCATGCGGGCTGCGCAGCGAGGCGATGCAGCGCATCGACTGGCACCGCGGCCGCGGCGACACGGTCGTGGTCGTGTCGGGTGCACTGGATGTCTACCTGCGTCCCTGGTGCGACGCGCATGGGTTGCCGGTGTTGTGCTCGTCGCTGCAGCACCGCGACGGTCGCCTGACCGGCCGTTTCGACGGCGCCCAGTGCGTGCTCGAGGAGAAGGCGCGACGCGTGCGCGGCGCCTTCGACCTGTCACGCTTCAGGCGCATCCATGCCTACGGGGACACGCCCGAGGACCGGCCGCTGCTGGCGATGGCGCATGAGCGCTGGTATCGCGGAAAAGCCGTGCCGGCGGCGGGCGCTGCCGGTACTCGATAGGCTCACGTACCCGCGGCGGCATCCTCGGATAGCTCGCGGAAATTGCGCGGCAGGCGGTTGTGGATGTCGGTGGCGGCGATGGCGGCGTGGCCCACCGCGACGCTGATCTGGTTGAGCGCGCTGACGATGTCGCCGATCGCGTAGAGGCCGTCGACGCTGGTCTGCATCTTGCCGTCGACGATCAACTCATCGTTGTCGTCCACCTTTGCGCCCAGCGCCACCGCCAGCGAGGACTGCGCGGTGCCTCCCAGCACCGGGTACAGCGTGTCGAAATCGCGCGTCGTGCCGTCCTCGAACGTCACCCGGCACCCGTCGCCCGGGACATGCGCCAGGCGGCCCGGCACCGGTAGCACGCTGATGCGCGCCTCGCGCGCCAGCTGCGCGCAGGCGGGCGACGACTCGCCTGCCGCCTCGGGCAACGCGGCGACATTGCGCGAGTAGCTGCGCAGGAAGGCGGCATGGCGGATCGCCTCGTCAACCGGGCCGTAGACCGCGATGCGCTCGTCGCTGGCCTCGAACCCGTCGCACACCGCACACAGGCGCACCGCGCCGCGCTCGATCGCCGCCTCCAGCCCGTCCACCGCCGGCATTACGTCGACGATGCCGGTGGCCAGCAGCACCAGGCGGGCATGCCACTGCCGGCCGTCCTGCGCGGTGGCCACAAAATGCGCGGCCTCGCCCTCGCCCTGGCGCTCCAGGCGGGCGATGCAGCCGGACTCGATGTCGGCTCCGACGCCGCAGGCCTGCTCGCGCAGCTTGCCAAGCAGCTCGTTGCCGCCGACCCCGAACGGGAAGCCCGGGCAGTTGTGGCTGGTCGGGATCCAGCGCGCGCGGCTCTTGCCGGCGTCCACCACCTGGATGCGGCGGTGGAACCGGCACAGGTAGGTGGCGGCCGTGAGGCCGGCCGGTCCGGCGCCGATGATCAGGACGTCCAGGAGGTCGTCGGGCGAAGTCGACATGGGCGCTGCCTGCAGAAGGGACGCCAGTGCAGCACGCATCGGGTCGGGATGCTGTGTACGGGCGGACGGGGCGCGTCATGGGGGCCTCTGGCATTCCATTCCCGTGACCTGTCCCCCGTTCCCCGCTTTGCACTAAGGTGCCCGCACGTCGAACCCGAGGACCCGCCATGCCCCAGCGCCTGCCGCTCGCCATTGCCATCGCGCTCGCCGCGCCCGCCGTGCTGGCTGCCGAACCCATGCCACCCGCCGGTGATGCCCGCCTGCATGCGATCGGCACCGCGCCCTCGGCCGACCGCATCGAGGCCGACATCCGCAAACTGGTCTCGTTCGGCACCCGCCACACGCTGTCGGAAACCGAGTCGGACACACGTGGCATCGGCGCAGCGCGGCGCTGGATCTTCGAAGAGTTCCAACGCATCTCGCGCGCCTGCGGCGGCTGCCTGGAGGTGAAGTACGTCACGGGCACGGTCTCCGGCGAAACGCGCATCCCCGACCCGGTCGAGGTGGTGAGCGTGATCGCCATCCAGCGCGGCAGCGCCGACCCGGGCCGCTACGTGATCATGAGCGGCGACATCGACTCGCGCGGCAGCGACGTCATGGACTTCACCTCCGACTCGCCCGGTGCGAACGACAACGCCTCCGGCGTCGCCGGCACGCTGGAGGCCGCGCGCGTACTGACGAAGCACCGTTTCCCCGGCTCGATCGTGTACGCGGCGCTGGCCGGCGAGGAGCAGGGGCTGTTCGGCGGGAAGATCCTGGCCGAGCAGGCCCAGCGCGAGGGCTGGCGCATCGAGGCGGTGCTCAACAACGACATGATCGGCAACACCCGCGGCATCACCGGGGTGACGGACAACACCACCGCGCGCGTGTTCGCCGAGGGCACGCGCGCGACGGAGACCGAGGCGGACGCGCGCGTGCGCCGTTTCACCGGCGGCGAGGTCGATTCGCCCACGCGCAACCTGGCGCGCTACATCGACCGCATGGCCGACCTGTACGTGCCCAACCTCGACGTGATGATGGTCTACCGCCTGGACCGCTTCGGCCGCGGCGGCCACCACCGGCCCTTCAACGACCTGGGCTATCCGGCGGTGCGCATCATGGAGACCCACGAGCACTACGACCGCCAGCATCAGGACCTGCGCACCGAGGGTGGCATCGTCTATGGCGACACCATCGACGGGGTGGACTTCGACTATGCCGCCAAGCTGACCGCGCTCAATGCCGTCAGCCTGGCCGGTATGGCGTGGGCACCGCCGCCGCCGGCCGACGTCACCATCGAGGGCGCGGTCACGGCCGACACGACGCTCAAATGGACGCGACCCGACGCCGCGCAGGCGCCAAACCTGGCCGGCTACAAGGTGCACTGGCGACTGACGACCGAGCCGCAGTGGACGCACAGCCGGTATGTGGGCGATGTCACCACCCATACGCTGCATAACGTGGTGATCGACAACTACTTCTTCGGCGTGTCGGCGGTCTCGCGCGACGGCAACGAAAGCCCGGTGGTGTTCCCGGGGGCGGCCGGGAGCTTCGGGGGCTACGCGCCCGCGGCGCGATAGGCGATGGCGGTCGCGGGTGGCCCGGATGACAGGCGCATCCGGGAGGTGTTCATCGCTTTCCTGCGCCTGGGGCTGAGCGCGTTCGGTGGGCCGATCGCACACATCGGCTACCTGCGCCACGAATTCGTGGCCCGGCGCGGATGGCTGGACGAGGCGCGCTTCGCGCGGCTGCTGGCGCTGTGCCAGTTCCTGCCGGGGCCGGCCAGCAGCCAGCTGGGCTTCGCCATCGGCCTGCACCGCGCGGGACTGCGCGGCGCACTGGCGGCGTTCGCGGGTTTCACCCTGCCGTCGGCGCTGCTGATGCTGGCCTTCGCGTGGCTGGCGCCGCGGCTGGACACCGGGGTGGGCGCGGCGGCCATCCACGGCCTGAAGCTGGTGGCGGTCGCGGTGGTGGCGCATGGCGTGCTCGGCATGGCGCGCACGCTGTTGCCGGACGCGCGGCATGCGCTGGTGGCGGTGCTGGCGATGGCGCTGGTGCTCGCCGTGGCCACGCCGTGGATGCAGCTGGGCGTGGTGGCGGTGGGCGCCGTGGCCGGCTGGCTGCTGCTGCGGCCCTCGGCACCGCCGGCCGGCACCCCGGATGGGGGCCTGTCATTGCGCGGTGCGCGCTGGGCGGCACTCGCCTTCGCCATCCTGCTGGCCACCGCGTTCCTCGTGCCGCTCTCGGACGGACCGACGCCGGTCGCGATCGGCGCGGCGTTCGTGCGCGCCGGCGCGCTGGTGTTCGGCGGCGGCCACGTGGTGCTGCCGCTGCTGGAGTCCTCGATGGTTGCGCCCGGCTGGCTGGACGCGGACACGTTCCTGGCCGGCTACGGCGCGGCGCAGGCGGTACCGGGGCCGATGTTCACGCTGTCGGCGTACCTGGGCGCACAGGTCGGCGGCATTGCCGGGGCGGTGGTGGCCTTGATCGGCATCTTCCTGCCCGGCTTCCTGCTGCTGTGGGCGGTGCTGCCGTCCTGGGACCGGGTGGCGGCGATGCCGCGCGCGCGCTGCGCGTTAGCCGGCGTCAATGCCGCCGTGGTCGGGCTGCTCGCCGCCGCGCTGGTCGACCCGCTGTGGCTGCAGGGCGTCGGCGAATGGCGCGATGCGCTGATCGCGATGGTCGGCTTCGCGATCCTGCTGGCCGGGCGCGCGCCGCTGTGGACGGTGGCGTGGTGCGTGCTGGCAAGCGTGGGCGTGGGGCTGGCTTTCGCCTGACGGTACGCCGCGGGCGGTGCCGGGTTTCCACAGCGGGCAGGTGCACCGCCATCCACCGGATCGGGCGTGTCGTCAGACGGGCTGCAGCAGGCGCAGGCCGAACCAGTCGTCGGCATCGTTCCAGCGCCGCACGACCTGCAGACCTGCACGCGCGGCGAGGTCCTCGAAGCGCGCGTCGGTGTACTTGTGGCTGTATTCGACCAGCATCGCCTCGGCGCTTTCGAAGTCGAAGGTGCGTCCATCGACGGTCACCGTCTGCGCGCGTTGCGACACCAGGAAGGTCTCGATGCGGCCGCGCTCGCGCACGTACACGGCACGGTGGCGGAAACCGGCCAGGTCGAAGTCGCTGCCGATCTCGCGGTTGAGCCGCGCCAGCAGGTTGAGGGTGAACTCGGCCGTGACGCCGGCGGCATCGTTGTACGCCGCCTCCAGCACCCCGACGTCCTTCTCCAGATCGATCCCGATCAGCGCCTGGCCCTTCGCACCCATTGTCTCGCGCATCGAGCGCATCAACGCGACGGCTTCGTCGTTGGTGAAATTGCCCAGGGTGGAGCCGGGAAAGAACACCAGCGTGCGGCCCGGGTCACGTGCAGGCTCGGGCAGGTCGACGGGCTGGGTGAAGTCGGCGCACACCGGCAGCATCTCGATTCCCGGGAACGCATCGGCGAGGCGTTCGGTGGCGGCCAGCACCGTCGTGCGCGAGATCTCGATCGGCGTGTACGCCACCGGGTCCTGCAAGCCCTCCAGCAGCTGCAGGGTCTTGCGGCCGCTGCCGCTGCCGTACTCGACCACGTGCGCGTGCGGGCCGACGGCCTGTGCGATCTCGCCCATCCTCGCGTCCAGCAGCCCGATCTCCACCCGGGTCGGGTAGTACTCGGGCTGTCGCGTGATCGCTTCGAACAGCTGCGAGCCGCGCGCGTCGTAGAAGTACTTCGACGGCAACCGCTTGGGCGAGGCCGACAGCCCGGCGATGGCGTCGCCGGTGATGTCGTCGGGGGTGGGTCGCAGGTCGGTCAGGGGCGCCATCGTGGCGGTCGTCACAGCGTTCATCGCGTCCTTTCAGAACAGGTCCCGGGCCAGCCGCAGGCCGGAGAACTGCCATCGGTCGGGTGGATGGAAAAAGTTGCGGTAGCTGGCGCGCACGTGGGCCGGCGGCGTGGCGCAGCTGCCACCGCGCAGCACCCATTGCCCGCACATGAACTTGCCGTTGTATTCGCCCAGCGAGCCGGGCAACGGGCGAAAGCCGGGGTAGGGCATGTACGCGCTCGACGTCCATTCCCATACATCGCCGAACAGCTGGCGCAGGCCACCGCCTGCGGTAGCCGCGCGCGGGTGCAGGCCGCCCGCGTCGTCGGCGAAGTGCCCCCCGACCGCGTGGCCTTCGACCGCGTGGCCTTCGACCGCCTGCCCGCTGGCCGCCGATTCCCATTCGAACTCGGTCGGAAGCCGCGCGCCGGCCCAGCGTGCGTAGGCGTCGGCCTCGAAATAGCTGACGTGGCACACCGGCCCGTGCGGGTCGATCTCCCGCATGCCGCCCAGCGTGAACTCGCGCTGCAGGTCCTCGTCCCAGTACAGCGGCCGTGCCCAGCCTTCCTGCTGGATGCGCGCGAAGCCTTCGCTCATCCACAGGGCGGCGTTGCGGTAACCGCCGTCCTCGATGAAGGCGCGGTATTCGCCGTTGCTGACCGGGCGGCTGGCCAGCGCATGCGCGGGCACCAGCACGCGGTGGCGCGGGGATTCGTTGTCGTAGGCGAAGGCGTGCGCCTGCGGCCATGCGGGCGCGCCGATCTCGACGATGCGCTCGTCCGACTGGAACCACTCCACTGAGGTCTCGCGACCGGTCTCAACCGGCAGGTCGTCGCGGTAGGCCGGCCTGAGCGGGTTGCACCAGAACGCATGCTTGATGTCGGTCAGCAGCAGCTCCTGGTGCTGCTGTTCGTGGTGCGTGCCCAGCAGCAGCACCTGGCGCGCGTGGGCATCCAGGTCGTCGCGCGCCAGGCGCTCGCGCATGCGCGCGTCGATCGCGTCGCGGTATTCGAGCACGCGCGACAGCGCAGGGCGCGTCACCAGCCCGCGGTGCGGGCGCGCATGCATCGTGCCCACGCTCTGGTAGTAGCTGTTGAACAGGAAGTCGAAGTCCGCATCGAAGGGCGTGTAGCCGTCGCGCGCGGCCAGCACGAAGCGCTCGAAGAACCACGCGGTGTGCGCCAGGTGCCATTTGGCCGGACTGCAGTCGTCCATGCTCTGGACCTGCGCGTCCTCCGGCGACAGCGGCGCGGCCAGCGCCCGGCTGCGGGCGCGGACGGACTCGAAGCGCGATGCCAGCCCACCGGTGTCGCACACCGGTGCCGGATGGACGGCGGATGGGACGGGATGCACGAGGGCAACGGGGGCGGAAGACAACGGCATGGCATCGAGGATAGCGGCGTGCCTCCGTACGAACGTTACGCATGCGTGACGCCGGCCGTGTCGACGCTGCGTGCGGGAACCTCGCGCGTTTCGATAGAGTCGCGGTGATGGCCGCATCCGACCGTTCCCTTTTCGACATCCCCGCCGGCACGCTCTACCTCGACACGGCCGCGCAGGGGCCGCGCCTGCGCGCGGTGCTCGCGGCCGGACACACGGCACTGGAGGGCACCCGAACGCCCTGGCGCCTGCACATGACGCAATGGCGCCAGGCCATCGAGCGCGTGCGTGCGCTGGCCGCAGGCTGCCTGGACGGCGACGCGGACGGCGTCGCGCTGGTGCCATCGGCCGCCTATGGGCTGGCGATTGCGGCGCGTAATGTCCCGTTGTCGGGCGGCGACGTGGTGGGCGTGCTCGAGGGCCAGTTCCCGTCCAACCTGCTGTGCTGGCAGCAGCGGTGCGCGGAGACCGGCGCGCATGTGCATGGGATCGAGCGCAAGGACGAGGGCTGGACCGGCGCGGTGCTCGATGCACTGGACCGCACGCCGGCACTGCGCGTGCTGGCACTGCCGCACGCGTACTGGCACGACGGCGCGATGCTGGACCTCGACGCGATCAGTGCACGCTGCCACGCGGGGGGCATCGCGCTGGTGCTGGATCTGAGCCAGAGCCTGGGCGCGCTGCCGGTGGACCTGGCGCGCTGGAGGCCGGACTTCGTGGTGTCGGTGGGGCACAAGTGGATGCTGGGCCCGACCGGCCTGGCCTACCTGTGGGCGTCACCCCGCTGGCGCGCGCACGGGGTGTCGATCGAGCAGCACTGGACCGCACGCGCGGTGGACGACTGGCACTTTCCGGTCGATGTCCCGCCCCCACACCGGCAGGGCGCGCGCCGCTTCGACGCGGGCGGCATCACCGGCCCGCTGCGCCTGTCGATGGCCGACGCCGCGCTCAGCCAGCTGCACGACTGGGGATTGGCATCGTTGCCGGAACGGCTGGGGGCGCGCACGCGGGCATTGGATGCCGCGCTGCGGGATGCAGGACTTGAAGCGTGCCTAACGGTCGACCACGCGCCGCACTTCACCGGCGTGCGGGTGCCGCAGGAACGGATGGCGGCGGTGGGCGCGGCGCTGGATGCCGCCGGCATCGTCTGTACGCGGCGGCACGGCCGGCTGCGGATCGCACCGCACCTGCACGTGGATGAGGATGACCTGGCGCACGTGGCAGGGACGATCGCGGCGGCGATGCGCGTCTGACCGCAGGCGCGATGCCGGGCGCGCGATGCACGGGGATTTTCAACAACCTGCAATTCTTTTCGGCGTTCCCGCGAAGGCGGGAATGAGGCAAAGGCAGGTTATGCGACGTTCCAGCGCGTCGCGAACGCACCACCCGTCTGCGTGCCGACTCCGGAAAACGCCAACCCGCGCGGATAGGGCTCACCTCGCTTCAACAGGAACCCAGGAGCCGGTCCGTACCGTCGGATCGCCGCGCCGTCAGCGCCCCACGCCGACGTCGATGAAGCGCAGGAACTCGGCGCGCGTGCGCGCGTCCTCGCGGAAGGCGCCGAGCATCTTGCTGGTGACCATGCTGACGCCGCGCTTGTGCATGCCGCGCGTGGTCATGCATTCGTGCGCGGCCTCGATCACCACGCCGACGCCGCGCGGTTGCAGCACGTCCTGGATGCACTGGGCGATCTGCGCGGTCAGCTTCTCCTGCACCTGGAAGCGGCGCGCGTAGGCCTCGACCACGCGCGCGAGCTTGCTGATGCCGACCACCTTGCTGTTCGGCAGGTAGCCGACGTGCGCGCGGCCGATGATCGGCGCCATGTGGTGCTCGCAGTGGCTCTCGAACTCGATGTCGCGCAGCACGATCAGTCTCGTCGTAGCCCTCGACTTCCTCGAACGTGCGCCGCAGATAGTCGGCCGGGTCGAGCGCGTAGCCGGAGAACCAGTCGCCGTAGGCCTTGGCCACGCGCTTCGGCGTGTCGAGCAGGCCTTCGCGCGCCGGGTCTTCGCCGGCCCAGCGCAGCAGCGTGCGCACGGCGGCCTCGGCCTGCTCGCGGGTGGGCTTGTCGGGGGAATGGGCCATGGCAGGAGGGGATGCGGAAGGACGTGCATCCTACTCCAGCCGTTGCGGGGCGTGCCTGTGCACCGCGCGCGGGAAAGTACACCGCGAGGCAGATGCAGGAGGGCCTCAATAAAAACGGGGCCGCACAAGGGCGGCCCCGTCAAAACACGCCAGCGGGTTGGAGAGAGGGAAACCCGCGGCGATGGATCAGCGGCCGTCGCGGTCGAGATCGCCCGGAATGCGGCGCTCGATGTGGTGCCAGCCGTCACGCACGGCCTGCTTGGCCTCGTTCCATTCCAGGCGCGACTTGGCGCGCGTCTGGTCCCAGTTGCGCTCCAGGTCGGACTCGACGTCCTCGAAGCGCTGGCCGCGGTACTGGCCGTAGGTGTCGTAGCCGTACTGGTAGGCCGGCTCGTAGTCGTTCCACTCGCGGCCCGCGGAGTAGTACGGGGTGTTCTTGTACTCGGTCTTGAAGTGGTCGTTGTACTCGGTGGGGTTGACGGCTTCGGCGATCGAGTCGCCCGCCTTCGCACCCATCACGCCGCCGACCACCGCACCGACCGCGCTGCCCACCGGGCCGCCGACCGCGCCGACTGCTGCGCCGGTGACCGCGCCGGCAACCGCGCCGGTACCTGCTCCAATGCTGTGATCCTTCTTGACGTCGCTCATCTGAATGCTCCTGATCGTTTCGTGGGGGCCGCGCCTCGTGGGCCGGTGGATGCAAACTAGGCGCGCCGGTGTTCAAGCTAGGTGAAGCCACGAAACTTCTGGAACCCTTGTTCAGAAAGGGTTTGCGCGCCGCTCAGCGATGTCACGACGGTGTGGTTTCGACGGGTTGTACAGCGCGACGCGCCGACGCCTCAGCCAACATGTCAGCCGTCAGCGCGGGTTGCTCACGCGTGTGGCTATCGGCGGCGACACTCAACGTGTTGCTCCCGGCGATGCGCGCATCGTCCAGCGCATGCTGCGCGCGCGCGAGGAGCGACGCGGCGGCCTCCCCGCGTCGCGACATCGCCAGGCCGACGCTGATGCTGACGTGGATGTCGTGGCCGTCAATGCGGAACGGCCGGCTGGCGAACCCGTCACCCAGGCGCCGTGCCAGCAGCTCGCAATCCTCGCGGCGGCCTTCGCTGACCACGGCGAAGGTGTCCGACTCCACGCGCGCGACCGTGTCCTCGATCGCCACCAGGCTGCGGATGCGTGCCAGTGCCTGCTGCAGCACCGCGTCGCCGATGGCGCGGCCGTGGCGGTCGTTGACCTGGCGCAGGCGGTCGATGTCCAGCATCAGCACGCCATAGCGGCGGGCGCCCAGGCCGCCCAGCTCGGCCCAGGCATCGAGCATCTGTTCGACCACGCGCCGGTTGAGCGCGCCGGTCAGCGGGTCGCGCTCAAGCGATTGCCGTGCCAGCAGGGTGATGCGATGGCGATGCGCGGCGTGCCGGCTCAGCGCCAACGCCAGCACGGCCGATTGCAGCAGCGCGACGGTCGGCAGCCCGCCGACGCTCCAGTCAGGCGGCAGCAGCCCCAGTTGCCGGCCGGCGCCGGAGGCGACCAGCAACACCATCGGACTCCAGCCGGCAAGGTAGTACCCGGCATACGCCGCGCCGCGCTGCCACGCCCACACGGCGCAGACCAGCACCAGCGGCACCGACAGCAACAGCAACACGTTGCCAGCCACGTGGAACACGCCGTACACGCGCTCGCCGCCCACCGCCAGCATGGCCAGCAGCGCGCCCAGCGCGGCGATCATCCCGCGCACGGCCCAAGCGCCCCAGGGCAGCCGCCGCGGCAGCTCGAGGAACCGGAGGGTGAAGGCCAGCTGCAGCATCACCGCAAGCGTCACCGCGAACCAGCGCCCGGGCGCGCCGAACCCGTCCAGCCACGCCAAGCCCCACATCTCGGCCGCGTCGCCCGACAGCAGCAGCGCATACACCGCCAGGCACGTGACGTAGCCGGCGTAGCTCAGGTACAGGCCGTTGCGGAACGCCAGCCAGACGGCGAACATCGCCACCGCCATCAGCATGAGCGCAGTAAAGGTGGCCATGGTCAGGCGCGTGTCGTCGCGCTCGGCACGCACCAGCGAGGACAACGTGGCCACTTCGAGGCTGACCGCCTCGGTCACCCCGCCGCCGATGCGCAGGTAGGCGACCGCGCCGGTCGGCCAGCCGTTCGGCAACTCCAGCAGCCAGCCACGGCGCAGCAGCGTGGAGCCGCCGGTGGCGGCATCGTGCACGGTGCGTGGCGCCGACAGCGGGGCATGGAAAAGCACCGGGCCGATGGCGCGCGGGCCGCGCAGCACGACCCGCAGGTCGGTGCCGGCCGGGATCGCTCCAGCGTTCGCGCTCTCGTGGGTCAGGCGCAACCAGTAGCCGACCTCACGCTGCGCCAGAGGCAACGTCGCCGGCTGCCCGTCGGTGGCGGTGGCGCGCATCGACACCGCCGCCGCGGCCGGTGGCCCGTCCAGTTCCTGCCGCGTATCCAGCACTTCCACCCGCAGCCCGTGTGCGGCCGCCGGCAGCACTGCTGCCAGCATCAGCACGCCCAGGCACAGCGTGCGCCACGACTGCCATCGGCTCATACGCATGTCGACCCCCCTGTCGCCGCGCGAGTCTAGCCGCTAGCGCCAGCGGAGAGGTGACGCCGTCAGCGCGGGGCCCCCAGGCGCGTGGCCAACCCGGAGACGCGGGCCACTCGCCGTGACAGCGCCTCGCGCAGCACCGCGTGTCCGGCGCAGACGTGCACCTCGCGGCGCGCGCGGGTCAGGCCGGTGTAGACCAGCTCGCGCGACGAGCACGCGGCTGTCGCGCTGCGGCAGCAGCAGCCAGACCTCGTCGAACTCCGAGCCCTGCGCCTTGTGCACGGTCATGGCGAAGGCGCTTTCGTGCGCGGGCAGCGCGGCGGGATGGAACGCGCGTGCGGCGACGTCGCCTCGGCGCCGCCGTCCTGGAAACCAGGCACTGCCGGCGCGCCGCGCGCGTCGCGCAGGCAGATGCCGATGTCGCCGTTGAACAGGCGGTGGCGGTAGCTGTTCTCGGTGACCAGCAGCAGGCGGCCGTGGAAATGCCGGCGGTTGCGCGCGTGCGTGCGGCCGGCAGCGCGGCTTCGATGCGGGCGTTGAGCGCGCGCGCGCCCTGCGGCGCCTTCGCGCAGGGCGGTGAGCAGGCGCAGGCGCGATGGCGGCGGCAAGCGCGTCGGCGGGATCGGCGGTCGTCGGCCAGCGCGCGCCAGTGCGGCAGCAGCGTGGCCGCGGCGACCGTGCAGCGGGTCGGCGGCGCCTTCGTGGAAGTGCACGCCTGCAACGTGCCGCCGCGCAGCAGTGCCAGCGCGCGATCGGCATCGCCATCGCGCACGGCGTCGGCCAGCGGCGCCAGCTCCAGATGCGAGGACTTGCCGGAAGCCGCGCTGCAGGTGCACGCGATGGCCCTGCAGGGGCGTGGCGGAGTGCGGAGCATCCGCGTGGGGCGGCATCGCGAACAGGTCCGCCGTCCCGGCCGGTGCGGGGGGCAGTGCGGGCGGCAGTGCGGGATCCTCGGCCTTCGGCAACGTAATGTCGGGGCTGTCGCCAGCGGCCGCGCAGATCGACGCCAGCACGTCGCCGGCTTCCACCGACGGCAGCTGGTCGGGATCGCCCAGCAGCACCAGCCGCGCGCCCTCGGCGCACGGCGTCGGCGAGCTTGCACATCAGCGGCAGGTCGACCATCGAGGCTTCGTCGACCACGACCACGTCGAACGGCAACGGAGTTGTCGGCGTGATGGCGGAACCGCGGGCTGTCCGGGATGGTGCCGAGCAGGCGATGCAGGGTGGTGCCGGCGTCGGGCAGCACGTCCAGCCATGCGGGCTCGATGCCTGCGATGCCGCGCAGCCGTGCGACGGCGGCGCGCAGGCTTTCGGCCATGCGCTCGGCGGCGCGGCCGGTGGGCGCGGCCAGTGCGATGCGCGGCGTGGGCAGACCGGTCAGCGCCGCCTGCGCGACCAGCAGCACCAGCAGCCGCGCGATGGTGGTGGTCTTGCCGGTGCCGGGGCCGCCGGTGACCAGGACCAGCGAGGCTGCGCAGCGCGCGCAGCGGCCGCACGCGCCTGCAGGGCGTCGGCGCTTGCCGGCCGGGAACAGCGCGTCGAAGCACCGGTGCGCAGCGATGCCGCATCGAACGGTGCCGGCGACGCGGCGGCCAGGCGCATGCAGGCGCCGGGCAAGGCGGCGCTCGTATTCGCGGTACCGGCGCAGGTACAGCCGGCCGCCCTCGAGCACCAGCGGCGCGGCGCGTGCTGCGGCGGCGCCGTCGTCGGGCGTGCCGACCCACGGCGAGGCGGCGAGTGCAGCGCGCCACGCGCCCGGCGTCCGGCCAGTGCGATGTCGGCCGTCGACCAGCAGCCGCCGGTTGCGCGGGGTCGAACGCCGGCATGCCCGTGCGACACCGCCAGCGACGCCAGCGCCGCAGCGGCGAGCACGAGGTCCGGGCGTATCCGGGTCGAGCCGGCGCAGGCTCTGCGCGAGGGCGTGGTCGAGGGTGCGCAGCGCGCCGGCCTTGACAGGGTTGCGCAGCAGGCTCATGCCGCGCGCCTCGCGGCGTCGCGGCCGGCGAACAGCGCGTCCAGCGCGTCGACCAGGTCCGGATCGAAGCGCCAGGCCTGCACGCCGGGCGCGTCGTCGCGCGTGGCATCCAGCCCGCGGCAGAACAGGTAGCGCACGCCGCCGAAATCGCGCGCGTAGTCGTAACCGTCGCCCAGCCGGAAGCGCAGCCAGCGGTGCAGGGCCAGCGTGTAGATCAGCGCCTGCAGGTCGTACTCGCTGTGCGCCATCGCCTCGCGCGAGCTGCGCCGGGGCCGTAGCCGGGCAGGCGGTTGGACTTGTAGTCGAGCACGTACCAGCGGCCGTCGTGCAGGTAGGTCAGGTCGATCAGGCCGGTCATCAGGCCTTCCAGCCGGCGGCGCGCGCCGAAGCCGCTGGCGCGCGCGCAGCAGGCCGTGGCGATGCAGCAGCGCGAGCAGCGCGTCGACGCGCGTCGGCGCCAGCGCGAACTGGAATTCGATTTCGGCGCGGCGCGCATCGGCCGGCACGTCGGCCAGGCGCACGCCTTCGGGCAGCGCGACGGTCAGCGTCTGGCCGACCAGCGGCGTGAGCACGGCCGACGCCGTCGTCGAGTCGTCGTCGGCGTAGCCGGCCGGCGCGCAGGCGCTCGACGATGACGTCGGCATCGCCTCCGGGTGCCGGCTCGCCCGGCGTCCACGCCGCCCAGCGCGGCGAAGTCGACGCGCTCGAGCACGTCGTGCAGCACCACGCCGAAGCGCGCGCCGGCGAAGCGCGGGTCGAACACGTCATCCGTGGTGTCGGCATCGGGACCACCATCAACTGCTGCCGTCGGATTCATGGCGGTTCGATTCGTCCAGGCCGCCGGCCGCAGGCTGCGTGGCGGCGCTGGACGCGTCGGACTGCGATTCCGCCGGCCATCGGCGTTGGCCAGCTGGGTGAAGCTGTAGACCCACCAGTCGCTGGCGAGCGCACGGCGTGGCGATGCGCGCGGGCGGCACGGCGTCCTCGGATTCCGGCGGCAGCCACGGCAGCGTGTCGGGCGGCGTGCTGCGGTCGATGACGATCGCGCCATCGGCGGCGGCGACGAGCGCATCCGGGTCGGCGATCATCGCGCGCGACCGCGGCCTTGTCGTGGTCGTAGAACGCGCCGCCGGCCAGCCACAGCGCGTGGCGCGCGCGGGTCAGGCCGACGTAGAGCAGGCGCGCGTCCTCGGCGCGCTGCGCCTCCTGCCAGCGCTCCTTCGCCGCGTCCCAGTCCGGACTGCGACGGCAGCAGCTTCCAGTGCAGCGCGCGCGGCCGTCGTCGTCGACGACGGTGACGTGGCGCCCGGCGTCGCGCGGCCTTGCCGCCGATGCCGGCGAACGGCAGGAACACCAGCGGATACTCCAGGCCCTTGCTCTTGTGCAGCGTCACCACCTGCACCCGGCGCGCGTCGGATTCCAGCCGCAGCAGCTGGCTGTCGTCGTCGGCGCTGGCGCTCGGCGATCGCGCGCGCCAGCCAGTCGACCAGGCCGTGCAGGCCCAGCGCGCGCGCCTGCGCTTCCTGCAGCAGCTCGGCCAGCTGCAGGTAGTTGGTCAGGCGGCGCTCGCCGTCGAGCAGGCCGAGCAGGCGGCCGCGTGTTGCGCGCACAGGTCGCTGACCAGCGCCAGCGGGCCGCCGCGTTGCAGGCGTTCGCGCCAGCCGAGCGCGGCCAGCTGCCAGTGGTCAGTGCATCGCGATTGCCGTCGCCGTCCCGCTCGAGGGCGCGTCGAGCGCGGCGACCTGCGCCGCGTCCACGCCGATCAGCACCGTGGACAGCGCCGTGCGCAGGCGGCCGTCGTCGCCGCCGTGCAGCAGCGCCAGCAGCAGCGCGTGCAGCTCGCGCGCCTCGTCGGTGGCGAACAGGCTCTGCTTGCCGGCGGCCACCGCGGGGATGCCGGCCAGCGCCAGCGCCTGGCGGATGCGCGTGGCCTCGCTGTGCGAGCGCACCAGCACGGCGATGTCGCCGGGCTGCACGGCGCGGCCGTCGATCGTCGCGGTGCCGGCGCGCGCATCGGCCAGCACGCGCGTGGATCGCGGCGACGCAGGCCTGGGTCGCCAGTTCGCGCGAGCGGCCGGCGCTGTACGGCTTCGACCTTGCCCTGCGTCGTCCGTTGGCGGTGGTCGGGCGCCTGCCACAGCGTCAGCGCGGGCGCCGGCCGGCCGTGGCGCAGGTAGTCGTCGTCGCGCCGCGTGCCGCCGGATCGGACTGTCGCGGAAGCGGATGCGCGGATCGACGAACGGCGGGGTGACGGCCTGCATCGGCCTGCGCGTACAGCGCGGCGATACCGCGCGCAGCACGCCCGGACGCGAGCGGAAGTTCGAGCGCCAGCGGCGGCGCGCGCTCGGCCGCGGTGTCGCGTGCGGCCAGGTAGGTATCGACATCGCCGCCGCGGAAGCCGTAGATCGCCTGCTTGGGGTCGCCGATCACGAACAGCGCGGGTGCGCCGCTGGCGGCGCCGAACACGCGCTCGAAGATCCGCCACTGGCGCGGGTCGGTGTCCTGGAACTCGTCGACCAGCGCCACCGCGTACTGCGCGCGCAGCCGCTCGACCAGCGCGTCGGCGTGCGGCGCCGTCCAGCGCATCGGCGACGCGGTCGATCAGGTCGTCGTAGGTCTGCACGCGCTGCTGCTGCTTGAACGCGGGCGAAGCGGACGCGGGCGTCGTCGCGCAGGCGATGCAGCAGCTCGACGCGGCGCGCGTCCTGCCATTCGGCGACGGCGGCCAGCGCGTCGAGGTAGCCGGGCACCGCGTCGCACACCGGCGAGTCGGGCGTGCGGCCGGCTGCCGGCCTTGCTGGTGCGCAGCTGCAGCGTGTCGCGGCTGCAGCTGCGGCAGCTTGGCGTGCTCGAACGGCGCGATCGGGATCGCCCGCCTCGCACCACGCATGCAGGGCGTCGAACAGCGCCGCGATCCAGTCCGCCTTGTAGCTGCCGCCATGCAGCACCTTGCCGTCGACGGCCGCGAGCAGCGCGGCGCGGAAATCGTCGCCGTGGGCGCGGAACGCGTCGGCGAGCGCGGCGCCGGTCGCGCGCAGGCGCGGCGCGGGATCGGTCGGGCAGGTCGGCCAGCGCCGGGCGGCAGCACGCGCTCGCGCACCAGCGGCGGCAGGTCGCCGGCCAGTGCCGGCGGGCCGCCCGTCCACAGCGCCAGCAGGTCATCGGCCGCGTCGTCCGCCGCACCGTGCGCGCGCCACAGGTCGGCGGCGATGGCCTCGCGCAGGTCGTGTCGTTGGTCAGCAGCTCCGGCGCGTCGAAGCCCTGCCCGGCTTCCAGCGCGTGCTCGCGCAGCACGCGCGCGCAGAAGCCGTGGATGGTGAAGATCGCCGCCAGGTCGATGTCGTCGGCGGCCGCGCGCAGCCGGCGACGCAGCGCATCGGCCGATTTCGGCGCCGCGCGCGCAGGTGCGCGGCCAGCACGGCGTGGGTCAGCGCGGCCTCCGGCGGCGCATCGTCGGGCGGCGGCACGTCGACCAGCTCCGTCGCCAGCAGCAGGCGCTCGCGGATGCGGTTGCGCAGTTCCTGCGTCGCCGCCTCGGTGAAGGTGACCGCGAGGATCTGGCCGACGCGCAGGCCGCGCTCGACCACCAGCCGCACCACCAGCGTCGCCAGGGTGAACGTCTTGCCGGTGCCGGCCGATGGCCTCGATCGCGCGCACGCCGTCCAGCGGCAGCGTCGAGGTAGGGGTCGCGCCTGGTCGCGTCGTTCATTCCGCCTCCTCCGCGTCGAGGTTCGCGGCCATCGCGCGCAGCGCAGCACGATCGGTGCCGCGCGTACGTCTCGCCCTTTGCTACCGCGCGGTAGATCGTCAGCGCCAGGTCGACGAACGCGACCTGCGTGGCTTCATCGCCGAACGGGTCGCGCCCGCGCAGCGCCAGCCGCAACGCATCGCCGTCGCCCTCGCTCCAGCTGCGTTCGCTGCCGATGCCATTTCTTCGCGGCCGCGTCTGCAGGCCGCTTGCTCCAGCGTGGGCGCGTTGAACAGTTCCCAGCCGCTGTACGGCGCGAACGGCAGCGGCTCGCGCAGGCCCGCCTCGCGCAGCGCGAGCAGGGTGCGCAGCAGGTCGCGAGCGGCCTCGACATCCAGGGGTTGGCGCACGTGCGGACCCACGCCGGCATCGCCACCGTCGTGGAACTCCACCATCGGCACCTGTCGCCCGTGCGCGCTGGCGAACAGCCAGTCCAGCCCGTTGCGGATCGCGGACGGGCCGTTGGGCGCATCGAAGCGGATGCGCGCGATGCCGTGCGGATACACATCGCCGATGCGGCCCTGCAGCGAGGCACCGTCGAGGTCGACTTCGAGCGGCAGCGCGTCGGCCGTCGCTTCGCCGCGCCACGCGCCGAACGCCGCGGCGTAGGGCGTCGACCTCGCTCGCGTACCTGCTCCAGCGTGCGCCGTCCCAGCGGCCCGGACGGCAGCAGCCCGCGCGCGCGCAGCAGCGCGTGCGTGGTGGCGTCATCGTCGCCACGCAGGCAGCGCCTCGAACACCGCGCGTTGCAGCGGCCTGGCGCGCCCAGTCCGCGCCCGGGCGCCAGCAGCGGTTCGACATCGCCTTCAGCCGCTTCGACTTCCGGCAGGCGCAGGCCGAGGCGCTGGCGCAGGAACGCCTCGGCCGGCGCCTGCAGGAAACGTCGCAGCGCATCGAGCGCCACGACCTCACGGTCACCGGCCCGGGTGGCCTGCGGATCGGACGGCGGTGGAGGCAACGCCCGGCCGTCGAACCACGCCGGCAGCGGCGCGCGTCGCTGCGCCGGCTGCGCGGCGGCCGGCCACCACGCCTGCCGGTAGGAGAACCGGCGCGGCTCGTCGCCGGCGCCGAACGCGGCGGGCGCGAACGGCTGCAGCGGGTGGTGCACGACCAGCGTCTCGCGCGGCATGGGAACCCGGCGCATGCTGCGCCGCGGCCGCATCCAGCAGTTCCGACACCAGCACCGACGGCTCGCGCACGCTGCCGTCGCGCGGGTCGGCGCCGAGGTAGCTGACGTAGAACACGTCCTGCGCGGCGGCGAACAGCTGCAGGAACAGGAAGCGGTCGTCGTCGCGCGTGGAGCGGTCGCCGGTGCGGCGCTGGTCGCTGCCCAGTTCGGCGGTGAGGCGGTTGAGGCCGGCGGCCGGGTCGCGGCGCGGGAACTCGCCGTCGTCCATGCCGAGCAGGCAGATCACGCGGAACGGCAGCAGCCGCATCGGCACCATGCGGCCGATGCTGACGCCGCCGGTGAGCAGCGGCGCGCGCGTGTCGGCCTCGCCCAGCACGCCGGCGAAATGCGCGCGCACGGCCTCGGCCGGCACCGGCGCATCGAACCCGGCGCGGCGCGCGTCGGCGGCGAAGGCATCGATCAGCGTGCGCAGGCGATCCAGCGCGCGTTGCGTGGCGCGCAGCGCGGGCGGGCGTCGGCAGCAGCGCGTCGAGCAGGCCGAGCAGCCGGTCGCGCCACGCGTCGGGCGGCATCGCCTCGGCCGAGCCGGCGGTCGTGGCGCGCGAGCACGCGCAGCAGGCGAAGCAGCGTGTCGAGTGCGTCCAGCGCGCTGCCTTCCAGGTCCGGCAACGGCGCCACCACCTGGCCGGACGGCATCACGATCGGCGCGTCGCTGCCGCTGGCGTGGCCGAGCAGCAGCCGGTCGAGCGCGAAGGCCCAGGTGTAGGCGTCGTCGGCCGGCGCATCCGAGGCGCGCGCGATGCGCGGCGTCCAGGCCCCAGCGCGCGCCGGCACGCGTGCAGCCAGCCGCGCAGGCGCGCGAACGCCGCCGCGTCCAGACCGGCAGCATCGGCCAGCGGCGGGCTGGCGAGCAGGTCGAGCGTTTCCTCCAGCCCGAAGCGCGACACCGGCAACGCCAGCAGGCGCAGGAACACCTCGGCCAGCGGCTCGCCGGCCAGCGGGCTGGCGTCGGCCAGCGCGTAGGGAATGGCGTCCGTCGCGGCCGCGGCCGCCGAACACCGCGTCGAGGTACGGCAGGTACGGGTCGATGTCCGGCGCCAGCACGGCGATCTCGCGCGGCTGCAGCGGCGGGTCGAAGCGCGGGTCTTCGAACAGCGCGCGCAACTGGTCGTGCAGCACCTGCAGTTCGCGCAGGCGCGTGTGGCAGGCATGGACCTGCAGGCTCGGGTCGTCGCGACGCACGGCGGGCAGTCGCGTGCGGATGTCGCTTTCGCTCGGCGCGACGGGCGGCGACGGCCGGCGGTGGAACAGGTCCGACTGCAGCCGCCGCAGCAGGCTGCCGTGCAGCGCGCCGCCGCCCTCGATCGGGATCGGCGTCAGCCGCGGATCTCCACGCTCGGGTGCACCACCTCGTAGCCGCCGAGCAGCGCCATGAAATCCCGGCCGGCCGCGCCCCAGGCCTGCAGCAGCGGATTCTCGCGTGGCCACCGCATCGGCACCGCGCAGCGCGCGCACGCGCTGCAGGTCGCCCCAGTAGTCGCGGCTGGGCGAGGGCACGTAGAAATGCAGCGTGCCCACGCGCGCCTGCGTGGCCATCACGCGCAGCACGTCGGGCGAGACGTTGAGCGTGGCGAACGCGAACAGCCGCGGCGGCAGGCCGGCCGGCAGCGGCGCTGCCGGCGCCGTCGAAGCGGTCGAGGTACTGCTGGATGCGCCGCGCGCGGTGCGCGCGGCCCGGCGGCGACGCGTCGCCACAGCATCGCCTGCGGGTCGTCGGGGTCGGCGCCGGCCTCCCAGCGCAGCAGCCAGTCGCGGCGCCAGGCCTGGTACTTCTCGAAGATGCCGCCGAGCTCGCCGGCCAGCGCCCAGGGCTTGCAGCGGGTCGGCGTCCGACAGGTAGGCCGCGCAGCGCGGCCATGGCCGGCGGCAGCGAGCACCGCCGCGATCGGTCAACGCGTGCGTAGAGGCGCCAGCGCAGCGCGGCGGCGTCGAGATCCTCGCGCTCGCCGGGGACATTCGCGTCGCAGCGCGCGCGGCGACGAACTCGCCGGGCGTGAGGAACTCGAGGTTGGCGGCGATCGCCGTGCTCGGCCGCGAGCGTGGCCTGCAGCCAGCGCCGCATCGCGACCTGCGGGATCAGCACCATGTCCGGCGCCAGCAGCGACTGCCCCGGCGCCGGCGTGCGCAGCTCCGCCGCCATCAGGCCCGCCAGCACCTCCAGTGCATTGGAGTGGTACAGGCGGAAGTCGGGCGCAGTCGGCATGCGTGCATCTTGCCGCAGCGCGGTCGCAGGCCGCGAGACGCGGTGTATGTGGGTAGGGACAGGAGCGCGCACTCAAAGCCCTCCCCTTCAAGGGGAGGGTTGGGTGGGGATGGGTTGAAACGCGCGAGGCTGACCCATCCCCATCCCGGCCTTCCCCTTGAAGGGGAAGGAGACAAACGGCATGCCGGGTTGGTTGGGTCCGCCGTCTCGATGCCCGGTCCGCCACCCTGCGACAATGCGCGACAAGCGCGGTTCAGCCGGCTCCGGCCAAGCTGCGCGTGTTTTGCCCGCGCACGGCCTTGCCGTCGCGCGCCCGCAACCCCACCCACCGGTGCCCATGGATCCCAACGCCCCCATCGTCCGACTGGCCGGCCTCCGCCTCGATCGCGGCGGGCGCACCGTGCTGCGCGACATCGACCTGACCGTCCCGCGCGGGCAGGTCGTGGCCGTGCTCGGGCCGTCGGGCAGCGGCAAGTCGACGCTGCTGGCGGCGCTGACGGGCGAGCTGGAGCCTGCGGCCGGCACCGTCGAGGTGCTGGGCCAGCCGGTGCCGCGCCGCATGCGCGACCTGCTGGAGCTGCGCAAGGGCATCGGCGTGCTGCTGCAGGGCAACGGCCTGCTGACCGACCTGACCGCCGCCGAGAACGTCGCGTTGCCGCTGCGCACGCACACCGAAGCTGCCCCGGCCGGTGATCGACCGCCTGGTGCGGATGAAACTGCACGCGGTCGGCCTGCGCGCCGCGGCCGATGCGTTCCCGCGCGAGCTGTCCGGCGGCATGGCGCGGCGCGTGGCGCTGGCGCGCGCGCTGGCGCTGGACCCGCCGCTGATGGTCTACGACGAGCCGCTGACCGGGCTGGACCCGATCGCGTCTGGCGTGGTGATGGACCTGGTGCGCCGCCTCAACGACACGCTCGGCCTGACCAGCATCGTGGTGACGCACCACGTGCACGAAACGCTGCCGGTCGCCGACCACGCCATCGTGATCGCCAACGGTGGCATCGTCTTTTCGGGCACGCCCGTGCAGCTGCAGGCGAGCACCGATCCGCTGGTGCGGCAGTTCCTGGACGGCCAGCCCGACGGCCCGATCCCGTTCGATGCCGCCCCGCGCGGCGCCACTGTGCCCGAGGCCGCCTGATGCCCTTCGTTGCCGCCACCCGCTCGGTCGGACGCGCCGGGCTGTTCACGCTCTCGGTGCTGCGGGCCTCCGTGCCGACCGCCGATTTCCTGCGCGAGCTGGTCCGCGAGATCTACAAGATCGGCGCCCGCTCGCTGCCGATCATCGCCGTGGGCGGCGCGTTCGTGGGCCTGTCGGTGACCCTGCTGGGCTATCGCGCGCTCGACACGTACGGCGCTGCCAACCAGGTCAGCGCGATGCTGGGGCTGGGCCTGTACCGCGAACTCGGGCCGGTGCTGACGGCGCTGCTGTTCATCGGCCGCGCCGGCAGTTCGATCGCCGCCGAGCTCGGCCTGATGCGCGCCACCGACCAGATCACCGCGCTTGGACTGATGGCGATCGACCCGGTCGGCAAGGCAGTCGCACCACGCTTCTGGGCGGCGGTGCTGTGCGTGCCGCTGCTGACGGCGTTCTTCTGCAGCCTGGCGATCAGCGCCAGCTACTTCGAGGCCGTGCACGTGATCGGCGTGGAGTCGGGCGTGTTCTGGCAGGTGCTCAAGGACAGCGTCGACTTCGGCAAGGATTTCGCGATGGCCTTCGCCAAGGCGGCGGTGTTCGGCGCGGTGGCGGCGCTGGTCGCGGCTTACGTCGGTTTCCACGCCGAGCCGACCATCGAGGGCACGTCGGTCGCCACCACCAAGGCGGTGGTCAATGCCTCGCTGCTGGTGCTGATGTTCAATTTCGTGATGTCGGCGCTGCTGTTTCGTTGATGCGAGTCCTTCGCAAAACCCCGCACGTCCCTGTGCGGACTTCCCAATGCAACACCCGCCCAATGGCGGGTTGAGGTGACCTCCATGTCCTCCCGAGCCCCCCGCATCGAATTCGCCGTCGGTGCCTTCCTGTTGCTGGCGCTGGCGTCTCTGCTGGTGCTGGCGATCGCCTCCACCAACGGCAACTTCGGCTTCGGCGGCGACCGCTACGAGGTCACCGCGCGCTTCACCAACCTGGGCCCGCTGCGCGCCAACGCGCCGGTCAAGGTCGGCGGCGTGACGATCGGCCAGGTGCGCGACATCACGCTGGACCCGGTCAAGCTCGATTCGGTGGTGACGCTGGCCATCGACCGCCGCTATTCCGACCTGCCGGCCGACACCAGCGCCGCCATCCTCACCAGCGGCCTGCTGGGCGAGAGCTACGTCGGCCTGGCGCCGGGCGGCGACCCCGACCCGCTCAAGGACGGCGACGAGATCTTCCTGACCCAGCCGTCGGTGGACCTCATGCAACTGGTCGGCAAGTACATGTTCAGCGGCGGTGCGGACAATGCCGCCGGAGACGACGCCGCGGCCGGTCCGTCCGCGCCCGCCACCGACGGGGCCGACGACGACCTGCCGCCCTACCTGCAATAACACCTGCAACAGCGGATCCCGGGATCCGCATCCCCGATCCTCGCGCGGCGAAGGCCCGCCCCTCCCCCAGGAGCACACCGCATGAAGCACACCGCCATTGCCCTCGTGATCGCCAGCACGCTGCTGGCCGCCACGCCCGTCCTCGCCCAGCAGGCCGCCGCCAACCAGGCGGCACAGACGCGCCAGGCCGGCTCGCCGAGCAAGCTGGTGCTGGACAACAGCACCCGCATCCTGAGCACGCTGGAGTCGCGCCGTGCCGAGTTCACCCGCAACCGCGCCGCGCTGAGCCAGTTCGTGTCGGGCGAGTTCAACCAGATGTTCGACCGTGACTACGCCGCCCGCCTGGTGCTGGGCACGCACGGCCGTGGCGCGTCCGACGCCGACGTCAAGCTGTTCGCCGATGCGCTGGCCGACAACCTGATGCAGCGGTACGGCTCCTCGTTGCTGGACTTCAACACGCGCCTGCAGGTGCGGGTGAAGTCCGAAACCCCGCTGCGCGGCGGCGCGGTGGTGCGCGTGTCCACCGAGATGCTGCGCCAGGGCGGCGAGCCGATCCCGGTCGATTACCTGATGCGCAAGACCGGCAGCAACTGGCAGGTGTTCGACGTGATGGTGGAGGGCGTGAGCTTCGTGCAGACCTTCCGCAACCAGTTCGACACGCCGCTGCGGCAGAAGTCGATCGCGCAGGTCGCCGCCGAGCTCAAGGCCGGCAAGCTCAACGCCAGCGCCAACTGAGTGGGCGCGCCCACGGCCACCGTGGTCCGCAACGGCAACGCGCTGGTGTTCACCGGCGCGTTGTCGCGTGAGGCGTGCGCGCCGCTGTGGAAACAGGCACAACCGGTCCTCGGCGGCGACGTCGGCACGTTCGACCTGCGCGCGGTGGAAGGGATCGACAGCGCGGGCCTGGCGCTGCTGGCGGAGTTGGCCGGACGCTGCGATGGCGTGGACGTGATCGGCGCACCCGTCGGCCTGGCCGAGCTGCGCACCGCGTACCGGCTGGACGACGCGCTGGCTTTCAACGGCTGAGACGCGGGCCCCGGCTCAACACACCGTTCCGGGCCGGGCGATGCTCCGGCATGGCCTTCTCCTTCGCCCACCTCCGTACACTGCCCGGCATGCGCCCCCACGCAACCCTCCTCTCCACGCTTCTGTTGACGAGTCTGCTGCTGACGACCACCGGCGCGATGGCGCAGGTGGTGGGGCGGCCGCTGTCGGCGGAGCAGCGCATCGAATTCGACCGATGCATGGAAGAGCGCGCCGGGGAAGAAGGCGCTTTCGCGTTTTGCGTCCGCCAGATCGAGGACGGACGACGGGACGATTCCCCCGCACCGCCGGCCCCGGTGGATGAGGCGACGGACGTCGACACGGCGACGGAAGACCCGCGCACCCAGGCCGAGCGCGACTTCGATTCGCTCTACGGCGGCTACGACCCGGTCGCCGACCCGACCCTGCCCGCACCGGCCGAGCTTCCGCGCAGCTACGACCCCTGGGAGCGCTACAACCGGCAGATGCACCGCTTCAACAACGCGGTGGACCGCAACCTCGCCCGGCCGCTGGCCCGCGCCTACGTCGAGATCGCGCCGCGTCCGGTGCGCCTGGGCGTGAGCAACTTCTTCAACAACCTCGGCCAGCCGCTGTCGGCGGTGAACGCGCTCCTGCAGGGCAAGCCCAGGCAGGCCGCGCAGTCGCTGGGCCGGTTTGCGCTCAACACCACGCTGGGCATCGGCGGCATCTTCGACCCCGCCAGCGATGCGCAGCTGCCCAACCGCAGCGAGGACTTCGGCCAGACCCTGGGCGTCTGGGGCTGGGAGCGGTCGCGCTACGTGGAGCTTCCACTGTTCGGACCACGCACGGTGCGCGATGTGCTGGGCATGGTCGGCGACGCGCCGCTCAGCCCGCTGCGCCAGATCGGCGACGAACAGACCCGCATCCCGCTGCAGGGCCTGCAGCTGGTGGACGTGCGCACCCAGCTGCTGTCCACCGACAGCCTGCGCGAGGGCGCGGAAGACGACTACGCCCTGGTCCGGGACGCCTGGCTGCAGCGGCGCAACTACCAGATCTTCGGCGACCGCCTGGACCGCGAGGCCGGCGACGACCTGCCCGACTACCTGCGCGAGGAGTACAACCCGACCGTTCCGGTGGATGCGATCCCGGTAACCCCGCTGGGGGGCGGGAACTGAGGCCCGCCTCGAACGGCTCGCATGCCGGCGCGGTCAGACGACCTCGTCGACCTCGGTATCGCCATCGTCCAGCGAGGTGCCCAGCAGCTGCCGGCTCTCGTCGCTGGGCAGCTGCTCCACGCCGCGCAGCCTGCGTTCGATCGTGCGAGTCTTGCGGCTGGCCTCGCCAAGGCTCTTGCCGACAGTGCTGATCTGCTTCTCGGCCTTTTCGAGGATTCCGGCGAACTTGCCAAACTCGCTCTTCACCGCGCCCAGCACCTTCCAGACCTCGCTGGACCGCTGCTCGATAGCCAGCGTGCGGAAGCCCATCTGCAGGCTGTTGAGCAGCGCGGTGACGGTGGTTGGCCCGGCCAGAACCACGCGATGCTCGCGCTGCAGCAGATCCACGAGGCCAGCGCGGCGGATCACTTCGGCGTACAGGCCTTCAGTCGGCAGGAACATCACCGCGAAATCGGTGGTGTGCGGTGGGCACACGTACTTGTCGCTGATTGATTTGGCCTGCACCCGGATCGCCCGCTCGAGCTGAGCGCCGGAACTCTTGACTGCGTCGATGTCGCCCTTCTCCTGCGCATCGAGCAGGCGCTCGTAGTCCTCGCGCGGGAACTTGGCGTCCATCGGCAGCCATACCGGCGTCTCGTCGTCGCGCCGACCGGGCAGACGGATGGCGAAGTCCACCGTCTCCGCGCTGTCGGGCTTCACCCGCACGCCGCGGCCGTACTGCTCCATCGTCAGCGTCTGCTCCAGGATGTTCTCCAGCTGCACCTCGCCCCAGCCGCCGCGGTCCTTGACGTTGGTCAGCACGCGCTTGAGGTCGCCCACGCCGGTGGCCAGCTGCTGCATCTCGCCCAGCCCGCGCTGCACCTGCTCCAGGCGCTCGGACACCAGCCGGAACGACTCGCCCAGCCGCGTCTCCAAGGTGCTCTGCAGCTTCTCGTCGACGGTGGCGCGCATCTGCTCGAGCTTGCTGGCGTTGTCGGCCTGCAGCTTCTGCAGTTGCTGCTCCAGCGTGGTGCGCATTTCGCCGATGCGCTGCTCGTTGCGCTGGGTGAGTTCGGACAGACGCTGGCCGAGCGCATCGGCGAAGCGTTGCTGTTGCTCGGCGCCCTCGCTGCGTGCCTTGCGCGCGTCCTCGGCCACCGCGATGCGGAACTCGTCCAGCCGCCGGTCGGTGCGCTCGGTGAGGTCGACCAGCTTGCCGCCGAAACCGTCGATGCGCGCCGCCTGCTGGGTACCGAGGCTGTCGAGCTGCTGGCGCAGCTCGGCGCGGCCTTCGCGCTGCTCCTCGCGAAGGGCGGCCTCGAGGCGGTCGCGATGGTCCTGCAGCGCGGCGTCGGGACGTCGGCGCAGCAGGATGACCAGCAGTCCGACGGAGGCCAGGCTGGCCAGCGACATCGTGATGAGCAGGAACAGGACAAGCGGGGAATCGGTCATCGCGCCAGTGTAGCGGCGGCGGTCGCAGGGGCTGCGATGCGTACCGGGTTCCCGGCATGGGGCGACCGGAGACACCTGCAGGAGCGGCTTCAGCCGCGATCGGACATCGTCCCGCCATGCGCAGGGCGGGTTATCAACCCGCCATCACCCGCCCGACCTCAATCCAGCACGCGGCAGAACACCGCCTTCAGGTAGCGCGATTCCTGCACCTGCGCCAGGAACGGATGGTCGGCGCCGGCGCCGGACGACCTTCAGCACCTGCACGGTGCGGCCGGCGTAGAACGCGGCGCGGCGCAGCATGTCGAGGAACTGCTCCTCGCTGACCAGGCCGGTGCAGGAGAACGTGGCGAACAGGCCGCCGGGCTTCACCACGCCCAGCGCCAGCTTGTTCATGTCGAGGTACTTCTTCAGCGCCGGGATCACCTGCTCGCGGTCGCGGGTCATCTTGGCCGGGTCGAGGATCACCACGTCGAACTGCTCGCCGGCGTTGGCCGGCATCGCGCAGCCACGGGAAAGATGTCGGCCTGCACGAAGCGCGGGCGCACGTCGTTGAGCTTGGCGTTGCCCTTGGCGATCTCGATGCACGTCCTCGTCGATGTCGACGCCGACCACCTCGTTCGCGCCGCGCACCGCCGCGTACACGGCGAAGCCGCCGGTGTTGCAGCACAGGTCGAGCACGCGCTTGCCGTCGACCTGCTGCGCACAGCCACTCGCGGTTCTCGCGCTGGTCGGCGAAGAAGCCGGTCTTGTGCGCGCCGGCGGGGTCGGCGCGGAACTTCACGCCGTGCTCGGTGATGACCGCCGGCTGCGGCGGCTCGCGTGCCGCGGAAGTCGAAGCTCTCCTGCTTCTGCACGTGCTCGTCGGCGAAGCTGTAGAAGCGGCAGCCGGGGAACTGCTCGCGCAGCGCCTCGTAGATCCATTCGCGGTGGCGGAACATGCCGGCGCTGAAGAACTCGACCACCAGCAGGTCGTCGTAGCGGTCGACCACCAGGCCGCTGATGGCCGTCGCCCTCGCTGTGCACCACGCGCCAGGCGTCGCTGACGGCGTCGAGCTTGAGCACCTCGCGGCGCAGCGACACGGCCTCGGCGATCTTGCGCGAGAACCAGCCGGCATCGACCGCACGTCGGGGTCGGTCTCCAGCATGCGCACGGCGATGCGCGAATGGCCGTTGTAGAAGCCGCGGCCGATCCACTCGCCGTCCACGCCGACCACGTCGACGATGCTGCCGGGCTTGGGCTGCTGCGCGGGCTTCTCGACCAGTCTCTGGAAGATCCACGGATGGCTGGAGTTCCAGGCGTTCTTGAGGCGGACGGTGGGGATGACATCGACGGGCTGGTTCATCGCGCCATTCTACGCGGCCAGGCTGCGCGCTCTTTCGTGCTCCCCCTGCCGTGCAGGGGGAGGAGCAAATGCCTCCGATCCTTGCAATCCCCGCCCGCGCCGCCACACAGGGGCCATGCACCTGCCCGCCCGAAGCCGAACCCGTCGACCCCAAGGCCCAGCGCGCGCACGACCGGCGCCGCTGGGTGCGCGCGCTCAACCTGAGCCTGCTGGCCGTGCTGCTGGTGTTCGCGGTGTTCAGCGCGCAGGGCGGCTTCGACCTGGGCACGTGGGCGGTGCGACCCGGGTCGATCGACGGCCTGCTGGGCGTGCTGGCCGCGCCGCTGCTGCACGGCTCGATCGAACACGTGGCGACCAATGCCATCGCGCTGCTGATGCTGGGCACGCTGGCCGGCGGCCTGTACCCGCGCGCCACGCCGTGGGCGCTGCCACTGATGTGGCTGGGCTCGGGCCTGGGCGCGTGGTGGCTGGGCGAGGCCGGCATCGCGACACCTGGGCGCCAGCGGCGTGACCCACGGGCTGATGTTCCTGGTGTTCGTGCTGGGCCTGCTGCGCCGCGACCGCCCGGCCGATCGCGGCGGCGATGATCGCGTTCCTGCTCTACGGCGGCATGCTGCTGACGGTGCTGCCGCGCGAGGCGGGCGTGTCGTGGCAATCGCATCTGGGCGGCGCGATCGGTGGCGTGTTGGCGGCATGGCTGTTCCGCCGCCGCGACCCGCAGGCGCCGCGCGCGCGTTACAGCTGGGAGGACGAGGACGACGGCGTGGATATCCAGGCCCAGGCCGGTCGCGATGCGCTGGAGCCGCCCTCGCCCTCCGATGTGCCGGTGATCTGGAAGCGGTCGGAGGAACCGCGCGGGACGGTATTGAAGTTCAAGCCGCGGGATGGACGGGTCCGCGACTCGCACGATTGAGTGGCGCGGTGGTCGATCCTGATGGGTGCTAGCGTGCCGTGCTCCCTTCGCCACGTTCCCTGCATGCGGACACTGACCCCACTCGCCACGGCGTTCCTGACGACGATCCTCTTGGTCGCCTGCTCGGCGGATCGCAACGACAAGCCCGTCTCGGCCTCCGCGGCCCGCATCCGGGCCGATGTGCAGGTGCTGGCCGACGACGCCATGCAGGGCCGCCTGACCGGCACGCCCGGCTTCGACCGCGCCGCGCGCTACGTGGCGGTGCGCATGCAGCGGATCGGGCTGGAACCCGCCGGGGACGTGGGCTGGCTGCAGCGCGTCCGCTTGCTGCAGGCCACGTCGGTCCCCGATGCCACTGCGCTGACCGTGCGCACCGGCGCGAGTGTGGTGGCGCTGCAGGCCGGGCGTGACGTGCTGGCGCCGGCCGGATTCGACTCCCGCGTCGTGCTGGAGCACGTGCCTGTCGTGTTCGCCGGCCATGGCGTGCATGCACCGGAACGGGGCGTTGATGATTTCGCCGGCCTCGACCTGCGCGGCAAGGCGGTGCTGCTGCTGTCCGGTGCGCCTTCGCGGCTGGAGCCGGACCTGCGCGCGTACTTCGGCGCAAGCGCGACCAAGCTGGACGAACTCGCGACGCGGGGCGCGGTGGTGGCGGTGTTCCTGCGCACGCCGGCCGACGAGGCGGCGCTGCCGTGGTCACGCCTGGCCGACGTGCTGGCCCGGCCGGCCATGCGCCTGGCGGATGCGCCGCGGACATCGCTGCGCGCCGTGCTGCATGTGCGTGCCGACGCGGGCGACGCGGTGCTGGCCGATAGCGGCCGCACCGTCGCACAACTCGCCGCGGCGTCCGATGCAGGGCCGTCGCCGACGTTCGCGCTGCCGGGCCGACTGGATCTGGCCACCGCATCGCGCGTGCAGGCGGTCGAATCGGCCAACGTGGTGGGCCGGCTGCCAGGCCACGGCCCGCACGGCATGGGACAGGTCGTGATCACCGCCCATCTCGATCACCTTGGCGTCGCCTCCGGCGGCGTCGACCGGGTCTATAACGGCGCCGTCGACAACGCGCTCGGCGTCGCGGTCATGCTGGACGCCGCGCGCCGGATGACGGCCGCCCCGGCGCCGACGCGCGACACGCTGTTCGTGGCGCTCACCGGCGAGGAACAGGGCCTGCTCGGCGCGGAGGCGTTCGCACAGGCGGCCAGCGACGATCCGCTCATCGCCAACCTCAATCTCGACATGCCCCTGCTGCTGGTGCCGACGCGCGACGTCGGGGTGGCCGGCGCCGACCGCTCGGAACTGGGCCGCCACCTGCGCGAGGCGGCCGATGCACTGGGTGTGGCATTGACGCGCGACCCGATGCCCGCGCAGGGCGCGTTCGTGCGCAGCGACCAGTTCGCGCTCGTGCGTCGCGGCGTGCCCGCGCTGTACCTGATGGGCGGCACGGACCCGTTGCATCGCAATGACGAGCCGGCCGCCGCCACCGCGACGTTCATGCGCGAGCGCTACCACCGCCCCGGCGACGAGGCCGACCGGCCGATCGCCTGGAACGATGCCGCGCGCCTGGCCGCGCTGGTTGCCCGCACCGCGGCTTCGGTGGCCCATTCACCACGCCCGCCGGCCTGGCGCAAAGGCGACTTCTTCGGCGGCCGCTTCGCGCCGCCAGCGACGCGGGAACCGCCGCCGCCACCGTGACCTCCCGGCCATGGCGGCAGCGCAAGGCGCGTGGTATCCCTGCGCACCCCGACCGAGCCAGGACCGTCGCCATGCACCAGTGGTATTTCCATTCCGGCAGCGATGCCAGCCGCATCGGTCCACTGGACGACGCTGCGGCGCGCGACCACGCCCGCCGCCACCCCGATGCGCGCTGCTGGCGCGAGGGCTTCGTCGACTGGATGCCGGTGCGTTCGGTCGCCGAACTGGACGTCGCGCCTGCGGGTCCGCCGCCACACCTGCCGCCGGTGCCGACCGGCACGGCCAGCCGCAGCGACGAGATCGACTACCGCATCGTCGGCAACGACATGCAGTTCGTCGAGATCGAGCTGGATCCGGGCGAAAGCGCGGTCGCCGAGGCCGGCGCGCTGATGTGCAAGGACGCCGCGTGCAGATGGACACGGTGTTCGGCGACGGCGCCACAGCGGCCAGGGCGGCGGCTTCATGGACAAGCTGCTGTCGCGCCGGCAAGCGCGTGATCACCGGCGAGAGCCTGTTCACCACGTGTTCACGCACACCGGCAGCGGCAAGGCGCGCGTCGCGTTCGCCGCGCCCGTACCCGGGCACGATCCTGCCGATGAAGCTGGCCGAGCATCGGCGGCACGCCTGATCTGCCAGAAGGACAGCTTCCTGGCCGGCGCACGCGGCGTGTCGATCGGCATCCACTTCCAGCGCAAGATCCTGACCGGCCTGTTCGGCGGCGAGGGCTTCATCATGCAGAAGCTCGAAGGCGACGGCTGGGTGTTCGTGCACGCCGGCGGCACCGTGGTCGAGCGCGAGCTCGCGCGCCGGCGAGCGACTCGACGTCGACACCGGCTGCGTCGTCGCCTTCCACGCCACGCGTCAGACTTCGACGTGCGCGCGGTCGGCGGCATCAAGAGCATGCTGTTCGGCGGCGAGGGCGTGTTCCTCGCCACGCTGACCGGCCCGGGCAAGGTCTGGATGCAGTCGCTGCCGTTCTCGCGCCTGGCCGGCCGCATGCTCGCGGCCGCACCGCAGGGCGGCGGCAGGATCGCGGCGAAGGTTCGGTGCTGGGCGGGCTGGGGCGCGTGCTGGGTGGGGATAACCGGTTCTAGGGATTCGGGATTCGGGATTCGGGATTCGGGATTCGGGATTCGGGATTCGGGATTCGGGATTCGGGATTCGGGATTCGGGATTCGGGATTCGGGATTCGGGATTCGGGATTCGGGAAAGGCTGTCATCCCTGACGCATTCGGCAACTGCTTCTCGACGGTCCCTGGCCCTCCCCGCGCCGGCGAGATCCTTGCCGTCATTCCCGCGAAGGCGGGAACTGAGGGACTTGGCTCTTGTGCTATCGACCACGTTGCAGGTCAAGGCAACGACACCGGGTTCCCGCCTGCACGGGAATGACGAGCCCGAGCGGGTGGTCAACACTGATGGACACTCATGCACCCGAGCGGCATGGCCAGCGGCCGTACTGATCGGCCACTCCACCCCGCACGCCCGGTGGGACGCCGTTCGGCCGGTACCGGCTATCCTCCGCGCGCTTTGTTCACGGATCGTCCCATGACAGTTTCGCGCCACCTGCGCCTTGCGCCGCCCTGCGTGCTCGCCCTTCTGCTGGCCGCCTGCGGCGGTGGCGAGGCGGTGCGTCCCTCGCCCACTCCGGCACCGGTCGCCGTCACGCCAGCGCCGACACCCAAGCCGGTGCGCATCGGCCTGGCGCTGGGCGGCGGCGCGGCCAAGGGGTTCGCGCACATCGGCGTGATCAAGATGCTGGAGGCCAACGGCATCACCCCGCACGTGGTCAGCGGCACCAGCGCCGGCAGCGTGGTCGGCGCGCTGTATGCCAGCGGCATGGACCCCTTCGCGCTGCAGGAAAAAGCCGTGCGCGCTGGACGAGTCCAGCATCCGCGACATGCGGCCTGTTCTCCGGCGGGCTGGTGCAGGGCCAGGCGCTGCAGGACTACGTCAACGCGCTGGTCGGCAACCGGCCGATCCAGTCGCTGTCGAAGCCGTTCGCGGCCGTACCACGTGGCTGGAAACCGGCGAGCGCACGGTGTTCGTGCGCGGCAACACCGGCCAGGCGGTGCGCGCCTCCAGCGCGGTGCCGGGCGTGTTCGAGCCGGTGCGGATCGGGCAGCGCAGCTTCGTCGATGGCGGCGTGGTCAGTCCGGTGCCGGTCGATGCGGCGCGCCAGCTGGGCGCCGAATTCGTGATCGCGGTGGACATCTCCACCAAGGCCAGCGGCGCCACGCCCGACGCAGCCTGCTGGGCGTGGTCAACCAGTCCATCGCGATCATGGGCCAGACGCTGGGCCGGCAGGAGCTGGCGCGCGCGGACGTCGTGATCCGGCCGCGGTCAACGACATCGGTCCGGCCGATTTCGCGCAGCGCAACGCCGCGATTCTGGCCGGCGAGCGCGCCGCACTGGCCGCGATGCCGCAGATCAGGAAGGACCTGGCGGCCGAGCGTGCGCGCCGGGTGGCCGCGCTGGCGCCCAAGCCCGTGCCCAAAGCGCCGGAGCCGGCGTGCGAGAAGGGCTGGATGGGCGCGATCAATCCGTTCGGGAAGGACTGCGCCGACGACTGACGGGTTTTACGTCGCGCCCCGCGCGGCGGACTGCCACTCCGTCATTCCCTCGAAGCGGGAATGACGGCGTAAGAACACGGCCGGGATCTCTCGGCCCTCACCCTCCCTCCCGCGACCCCACCGGCACCCCGCCGAACGCCTTCACCGTGCGCAGCACGAAGCTGGAATTGACGTCGGCCACGCCGGCTGGCGTTGAGCAGGCGGTCGAGCAGGAAGCGCGAGAAGTGGTCCAGGTCCTGCACCACGACGTGCAGCAGGTAGTCCATGTCGCCGGTCAGCGCGTGGCAGGCGACCACTTCGTCCCAGCGCGTCGACGCGCGTCGACGAAGCGGCCGATCGCGTCGGCGTCGTGCTTCTCCAGCTGCACGCGCACGAAGGCCTGCAGGCCCAGGCCGACGCGCTCGGGATCGACCTCGGCGCGCGTAGCCGGCGATCACGCCGTCGCGCTCCAGCCGCTGCACCCGGCGCAGGCAGGCCGAGGGCGACAGGTTCACCTGCTCGGCCAGCTCGGCGTTGGTGGCGCGGCCGTCCCGCTGCAGGAGCGCCAGCAGGCGCAGGTCGATGCGGTCGAGGCGACGCGATTCGCGTCATTTGTTGCCTGAATCTGCGATTCGACGCAACGAATATTGCGCCGACGGCCGCCTTGCGCGCAACAACGCAACCCCGTTGCGCGGCTCCGGCGCTAACGTCTGGGCTGCCACCCACCCGGTACGGAGACCGCCATGAACGCCACGCCCCGCCGCGTCGAGACACCAGCAGACCGACAAGGGCTACGTGCCGGTCTACACCACCGGCGTCGTCGAGCAGCCGTGGGACGACTACAGCGCCGAGCGACCACGCCACCTGGGCGCACGCTGTTCGCAGCGCCAGCGCGAGATGCTGCGTGGGCCGCGCCTGCGACGAGTTCCTGCGCGCGCAGGACGCGATGGGCATGACGCCCGACCGCGATCCCGAAGTTCGCCGAGCTCAACGAAGTGCTGCGGCGCGGCCACCGGCTGGACCCTGATCGGCGTGGAAGGCCTGCTGCCGGAGCTGGACTTCTTCGACCACCTGGCCAACCGCCGCTTCCCGGTGACCTGGTGGATCCGCCGCCCCGACCAGATCGACTACATCGCCGAGCCCGACCTGTTCCACGACCTGTTCGGCCACGTGCCGCTGCTGATGAACCCGGTGTTCGCCGACTACATGCAGGCCTACGGCCGCGGCGGCGTCAAGGCGCACGGCATCGGCCCGGAGGCGCTGGCTCAACCTGACGCGCCTGTACTGGTACACGGTGGAGTTCGGCCTGATCCGCCAGCCCGACGGCCTGCGCATCTACGGCAGCGGCATCGTGTCGTCGCAAGGGCGAGTCGATCCACTGCCTGGAATCGCGACGCGCCCAACCGCATCGGCTTCGACCTGGAGCGGGTCATGCGCACGCGCTACCGCATCGACACCTACCAGAAGACCTACTTCGTCATCGACAGCTTCGAGCAGCTGATCGACGCGACCGCGCCCGGACTTCACCCCGATCTACGCGCGGCTGGCGCGCGCAGGAGTCGATCCCGGCCGGCAACGTGCTGGACAGCGACCGCGTGTTCACATCGCGGCACCGGCGAGGGCTGGGCCACCGACGGCGACGTCTGACGCATCAGCGCGCGTACCGGAAGGATTCGCCAACGCAGCAGGCCGTCACGGCACCGTCGCGGGCCTTACACCGTCCGGTCACGACTGCATCGTCACCATGCGCAGCCTTCTCATTGCCTGCGACGCCCGTGATCCATCTTCGCCGCATGAACGTCACCGCCGACGAGCTCCGCCAGGAAATCGAACACGCCCAGGCCACGTTTGACGAGGCCGTACGGTGCGCGGGAAAGGGCCTTGAGCCGCTGCTGGAGCGCCGGCTGGATGGGCACCTGCGAAGCCTGCGGGTGATGCTGGGCGGGGACCCGGGTTCGGCGGCGTTCGATGCGGTGGATGCGGCCAAGCGCGTGGTCGACTCGGCCGAGCCCGGGGCCCCGTTGCGGATGCTGGCCATGGCGCGCGAGACACTGGCCGCCGTTGCGCGCCGACGTATGAGCCGGCTGGCGCCCGACCTGGCGGCGTAATGCCCCCGTTCCCACGGCGAGGAACGTCCCGGGCCAGTCGATGAAACTGCGTTGCCGGATGTGTCGCGTATCACGCCGGTCGTTCTTCCACGCGGGGACGCCATCGACACGGCACGGCCTGCGCTGCTCACCCCGTTAGCGCCCATCTCGGCCCTTCGGCGACAATGGCGGCCCCATCGCCGCCCGCAGCCCGACCGCCCATGCCCAGCCCTGCCTCGCCCGTGTCCCTCACCCGGTTCCTGATCGAGGAGCAGCGCGCCGGCCACATCAACGCCGACCTGCGCCTGCTGATCGAGGTGGTCGCGCGCGCCTGCAAGACGCATCTCCATCGCGGTCGGCAAGGGCGCGCTGGGCGGCGTGCTGGGCGATGCCGGCGCTGAGCGAGGCCAGCATCAACATGCAGGGCGAGGCGCAGAAGAAGCTCGACGTGCTCGCCAACGAGATCCTGCTGGAAGCCAACGCCTGGGGCGGCCACCTCGCCGGGCTGGCGTCGGAGGAGATGGACCACAGCCAGCCGATCCCCGACGCCTACCCGCGCGGCAACTACCTGCTGCTGTTCGATCCGCTCGACGGCAGCTCCAACATCGACGTGAACATCTCGGTCGGCACCATCTTCTCGGTGCTGCGCTGCCCGGACGGCGTGACCACGCCGGGCGACGAGCATTTCCTGCAGCCGGGCACGCGCGCAGGTCTGCGCCGGCTACATGCACCTACGGCCCGAGCACGATGCTGGTGCTGACCGTCGGCCACGGCACCCACGCCTTCACCCTGGACCGCGAGGTCGGCGGCTTCGTGCTGACCACGCGCGACATGCGCATCCCGGAGGAAACCAAGGAGTTCGCGGTCAACATGTCCAACCAGCGCTTCTGGGAGCCGCCGATGCAGGCCTACGTCGGCGACCTGCTGGCCGGCAAGGAAGGCCCGCGCGGCAAGGACTTCAACATGCGCTGGGTGGCCACGCATGGTCGCCGACGTGCACCGCATCCTGACCCGCGGCGGCATCTTCAGCTACCCGCTGGACCGCAAGTGCGCGGCGCAAGGGCGGCAAGCTGCGGCTGATGTACGAGGCCAACCCGATGAGCCTGCTGGTCGAGCAGGCCGGCGGCGCGGCCAGCACCGGCCGCCAGCGCATGCTGGACGTGCAGCCCGACGGCCTGCACCAGCGCGTGCCGGTGTTCCTGGGTCAGCCGCCGCGAGGTGGAAGCCGCGGTGCGGTACCACCTGCGCCACGACCGGGCCGGCACCGACGTCTGACCGGACGCCCGTATCCACCCCGGCCGGCAAACTGCCGGGGCCGCTGTCACGCCGGTGACCGCAAATCGCCACGCCCCGCGTTGAACACTCTGCCCCGAGGCCCGACGCAGTCGCCTCGACGGGTGAGGAGGGGAGATGGCCAGGCAACCGGATACCGACACCGACGGCACCGCTCCGCACGGGAGCGGGCCGCACGGGCGCGAACTGATCTACGCCACCGCCGGCACCGCCGGCCGCGTGCTCGCGCTGGGCGGGCTGCAGGCGCTGGGCTGGAACCTGCGCCGCGCGCCGGACGCGCGCAGCGTGCTGCGCCTGCTGCAGCGCGGATCCGCGTCGGCCGTTCGCGGCGCTTTTGGACCTGCGCGAGGGCTTCAGCCACCACGACCTGGCCGAGTACGGACCGGCGCTTTCGGCCACCAACGCCGGCTGGGTGGCCGGCGTGGACGCCGCGCAGCTGGACGACCCGCCCGTCCGCCGCCTGATCCGCGACTACTGCTATGACTATGTCACGCTGCCCTGCCCGGAGGCGGTGCTCAACACCGTGATCGGCCACGCCCATGGGATGGCCACGCTGGCCTGCGAGCGCGGCGTGGCGGTATCGCAGGCCGGCTTCGACGACATGATCGGCGACAGCCCGGCGATGCAGGCGCTGTTCCGCACGCTGCGCAAGGCGGCAATGACCGAAGCCCCGGTGTTCATCGCCGGCGAGACCGGCACCGGCAAGGAGCTGGCCGCGATGGCGATGCACAGGCACTCGCGCCGGCATGCCAACCCGTTCGTCGCGATCAACTGCGGCGCGATCCCGCACAACCTGGTGCAGTCGGAGCTGTTCGGCTACGAGCGGGGCGCCTTCACCGGCGCGCAGGCACGCAAGCTCGGCCGGTTCGAGATGGCCAACGGCGGCACGCTGTTCCTCGACGAGATCGGCGACCTGCCGCTGGAAAGCCAGGCCTCGCTGCTGCGCTTCCTGCAGGAAGGCAGCTTCGAGCGCCTTGGCGGGCACGAACAGATCCGCGTGGACGTGCGGATCATCTCCGCCACGCACCACGACCTCGAGGGCGCGGTGGCCAAGGGCGCATTCCGCGCCGACCTGTTCCACCGCCTGTGCGTGCTGCGCCTGCACCAGCCGCCGCTGCGCGAGCGCGGCAGCGACATCGACCGCCTGGCCGAGCATGCGCTCAAGCGCTATTCGCAGGAGGGCCAGCGCGCGCTCAAGGGCTTCGCCCCGTGCGCGCGCCACGCGCTGCACACGCATGCCTGGCCGGGCAACGTGCGCGAACTGATCAACCGCGTGCGCCAGGCCGTGGTGATGGCCGAGGGCCGTTTCATCACCGCCGCGGACCTGCACATCGACGGTGCCGACAGCGGCCCGCCGCCCACGCTGGAGGAGGTTCGCGATGCGGCGACCCGCGAGGCGATCGAGCGCGCCCTGCAACGCAACCGCGGCCGCCTGGTGGACACCGCACGCGAGCTGGGCGTGTCGCGCGTGACGCTGTACCGGCTGATGGGCCGCCACGGGCTGCGCGAGCACGAGCCTGATTCCGGCGGCACGGTCAGCGTGGCCTGACGCGACAGGCAGGTGGTACGGGCCGTGACTTCCCGGCCCTCGCGTCCGCGCGCATGCAGCGCCGGACAGTGCTGCGCTCCACCCATCCTGCGGACGCGGGCACGTGTGCCCGCCGCGGCATCACCGCCTCAGAACGACCTCGACGCCCGCAGGCCGAACACGAAGTTCGGTGAGTCATCCGTCAGGCCCGCGGCCATCTGGCCGTTGACCGTCCACCCCGAGGGCATCGCGTAGGTGGCACCGATGTTGAGGGTGGTGGCGTTGGTGGAGCTGCCCGGGACCCGGAACTTCTCGCTGCCGGGCGCCTGCGTGTACGTGCTCGCGGCCAGGGCGGAGGCGACACTGAAACTGACCGCTGCGCGGTCGTTGAGCGCGATCGCCAGGCCGCCGCTGACCTGGATGACATTGCCCAGCGAGACGCTGGCCGGCGAGACCTGGTCGAGCACCGGCGAAATGTCGTCGAACTCCTCCTCGATGTTCCACGTGTACCCGAGGTTGCCGAACAGGATCACCGGGTCGTAGGTGCGCAGCGCCGACACGTTGCCGGTCACGCTCCAGATGCCGGTGCCGGTGGGCAGGTTCTCCGGCACGTTGAGGTTGTTGTTGTCGCCGTCGGCCTGGATCAGCTTCAGGCCGAACGGATGGCGGCCCGACGGGCCCCGCACGCGCAGGCTGGTGACGATGTCGGGCCATCGCTGCGATTCCTTCACCACCTGGAAGTACGCGGCCACACTGGCATCGCCGATGCCGCTCGAGCTGAGCTGCACCTCGCTGACTTCGGTCGATGCGCCGCCGGCGCCGCCGCTGACGAAGCGCGTGTCGCGGTAGACGTAGGGCACGGTGGCTTCGATGCTGAGCCGGTCGGTAAGGCCGTAACGACCGGTGAAGTCCATCGTCAGCACGGTCGACTTGGTCTGGTCCAGGTTGAGCGTGCCCAGGAAGATCGCGTCCAGTGCGAGGAACCCCTGCAGGACCAGCAAGCGGCGGTCGTAATAGCTGTAGCTCAGGCCGGAGTCGAAGGTGAACTTGCGCTCGAACAACGGCGCGTGTTCGGTGACGACCAGTGCGCGCTCCTGTTCGCGCCGCTCTTCATCCTCTTCCCGGCGTGCTTCGCCGATCTGCACCGGCTCGCTGGATTGGGCGGCGGGGGCCGGTGGCGCGGCCGGGTCGGCGGGGGGTGCCTGCTGCGCGTCCTGCACGGTCGCCACCTGCGCGGCACCGAATGCCTGGTTGGCCGCGCCCTGCGCCGCGGGCTCCACTGCGGCCGGCGTGCCGCTCAGGCCACGCCCGCGCTGGGACATCTCGAGTTCGTGCACCTGGCCGCGCAGACGCTTGATTTCGGCCTCCTGCTGCTCCAGCCGCTGGCTCAGCTGCTGCAGCAGGGCGTGCACTTCGGCGTTGTCGCTGCCGGGCTCGGCGGCGTGGGCGGTGCCCAGCGCGAGGGCCATGGCGAGGATCAACGGCCGGACAACCGGCGAAGTGCGGTTTGCAGGCATGGTGCGGCGTCCCCTGGGTGCGTGGCCCCGCGTATTCGCGGTGTCTAGATGAACGCTAGAGCCCGATCATCCCGGCCAACGCCTGCTGGACACCCTGCTGGTTGACCATCTGCGTGGACATCCGCTCGCTCAGCAGCGTCAGGTGCAGGCGGTTGCTGGCTGCGATGTCGTTGCCGAAGATCTGGCCGATCTGCATGATCCGCCCGTCCGAACCGCCGGGCGACTGGCTCAGGTACTGGCCGATGCTGGCGCCCGGGGACGACAGGTCCAGGTTGACGCCATGATCGAGGAAGGTGATGCGCGCGGTCATTTCGCCGGCCGTGGCCTCGCTGCCCATCTGACCGTTGAACCCTGCCGTGCCGGGCAGTGCCGGTGCAAAGGTGATCGCGGTGAGGTTGGACAGGGCGTTGCCGTCGCCGGCGATCTGCGCGACCTGGCCGATGCCGCTGACCTGCAGCTCGCGGCCGCCGGCCACCACACCGGTGGCTGCCGGGCCGCCGCCCGCGCCGGGGTCTGCGCCGCTGCGCGTGTCGACCGCGACGTCGAACCCACCCGACCCGTTGCGCTGCACCTGCAGCGTGCCCGAGGCATGGGCCGTGCCGCTGTGGGCGTTGTGCAGCGTCGAGGTCACGTCGATGCGCAGGCCGACCAGCATGTTGGCGCCCATGTACGTGCCGGTAAGGCCGGCGAGCGTCGCGTCATCGACCACATAGGCCTTGACCGGCGGGAGGGTATGGGAAGAAGGGGGCAGGGCGGCTGCGGACTGTGCCGCAGCCGCGCCTGCCACGAGGACCGAGAACAGGGCACGGGGGAGTGTATGTCGGTTCATCGGGACCTCGATTCTTGAATGCGGTACATGGTCGGAACGCAGCACATGGTCAGAACAGGTCCATGTAGACCAGTCCGAGTTCGACGATCTGGGGCGTCGTGGTCGCGCGCTCCAGCGCGTCCACGCGGCGCCCGAGCGCGTTCGAACTGTTGCTGCTCACCAGGTACGAGCCGGCGTCCATCGGCTTATCACCGACGACCGCCAGAACGATGCCGTTCCAGCCGGCAACGAAATCCGCCTCGTTCATCACACGATGGCCGAGTGCGGGATCGGCGACGAAGACGCGTCCGGCGGACGCCCCCTTCACCACCACGAAATGCTTGTAGCCCTTGAGATCGAGCAGCGCGATCACCGGCATCTGCAGCCGGTACAGCGCGTCGGGCTCGATCCTGAAACCATGTCCGCGCATGCCGATGCCGTCGACGTACTTCTTCATGTCGAGCATCGAGAAGCCGTTCTTGACGACCTGCTGCGGGTCGTTGCCTTCCATCATCGCGGTGATCAGCTTGGCCTCGTTGGTGTCGATGCCATAGCCGTAGTGCAGCAGCGTGCCCAACGCGGCGGACCCGCAGCTGAAGTCGAAACGCTGCGGCATCAGGTCGCGGAAACGCATGTCGCGGAACGTACGCATCTGCTTGCGCACCGGCGGGGTGGCCGGGCCGGCCAGGCGGCCGATCTCGACCACCGTCTGCGCGCGCGCCTGCGGCGTCCACGCCAGCAGAACGGCCAGCGCCAGCAACGGTGCAATCACGATGTGGAACCTGGTGTCCATGGTGTCCCGACTCCCCCGAGTCTGTGGTCGGGCCGGCCCTTCGGGGCCGACCCGGATAGGTGCCGATGCACGCGGTGGAAACGGGGGTACGCGCCGCCGCGCACCCCCGCGCGTCATCAGTCGCAGGTGCCGCACGAAGCCACGGCGATCGCCAGGCCGTTGTGCTGGGCGTTGCCGACGCCCGCGGCGATGTTCACGCCGATGTTGCCGATCGCGCCGGACAGGGCATTGCCGTTGAGCACGGCCGTGTTGTCCAGGTCTCGCCGTGCCACCGCGTCGTTGAACAGCGTGACCTGCTCGCTGTCGGCGCTGGCCTTGGCGATGGTGCCGGAGCTGTTGACCGAGGCGGCCAGTCCGTTGCTCTGCGCGTTGCCGACACCCGCGGCCACGTTCAGGCCGATGTTGCCCGATGCGCCGGCCAGCACGTTGTCGGTGACGGTCGCGGTGTAGAACAGCTGGTTGTCGGGGCCGCTGGGTGCGTCGGTACCGAAGTTGGACTCGGTGGTCTGGCTGTTGAACACCATGGCCGATGCGAACACGTTTCCGCGCGAGCGCACGTCGTCGTCATGCGACAGGCTGTCGGGGCCATCGGGGGAGCAGCTGTCACCGGGCCCGCAGCCGCCTCCGCCACCGCCACCGCCGCCGCCGCCGCCGCCGCCGTCGATCGACGACAGCGCACCGTCGTTGGCCTGGGCGTTGCCCACGCCCGAGGCGATGTTCACGCCGATGTTGCCGGTGGCGCCGCGCAGGGCATCGCCCGAGGCCGAGGCGCTGTTGTCACCATCGCCGTAGGAGCCATTGGAATAGGTGAACTGGTCCTGGTCGACCAGAGCGCCGGACTCGCCGGACACGCGGATGCGGCCGACCACGTCGATGTCGCCGATGACATAGATGCTGTTGAGGAAGTCCCAAGTGGCGTAGATGTCGGCATCGTCATCGAACGCCATGGCCGGCGCCGACAGCGCGACCAGCGCCGCGGCGAGAAGTGTGTGATGCAGTTTCATATCGGTATCCCCTGACAGGGGGCCGGGGGCGGGTCAGCCCCCGGTCCGTGACGGAATCAATCGCAGGTGCCGCACGAGGCGACGGCGATCGACAGGCCGTTGTGCTGGGCATTGCCGGCGCCCGCGGCGATGTTCACGCCGATGTTGCCGACGGCCGAAGACAGCGCACTGCCGCTGAGCGTGGCGGTGTTGTCCAGGTCGCAATAGGCCAGCAGGTTGTTGAATTCGGTCCACTGCTCGCTGTCGGCGCTGGCCTTGGCCAGGTTGCCGGAGCTGTTGACCGACGCGGCCAGTGCATTGGTCTGCGCGTTGCCCACACCGGCTGCGACGTTCAGGCCGATGTTGCCCGAGGCGTTGGACAGCACGTTGTCGGACACCGAGGCGGTGTAGAACAGCTGGTTGTCGGGGCCGCTGGGGGCGTCGGTGCCGAAGTTGGCGACGGTGTACTGGCTGTTGAACACCATGGCCGATGCGAACACGGCATTGCCGTCGACCGACGACAGCGCCACGTCGTTGGCCTGGGCGTTGCCCACGCCGGCGGCGATGTTGGCGCCGATGTTGCCCTGGGCGCTGCTCAGCGCGTTGCCCGAGGCCGAGGCGCTGTTGTCGCCGTCGCCATAGGAGCCGTTGGCGTAGGTGACCTGGTCCTGGTCGACCAGGGCGCCGGACTCGCTGCGCACGCGGATCTCGCCGCTGGCATAGATGTCGCCATAGACCCAGATGCTGTTGACGAAGTCCCAGGTGGCGTAGATGTCGGCGTCGTCGTCGAACGCCATCGCCGGGGCGGATACGGCCAGCAGGGCCGCGGTCATGATTTTCAGGTGCAGTTTCATTGAAGCCACTCCTCAAGGGGTAGCCGGGGCGGATCCCGCCCCGGCGGGGGGGGTTGGATCAGTCGCAGGTACCGCAGGAGGCAACGGCGATCGCAAGGCCGTTGTGCTGTGCGTTGCCGGCACCCGCGGCGATGTTCACGCCGATGTTGCCGACCGCGGACGACAGCGCGTTGCCGCTGAGCGAGGCGGTGTTGTCCAGGTCGCAATAGGCCAGCAGCTGGTTGAACAGGGTCTGCTGCTCGCTGTCGGCGGCCGCCTTGGCCAGGTTGCCCGAGCTGTTGACCGAGGCGGCCAGGGCGTTGGTCTCGCATTGCCCACGCCGGCGGCGACGTTCAGGCCGATGTTGCCCGAGGCGCCCTGCAGGACGTTGTTGGTGACACTCGCGGTGTAGAACAGCTGGTTGTCGGCGCGACCGGCATCGGTGCCGCCGTTGACCGCGGTGGTCTGGCTGTTGAACACCAGCGCCGAGGCGAACACGGCATTGCCGTCGACGGACGACAGTGCGACGTCATTGGCTTGCGCATTGCCCACGCCGGCGGCGATGTTGGCGCCGATGTTGCCCGACGCGCGGCGCAGGGCGTCGCCCGAGGCCGAGGCACCGTTGTCGCCGTCGCCCAGCGACAGGTTGCCCAGCGTCAGCTGGTCCTGGTCGACCAGCGCGCCGGACTCGCTGCGCACGCGGATTTCGCCGCTGGCATAGATGTCGCCATAGACCCAGATGCTGTTGACGAAGTCCCAGCTGGCATAGATGTCGGCATCGTCGCCCTGCGCGAGGGCGGCGGTGGAGAACAAGCTGCCAACGGCAAGGGCCAGCATCGCGGTACGGAATTTCATGATCTCTCTCCTGGTGGTTGTCGTCGTTGTTGTCGTGGTGCTGCAGGTAGTGCGTGTCCAGCGTGTTGCTACGGCGTACCCCTGGCAGCTGGAGCACGATGGCGTTGGTGGCGGTGTTGCCCACCCCCGCCGCCTGATTGACCTGCACCACGCCCTGGCTGCCGCGGAACGCGTCGTCCGCGATCACGGCCTCTCTCCGCCAGGACGGGGCTGCGGCCCCCTCAGTCGTGGTGGCATCGCCGGCGACTGCGGCCAGCGCCGCGTCGTCGATGCCTGAAATGCCTTGCAGGCCGGTGGCCGCGAACCCCAGCGGCCCCTCGCCTGACATCTGCGGTCCGGACACGCCCTGGCCGGCCAGGAACAGGTTGGCCTGCGCGTTGCCGCTGCCGGCGGTCTGGTTGACCGACAGCAGGCCGGCGCTGCCCGAGAGCGCGCCGTCGTGGATGCGTGTGACCGCATCGCGCTCGCGCGTACCGCGCTGGGTGCGCTTGTGGGCGTGGACGCTGGGCATGGCCAGGCTGCTGTTGGCCGATGCCATGGCCCCGAGGTTGACCTGCGCATTGCCGCTGCCGGCGGCCTGGTTGATCGCGATGCGGCCCTGCGCCTGGCCGGCTGCGACGCCGGCGACGGTGGCCTCGTCCTGCGGCGCAGGTGCCGGGGGCGCGGAGGCGGCCGGTGCCTGCGCGAGCGCGCAGGGCACGGCCAGCACGCCGCACAGGGACACGGCCGCCATGGTGGCCGCAATGGCGCGCATGCGGCCCTTCACGGGCCACCGCCCTGGGTCTTGCCCACGGCCTGCATCACGCTGGTGCTGACGAGGCTGCCGATGTTGGCGGTGGCATTGCCCACCGCCGCGCCCACGCCACCGGCGGCGCCGCCCACGCTGGCGCCCGGGCCGATCGCCGGTGCGGCGTGGCCGGCACCGGCGCCTGCCAGCGGGCTTCCGGCGAGTCCCGGAAGGGCGCGTCCGACGGTCGACTGCACCGCCGCGCCGGCCATGACACCGGCCGAGCCGTGCTGGCCGAGTTCCTCTTCGACCAGTTCGCCCATCAGCGAACCCATGGTCCCGTGGAAGACGATGCCGGGGAACGTCGTCGCCTCGCTGTGGATCGGGTTGTCCTCAAGCGGCACGCCGCGGTAGGCGATGCGGGGCTGTACGGTGCGCGCGATGATCACCGTGGGGTCCTTGGCGGACACGGCGGCGCCGGCGTACACACTTCCTGCGGGCACGGTCTCCGAGGCCGGCCCCGTGTCCTGCGCGCGGGCTGTCGCGGTGACGGCCAGCACCATCAGCGCCATGCCGGTGGCGACCCATGCCGCAGGCACCGGCAGCACCTGCGCAACGCGCGGTATGCAGCGGCGGCGGACGGCGGTGGTGGCTGGCATCGGAACTCCCCTGTCGGCGTGGCCGGCGTGCAGCAGGGCACGGCGGCGGCAGGGACTTGGAGCCAGTTCCGTGCCAACGCTTCAAGGCGATGATTTACAAGGGAATTTGTACCGATTTCAGGCGTCGCTGGCGCGCCGTCCGGGCGAAACGTTTCAGGCCTGAAACACGGCTTCCCGGCCTGTTCGCGCGGCGTGCACAGTGGGCGCGGGCGGAAGGCGCACGCGTAACACTTCAAGACGGGCTTTCACCCGTTTTTTACTTCTCCGGCATGGGCCGTCGCGTGCGGTGTTTCGCTTTTGTAACCTCGAAAAGGCGTGCGACGATGGCCGCTTTCCGCCGCCATCACGTTGCCGATCCCGATGACCGCACCCGACGCCGCGCCGCTGCAGGACGATTTCATCGAGGTCTATCCCGGTGCGCTCGAGCCGGCCGCTGTGCGGACTGATCGAGCGTTTCGCGCCAGCGGCGACAGCCAGCCCGGCCGCGTCGGCGGCGGCGTGATGCCGGACCTCAAGGACAGCCGCGACCTGACGCTCGCCGGCCGCGCCGAATGGCGCATGCCGAAGCCCGCTCAACACGGCCGTGTTCGGCGGCGTGCTGCGCTACCTGCGTCGCTACCCGCACACGCTGATCGCACCGCTGATGCTGGAAACGCCCGGCACAACGGCAAGCGCCATCGCCTGACCCCCGAGCGCCTGGCAGCGATGGACGACGCCGAACTCGCACCCTCGTGCGGACCGTGCTGCGCCCCGGTGCGATCAACCTGCAGCATTACACCGCAGGCCGCGGCGGCTATCCCGTACTGGCATTGCGAGCTGTATCCACGCGATCCGCGGCGGAAACGCTGCACCGCCACCTGCTGTGGACCATCTACCTCAACGATGACTTCAGCGAGGGCGAGACCGAGTTCCTGTACCAGCAGCGCAAGATCGCGCCCCGCACCGGCGCACTGTTGATCGCGCCCGCCGCGTTCACCCACACGCATCGCGGCAACCGGCCCAAGGGCGGTGACAAATACATCGCGACCAGCTGGGTGCTGTTCCAGCGCGCCGAACAGTTCTTCGGCAACGGGTAAGGGCAGGCGGGCGGCGGGCGTTCGTACGTCGCCGGCACGTGCCGCGGGTGGTTGAGCACCAGCCAGTACAGCCCGACCTGCTTGACCGCCCAGACGAACTGCTCGAAGTCGACCGGCTTCTGGATGTAGCTGTTGACGCCCAGCGCGTAGCTGGCCTCGACGTCGAAGGGCTCGGCACTGGTGGTCAGTACGACCACGGGCAAGGTGCGCGTGGTTTCGTTGGCGCGGATGGCCTGCAGCACTTCGCGGCCGTCGACCTTGGGCAGGTTGAGGTCGAGCAACACGATCGACGGCAGCTCTGCGGTGTCCCGGTCGGCGTGGCGACCACGCGCGAACAGGTAATCCAGGGCCTCGGCACCGTCGCCGACTACTACGAGCCGGTTGGCGATCTTGGCTTCGTCGAACGCCAGGCGGGTCAACTCGACATCGTCGGGGTTGTCCTCCACCAGCAGGATTTCCTTGTGCATCAATGCAATTCCTCGTCAGCCGCGACGGCAGGCAATTCAATAACAAAAGTACTGCCCGCGTCGAGTTGAGAATCGGCAAGGATGCGGACCGCGGTGGCGTTCGGCGATCCGCTGGGCGATCGCCAGGCCCAGGCCATGGCCGCCCCCCTGCTCGGGTCCGTGCAGGCGCTGGAAGGGCTCGAACAACTTGTGCGCATAGCGCATGTCGAAGCCGACCCCATGGTCGCGGATGACCATGCGCAGCAGGTTGCCCTCGCGCTCGCCGCTGACCTCGATGCGGACCGGCTCGCCGGGGCGGGCGAATTTCCACGCGTTGTGCATCAGCTGGGCCAGCATCAGCTTGAGCAGGCGCTCGTCCCCCTCGCATATGAGCCGGGGCTGGACTTCGATCTGCGCCTGGCGATGGGGTTCCTGGTCCTGCAACTCGGCCGAGACCCAGTCGGCTAGCAGGCCCATGTCCACGGGGCCCGGCTTCATCTCCGCACCCGTGGCGCGTCGACAGCTCGTTGAGGGCGTCCAGCAGGCTGGTCATGCGCTCGGCGGCGGCACGGATCCGGGCCAGGTAGTCGCGATCGGTTTCGTCCAGACGGTCATGCGCATGGTCGGCCAGCAGGCCGGAGAAACTCTCGATGGAGCGCAGCGGCGCACGCAGGTCGTGCGAGACCGCGTCGGCGAACAACTGCAGCTGCACCTCGGCGGCATGCGCAGCAATACGATGAGTTAAGCACAC
>CAVROR010000002.1:0-6767 GCA_963722915.1 uncultured Gammaproteobacteria bacterium
GTAGTCGCTGGCCGACAGGCGGAAGGTGGTGCGCTTCATCAGGCGCGGCTGGTCCAGGCGCATCTCGTCGCGGCGGTGCATGGTGCAGCCGTTGTCCCACATCAGCAGGTCGCCGTTGTGCACCTTGTGGCGGTACACCAGCGAAGGATCGCCGCCGGCCTCGAACAGGATGGGCATCACGCGCGCGGCCTCCGCCTCGGACAGGCCTTCGATCGCCACCAGCGTGGTCGGGTCGGCGTACAGCGCCTTGCGGCCGGTGCGCGGGTGCGTCAGCACGAGCTGGTGCTGCGCATCCGGCAGGCTCAGCATCGCGTTGGCCTTTTCCTTGTCCTTCAGCTCCAGCGCGTTGAGCATCGCGTAGCGCTTGGCGTAGCGGTAGGTGCCCTTCTTGCCTTCGATCAGCTGCTGGATGTCCTTGGGCAGGCGGTCCCAGGCGCCGTACTGGTTGGCCCAGTAGATGTCGCCGCCGTCGCGCGGCACTTCGGTGCCGAACAGCATGGCGCCGGTGGCGGGACGCACCTGGTAGGTCTGGTCGGAGTGCCAGTCCACGTCATCCCCGCCGGCGAAGCCGCCGACGAAGTTGCCGTTCGCATACTTGAGCGTGCTGAAGTAGATGATCTGCTCGTGATAGGGCGACTGGATGTCCTTGCGGCCCGTGGACTCGCAGCGGCCGAAATGCTCGGAGAAGCGCACGAGCTCGGACTCTTCCAGCGACTGGCGGCGGAAGATCATCACCGGCGATTTCTGCCAGAGGGCCTTCAGCTCCTCGATGGCATCGGGGCTGTTGACCAGGTCCGAGACCTGGTTGTGGACTTCCACGGCGAAGTCGCTGTGCAGGGGGGATGTACGCAGTTGGGTCATGATTTGTTCACTCGGGTTTCATCTGAGCGGTGTTGATGACGTGGGCGTAGTTGCGCCGCTCCTCGCGCAGCCACGCATTGAGTTCCGCCGTGGTTCATGACGGGCGCACGTCTCGAAGCCCAGGTCGGCCAGGGCCTTGTCGGTTTCCGGCAGGTCCAGGATCTTGCGCATCTCGGCAGCCAGCTTCGGCCTGGATCTCGGCGGGCACGCCGTGCGGCACCATCAGCGCGTTCCAGGCGGCGATGCGTGAAATTGGGCAGGCCCTGCTCGCGCGCGGTCTTCACGCCCGGCATCGACGCCATCGGCGCGGCCGTGGTCACGGCCAGGGGCTTGATCTTGGGCAGCCCGGTGCGGGTGGCGGCGACGGTGTCGATCAGCACGGGCACGTGCCCGCCCACGGTCGCGGTCATGGCGTCGGCCGAGCCCTTGAACTTGACGGCGAACAGGGGAACGTCACGCTGCTTGAGCATCTCCAGCACCAGCTGGCCGGTCACGCTGGGGATGGCGACGTCCACCTTGCCCGGCTTGCTGCGCGCCAGCGCGATCAGATCGGTGCAGCGAGTTGACGCCGGCGTCGGGGCCGGCCGAGATCGCGAACGGGATCAGCGCCGTCAGCACGATCGCGTCGAAGTCCTTCTCGGCGTCGAAGCCCGGGTTGGCGAACAGGGCCGGGTTGATCGCGTGCGTGCCGTTGGCGCCCATCACCAGGGTGTAGCCGTCGGGCGTTGCCCGGGCTGCCGCGGCGGTGCCGATGTTGCCCGAGGCGCCCGGCTTGTTCTCCACGAAGAAGCTCTGGCCCAAGGCCAGGGTGAGCTTGTTGGCGAAATAGCGGGTGGCGATGTCGGTGCTCTGGCCGGGCGGATAGGCGACGATGATGCGCACCGGCCGGTTCGGCCAGTCGGATTGCGCCTGCGCGGCGAGCGGGAGCAGGGGCAGCGCTGCAAGCAGGCCGAGTGCGATTCGTCTGGCGATGGATTTCATGGTTCGTCTCCTGGTTCGGGCCTCTTGTGGGCGGGAATGGGAAGTTAACGGCGCAACGGGTGTCAGGGAAAGAGCGCGGCGACCGGCTTTTCCGCATGTTGAACTTCCGGCGCCGGCGGCGCGGGCCAGAGGTAGTCGCGGTTCAGCGCATCGAAAGAGCGGCAGCCGATCTGCGCCATCACCATGTCGATCTCGCTGCGCACGATCTGGATCACGCGCGCGATGCCGGCCTCGCCCGCGGCGGCGGCGCCGAACAGCGTGGGCCGCCCGAAGATCGCGAACTTGCGCGCCCAGGCAGCGGGCGATCACGATGTCGGAGCCGCGCCGCACGCCGCTGTCCAGGATCAGCTCGACGTCGTCGCCGACCGCGGCGCGGATCGCCGGCAGCACTTCCAGCGGCGAGGGCGCGGTATCGAGCTGGCGGCCGCCGTGGTTGGATATGACCAGCCCATCCACGCCGATGCTCACCGCCTTGCGCGCGTCTTCCGGATGCATCAGGCCCTTGACCACCAGCGGGCCGGACCAGGCTTCGCGGATGCGCTGCAGGTGGCCCCACTGCACCATCGGCGCCGGCGTCAGCGTGCCGTACATGTCGGCCACCTCGGGCGCCGAGGCGCCGGGCGGCGCATAGGGCTGCCAGTTCTGCATCATCGGGATGCCGCCCGCGCGCAGGTAGCGCAGCACCCAGGCCGGATGCGCCATCGCGTCGAGCATCACGCCGGGCGTCATGCGCAGCGGCCGGGTGAAGCCGTTGCGCTTGTTGCGCTCGCGGTTGGAGTTCACCGGCACGTCCACCGACACCATCAGCACCCGCACGCCGGCCTTGGCCGCGCGCCGCACCAGGTCGTCGTTGATCTTCTCGTCGGTGGTGCAGTACATCTGGAACCAGACGTTGTCGGGCGCTTCCTTCACGACGCTCTCCAGCGAGCCGTTGGCGGCGCTGGAGAGCAGGAAGGGAATGTCGGCGGCGGCGGCGGCGCGCGCCAGCATGCGGTCCGCGTCCGGGCGGAACAGCCCCGCCAGGCCGGTGGGCGAGATGCCGAACGGGCTGGCGTAGCGGCGCCCGAGCAGGGTCGTCGACTGGTCGCGCTTGGACACATCGACCAGGTAGCGCGGCATCAGGCGATAGCGCTGGAAGGCTTCCCGGTTGCGTCGCAGGCAGTGCTCGTCGTCGGAACCGCCGTCGATGAAGTCGAAGGCGATGCGCGGCAGCTTGCGCCGGGCCAGTTCCCGGATGTCGTCGAGGTTGTAGGCAGTTCGGATGTTCATGGCGAAATCTTGTGGAGCGCCGTGAAGGTAACGCCGGGCGCGGGCAAATAGAGCTCTGCCGGCAGGCGCTGTTTCACATGTTGAACCGCCGCTTTCCCGGCCTGCCGCAGCCGGAGGATTTTTGGAGATGCTTGGGCCACCGAACCATCGATGCCACTTCTGCCTCAGCCGCAGGACAACTTCACATGCAAGCCTCCACCGTAGCAATCCCTTCGCCCGCCCTTGCCGCCACGGACCTGCGCAATGGCGCGGAGATTCTGCTGGACACGCTGGTCGCCTGCGGCGTCGACACCATCTTCGGCTACCCCGGCGGCGCGGCGCTGCCGCTGTACGACGCGCTGCTACAGCCAGCCGCGCCTGCGCCACGTGCTGGTGCGCCACGAACAGGCGGCGGTGCATGCGGCCGAAGGCTATGCGCGCAGCACCGGGCGCGCTCGGCGTCGTGCTGGTCACCTCCGGCCCCGGCGTGAGCAACACCATCACCGGCCTGCTCGATGCGATCAGCGACTCGATCCCCGTGCTGTGCATCAGCGGCCAGGTGGCCACCGGCGTGATCGGCACGCAGGCGTTCCAGGAGAGCGATGCGCTGGGCATGTCGCGGCCCGGTGACCAAGTGGAACCACCAGCCGCGCGACGCCGACGAGGTCGCGGCGGCGGTCGCAGGAGCGCTGCGACATCGCCGCTGTCGGGCCGGCCCGGGCCCGGTGCTGCTGGACGTGCCGAAGGACGTGCAGCTGCAGCGCGGTGCCGGCGAGCGCGCCGCCGCGCGCTGCGGCGGCAAGGCGCAGCTGCCGGCGCTGCCGCCCGAAGCCGACCTGCGGCGTGCCGCCGAGTTGCTCGTCGACGCGCGCGCCGGCCGGTGCTCTACGGCGGCGGCGGCCTGATCAACTCGGGCCCGCAGGCCTGCGCCGCCTTCACCGCGCCTGGTGCGGCGAGCTGGAAGCTGCCCACGCACGCTGACGCTGATGGGCCTGGGCGCCTTCCCGGCTCCGACCCGCGCTTCCTGGGCATGCTGGGCATGCACGGCACCTGGAAGCCAACCTGGCCATGCACCACGCCGACCTGGTCGTCTGCGTCGGCGCCCGCTTCGACGACCGCGTCACCGGCAAGCTCGCCGAGTTCTGCCCGCAGGCGCGCAAGATCCACATCGACATCGACCCCGGCAGCATCGACAAGGTGGTGACGGTGGACGTGCGCGCTGGCGGGCGACTGCGGCGCAGGTGCTGGCGGCGCTGCTACGGGCTGCCCGCGCTGCAGGCGCTGCCGCCGAGCGAGCTGGCGCCCTGGTGGGCAGCGCATCGAGCGCTGGCGCGCCGCGCGACTGCCTGGCCTTCCGCAGCGACAGCGACGCCATCCTGCCGCAGCAGCTGATGGCGTCGCTGCAGCAGCAGCTCGCGGGCCGCGACGCGATCGTCTCGACCGACGTCGGCCAGCACCAGATGTGGGCCGCGCAGTACCTGCGCTTCGAGCAGCCGCGCCGCTGGCTCACCTCCGGCGGCGCCGGCACCATGGGCTACGGGCTGCCGGCGGCGATCGGCGCGCAGATCGCGCACCCCGACAGCGACTGGTGGTCTGCGTGAGCGGCGACGCCTCGGTGCTGATGAACATCCAGGAGCTGTCCACCGCCATGCAGCACCGCACGCCGGTCAAGCTGGTGCTGTGCCAACAACGGCTACATGGGCATGGTGCGCCAGTGGCAGGAGCTGAACCACGGCAACCGCCTCAGCCACAGCTGGAACGAGGCGCTGCCCGACTTCGTGGCGCTGGCCAGGGCCTTCGGCTGGGGCGCGCGCCGCGTCGACGACGCCGCCGAACTGCGAGGCCGCGCTGGCCGAATGCCTCGCCTACGACGGGCCGTTCTTCCTCGACGTGCGGGTCGCCGCGCAGGAGAACTGCTTCCCCATGATGCCGGCCGGCCGCGGCCACCACGAAATCATGCTGGGCGACGACCGCTGGTATCAGCACGAAGCTCGACTGACATGAAGGTCTGCATCTTCGGCGCCGGCGCGGTGGGCGGCTATCTCGCCGCCAGGCTGCTCAAAGCCACGTCTCACGAGATCGCCGTGGTGGCGCGCGGCGAGCAGTTGCGCGCGATCGCTTCCAACGGCCTCAGCTTGCAGACCCCGCAGGAGGAGTTCGTCGTCCATCCCCACGCCGTGACGGACACCCCTGCCGATCTGCCTCGCCAGGACGTGGTCTTCGTCACCTTGAAGGCGCATTCCCAGCCGGCGGCGGCCCGCGACATCGCGTCGCTGCTGGCTCCCGACGGCACGGCCGTCTTCGCGAACAACGGCATTCCCTGGTGGTGGCCGTACCGGGGAGCGGAACACCCGGGTGAGGCGCTGCCTTTGCTGGATCCGCAGGGCGCGCTGTGGACCGAAGTCCGCCCCGAGCGCGCGCTCGGCTGCGTGGTCTACTCCGCCAACGAGGTGGTGCGCCCGGGCGTGGTACGCCACAGCGCCAACAACCGATGGCTGCTGGGGAGCCGGATGCCAGCCGCTCGGAGCGCCTGCTGGCCGTGACCGAACTCATGCGCGAGGCCGGCCTGAACGCGCAAGACGTGCCGGACATCCGCCGCAGGATCTGGGTCAAGCTGCTGCGCAACGCGCCGCTCAACTCCATCTGCGCGCTGACACGATTGTCCGTGGATGAATTGGGACAGCATCCGGAACTCGTGGAGCTGTGCAGCGCCGTCATCGACGAGATCGCCGGCATCGCAGCAGCGGACGGCGTGGATCTTTCGGCCGACCTGGAAGTGGCCAAGTCGGCGCCACGGGCAGGCGCCGCCATGGACGGCGGGGCCGCGCGCGGCATCCGTCCGTCCATGCTCCAGGATGTCCTGGCCGGCCGCTCCACCGAAGTCGAAGCGGTCCTGGGACAAGTGCAGGCATTCGCGCGGCAGTCTGGAACAGAGCTGTCCCAGGATCGATGTCCTGCTGCCCCTGGTGCGTGGGCTGGAGCTGGGCATGCGTTGAGGGCCGCCAGGCGGGCCTCAGCCCCGTCGTGCCGCTTCGATGGCGGCGATGTCGATCTTCCTCATCTCCATCATCGCTTCGAAGGCACGCTTGGCCGCCGCGCGATCGGGATCGGTGATCGCCTCGATGAGGGCGCGCGGCGTGATCTGCCACGACAGGCCCCACTTGTCCTTGCACCAGCCGCATGCGCTTTCCTGGCCGCCGTTGCCGACGATCGCGTTCCACAAGCGATCGGTTTCGGCCTGGTCGTCGGTCGCGACCTGGAACGAGAAGGCCTCGTTGTGCTTGAACGCCGGGCCGCCGTTCAGGCCGAGGCAGGGGATGCCGATGACGGTGAACTCGACCGTCAGGACATCGCCTTGCTTGCCGGCGGGATAGTCGCCGGGCGCGCGATGGATCGCGCCCACCGCGCTGTCCGGAAACGTCTTGGCGTAGAACTGCGCGGCGTCCAGGGCGGTGCCGTCGTACCAGAGACAGATCGTGTTCTTGCTGACCATTTTCGTTCTCCAAAGCGTGACAGGCTAGTCTGCCACGATCGCAAACAACCGCTTCCGCCCTATGGTGTTGGAAAACCCCGTGTTGGAAACTCCCGCTGAGCTTCCAAGTTCCATGGCCGAGGTGAGCCCGTTATTCTTCGTAACTCACAACGTGGAGCAATCATGGCAAAGATACTCGTGAGCA
>CAVROR010000003.1:0-10974 GCA_963722915.1 uncultured Gammaproteobacteria bacterium
CCGGACGCACAGCGCCGGCGGCGGCGCTGTGGGCTGCTGGACTAGGCAAGCGCGCGCGCCGTGCAGGTGGCGTGCGGCGGAAACGGCGCGTGCCGCGGTTCGCCTACCGCCCGGCGGCTGGGGGTTTTCCCCGCTGCGGGCTGGGTCCAGACCCGGATGTGAAAAACGCCGCCGGCTGCCGAGGATCGCAAGGCGCAATCGTGCGCTGCATCCGTTCCGGAGCCTGCCATGCCGCTGCTGTTGCCCCGCCATCGCCTGCACGCCAGCGTGCTCGCCGCCGCAATCCTCGCCACCCCCCTGATGGCCGACGCGCGGCGCTTGGACTCGAGCTGGAATCGATGCTGCCCACGCTGTCGGCGACGCAGCCGGTCGAGGTCATCGTCAGCTTCCACGGCAACGGGCCGCTGTCGACGTGCACAGGTCGCACGCCTCGCCGCGCTCGGCCTCAAGGGCGTCACCCTGCGTTCGCTGCCGATCGCCGGCGTGCGTGGCCACGCCGGCGCAGATCCAGTCGCTGCTGGCGATGAGCGACGTCCGTTCGGTCTGGCTCAACGCGCCGCTGCAGTACGAGAACCGCGAAGCCACCGAGCTCACCGGCGTCGACCGCGCTGCGGCCGCGACAGCCGTCGCTGCGCCGCAACGGCCTGCCGTTTACCGGCAAGGGCGTCGGCGTGGTGGTCAACGACTCCGGCGTCGACGGCACCCACCCGGACCTGAAGTATCGGCACGCACGTCGTGCAGAACGTGCTCGCGCAGACCAACCTGCACGCGCTGGACACGCATGCTGCCCGGTGACCTACATCGAAGACGTGCCGCAACACCGACATCGGCGGCGGCCACGGCACGCATGTGCGCCGGCATCATCGGCGGCACCGGCGCGGCCTCCGCCGGCGGGCGTATCGAAGGCGTGGCGCCGGGCGCGCGACATCATCGGCTACGGCTCGGGCGCGGCGCTGTTCATCCTCGACACCTCGGCGGCTTCGACTACGCGCTGACCCACCAGGCGCAGTACAACATCCGCGTCGTGTCCAACTCGTTCGGCAACACCGGCGACTCGGGCACCGCCTTCGACCCGGACGATCCGACCAACATCGCCACCAAGAAGCTCGCCGACCGCGGCGTGGTGGTGGTGTTCTCGGCCGGCAACTCCGGCTCGGGCGAAGGCACGATCACCGGCAACTTCAAGAAGGCGCCGTGGGTGGTCACCGTGGCCGCGGGCGACAAGCAGGGCCGGCTGGCCGACTTCTCCTCGCGCGGCGAGGACGGCCAGCGGCGGCAAGGTCGAGGTCGACGGCGCAGACCTACACGTGGGGGACCGCCCGACGGTCACCGCGCCGGGCGTGGACATCGTACTCGGCGCGCGCCTCGCCGGCGCACCTGCTCGCCGACTTGCGCCGAGCAGGACGTCGCCGAGATCGGCCCGAGCGCAGCGCCGTGTCTACACCGCACATGTCAGCGGCACCTCGATGGCCGCGCCGCACGTGGCCGGCATCGTCGCGCTGATGCTGGAGGCCAATCCGCGATGGGCTGGCGCGAGGTCAAGCAGATCCTGCAGGACACCGCCACCAACATGCCCGGCAGCGAGGCCTGGGAAGCCGGCGCCGGCTACGTCAACGCCTACGCGGCGGTGCAGGCCGCGCTCGGCGCGGCCGGCTTCGGCAGCGACCGTCAACGCCAGCCGCACGCTTCAATGCCAACGCGCAGCTCGCCGTGCGGCAGCAGCACCGACTACGCGATCGACTTCAGCCCGGTCGGCCCGACCGGCGGCGGTGCCGTTCGAGGTCGGCAGCGACATCGTCGCTGGTCACCGCGCGCGCCAACGTCGGCGACAACACCGTGGCGATCGTGCTGACCGATCCCGAACGGCAAGCGCTACGGCTCGTCGATCGCGCTGCCCGTGCTGGGCCAGAACATCGCCGCGTCCGCGCCGGGCGTCGCCGGCACGTGGACCGTGTCGGTGCGCGGCGTCGGCGCGGTCTCGGGCGCCAACCTCGACCCGGCGGGCGTGACCAACGGCTACGGCGTGCCGGGCACCGGTGGACGGTCAACGTCAAGACAGATGCCGCACCGGCGGCTTCGAAGGGCTGTCGGACATCAACGGCCATGCCGGCCAAGGGGTTCGTCGAATTCGCCGTCGCGCAACCGCCTGGTCGACGGCTACCCGGACGGCACCTTCCGCCCGGACAACGCGCTCACGCGCGGCGAGCTGGCCCAGTACCTGGTCATGGGCGCCGGCGTGCGCCAGTCACCTGCCCCGGGGCCAGGCCAGCACGGCCGATGTGGGCCTGGCCAACCCGCTGTACCCGTTCGTCGAATCCGCGGTGGCCACCGGCGCTCCACTTCGCAACCTGTCCCACCGGGATGCGGGCGTCATCGGGCTGGTCGACGGCAGCTTCCGTGCGGGCGATCCGGTCACCCGCGTCAGCCTGGCGTACTCGCTGGTGCAGGCGATGGGCCTGCAGGCGCAGGCGCTGGCGTTCGACGGCGAGTTGACGGTGCTGTCGGACGGCAGGCGCATTGCCATCGAGGATGCCGCGGCGGTGCCGTCCAGCCTGCGCGGCTATGTGCAGCTGGCGCTGGACCAGGGGCTGATCAATGCCCGCTTCGCCGTGGTGCAGGGGCCGTTCGACCTGCAGCCCCGGCTCGTCGCGTACTTCGACCCCGGCACCAAGGTCACCCGCGGCGCCTACGCGGCAGCGGCCAGCCGCCTGCTCGGCGTGGTCAAGTAGCCGCGCCCATAAAGTACGTCCCCGTTGCCGGAGCGGTCCGCCGGTCCGCTGCACCGAAGCCTGCCGTCGCCCTGATGGCAGGCTTCCTTCCTGCGGCACGGTTCGCGTGCATGGGCGCGATACGCGGCGATGTATCCTCGCGGTCCCGGGATATCCGATGCTGCGTGGAGCCGCTGATGAAGTCGATGCGCTGGTTGTTGTCGATCGCGCTGATCGCCGTACTGGTCGCCTGCACCAGCGGCCCGGTCCGGCGCGTGTCCGAGCCCTCCGCGCGGATCCAGCAGCTGGCCGTGCAGGCCGATGGCCGCTGGTCGCTGCAGCTGCGCATCGAAAACTTCAGCAGCGTGCCGATGCGTTTCGAATCCGTCGACCTGGCCATGACCGTCGCCGCCGCCGATGCCGGCCGCGTCCAGGCCCGCCCCGGCGTCTCGATCGGGCCCGAATCGGCCGACGTGGTGACGCTGATCCTCGCCCCGAACGTGGCCGGCAAGCTGGCGGTCGCCGAGGCGCTGGCGGCGGGCCGCAGCGTGGACTACCAGCTCACCGGGCGCATTGGCGCGGTGCCCGAGGAAGGTCGCCTGCGCGATTTCCAGGTCGAGCGCCGCAGTGCGCTCAGCCCCGCACCGGGCCTGCCGGGCGTGATGCGCTGACGCCGCAGCCACCCCTTCGTCATCCCGAGCGCAGCGGGATCTGCTTCTAAGAGGCTAGAGACCAGGAGCCAGGGGGAAGGCCCGCCAGAGAAGGCTGACCTGTAACCGGTCTCCGGTCCGAACCCCTGGCCCCTTCGAAGCAAACGCCACCACGCCCCATCCACCATCGGAACCCATCCATGAGCCACTACAAAGCCCCGCTCGCCGACATGCGCTTCGCCCTGTTCGATGTCATCGGGGCGCAAGGCGCGTTCGAGCGGATGGGCTTTGCCGACGCCACGCGTGACGTGCTCGATGCGGTGCTGGAGGAAGGCGCGCGCTTCAACGAGACGGTGCTGGCGCCGCTCAACGCCGTCGGCGACCGCGAGGGCTGCACGCTGGACCCCGCCACGGGCGAGGTCACCACCCCGCCGGCTTCCGGCAGGCCTACGCGCAGTACGTGGACGGGGGCTGGGCGGGCCTGACGGCACCGGCCGAATTCGGCGGCCAGGGCCTGCCGCATGCCGCCGGCGTGCCGCTGAAGGAAATGATCGACGCGGCCAACCTCGCCTGGGGCAACTTCCCGCTGCTCTCGCACGGCGCGACCGAGGCGCTGCTCCACCACGGCGAGGCCTGGCAGCAGGAGCGCTTCCTCAAGCCGCTGGTCGACGGCCGCTGGACCGGCACCATGTGCCTGACCGAGCCGCACTGCGGCACCGACCTGGGCCTGCTGCGCACGCGCGCCGAGCCGCAGGGCGACGGCACGCTACGCGATCACCGGCACCAAGATCTTCATCACCGCCGGCGAGCACGACTTCACCGACAACATCGTGCACCTGGTGCTGGCGCGCCTGCCCGACGCGCCTGCCGGCAGCAAGGGCATCTCGCTGTTCATCGTGCCCAAGGTGCGGGTGGGCGAGGACGGCTCGCTGGGCGAGCGCAACGCGGTGCGCTGCGGCAGCCTCGAGCACAAGATGGGCATCCACGGTTCGGCCACCTGCGTGCTGAACTTCGACGGCGCCGAGGGCTTCCTCGTCGGCCAGCCGCACAAGGGCCTGATGGCCATGTTCACCATGATGAACACCGCGCGCCTCGCGGTCGGGCTGCAGGGCCTGGGCCTGTCGGACCGCGCCTACCAGAACGCGCTGGCCTACGCGCGCGAGCGGCTGCAGATGCGCGCGCTGTCCGGTCCGAAGTTCCCCGACAAGCCGGCCGATCCGATCATCGTGCACCCCGACGTGCGCCGCATGCTGCTGACCTGCAAGGCGCTGATCGAAGGCGGCCGCGCGATGGGGTACCACGCCGCGCTGCAGGTCGACCTGGCCGCACCACGCACCGGACGCGGCCGAGCGCGAGCAGGCCGACGCGCTGCTCGGCTTCCTGACGCCGATCGTCAAGGCGTGCCTGACCGAATGGGGCGTGGAGTGCACCTACCACGCGCTGCAGTGCTTCGGCGGCCACGGCTACATCGCCGAGCACGGCATGGAGCAGCTGGCGCGCGATGCCCGCATCACCACGCTGTACGAGGGCACGACCGGCATCCAGGCGCTGGACCTGCTGGGCCGCAAGGTCCTGCAGCAGCAGGGCGCCGGGCTGAAGGTGATGCTGGACCTGATCGAAGCGTTCTGCGAAAGCGCCGACCATGCCCGCCGAGGCCAAGGCCTTCGTCGGCGCCCCTGCGCGAGAAGCGCGCCGAATGGCAGCAGCTCACGCTGCGCATCGGCCAGCGCGCGGCCGGCGATCCCGAAGAAGTCGGCGCCGCCGCGCACGACTACCTGATGTATGCGGGCTACGTGTGCCTGGCGTACTGGTGGGCACGCTCGGTAGCGGCCGCCGAAGCCTCTTCGCTGCCGGAGCCGTTCAAGGCGGCCAAGCGCGAAACCGCGCGCTTCTATTTCCGTCGCATCCTCCCGCGCACGCTGGTCCATGCCGCCGCCATCGATGCCGGCGCCGACACGCTGATGACGCTGGAGGCCGGTGCGTTCGACTGAGCGGCCGCGCGTCCTGCACCGGCTACCCAAACCGTCATCGAACGGGTATAAGCTGGTGCCCCGATGGAGACCGACAGAGCGAAGCTGCGCTTGGTCCAGGCGGGGAATTCCACCGATCTCGATCGGCGGGGCCCGGCGCCTGCCGGCTTCGACGTGTCGTCCGGTCTACCGCTCCCCACCCGACACCCCATCGAACGCCTCAACAGCGTGCGCCTGCTGTCGCTCGACGCGCACGGCCGCGCCCTGAGCTGGATGCACTGGCAGGACGCCGCCTGCCTGTATGCGCGCGGCGCCGTGGCCTGGACGCTGGGCGACCCCTGCCTGACATCCATGGCGGCATGTCGCGCCTGAGTGGCGAGCGCAGCACGCTGGACCTGCACCCGATCGTCGCCGCGCGCGGCCATGCGCGCTCGCACGCGCTGGACCCGACGCCCGGCGCTCACCAACCCCGCACTGTTCGCCCGTGACGGCCACCTGTGCATGTACTGCGGCCACGGCTTCAACCGGCCGCACCTGACGCGCGACCACGTCAAGCCGGTGTCCAAGGGCGGCCGCGACATCTGGGAGAACGTCGTGGCCGCGTGCTTCGGCTGCAACTCGCGCAAGGGCAACCGCACGCCGCAGCAGGCCGGCATGCCGTTGCTGGCCGTGCCCTACCGGCCCAGCTGGATCGAGCACCTGATCCTCTCCAATCGCAACATCCTGGCCGACCAGATGGCGTTCCTGCGGGCGCAGTTGCCGCGCAACGCCCGCTCACAGGCCTGAGCTTCGCGCATCACCTGACGCAGCACCGGTACGGGCGGTGACCCGGTGCGCCGTGCCGCGTCAACCTGCGACGCGGCACGCGCGTTGACGCGCGCAGGCCGCTCCGCAACACTCCGGGACCACTGTCGACACCGGAACATCCCACGATGCCCCTGACCTTGGCCTCACCGGCATGGATGCGGCTACCGAAACCGCGATCAAGGGCGGCGTTCGCCATCGCCAATCCACGCCTTGGCGGCCAGTGGTCGCTGGTGCCCGACAGCCAGGCCGACCACGTCATCGTCGACATGGACAGCATGTACGGCCCGATGAGCTGGCTGCGCCTGCATGCGGCGGGCAAGACCGTCATCGGCCTGACCAACGCCCCGCGCACGCAGGCCGACTTCCGCCTGGGCCCAGCCCGGTGGATGCCGACGGCGTGTCCGCGCTGCTGCAGGAACTGGCCATGGCCGCGGGCCAGTCGCTGGATCTGGTCGCGGTGGACATCCCGATGTCGAGTCCGCCGCCGGCCGAACCCGCGACCCCGGCCGGCATGACACCCGCACCGGCGCCGCAGGACCCGCTGCCGGGCGAGGTCGTCGACCAGGACGAAGAGGGCCATCAGTCCCGGGGCAGCCGGTGGCGCCGGCCCCGTCGGCGGTGGCACCGCCGGCCAATGTCACGCCGACCCGAGCCCGCTGCCATTCCCGAGCCCGTTCCCGCGCCCGTCGTCGAGGAAACGCCGTCCACGCTGCTGGGCTGGCTGACCTCGCCCCGGCTTGCAGGGCCGGCGCGCGCCTCAGCCGCGGCGATGTCGGTTGCTGATCGATGCCGATGCCCGCACCTACCACGGCCCGGCGCACCTCAAGCCACTGGCCGGCCACTTCGATGGCACGGTCGAGGAAGCGGACCTGCAGCCGGTGGATGAAGGGACGTGGAGCAGCGCCAGCAGCGCTGCCGGCGCGGCGCAGCCGTTGACCCGCCTGGTGTGGTTCGGCGCCCTGGTGTCGGGCCAGGGCAGCTCGCCGCGGCTTCGCACCCGACACCCGCTTCCAGACTGAAGTGGCCGCAGACCGAACGCGAATACCCCAAGCACTTCCGCATCGCCACGGTGATGATGAAAGGCCCCGCGACGGTGGCCGAGATCGCCGAGGCCAGCGGCGTGCCGGAGGCGGACGTCACCGACTTCGTCAACGCCAACCTGGCCACGGGCTTCGCCGATATCGAGCGTCCGCCCGAGCCGGAACCGGAATCCACCCGCGCGTCCGGCCTGTTCGGGCGCCTGCGCGGCCGCTGAACCCGGGGTCGCACCGGAAACAGGTCGCCTTGCCCGTGCCGGTCGCGGGCCCGACAATGGCGGACTGCTGTCAGTCCCCCACGTGATGATCGACCCGCAACGCTATCCGCGCCTTTCGCGCATCCAGGTGCCCGCCGACCTGCGCCGGTTCCCCGAAGAGGAACTCGGCCGATCGCCGATGAACTGCGCGCCTACCTGATCGAGCAGGTCGCCAAGGTGGGCGGCCACTTCGGCGCCGGGCTGGGCGTGATCGAGCTGACCGTCGCCCTGCACTGGCTGTACGAGACGCCGGTCGACCGGCTGGTGTGGGACGTGGGCCACCAGACCTACCCGCACAAGATCCTCACCGGCCGCCGCGACAGCATCCACACCGTCAAGCAGAAGGACGGCGTCGCGCCGTTTCCCAAGCGCGACGAATCCGAGTACGACACCTTCGGCGTCGGCCATTCCTCGACCTCGATCTCCGCCGCGCTGGGCATGGCCATCGCGCTGCAGCAGGCCGGCGACGAGCGCAAGGTGGTCGCGGTGATCGGCGACGGCGCGATGACCGCGGGCATGGCGTTCGAGGCGCTCAACCACGCCGGCGGCATGGGCGAGGACCCGCGCCGAACCTGCTGGTCATCCTCAACGACAACCAGATGTCGATCTCCGAGAACGTCGGCGGATTGACGCGGATGCTGGGACGCCTGACCGGCAGCCGCACGCTCAACGCGCTGCGCGAGGGCGGCAAGAAGCTGCTGGGCGACAAGCACAAGCCGGCGGCGAAGTTCGTGCGTCGCTGGGAAGAACACTGGAAGGGCATGTTCGTGCCGTCCACGCTGTTCGAGGAGGTCGGCTTCCACTACACCGGGCCGATCGACGGCCACGACATGGGCGCGCTGATGGGCGCGCTGAAGACGCTCAAGGACCTCAAGGGCCCGCAGCTGCTCCACATCATCACCACCAAGGGCAAGGGCTACGAGCTGGCCGAGGGCGACCAGATCGGCTACCACGCCGTCAGCCCGTTCGACCCGGTCCAGGGCCTGGTCAGCAAGCCCGGCGCGAAGAAGCCGACCTACACCGACGTCTTCGGTGAGTGGATCTGCGACATGGCCGCCGCCGACCCGAAGCTGCTGGGCATCACCCCGGCGATGCGGGAAGGCTCAGGGCTGGTGCGGTTCTCCAAGGAGTACCCGCAGCGCTACTTCGACGTCGCCATCGCCGAGCAGCATGCGGTGACGCTGGCCGCCGGCATGGCCTGCGAGGGCGCCAAACCGGTGTGCGCGATCTATTCGACCTTCCTGCAGCGCGGCTACGACCAGCTGGTGCACGACGTGGCGATCCAGAACCTGGACGTGCTGTTCGCGATCGACCGCGGCGGCGTGGTCGGGCCGGACGGTGCGACGCATGCGGGCAACCTCGACCTCTCCTACCTGCGCTGCGTGCCGAACATGGTGGTGATGGCGCCGTGCGACGAGGACGAGTGCCGCAAGATGCTCAGCACCGGGCACGAATACGAGGGCCCCGCCGCGGTGCGTTACCCGCGCGGCACCGGTCCCGGGGTCGCGGTGCAGCCCACGCTGGACACGCTGCCGGTCGGCAAGGCGCAGGTGCGCAGGCAGGGTGCGCGCATCGCGCTGCTGGCCTTCGGTGCGACCAGGGCCGCCGCCGAAGCCGTCGGTGCCGAGCTGGGCCTGACCGTCGTCAACATGCGCTTCGTGCAAGCCCGCTGGACCGCGCGCTGCTGCTGGAACTGGCGGCGAGCCACGAAGGCTTCGTCACGCTGGAAGACAACGTCGTCGCCGGTGGCGCCGGCAGCGGTGTGGCCGAGCTGCTGTCGGCCGAGGGCGTGGTCATGCCGATCCTGCACCTGGGCCTGCCCGATGCCTTCCAGCACCATGCCAGCCGCGAGCAACTGCTGGCCGAGGCCGGGCTGGATGCCGCCGGCATCCGCGCGGCGGTGCTGCGTCGCTGGCCGGACGTGGCGGCTGTCAAGCCGCGCAGCGCGCTGCTGTAGAAGGCACGCCAACGGGGCTTCCGCACCACGGTACGTGGCGCTGCACCCGGTGGCGCGCGCCGCAGCACCTGTCACTCCGGCGCCACCACCTCGTAACCCCGGCTGCGCAGGCGCGCCAGCAGGCCGTCGGCATCCAGCAGCTGCGACATCGCCAAGGTGGCGAACGTGGTGGTGTTGGTGGCCAGCGCTTTTTCCGCGGCATCCAGCCACTGGACCTCGCTGCGGGCCATGCCCTCGCCCATGCCCATCTCGCGCGCGGCCTCGGTCTGCGCCAGCGCCTCGTAGCACGGCGTCATGCTGGCGTTGACCAGCCGCGTGATCTCCGCCACGTCGCCCCTCGCCCATGCATTGGCGCGTTGCGCGGCGCTGGCCACGTCCACCTCCAGCCGGTCCAGCAGGCTGCGGAAGCACTGCACGTCATCGAGTTCGGCCTTCGAAAACGATCGGGCCAGCCGCTTGGGATCGGCGATCTTCACCCGCACCAGGGTCGAGGTGCGCTTGATCCTGTGCTGCTTGATCAGCTCGCCCAGCCGCTCGCCCGTGCCGGTGTGGCCGACCAGCCCGGCCCGCTTGATCGCGGCCTGGTACAGCTCGGCGGCGGCGAAAACCGGGCGGCGCTTTTCCACCCCGTCGTCGTCGCCCAGGTACACCGGCTTGAGCGCGGCCCAGCGCGCATACAGATCCGGAGGCAGCACGTCGCGCAGTGTCCTGCCGTCGGGATTGTTGCGCGCGCGCAGCATGGTGGGCATGGCGAAGGCCATCTTGAACATGCCCGACATGCCGACGTCGCCGACGAAACCCGGCGAGCCGATCACCTCCTGCGCCTGCGCCAGGATCGCCTCCGCCTCGGGCGAGTACCACTCCATCCTGCGCGGCACCGGGTTGACCGTGCCCAGGATCCACAGCGTGTTGCCGCCCTTGGTCACCTTCCAGAGCGCCGGGCCGGCGTAGCGCCCGCTGACCAGCACGGTGTCCATGTCGATGATGCCGTCCTCGCGAGCCGGCGCAGCGGCAGCGACCGGCGCTGGCGCCTGCACGGGCGAGGTCTGCGCAACGGCAAGCGAAGGTATGGATGCCGCCACGGTGGCCAGCAGTACAGCCAGTGCGATGCGCATGCCCTGGAACTCCATGTGGGGGGTGTCGTTGCGGGTGTGGTGGCGGGTACTGGCGGACTCCGACCGCAGGAGTATCGCCAAGTTCAACCGGACCGCACGCCGACCGCACCAACGCAAAACGCCCGGCAGGGCCGGGCGCTGGGATCATGTGTCGCACTGCATGGATCAGGCTTCACGATTGGATTGGTCGGGACGGCCGGATTTGAACCGACGACCACCTGTCCCCCAGACAGTCATCCTGTCACCCGCAACGCTTTGAGCGGAAAGGGATTCGGGCCATTTTAGACGCCCCGGAAAGCGTCGGACGCGCCCTAATCAGATCAACACGTTACAACGCACGAGGGTGAAGCGATGGTCCCCGCAAGGCCCTGCCCAGGGGCAGCGCGGGTGGGCTGCCGTACTGGCGCCGCGCTCGGGATGGACAGCTTGCCGGAGGTTGCAGCCCTGCGTCTGTAGGGAAACCCCGCGGCGGC
>CAVROR010000004.1:0-8073 GCA_963722915.1 uncultured Gammaproteobacteria bacterium
GCTGCTGCGCAGGCTGGGGCGAGCCGGTGCTCTGAGCGGCGGTTTTCACGCCGTCTTCCCCCGGGCTTCGACAGGATTTCACGCATGCCGCGCAAGCTCGCGGCATGCGTGAACCTCCTGCCCCGCCGCCCTGCTCCTTCTTCATGCTGTCCCTGCTGGCGATGCTGGCCCGGCGGGCGCGGCGCCGGCGGCGGCGCGCGTACACGGCCTGAGGCTCACCCGGGCGGCATCCCGTCGTGATCTCGCAGCGGATGGCACCGCACGCGCAGCCGCCGGTGCAGGCCTCACCCATGGCTGGCCACCGGCGAGAGCGATGGCGCGACGCCCGGCGCGCTCAGGCCGGCAGCATGAAACCGGCAAAGAACTCCGCCAGCGCCTCGTGCGCATCCAGCGGCAGCACATGCGCGATGTACTGGTCGGGCCGCACCACCACCAGCGCGCCCTGCGCGCGATCGATGCCGCGCAGATCGAAGATGTCCGGGCCGTTCTTCGTGTCCGGGCAGAACACCTTCTCGTAGTCGATCAGGCCGTAGCGCCCCTTGCGCGGCCGCAGCAGCGCGGGCAGGGTTTCGATGGCCAGTTCGCGGTGGCCCTGCTGGAAGATCGGCGCGCACGTCGAACACCGCGTCGATGTCCTGGCCCGCGCGGGTGTAGCGGCGCACCGGTGATTCCGGCGCCTGCTCCAGGAACGCGCACAGCGCACGCACGCCGGTGTGCGCGTCGCGATGATCGTCGGCGCCGGCAAAGGCATACAGGCGCCAGCGGCCGTCGGCCTTGCCGGCATGCCCCAGCTGCAGCGGCAGCGCATCGGCGATGCGCAGCACCGGCGCGGAATGGAAGCGCGTGCCGATGACGAAGCCCGTGGCCAGACTGCTGGTGCGTCGGCTTCGCCGCAGATGACGGAGGGCCGGTAGTGCGTGCCCACGCCGGCGGTGAAGCGGCCGTGCTGCTCGAAGTACTTCTGGAACTCCTTCGGGTCCACGCCCTCGCCCGCGCCGCCGGCCGTTTTGCCTCATGCCTGGGGCGGTCGCTGAACATCTTCGACCCACTCGCGGTCGAAGTCGATCAGCTCCTGCGCCACGACCTGGCGTTCCGCCGAATAGCTGTGCAGCAGCTCCGGCGCACATTGCCTGCGCAGCACCGCGGCCAGCTTCCAGCCCAGGTTGAAGCTGTCCTGCATCGAGAAGTTCATGCCCTGCCCGGCCTTCGGGCTGTGGGTGTGGCAGGCATCGCCGGCGATGAACACGCGCGGCAGCGGCGAGCCGGCCTGCGGCGCGGGCACGTCGTCGTACTTGTCGCAGATGCGCTGGCCGATCTCGTACACCGACCACCAGGGCACCTCCTTCACCTGCAGCGTGTAGGGGTGCAGGATGCGCTGCGCCGCGGCGATGAGCTGCTGCAGCGTGATGCGACGGTGGGCGACACGCTCCTGGTCGGCCAGCTTGTCCATCTCCACGTACAGGCGCACCAGGTAGCCGCCCTCGCGCGGGATCACCAGCAGGTTGCCGTGTTCGGACTGCACCGCCACCTTGTGGCGGATGTCCGGAAAGTCGCTCACCGCCAGCAGGTCCATCACGCCCCACGCCTGGTTGGCCGAGTCGCCCACCAGCTGTCGGCCGATGGCCCGGCGCACCGCGCTGTGCGCGCCGTCGCAGCCGACGACGTAGCGCGCGCGCACCGTCTCCACCTGGCCCGCATGCGCCGGGTCGCTGCGCTCCACCCGCACGCTGACGGGGTAGTCCGCGGCCAATCCGTCCACCGTCACGTCGAGCACCCGGCGCGAGTAGTGCGGCTGCAGCCGGCTCGGCGAGTGGCGCATCAGCTCCAGATAGAAGTCGTGCACCCGCGCCTGGTTCAGCACCACGTGCGGGAACTCGGACAAGCCGTCTTCCACGTCCTGCACGCGGCCGTGGCGCACGATGTTGCGGGGCTGCTGCTCGTCGGGCTTCCAGAAGGTCACCTCGTTGATCCAGCAGGCCTCCTTCAGCACGCGCTCGCTGAAGTTGAAGGCCTCGAACATCTCCATCGTGCGGCAGGCGATGCCGTCGGCCTGCCCCAGCTGCAGCGGGCCGTCCTTCTGCTCGACGATGCAGGTGCGGATGTCGGCAAAGGCCGCCAGCTGCGCGGCCAGCGTCAGCCCGGCGGGGCCGCAGCCGACGATCAGCACGTCCACCTGCGCCGGCAGCGCATCGGTGTGCGCCGCCGCCAGGTCGGACGCATCAGCCACATGGGGGTCACCAGGCTTGAAGCCATCCAGATGAAATTGCATCCCGGTATTCTCGTTCGCGGCGCAGCCGATCGTGGCCCATGCGAACTCGTGCTTCAATGACCGAAGCCGGCTTTTGGTGGTGCTTGTGCTGGAAGGTTGCAGGGCTCATGAATACTGAATCGGTTGGCGCAAATGCCAAGGATCAACAGTCGACTGTCGTCATCACCCATCGGCTGCGCGAAGACAAGCATGCGGCCTACGAACGATGGCTGGAGAAAGTCGAACCCATCTGCAAAGCGTCGCCGGGCCATCGCGACTGGACCGTCGTGCGCCCCGTTCCCGGTCTGACGGACACCTACACGGTGGTGATCCGGTTCGAGACAAAAGAACACCTGCGGCAGTGGATGGAGTCGCCGCAACGGCGCCGCCTGATCGAAGAGCTGCAGCCGCTGTTTGCCGACGAAGACAGCTCTTCCATCAGCAGCGGCCTGGACTTCTGGTTTCCGCGCGGGGCGCAGGCCCAGGTGCCGGTACGCTGGAAACAATACCTGGCGACGTGGTCTGCCATCTACCCACTGGCGCTTGGGGTGCCGCTGGTGGTCGAGCCGGTGCTCGCGAAGCTTGGGGCACCACCAAGCCATGCCATCACGATGCTGGTGGTGACTGCAGTGGTCGTCTTCCTGATGGTCTACGTGGTCATGCCTCGTTATACAAGGCTCATTCGGCGCTGGCTGTTCAATTGAACGCAAGCTGCTGCAGCGCCTGAGGAGCCAGGGCGGCGCCGCTGTCGATGGTGTCGTCAGCGGCCCCGGCGGCCTGATCCATGTGTACGGCCGCCGGCATCAAGCCGGCACCGCGGCCTTGAAGAAGCCGCGCAACGCGCTGGCCATCTCGGCGCGCGTGCCCTCGCCCGACACGACGACGTCGACCATCGTCAACGAGCTGTGGGTGTGGCCACGCGCGGTGATCTGGCGCACCGGCACCCCGGCCGCCGCCATCGCCTGCGCATAGGCAATGCCTTCGTCGCGCAGCGGGTCGAACTGGCAGGTGACGACAAACGCCGGCGGCAAGTTCGACAAGTCCGTGGCGCGCAGCGGCGAGGCCTTCGGGTCGGTGCGCTCGGCCGCGATCGGCGTAGTGGTCCCAGAACCACTTCATCAGCGATGCGGTCAGCACGTAGCCGTCGGCGTTCTCGACGTAGGACGCGCGTGCTCATGTCGCAGTCGGTGACCGGCGTCAGCAGCAATTGGCCCGAGATCGCCGGCCCGCCGGCGTCGCGCGCGCGCTGGCAGGTCACGGCCGCGACGTTGGCACCGGCGCTCCAGCCGGCCACCGCCAGCGCGCCAGGGATGCCGCCCAGCTCGGCCGCGTGGTCGGCGACCCAGCGCACCGCGGCCAGGCCGTCGTCGGCCGCGGCCGGGAAGCGCGCCTCGGGCGCGTGCCGGTAGTCGACCGAAACGATCAGCGCGCCGGAGCGCCGGCACAGGTCACGGCACAGCGGGTCGTCGGAATCGTGGCTGCCCAGCACCCAGCCGCCGCCGTGGAAGTAGACGACGACCGGATGCGGGCCCGGGCTGGCCGGGCCGGTACAGGCGCTAGGCCAGCGGCCCGCCCGCGCCCGGGCAGCGTGCCGTCGGTGATCTCGCCCACCGCGGGGCCGGGCGGCCGGGCCGCCGACAGCTGCGCCAGCAGGCCGCGCGCCTGCTCGACCGGCAGCGAATCGAAGGTCGGCAGGTTCATCGCCGCCATCATGTTCAGCACCATCGCCACGTCGGGCTGCAGGCGCCGGATCACGCCGTCGTGGCAGCGGGTGCCCTGCGGTCCGCCGAGCCGGAAGCCCAGGTAACCGGCGGCCACCACCTCGTCGCAGGCCTTGCGGTAGGCGTCGACGCCGCCGACATAGGGCAGGAAGACGCGCGGCTTGCCCGGCACGTTGGCGCCCATGTACCAGGAGTCGGCCGTCGGGTACAGGGTGATGTTGGCGCAGTCGTTGACGTGCGTGACCCAGCCGGCCTCGGCGGTCGCGGTGGGCTCGATCGTGCGTCAGGCCCTCGGCGCGCAGGTGGGCCAGGCAGTCGGCGACCCAGTCGACATGCTGCTCGATCGACACCATCATGTTCGACAGCACCGACGGGCTGCCGGGCCCGGTGATGGTGAAGAGGTTGGGAAAGCCCGACGTTCATCAGGCCCAGGTAGGTGGTGCGGGCCGTGCGCCCACTTCTGCTTCAGCGAGACGCCGTCGCGCCCGGTGATGTCGACCGACACGATGGCGCCGGTCATCGCGTCGAAGCCGGTGGCGTAGACGATGGCATCGAAGTCCATCGCCTCGTCGTCCAGCGCGATGCCGGTCGCGGTGATGGTCTCGATCGGGTGGCTGCGCAGGTCGACCAGCCGCACGTTCGGCCGGTTGAAGGTGGCGTAGTAGCCGGTGTCCAGGCACGGGCGCTTGGTGCCGAACGGATGGTCCTTGGGGCACAGCAACTCGGCGGTCTGCGCGTCCGTCGACGACGGCGCGGATCTTCTCGCGCACCTGCTCGGCGACGATCGCGTTCGCATCGGGAAACAGGATCTGGTCGGCGAACACGCTCAGCATCGGGATCAGCTCACCGGTCTGCCAGGCCGCCTCGAAGCGTTCGCGGTGCACTTCCGGCGGGCTGTAGCGGCCGTAGATCTGGGTCGCGCTCGTTCGGCACGCCGGCGCGCGACCACTTCGCCGCCTGCCGGTACGCGGCGCGGTCGGCCTGCAGCGGCGCCAGCCGCTCGGGCCGCACCGGGCCGTTGCCGGCCGGGATCGAGAAGTTCGGCGTGCGCTGGAACACCGTCAGCTGGCTGGCCTGCGTGGCGATGATCGGGATCGACTGGATGCCCGACGAGCCGGTGCCGATCACCGCGACCCGCTTGCCGGTGAAGTCCACGCCCTGGTGCGGCCAGCGGCTGGTGAAGTAGACCTCGCCCTTGAAACGGTCGGCGCCGGTGATGTCGGGCGTCTTGGGCAGCGACAGGCAGCCGGTGGCCATCACGTAGTGGCGGCAGACGATGTCTTCGCCGGCGTCGGTGCGCAGTCGCCAGCGCTCGGCGGCATCGTCCCAGCGGGCAGCGACCACCTGGGTGTTGAAGTCGATGTCGCGCCTCAAGTCGTAGCGCTCGGTCACGAACTGGGCGTAGCGCAGGATCTCCGGCTGGGTGGCGTACTTCTCCGACCAGGTCCAGGCCTTTTCCAGTTCGGGGTCGAAGCTGTAGCTGTAGTCGGTGGTGGCGATGTCGCAGCGCGCCCCGGGGTAGCGGTTCCAGTACCAGGTGCCGCCGACGTCGCCGCCGGCCTCGAGCACGCGGGTCGAGAACCCAAGCTGCCGCAACTTGTGCAGCAGGTACAGGCCCGCAAAGCCCGCGCCCGCCACCACCACTTCGACATCGGCTGGCCGGGTTGACGTGCCACTTGTCGTGCGCTGATCCATGGATAGCCTCCTCAGGTTGGCGCGCCGTCGGCTTCGGCCGCTCTCGTCTGCGACAGGACATGGTGCACCGCTGTCGGCCACCGTGCGCCCTGGTTTTCCCGCACGCGACGCACGCGCCACGCGCCTCGCGCAGCGTGCCCGCTTGATGCGCTGCTGCCCGCGTGGCTGGCCACGTCGGGCCACAATGGGTGCACCCAACCACCACATACCGACCACGCCATGCTGAAGTTCTACTACTCGCTCGCGCCCAATCCGATGAAGGTGGCGCTGTTCCTCGAGGAGGCCGGGCTGCCGTACGAGGCCATCGCAGTCGACACGCGCAAGGGCGAACAGCACGCGCCAGCGCATTCACCGCGTTGAACCCGAACGCCAAGGTGCCGGTGATCGTCGACGGTGAGTCCACCGTGTTCGACAGCAATGCGATCCTGCTGTATCTGGCCGACAAGACGGGCCAGTTCCTTCCCGCGCGTGAAGACCGCGGCCCCATGCTGTCGTGGCTGATGTTCGTCGCCTCAGGCATCGGCCCTTTCACCGGGCAGTGCGTGCACTTCAAGCACTACGCGCCCGAGCCCAACCCCTACGCCCTCAACCGCTATGACTTCGAAGCCTGGCGTCACTGGAAGATTCTCGATGCGCACCTGGCGGACCGGCCATGGATGGTCAGCGGGCGCTACACGCTGCTGGACATGGCCGTGTGGGGCTGGGCGCGCGCCGTGCCGTTTGCGCTGGGACCGCGAAGCCTGGGAGCAACTGCCCCACGTGAAGCGGCTGTTCGACGCAGTGTCCGAGCGGCCTGCCGCGCAACGGGCCGCCGCGCTGAAGGATCGTCATGCCTTCAAGACCGAGATGGACGATCAGGCCAGGCGCGCCATGTTCCCGCAGAACGAGCGGCTGAAAGCCTGACGCGACGCGCACAGCGGCAGCACCCGCCACCGCTGCGGCCCAGCGCGCCACCGGTTTGCTAGAGGCGCTCGAAATCGATGAACCGCTGCTCGATGTCGACACTGCGCAGCTTCACGCGCAGCGCATCGCCCACGTCCAGGCCTTCGAAGCCGCGCACCACCCGGCCCTCGACCATCGGGGCGGTGATGCGCACGAACGTGCCCTTGGGCGCGGCGCCGGTGACGATGGCGTCGAAGCTCTCGCCGATGCGGCCCTGCAGCAGGTAGGCGGCGGCGGCCTTGAGCACCCGCCGCTCGACCGTCGAGGCGCTGTCCTCCTGCAGCGTGCAGTGCTGCGCGATGGCGTCGAGTTCGTCCATCGAGTAGGGCGTGGCCTGTCTGCGCCAGCGCGGCCTTCAGCAGCCGCTGCGTCACGAGGTCGACGAAGCGGCGGTTCGGCGCGGTCGAGTGCGCGTAGTCGTTGACGGCCAGCCCGAAGTGGCCGGCCGGCGGCGCGTCCGCCGCCGGCAGCCGCATAGGCGCCCGAACCGAGCAGCTTGACCACCGCCAGCGACAGGTCCTCGAAGCCGGCCGGGTCGGCCTGGCGGCGCGCGGTCAGGAAGCGGTCGAGCGCCAGCGCGTCGGGCGCGGCCGGCAGGCTGGCGCCGTGCCGCGCGGCCAGCTTGACCAGCCGGTCCCAGCGCCGCGGTTGCTGCAGCACCCGGCGCAGCGACGGCTGGCCGTGCTCGGGCCAGGAAGCGCGCGGTGACGCCGTTGGTGGCGATCATCAGGTCGGCGATCAGGTCCTTGGCGCGGTTCTTCCGGTCGGCGCGCAGGTCGACCAGCCGCCGTCGTCGAACACCGGCCGGGCCTGCGAGGTGGCGACGTTCAGCGCGCCGCGCCGATGGCGCCAGCTGGCGCAGGCGTGCGCGCCGCCTCGTCGTGCAGCCGCAGCTGGGCCTGCAGCGCCGCATTCGCGGCCACGCGCGGCCGGCGCCGGCGCCTGCCGTCGAGCCAGGCCGAGACGCGTCGTAGTCGAGCTTGGCGTGGTTGCGCACCGCGGCGCGGTAGAGCTGCGGAGCCGGTGATCGAGCCCTCCCGGCGATGTCCATCTCCACGACCACCGCCAGCCGCTCCTCGCCTTCGTGCAGCGAGGTGAGGTCGTTCGACAACCGCGGCGGCAGCATCGGGAAGACGCCGGCGGCGGTGTAGACCGAGGTGGTGTTGACGCGCCGCATGCGCGTCGACGCGCTGCCGCGCGCGCACCGGGCGTCGACGTCGGCGACCGCCACGGCGAGCCGCACGCGCCGTCGGGCAGCGCCTCGGCCCAGCTCAGCTGGTCGAGGTCGAGCGTGTCGACGTTGTCGATCGAGAACCACAGGCGGCGCCGCAGGTCACGGACGTCGCCCGGGCGCTGTCGGGTCGTCCGGCGCGCGCTGTTCGGCTTCGCGCAGGACTTCGGACGCGAACACCGGCTCGAAGCCGTTCGCGCGCATTTCAACGGTGGCGATCTGGGCGAGGTCGGGCG
>CAVROR010000005.1:0-247584 GCA_963722915.1 uncultured Gammaproteobacteria bacterium
GAAATTTTGAGGGCATCGCCGGGAGTCCATGCCCGGGCGATCGCCGTCAAAGACCGCAGGCGCGGTCTGCGCGCAGTCGACGACGGGCAGGGAAGCTCGATACGGCATGGAATCGCCGTCGCCGCAAGCGGGATCGCTTAATCCGGCTTCCATGGGACCGGGCCTGCGTAGATGGTGCCGCCCTCTCTGGAAGTTTTCTGGAAGGGCCACCACCGGGATGCCGCGCATCCCCGGTGCCAACGGACGGTGCCGCCCAGGACCGCAAGCGGCAGGAGCCGTGAGCGGAGTTCAATTGGAGGAGTGCAATGGCTCTCAATCTGTCCCAGAAGCAAGAAGTCGTCGCCGAAGCTGGCAGAAGTCGCCGCGAAGGCCCACTCCCTGGTCGCCGCCGAGTACGCAGGCATCACGGTCAGCCAGATGACCGCGATGCGCAAGAAGGCTCGCGAAACCGGCGTGTACTTGAAAGTCGTCAAGAACACGCTGGCCTCGCGCGCCGTCGCCGGTACCGAATACGAGTGCGTCAAGGACGCGCTCGTCGGTCCGCTGCTGTATGCGTTCTCGACCGAGGAGCCCGGCGCTGCCGGTCGCCTGATCAAGGAATTCGCCAAGGGCAACGACAAGCTGCAGGCCAAGGTCGTCGCCGTGGGTGGCCAGCTGTATCCGGCCAGCCACGTCGACGTGCTGGCTTCGCTGCCGACCCGCGACCAGGCGCTGGCCATGCTGGCCCGCGTGCTGGCCGAGCCGGCCACGCATGTTCGCCCGCGCCGTCAAGGCCGTGGCCGACAAGCAGGGTGGTGGCGAAGCCGCCGCTGCCGAAGCCGACGCGGAAGCCGGCCTGAACGGCCTGACCCGCGCTCGACGACGTTTCCGAATCCCATTCGAAATCAATTTCCAGAGGTAAATCACAATGTCCCTGTCCAACGAGCAGATCGTCGACGCCATCGCCGGCAAGTCCCTGATGGAAGTGATGGAGCTGGTCAAGGCCATCGAAGAGAAGTTCGGCGTCTCCGCCGCCGCCCCGGTCGTGCCGCTGCCGGCCCGGCCGCCGCCGCTGCCGCCGGTCGAAGAGCAGACCGAGTTCACCGTCGTCCTGAAGGCCGCCGGCGAGAAGAAGGTCGAAGTCATCAAGGCCGTCCGCGCCATCACCGGCCTGGGCCTGAAGGAAGCCAAGGACCTGGTCGAAGGCGCCCGGCGTCGTGAAGGAAGGCGTGTCGAAGGAAGACGCCGAGAAGATCAAGAAGGACCTCGAAGCCGCTGGCGCGACCGTCGAAGTCAAGTAAGCCGTACTTGCGTCGCCAGGCTGTCATCGGCGACACACCGAAGGCTGGGGGCGAAAGCCCCCGGCCTTTGGCCGTTGTTCAGCACGCGATCCAGTGCCGGTAGCAGCACCCGAGTAACACGACACCCGAGTTGGTAGTTGGAAGTAGCGGGAGAAGGCGTGCTGGTGCCGGCAATACCAGCGACTTCCAACTGACAATTCTCCCGTTCCGCCAGGTCTCCCGTGCCGCGGACCGATGTCCGCGCACCGCGGACGCGCGGCCCACATGCTAACCAGGCGATAGCCCACATGCACGACCAGTATTCGTTCACCGAAAAGAAGCGCATCCGCAAGGATTTCGGCAAGCGCCGGTCGATCCTCGAGGTGCCCGTTCCTGCTGGCGATCCAGGTCGACTCCTACCGCGAGTTCCTGCAGGAAAACATCGAGCCCGCCAAGCGCGACGACCACGGCCTGCATGCCGCGCTGAAGTCGGTGTTCCCGATCTCCAGCTACAGCGGCAACGCCGCGCTGGAATACGTCGGCTACAAGCTCGGCGAGCCGGCGTTCGACGAGCGCGAGTGCCGCAACCGCGGCCTGAGCTACGGCGCGCCGCTGCGCGTGACCGTGCGCCTGGTGATCTACGACCGCGAGTCGTCGACCAAGGCCATCAAGTACGTGAAGGAGCAGGAGGTCTACATGGGCGAGATCCCGCTCATGACCGACAACGGCACCTTCATCGTCAACGGCACCGAGCGCGTCATCGTCTCGCAGCTGCACCGTTCGCCGGGCGTGTTCTTCGACCACGACCGCGGCAAGACCCACAGCTCGGGCAAGCTGCTGTACAGCGCCCGCATCATTCCCTACCGCGGCTCCTGGCTGGACTTCGAGTTCGACCCGAAGGACGCGCTGTTCACCCGCATCGACCGTCGCCGCAAGCTGCCGGTGACCATGCTGCTGCGCGCGCTGGGCTACAACAACGAGGAAATGCTGCGACGAGTTCTTCGAGATCAACACCTTCCACATCGACCCGACCGAAGGCGTGCAGCTGGAGCTGGTGGCCGAGCGCCTGCGCGGCGAGACCCTGGACTTCGACCTGGCCGATGGCGACAAGGTCATCGTCGAGGCCGGCAAGCGCATCACCGCGCGCCACGTCAAGCAGCTGGAGCAGTCCGGCATCGCCGCGCTGGCCGTGCCGGACGAGCTACCTGGTCGGCCGCATCCTGTCGCACGACGTGGTCGACGCCGAACACCGGCGAACTGCTGGCCACCGGCCAACGACGAGATCACCGAAGACCAGCTGGCCAAGTTCCGCAAGGCCGGCATCGACGCCGTCGGCACGCTGTGGGTCAACGACCTCGATCGCGGCCCGTACCTGTCCAACACCCTGCGCATCGATCCGACCAAGACCCAGCTCGAAGCGCTGGTCGAGATCTACCGCATGATGCGTCCGGGCGAGCCGCCGACCAAGGACGCCGCGCAGAACCTGTTCCACAACCTGTTCTTCACCTTCGAGCGCTACGACCTGTCGGGCGTGGGCCGGATGAAGTTCAACCGCCGCATCGGCCGCAAGGAAGTCACCGGCGCGTCGGTGCTGTACGACGCGCAAGTACTTCGGCGAGCGCAAGGACGAGGAATCCAAGCGCCTGGTCGCAGCGCATGGGCGAGACCTCCGACATCCTCGACGTGATCAAGGTGCTGACCGAGATCCGCAACGGCCGCGGCACCGTCGACGACATCGACCACCTGGGCAACCGCCGCGTGCGTTCGGTCGGCGAAATGGCCGAGAACGTGTTCCGCGTGGGCCTGGTCCGCGTCGAGCGCGCGGTCAAGGAGCGCCTGTCGATGGCCGAGTCCGAAGGCCTGACCCCGCAGGAACTGATCAACGCCAAGCCGGTGGCCGCCGCGATCAAGGAGTTCTTCGGCTCCTCGCAGCTGTCGCAGTTCATGGACCAGAACAACCCGCTGTCGGAAGTCACCCACAAGCGTCGCGTCTCGGCGCTTGGCCCGGGCGGCCTGACCCGCGAGCGCGCCGGCTTCGAAGTGCGCGACGTGCACCCGACCCATTACGGCCGCGTCTGCACCATCGAGACGCCGGAAGGCCCGAACATCGGCCTGATCAACTCGCTGGCCGTGTTCGCCCGCACCAACAGCTACGGCTTCCTCGAGACGCCGTACCGCAAGGTCGTGGACGGCAAGGTCACCGACGAGATCGAGTACCTGTCGGCGATCGAGGAGAACGAGTACGTCATCGCCCAGGCCAACGCCGCCGCAGGACGACAAGAGCAGCCTGACCGCGCAGTTCGTGCGCCTGCCGCTACCAGGGCGAGTCGCTGCTGAAGCCGCCGAGCGAGATCCACTTCATGGACGTCTCGCCGATGCAGACCGTGTCGGTCGCGGCCGCGCTGGTGCCGTTCCTGGAGCACGACGACGCCAACCGCGCGCTGATGGGCGCCAACATGCAGCGCCAGGCCGTGCCGACGCTGCGTGCGCAGAAGCCGCTGGTCGGCACCGGCATCGAGCGCGCCGTGGCGCGCGACTCGGGCGTGACCGTGAACGCGCGCCGTGGCGGCGTGATCGAGCAGATCGACGCCGGCCCGCATCGTGGTCAAGGTCAACGAGAGCGAGATCTCCGGCGAGCACCGATGCCGGCGTCGACATCTACACCCTGATCAAGTACACGCGCTCCAACCAGAACACCTGCATCAACCAGACCCCGCTGGTGAACGTGGGCGACGTGGTCGCGCGCGGCGACGTGCTGGCCGACGGTCCGTCGACCGACATCGGCGAGCTGGCGCTGGGCCAGAACATGCTGGTCGCGTTCATGCCGTGGAACGGCTACAACTTCGAAGACTCCATCCTGCTCTCCGAGCGCGTGGTGGAAGAGGATCGCTACACCACGATCCACATCGAAGAGCTGACCTGCGTCGCCCGCGACACCAAGCTGGGGCCGGAGGAAATCTCCGCCGACATCCCGAACGTCTCCGAGCAGGCGCTGAACCGCCTCGACGAGTCCGGCGTGGTGTACATCGGCGCCGAAGTGCGCGCCGGCGACATCATGGTCGGCAAGGTCACGCCGAAGGGCGAGAGCCAGCTGACCCCGGAAGAGAAGCTGCTGCGCGCGATCTTCGGCGAGAAGGCGTCCGACGTTAAGGACAGCTCGCTGCGCGTGCCGCCGGGCATGGACGGCACCGTCATCGACGTGCAGGTCTTCACCCGCGACGGCATCGAGAAGGACAAGCGCGCGCGCCAGATCGAGGAAAACGAGATCAAGCGCGTCAAGAAGGACTTCGACGACCAGTTCCGCATCCTCGAAGAGCGCGATCTACGCGCGCCTGCGCGCGCAGCTGGTCGGCAAGGTCGCCAACGGCGGCCCCGGCCTGAAGAAGGGCGACACCATCACCGACGCCTGGTGCTGGACGGCCTGAAGAAGTCCGACTGGTTCAGCCTGCGCATGAAGGACGACGACGCCGTCCGACGCCATCGAGCGCGCGCAGAAGCAGATCGAGGCGCACGAGAAGGAATTCGAGCGTCGCTTCGCCGACAAGCGCGGCAAGATCACCCAGGGCGACGACCTCGCCCCGGGCGTGCTGAAGATGGTCAAGGTGTACCTGGCGGTGAAGCGCCGCATCCAGCCGGGCGACAAGATGGCCGGCCGCCACGGCAACAAGGGTGTGGTGTCGACGATCGTGCCGGTCGAGGACATGCCGTACATGGCCGACGGCCAGACCGTCGACATCGTGCTGAACCCGCTGGGCGTGCCGTCGCGCATGAACATCGGCCAGATCCTCGAAGTGCACCTGGGCTGGGCCGCCAAGGGCCTGGGCCAGAAGATCCAGCGCATGCTCGATGCGCAGGCCAAGGTCGCCGACCTGCGCAAGTTCCTCGACCAGATCTACAACCACGACCAGCACGACTGCACGAGCGAGCGCGTCGACCTCGAGCAGTTCAGCGATGACGAACTGCTGCGCGCTGGCGCAGCAACCTGACCGACGGCGTGCCGATGGCCACGCCGGTGTTCGACGGCGCGGCCGAGGCCGAGATCAAGACGATGCTCGAACTCGCCGACCTGCCGCATCAGCGGCCAGACCGCAGCTGTACGACGGCCGCACCGGCGAGGCGTTCGACCGCCAGGTCACCGTCGGCTACATGCACATGCTGAAGCTGAACCACCTGGTCGACGACAAGATGCACGCGCGTTCGACCGGTCCGTACTCGCTCGTCACCCAGCAGCCGCTGGGCGGCAAGGCGCAGTTCGGCGGCCAGCGCTTCGGCGAAATGGAAGTCTGGGCGCTGGAAGCCTACGGCGCGGCCTACACCCTGCAGGAAATGCTGACGGTGAAGTCCGACGACGTGCAGGGCCGCAACCAGATGTACAAGAACATCGTCGACGGCGAGCACGAGATGGTCGCCGGCATGCCGGAATCCTTCAACGTGCTGGTGAAGGAAATCCGCTCGCTCGCCATCAACATGGAGCTGGAAGAGCACTGAGGTCCGGAGCCGGACGCGCCGCGATCGCGCGCTGCCCGGTCCGCGATCCGCTGATCGCCAGCCCTCGACCAGATTTCCTCCTGATCCGGAGAAACGAAATGAAAGACCTGCTCAACCTCTTCAACCAGCAGCGCCCGTCGCTGGACTTCGACGCGATCAAGATCGCGCTGGCCTCGCCGGACCTGATCCGTTCGTGGTCCTTCGGCGAAGTGAAGAAGCCGGAGACCATCAACTACCGCACCTTCAAGCCCGAGCGCGACGGCCTGTTCTGCGCCGCCATCTTCGGCCCGATCAAGGACTACGAGTGCCTGTGCGGCAAGTACAAGCGCATGAAGCACCGCGGCGTGGTCTGCGAGAAGTGCGGCACCGAAGTCACGCTGGCCAAGGTGCGCCGCGAGCGCATGGGCCACATCGACCTGGCCTCGCCGGTCGCGCACATCTGGTTCCTCAAGTCGCTGCCGTCGCGCATCGGCCTGATGCTGGACATGACCCTGCGCGACATCGAGCGCATCCTGTACTTCGAAGCCTACGTCGTCACCGAGCCGGGCCTGACCCCGCTGGAGCGCGGCCAGCTGCTCAACGAAGAGCAGTTCATGCAGGCGCGCCAGGAGCACGGCGACGACTTCGACGCCGCGATGGGCGCCGAGGCGGTCTACGACCTGCTGCGCACGATCGACCTGCAGTCGGAGATGGTGCAGCTGCGCGAGGAAATCGCCACCACCGGTTCGGAGACCAAGCTCAAGCGCCTGACCAAGCGCATCAAGCTGGTCGAGGCCTTCCTCGAGTCGGGCAACCGTCCGGAGTGGATGGTCATGACCGTGCTGCCGGTGCTGCCGCCGGACCTGCGTCCGCTGGTGCCGCTGGACGGCGGCCGCTTCGCGACCTCCGACCTCAACGACCTGTACCGCCGCGTCATCAACCGCAACAACCGCCTGCGCCGCCTGCTGGAGCTCAATGCGCCCGACATCATCGTGCGCAACGAGAAGCGCATGCTGCAGGAGTCGGTGGACGCGCTGATGGACAACGGCCGTCGCGGCCGCGCCATCACCGGCACCAACAAGCGCCCGCTCAAGTCGCTGGCCGACATGATCAAGGGCAAGCAGGGCCGCTTCCGCCAGAACCTGCTCGGCAAGCGCGTCGACTACTCCGGCCGTTCGGTCATCGTGGTCGGCCCGACCCTGCGCCTGCACCAGTGCGGCCTGCCGAAGAAGATGGCGCTGGAGCTGTTCAAGCCCTTCATCTTCGCCAAGCTGCAGCGCCGTGGCCTGGCCACCACGATCAAGGCCGCCAAGAAGCTGGTCGAGCGCGAAGAGGCGGAAGTCTGGGACATCCTCGAAGAGGTCATCCGCGAGCATCCGGTGCTGCTGAACCGCGCGCCGACCCTGCACCGCCTGGGCATCCAGGCGTTCGAGCCGGTGCTGATCGAAGGCAAGGCCATCCAGCTGCATCCGCTGGTCTGCACCGCGTTCAACGCCGACTTCGACGGTGACCAGATGGCCGTCCACGTGCCGCTCTCGCTGGAAGCCCAGCTGGAAGCGCGCGCGCTGATGATGGCGTCCAACAACATCCTGTCGCCGGCCAACGGCGAGCCGATCATCGTGCCGTCGCAGGACGTCGTGCTGGGCCTGTACTACATGACCCGCGCGCTGGAGAACAAGAAGGGCGAGGGCATGGCGTTCGCCAACATCGCCGAGGTCAAGCGCGCCTACGACAACCGCGTCGTCGAGCTGCACGCCAAGGTCAAGGTGCGCATCACCGAGACCGTGGTCGACGAGGACGGCAGCCGCAGCAAGCAAGACCTCGATCGTCGACACCACCGTCGGCCGCGCGCTGCTGCGCGAGATCCTGCCGGAGGGCCTGCCGTTCGCGCTGGCCAACACCGAGCTGACCAAGAAGAACATCAGCCGCCTGATCAACTCCTGCTACCGCATGCTGGGCCTGAAGGACACGGTCGTGTTCGCCGACAAGCTGATGTACACCGGCTTCGCCTACGCCACCCGCGCCGGCGTGTCGATCGGCATCGACGACATGACCGATCCCGATCGAGAAGAAGGGCATCCTCGCCGAGGCCGAGGCCGAAGTGCTGGAAATCCAGCAGCAGTACCAGTCGGGCCTGGTCACCGCCGGCGAGCGCTACAACAAGGTGGTCGACATCTGGTCGCGCACCAACGAGCGCGTGGCCAAGGCGATGATGGACACGATCGGCACCGAGAAGGTCGCCGAACGCCAAGGGCGAGACCATCGACCAGAAGTCGATGAACTCGATCTACATCATGGCCGACTCCGGCGCGCGTGGTTCGCAGGCGCAGATCCGCCAGCTGGCCGGCATGCGCGGCCTGATGGCCAAGCCGGACGGCTCGATCATCGAGACGCCGATCACCGCGAACTTCCGCGAAGGCCTGAACGTCCTGCAGTACTTCATCTCCACCCACGGTGCCCGTAAGGGCCTGGCCGATACCGCGCTGAAGACCGCGAACTCCGGTTACCTGACCCGTCGCCTGGTCGACGTGGCGCAGGACGTGGTGATCACCGAGACCGACTGCGGCACGCGTCGAAGGCCTGACCATGACCCCGATCGTGGAAGGCGGCGACGTGGTCGAGCCGCTGCGCGACCGCGTGCTGGGCCGCATCGTGGCCGAGGACGTGTTCCTGCCGGGCAACGACGAGGATCCGATCGTCACCCGCAACACGCTGCTCGACGAAGCGCTGGGTGCAGAAGCTCGAGGACGCCAGCGTGCAGTCGATCAAGGTGCGTTCGACCATCACCTGCGAATCGGCCTTCGGCGTGTGCGCGCACTGCTACGGCCGCGACCTGGGCCGTGGCCACCTGGTCAACCACGGCGAGGCGGTCGGCGTCGTCGCCGCGCAGTCGATCGGCGAGCCGGGCACCCAGCTGACCATGCGTACGTTCCACATCGGTGGTGCGGCGTCGCGTGCGGCGGCCATCGACAACGTCACGGTCAAGACCACCGGTTCGGTCAAGTTCAACAACCTCAAGCACGTCGAGCACGCGAGCCGGCCACCTGGTCGCGGTGTCGCGTTCGGGCGAACTGTCGGTGCTCGACGACCATGGCCGCGAGCGCGAGCGCTACAAGCTGCCGTACGGCGCGACCATCACGGTCAAGGACGGCGGCGCGATCAAGGCCGGCCAGACCGGTCGCCAACTGGGATCCGCATAACCACCCGATCGTGTCGGAAGTCGCCGGTTTCATGCGCTTCATCGACTTCGTCGACGGCGTCACCGTGATCGAGAAGACCGACGACCTGACCGGCCTGGCCTCGCGCGAGATCACCGATCCGAAGCGTCGCGGCTCGCAGGGCAAGGACCTGCGTCCGATCGTGCGCATCGTCGACAAGGACGGCAAGGACCTGACCATCCCGGGCACCGACCTGCCGGCGCAGTACCTGCTGCCGCCGCGCTCGATCGTCAACCTGCAGGACGGCGCGCCGGTCGGCGTGGGCGACGTGGTCGCCAAGATCCCGCAGGAAGCGTCGAAGACCCGCGACATCACCGGTGGTCTGCCGCGCGTGGCCGACCTGTTCGAAGCGCGCAAGCCGAAGGATCCGGCGATCCTGGCCGAGCGTCTCGGGCATCGTCAGCTTCGGCAAGGACACCAAGGGCAAGCAGCGCCTGATCATCAAGGACACCGACGGCAGCGAGCACGAGGAGCTGATCCCGAAGTACCGCCAGATCATCGTGTTCGAAGGCGAGCACGTGGAGAAGGGCGAGACCGTGGTGGACGGCGAGCCGACGCCGCAGGACATCCTGCGCCTGCTGGGCGTCGAGCCGCTGGCCGCCTACCTGACCAAGGAAATCCAGGACGTCTACCGCCTGCAGGGCGTGAAGATCAACGACAAGCACATCGAGGTGATCATTCGCCAGATGCTGCGCAAGGTCGAGATCACCGACGGCGGCGACAGCAAGTTCCTCCACGGCGAGCAGGTCGAGCGCCAGCGCGTCGATCGAGGAGAACGCGCGCGTCGGCGGCCAAGAACGAGATCGCTGGCCGAAGTTCGATCCGGTCCTGCTGGGCATCACCAAGGCCTCGCTGGCGACCGAGTCGTTCATCTCGGCGGCCTCGTTCCAGGAGACCACCCGCGTGCTGACCGAGGCTGCCGTGCGCGGTACCCGCGACGGCCTGCGCGGCCTGAAGGAGAACGTGATCGTCGGCCGCCTGATCCCGGCCGGTACCGGCCTGGCGTACCACAGCCAGCGCCGCAAGAACGCCTCGGGCCTGACCGACTCGGAGATGGAGACCCTGGCCGGTCGCGCCGGCCGAGACCGCAGCCGGTGCCGCGTGCCGCCGGAGCAGGTCATGCTCGAGGACGTGCCGGCCACGCCGGTGGCTGACAACGACGACTCGTAGGTTAGACTGGCCCGTCGTTTGACGGCCCCAGGCCGCCCAGATCACCGAAATGAGGCGCAGGAAGCGCCTCGTGTTGGGCCCAGGAGGGCGGGATCGCAGGTATGATCGGCGGCTGCGCCCAGTGTGGCCGGCCGTGCTCCGGTATCGGCTCGCGTTGACGGAACGTCCGGCGCGGGCTATACTTTTCCGTCTCGGTGGGCCGGGTTGTCCCGGCTTGCCGTTCGTTTTCAACGACGGCTCCATGGCCCGCCCGGCCTTCATCAAAGAGCTCCAGATGGCAACGATCAACCAGCTGGTCCGCAAGCCGCGCAGCCCGCGAAACCTACAAGAGCACCTCGCCGGCGCTGGCGAACTGCCCGCAGCGTCGCGGCGTCTGCACCCGCGTCTACACCACCACCCCGAAGAAGCCGAACTCGGCGCTTCGCAAGGTGGCCAAGGTGCGCCTGACCAACGGGTACGAAGTCATCTCGTACATCGGCGGCGAAGGCCACAACCTGCAGGAGCACGCGGTGGTGCTGATCCGCGGCGGTCGCGTCAAGGACCTGCCGGGCGTGCGTTACCACACCGTGCGCGGCTCGCTCGACGCCGCCGGCGTCGCCAAGCGTCGCCAGGGCCGTTCGAAGTACGGCGCCAAGCGTCCGAAGTCCTGATCGCGCCGTCGCCGACATACGGTCAGACCGTCTAGGAACAACATGTCGCGTAAAGGCTACACCCCGCAGCGTTCGGTCCTGCCCGATCCCAAGCACGGCAGCGAGACCATCGCCCGCTTCATCAACATGGTCATGCAGAGCGGCAAGAAGTCCGTCGCCGAGAAGATCGTCTACGGCGCCATGGACGTCATCAGCGAGAAGAACCCGCAACGCCGCTCGAGCTGGTCGAGAAGGCGCTGGGCAACGTCTCGCCGGCGGTCGAAGTGAAGTCGCGCCGCGTCGGTGGTGCCACCTACCAGGTGCCGGTCGAAGTGCGTCCGTCGCGCCGCATGGCGCTGGCGATGCGCTGGCTGATCGAGTCGGCGCGCAAGCGCGGCGAGAACACCATGCCGCGCAAGCTGGCCGCCGAACTGATCGATGCCTCGGAAAACCGTGGCGGCGCGATCAAGAAGCGCGAAGAAACCCACCGCATGGCGGAAGCGAACAAGGCGTTCGCGCACTACCGCTGGTAATTGCGGACGTCGGCGCGGGCTCCGTTGAGTCCGGAGCGCGCGTCGCGCGCCACGCTCAGGTGCCTCCGGCGATCGGCATCGCACGCCGAATCCGAAGGCCGCCGCAAGGCGGCGTTCGGCCATTCCGGAATCCTCGCGATGTTCCGCATTCAACGGGGCTTCGACATACAATACGAGAGACTGCCGTGGCTCGCACCACTCCCATCGAGCGTTACCGCAACTTCGGCATCATGGCCCACATCGATGCCGGCAAGACCACCACGTCCGAGCGCATCCTGTTCTACACCGGCGTCAGCCACAAGATCGGTGAAGTGCACGACGGCGCCGCGACCATGGACTGGATGGAGCAGGAGCAGGAGCGCGGCATCACCATCACGTCCGCCGCGACCACCGCGTTCTGGAAGGGCATGGACAAGTCCCTGCCGCAGCACCGCTTCAACATCATCGACACCCCCGGCCACGTCGACTTCACCATCGAAGTCGAGCGTTCGCCTGCGCGTGCTCGACGGCGCGGTGTTCGTGCTGTGCGCCGTCGGTGGCGTGCAGCCGCAGTCCGAGACCGTGTGGCGCCAGGCCAACAAGTACTCGGTGCCGCGCATGGCGTTCGTCAACAAGATGGACCGCACCGGCGCCAACTTCGACAAGGTCGTCGAGCAGCTGAAGTCGCGCCTGGGCGCCTACGCGGTGCCGATGCAGGTGCCGATCGGCGCCGAGGAAGGCTTCGAGGGCGTGGTCGACCTGCTCAAGATGAAGGCGATCCACTGGGATATCGCGTCGCAGGGCACCAACTTCGAATACCGCGACATCCCGGCCGACCTGGCCGACCAAGGCCGCGGAGGCGCGCAGCTTCATGGTCGAGGCCGCCGCCGAAGCCACCGAAGAGCTGATGGACAAGTACCTCAACGAGGGCGAGCTGACCGAGGCCGAGATCATCGCCGGCCTGCGCGAGCGCACGCTGAAGGTCGAGATCGTGCCCGGTGTTCTGCGGCACCGCGTTCAAGAACAAGGGCGTGCAGGCCATGCTCGACGGCGTGATCCAGCTGCTGCCGTCGCCGGCCGACCGTCCGCCGGTGCAGGGCATCGACGAGGACGAGAAGGAAGACACCCGCACCGGCGACCGACACCGCGCCGTTCTCGGCGCTGGCGTTCAAGATCATGACCGACCCGTTCGTGGGTTCGCTGACGTTCTTCCGCGTCTACTCGGGCGTGCTCAACTCCGGCGACGCGGTGTACAACCCGGTCAAGTCGAAGAAGGAGCGCGTGGGCCGCATCCTGCAGATGCACTCCAACAAGCGCGAACGAGATCAAGGAAGTGCGCGCGGGCGACATCGCCGCGGCGGTGGGCCTGAAGGACGTGACCACCGGCGACACGCTGTGCGCGCAGGACCACATCATCACGCTGGAGCGCATGATCTTCCCGGAGCCCGTCATCTCGATGGCGGTCGAGCCGAAGACCAAGTCCGACCAGGAAAAGATGGGCATCGCCCTGGGTCGCCTGGCGCAGGAAGATCCGTCGTTCCGCGTGCGCACCGACGAGGAATCCGGCCAGACCATCATCGCCGGCATGGGCGAGCTGCACCTGGACATCCTCGTCGACCGCATGAAGCGCGAGTTCAACGTCGAAGCCAACGTCGGCAAGCCGCAGGTCGCCTACCGCGAGACCATCCGCAAGGCGGTCAAGGCCGAAGGCAAGTTCGTGCGCCAGTCCGGCGGTAAGGGCCAGTACGGCCACGTCGTGCATCGAGATGTCGCCGACAGCGAGACGCGGCACCGGCTACGATTCGTTCGACAACGCCATCGTCGGCGGCGTGGTCCCGAAGGAATACATCCCGGCGGTCGACAAGGGCATGCAGGAAGCGCATCACCAGCGGCACCGCTGGCCGGCTTCCCGGTGGTCGACGTCAAGGTCAAGCTGGTCGACGGCTCGTACCACGACGTCGACTCGTCGGAAATGGCGTTCAAGCTCGCCGGCTCGATGGCGCTTCAAGGAAGGCTTCACGCAAGGCCAGCCCGGTGCTGCTGGAGCCGATGATGAAGGTCGAGATCGTCACGCCCGGAGGATTACCTGGGCGACGTGATGGGCGACGTGAGCCGTCGTCGCGGCATCCTGCAGGGCCAGGACGACAGCCCGTCGGGCAAGATCATCAACGCGATGGTGCCGCTGGGCGAGATGTTCGGTTACGCGACCACCCTGCGCTCGATGTCGCAGGGCCGCGCGACGTTCACGATGGAATTCGACCACTACGCCGAAGCGCCGACCAACATCGCCGAAGCGGTGATCAAGAAGTAAGTCGTGATTCGTGATTCGGGGTCCGGATCCAGCATGAGTCGCGGGCTTCGCTGACTCGAATCACGAATCACCAATCACGAATCACAGAGGTTACAACCATGGCAAAGGGTAAGTTCGAGCGCACCAAGCCCCACGTGAACGTGGGCACGATCGGTCACGTTGACCACGGCAAGACGACGCTGACGGCGGCGCTGACGAAGGTGGGCGCGGAGCGTTTCGGCGGCGAGTTCAAGGCCTACGACGCGATCGACGCGGCGCCGGAAGAGAAGGCGCGCGGCATCACGATCTCGACCGCGCACGTGGAATACGAATCGCCCGAACCGCCACTACGCGCACGTGGATTGCCCGGGTCACGCCGACTACGTGAAGAACATGATCACCGGTGCGGCGCAGATGGACGGCGCGATCCTGGTGTGCTCGGCCGCTGACGGCCCGATGCCGCAGACGCGCGAGCACATCCTGCTGTCGCGCCAGGTCGGCGTGCCGTACATCGTGGTGTTCCTGAACAAGGCGGACATGGTGGACGACGCCGAGCTGCTGGAGCTGGTGGAGATGGAAGTCCGCGAGCTGCTGAGCAAGTACGACTTCCCGGGCGACGACACCCCGATCATCCACGGTTCGGCCCGTCTGGCGCTGGAAGGCGACCAGAGCGAGATCGGCGTGCCGGCGATCCTGAAGCTGGTCGAGGCGCTGGACACCTTCATCCCGCAGCCGGAGCGCGACGTCGACAAGCCGTTCCTGATGCCGGTCGAAGACGTGTTCTCGATCTCGGGCCGCGGCACCGTGGTGACCGGCCGCATCGAGCGCGGCGTGATCAAGGTGGGCGAGGAAATCGAGATCGTCGGCATCCGCGCCACCCAGAAGACCACGGTCACGGGCGTCGAGATGTTCCGCAAGCTGCTGGACCAGGGCCAGGCGGGCGACAACGCCGGTCTGCTGCTGCGCGGCACCAAGCGTGACGACGTGGAGCGCGGCCAGGTGCTGTGCAAGCCGGGTTCGATCAAGCCGCACACCGACTTCGAAGCCGAAGTGTACGTGCTGTCGCAAGGACGAGGGCGGCCGTCACACGCCGTTCTTCAAGGGCTACCGTCCGCAGTTCTACTTCCGCACCACCGACATCACCGGCGCCTGCCAGCTGCCGGAAGGCGTGGAGATGGTGATGCCGGGCGACAACGTGAAGATGGTGGTGACGCTGATCAACCCGGTGGCGATGGACGAAGGCCTGCGTTTCGCGATCCGCGAAGGCGGCCGTACCGTCGGCGCCGGCGTGGTGGCCAAGATCATCAAGTGACGCATTGGCCCGTGGCGCGCCTGGCGCGCCACGGCATTGCCAGATCGTCATCCCCGGCGCTCTAGTCGGGGATCCATGCGACATTGCTGCTGCTCGGATGCCGTCAAGGCGAACGTCCATGGATTCCCGCCTGCGCGGGAATGACGGCACGGGTAGACGGTTATCGGGCAGTGCTTGCGCACTGTCGCCGATACCCGTTAGAATGCGCGACCACTGCGGCGGCCAATGGAGTCCCGCAAACCAGCGAAATGAGGTGCAGGAAGCGCCTCGTCTTCGCCAGACAGGGAAATGTCGCGTGGCAGCGCTCCGCTCCGGCCCGAGCTTCGGGCACGTGGACGGGGCGTTCACGCGTTCTGCATTTTCCGTCTGGGCGGGCCGGGTAACCGGCCTGCCTTGTTTTTGCAGGAGAATGCCCCGGCGGCGCGGGTGTGCGTCCGGCTACGCCAGTAATTTCACCGGGGTTCGGCGCACCCAGCCGCCGGCCCGTCGCTCTTTTAACCAAGGAATATCCGTCATGGCGGACCAAAAGATCCGGATCCGGCTCAAAGCGTACGATCATCGTCTGATCGACCGCTCGGCCAGCGAGATCGTCGAAACGGCCAAGCGGACCGGCGCGCAAGTGCGCGGCCCGATCCCGCTGCCGACCAAGATCGAGCGCTACACCATCCTCGTTTCGCCGCACGTCGACAAGGACGCGCGTGACCAGTACGAGACCCGCACGCACAAGCGCGTGCTCGACATCGTCGACCCCAACGACAAGACCGTGGACGCGCTGATGAAGCTCGAACTCGCGGCTGGCGTCGACGTCCAGATCAAGCTGACCTGAGGCCACCGCACCATGACCGCGAAGAAATATTCGTTGGGCATCGTCGGTCGCAAGGCCGGCATGAGCCGCGTTTTCACCGAAGACGGCAAGTCCGTGCCGGTGACCCTGATCGAAGCGACCCCGAACCGCATCACCCAGATCAAGACCACCGATACCGACGGCTACAGCGCCGTGCAGGTGACCGTCGGCGTGCGCCGCGCCGCGCTGATCAACAAGCCCGCAGCCGGTCACCTGGCCAAGGCCAAGGTCGAAGCCGGCCGTGGCCTGTGGGAGCTGCGCGTGGCCGACGACAAGATCGGCGACTTCAACGTCGGCGGCGAGATCAAGGCCGACATCTTCGAAGTGGGCCAGATCGTCGACGTCCAGGGCGTCACCAAGGGCAAGGGCTTCCAGGGCACGATCAAGCGCTGGAACTTCACGATGGGCGACGCCACCCACGGTAACTCGCTGTCGCATCGCTCGCCGGGTTCGATCGGCCAGCGCCAGACGCCGGGCCGCGTGTTCCCGGGCAAGAAGATGTCCGGCCACATGGGTGCGGTGCAACCAGAGCACGCAGAGCCTGGAAGTGGTCAAGGTCGACGCCGAGCGCGGCCTGATCGCCGATCAAGGGCGCCGTGCCGGGCGCGCCGGGCGGCGACGTGATCGTGCGTCCGACGAGCAAGGGATAAGGGAGCATGACGATGGAACTCGCCATCAATAACAGCGACAAGAAGCTGTCGGTTTCCGACGCGATCTTCGGCCGCGAATTCAGCGAGGACCTGGTCCACCAGGTCGTCGTTGCCTACCGCAACGCGGGTCGCGCCGGCACCAAGGCGCAGAAGACGCGTTCGGAAGTCAACGGCACGACCAAGAAGTCGAAGAAGCAGAAGGGCGGCGGTGCGCGTCATGGCGCGCTGACGGCTCCGATCTTCGTCGGCGGCGGCGTGACCTTCGCGGCCAAGCCGCGCAGCTTCGCGCAGAAGGTCAACCGCAAGATGTACCGCGCCGCGATGGCCGCGATCCTGTCGGAACTCAACCGCCAGGGCCGCCTGATGGTCGTCGACGCGTTCGACATCGATGCGCCCAAGACCACCGGGCTGGTCGCGAAGCTCAAGGAGCTGGAGGTCGGCCGTCGTCCGCTGATCGTGACCGAAGACGCCACCGAGAACCTGTACCTGTCGGCTCGCAACCTGCCGTACGTCGAGGTCCGCGACGTCCAGGGCCTGGATCCGGTCGTCGCTGGTCGGCGCCGACTCGGTCGTGATCACCGCCGATGCGGTCAAGAAGATCGAGGAGTGGCTGGCATGAACGACGCCAAGCTCTACAACGTCATCCGTGCGCCGCGCGTGTCCGAAAAGACCGCGCGCCTGCAGGAAGTCTCCAACCAATACGTCTTCGAAGTCGCGACGACCGCCACCAAGGCCGACATCAAGGTCGCCGTGGAAAAGCTGTTCGACGTCAAGGTCGAGGCGGTCAACGTGGTCAACGTGAAGGGCAAGAACAAGGCCTTCAAGTTCCGCATGGGCCGTCGCGGCGACTGGCGCAAGGCGTACGTGAAGCTGGCCGAAGGCCAGTCGATCGACGTGATGGCCAAGGCCTGAGGATCGATCCATGGCATTGATGACATTCAAACCCACCTCGCCCGGCCGCCGTTCGATGGTCCGCGTGGTGACGCCGGGCCTGCACAAGGGCGCGCCGCACGCTGCACTGGTCGAGAAGCAGAGCAAGACCGGTGGCCGCAACCACCACGGCCGCATCACCACCCGTCACATCGGCGGTGGTCACAAGCAGCATTACCGCATCATCGACTTCAAGCGCGACAAGGAAGGCATCCCGGCGCGCGTCGAGCGGATCGAATACGATCCCGAACCGCACCGCGCACATCGCGCTGCTGTGCTATGTCGACGGCGAGCGCCGTTACATCATCGCCCCGAAGGGCCTGAAGGACGGCGACCAGGTGATCGCGGGCCGCGACGCCCCGATCCGCGCCGGCAACACGCTGCCGCTGCGCAACATCCCGGTCGGCACCACGGTGCATTGCATCGAGATGAAGCCGGGCAAGGGCGCGCAGATCGCCCGCGCCGCCGGCGCCGGCGTGCTAGCTGGTCGCGCGCGAGCAGGGCTACGCCACGCTGCGCCTGCGCTCCGGCGAAATGCGCAAGGTGCCGGTCGAGTGCCGCGCCACCATCGGCGAAGTCGGCAACGACGAGCACAGCCTCGAGAAGCTGGGCAAGGCCGGCGCCAAGCGCTGGCGCGGCGTCAAGCCGACCGTCCGCGGTGCGGCCATGAACCCGGTCGACCACCCGCACGGTGGTGGTGAGGCCAAGGCCGGCCAGGGCAACCCGCATCCGGTCACGCCGTGGGGCGTGCCGACCAAGGGTTACAAGACGCGCAAGAACAAGCGCACGCAGCAGTTCATCGTTCGCGATCGCAGGAGCTAATCGGCCATGGCACGTTCACTGAAGAAGGGCCCGTTCGTCGACCACCACCTGATGAAGAAGGTGGAGACCGCGGGCAACAACAAGAAGCCGATCAAGACCTGGTCGCGCCGCTCGATGGTCCTGCCGGAGATGGTGGGTTTCACCATCGCCGTGCACAACGGCAAGAACCACATCCCGGTGCTGGTCAACGAGAACATGGTTGGCCACAAGCTCGGCGAGTTCGCCCTGACCCGTACCTTCAAGGGTCACGGCGGCGACAAGAAGAGCCGGCAAGTAAGGAGATGACCATGGAAGCGAAAGCCATCCTGCGCAGCGCGCGCATCTCCGCCGCAGAAGGCCCGCCTGGTCGCCGACCAGGTGCGCGGCCTGTCGGCCGAACGCGCCGTCAACCTGCTGAAGTTCTCGGACAAGAAGGCCGCCGCACATGATCCGCAAGGTCGTCGAGTCCGCCATCGCCAATGCCGAGAACAACCAGGGCGCCGACGTCGACGAGCTGCAAGGTCAAGACCATCATGGTCGACGAGGGTCCGACGCTGAAGCGCTTCATGGCCCGTGCGAAGGGCCGCGGTACCCGCATCCTCAAGCGCACCAGCCACATCACCGTGGTCGTGCGGCGAGGGCAAGTAAGTCATGGGTCATAAAGTTCATCCGACCGGCATCCGCCTTGGCATCTCCAAGGACTGGAACTCCAAGTGGTTCGCCGGCAAGAAGCAGTACGCCGAGTACCTGGCCGCCGACCTCAAGGTCCGCGAGATGCTGCGCAAGAAGCTGGCCCAGGCCGGCATCTCCAAGATCCTCATCGAGCGCCCGGCCAACAACGCCCGCGTGACGATCCACACCGCCCGTCCGGGCGTGGTGATCGGCAAGCGCGGCGAGGACATCGAGAAGCTGCGCAAGGAAGTCAGCGACCTGATGGGCGTCCCGGCGCACATCAACGTCACCGAAGTCCGCAAGCCCGAGCTCGACGCGCAGCTGGTGGCCGAGTCGATCGCGCAGCAGCTCGAGCGCCGCATCATGTTCCGCCGCGCGATGAAGCGCGCCGTCGGCAACGCGATGCGCCTGGGCGCGCTGGGCATCAAGGTCAACGTGGCCGGCCGCCTGAACGGTGCGGAAATCGCCCGTTCGGAGTGGTACCGCGAAGGCCGCGTGCCGCTGCACACCCTGCGTGCCGACATCGACTACGGCTTTGCCGAGGCGAAGACCACCTACGGCATCATCGGCATCAAGACGTGGGTCTACAAGGGCGAGATCTTCGATTTCTCCCAGGTGGGCCAGGAGAAGCAGGACGACAGCCCGCGCAGCGATCGTGGTGATCGCGGCGACCGTGGCGATCGCCGCGACCGCAACGATCGCCCGGCCCGCCAGCCGCGCGAAGCGAGGTAACCGACCATGTTGCAACCCAAGCGAACCAAGTACCGCAAGGTGCACAAGGGCCGCAACGAAGGCCTGAGCTGGAACGGCAATGCCGTCAGCTTCGGCGAGTACGGCCTGAAGGCGACCGCGCACGGCCAGCTGACCGCGCGCCAGATCGAGGCGGCGCGCCGTTCCATCAGCCGTTACGTCAAGCGTGGCGGCAAGATGTGGATCCGCGTGTTCCCCGACAAGCCGATCACCAAGAAGCCGATCGAAGTCCGCATGGGCTCCGGTAAGGGCAACGTCGAGTACTGGGTCGCCCAGATCCAGCCCGGCCGCATGATCTATGAGATCGAAGGCGTGGACGAGACGATGGCGCGCGAAGCGTTCCGCCTGGCCGCCGCCAAGCTCTCGGTGACCACCACTTTCGTGACCCGGACGGTGCGCTGATGGAACTCAAGAAACTCCGCGAGAAGTCCGCCGGACGAGCTGAAGGCCCACCTGGTCGACCTGCACAAGGAGCAGTTCTCTCTGCGCATGCAGAAGGCCACCGGCCAGCTCGCCAAGACCCACGAGACCCGCCGCGTGCGCCGCGAGATCGCTCGCGTCAACACGCTGCTCGGCGAGAAGAAGTAAGGACCCGCCATGACCGACAACAATACAGAGAAGGCATGCGCACGGTCGAAGGCCGCGTGGTCAGCAACAAGATGGACAAGACCGTCACCGTGCTCGTCGAGCGCCAGGTCAAGCACGCGCTGTACGGCAAGTACATCCGTCGCTCGACCAAGCTGCACGCCCACGACGCCGACAACGCCTGCAACGAGGGCGACATCGTCCGCGTGGCGCGAGATCGCCCCGATGTCCAAGACCAAGAACTGGCGCGTGGTTGAGATCGTCAGCCGCGCGGCCGAATAAGAGGAGAGCTGAACCATGATCCAGATGCAGAGCTACCTCGACGTGGCCGACAACTCCGGTGCCAAGGAAGTGATGTGCATCAAGGTGCTCGGCGGCTCCAAGCGCCGTTACGCCGCGCATCGGCGACATCATCAAGGTCACCGTGAAGGACGCGATCCCGCGCGGCAAGGTCAAGAAGGGCGACGTCTATGACGCCGTCGTGGTCCGCACCCGCAAGGGCGTTCGCCGCCCCGACGGTTCGCTGATCCGCTTCGACGGCAATGCCGCCGTGCTGCTGAACAACAAGCAGGAGCCGATCGGCACCCGCATCTTCGGGCCTGTGACCCGCGAGCTGCGTTCCGAGAAGTTCATGAAGATCGTCTCGCTCGCACCTGAAGTGCTCTGAGCGGAGGAATTGACATGAACCGTATCAAGAAGGGCGACCAGGTCGTCGTCATCGCCGGCAAGGACAAGGGCAAGAAGGGTGACGTCGTGCGCGTGGCCGGCGACAAGGTCGTCGTGTCCAACGTCAACATCATCAAGCGCCACACCAAGCCGAATCCGCAGGCCGGCCAGCCCGGCGGCGTGATCGAGCGCGAGGCGCCGATCCACATTTCCAACGTCATGCTGTTCAACCCTGCCTCGGGCAAGGGCGAGCGCATCGGTATCAAGGTGCTGGAGGATGGACGCAAGGTTGCGCGTGTTCCGCTCCAGCGGTGAGGCGGTCGACGCCTGAGGAATGCTGAAATGACACCCGTCTCGAAAAGTTCTACAAGGAAGAAGTGGTGCCGCAGCTGATGACCGAGAAGTTCGGTTACACCAACCCGATGGAGGTGCCGCGCCTCGTCCAAGATCACGCTCAACATGGGCGTGGGCGAAGCGGCCACCAACAAGAAGATCCTCGAGAACGCCGTCGCCGACATGGCCAAGATCACCGGCCAGAAGCCGGTCGTGACCAAGACCCGCGTCTCGGTGGCCTCGTTCAAGATCCGCGACGGCTGGCCGATCGGCTGCAAGGTGACGCTGCGTCGCGCGAAGATGTTCGAGTTCCTGGACCGCCTGATCAACGTCTCGCTGCCGCGCGTGCGCGACTTCCGTGGCGTGTCGGGCCGTTCGTTCGACGGCCGTGGCAACTACAACATGGGCGTCAAGGAACAGATCATCTTCCCGGAGATCGACTTCGACCAGGTCGACGCGATCCGCGGCATGGACATCGCCATCACCACGACCGCCAAGACCGACGCCGAAGCCAAGGCCCTGCTGGAAGCCTTCCGCTTCCCGTTCCGCAACTGATATCGAGGACTCGAACTATGGCCAAGACCTCCATGGTCAACCGCGAAATCAAGCGGGCCAAGCTGGCCAAGAAGCACGCCGCCAAGCGCGAAGCGCTGAAGAAGATCATCGCCAGCGACACGGCGCTCGTACGAGGAGAAGATGGAGGCCGTCGATCAAGCTGCAGAAGCTGCCGCGCGACTCCTCGCCCTCGCCGCCAGCGCAACCGTTGCGCGCTGACCGGCCGCTCGCGCGGCGTCTACCGCAAGTTCGGCCTCGGCCGCAACAAGCTGCGCGAAGCCACCATGCGTGGCGACGTGCCCGGCCTGCGCAAGGCCAGCTGGTAACTGCTACACTTGCCGGCTTGGCCGCGTCCCGGCCGGCATGCGCCGCTGCACCACTGCGGCGCTACAACTGAAATTCGCAATCCCGCGGATATCGGTGCTACTCATAAGGTGATATCTCATGAGCATGACTGATCCCATCGCCGACATGCTGGTCCGCATCAAGAATGCGGCCGCTGTCGGCAAGCCGACGGTGAAGATGCCGTCGTCCAAGATCAAGGTCGCGATCGCCACCGTGCTGAAGGACGAGGGCTACATCGCTCGATTCGCGCGTGACCGAGGTCGGTCGCGGCAAGGCCGAACTCGAGATCGTGCTGAAGTACTACGAAGGCAAGCCGGTGATCGAGCGCCTGCAGCGCTTCTCCCGTTCGGGCCTGCGCCAGTACCGCGGCAAGGACGCGCTGCCCAAGGTCCTCGGCGGCCTCGGCGTCGCCATCATTTCCACCTCCAAGGGCATCATGACCGATGCGCAGGCGCGCCAGCAGGGCGTCGGCGGTGAAGTCCTGTGCTTCGTGGCGTAAGGGAGTAACGACACATGTCCCGAGTTGCCAAGAAGCCGATCGCCCTGCCGAAGGGTGTCGAGCTGAACATCCAGTCCGACAACGTCAGCGTCAAGGGCCCCAAGGGCACCCTGTCGATCGACAAGCCGGCCGGCATCGACGTCAAGATCGAAGACGGCCAGGCGCTGCTGTCGGCTGCCAACGACGAACTGGTCCCGCTGACCGGCACCCTGCGCGCGATCATCGCCAACATGGTGCATGGCGTGTCCGAAGGCTTCGAGCGCAAGCTCGAGCTGGTCGGCGTGGGTTACCGCGCCGCCATGCAGGGCAAGGACCTGAACCTCGTCGCTGGGCTTCTCGCATCCGATCCTGTTCAAGGCGCCGGAGGGCATCACCATCGCCACCCCGACCCAGACCGAGATCGTGGTGCAGGGCGCCGACAAGCAGCGCGTCGGTGAAGTCGCCGCCAAGATCCGTGGCTTCCGTCCGCCGGAGCCCTACAAGGGCAAGGGCGTGAAGTACGCCGGCGAAAACATCATTCGCAAGGAAGCCAAGAAGGCTTAAGTGCCCATTTCCGGCAGGGTCCCGCCGCTCCACGTGCGGGCCCACCGGGGGAACCACTTCCTTCAGCTTTCGAGGACACACGCATGAACAAGAACACCGCCCGCCTGCGTCGCGCCAAGTCGACCCGCTCGCATATCCGCAACCTCGGCGTGCCGCGCCTGTCGGTGCTGCGCACCGGCCAGCACCTGTACGCCCAGGTCTTCACTGCCGATGGCTCCAAGGTCCTGGCGGCCGCTTCGACCGTGCAGGCCGATGTGCGCGACGGCCTGAAGAACGGCAAGAACGCCGATGCCGCCGCCAAGGTCGGTCGCGCGATCGCCGAGAAGGCCAAGGCCGCCGGCATCGAGAAGGTCGCCTTCGACCGCTCGGGCTACCGCTACCACGGCCGCATCAAGGCGCTGGCCGATGCCGCCCGCGAGGGTGGCCTGCAGTTCTGATGCACGTCGGCGCGGTGCCCTGCCAAGCGGCAGGGGCTGCGCTGGATGCCACCTGCCGGCGCGGGCTGCGCCGGGCGGGTCGTCGGGTTTCCGGCGGTCCGAAGCACCCGAGGCACACCACAACGACAAGCGGCCACGCCGCAAATCCTTCAACTGACGAGATATAGAAGATGGCAGACGAACGTGCACCGCGGGGTCGTGATCGCGACCGCAACCGCGAAGAAATCGACGACGGCATGATCGAGAAGCTGATCGCGGTCAACCGCGTCAGCAAGACCGTCAAGGGCGGCCGCCAGTTCACCTTCACCGCACTGACGGTGGTGGGCGACGGCTCCGGCAAGGTCGGCTTCGGCTACGGCAAGGCACGCGAAGTGCCGGTCGCGATCCAGAAGTCGATGGAATATGCCCGCAAGAACATGAGCAACGTCGACCTCAACAACGGCACGCTGTGGCACTCGGTCAAGTCCGGCCACGGCGCGGCGCGCGTGTACATGCAGCCGGCATCCGAAGGTACCGGCGTCATCGCCGGTGGCGCGATGCGCGCCGTGCTCGAGGCGGTCGGCGTCAAGAACGTGCTGGCCAAGGCCATCGGTTCGCGCAACCCGATCAACCTGGTGCGCGCCACGGTGCGCGGCCTGACCGAGATGCACTCGCCGGCCAAGATCGCGGCCAAGCGCGGCAAGAAGGTGGAGGATCTGACCCATGGCTAAGAAGCAGGCCGACAATGCCGGCACCGTCAAGGTGCGCCTGGTCAAGGGCCTTCGCGGCACCCAGTCACGTCACCGTCTGTCGGTGCAGCGCCCTGGGCCTGAACAAGCTCAACGACATGCGCGAGCTGAAGGACAGCCCGCAGGTCCGTGGCCTGATCAACAAGGTGCACTACCTTGTCCGGGTCGAGGAATAAGGAGAACACCATGCGTCTCAATACTCTCAAGCCCGCTGACGGCGCCCGCAAGGAGCGCACCCGTGTTGGCCGTGGTATCGGTTCCGGCCTGGGCAAGACTGCCGGCCGCGGCCACAAGGGTTCGTTCGCGCGTTCGGGCAAGGGCAAGATCAAGGCCGGCTTCGAAGGCGGCCAGATGCCGATGCACATGCGCCTGCCGAAGATCGGCTTCCGCTCGCGCACCGTGGGCGACACCGCCGAAGTGCTGCTGTACCAGCTGGACCAGCCTGGATGCCGGTGACATCGACTTTGCCGCGCTGCGCGCTGCCAAGCTGGTGCACAGCACCGCCAAGCGCGCCAAGATCGTCAAGAAGGGCGAGCTGACCAAGAAGTTCGTGCTCAAGGGCGTGCTGGCCACGGCCGGCGCCAAGGCCGCCATCGAAGCGGCCGGCGGCAAGGTCGAGGAGTAAGCGGTCGATGGCGCGCAGCAGCAACGCGATGTCCGGTGTCGGCGGCGGGCTCGGCAAGTTCACCGAGCTCCGCCAGCGCCTGCTGTTCGTGCTGGGCGCGCTGGTCGTCTACCGCATCGGGTGTTACATCCCGGTGCCGGGCGTCAACCCGGACGCCATGCTGCAGCTGATGGAGACGCAGCAGGGCACCATCGTGGACATGTTCAACATGTTCTCCGGTGGCGCCCTGGAGCGCTTCAGCCTGTTCGCGCTGAACGTGATGCCGTACATCTCGGCATCGATCATCGTGCAGCTGCTGGTGCAGATGGTGCCGTCGCTCAAGGCCATCCAGAAGGAAGGCGAGTCGGGGCGCAAGCGCATCAACCAGTGGTCGCGCCTGGGTGCGATCCCGCTGGCGATCTTCCAGGCGTGGGGCATCGCCACCGCGCTGCAGGCGGGCGGCGCCAGCCAGGGCATCCCGGTGGTCTATACGCCGGGCATGGGGTTCGTGCTCACCGCGGTCATTTCGCTGACGGCCGGCACCATGTTCCTGATGTGGCTGGGTGAGCAGGTCACCGAGCGCGGCATCGGCAACGGTGTGTCGCTCATCATCTTCGCCGGCATCGTCGCGGGCCTGCCTTCGGCGGTCATCGGGATGTTCGAGCAGATCCGCAACGGCGAGATGTCCGAGTTCGTGGCGATCGCGGTGGTGGTGATCGTGCTGGCGGTGACGTACTTCGTGGTGTTCGTGGAGCGCGGCCAGCGCCGGATCACGGTCAACTACGCACGTCGCCAGGGTGGCCGCAACGCGTACATGAACCAGTCCTCGTTCCTGCCGCTGAAGCTCAACATGGCGGGCGTGATCCCGGCGATCTTCGCCTCGAGCATCGTGATGTTCCCGGCGACGGCGGCCACCTGGTTCAGCCAGGGCGATTCCTCCTCGTTCATGCTCAAGCTCAGCCAGTGGCTCAACCCCGGCGAGCCGCTGCACATGATCCTGTACGCCTCGATGATTGCCGGCTTCGCGTTCTTCTACACCGCGCTGGTCTTCAACTCGCAGGAAACCGCCGACAACCTCAAGAAGTCGGGCGCGCTGATCCCGGGCATCCGGCCGGGCAAGGCGACCGCCGATTACGTCGACGGCGTGCTGACGCGCCTGACGGCGGCTGGCGCGGCCTACCTGGTGCTGGTCTGCCTGCTGCCGGAGATCATGCGCACCGAGATGGGCATCTCGTTCTACTTCGGCGGCACGTCGCTGCTGATCGTGGTGGTCGTGGTGATGGACTTCATCGCCCAGATCCAGGCCCACCTGATGTCGCACCAGTACGAAAGCCTTCTCAAGAAGGCAAACCTCAAGGGTGGCGGAGGCCTGCGCGGTATTCCGCGTACCTGAGGTGGCAATTCCCGTCGACCCGGCACCCAGCGGCCGGTCGACAAGAAGGGCGGCTCGCGCGGTCTCGCGCGCGGGTGGGTTTGGGTCGGTCCGCGCGCCGGAGTAGCGCGCGGGGCCGGGCAGGGCGGGTGACTCCGTCAGGTCCAGGCAACCCGCTCCCGTCGCCGGAGCATGGGCACACTCCCCATGCCGTGGTCCAGCTGCGCCCTTGGCGCGGTCGGGCTTCCTATTAAGCCGAGACCTTGTTAGAATTTCCAGTTCACTTATCCAAGTGCCACCTCGCCGGGCGTCAACCCGGCCGCCAAACCAGTTGGAGAATCGCGTTATGGCGCGTATTGCGGGCGTCAACCTGCCTGCCCAGAAGCACGTCTGGGTCGGGATCCAGAGCATCTACGGCATTGGCCGTACCCGTTCGAAGAAGGTCTGTGAAGCGGCCGGCGTGAACTCGTCGACCAAGATCCGTGACCTGTCCGAGCCGGAAGTCGAGCGCCTGCGCGCCGAGATCGGCAAGTACGTGGTCGAGGGCGACCTCCGCCGCGAGGTCGGCATGTCGATCAAGCGTCTGATGGACCTGGGCTGCTTCCGCGGCCTGCGTCATCGCCGTGGCCTGCCGCTGCGCGGCCAGCGCACCCGGACCAATGCACGCACCCGCAAGGGTCCGCGCAAGGCCATCAGGAAGTAAGGAATAGACCATGGCCAAGCCAGCACAAGCCAAGACGAAGAAGAAGATCAAGCGCGTCGTCACCGACGGCATCGCCCACGTCCATGCTTCGTTCAACAACACCATCATCACGATCACCGACCGCCAGGGCAACGCGCTGTCGTGGGCGACCTCGGGAGGCGCGGGTTTCCGCGGCTCGCGCAAGTCGACCCCGTTTGCCGCGCAGGTTGCTGCGGAAAAGGCCGGCCGTGCTGCGCTCGACTACGGCGTCAAGTCGCTGGAAGTGCGCATCAAGGGTCCGGGTCCCGGTCGCGAATCCGCCGTTCGTTCGTTGAACAACGTCGGGTACAAGATCATGAACATCATCGACGTGACGCCGATCCCGCACAACGGGTGCCGTCCGCCGAAAAAGCGTCGCGTCTGAGGAGCTGAAGACACATGGCTCGTTATATCGGTCCCACCTGTAAGCTCGCGCGCCGCGAAGGCGCCGACCTCGGTCTCAAGTCGCCGGCCCGCGCGCTCGATTCCAAGTGCAAGCTGGAGCAGAAGCCCGGCCAGCACGGCCCGGTGCCGCGTCGCGGCAAGCTGTCCGACTACGCCACCCAGCTTCGTGAGAAGCAGAAGGTCAAGCGTATCTACGGCCTGCTGGAGCGTCAGTTCCGCAACTACTACAAGAAGGCGTCGACCAAGAAGGGCAACACCGGTGAAAACCTGTTGCAGCTGCTCGAGACCCGCCTGGACAACGTCGTCTACCGCATGGGCTTCGCGGTCACCCGTCCGGCCGCGCGCCAGCTGGTGAGCCACCGCGGCGTCACCGTCAACGGCAAGTCGGTCAACCTGCCTTCGTACCAGGTCAAGGCCGGCGACGCGATCGCCCTGGCCGAGCGCGCCCAGAAGCAGCTCCGCGTGCAGGAGTCGCTGACGGTCGCGCAGCAGATGGATCTGCCGCCGTCGTGGGTCGAGGTCGACAGCAAGAAGTTCAGCGGTGTCTTCAAGGCAGTGCCGGATCGTGCCGACCTGCCGGCCGACATCAACGAAGCGCTGATCGTCGAGCTGTATTCCAAGTAAGGAACGCGGCGGTCCCCGCTGTCCGGTTGTACGGATGCGCGGGGATACCTCCACCACCTGGCCGACCCGCTTGCGCGTGTCGGCCGCCCTCTTGATGAAAGGGGGCTCCAAAGCCAACGCGATCGCGCTTCCCCAGCGCGGAGCATTGCAGGAGAAGTTACACAATGACGGTTACCCCTAACCAGGTACTGCGCCCGCGCGGCCCCCAGATCGAACGCCTCGACGGCAACCGTGCCAAGGTGGTGATCGAGCCGCTTGAGCGCGGCTATGGCCACACCCTGGGCAACGCGCTGCGCCGCGTCCTGCTGTCCTCCATCCCGGGCTTCGCGATCACCGAGGTCGAGATCGACGGCGTGCTCCACGAGTACACCACGGTCGAGGGCCTGGAAGAGGACGTGCTCGAGGTGCTGCTCAACCTCAAGGACGTCGCCATCCGGATGCACACCGGCGAGTCCGCCACCCTGTCGCTGTCCAAGCAGGGCCCGGGCGTGATCACCGCGGCCGACATCAAGGCCGACCACAACGTCGAGATCCTCAACACCGACCATGTGATCGCGCACCTGACCAAGGACACCGCGATCAACATGCGCCTGAAGATCGAGCGCGGTTACGGCTACCAGCCGGCCGCGGCGCGCCGTCGTCCGGACGAGGAGACCCGCACCATCGGTCGCCTGATGCTGGACGCGTCGTTCTCGCCGGTCCGTCGCGTCGCGTACGCCGTCGAGGCCGCGCGCGTCGAGCAGCGTACCGATCTGGACAAGCTGGTTCTGGACATCGAGACCAACGGCACGATCGATGCCGAGGAAGCCGTCCGCACCGCGGCCGACATCCTCACCGACCAGCTGTCGGTGTTCGGCGACTTCACCCACCGCGACCGCGGTGCGGTCAAGCCGGCCACCGGTGGCGTCGACCCGATCCTGCTGCGTCCGATCGACGACCTCGAGCTGACCGTGCGTTCGGCGAACTGCCTGAAGGCCGAGAGCATCTACTACGTCGGCGATCTGATCCAGAAGACCGAGGTCGAGCTGCTGAAGACGCCGAACCTGGGCAAGAAGTCGCTCACCGAGATCAAGGAAGTGCTCGCGCAGCGCGGCCTCTCGCTCGGCATGAAGCTGGAGAACTGGCCGCCGGCCGGGATCGCCAGCCACGGGATGATGGGGTAAGCACAAGCCGCTTGCGCGGCACGGCCGCGCGCTTGGGCGAACGCCCGGCGCGCTGCGCCGGGCCGGGGATACCATCGCGGCTACGCGGTGGCTCCGGTTACGGCTTTTGCATTCAACATGCTCCAGTGGGTTCACGAACGAATTCGTATCAGCAAGACGCTTTACGCAGTGCCATCCGACGGGCCTGAAAGCCCGCGAACATCACCGGTCAAGGATGGCCGGACCGGACCATCCGCAGTCCATGTTTCCAGCGCCAGGACGGCGACAGCGACCTCCAACAGCGACAACATTCAACAGGAACCACTGCCATGCGCCACCAGAAAGCCGGCCGCAAGTTCAGCCGCACCAGCGCCCACCGCGATGCCATGTTCACCAACATGTCCGCGTCCCTCATCAAGCACGGCCTGATCAAGACCACGCTGCCCAAGGCCAAGGAACTGCGTCGCCACGCCGAGCCTCTGATCACCCTGGGCAAGGTCGACAGCGTCGCCAACCGCCGCCTCGCCTTCTCGCGCCTGCGCGACAAGGAAGCCGTCGGCACGCTGTTCACCACGCTCGGCCCGCGCTACCAGGCGCGTCCGGGTGGCTACCTGCGCATCCTCAAGTGCGGCTTCCGCGCCGGCGACAACGCGCCGATGGCGTACGTCGAGCTGGTGGATCGTCCGGAAGCGGCGACCGAATAATCGGCGCCCGGGGTCCTACCCCAGCGAACACGAAGAGCCCCGGCCATGCCGGGGCTTTTTGCATCTGGAGTGCACGCGTGCAATGCCGTCGATCCGGATGGATGTCCGTCGGGACGTGGAGCTCGCAGTAGCAGGCCTACGCACGGACGCGCACACCGCTTAAGCTTGCCCGCATGACTACGTCCATCGCCCGCGCCACTTTCCGCACCCACTATCTGCTGGGCTTCCTGGCCTGCGCCGGCCTGCTGGCGTTCGCGATCTACCTTCAGCTGCACGAGGGGCTTGAGCCCTGCCCGCTGTGCATCTTCCAGCGCATCGCGTTCGCCGCCCTGGCCGTGGTGTTCCTGGTCGGCGCGCTGCACGCGCCGGCGAGCCGTGGCGGACGCAGGGGCTACGGTGTCGCCGCCGTGGTCGCGGGCCTGGTCGGCATCGGCATCGCGGGCCGCCACGTGTGGCTGCAGATGAACCCGCCGCCCATTCCTTCATGTGGCGCGGGCCTGGAGTTCATGCGCGAGACCATGTCCACGTCGAACGTCATCCGCAAGGTGCTGACGGGGTCGGGTGACTGCGGGACGGTGGACTGGGCCTTCCTCGGCCTGTCGATGCCTGCATGGAGCCTGGTCTGGTTCGTGCTGCTGACGGGCTGGGCCGCCTACGTCGCATTCCGGCGTTGACCGCTGCGCCGGTCCATCCGGCACGACGGTTGCGGGCCGCGCCGGATGGGACCATGATCATTCGCTGCACCGCAACACGAGCCGCACGTCCATGAGCACCCCCGACCGCAGCATCCAAGCCGTCCACCTGCCGACCGACTGGACGGCGGCGTCGTGGCGCTCGCGGCCCGCCCTGCAGTTGCCGCAGTACCCGGACGCAGCCGAACTGGCCGGGGTGCTGGACGAGTTGCGCCTGCTGCCGCCGCTGGTGACCTCGTGGGAGATCCTCGCGCTCAAGCAGCAACTGGCCGAGGCGCAGGAGGGCAAGCGTTTCCTGCTCCAGGGGGGCGACTGCGCCGAAAGCTTCGATGACTGCACGTCCGAGCTGATATCCAACCGGCTCAAGGTGCTGCTGCAGATGAGCCTGGTGCTGGTGCACGGGCTGCGCAAGCCGGTGATCCGCGTCGGGCGCTTCGCCGGCCAGTACGCCAAGCCGCGTTCGGCCGACACCGAGACCCTGGATGGCGTGACGTTGCCCAGCTACCGCGGCGACATGGTCAATGCGCCGGCATTCACGCCGGAAGCGCGCCGCCCGGGTCCGCGGCGGATGATCAAGGCGCACGCACGCTCGGCAATGACGATGAACTTCGTGCGTGCGCTGATCGACGGCGGTTTCGCCGACCTGCACCACCCCGAGTACTGGAACCTCAACTGGGTCGGCCACTCGCCCCTGGCGGAGGAGTACCGCCATATGGTGCAGGCCATCGGCGACGCGGTGCGCTTCATGGAGACGATTTCCGGCGAAGAGGTGCACAACCTCAACCGCGTCGACTTCTACACCTCGCACGAAGCCCTGCTGCTGCCGTACGAGGAGGCGCTGACGCGGCAGGTGCCGCGCCACTGGGGCTGGTTCAATCTCAGCACGCACTACCCGTGGATCGGCATGCGCACGGCCGCCGTCGACGGTGCGCACGCGGAGTACTTCCGCGGCATCCGCAACCCGATCGCGCTCAAGGTCGGGCCGTCGGTGACGCCGGACCAGCTTCTGCGAATCATCGACGTGCTCAATCCCGAGGACGAGCCGGGCCGCCTGAGTTTCATCCACCGGATGGGGGCCGCGCATATCGCCGGGAAATTGCCGCCGCTGCTGGACGCGGTACGCCGCGACGGGCGTCGCGTGTTGTGGGTGTGCGACCCGATGCACGGCAACACCGAGGCCACCGCGAACGGCTACAAGACGCGCCGCTTCGGCAACATCGGCAGCGAACTGGAGCAGGCGTTCGACCTGCACGCCGCGGCCGGCACACGGCTGGGCGGCGTGCATCTGGAACTGACCGGTGAGGACGTCACCGAGTGCCTGGGCGGCGCGCGCGAGCTGACCGAGACGGATCTGGAGCGTGCCTATCGTTCGACGGTGGATCCGCGCCTGAACTACGAGCAGGCGCTGGAAGTGGCGATGCTGATCGTGCGCAAGCAGTCGCAGTCCGCTGCCAGCTGATCTTCTCCAGGCGCGGCTGAAGCCGCTCCTGCAAATGCCGGTTCCGGCCACACGCACGAAAAAGCCGCCCATCGGGCGGCTTTTTCGTTTACGGCTGAAGCGCGGATCAGGCGGCGCGCGAGGCGCGCTTGCGGTCGCTTTCGGTGAGGAACTTCTTGCGCAGGCGGATTTCCTTCGGGCGTGACTTCGACCAGTTCGTCGTCCTCGATGAAGTCCAGCGCCTGTTCCAGCGTGTACTTGATCGCCGGGGTCAGCTTGATCGCGTCGTCCTTGCCCGAGGCGCGCATGTTGGTCAGCGGCTTGGTCTTGATGGCGTTGACGGTCAGGTCGTTGTCCTTGGAGTGGATGCCGATCAGCTGGCCTTCGTAGACGTTGTCGCCTTCGGCGGCGAACAGCTTGCCGCGCTCCTGCAGCGGCCCAGCGAGTAGGCCGGCGTGGCGCCGGGCGCATTGGCGATCATCACGCCGTTCTGGCGCTTGGCGATCGCGCCCTGTTCCTTCGGGCCGTAGTGGTCGAACACGTGGAACAGCAGGCCCGAGCCCTGGGTCAGGGTGCGGAACTCGTTCTGGAAGCCGATCAGGCCGCGCGCCGGGATCATGTAGTCCAGGCGCACGCGGCCCTTGCCGTCGGATTCCATGTTCTTGCAGCTGCGCCCTTGCGCATCGCCCAGCTTCTCCATCACGCCGCCCTGGTGCTGCTCTTCGATGTCGACCACCAGCTGCTCGACCGGCTCCATCTGCTGGCCGTCGATCTCCTTGATGATGACTTCCGGGCGCGACACGGCCAGCTCGAAGCCTTCGCGGCGCATGTTCTCGATCAGCACCGACAGGTGCAGCTCGCCGCGGCCGGAGACCAGGAACTTGTCCGGCGTCGGAACCTTCCTCGACCTTCAGCGCGACGTTGTGCAGCGGTCTCGCGCTCCAGGCGCTCGCGGATCTGGCGGCTGGTGAGGAACTTGCCGCCGCTGTGGTCCTTGCTGCCGGCGAACGGCGAGTTGTTGACCTGGAAGGTCATGCTAGATGGTCGGCTCGTCGACGGTCAGCGCCGGCAGCGCTTCGGGCGCGTCCAGCGCGCAGATGGTGTCGGAGATGCTCAGGTCGGCTCGACGCCGGAGATGGCGACGATGTCGCCGGCCTCGGCTTCGTCGCACTTCGACGCGCTCCAGGCCCATGAAGCCCAGCACCTGCAGCACCTTGCCCTGGCGCTTCTTGCCGTCGCGGTCGACCACGCTGACCGGCATGTTGGTGCGGACCTTGCCGCGCTGGATGCGGCCGATGCCGATCAGGCCGACGAAGTTGTTGTAGTCCAGCTGGCTGATGCGCATCTGGAACGGGCCGTCGCGGATCGACCTCGCGGCGGCGGCACGTGCTTCATGATCGCTTCGTACAGCGGGGTCATGTCGCCTTCGCGCGCGCGCGTCGTCCAGGCTGGCGTAGCCGTGCAGCGCCGAGGCGTAGACGATCGGGAAGTCGAGCTGCTCGTTGGTCGCGCCGAGCTTGTCGAACAGGTCGAACACCTGGTCGATCACCCAGTCCGGACGCGCGCCCGGGCGGTCGATCTTGTTGACCACCACGATCGGCTTGAAGCCCATCGCGAACGCCTTCTGGGTGACGAAGCGCGTCTGCGGCATCGGGCCGTCCATCGCGTCGACCAGGATCAGCACCGAGTCGACCATCGACAGCACGCGCTCGACCTCGCCGCCGAAGTCGGCGTGGCCCGGGGTGTCGACGATGTTGATGCGGTTGCCGCTGCCAGGTGATGGCGGTGTTCTTGGCCAGGATCGTGATGCCACGTTCCTTTTCCTGGTCGTTGCTGTCCATCACGCGCTCGGTGAGCACCGTGCGTTCGTTGAAGGTGCCGGACTGCTTGAGCAGGCAGTCGACGAGGGTGGTCTTGCCGTGGTCGACGTGGGCGACGATGGCGATATTGCGCAGGTTTTCGATGGACATGGCGAAGCGGCGCGGACTGGACGCCGCGCGCTCGGGACAGGAAGGAAGCCGCGTATTATAGCGGGCTCAATGCGCTTTGCTGCAGTGCGGCACGGCCGCGGGCTGAGGCCGCATTCGCTGGCCGGCCGGTTCTGATCGGCAACCGCCGCCAATCATGGCGCCGTGTCGCAATCCCTCACCACGGAGTCCCGCATGACCCTGACCGCCACCTTCGACACCGCCCGCGGCCCGATCACGCATCGAGCTGTACGCCGACAAGGCCCCGCTGACCGTCGCCAATTTCGTCAACCTGGCCCAGCGCGGCTTCTACGACGGCCTCAACTTCCACCGCGTCATCCCCGATTTCATGATCCAGGGCGGCTGCCCGGAGGGCACCGGCACGCGGCGGCCCGGGCTACCGGTTCGAGGACGAGACCAACAACGGCGCTGCGCCACGAGCGCGGCGTGCTGTCCATGGCCAATGCCGGCCCGAACACCAACGGCAGCCAGTTCTTCATCACCCACGTGGCCACCCCGCTGGCTGGACGGCAAGCACACCGTGTTCGGCAAGGTGATCGAGGGCCAGGACGTGGTCGACGCGATCAAGCAGGGGCGACGTCATCAACTCGGTGAAGATCGAGGGCGACGCCGATGCCGTGCTGGCGGCCAAGGCCGACCGGGTGGCGGAGTGGAACACGCACCTGAGCGCCGACGCCCGTCCGTGACCAGCCTCGGGATGCCCGGATGGCCCGCCACGACGCCCGCCACCGTGCGGGCGTTGTCCGTTCGGGAGTGCGCCAGCCCGGGCGAAATGGTTTCACGTGGTACCAATTTCCGGCTGCTGCGCCGCGGTCGTGGCCGTCCCGATTCCTCACCCCACGAGGTTACCGCGATGCTCCAGCTCGCCGGGCGCATGGGTCGCGCCAAGCCCAGCGCGATCATGGCAGGTCGCCGAAAAGGCCAAGAAGCTGAAGGCCGAAGGCCGCGACATCATCAGCTTCTCGATCGGCGTTCCCAACTTCCTGCCCGGCGAGCACGTCTACGAGGCCGCGCGCGAGGCGCTGGCGCAAGGATTCCGGCCAGTACGGCTGCAACCGCGGCAGCGACGCGCTGCTCGATGCCTTCCTCGAGCACATGCGACGAGATCGGGCCTGACCGGCTACACGCGCGCCAACCTGCGCCACCGGCATCGGCGCCAAGCACGTGCTCTACAACCTGGCCGAGGCGCTGCTGGACGAGGGCGACACCATCGCCTTCCCGACGCCGTACTGGACCACGCTACCTGGACATCGCCGAGATCGTCAACGCGAAGATCGAGCTGCTGCCGTGCCCGGCCGAGCAGGACTACAAGCTGACCGCCCGCCCAGCTCGACGCCGCGCTGGCGAAGAAGCCCACGGTGTTCCTGTTCAACAATCCGTCCAACCCGACCGGCATGGTCTACACGAAGGACGAAATCGGCGCGCTGGCCGACGTGCTGGTGAAGTATCCGGACACCTGGATCATCACCGACGACATCTACAACCGGATGGTGTTCGACGGCGCTGGAGTACTACAACTTCGTGCAGGCGCGCCCCGAACTGCGCGAGCGCACGGTCTTCGTCGACTCGCTGTCCAAGACCTACGGCATGCCGGGCTGGCGCGTGGGCTTCATGGCCGGGCCGGAGGCGGTCGCCCAGGCCGTCGACGACGCTCAACTCCAACCACATCACCAACATGCCGGAAGTCGTGCACGGCCGCCGCGGTCGCCGCGCTGTCGGGCCCGCAGGACGTGACCGAGGCCAAGAACGCCGGAGTTCCAGGCGCAAGCGCGACCAGGTGATGGCGGCGCTGGCCGCGATCCCCGGCGTGGTCTGCCCGCGTCCGCAGGGCGCGTTCTACGTGTTCCCGGACATCAGCTGTCGCGTTCGGCAAGTCGCATGGCCGACTGGCAACGTCGATCGCCAACGACATCGATTTCTGCAACGCGCTGCTGGAGGCCAAGGGCGTGGCCTGCGTGCCGGGCTCGGCGTTCGGCGAGCCGCGCGCGCTGCGCATCAGCTACACCTGCCCGACGCCGCAGCTGGCGCCGGGCATGCAGCGCATCCAGGAATTCTTCGCCGAGCTGGTCTGAGCGGCAGTCGCGCATGGCGTCCGCGTGCTCTGGCTGCTGGCGCTCCTGCCGGCTGCCGTCGGCGGCTGGCCTGCACGTCTCGCGGTGGCAGGCGCCGCGAGTCGCGCTGCAGCCCGGACGATCCACGCCATGCACACCGGCGAGATCGCGCATCGTGATGCTGGCGGCCGACTGGTGCGGCTACTGCCGCAAGCAACAGCAAGGATTTCGAGCTGGCCAGGCGTGCGTTACCGCGTCCTCGACATCGAGACACCCGAAGGCGAGCCGCGCGGCCATGACGGCCCTGGGCGCCGCGGCGTGCCGGTGACCGTCATCGGCCAGGACGTCGTGCGTGGCTACGACACCGCTGCGCTGCGACGGACACCTCGCAACCGCTGGGCTACCGCGTCTACTGATCGCGCATGCGCCCTCCACGCTCGCACCCCACGTCATCGAGAGGACTTGTCCATGAAGACTCCCGTTCGAGTTGCCGTCACCGGTGCCGCCGGCCAGATCGGCTACGCGCTGCTGTTCCGCATCGCCTCCGGCGAAATGCTGGGCAAGGACCAGCCGGTGATCCTGCAGTTGCTGGAACTGCCGATCGACAAGGCCCAGGCCGCGCTGAAGGGCGTGATGATGGAGCTGGAAGACTGCGCGTTCCCGCTGCTGGCCGGCATGGTCGGCACCGATGACGCCGAAGTCGCGTTCAAGGACGCCGACGTCGCCCTGCTGGTCGGCGCGCGTCCGCGCGGCCCGGGCATGGAGCGCAAGGACCTGCTGCTGGAGAACGCCAAGATCTTCACCGCCCAGGGCGCCGCGCTGAACAAGGTCGCATCGCGCAACGTCAAGGTGCTGGTGGTCGGCAACCCGGCCAACACCAATGCCTACATCGCCATGAAGTCCGCGCCGGACCTGCCGGCGAAGAACTTCACCGCGATGCTGCGCCTGGACCACAACCGCGCGCTGTCGCAGCTGGCCAACAAGGCCGGCGTGGCCGTGGGCGACATCGAGAAGCTGGTCGTGTGGGGCAACCACAGCCCGACCATGTATCCGGACTACCGCTTCGCCACGGTCAACGGCGCGTCGCTGAAGGACAAGATCAACGACGCCGACTGGAACGCCAACGCCTTCATCCCGCAGGTCGGCAAGCGCGGCGCGGCGATCATCGAGGCGCGCGGCCTGTCGTCGGCCGCGTCGGCGGCCAACGCCGCCATCGACCACATCCGCGACTGGGTGCTGGGCAGCAACGGCAAGTGGGTGACGATGGGCGTGCCGTCGGACGGCAGCTACGGCATCCCCGAAGGCGTGATGTACGGCGTGCCGGTGACACTGCGCGAATGGCGAGTACACCCGCGTGGAAGGCCTGCCGAAGTCGACGAGTTCAGCCGCGCCGGCCATGGACAAGACCCTGGCCGAGCTGGAGGAAGAGCGCGCCGGCGTGGCGCACCTGCTGTAACGCATTCCCTTCTCCCGTCGGGAGAAGGTGCCCGTAGGGCGGATGAGGGTTCGGTGGCAGGCTGATGCAACGCACTCGCGCCGAACCCTCTCCCCAGCCCTCTCCCCGAGCCATTTACCGATGCCGGGAGAGGGTGCCATAGCCGCGAGATCGCTTATGACATTCAGTTCTGCCGGCGCGCGTTTCCGCGCCGCCACCCAGGAAGAATCCCCGCTGCAGGTCATGGGCGCCATCACCGCCTATGCCGGCCTGATGGCCAGGCGCGTGGGCTACAAGGCCCTGTACCTGTCCGGCGGCGGGGTTGCCGCCAATTCGCTGGGCGTGCCCGACCTGGGCATCAGCACCATGGAAGACGTGCTCACCGACGCGCGCCGCATCGTGGATGCGACGGGCATGCCGCTGCTGGTCGACATCGACACCGGTTGGGGCGGCGCCTTCAACATCGGCCGCACGATCCGTTCCTTCGAGCGCGTCGGCGTCGCGGCGGTGCACATGGAGGACCAGGTCGGCCAGAAGCGCTGCGGCCATCGGCCGGGCAAGGAGGTCGTGTCGCAGGCGACGAGATGGTCGACCGGGTGAAGGCTGCGGTCGATGCGCGCATCGATGCCGGCTTCGTGATCATGGCGCGCACCGATGCCGCCGCCGTCGAGGGCGTGGACGCGGCGATCGAACGCGCCGTCGCCTACGTCGAAGCCGGCGCCGACATGATCTTCCCCGAAGCGATGGGGTCGCTCGACGACTACCGCCGCTTCAAGCAGGCGGTGAAGGTGCCGATCCTGGCCAACCTCACCGAGTTCGGCAGCACGCCGTTCTTCACCGTCGACGAGCTGCGCGAAGCGGGCGTGGACATCGCGCTGTACTGCTGCGGCGCCTACCGCGCCATGAACAAGGCGGCGTTGAACTTCTACGAGACCGTGCGCCGCGACGGCACCCAGAAGCACATCATCGACACCCTGCAGACGCGCGCCGAGCTGTACGACTTCCTCGGCTACCACGCCTACGAGGACAAGCTCGACGCGCTGTTCGCGTCGGGCAGGCCCGACTGACCGGCCCGCGCATTGACCTGATGGCGCGTGTCCTGGAACAACGAGAGGATCGAACATGAGCGAGACCAGCACCCTGCCCAAGCCCAAGAAGTCGGTGGCGCTGTCGCGGCACGGCCGCGGGCAATACCGCGCTGTGCACCGTCGGCCGCAGCGGCAACGACCTGCACTACCGCGGCTACGACATCAAGGACCTGGCGACGAAGTCGACCTTCGAGGAGGTCGCGCACCTGCTGGTGCACGGCGCGCTGCCCACGGCGTCGCAGCTCAAGGCCTACCGCACCAAGCTCAAGCGCCTGCGCGGGCTGCCGGCCATCGTCACCGACGCGCTGGAGCTGGTGCCGGCCAACGCCCACCCGATGGACGTGCTGCGCACCGGCTGCTCGGTGCTGGGTACGGTGCTGCCCGAGCGCGAGGGCCACCCGGCGCCGGAGGCGCGCGACATCGCCGACAAGCTGATCGCCAGCTTCGGTTCCATGCTGCTGTACTGGTGGCACTTCACCCGCAACGGCCGCCGCATCGATGTCGAGACCGACGACGACTCCGTCGCCGGCGCACTTCCTGCACCTGCTGCACGGCGAGCCGCCGAGCGCACTGCACGCCGAGTCGCTCGACAAGTCGCTGGTGCTGTACGCCGAGCACGAGTTCAACGCATCGACCTTCACCGCGCGCGTGATCGCCGGCACCGGCAGCGACCTGCATTCATGCATCACCGGCGCGATCGGCGCGCTGCGCGGGCCCAAGCACGGCGGCGCCAACGAAGTGGCGATGGACATCATCAGCCGCTACGCCATCGGCCGACGAGGCCGAGGCCGACATCCGCGCGCGCATGGAGCGCAAGGAAATCATCATCGGCTTCGGCCATCCGGTCTACACGATCGGCGACCCGCGCAACCCGATCATCAAGGAGATCTCGCCGCAAGCTGTGCGGCGACGGCGGCAACCAGGTGCTGTTCGACGTGTCCGAGCGCATCGAGAACCTGATGATGGACACCAAGAAGATGTTCCCGAACCTCGATTGGTACTCGCGCCTCGCGCGTACCACATGATGGGCATCCCGACGCCGATGTTCACGCCGCTGTTCGTGATCGCGCGCACCACCGGCTGGAGCGCGCACGTGATCGAGCAGCGCGAGGACGGCAAGATCATCCGCCCCAGCGCGAACTACACCGGCCCGGACGACCGCGCCTACGTGGAGATCGACAAGCGCTGACGGTTGCGCACGCGTCAACAGAAAAAGCCGCGCAGCAGCGCGGCTTTTTTTCTGTCCGGACGGATCAGGACTGCCGCGGCTTGAGCGACTGCACCTTCAGGAAGGTGTGGTCGCCGATGGTGGCGACCTGGTACGCGTTGCGCCAGGACGGGGCGGCGATGGCATGGGCCAGGAAGTGGCTGGCGCCCGGCACGATTTCCTTGCGTTCGCCGGCCGGCAGCGCCCAGTTGCGTTCGGCCTCCAGCGCCACGGTGACGGCTTCGCCCCAGGCTTCGGTGTTGCTCAGGCGCGTATTCGGGCGAGACGATCGTCGGCGCGAACTGCTTGCGGGCGGTGACGACCTCGCACACCGAATCGCCCCACAGGCCGCTGTCGCGGCGGCGCAGGGCGACCTCGGCGACGGCCTGCTGGCCGCGCACGGACTGGTCGCGGGCCTCCAGGTAGACGGTGGTGCTCAGGCACAGCGAATCGGCGGCTTGCTGCGGCAGTACGGAGGCCAACCACAGGATCCAGGCCAGTTTCATATCGACTCCTTGCTCCGTTGCGCCGGCCGCACTTCAGCGTCCGCTCCTTCAGGAAGACGGTGGCTGCGGTGTGGACCGACATGGCGTACTGGGGAGGGCGGCGGCCGCTGTCCTGGCGGATGCGACACAAAGGTCGCGTGCGGCTCGCATTGCCCCGGGCCGTTGACCACGCGACTGGCGTGGGCGGCGAGGGTGCCACCTGCATGGGTGGCCGTAAAAGTTGGCGCACCGTACAGGCCGCCACATAAATGCCAGGTGAATGCCTGGTCTAAGTTGTGGATTGTTTTGGAGTTTTTATTCCAGCGATCTGCTTGATCGGCCCGCCGGACGGGCGATCAGCGGCTGCGCGTGGACGGATCCCGACACGGTTGGCCATTGCGGCCGACGGCGACGCCAGCGCGGAGCACCGTCTAGAGCGCCGCGGCCAGCCGGCTGCCCTGGTCGATCGCCCGCTTGGCGTCCAGTTCGGCGGCCACGTCGGCGCCGCCGATCAGGTGGCAGCTGCGTGCCGACGCGCAATCAGCGCATCGGCAAGCGGCCGGAACGGCTCCTGGCCGGCGCAGACCACCACGTGGTCGACCGGCAGCATCTGCTCGCGTTCCCGTCGACGCGGATGTGCAGGCCGGCGTCGTCGACGCCCAGGTACTCCACGCCGCCCAGCATCTGCACGCCCTTGGCCTTCAGCGTGGCGCGGTGGATCCAGCCGGTGGTCTTGCCCAGCCGCGCGCCGGGCTTGCCGGCGCTGCGCTGCAGCAGCCAGACCTGGCGCGCCGGCGGTTCCGGGTGCGGCGGGGCGAGGCCGCCGCGGCTGCTGCCGAAGTCGAGGTCCACGCCCCACTCGGCGCTCCAGCGGGCCGGGTCGAGCGCAGTCGGCGGATGGGTGGCCGTCATGCACCAGGAATTCGGCGACGTCGAAGCCGATGCCGCCGGCGCCGATGATCGCCACCGCTGCGCCCGGCACGACCCGGCCGGTGAGCACGTCCAGGTAGCTGCACCACCTTGGCATGGTCCGCGCCGGGAAATCGACGCGCGCGCGGCGCGATGCCGGTGGCCAGCACGACCTCGTCGAAGCCCGGCCAGCTGCGATCGGCGTCGACTCGGTGCTGCAGGCGCAGCTCGACGCCGGTCTGCTCGATCCGGCGGCGCGAAGTAGCGCAGCGTCTCGTGGAACTCTTCCTTGCCGGGAATGCGCTTGGCGAGGTTGAACTGGCCGCCGATCTCGTCCGCCGCATCGAACAGCGTGACGCGGTGGCCGCGCTCGGCGGCGACGGTGGCGCAGGCCAGGCCCGCCGGGCCGGCGCCGACCACCGCGATGCGCTTGGGCGCTGCGGTCGGGCGTGTAGTTGAGCTCGGTCTCGGCGCAGGCGCGCGGGTTGACCAGGCAGCTGGCGGGCTTGTTCTCGAACACGTGGTCCAGGCAGGCCTGGTTGCAGGCGATGCAGGTGTTGATGTCGCTCGGCGCGTCCGGCGCGCGCCTTGTTCACCCAGTCCGGATCGGCCAGCAGCGGCCGCGCCATCGACACCATGTCGGCCTGCGCCGGCGGCGAGGATGCGCTCGGCCACGTCCGGCATGTTGATGCGGTTGGTGGCGACCAGCGGCAGCGACACGTGCGGCTTGAGCTTGGCGGTGACGCCGGCGAAGGCCGCGCGCGGCACCGAGGTGGCGATGGTCGGCACGCGCGCCTCGTGCCAGCCGATGCCGGTGTTGATGATGCGTCGCGCCGGCCGCTTCGACGGCCTTGGCCTGCGCGACGATCTCGTCCCAAGTGTTGCCGCCTTCGACCAGGTCGAGCATCGACAGGCGGTAGATGATGATGAAGTCCGGCCCGCAGGCCTCGCGCACGCGGCGCACGATCTCCACCGCGAAGCGCATGCGCTTCTCGCGGCGTGCCGCCCCAGGCGTCGTTGCGCTTGTTGGTGCGCGGCGCGGTGAACTGGTTGATGCAGGTAGCCCTCCGAGCCCATCACCTCGACGCCGTCGTAGCCGGCCTCGCGCGCCAGCCTCGCGCGGTCGGCGAAGGCGCGCGATCTGGCGCTCGACGCCGCGCGCCGACAGCGCGCGCGGCGTGAACGGATTGATCGGCGCCTTCAGCTGCGGACGGCGCCACCTGCAGCGGGTGGTAGCCGTAGCGGCCGGCATGCAGCATCTGCAGGCAGATCCGGCCGCCGTGCGCGTGCACCGCGCGTGGTGACCTGGCGATGCTTGCGCGACCTCCCACGGCCAGCTCAGCTTGCCGCCGAACGGCTTCAGCCAGCCGACCGAGGTTGGGCGAGAAGCCGCCGGTGACGATCAGGCCGACGCCGCCGGCCGCGCGCTCGGCGAAATAGGCCGCCAGCTTCGGGAAATCCGCGGCGCGGTCTTCCAGCCCGGTGTGCATCGAGCCCATCAGCACGCGGTTGGGCAGGGTGGTGAAGCCCAGGTCGAGCGGCGCGAGCAGGTGGGGGTAATGCGCGTTGCGACGCCATGGCGGAGATACGCCTGCGTATGGAGGCGGCACGATGCCGTCAAATGGCGGGCGGTTCAAGCGTGTGCCGGTTTGCAGGAAAAAATGCTGGCATCAAGCTTGCGTAAAGCCTGCAAATCTCCGGGCCCACGCAGGAATCATGAACGGGACTTGACGGAGATTCGCATTCGTGAGGAACTTTGTCGGTTGTTAGGCGTAAGTTAACGCGGCTTTCACAGGGCCAAACCTAACCTGCGCCGCGATGGCGTCGCACTGGCGACCGTCCTGACGGTAGGAACACGCAGACGCGGTTTCCCCTTTCTTTAAAGATCCCAAGGAGCACTACATGAATAAGAAACTCCTCTGCGCCGCCTTGTTGGGTGGTCTGAGTCTGGCGGGCGCCGCCAATGCCCAGCAGTTTGATGACCGCTGGTACATCACCGGTTCGGCCGGCTTCAACATCCAGGACAACGACCGCGGCACCAACAATGCCCCGTTCGTCGCCCTGGGCCTGGGCAAGCAGATCAACCCGTGGTGGTCGATCGACGGTGAGCTGAACTACCAGAACCCGAACTTCGAGGCCAACCAGGACCTCAACTGGTCGCAGTACGGCATCTCCTTCGATGCACGTCGCCACTTCATCGCCGAAGGCCGCAACTGGAACCCGTACCTGCTGATGGGTCTGGGCTACCAGCGCGAAGAGATCGAGTTCGACAACTTCCCGAACCCGAACTCGCCGTTCGAAGACACGGTCGGCGGCATCTCGCGGCAAGTTCGGCGCCGGCCTGCAGGGTGACATGGGTCGCGTCAAGATCCGCACCGAGCTGGCCTACCGCGTCACCAACGCCATCGACAACACCGATGCGGCCCTGCGTCTGGACGATCCGCCGCCGGAGCGTAACGACGGCCCGGATTACTTCGGCGACGTGCTGGCCTCGGTTGGCATCGTGATCCCGCTGGGCCCGGCCCCGATGGCTCCGGTCGCTCCGGCCCCGATGGCGCCGAGCTGCGCGGACCTGGACGACGACGGTGACGGCGTCAACAACTGCGACGACAAGTGCCCGAACTCGCAGGCTGGCCAGACCATCGGTCCGGACGGCTGCCCGGTGCCGGTGTCGATCGACCTGAAGGGCGTGAACTTCGACTTCGACCGTTCGACCCTGCGTCCGGACGCCGTGGCGATCCTGAACGAGGCCGTGCAGATCCTGCAGCGTTACCCGGAGCTGCGCGTCGAAGTGGCCGGTCACACCGACCTGTGCGGCAGCGATGCGTACAACCAGTCGCTGTCGGAGCGTCGCGCCTCGGCGGTGTACGACTACCTGACCAGCAACGGCATCGCCGCTTCGCGCATGTCCGGTCCGAACGGTTACGGCGAGAGCCGTCCGCTGGAGCCGACGGCGCAGACGCTGCCGGGCTGCAAGAACGAGCGTAACCGTCGTACCGAGCTGAACGTGCAGAACTGAGTGACGCACGGCGGGCGGGCCTCCGGGCCTTCCCCGCAGCTTCGAAAAGCCCGGCCATGTGCCGGGCTTTTTTGTGCGCGTCGCGGTGTGTTGTTAAGACATATTAACAATCGTCTTGACGGTGTATGATCCGCGCGCCAGACGCCTGGCCGTGGATCGCACGCCCGTCCGGGCCGCTCCCGTGCCCCCAAACCCATGAGGATTTGTCCATGAAGATTCGCTTGCTGAGCACTGCGCTGCTGGCGGGCCTGGCCTTTTCGGCCGGCGCGCAGGAGTTCGACGACCGCTGGTACCTGACCGGCTCGGCCGGCTTCAACCTCCAGGACAACGACCGCGGCACCAACGATGCGCCGTTCGCGCGCCTTCGGCCTCGGCAAGTTCATCAGCCCCAACTGGTCCGCTGGACGGTGAGCTGAACTACCAGAACCCGAACTTCGACGCCAACGAAGACCTGAACTGGAGCCAGTACGGCGTCTCGCTGGACCTGCGCCGTCACTTCATCGGCGAAGGCCGCAACTGGAACCCGTACGTCCTGGCGGGCCTGGGCTACCAGCGGTCGGAAGAAGAGTTCGACGCCTTCCCGAGCCCGAACTCCCCGGGCGAGCGCGAGGACGGCAACCTGGCCGCCAAGCTCGGCGTCGGCCTGCAGGGCGACCTGGGCGCGCGTCGGCGCTGCGCACCGAACTGGCCTACCGCGCCGACTTCGACGACCAGAGCGTCAATGCGCTCCGCAGGAAGACTGGTTCGGCGACGTGCTGGCCTCGGTCGGCGTGGTGATCCCGCTGGGCCCGGCCGCCGATGGCTCCGGTCGCTCCGGCCCCGGTGGCGCCGAGCTGCGCGGACCTGGATGACGACGGTGACGGCGTCAACAACTGCGACGACAAGTGCCCGGTTCGCAGGCTGGCCAGACCATCGGTCCGGACGGCTGCCCGGTGCCGGTGTCGATCGACCTGAAGGGCGTGAACTTCGACTTCGACAAGTCGACCCTGCGTCCGGACGCGATGGCGATCCTGAACGAAGCCGTCGAGATCCTGAAGCGTTACCCGGAGCTGCGCGTCGAAGTGGCCGGCCACACCGACCTGTGCGGTAGCGATGCGCTACAACCAGTCGCTGTCGGAGCGTCGCGCTCGGCGGTGTACGACTACCTGACCAGCAACGGCATCGACGCTGCGCGTCTGGTCGGGTCCGAACGGTTACGGCGAGAGCCGTCCGCTGGAGCCGACCGCGCAGACGCTGCCGGGCTGCAAGAGCGAGCGCAACCGTCGTACCGAGCTGAACGTCCAGAACTGAGTGACGCACGGCGGACGGGCCTCCGGGCCTTCCCGCAGCTTCGAAAAGCCCGGCCAAGTGCCGGGCTTTTTTTGTGCGCATTCGTGTTGTCGCGCGCAGCGGCTGCGTGACCTACACTGCCCCGGCCGGTGCGCAGCTGTCGACACTCGTTCGTCCCTATGCAATGGAGTCCGCCATGCGCCGTCTCGTCCTGGCTGTTTGTTTCGTTGCCGGTGCCGCCCTGGCGCATGCACAGACCGCGCAGACCTGCGCCTCCCTCGCCGCGCCGCGCGCGTTGCCGGTGCAGCCGACGGTGCTGGCACCGGTCGCCCCCGGCTGGTCACCGCCCAGCCACCAGCTGGGTGCGCCCACCGGCGTGCTGGCCGATGCGTTCGACGATCGCGCTCGGTGGACCAGGTGCTGTTCCGCCTGCAGCTGAGCAGTGCCGGAGCGTGGCCGCGGTGACGCCTTCGGTCACGCCGGCCGCCGTGGTGCCCGGCGCTCCCGTCGTACCGGGCGCCACTCCGGCGCCGACCTCCCGACCCGGCGGCCTACAAGCCCAAGACGGAATTCGACAACTCGCCGTGGCGGTTCGACATGAACCAGAACGGCAAGCGCATGACCGCCGACGAGTTCGACGCGTGGATGAAGTCCAAGGGCGTGCGCGTGGCACGCGGTGCGGGCGCGGCTGCACCCGCGGCGCCAACGACGGACGGGGCGACGCCCGCTCCGGCTACGACCGAGACCCCCGCAACTATCCCGGACGTCGAAGGCGACGAGTGATGCGGCTTCGCATCGCCTGATCGCATGCCACCGGCGGCCGCACCTGCGGCCGTCGCGCGTATGAAGCCCCCCGTCGTCCGACATGGCCTGGCCCGCGTGCTGTCCAAGCGCGGGGTGTGCTCGCGCAACGAGGCCGCGCACTGGATCCGCGCCGGGCGGGTGCGCGTGGACGGGCGCATGGTGCTGCGACCCCGAATACCCGATCGTCGAGGGGCGCCATGCCATCGATGTCGACGGCGCGCGGTTGCCGGACGTGGCGCGCCACTACATCGATGCTCAACAAGCCGCGTGGGCTGGTCACCACGGCCAGCGACGAGCGCGGCCGCGACACCGTCTACCGGTGCCTCGACGGCGCCGGCCTGCCCTGGATGGCGCCGGTCGGCCGCCTGGACAAGGCCAGCGAAGGCCTGCTGCTGCTTCAGCAACGACCCGGAATGGGCGGCGCGCGATCACCGACCCGGCCACCGGCCCGGACAAGACCTATCACGTGCAGGTCGATCGGCTGCCCGATGAGGCACTTGCTGGCGCGCTGATCGCAGGCGGTGCCGACGGCGGACGGCGAGCACCTGCGCGCGCACGCTCGGCGCGGCTGCTGCGCGCAGGGCACAGCGCAACGCGTGGCTGGAGATCGTGCTGGACGAAGGCCGCAACCGGCAGATCCGCCGGCTGCTGGCCGCGTTCGACATCGGCGGTGCTGCGGCTGGTGCGCGTCGCCATCGGCGCGCTGGTGCTGGGCGACTGGCCAAAGGCACGTGGCGCGAACTGACGCCGGACGAAGTCAGCGCGCTGTCTCCACCGGGGCGGGAGTGACCGCCGCCCCGGCGTCGCGTCGCGTCAAGCGGCCGATCACGCCCAGCTCGCGGCCGATTCGGATGAATGCGTCGATCGCGCGGTCCAGGTGCTCGCGCGTGTGCGCCGCGCTCATCTGCGTGCGGATGCGCGCCTGGCCCTTCGGCACCACCGGGAAGAAGAAGCCGATCGCGTAGATGCCTTCCTCCAGCAGGCGCTGCGGCGAAGCGCTGCGCCAGCGGGGCGTCGTACAGCATCACCGGGCACGATCGGGTGCACGCCGGGCTTGATGTCGAAGCCGGCGGCCGTCATGCGCTCGCGGAAGTAGCGCGGTGTTCTCCGCCAGCTGGTCGCGCAGGTCGCCGGCCGAGGCCAGCATGTCGAACGCCTTGATGCCGGCGGCGACCACGTGCGGCGGCAGCGAGTTGGAGAACAGGTACGGGCGCGAGCGCTGGCGCAGCAGTTCGATGACTTCCGCGCTGCGCCGGTGGTGAAGCCGCCCAGCGCGCCGCCCATCGCCTTGCCCAGCGTGCCGGTGATGATGTCGATCCGGTCCAGCACGCCCTTGACCTCGGCCGAGCCGCGGCCGGTCGCGCCGAGGAAGCCGGTGGCGTGGCATTCGTCGATGTGCACCAGCGCGCCGTACTTCTTCGCCAGCGCGGTGATCTCGTCGAGCGGCGCGATGAAGCCGTCCATCGAGAACACGCCGTCGGTGGTGATCAGCTTGGTCGCGCGCGCCGGCGGCATCGGCCTGCCTGCAGCTGCGCCTCCAGGTCGGCCATGTCGCAGTTGGCGTAGCGGAAGCGCTTGGCCTTGCACAGGCGCACGCCGTCGATGATCGAGGCGTGGTTGAGCGCGTCGGAGATGATCGCGTCGTCCTCGCCCAGCAGCGGTTCGAACAGGCCGCCGTTGGCGTCGAAGCAGGCGGCGTAGAGGATGGTGTCCTCGGTGCCGAAGAAGTCGGCGATCTTCTGCCTCCAGCTGCTTGTGCAGGTCCTGGGTGCCGCAGATGAAGCGCACCGACGCCATGCCGAAGCCGTGCGTGTCCAGCGCGTCCTTGGCCGCCGCGATGACGTCCGGGATGGTCGGCCAGGCCCAGGTAGTTGTTGGCGCAGAAGTTGAGCACGCGTGCGGCCGTCGGCCAGTGCGATCTCCGCCGACTGCGGGCTGGTGATGATGCGCTCGGACTTGAACAGGCCCTGCGTCGCGGATGGTCGTCGAGTCGGCGGCGTAACGTGCGTGAGGGAGGGTCGGACATGGCCGTTTCCTGTTCGGCGAAGTGGGGCGGCCGCCCGCGCTCTTGCGACGGGCGGTTCGCGACGGCGTCCGTCGTGGACGGGTGCGCCGCGGAAGGGGCGGGGTGCTGGCGGGTGCCTCGGCAGAGCCCATGATTCTATCCAATGCCCGTGCCGCAACCCCGGGCGGTTGGGAGTCCGGCATGGACGGGACGCGGTCTGAGCGCTTCGCCTTTCCGCCTGGTGGCTGCCGGCGCTGTCGGCGGTCCTGCCCTTCGTCGTGTCGCACCTGGCCTGGTGGCTGTCTCTGCACGCGCAGCTGATTCCGGCGTGCAATCCCTACCTGGACGGCTGCGTGTCGATCAGCCGGGCCGCGCGGCATGGGGCGGGCAACGACCTGTTCCGGCTGGTCATGCTGCCCGTGGCCGCGCTGCAGGCCGCTGTGCTGGTGCACGGCAGCGGTGCGGTTGAACCGGCGTGGAATGGATCACGCCCGGACAGTCGCCGTGCTGGGTGTCTGCGCCGGCCTGTTCCTGGGGCTGTACGCCAACTTCCTGGGCAGCGAGGGTGACGTCTACCGCCTGCTGCGACGCCATGGCGTCACCGGCTACTTCGGATGCACCTACCTCTCGCTCCTCGCGGTGCTTCACGCACAGTCGCGATCCGTGCCGCGCGTCCGGCGACGGCGCATTGCGGGTCGTCGCGGCGGGCTTCCTGCTCACCGGGTTGGCAGCCGTGGTGTCGGGGTATGTCGGCGGATGCCGCCACGCACGACCGCATGCGAAAATGTGCTGGAGTGGCACGCTCGGCCTGTGGCTGACTGCGCTGTTCGCGGCGATGGCATGGCAGTGGCGGCGCGAGGGCCTGCACTGGCGACTTGGCACGGATCGCGGGTAGTGGGCGCGGATGCGAATCCATCGCTGCGCCCTGCCGGCACGAGCGCCAGCGCCGGCCTGGCGCGGGTCGGCGGCCGCCAATCTAAACGCGGTGTTCGCTCAGTTCCAGCTCAGCACGACCTTGCCGCAGTTGCCCGCTTCCATCAGGTCGAAGCCCTTCTGGAAATCGTCGATCGGCAACTGGTGCGTCAGCACCTTCCGCAGCGGGAAGCCGGTCAGCACCATCTGCGTCATCTTGTACCAGGTCTCGTACATGCGCCGGCCGTAGATGCCCTGCACGGTCAGGCCCTTGAAGATGATGCGGTCCCAGTCGATGCCGGCGCCCTTGGGCAGGATGCCGAGCAGCGCGATCTTGCCGCCGTGGTACATGCAGTCGAGCATGTCGTTGAAGGCGCGCGGGTTGCCGCTCATCTCCAGGCCCACGTCGAAGCCCTCCATGTGCAGGTCGGCCATCACGTCCTTGAGCGACTGCTTGGCCACGTTGACCACGCGCGTCGCGCCCATGTCGGCGGCGAGCTTCAGGCGGTAGTCGTTGACGTCGGTGACCACGACGTTGCGCGCGCCGATGTGCTTGCAGATGCCGGCGGCGATGATGCCGATCGGGCCGGCGCCGGTGATCAGCACGTCCTCGCCGACCACGTCGAACTCCAGCGCGCAGTGCGCGGCGTTGCCGTAGGGGTCGAAGAACGCGGCCAGCTCGCTCGGGATCTGGTCCGGGATCGGCCACAGGTTGGTGGCCGGCATCACGATGTATTCGGCGAACGCGCCGTTGCGGTTCACGCCGATGCCGACCGTGTTCGGGCACAGGTGCTGGCGGCCGGCGCGGCAGTTGCGGCAGTGGCCGCAGACGATGTGGCCTTCGGCCGAGACGCGCTGGCCGACGCTGGTAGCCGGTGACGCCGGTGCCCAGCTCGACGATGCGGCCGACGAACTCGTGGCCGATCACCAGGCCCGGCTTGATCGTGCGCTGGCTCCACTCGTCCCACATGTAGATGTGCAGGTCGGTGCCGCAGATCGCGGTCTTCTCCAGCTTGATCAGCACGTCGTTCGGGCCGGGCGCGGGCACCGGCACCTGTTCCATCCAGATGCCTTTGGCGGCTTCGCGCTTGACCAGCGCCTTCATCGTCTGGGCCATCGGTGTCGGTCTGGGTCATGTCGGTTCCTGGGCGGAAGTGGGCCCGGTTGGACGGGGCACGGGGCAGGGCGGCGATGCTACGGGCCGGCCCCTGAAGGCATTGGCGATGCGCGTCCGACGCGGGCTAGACTCGACCGGTTCACCGACCCAGGAGCTATGCATGCGATACACAGCGTCTGGCCGCCGCAATGGCGCTGGCCGGCGTCACGGGAGTGCGCCCATGGCCGCCGAGGGCATGTGGGTGCCGCAGCAGCTGCCCGAGATCGCCGGCCCGCTGAAGAAGGCGGGGCTGGAGCTCGTCGCCCGAGCAGCTGGCCGACCTGACCGGCGACCCGATGGGCGCGGTGGTCTCGCTGGGCGGCTGCACCGCCAGCTTCGTCTCGCCGCAGGGCCTGGTGGTCACCAACCACCACTGCGCCTACGGCGCGATCCAGCTCAATTCCACGCCCGACCGCAACCTGCATGGACGAGGGCTTCAACGCCGCGACGCATGGCGGACGAAGCTGTCGGCGCGGGCCGAACGCGCGCATCTACGTGCTGGATTCGATCGAGCGACGTCACCGACCAGGTGCAGTGCCGCGATCGCCGCCGCGCCCGATGCGCTGGCGCGCACCGAAGCGCTCGAAGACCTGCGAAAAGCAGCTGGTCGCGCGACTGCGAGGCCGAGGCCGGCTACCGCTGCCGCCTGTACAGCTTCTTCGGCGGCACCACGTACCGCCTGTTCCGCAACCTCGAGATCAAGGACGTGCGCCTGGTCTACGCGCCGCCGGGCAGCATCGGCAACTACGGCGGCGAGATCGACAACTGGATGTGGCCGCGCCACACCGGCGATTTCGCGTTCTACCGCGCCTACGTCGGCAAGGACGGCAAGCCGGCGGCCTACGCCGAGGACAACGTGCCGTACCGGCCCAAGCACTGGCTGAAGTTCGCCGACCAGCCCGCTGGGCGAGGGCGATTTCGTGATGGTGGCCGGCTACCCGGGCTCGACCAGCCGCTACGCGCTGGCGGCGGACTTCGACCACACCGCGCAGTGGTCCTATCCCGATAGTGGGCGGGCACTTCAAGAACCTCGTCGCGCTGGTGGAAGCCGAAGGCCGCCGCAACCCCGAGGTCGAGGTGAAGTACGCCAACACCATGCCGCGGCTGGCAGAACACGATGAAGAACTACGACGGCCAGCTGGAGGGCTTCAAGCGCATCGGCGCGGCGCAGACCAAGCGCCGCGAGGAAGCCGCCGTGCTGGCCTGGCTGCGCCGGCAGGGTGCGCAGGGGCAGGCCGCGCTCGACGCGCATGCACAGTTGCAGGCGCTGGGCGAGCTGGCCCGCCAGCACGCGCGAGCGTGACCTGATCTTCGGCCAGTTGCGCAACACCGGCGTGCTCGGTGCGGCCGGCCAGCTGTACCGGCTTGTCGATCGAGCGCGAAAAGCCTGACGCCCGGCGCGAGTCCGGGTACCAGCAGCGCGACCTGCCGGCACTCGAGGGCAGCCTGCGGCAGATGGAGCGTCGCTACGAGCCGGGCATGGACCGCCAGTTGCAGGCGTACTGGCTGCGCGAGTACCTGAAGCTGCCGGCCGACCAGCGCATCGCCGCGGTGGACACGCTGGCTGGGCGGCAACGATGCGGCGGCGGTCGAGGCCGCGCCTCGACCGGCTGGCAACGACGCAGCTCAAGGACGGCGCCCGCCGCATGGCGCTGCTGAACGCCGATCGCAAGGCATTCGAGTCCAGCAAGGACCCGGCGATGCAGTTCGCGGTGGCGATCATGCCGACCGTGCTGCAGCTGGAGAAGGAGGCGCAAGCTGCGGGCCGGTGATGCGCTGCTGGCGCGTCCGGTCTACCTGCAGGCGGTGGCCGACTACAAGCGCAGCCAGGGCGAGCTTCGTGTATCCGGATGCCAACTCCTCGCTGCGCATCACCTTCGGCAACGTCACCGGCTACACCAAGACCGATGGCAGCAGGCAGGTGCCGTTCACGCGGCTCGAGGAAGTGGCCGCCAAGGCCACCGGCGAGGAGCCGTTCAACGCGCCGCAGCCGCTGCTCGACGCCATCCAGGCCAAGCGCCATGGCGGCCTGGCCGACGCCCGGCTGGGCACGGTGCCGGTCAACTTCCTGTCCAACCTGGACATCACCGGCGGCAATTCCGGCTCGCCGGTGCTGGACGCCCGCGGCAAGCTGGTGGGCCTGGCCTTCGATGGCAACTGGGAGTCGGTGAGCTCGAACTGGGTGTTCGACCCGGTGATGACGCGGATGATTTCGGTCGACCACCGCTACATGCGCTGGATCATGCAGGAGGTCTATCCCGGCGCCGAACCTGCTGCAGGAGATGGGCGTGGCTGCGCCCTGACCGCGCAACACGCTGACGCTCCACGACGCCGGCCGGGTTCATCCCCGGCCGGCGTTCTCATTCCTGCCGGGGATTGCTGCTAGTCTCCGGGCTGTCGCGGATTCCCATGCCAGCCGGCCCCGTTTCCCGACCCGCCGCAGTTCGCACCACCCGTCCGCCTTGCGCGGGCACCGCACGACCGCAGCGCCGGCTGGCAGGGCTCTCCCGCATCCCATCGATGACGAGGAACCTGCAATGAAAGTACTGGCGTGCGATGGCATCCATGACGACGGCCTGGCCCTGTTCCGCGACGCGGGATGGGAGGTGGTCGTGTCCGATCCAATCAAGGACCCTGCGGCCCTGGCGCGCGCGCTGGACGGGGTTGATGCGGTGCTGGTCCGCTCGGCCACGCCCATCACGGCCGAGTCCATTGCTGATGCGACGAAGCTGCGGGTGATCGGCCGCGCCGGCGCGGGCGTGGACACCATCGACGTCGATGCCGCCACGGCGCGCGGCATCGCGGTGATGAACGCGCCCGACGGCAACACGCTGGCCGCGGCCGAGCACGCGATCTCGCTGCTGTTTGCCCTGGCGCGCCACATCCCGAGGGCCGATGCCGGCATGAAGGCCGGGCAGTGGCCCAAGGCCGGGCTGACGGGCTTCGAGCTGGAGGGCAAGCGCCTGGGCGTGATCGGGCTGGGCCGCATCGGCGCGACCGTGGCGCGCAAGGCGCTGGGCATCGGCATGGAAGTGGCAGCCTACGATCCGTTCCTGCCGCCGGCGGCTGCGGCCAAGGGCAGTGTCCCGCTGAAGTCGCTGGACGACCTGCTGGCGTGGGCGGACATCGTCACGCTGCACGTGCCGCGCACCAAGGAGACCACCAACCTGCTGTCGGAGGCGCGGATGCGCACGATGAAGCCGGGTGGGTACGTCATCAACGCCGCCCGGGGCGGGCTGGTGGATGAGGCCGCGCTGCTCACGCTGCTGGACGAGGGGCATCTGGCCGGCGCGGCGCTGGACACGTTCGTGACCGAGCCGCTGCAGGCCGATTCACCGCTGCGCGGACACGACAAGCTGATCCTGACCCCGCACCTGGGCGCGTCCACCAGCGAGGCCCAGCAGGCGGTCAGCACGATCCTGGCGAGGCAGATCCTGGACTTCATCGACACCGGCGCGGTGGCCGGTTGCGTCAACCTGCCGCCGCTGACCGCCGAGGCCGCGCGCGAGGTCGGCCCGTGGATGCCGCTGATGTCGGCGCTCGGACGGCTGGCCGCGCGCCTGGTGCCCGCGCCCACGCGCCTGCACATCACCTATGCCGGCCGCACCGACGCGCTGGACACGCGGCCGCTGACGCGCCTGCTGGTGGCCTCGCTGCTGGGCACGGCGTCGGGCCGGATCACGCCGGTCAACGCACTGGCCGAAGCCGCCGGCCGCGGCCTCACCGTCGCCGAGACGCTGGGCGGCGACGGCGATGGCTTCGACCGCCTGCTGCGCATCCGCGTGGAAGGCGGGGGGCGCAGCCGCGAGATCGAGGCCACGCTCCATCGCGGCCCGCGCGTGGTGCGGCTGGACGGCGTGGAGATCGAGTTCGACCCGCTGGCCAACGTCCTGCTGATGCGCAACGAGGACCGCCCCGGCATGATCGGCACCGTCGGCTCGAAGCTGGGTGCGGCCGGCGTCAACATCGTCAATTTCGCGCTGGGCGCGGCCGGTGACGGGCAGGCGCGCGCGGCGATCACGGTCGACCGTGCGGTGGAGGAATCCCAGCTCGATGCCCTGCGTGCCACACCGGGCGTGCTGTCGCTGCAGCAGATCTGAGATTTGGCGGTGCGAACCGCGGATGTAAAACCGACGGCAGGAAACTCAAAACGCAGGCTCTTCTCCCCCGGGAGGGTGAGCGCTGAAAGAACGCTGTTTGGCTGTCCCGGATCCGGGATGGCGACGACCGGCAGGCGTGGAAGTGCTCCGCCCCGCCGACGGCATCCTGCCTTTAGGCGGGGCGCGGACATCCATGTCCGCTGCTATGCACTCCCACGCCTGCCGGTCGCCGCAGCCGCGTCGCAAGCTTTGAATGCCGTCGAAGCAGGGAATCGTTATGTGCCGGCGGGCGGGGGCTGCCGGTCGGGGATTGCGCAAGCGGGTCATGGATGACCCGCGCCCGAGTCAGGGGAGGGCGCCCTGACCGAGGGACAAGCGATCCCCGGACGGCAGACCCCGGCATCGGTCCGACAGCCGTGACCACCTTCAGCAACGATATCGTTCCCGCAATCGGGGGACGGACCCGAAATCAGACCGCGCCGTCCAGCACCTGCAACACCGCATCGTCGGCGATACCGGCCACCACCCGCGCGCGTCCCGCGCCGTCCCACAGGATGAACCGCAGGCCGTCGGCGGCCGCCTTCTTGTCCAGCCGCATGCGTGCCAGCAGGGCGTCCGGGGACAGGCCGGCGGGCACCGCCACGGGCAGGCCGAACGCCTCCAGCAGGCGCTGCAGGCGCGCGGCATCGCCTGCCGGTGCCAGACCCATACGGGTGGACAGACGCGCAGCCAGCACCATGCCCACGGCGACCGCCTCGCCATGGTTGAGGCCGTCCCCACTGCCGGCGTAGCCCTGTTCGGCTTCGATGGCGTGGCCGAAGGTGTGGCCGAAGTTGAGCAGGGCGCGGTCGCCGTGTTCGAACGGGTCGCGCGCCACCACATCGGCCTTGTAGCGGCAGGCACGTGCAATGGCCTCGGCCAGTGCGGCGTCGTCGCGCGCGAGCAGCGCGGCGATGTTGTTCTCCAGCCAGTCCAGGAAAGCGGCATCGAAGATGGCGCCGTACTTCACCACTTCGGCCAGGCCGGCACGCAGCTCGCGGTCAGGCAGGGTGCGCAGCGTGGCGGTGTCGGCGATCACCGCGCGCGGCGGATGGAACGCGCCCACCAGGTTCTTGCCGGCGGGCAGGTCGACCGCCGTCTTGCCACCGACCGAGGAGTCGACCATCGCCAGCAACGTGGTCGGCACCTGCACCACGTCGATGCCGCGCATCCAGCACGCCGCCGCGAACCCGGCCAGGTCGCCCACCACGCCGCCGCCGAGCGCGTACACGCCGGCATCGCGGGTGGCGCCCAGCCGGGCCAGGGCATCGAGGCATTCGCCGAAGCGGTGCAGCGTCTTTTCCGATTCGCCCGCGGGCATCACGTAGCGGCCGATCGACAGCCCGGGGCGGGCGCGGGCCAGTGCGGCGTGCAGCCGGTCGGCATACAGCGGCGCGACGTTCGCATCGCTGACCAGCAGGGCGTGGCGGCCTCGCAGCGTGGCCGCCAGGCGCGGGCCGTCATCCAGCAGGCCAGGACCGATGGCGACGCGGTAGGGCGCATCGCCGCCGACCTCGACGAGCTGCATCCCGGCTTCCGGGGAGGGGTCATCCATGCGTGGGTCCTGCGTGAAAGGTGACGGGCGTTGCCACTGCGCCTGCAGCACGGCCGCCAGCGCGTGGGCGGCGGCATCGGCGGTCAGGCCGACCGTATCGAATCGAAGGTCGGCCACCTGCGCGTACAGCGGGTCGCGCAGCCGGGCCAGCTCGTTGAGGACGGCCGTGCGGTCGGGCTGCGCCAGCAACGGGCGGCTGCGGTCGCGTGCCAGCCGCTGCAGCTGCTCGTCGGGGGTGGCATGCAGGTGGACCACGAACCCGCGGGCCTGCAGCTGCTGCCGGGTCTGCGGGTCCAGCACTGCACCGCCGCCGGTGGCCAGCACGATGCCCTCGCGCTGCACCAGCTCGGCCAGCACGGTACGTTCGCGGGCGCGGAATCCGGTTTCGCCCTCGCATTCGAAGATCGTCGTGACCGGCGCGCCGGCGCGGCGTTCGATTTCGAGGTCCGCATCCACCAGCGGCAGGCCGAAATGCGCGGCGAGGCGGCGTCCGATGCACGACTTGCCCGCGCCCATGGGGCCGACCAGCACGAGGTTGGACGCCGGATTCATGTGGCCATTCTAGGGGCAGGACGGTCGGCTGCCGCCGTTCAATCCAGCGGCCGCCGCGATGCATCCAGCCGCACCGTGCGCTGTGCGATGGCCGGCAGGGTGGCCAGCGCCTGCCGGCTGACGCGCTCGAAGAACTGCACGAACCGCTCGACCTGCGGCTGCGACATCGCCGTGCGCGACGGATTGGCCGCCTGCAGCGTCTGTTCCTGCTGCCATCGCCACGCGGGCACGGTCCCGAACCCCGGGCCCTGCACGAACAGCAGCCAGGGCAGGCGCTGCCACAGCGCGGGGTAGTCGTCGGCAAGCGCGCGGTTGCACCACGCACGCCACGCGCCGTCGGGGTCGTCGGACCGTTCCAGTGCATTGATCGGCTCGACCAGCTGCCCCGGCGCCTGCGGCGGCACCTTCAGGAACCAGCCTTCCAGCACGATCCGGTCGGCCGACACGCGCGGCCAGCGCGATGGCGGCAGGCGCCGGTCGGCGATCTTGTCGAAGCGGGGAAGCCGGGTGCCGCGGCCTGCGGCCAGGTCATCGAGCACCGCGCACGCCAGCGCCACGTCGTGCGTGCCGGGCGGCCCGCGCGTGGCCAGCAGCGGATGCACCGTACGGCCCAGCCGGAGCCGCTCGCGCCGGCCCAGGTAGAAGTCGTCGATCGACAGCACCGCGAGCCGTTCGCCGCGCGCCCGGGCGAGTCCGGCCAGTTGCGCGGCCAGCGTCGACTTGCCGGTGCCCTGCAGCCCGGCGATCGCGCAGACGCGCCCGCCGGATTCGCGCATCCAAGCGTGGACGCGTTCGACAAAGGCGGCCGGGTAGCCGGCGGCAGGCAGGTGCGATGGCGTGGACATGCGCACACAATAGGCCGATGACGACGAATCCAGCACCGCCCGCCTTGCTCGCCGAGGCCCTGGCCACGTTCGACCGCCTGTTTGCCGAGGCCGCTGCCGCCGGCGAGCCCGACCCGACGGCCATGGTGGTCGCCACCGCCGGGCTGGACGCGCGGCCCTCGGCGCGCACGGTGCTGCTCAAGGCGCACGACATGCGCGGCTTCGTGTTCTACACGCACCTGGACGGCCGCAAGGGCCGCGAACTGCAGGCCAACCCGCACGCGGCCCTGCTCTTCCACTGGCCGCGCGTGCAGGGCGGCGTGCAGGTGCGCATCGAGGGCGCGGTGGAGATCGTCTCCGACGAGGAGGCCGACGCGTACTTCGCCACACGCCCGCGCGGCAGCCAGATCGGGGCATGGGCGTCCAGGCAGTCCGAAACGCTGGACCCGCCTTCCCGGTTTGCCGAGCGCATCGCGCAGGTCGAGCAGGAGTTCGAGGGCCGCGACGTGCCGCGCCCACTGCGCTGGACTGGACTGCGTGTGCGGCCGGCGCGCATCGAGTTCTGGTACGGCGCGCAGTTCCGCCTGCACGAGCGCCACCTGTACGAATCCGACCCGGCGGGCGAGTGGTCGGTGCGGATGCTGTATCCATAGCGCCAGCATGAGCGGACGCGACGACTCCAGATGCACGCGCTGCGGCCGTTAATGCACGAAGCCCCGCCGCCGGCGGGCCGCCCACGCATGGGCATCCACCAACGGAACCCGTGATGTGATCGACCGCGCTGTCCGAATGGTGGCTGCCGCCGCACCGCTTTCCCGACGAGTCGGCCGAACTTCGAGCGCGGGCGACGGGCGTGATGCTCACGGCGGGCACGGCCGCGCTGCTGATCGGCACGATGGGCACCGTGGAGTTGGTGTTGGGGGGCACGTTCGGCTGGTTGATGTTGGGCGTCTCGGCCGTGCTGGCCGGACTCATGCTGGTCTTCCGGCACCGGGGCGATGTCACGGTGTTCGGCCACGCGGTCGTGGGCGCGGCGGTGCTGGGCATCGGTGCGCTGATGGCGCTCAGTGGGGGACGCGCGACCGGCGGCGCGATGATCCTGCCGCTTCTGGTGCTGCTTGCGATGCTCGTCCTGCCCGGCCGCCAGGGGTTGTGGTGGGCGGGCGCGGCCCTTGCCATCGTGTTGGCCGCGTTCTGGATGGTGCGCACGGGTGCGCCGGCGTGGGTCGCGCCGGAGCCCTCCTGGGTGGCCAGCGCGGGCTACCGCGTGCCGTCGGCGCTGTGCATAGTGGGCGCGGCGTTCGGCATGTACTTCATGCGCAGCTACCGCGGTGTATTGGATGGGCTGGAGCGCTCGCGCCGCCGCGAGGCTGAGCTGCTGAGGATCACCACGCTGCAGAAGGAGCGCTTTACCGACTTCGCCATGGTCGCCGCGGACTGGTTCTGGGAAACCGATGCCGATGACCGCCTCACCCACGTGTCACCCGGCTTCGGGGAGGCATTCGGCCTGTCCAACGAGGAGATGGTAGGCGCGACGCCGGTGGAAATCGCCCGGCGGCTGTTGCCCGAGAGCGTGCGCGACTCGGCTGTCGATCCCCTCGCCGGCCGCGCCGACTTCAGCGGCCAGCGCCTGCTGGCGATCAGCGCCGATGGCGAACGGCGGCATCCTCAGCAACAGCGGGCGTGCGCTGTGGTCGCGCGACGGCGAATTTCTCGGCTACCGCGGCGCCGCTACCGACATCACCGAGCTGCAGGGGTTGAACGACGAACTCCGGCGCATGGCCGGCACCGACCCGTTGACCGGGCTGGCCAACCGGCGCGCGCTGGCGGCCGCCATCACCGAATCGCTGGGTGGCTACGGCTGGCTGCTCTTCATGGACCTGGACGGGTTCAAGCGCATCAACGACGACCACGGCCACGACGCCGGCGACGCCGCGCTGCGCGAGGTCGCCGCGGCGTTGCGCCACTGCGCCCGGGACGTGGACCTGGTTGCACGCCTGGGCGGCGACGAGTTCGCCATCCTGCTGCTCAACGACAAGCAGCGCGCGGCCGAACTGGTGGCGGCACGCGTGCTGGAGGAAGTGGCGCGCCTGGCTGCGACCGACCCGCGTTTCGCCGGGCTGGGCGTGAGCATCGGCATCGCCCCCACATTGCACGCCATCACCCTGGACGATGCGCTGGGCAAGCCGACGCGGCCTGCTACGCCGCCAAGCGCAGCGGCCGCCACCGGTACGTCAACGCCTGAGCCGTACCGTCTGCCGGGGTGGGCGACAATGCCCGTACTCCGCACCGGTCATGCCCATGGGTCCGCAACGCATCGTCTGCCTCACCGAGGAGCCCACCGAGACCCTCTACGCGCTGGGCGAGGCCGACCGCATCGTCGGCATCAGCGGTTTTACCGTGCGACCGCCACGGGCGCGCAAGGAAAAGCCGAAGGTCAGTGCGTTCACCAGTGCGAAAATCGAACGCATCCTCGAGTTGCGGCCCGATTTCGTCATCGGTTTTTCCGACATCCAGGCCGACATTGCCGCCGAGCTGATCCGGCAGGGCGTGGAGGTGTGGATCAGCAACCACCGCAGCGTGGACGGCACGCTGGACTACATCCGCCGCCTCGGCGCGCTGGTGGGCGCCGGCGAGCGTGCGAACGCCTACGCCGATGAGCTGCGCCGCGGGCTGGATGCGATCGCCGCCGAGGCCGCGCGGCTTCCGCGCAGGCCCCGGGTGTACTTCGAGGAGTGGGACGAACCGCTGATCACCGGCATCCAGTGGGTGGCCGAGCTGGTGCGCATCGCGGGCGGCGACGACATCTTTCCCGAGCGCGCGGCCGAACCGCTGGCCAGGGCGCGCATCCTGGCCGACGGCGAGGAGGTGGTGCGGCGCGCGCCGGACATCGTCATCGGCTCATGGTGCGGCAAGAAATTCCAGCCCGGCAATGTCGCCGCGCGCCCGGGCTGGGATGCAATCCCCGCCGTGCGCGACGGCGAGCTGCACGAGATCAAGTCGCCGCTGATCCTGCAGCCCGGCCCCGCGGCGTTGACCGACGGTGTGGCCGCGATTGCGGCGATCGTCCGTCGCTGGTCGACCCGTCGCATGGTCGATCCGGGGTTGCCGGACCGCTGAGGCGGTGGGCAGTCCGGGCCGCGGCCCGCCGTCGCGCGGCGATCTCCGCCAGGCGATTGCGACGCGGAGCCAGAACGGGTGCCGTCAGAACCGGTAGATCTCCATGATCGACCTGAAGGATCGTGGCCTGCCCGGTTACAGCGCGGAGTTCACGTGGACGACCGGCACGCCGGTGTCGCCGGAGGCTTTCAGGTTCACGCCGCCCCCGGGCGTGCAGCAGGTGCCCTTGTCGCAGATGCCCGAAGGCTGAGGCAGCGGCGCGGTCTGACGCCGCTGCCGGACGTGCGCTGCCGCCTTCAGCGCGGAAAGATGTCGCGCGTGAACTGCATCGTGCTGGTCGCGCCGCCTTCGCGTCGGATCTCCAGGTCGAAGCGCAGGGTGTCGGGCGGCGACACGCGGGCGACGCCGACATAGTCGACCAGCCCGCCGCTGCGTACCTCGCGCAGCGCCACGTCCTGGCGGACGCCGCGCAGGTCCGTCGCGGTGGCGGTGATGGTGGCCGGCAACGCGGTCTCCTGCATCTCCGGGCCCTGGCGCACGCCGACCAGCAGCATCACGCTGCCCGGCTCGCGCTGGATGCCGTACTGGGCGGCGACGGCCTCGGACATCATGGTGGTCGGCAGGACATTGGCGCGCACGGTGACATCGCCCGCACGTACGGTGGTCTCCTGCATGGAGGATGCCGCCGAGGGGCCGTCGACCATGGCCGAGGGTTCGCGGCCGCAGGCGGAGAGGGCCATGGCGACCACCAGAAGCGACGCCGCAAGGGGACCGCTGGCGCGACGGAAGGACGGGTATCGATGCATGGCTGTCACTCGTTGGCGGCGGACAGCTCGCGTCCGCGTCGGGTGGCGGCGGCGACGGCGTCGTCGACCAGCGTCCGCAGTCCGCCGGCTTCAAACGTTTCGATCGCCGCCTGGGTGGTGCCGCCGGGCGAGGTGACGCGCGTGCGCAGGACGTCGGCGGGCTCGCCCGACTCGACCAGCATCCGCGCCGCGCCCAGCAGCGTGTGCGTGGCCAGCGTGCGCGCGGCATCGGCCGGCAGGCCCTGCGCTTCGCCCGCGGCCTGCATCGCCTCGGCCAGCAGGAACACGTAGGCCGGGCCGCTGCCCGACACGGCGGTCACGGCATCCATCTGCGCCTCGTCCTCGATCCACACGGTTTGGCCCACGGTGGAGAGCAATGCATCGGCCTGCGCGCGCTGCCCCGCGGACACCCCGGCGCTGGCGAACAGGCCGGTCACGCCCGCGCCGAGCAGGGCCGGCGTGTTGGGCATGCTGCGCACCACCGCGGCCGCGCCGCCCAGCCAGTGCTTCATCTGCTCGCTGGTGATGCCGGCCGCGATGGAGATCGCCAAGGGCGGCTGCGCGGCCGCCAGCGCCTGCATGCCGTTGCAGACCGTCCGCATGACCTGCGGCTTGACCGCGAACACCCAGATCGCCGCGCCCTCGGCGGCCTCGTGCGCCTCACGGAACACGGACACGCCGAAGTCCGCGCGGAGCGCCTCGCGGGTGGTGTCGTCGGGTTCGGCGACGCGGATATTCGAAGGTTGCGCACCACGCGCCACCATGCCGCCGATCAGGCTGCGGGCCATGTTGCCACCTCCGATGAAGGCAACCGTGGGCAGGGCAGGCGCGGCGTCGGGCGCGGAGGTCATGGCGGTCCTCAATCTGATGCGAGGCGGGCCAGTGTAGGGGATGGGTATGTGGGCCGAAGGGACGACAACCATGCCGCCAATCCCCAATCCCCAATCCCTAATCCCTGGCCCCGAACAACGCCGTCCCCACCCGCACCATCGTCGCGCCCTCGGCGATGGCGACCTCCAGGTCGTCGCTCATGCCCATCGACAGCGTGTCCACCGAGGGGTGGGTCGCCTGGAGTTCGCGGAACAGCGCGTGCATCCGCGCGAATGCCGGCCGGCGCCGTTCGACCTCCTCATGCGGCGTCGGGATCGCCATCAGCCCGCGCAGGCGGAGCGAGGTCCGGGCCGCCACGCTCGCGGCCAGTTCCTCCACCCCGTCCGGCGCGCAGCCGTGCTTGCTCGACTCGTCATCGACGTTGACCTGCAGCAGCACGTTCAGCGGCGGACGGTCCGGTGGCCGGTGCCGGGCGAGCGCCTCCACCAGGCGCGTGCGGTCCACGGTCTGCACCCAGTCGAAAGCGTGTGCCGCCTCGCGCGCCTTGTTGGATTGCAGGTGGCCGATCAGGTGCCACTCGATGGCCGGCAGCGAAGGTTGCCCGTTCAGTTCCGACTGCTTGGCCACCGCCTCCTGCACGTAGTTCTCGCCGAAGTGCCACCGCTGCCCCCGGCGTCATGCGTGCCCACGCGGCGGCCAGTTCCGCGACTGCCGTCGCACTATGGCGTCTTGGACACCGCCAACAGGCGCGGCACTGGCCGTCCTGCGTCCCGTGCCGCGTTATCAATGCGTTGCAGGACTTCGTGCAGGCGGCGTTCGTACACGTCGTGATTCCCGGTTCGGAGTGCTGGATTTGCGGTGATGACTCAGGGCTATACTGCCGCGCAGGGGTTGTACCGTTCCAGTTCAAGGCCTGTCACGGGCCATTCGCGTTGCGGGGGAGCACGCATGGATATCGCCGAACTTCTGGCGTTTTCGGTCAAGAACAAGGCATCCGACCTGCACCTGTCGGCCGGCCTGCCGCCGATGATCCGCGTCGACGGCGACGTCCGCCGCATCAACATCCCGGCGCTGGACCACAAGCAGGTGCACGCGCTGGTCTACGACATCATGTCGGACAAGCAGCGGCGCGACTACGAGGAATTCCTCGAGGTCGACTTCTCGTTCGAGATCCCCGGCCTGGCGCGCTTCCGCGTCAACGCGTTCAACCAGAACCGCGGCGCCGGCGCGGTGTTCCGCACCATTCCCTCCGAGGTGCTGACGCTCGAGGACCTGGGCTGCCCGCGCATCTTCAAGCGAGCTGATCGACCAGCCGCAGGGCCTGATCCTGGTCACCGGCCCGACCGGTTCGGGCAAGTCGACCACGCTGGCGGCGATGATCGACCACATCAACAAGAACGAATACGCGCACATCCTCTCGGTCGAGGATCCGATCGAGTTCGTGCACACCTCGCAGAAGTGCCTGATCAACCAGCGCGAGGTGCACCGCGACACGCACGGCTTCAACGAGGCCCTGCGCTCGGCGCTGCGCGAGGACCCCGACTACATCCTGGTCGGCGAGTTGCGCGACCTTGAAACCATCCGCCTGGCGCTGACCGCCGCGGAAACCGGCCACCTGGTGTTCGCGCACCCTGCACACCAGCTCGGCGGCCAAGACCATCGACCGCATCATCGACGTGTTCCCCGCCGGCGAGAAGCCGATGGTGCGCTCGATGCTGTCGGAATCGCTGCGCGCGGTGATCTCGCAGGCGCTGCTGAAGAAGGTCGGCGGCGGCCGCACCGCGGCGTGGGAAATCATGGTCGGCATCCCGGCCATCCGCAACCTGATCCGCGAGGACAAGGTCGCGCAGATGTACTCGGCGATCCAGACCGGCCAGCAGTACGGCATGATGACGCTCGACCAGCACCTGCAGGACCTGGTCAAGCGCGGCCTGATCGCCCGCCAGCAGGCGCAAGCGAATACGCCAAGGACAAGCGGCTGTTCGAGTGACGCCGGGATTGGTGATTCGTGATTCGTGATTCGTAAAAGCCGGGTCGTCGCGTGGCTGAGTGACGCGGAACTCGCTCTTGCAATCCCATCCCGATCACGAATCACGGCTCCACAGGAGCCCCATGAACACGCCACTGAGCAGCATCGACTTCACCTCGTTCCTCAAGCTGATGGCGCACCAGAAGGCGTCGGACCTGTTCATCACCGCGGGCATGCCGCCGTCGATGAAGGTGCAACGGCAAGATCACGCCGATCACGCAGAACCCGCTGACGCCGCAGCAGCGCCGCGACCTGGTGCTCAACGTGATGACCCCGCCGCAGCGCGAGGAGTTCGAGAAGACCCACGAGTGCAACTTCGCCATCGGCGTGGCCGGCGTGGGCCGCTTCCGCGTCAGTCTGCTTCTACCAGCGCAACCAGGTCGGCATGGTGCTGCGCCGGATCGAGACCCAGATCCCGACCGTGGAAGAGCTGAACCTGCCGCCGATCATCAAGACGCTGGCGATGACCAAGCGCGGCATCATCATCTTCGTCGGCGCGACCGGCACGGGTAAGTCGACCTCGCTGGCGGCGATGATCGGCTACCGCAACCAGAACTCGACCGGCCACATCATCACCATCGAGGACCCGATCGAGTTCGTGCACAAGCACGAGGGCTGCATCATCACCCAGCGCGAGGTCGGCATCGACACCGACAGCTGGGACGAACGCGCTGAAGAACACCCTGCGCCAGGCGCCGGACGTGATCATGATCGGCGAGGTGCGCACCCGCGAGGGCATGGACCACGCCATCGCCTTCGCCGAAACCGGCCACCTGGTGCTGTGCACGCTGCACGCCAACAACGCCAACCAGGCGATGGACCGCATCATCAACTTCTTCCCCGAGGACCGCCGCAGCCAGCTGCTGATGGACCTGTCGCTGAACCTCAAGGGCGTGGTCGCGCAGCAGCTGATCCCGACCCCGGACGGCAAGGCCCGCCGCGTGGCGATGGAGATCATGCTGGGCACGCCGCTGGTGCAGGACTACATCCGCGACGGCGAGATCCACAAGCTCAAGGAAGTGATGAAGGAATCCACGCAACCTGGGCATGAAGACCTTCGACCAGAGCCTGTTCGAGCTGTACCAGGCCGGCGAGATCAGCTACGAGGACGCGCTGCGCTACGCCGACTCGCCAGAACGAGGTGCGCCTGCGCATCAAGCTGGCGCAGGGCGGCGACGCCCGCACGCTGGCGCAGGGCCTGGACGGGGTGGAAGTCGCCGAGGTGCGCTGACGAGCTAGGTGATTTTACTTCCACGTTCGCAATTAGTTGCAATGCCGCGTTATGGCTCCCCGTTGCAGATTTTATAGTATTTCAAGACCTCAGATTAGAGATCAAATAGCTGCTAGCTGGTTTAAATCCGCTCAACATAGGGCGGGCATATCGTTAATGTAAGAATTGCAAAAATTATGCAATATCGCCAATGATTTTATACTCAAGGGATGGAGATATGAAGGCTATATGGAAATTGCTTTTTATAGGTTTAATTTTTTTTAATAAAGCTGATGCGGCGGTCTGGAAGGCTTGTGTTGACCGGGGTTATTATGGGGCAAGGTTTGTAATTCATCTACAGAGCCTCTTAATAATAAAGTAGATGCTTACGCATGGCTTCAGCGCAAGATGCCCGCCGTGCGCACAATGAGCCCTAAGGTCTCACTCGCACCGGGTGGGCTTGAGCGATATTCCTACGGCCCTGATGGAAATGCAAGGCCAGCCAAATTAACGCCATATAGATACTCTGAAAATCGTAGCCAGAGTGTTTGGAATAAGTGGCCGGAATCATTCAAGTATGAATCCGATATCGAAGCTCGTTCCTGGCTTACAGATTGGTATCCCACGTGGAGACCTTCGTGTGGAGGGCAAGGAATTGACACGGTTAAAGAGTGGGGGTTCTGGACCAATGTAATAGGTGCGCCGTATTATGGCTTGCAAAATATAGGCCAAGCTCAACACTTTTCGAATAGTCAAGGTATTACTTTTTGGTACATGTCAAAAGATTCGACTGGCGCTTGCGTCAATCGCCATGTTAGTGATGATGCTGCGGTTTTAAGAGCAAAAATAGTTTATTGCGCAGATGCAGGGTTTTACTTCAAAGGTGGTGTCACCGTGAATGGAGGTACATGCGCTCCAGCCTTTACTGCATGGATGGAAGGTCCGCCAGTCGGCTGCTCAAGCCCTGCTGGCGAGGAATGTGTTGGAAATCCGATCAACATATTGACTGGTGAAAAAAAATATGTCGAGGAAGATTTTGATTTTGACGGTATGCGTTTTTCTCGTTTTTACTCTTCCTTTACACAAGATATCTCTATTGGGCTTCCCAGGCCGTGGTCCTATTCATTTTTTAGCAGATTAAGCGAGGTCGCTTACGAGTCAGGGGCGGGAAATAGATGTATAGTTAATTATGATTCGTGTTTATGGAATTCGAGCATAAAAATTATCCGTGAACAAAGTCGCACTATCGTTTTAAATGAAGATAAAATTAGGGAGGTTTTTGACGCCTCAGGTCGCATGGTGCGTCGAGAGCATGTTGGAGGGCGCTCTTACGATATTACATACGTCGAGGGGGTTGTTAATTCGATCAAGTCAGATTCAGGCCGCACGCTGCGTTTCATCCACGCTGATGGGCTGCTGTCGAAAATTATGAATGAGCATGGCGAAACCATGATCTCCTTTGGGTATGATATAAGTGGCCGACTGACCTCATCCGCTGATTCGAGCGGAATTCAGTCAACCTATGAGTATGCCAACAGTAATTACTCATTCCTGCTTACGGCCGTGCGTGATGCAGGCGGCAAGCTCCTGGCATCTTATGACTACGACACCTCGGGTCGAGCTGTGTTTTCAAGTACGCATGGCGATGTAGTTTCTGTGGATTATAATGATATCGATAGACGGGTTGATGTAAACGATAACGGAATCCATAAAATCTACAGTATAGAAACCAATGGGGGGCATAAGTATCTAGCTTCGAAGGCAGTAGGTTCAAGTGTTAAGGAATGGACGTGGGATTCTCTGGGCGAGAGAATTGTAGAGGAGGCGGAGGGGATTTTAAAGAAGACATTTAGTTATGACAGCTCGGGCCAGCACAGAGCACTGATTAGCGAAAGTTCCTCTGGGCAAAGTTTGCGATCGCGGCAGATGAGTTGGTCCTCGGAAGGTCCGTGGATTTTAGAAGAAGCAGTTCGTGATGAGGGTGGTGTGCAAATAGCTAACCACCGGTACAAACGTAATCTGCGCGGCCAAGTTGTAATGTCTGAAAGCACAGCAATCAATGGACTCGCCCGTGTCACCACTAAGACTTACTGTGAACAAGCCGATATCGACGCTGAAACCTGCCCGCTGCTCGGTCTCTTGACGAAGATTGATGGCCCTCGTACTGATGTATCTGACGTTATTACTTACACGTATTATTTGTATGACAACGCCTCTTGCGTCACGTCGTCTGGTGCATGCACGCACCGCAAGGGCGATCTATGGAAAGTGGTCAACGGACTCGGCCACGTAACGGAAACGCTGGCCTATGACGGCGCTGGCCGCGTCCTGTCGGTTAGGAGCCCCAGCGGCGTCATTACCGATTTTGAGTATCATCCACGGGGTTGGTTGACAGCGCGCAAGTTGCGCGGCGCCGAAAATACCGCCGAAACCGACGACGCCATCACCCGCATTGACTACGAGCCGACCGGCCTCGTGAAGCGCGTGATGCAATCTGATGGCACGTTCACTGCTTACACCTACGATGCCGCGCACCGCCTGACCGCAATCAGCGACAACCTCGGCAACCGCATCGTCTACACGCTCGACAGCGCAGGCAACCGCATCAAGGAAGACACGCAGGACAGCGGGGGGGGTTGCTACGCACGCTGTCACGCGTGTACAACCAGCTCGGCCAGTTGCAGACCGCAAAGGACGCGTACGACCGGCCGACAGCATTTACTTACGACGCAGGCGGCAACACCGACACGGTGACCGACGCCCTCGGCCGCGTGACCGACAACAACTACGATCCTCTAGGTCGCCTTTCGCGAACATTGCAGGACGTGGCCGGCATCCAGGCCGAAACCCGGTTCGAATACGACGCTCTGGACAATCTGACTAGAGTGACCGATCCGAAAGGACTGGATACCCGGTACAAATACAACGGCTTCGGCGACCTCACCCGGCTGACTAGCCCGGACACCGGCGTGACCACCTATACGTACGACAGCGCCGGCAACCGCATTTCATCGACCGACGCGCGCGGCAAGCTCACCGTGTACGCCTACGATGCGCTCAACCGCCTGACCGGCATCGGCTATGACGACGCTAGGCTGGACGTGTCGTATATCCACGACGTAGTGCAGCCCGTCTGCACTGCGGGCGAAACTTTCGCCATCGGTCGTATGACCCGCATGTACGACGGTAGCGGTACCACCCAGTACTGCTTCGACCACCGCGGCAACATTGTCCGCAAGGTACAGACCACCAACGGCCGGACATTCACGGTGCGCTACAGCTACACCTTGGCCGATCGGTTGGCGTCGGTAACGTATCCCAGTGGCGTCCGCGTGGACTATGCGCACAACGCACTGGGACTGCCCGCGGCCATCACCGTGACCCAGGCGGGAGGAGGCGCTGAAACGTTGCTCGCGGGAGTTACCTATTACCCCTTCGGCCCTCCCGCAGTGCTTGAATACGGCGACGGGCGCCAGCTCAAGCGCTCGTTGAACCAGAACTACCAGCCCGGCTTTATTGAAGACACGCAGCCGGGCGGGCTGTCGCTGGGCTACCAGTTCGACGAGGTGGGCAATCTGGTTACCTTGCGTAGAGGCGATCAATCCGGACCGCCGTTGCGTGACTACAGCTACGACGCATTGAATCGTTTGACCAGCGCCAGAGACGGCACTACCGATGTATTGCTGCAGGCTTACTCTTACGACGCCACAGGCAACCGTATCAGCGCAACCAAGGGGGGAGTCAGCAAGGCCTACACCTACCCAAACGAAAGCCACCGTTTGAGTAGTGCTGGTGGGATTGCGCGCAGTTATGATGCGGCGGGTAACACACTCGCTGCCGGAACGAAGCGCTACGAGTACAATGCTGCCGGCCGATTGAGTAGATCTATGGATGGCTTTATGGTTTTTCCAAACTACCATTACAACGGTAAAGGGGAGCAGGTCTGGGTCGACCCAGGCGGTTATTCAATGGGCCACACCTACACCATTTACGACGAAGCCGGCCAGTGGTTGGGTGAGTATGATGATTTTTCAAATTCCTATAGGGAAGTCATCTGGTTAGATCGCTTGCCCGTGGGCGTTTACGCAGAAGGCAAACTGCACTATATCCAGCCAGATCATCTAGGTACGCCCCGGGTGGTGATGGATCCCGTGAGGCAGAGTGCAGTCTGGACTTGGGGCCTAGAGAGCGAAGCCTTCGGTGATACGCCACCGAACCAAGATTCAGACGGCGATGGCGTCGACTTCCGATTCGATATGCGTTTCCCGGGCCAGCGCTATGATCAGTGGAGCGGGTTAAATTACAACTATTTCCGGAATTATGACGCAAATGCCGGAAGATATGTGGAAAGTGATCCGATTGGGTTAGAAGGAGGTATTAACAGTTACGCGTACGTACGCGGAGCACCATTGAGGCTCTACGACAGGTTAGGCTTAGCTCCGAGCTGCAATTGCGCTGAAAAAAGACCGGCATTTGGTGTTTGGGTTTCATTTGAATCGGGAGGTGCAGCATGGGGGGTTCTGGGTGGAGGATACGCTGCGACGGGAGGGGTAACTAATGCTGTTACTGGAGAAACGTGTCTATACTCCATTAGGTGTTTGTACGTTGGCTTAGGTTTAGGTGTGAGTCTTGGCGCTCAGGGGGGAGTTTCCTTCGGGAAATCTTTGTGTGGAAAATCGCTAGAAGGAAGCGCACTCGCGGCGACGGCAGAATTTACCGTCCCGGCGGGCGGTGGATCAGCGGGGGTATCTTATGGCGGTAGTGGCGGGGTAACCGCAGGGGTCGGACCTGCGTTTGGGGTTAACGTTAATGTCGGAGCGGGTGGGTGTAATATTAAGATATTTGAGTGTAAAAATACGCCATGTTATTGTTGATTAATAAAAATAGGTCCATTGCGATAATGTTGGCTGGCGTTGCAGTGGCGTTTATACCTCAGGTTATCATTAATCCTGTTTATTTGACTATATATGGGGTGTTGCCAAATATTGTTTTTGGCGCCCTAATTTTCTTTGCCGGAGTGGCTGCGTGGTTTTATTCCAGTTTTATTGAAATTAAGAAAAGAATTGGTGGGAAAAAAAATATAAATAATTAGGAGGGGTTGATTTGGCGCCAAAATTTTTACTTCCCTGCTGGGCACGCCGCTGGTGCAGGACTACATCCGCGACGGCGAGATCCACAAGCTCAAGGAAGTGATGAAGGAGTCCACGCAGCTGGGCATGAAGACCTTCGACCAGGCGCTGTTCGAGCTCTACCAGGCCGGCGAGATCAGCTACGAGGACGCGCTGCGCTATGCCGACAGCCAGAACGAGGTGCGCCTGCGCATCAAGCTGGCCCAAGGCGGCGACGCCCGCACGCTGGCGCAGGGCATGGACGGGGTGGAAGTCGCCGAGGTGCGCTGACGCGCACCAAGCAGCCGCGTCAGGCGGCATCCCGAACGCCCGGCCTTGGCCGGGCGTTTTGCGTTCCAGTTCCTTCAGCCCTCGCAGGCGAAGTGCACCGCGCCTTCCTGATACAGAGGTTGCCAATACATCCCAGGCGCGCTGCAGCTGCGTTACGCGCTTGCATGGCATCAGCCCCCGGGCGACCTTCGGTCGTGCCCCGGCTACACGCCAGGCCAAACCCGGGTCGCGACGGGACCGCGTTAGAACGTGCCCGTTATTCCGGCAGCCCGCGATCCTGTTCGGTCAATCGGCGGATCAGATCCGGCAACTCGCGCCACTGGGTCTTGAGCAGGCACGCGTCGGCATCCAGCGGCGGAGGGCAGTGGCTCTCCGACGGGCGGATGGACGGCGGCCACTGGCCGGAAAAGAACACGAACGGCACCCCCGGCGCCAGCTCGCGCACCAGCGCCAGCGCCTGCTCACCCGAAAAGCCGGGCAGGTTGAAGTCGGACACCACGACGTCGGGGGAGAACGCCCGCAACGCCTCGCGCAGGCCGGCGGCATCCTCGACCCGCCGGCACGCCACGTCCAGGCCGGCCTCGGCCAGCTCGATCTGGGTCAACTCGGCGTCGTCGGCCGAGTCCTCGACCAGCAGCAGCCGCAGCGTCGTGGCATCGGCCCGGGGCATCGTCAGGCGTCGGGAATCTCGTTGAAGACCGCCCAGAACCGGCCCAGCGCCTTCACGGCGTTGAAGAACTGGTCGACGTCGACCGGCTTGACCACGTAGGCGTTGACGCCCAGGTCCCAGCTGCGGGCCAGGTCGCTTTCCTCGCGCGAGGACGACAGGATCACCACCGGGATGCGACTGCAGCTTCTCGTCGCGCGCGCAGCTTCTGCAGCACTTCCAGCCCGTCCATGCGCGGCATCTTGATGTCCAGCAGCAGCACGGCCGGGTCGCCCTCGGGGCGGTCGGCGAAGCGGCCGCGGCGGAGCAGGTAGTCCATCGCCTCCACGCCGTCCTCGACATGCACGATGGGATTGGCCAGGTGGGCGTCGCGCAGCGCGTCGATGGCCATCTCGGCGTCGGCGGGGCTGTCTTCGGCCAGCAGGATGGTGCGGATGTGCGGTCATGGCGTGGGCTCGCGGGAAAGGGTGGGGGTGGCACTGTCCGCGACGGGGCGGTCCAGCGTGGCGGGAAGGGTAAGGAAGCGTCGCGCCGTGCGTCGGGCGCGGACTCGGCCCAGATGCGGCCGCCGTGGCGCATCAGCACGCGGCGCACGCTGGCCAGGCCGATGCCGGTGCCGGCGAAATCGCTGGCCTTGTGCAGGCGCTGGAACACGCCGAACAGCTTGCCCGCGTACGCCATGTCGAAGCCGGCGCCGTTGTCGCGCACGGTGAACAGGTGGCCGCCGTCGGCGCTGCGCTCGTGCCCGACCTCGATGGTGGCCACCTCGCGCCGCGCGCTGTACTTGACCGCGTTGCCCAGCAGGTTCAGCCACACCTGGCGCATCATGTTCTCGTCGGCCACCAGCATGGGCAGCGGTGCGATGCGCCAGTCGATGCGCAGGTCCGGATGGTCGGCCTGCGCGTTGGCAGTCCAGCATGGCGCGGGTCTCGGCCACCAGCGACTGCATGTCCACCGCCTGCAGGCGCATCGCGCTGCGGCCCAGGCGCGAATACACCAGCAGGTCGTCGATCAGCGTCGACATGCGGCGGGCGGAACTGCCGATCACGTCCAGGTAATGGCGGCTCTTCTCGTCGGCGTCCTCGCCCAGGTGGCGGCGCCAGCTTGTCGGCGAAGCCGGCGATGTGGCGCAGCGGCGCGCGCAGGTCGTGGCGATGACCGAGTAGCTGAAGGCCTCCAGTTCGCGGTTGACGTCCGAGCACCTGGTCGACCTTGCCCTCCAGCTGGCGGTTGAGCTCGGGGATGCGCTGCCTCGGCCGACTTCTGCGTGCGGTGATGTCGCTGACGGTGATCAGCACGACGTGGTCGTCGCTGGTCGGGCAGCGGCATGCGCCGCGCATTGATGCAGCACGGTACGCGCGGTGCCGTCGGCGGTCGGTCTGGCTGCGTTCGAAGTCCCACAGTTCGCGGCCGCGGCCAAGCACGTCGCGCAGGCGTTGCGACAGCTCCACATCCTCCCAGGCGGCACCTGCCAAGCGCCGCCAGCGGCTGGCCGGTGCGCCTGGTCGTCCAGCCGTAGAGCTCGGCAAAGGCGGGGTTGTGCATCACCACGCGCTGGTCGGCGTCGATCAGCACGATCGGCTCGCGCACGGTCTGCAGCACGGCCTGGCGCGCGGTCGCTGGCGCGGCGCTGCTCGCGCTCGGCCACCAGGCGCTGGCCGATCTGGCGCTGCGCCAGGTAGGTGACTGCGCCCAGCAGCAGCAACTGCGCCAACAGGGCGGCCCAGCGCACGGTGTCGGCGATGGCCGCCTGGCGGGTGGCCTGCGTGGTACGCCGGTCCAGCAGGCTGCGCTCGCTCTGGATGATCTCCGCGGCCACTTCACGAATGGGCAGGCCGCGCACCAGCGATTCCACGAGTTCGCCACGCCGCGCCACGTCCTGGCTGCGGGCGATCTCCTCGATGATGCGGTTGCGCTGTTCCAGGATCGCCGACAGGCGTCCGATGCGCAGCTGCTGCGCGCCATTGTCGACGGTCAGTTCGGCCAGGCGCGCCAGCGCCGCCGGGATCCCGGACAGGCTGGTGTCCAGGCGGCTGCGGACCAGCGGGGTATCGATGCCGGCGGCCAGCGCGAGCGATGCCGCCTCGATGTTGCGGGCGTCGTAAATGAGCGACAGGGCGGTCGATTCCACGTCGCGGGTGTGCTCGACCATCGCGTTGGCCTCCGCCACCTCCCGGTCCAGCCACTGCAGCACGGCGAACGGGACCGCCACGATCGCCACGACCAGCACCGCCAGCAGCGGCAGGCGCCATCGTGACCAGGCAGTGGGACGCACGGATTCGGGCATGGGTTCTCGCAGGGCCGGGCGGGGCAAGCCGGCACACCCGGGCATGCGGTGGACCGCGCGGCATCATCGCTGCGGCAGGGGGTGAATTCAATGGCCGACCCGCTACCTGGCCAGACCAGGTCGCGTGCGCCCGGCACCGTGCCTGACGGCGCGGCCGCGCTAGAATCGTCCCATGTCCGCCGATCCCGCGCCCCCCGCCACGGCCGCCCGCGATGCCACCGCGCTTGCCAACCAGCTGCTCATCGCATTGCCGTCGCTGGCCGACAGCAGCTTCTCCAGAAGCGTCGCACTGATCTGCCAGCATGACGACGACGGCGCCATGGGCATCGTCGTCAACCGCGCCTCCGAGTACACGCTGGGCGAGGTGCTGGGGCAGATGGGCGTGGACGGCGGCGACGATGCGATGCGCGGGCAGGTGGTGCTGGCCGGCGGCCCGGTGCATCCGGAGCGCGGCTTCGTGCTGCACGATGGCGGCATGCGCTGGGACTCGACCATGCAGATCGCCGATGCGCTCTTCCTGACCACCTCGCGCGACATCCTGGAAGCGATGGCGCGCGGCGACGGACCATCGCAGGCGATCGTCGCGCTGGGCTGCGCGGGCTGGGGCGCGGGCCAGCTGGAGCAGGAGCTGACGGAGAACGACTGGCTGACCGCGCCGGCCGACGCCGAATTGCTGTTCTCGATGCCGCTGGACCAGCGCTGGCAGGCCGCGGCCGGCCGGATCGGGGTCGATTTCGCGCACCTGGCCGATTACGCCGGTCACGCATGAGCGCGTCGGGAATCAAGCGCGACGGCACGGTGCTGGGCTTCGACGTAGGCGCGCGCCGCATCGGCGTGGCGGTGGGCAGCGCCTTCGGCCATGGCGCCCGCGCGCTGGCGGTGGTCGACGTGCACGGCCATGGTCCGGACTGGGCACTGATCGACCGCCTGCACAAGGAATGGCGGCCCGACGGGCTGATCGTCGGCGACCCGATGACGCTGGACGGCGGCGACCAGCCGATCCGCGTGCGCGCGCACGCCTTCGCCCGCGAACTGCAGGCGCGCTACGGCCTGCCGGTGGTGCTGGTGGACGAGCGTTCCAGTTCGCAGCGAGGCCGCGCAGCGCTTTGCCACCGAACGTGCGCAGGGCCGCAAGCGCCGCCGCGATGCCGAGGCGCTGGATGCCGTGGCGGCCGCCGTCATCGTCGAGCGCTGGCTGGCCGCGCCCGACGATGGCACCCCGCTGGCGTCCGGTACGCAGACCGCGCCGTGATGCGCGACGCCGCGCCTCTCCCCTCATGCGTCCGCAACCGATGACCGAATCCGCTCCCGGCTTCACCACCCCCCGCCCACTGGACCACCTGCTCACCCTCGAGGGCCTGCCCCGCGCGACGCTGGAGTCGCTGCTCGAGCGCGCCCAGGCGATTCGCCGACGGCGCTGCGGCGCGCAACCGGCTGGCCGGCATCGCGGTGTGCACGCTGTTCTTCGAGCCGTCCACCCGCACGCGCCTGAGCTTCCAGCTGGCCGCGCAGCGGCTGGGCGCGGACGTGCTGAACTTCGATGCCTCCACCTCGTCGACCAGCAAGGGCGAGACCGCGCTGGACACGCTGCGCACCATCGAGGCGATGGGCGTGCGCGGGTTCATCGTGCGCCACAGGGTCGACGGCGCGGTCGCGGCGCTGGCCGCCCGGGCGGGGCCCGGTACGCGTCTGGTCAACGCCGGCGATGGCCGCAGCGCGCACCCTACCCAGGGTCTGCTGGACATGCTGACCCTGCGCCAGGCCAAGGGCGCGGATTTCTCGCGGCTCAAGGTGCTGATGGTCGGCGACGTGAAGCATTCGCGGGTCGCGCGCTCGGACCTGCAGGCCCTGCGCATGCTGGGCGTGGGCGAAATCCGCGTGTGCGGCCCGGCGGCGCTGCTGCCCGCCGGTGACGGCACGCTGGCCGGCTGCGTGGTGTCGGCACGATCTGGACGCGGCGCTGGAGGGCGTGGATGCGGTGATGATGCTGCGCCTGCAGCGCGAGCGCATGGACGATGGCCTGGTCGCCTCGCTGGAGGACTACCACCGCGCCTATGGGCTGACGGCCACGCGCCTGCGCCGCGCCGCGCCCGATGCGGTGGTCATGCATCCCGGCCCGATCAACCGTGGGGTCGAGATCACCGACGAGGTGGCCGACGGCCCGCAGTCGCTGGTGCTGCGCCAGGTCGCCAACGGCGTGGCGGTGCGCATGGCGGTGCTGGAGTCGCTGCTGGGTTGAGCCGCGCGCCTGCCGGCGTCAGCGCAGCAGGATGACGGTCGCCAGGCCGAGGAAGCTGAAGAACCCCATGACGTCGGTGACGGCGGTGACCACCACCGTGCCGGCGACCGCCGGGTCGATGTCGAGGCGCTTCAGCGCAGCGGCACCAGCACGCCGGCAGGGCGGCCGAGCAGAAGTTGATCGACCAGCGCGGTGGTGATGACCGGCCGACAGCACGCCGTCGCGGAACCAGGCCCACGCCACCACGCCCACCAGCCCGCCGATCAGCAGGCCGTTGATCAGCGCCACGCGCAGCTCCTTCCACAGCAGGATGCGCGCATTGCTCGCGCCCACCTGGCCCAGCGCCAGGCCGCGGACCATCAGCGTCAGCACCTGTACGCCCGCATTGCCGCCGATGCCTGCGACGATCGGCATCAGCACCGCCAGCGCGACGATCTGCTCGATGGTCGCCTCGAAGCGGCCGATCACGAACGCGGCCAGGAACGCCGTGGCCAGGTTGATGCCAAGCCACACCACGCGGCCGCGCACCGCGCGCGGATCGGCGAGAACAGGTCCTCGTCCTCGTCCAGGCCGGCCGCGCCCAGCGCCTGGTGCTCGGCCTGCTCGCGGATGATGTCGACCACGTCATCGATGGTGATGCGGCCCAGCAGTACGTTGGTGTCGTCCACGACCGGCGCGGAGACCCAGTCGTGGTCGGAGAACTGGCGCGCGACCGATTCGGCCGACTCGTCCACGTGGATGGCCGTCAGGCTCGTCGTCGATCAGCCGGTTGACCGGCGTGTTGGGGTGGTGGGTGACTAGGTCCTGCAGCGCCACCCAGCCCAGCAGCTGGTGCCGCCGGCTGACCACGTACAGGTGGTCGGTGTGCTCGGGCAGTTCGCCGCGCAGGCGCAGGTAGCGCAGCACCACGTCGATGGTGGTGTCGGCGCGCACCGTCACCACGTCGGGGTTCATCAGGCGGCCGGCGGTGTCTTCCGGGTACGACAGCACCTGCTCCAGCCGCTCGCGGTTCTCGCGGTCCATCGACTTGAGGACTTCATCGATGACGGTGTCGGGCAGGTCCTCGACCAGGTCGGCGAGGTCATCGATGTCGAGGTCCTCGACCGCGGCGACAATCTCGTCGGGGTCCATGTCCGCCAGCAGGCTTTCGCGGACCTCGTCGCCGACGTGCACCAGCACCTCGCCATCGTCCTCGGGATCGACCAGACCCCACACCACCGCGCGCTTGGCCGGCGGCAGCGATTCGAGCAGGTTGCCGATCTCGGCCGGCGACAGCGTGTTGACCAGCCGCCGCACCGGCCCCAGCCGGCCGCTGTCGAGCGCATCGGACAGCATCCGCAGCTGGCGCGAGGTCTTGTCGTGGCGTACGGCTTCGGCCAAGGCGGCGCTCCTGGTGGGTCGGCGGACGGCCTCGTCGAGCCGCTGGAAGGCCGCCGCCGTCGCCTGGTGGGCGACGAGGTGCGACCGGGCATCACGCGTTCATGGCACCATTATCGCCGCTTCGCCGCGGCTGACCAGCCTGCCGGGGCTTATGGGAACCTCGAACACTCTCAAATTCCTGTCGTCATTCCCGCGAAGGCGGGAATCCAGGCACTTTGCTGTTCAAGGGCTTTACGTCACTGGATTCCCGCCTTCGCGGGAATGACGGTGGAGGTTCCCTGTGGCGCTCTCGCCTTCGCCCGAACCGCGGCGGCACGGGTTCGCGCAGTCCGCAGTCCGAGGTGGGCAGTGCAGGTCCGTGCGTTGTGACGCAGCCGTCAGCCGGCGAGATCGGGCGTGGCCGCCTGCATCCAGCGCTCGATGCCGCGGCGGTCGCGTGCGCGCATCAGCGCCGGTGCGCGTGCCCGCAGGGCCTGCAGGTCGCAGGCGCGGATGGTGCGGCGCACCTCCAGCAAGGTGACCGGATGCAGGCTGAACTCGGTCAAGCCCATGGCCAGCAGCAACGGGGCGAAGCGCGCGTCGCCGGCGATCTCCCCGCACACCGCCACCGGCCGGCCGCGTCGCTGCGCCAGGCGGATCACATCGCGTACCAGGCTCAACACCGCCGGGTGCAGCGGGGAGTAGAGATCGCCCAGCGCCTCGTTGTTGCGGTCCACCGCCAGCAGGTACTGCACCAGGTCGTTGGTGCCGATGGACAGGAAGTCGATGTCGTCGATGAAGCCCGGCAGGGCGATCGCGGCGGCCGGCACCTCGATCATGGCGCCCAGCGGGATGTGTTCGGCAATCTCGTGGCCGTCGGCGCGCAGCTCGGTTGCCAGACGGTCCATTCGCGCGCGCACCGCGCGGATCTCCTCACGGCACGACACCATCGGCACGAGGATGCGCAGCGGCCCGTATCCGGAGGCGCGCAGCAGGGCGCGCAGCTGGTTGTCCAGCAAGCCCGGGCGGCGCAGCGACAGGCGCACTCCACGCACGCCGAGCGCCGGGTTGGGCTCGTCGCGCAGCACCAGGCCGGTCCGGTCGGCCTTGTCCGCGCCCAGGTCCAGCGTGCGGATGGTGACGCTGCGGCCGGTCATGCCCAGCACCACGTCGCGGTAGGCGCGGAACTGCTCCTCCTCGTCGGGGACCTCGTTGCGCTGCAGGAACAGGAACTCGGTGCGGTACAGGCCGATGCCGGCCGCGCCCAGCGCGTGGGCCTCGGCCACGTCGTCGAGGGACTCGGCATTGGCATACAGCCGGATGTCGGCGCCGTCGAGCGTGCGCGAAGGCTCGCGGCGCAGCCGGTTGAGCTGCTTGCGTTCGCGCGCCAGCTCGCGCACGCGGGCGCGGTGGTCGCGCAGGTCGGCGGCGTCGGGTTCCACCACCACACGCCCGCTGCCGCCGTCGACCACCAGCACGTCGCCGTCGTTGACCTTCTGCAGCACGTGCGCGGCGCCCACCACCAGTGGCAGGTGCAGGCTCCGCGCGAGGATCGCACTGTGCGACAACGCGCTGCCGCCGGCGGTCACTATGGCCATCACGCCCTGGGCCTGAAGCTGAGCGATTTCCGCCGGTGCGACGCTGTCGGTGACCAGGATCTCGCCGGCCACGCCCTGCATGTCGGCGTGGCGGCGGTGCAGGGCGGCGTGGACGCGGCCGATGACCTGGTCGATGTCCTCCACGCGGCTGCGGAAGTACGCATCGTCCATGCTGGCGAAGACACCGGCGATGCGGTCGCGCTGCAGTCGCAACGCATAGTCGGCGCTGTAGCGGCCCGTGCGGATCAGCTCGTCCAGGCCGCTGAGCAGTTCGGGGTCGTCCAGCAGCAGCGCATGCAGGTCGAGGAACTCGCCCACTTCCTGCGCCAGCGCGCCGTGCAGGCGGTCGCGCAGGCCGTGCATCTCCTCGCGTACGGTGGCGACGGCACGATGCAGATGCGCGAGTTCGTCCTCGACCGCTTCGGCCGGAATGCGCTCCTCGGCCACCTCCAGCACGTGCGGCAGCCGCACGCGGGCACGGCCCAGCGCACTGCCGCGCGCCGCCCCATGCCCGGTGAATACCTGCCGCATGCGCGCGGGCCTCAGGTGTCTTCGTCGAAGCGGCGTTCGAACAGCTCGGCGACCTTCTGGGCCACGTCCGCCTCGTCCTCGCCATCCACGCGCAGCTTGACCTGCGTGCCCTGGCCCGCGGCCAGCAGCATCACGCCCATGATGGACTTGGCGTTGACCTCGCGGCCCTTGGCGGTGAGCGTGGTGTTGCTCTTGTAGGCCGACAGCAGCTGCACCAGCTTGGCGGTGGCACGGGCGTGCAGGCCCAGTCGGTTGGAGACGGTGAGTTCGCGTTCGATCATCGCAGTGTCCTTGCAGGGGCCGTCTCAGGCGTCGTCCAGTATCACGCCGTTGCGCGCACCGGCCGATGCCACGGCGGGCAACTCGTCCAGTTCGAGCTCCGCGTAGTTCATCACCCGCAGCAGCATCGGCAGGCTCAGTGCCGACACGCGCCGCACCGGCGTGCCCAGGCGCGCCACCTTTGCGGCCACGTTGCTGGGGGTGGCGCCGTACAGGTCGGTCAGCACCAGCACGCCGTGCCCGCCATCGACCCGGCGCAGCGCGGCGCTGGCCATGGGCAGCAGCGCATCCGGGTCGCCGTCGAACGGCACGTCCAGTGCTTCGACCTTCAGCGGCAGGGTACGCAGCAGGCGGATGGCAACCGCCAGCAGCGCGCTGCCGACGCCTTCGTGGGTGATCAGGAGGATGCCGACGGCCATGCCCGCCAAGTTAACAGACGGGTGTTACGGCCCGGAAGCGGGCCGGGCGGGCTGGAGTGTTCTGCGCCTGCGGTGTCGTCCGGCTGCAGGGAGGGGGCTGCTTTCAAGGGGGTGGAGGTCGGGGGGCTGGTCAAAGCGGAAGGAGGCCTCTCGCCGCGCTTGTGACAACAAAAGTGGATGCTTTCCCCAATCCCAATCCCCAATCCCCAATCCCCAATCCCCAATCCCCAATCCCCAATCCCCAATCCCCAATCCCCAATCCCAATCCCAATCCCAATCCCGAATCCCGAATCCCGAATCCCGAATCCCGAATCCCGAATCCCGAATCCCGAATCCCGAATCCCGAATCCCGCCCCTCAATCCAGCTCGCGATGGTGCACCGCGACTTCGTCCCATCCGGCCTCACGGGCATGGCGGGCCATGCGCTCGGCCAGGTAGACCGAACGGTGCCGCCCGCCCGTGCAACCGAAGGCCACGGTGACGTAGCTGCGGGTGCCGTCAGCACGCAACCGCGGCAGCCATGTGTCCAGGAATCCGCCGACCTGCTCGACGAACTTCATCGCATCCGGTTCGGCCTGCAGGTACTCGGCCACCGCCTCGTCGCGGCCCGACAGCGGACGCAGGGTCGCGTTCCAGTGCGGGTTGGGCAGGCAGCGCGCGTCGAACACGAAATCCGCATCCGCCGGCACGCCGTGGCGGTAGGCGAAGGATTCGAACAGCAGCGACACCGTGCTGTCGCGGCCCAGGCCGAACTCGGTGATGACCTGCCGCCGCAACTGGTGGACGTTGAGGTCGCTGGTGTCCATCACGCGGTCGGCGATCTGCCGCAGCGGCTTGAGCACCTGCCGCTCCAGCGAGATCGCATCGGCCAGTGACAGGCCCAGGTGGCTGAGCGGGTGCCGGCGGCGGGTGTCGGCATAGCGCTTGATCAGCGCGTCGTCGCGGCTTTCGAAGAACACCAGTTTCGGGTCCAGCCCCATTGCGCCGACGGCCGACAGCGAGCCGGGGATGTCGGCCAGGTCGCTGTGGCGGTTGCGCACGTCGATGCCCACGGCCAGCTTGTCCGGCGCGCCCTCGCCGCCCTGCACGCTGCGCACGAACTGCGGCAGCAGCTCGGCCGGCAGGTTGTCCACGCAGTAGAAGCCCAGGTCCTCGAAGGTGTTGAGCGCCACCGACTTGCCCGAGCCGGACATGCCGCTGACGATCACCAGCGAGCGCGCCGCATCGTGCGTGTTTTCGACCATCGCGCTCACGATTCGCCCCGTTCCAGGAAGTTGCTGTGCCGCGCGATGAACGCCGCGGCCGGATCCAGGCCCTTCATGCGCAGGCTGTGCAGGCGGGTGGCGGCCTCGGCCAGCACCGCCAGGTTGCGGCCCGGCATGACCGGCAGCGTGATCATCGGCACGTCCAGGTCCAGCACGCGGCGGGTGCCGGTATCGCCGGTCAGGCGCTCGAAACCGCCCGGCGCCGGCTCGTCGGTGGGCTTGGTCAGGTGGATGATCAGGCGCAGGTACTTGTTGCCCTTCACGGTGGTGTCGCCGAACATCTCGCGGATGTTGAGCACGCCCAGGCCGCGCACCTCCAGCAGGTCCTGCAGCATCTCCGGGCAGGTGCCGTCGAGCACGTCCGGGGCGATCTGGGTGAACTCGGGCGCGTCGTCGGCCACCAGGCGGTGGCCGCGGGTGATCAGCTCCAGCGCCAGCTCGCTCTTGCCCGAGCCCGCGTCGCCGGTGATCAGCACGCCGATCGAGTAGATCTCCATGAACACGCCATGGAGCGTCACCCGCGGCGCCAGCGTACGGGCCAGGTGGTACTGGAGGTGGTTGAGCAATTCGTGGCCGCGCCGGGGCGAACTCCACAGCGGGGTCTGCGACTCCTCCGCCGCCAGCCGCAAGTCTTCCGGGCAGGACTGGTTCTTGCTGATCACCAGCGCCAGCGGGCGGAACTGCATGATCTTCTCGATCGTCTCCCAGCGGTGGCGCGAGTCCAGCGTGTCCAGCCACGCCAACTCCTCGGTGCCCAGGATCTGCACGCGGTTGGGATAGATGGTGTTGACGTAGCCGGCCAGCGACGGGCGGCGCGCCACGGTTTCCACCGCCTCGACCACCCGGCCCTGGCCCTCCTGGCCGGCCAGCCAGCGCAGGTCCAGCCGCTCGCGCTGGTGTTCGAACAGCGCGCCGGCGCTGATGCTGGCATTCATCCCTTGGCTCCCGGCCGTGCACCCGACGCCCCGGCCAGCAGCCGTGCGCCCAGTTCGGCCGCCGTGGATGCCGCGCGCAGGTGCTGGCGGAAGGCGTCGGAGGCGAAATGCGAGGCGATCTCCGCCAGTTGCGTGAGGTGCTGCTGCACGAAATGCTCCGGCACGGCCAGCGCCATCACCAGGTCGACCGGCTGGCCGTCGACCGCATCGAAATCCACCGGGTGTGCCAGCCGCAGGAAGGCTCCGCGGGCCTGCTCCAGCCCGGCCAGTCGACCGTGCGGGATGGCCACGCCGTGACCGATGGCGGTGCTGGCCAGCTGTTCGCGCGCGCGCAGGCTTTCGCCGATGGCGGCGATCCGCATGCCCCCCGTGCTGCCGGGCAGGTCATCGGCCAACAGGCGCGCGGCCGTCTCCAGGACGGCCGCACGGGTGCCGGGCTCGACCAGGATGGCGATCCGGTCGGCGCTGAGCAGCTCCCCCAGGGGCATGGGTCAGCCGAATTCGCCGTTGCGGGCGAGGCTTTCGCCGCGGTGGTGGTCGACCATCTTCTCCTTGTGCTTCATCAGCAGGCGGTCGAGCTTGTCGGCCAGCAGGTCGATGGCCGCATACATGTCGATGGCATTGGCATCGGCATGCAGCGTGCGCCCGGCGATGTTGACGGTGGCCTCGGCGCGGTGGTCGGGCTTGTCCAGGGTGAGCAGGGTGCGCACGTCGAAGGGCTGCTCGTAATGCCGGCCCAGCCGCGCCAGCTTGGTTTCCACGTAGTCGCGCAGGGCCGGGGTGACGTCGATCTGCTGGCCGTGGGTTTCGATGCGCATCTTCAACCTCCTGCTTCGCGACGGGAGGTCAGCATATCGCAGCCGTCGAAGGGTGGCAGGGGGCGCGTGGTCAAGGGCGTTTTTTTGCCACGGATCAGAGCCGATAAAGGCGGATCAGTCGCCATCAAGAGGCTGTGCGGTCGGAGCGTGGTCGTGATGGTGCCCGGTAGACCGCTCCGGCCGAAGTCAAGGCACTCCATGCACCCCTTCAACCACCCCGCTTTATCCGCCTTTATCGGCTCTGATCCGTGGCAGAAAGCGGCGCTATGCCATCCGCACGCGGTCCTGCGACGAGGCGATGCCCATTGCCTCTCGGTATTTGGCGACGGTGCGGCGGGCGACCGGAACGCCGGTGGCCTTGAGCGTTTCAGCCAGGCGCGCGTCCGACAACGGCTTGCGCGGGTTCTCGGCGTCGATCAGCTGCCGGATCATGGCCTGGATGGCGGTGCTGGAGGCTTCGCCGCCGGCACCGGTGTCGATGCCCGAAGCGAAGAACGCGCGCAGCGGCACGGTGCCACGCGGGGTGCGCGCGTACTTGCGGGCGATGGCCCGCGACACGGTGGATTCGTGCAGGCCGATCTCGGCGGCCACCTCGCGCAGCGTCAACGGTCGCAGCGCGCTGTCGCCGAACTCCAGGAAGGCGGCCTGCTGGCGGATCAGGCAGCGCGCCACCTTGAGCAGCGTCTCGCCGCGCGCCTCCAGGCTCTTGAGCAGCCAGCGCGCCTCCTGCAGGTGGCCGCGCAGGTAGCTGGCATCGGCGGCCGCAGGCGTGCCGGATCATGCCTTCGTAGCCGCGGTGGATGGAGACGCTGCGGACGCATGCTGTCGGCCAGCGCCACGCGCCACAGCCCGTGCTGGCGCCAGATCACAACATCGGGGGCGACGTAGGTGTCGTGGCTGACGGGCGCCGATCTGCGACCCCGGGCGCGGGTCCAGCGACCGCAGCAGCTGCACGGCGACCTCGACCTCGGCCGGGTCGAGCTTGAGTTCCGATGCCACGCCGGCCACGCCGATCCGGGGCAGGCGCTCCAGCGGTGCGCCGGCCAGGCGCGCGGCCAGGGCCTTGCCCGGCGTGTTGTCGGGCAGCGCATCCAGCTGCAGCCGCAGGCACTCGCCCAGGTCGCGCGCACCGACGCCGACCGGGTCGAAGCGCTGGATCTGGTGCAGCACGGTGACGATCTCGTCCTCGCTGGCTTCGATCTCCGGCGCGCAGCGTCTCGGCGATGGCAGGCAGCGGCTCGCGCAGGTAGCCGTCGTCCTCGATGGCCTCGATCAGCGCCACGCCGATCTGGCGGTCGCGCGGTGAGAGGTGGCTGAGGTGCAACTGCCACAGCAGGTGGTCGTGCAGGGTTTCGTGCTCGGCGACCTGCTCGGCCATCGACTTGTCGTCGTCGTCCTGGTCCGACGGGCCGATGCGCTCGTACCAGGGCTCGCCGTCGCCCGGGCCCCAGTCGTCGGGCGGTCCGGACTCGGCGATGCCGTTGCCCTCGGACGCCGGTGTCGCGGCGGCCTCGGCCGGGGCGGCGGTCTTCGGTCCAGTCCAGCAGCGGGTTGCTTTCCACCGCGTCGGCCAGTTCGGCTTCCAGTTCGACGGCCGACAGCTGCAGCAGGCGGATCGCCTGCCGCAATTGCGGCGTCATGACCAGATGCTGACCGAGCGAGGCTGGAGGCGGGGCTTCATCGTGAAGGGCTAACGCGACCGGGAACGGCGGGCGGCCGCTGCGCGAGCCCGGATGCGCGATGCGCCGAAACCTGCGGCCGCTTGCGCGGATGGCGTCCGTGGCGCGATGGCGGGATCAGAGCCTGAAGGTTTCGCCCAGGTAGACGCGGCGCACGTCCGGATTGGCCAGCAGCGCGTCCGGCGCCCCCTGCGCGAGCACGCCACCTTCGCTGAGGATATACGCGCGGTCGCAGATGCCCAAGGTCTCGCGCACGTTGTGGTCGGTGATCAGCACGCCGATGCCGCGCTCCTTGAGGTGCGGACGATGCGCTGGATCTCGCCGACCGAAATCGGGTCGACGCCGGCGAACGGCTCGTCCAGCAGCATCAGGCGCGGGCTTGGCGGCCAGCGCGCGGGCGATCTCCACGCGGCGGCGCTCGCCGCCGGACAGGCTGGCGCCCATCTGGTCGGCGACGTGGGTGATCTGCAGTTCGTCCATCAGGCTGGCCAGCTCGCGCTCGCGACCGGCGCGGTCCAGGTCCGGCGCGCAGTTCCAGCACCAGCCGGATGTTGTCGGCGACGCTGAGCTTGCGGAACACCGAGGGTTCCTGCGGCAGGTAGCCGACGCCGAGCTTGGCGCGCGCGTACATCGGCTCGCGTGGTGATGTCGCGGCCGTCCAGCACGATCTGCCCGGCATCGGCCGGCACCAGGCCGACGATCATGTAGAAGCAGGTGGTCTTGCCGGCGCCGTTGGGGCCCAGCAGGCCGACCACTTCGCCGGCGTCCAGGGTCAGGCCGAAATCGCGCACGACCTCGCGCGAGCGGTAGCGCTTGCGCAGGCCCTTGGCGACCAGCATCAGCTGCGTCCCCGCCGCCGGTGTCGGAGCCGCCAGTGGCGCTGCGGCATGATGCGCATCTTGACCCGGCCGTTGCCGTCGCCGCCGCTCTCCACCTGGCCGGTCTTCATGTTGTAGACCATGCGCTGGCCGCTGATGCGTGCCGCGCGGCTGGGAGATGCTGCACGTTGCCGGTGAACACCACGATCTCGTTGCGCAGGTCGTAGTCGACCCGCGCGGCGATCGCGTCCATCGGCTGCCGTCGTCCAGCTGCTGCTTCAGCGTCACCGGGCCGCCGCTGAGCACGGCGCGCGTCGGCTCGCCGTTGCTCTGGGTGATGTCGGCGCGTGGCCGGCCTGGATGTCGCAGCGTGCCCTGGGTGATGGTCACGCCACCGGTCAGCACGGTGGGGCGGCTGTCGTCGAGCGAGTAATCCGAGACAGCCGGCCTCGATGTCCATCGGCTGGTTGCGGTCGGACGACCGGGCCAGCGCCGGTGGCGCGGCGCGAGCGTCGCGGCCGTCAGCAGCAGCGCCATCAGGCTAGCGGGGAGTGCGGTTCATAGCGGGCCTTCGGGTCCTCGGAGTCGGATGTATGCTTGCTGGCCAGGTCGGCCTCCAGGCCGTGGCCGCCCAGTATAGAGCCGGGCTGGGTGACGGTGACCTCACGTCGGACGTGGCGCGGTCGGTTTCGCGGGAAAACATTCAGTTCGCTCCGTGCGCATCGCCAGCGCGCGGCCGCCTGCCGGCGCGGGTATCGGCGCTGCACGTCGCCCCGCAGCCGCAACTCGTCGCCGGCCGGCACTGACCCAGCCGGTCTGCGAACGCACTTCCCATGCGCCCACCGTGCGGTCGGCCGCGTCCTTGTCGGGAATGAGGAACAGCGGTGTCTGCGATGTCCATGGTGCGTCACGGCCGGGTCGCGCGCCAGCCGCGGCGCGCGCAGCGTGAACGACTCCTTGCCCTGCGCGTCCAGCGCGATCAGCTCGAAGTCGTTGCAGCACGTAGTCGGGCGAGCCCGCCGGACTCGGGCGCCGCGGCGCCGGGCGCGCGCTGCGTCCACAGCCGACCAGCCGCTGATCGCCGCGCCGGCCAGCAGCAGCAAGGTGAGTGCGGCGCGCCAGCTCATGCCTGCACGCCCGTGCGGCAGGGCCTGGGCCAGCAGCGCTTCGGCATGGCCCTGCGCGGCCAGCAGCAGGTCGCACAGCTCGCGCGCCGCGCCTTCGCCGCCCGGCGGCGTGGTGCGCCAGTGCACGCGTTCGCGTGACCCAGCGGTGCGCATTGGCCGGCGCGACCGCCAGGCCCACGTGCGGCATCACGCGCAGGTCCGGCAGGTCGTCGCCCATGAAGGCCACTTCATCCAGGCCGATGCCCAGTGCGCGCGGCGACGAGCTCGCGCACGCAGGCCAGCTTGTCGCGCGATGGCGGTGCACGCCTGCGATGCCGAGTTCGGCGGCGCGCCGCTCGACGACGCTGCTGGCGCGCGCGGTGACCAGGGCCACCGCGATGCCGGCCTGCCGCAGCAGCACCAGTCCCTTGCCGTCGTGCACGTGGAAGGCCTTGGCCTCGCGCCCGTCGCTGTCGAAGATCAGCCGGCCGTCGGTCAGCGTGCCATCCACGTCGAAGCACGCCAGCCGGATGCGCGCGGCGCGCTCGCGGATGTCGGCGGGGTAGTCGTTGAGGTGGCAGTAGGGCATCGATGGGGTCGGGGATTGCGAAGGGAGGTGTTGCTCGGGAAAAAGTCTTGGAAAAAACCGTTGTCATGCCGGGCGAAGCGAGGGTTCTGCCTGGGATGGCGGACGCACGGCAGGTCCCTCGCTTCACCCGGGACGACAACAGTGGATGGGCCGACAGGGCGGATGCTTCTGCGAATCCCGATCCCGAATCCCGAATCCGGATCCCGAATCCCGAATCCCCGCCGAACGCGGCCCGCCTTTAGACCACCCGCGCGCGCAACAGGTCGTGAATGTTGAGCGCGCCGACCACGCGCTGCTCGGCGTCCACCACCAGCAGGCCGCTGATCTTGTGCGCTTCCATCAGCTGCGCCGCTTCCACCGCCAGCGCGTCGGCGTCGATGGTGCGGGGCGCGCGCGTCATCACCGTCGGCGATGCGGGTGCGTGCGCAGGTCGACGTCGGCATCGTCCAGGCGTGCGGCGCAGGTCGCCGTCGGTGTACAGGCCCAGCAGGCGGCCGTCCGCATCGACCACCGCGGTCATGCCCAGGCGCTTGCGGCTCATCTCCACCAGCGCCTCGCTGAGCGTGGCGTCCGCGCTGACGCGCGGCACGTCGTCGCCGGCGTGCATGACGTCGGCGATGTGCAGCAGCAGGCGGCGGCCCAGCGCGCCGGCCGGATGCGAGCGGGCGAAGTCGTCGGCGGTGAAGCCGCGTGCCTCCAGCAGCGCCACGGCCAGCGCATCGCCCATCGCCAGCGACGCGGTGGTGCTGGACGTCGGGGCCAGGTCCAGCGGGCAGGCTTCGGCGGGCACGCTGACGTCCAGGTGCACGTCGGCCTCGCGCGCCAGCGTGGACTGCGGGCGGCCGGTCATCGCGATCAGCTTGTTGCCCTGGCGCTTGAGCACCGGCAGCAGCATCAGGATCTCGTCGCTCTCGCCCGAATACGACAGCGCCAGCACCACGTCGGCGTCGGTGATCATGCCCAGGTCGCCGTGCGCCGGCTTCGCCCGGGATGCACGTAGAACGCCGGGGTGCCGGTGGAGGCCAGGGTCGCGGCGATCTTGCGCGCGACGTGCCCGGACTTGCCCATGCCGGTGCAGACCACGCGGCCTCGGGTCGCCAGCATCAGCTGGCAGGCGGCGCTGAACTCGCCGTCGATCCGGGCCGCCACGGCTGCCAGCGCCTGGCGCCTCGATCTCGAACACGCGGCGGCCGCTGGCGGCCAGGCCGGCAGCGGATGCGGGGTGGGTCGGATCACGCTCAGGGGCTGGGAGGTCACCATTCAAGGCCGGGCTTTCCGCTAGGCTAAGCGCTCGATTTTACGCGCATGGCCGTCCAGGCGATGGCCGTGCCGGTCTGCTCACCCTCATCTGCACGGAACGCCCGTTGAACGCCGACACCATCCGCAAACTGATCGAACAGGGCCTGCCCGGCGCACGCGCCGACGTGCAGGGCGACGACGGCGTGCATTTCGAGGCCACCGTCGTGTCCGAGGCATTCCGCGGCAAGCTGCCGCTGGCCCGCCACCGCTGGTCTACGCCACGCTGGGCGAGCGATGGGCGGCGAGATCCATGCGCTGGCGCTGAAGACGCTGACGCCCGACGAAGCCGCGCAGCGCCGCTGACGCTGATCCGCGACAGCCGATGCCTCCACCAATGCCAATCCGAAACCCATGCAGAAGATCGTAGTCACCGGCGGCAGCCGCTGCAACGGCGAAGTCACGCATTTCCGGCGCCAAGAACGCCGTGCTGCCGATCCTGTGCGCGACGCTGCTGGCCGACGGGCCGGTCGAGATCACCAACGTGCCGCACCTGCACGACGTGGTGACCACGGTCAAGCTGCTGGGCGAGCTGGGCGCGGGCATCACCATCGACGAGGGCACGCTGTCAAGGGCAGCGCATCACCGTGGATCCGCGCACGCGTGCACAGCCACGTGGCGCCCTACGAGCTGGTCAAGACCATGCGCGCCTCGGTGCTGGTGCTGGGTCCGCTGCTGGCGAAGTACGGCGCCGCCGAAGTGTCGCTGCCCGGCGGCTGCGCGATCGGCTCGCGCCCGGTCGACCTGCACATCAAGGGCCTGCAGGCGCTGGGTGCGCGAGATCACCGTCGAGAACGGCTTCATCAAGGCGCGCGCCGACCGGCTGAAGGGCGCGCGGCTACGTGTTCGACATGGTCAGCGTCGGCGCCACCGAAAACGTGCTGATGGCCGCGACGCTGGCCGAAGGCACCACGGTGCTGGAAAACGCGGCGATGGAGCCGGAGATCGTCGACCTGGCCGACTGCCTGATGGCGCTGGGCGCGAAGATCGAGGGCGCCGGCAGCGACCGCATCGTGGTGCGACGGCGTCGAGCGCCTGCACGGCGGCGCGCACGCCGTGGTGCCCGACCGCATCGAGACCGGCACCTTCCTCGTCGCCGCGGCGATGACCGGCGGCACGCATCACCGCACGGCGCGCGCGGCCCGACACGCTGGACGCGGTGCTCGACAAGCTGCACCGAAGCCGGCGCCGAACATCGGACTGCGACGGCGACTGCATCACCCTGGACATGCAGGGCCGGCGCCCGCGCGCGGTCAACCTGACCACCGCGCCGCACCCGGCGTTCCCCACCGACATGCAGGCGCAGTTCATGGCGCATGAACTGCATCGCCGACGGCGTGGGCGTGATCAACGAGACGATCTTCGAAAACCGCTTCATGCACGTCAACGAACTGCTGCGCCTGGGCGCGGACATCCGCGTCGACGGGCATACCGCGATCGTGCGCGGCGTGGAGCGGCTCAGCGGCGCGCCGGTGATGGCCACCGACCTGCGCGCGTCGGCCTCGCTGATCCTGGCCGGCCTGGTGGCCGACGGCGAGACCACCATCGACCGCATCTACCACCTCGATCGCGGCTACGAGAACATCGAGGAGAAGCTGTCGGGGCTGGGGGCGCGGATCCGCCGGGTGGGCTGATGCCGGGGTGTCCGTCGCGCCAATGAAAAGCCCCGCACATGGCGGGCCTTTTTTCCGGGCATCTATCCGATGCCAATGACGCTCAGCGCACCGACTTCATCCGCAGGTCGAGTCGTCCTTGCCGTCCTCGCGCTGCAGGATGCGCGCCGGCACCGGCATGCCGTCCACCACCCAGGCGATGGTCTGCTTCTTGCCATCGGTGCTGCACCACCTTGGTCGCCTGCGTGCGGCTTGCCGCCGACGGTGATCGATTCCTTGCCGGCCACGGTGTAGTTGAGCTGCTTGATCGCGACCGTCGTCGACCATGCGGTACCTCAGCGGCTTGCCGGCCGGCACGTCGCGCACGATGGCCAGGTTGATCAGCAGCGCGTCCATGTCGCCGGCGCTGCAGCTTGACCGGGCCGGCGCGGTCGGGCTTGACGTCGCCCGTCCAGCGCGCCTCGCCCTTGCCCCAGTCGTAGGTTGCGCTCTTGTCCTGCTTCTTCACCAGCACCTTGCTGAGAGTCGTTGCTCGACAGCGGGCGCCACTGGCCGTCGCGGTCCTCGAACACGGTGCTTTGCGACAGGTCCGCCAGCGAGTTGCGGATGCTGAGGCTGTAGCTGCCAGCGGTCCTGGCCGGCCGCCGTCGAGCGTCATCCGGCCGTTGGCCTGCATGCCCATGTAGCTGGCCTGGTAGTCGGCGGTGAACGGCTTGATTGCCAGCGCCGGCAGGGCGACGAGGAAGGCAGCGGCTGCGGCCAGGCCGCCAGCGGGCGTCGCGCTGCACGACGTCGCAGCGGGCCCGTCGTGGTGTGGGGGGTGCTCGGGTTCATCTAGTGGACTCCTTGGTATTCGATCAGGCGCAGGTCGTAAGTGTCTTCGCCGCCTTCCCGCTGCAGCATGCGGATCGGCGTGGGCACGCCGCTGGCCACCCAGATGATGGTTTCATCGCCTTGTGTGTCTTCCACGCGCGCCACGCGCATGGCGTTGTAGCGCACGTCGCCGACGGCCATCGGCTCCAGTCTCGCCGGCGACCGCGTACCGGTGCTGGCGCACGCGGCCGTCGTCGACAAAGCGGTACCCGAGCGACCGGCCCGGTGCCGCATCGCGAATGACGGCCAGGTTGATCAGCAGGCCGCTCATGTCGCCCGGCTGCAGCGCCACCGGCGCGCGCCTCGATTCCTTCACATCGCCCTGCCAGCGGGCAGTGCGCGACGCCCAATCGTAGATGCCCACGGTTTTCCGTTGCGTGAACACGGTCCGGCGCACGGTCGCCTGGCTCAGCGGGCGGTAACGTTTCGCCGGCCTCGTCGAACAGCGTGCTCTGCTCGGCATTGAGGCCTGCCAGCCTGAACAGGCCGCTGCCCTGCATGGCGAGGTCGACCCGCCACCGCTGCCCCGGCTGCCGCACCAGTTGCAGCGTGGCCTCGCCCAGTGCCCGGCCGCCGTTGTAGACCTCATAGCGGGCCACGAACGGTTCCAGCGGGGCGGACGCCTCCACCGGCGCCGGCACTGCCGTGGCGACGGGCTGCTGCGCCAATGCCGAGGCCGGCACCACGACGAGCGACAGCATCGCAACCACCGGCAGCACCAGACGGGCGCTGAGCCGGGCGGCGGGAGCAGGACGCGTAGGTGATATTGGTGACGCGAGCGGTGGGGCTATCAAGTGACTTGGCGCGGTGTGGATGTCAGCGCATTGTCCTGATCGAGTTGCAACGGCGCGTGTACCGCCTGCCCGTCGACGTGCACGCATCCGGCCTGCAGCGTGATCCGTCCGGCCGCAACGGCACGCAGCGTTTCCACCAGCAGCGGGTGTTCGCGCGCCAGCACGCGCGTGGCCAGCGTGGCGGCGTCATCCCCGGCCAGCACGGGCACGCGAGCCTGGGCGATGACGGGGCCGCCGTCGAGTTCCGCGGTGACGAAGTGCACGCTGGCGCCATGCTCGGCCACGCCGGCATCCAGCGCCTGCTGATGCGTGTGCAGCCCCTTGAAGGCCGGCAGCAGCGAGGGATGGATATTGACCATGCGCCCGGCCATGCGCGTCGACCTGGGGCTCGCTGATCAGGCGCATGTAGCCGGCGCAGACCACCAGGTCGGGCGCCGTGCGCTCGACTGGCGTCGAACAGCGCCGCATCGAATTCCAGCCGGGTGGGGAACCCGCGTGGACTCGAACGCGAGCGCATCGATCCCGGCCGCACGCGCGCGCTCCAGCGCCGGCGCGCGCGGCCTGTCGGAGAACACGCCGACGACCTCGGCATCGAGCACGCCGGCCGCGATGGCGTCGAGCATCGCCTGCAGGTTGCTGCCGCGGCCCGACGCCAGCACCGCGATCCGCAGCGGCGGCCGCGGTTGCCGGTCGGCCGCGGTCATCGCTCAGCCGATGCGGACGCGCTGCGCGCCGCCGGCGTCGACCACCGAGCCGATCGGCCGGTGCGACAGGCCGAGCCGGTCGAGTTCGGCACCGACCTCGCCGGTCCGGGCCGGGGCCACCACCAGCACGAAGCCGATGCCGCAGTTGAACGTGCGCCACATCTCCTCGCGCGGCACCGCGCCTTCGCGCTGCAGCCAGTCGAACACCGGCGGCAGCGCCAGCGTGGACGCGTCGATCTCCAGCCCGAGGCCGTCGGGGATCACGCGGATGATGTTCTCGGTCAGGCCGCCGCCGGTGATGTGCGCCATCGCGTGGATGTCACCGCCGCGCGCGGCCAGCAGCGCCAGCATCGGCTTGACGTACAGCGCGGTCGGCGCCATCAGCGCATCGACCAGCGAGACGCCGCCGAGGTCGAGGTCGGCGGGCCGGCCGGCGCGGTCATAGATCCGGCGGATCAGCGAATAGCCGTTGGAGTGCGGGCCGCTGGAGGCGATGCCGAGCAGCACGTCGCCGGCGCGCACGCGGCGCCGTCGAGCGATCTTCGACTTCTCCACCGCGGCCACGGTGAAGCCGGCCAGGTCGTACTCGCCCGGCGGGTACATGTCCGGCATCTCGGCGGTTTCGCCGCCGATCAGCGCGCAGCCGGCTAGCTCGCAGCCGCGGGCGATGCCGCCGACCACGGCCACGGTGGTGTCGACGTCGAGCTTGCCGGTGGCGAAGTAGTCGAGGAAGAACAGCGGCTCGGCGCCCTGCACCAGCACGTCGTTGACGCACATCGCCGACCAGGTCGATGCCGATGGTGTCGTGGCGGTTCAGCTGCTGGGCGAGCTTCAGCTTGGTGCCGACGCCGTCGGTGCCCGACACCAGCACCGGCTCGCGGTACTTGCCGGAGAGGTCGAACAGCGCGCCGAAGCCGCCGAGCGCCGCCCATCACCTCCGGGCGGAAGCTGCGCTTGACCAGCGGCTTGATGCGCTCGACGAGTTCGTTGCCCGCGTCGATGTCGACGCCGGCATCGCGGTAGGTGAGCGGGGTGGGGCCGGGCTGGGAGGGAGCGGACGGGGTGCTGGACACGGCGGCCTCTGGCGGTCGCGGGAAAGCGGCGATTTTAGCAGTGCGGGCGCGCGTCGACGGTCACGGCCGTGGACGGCGCGGTCGCCGCATGGACGTCCAGCGTCGCTGCGGCACCATCGCCGGACTTTTCCAGACCCGGGACCAGGCAATGGCCGGCGCAAACCGCCTCGCGACCCTTCGCCCTTCACAGGCACGTTCACGTGGCTGCCGCGCGGCCTGTCAGCTGCTGCTGGCGCTTGCGCTGGCATGGCTGCCGCGCCGCGCGGCCCAGCGCGTGGAAGGCGACCGCGCCGGTGCGCGCGGCGTGTACTGCGGCCGAGGTGCCGGTCAACGGCCAGGGCGAGGCCGAGCGCAACGCCGCCTTCGCCCGCGGCCTGGCGCAGGTGCTGGGCAAGCTGTCGGGCGACCGTGGCGCGGCGTCGCAGCCGGGCGTGCGGCAGGAACTGCGCCGCGCACAGGAATACGTCGACGGCTACGACTACCGCCAGGACGAGGGCATCTCGCCCACCGGCGCGCCCACGCTTCCGCACCACGCTGGTGGTGCGCTTCGACGGAGGAAGGTCGATGACCTGGTCGGCGGCGCTGGGCTTGCCGGTCTGGCCGCAGCCGCGTCCCAAGCCGGTGCTGTGGCTGGCGATCGACGACGGCAGGGGCCCGCGCCTGGTCGGCGCTGGCGCAGGCCAATGCCGCGCGCCCGGCGCTGGACCAGCGCGCGATCGAGCGCGGCTACCGGCTCGGCCTGCCGAGCGGGCAGCGCCGCCGAACAGGCCGCCGTCGGCGCGATCTGGCGCGGCGACACCGCCGCCGTCGCGCGCGCCTCGCGCAACTACAGCCCGCCGATGCAGCTGGTCGGCAAGCTCTACCGCGGCGAGCGGCGGCTGGAAGGCGGACTGGATCTTCGTCGACAGCGGCAGGGTGCTGTCGAAGTGGTCCGAGACCGGCGCCGATGCGCGCCGCGCGATGGCGGCCGGCGCCGACGGCGCGGCCGATGCGCTGATCCGGCGGTATGCCAAGCGCGCAGCCCGCGGGCCCGCCCGGCGCCTACCGCGTCGCCTTCACCGGCATCGACAGCAGCGACGACTACATGCGCCTGTCGGCGTACCTGCAGGGCATGTCGGTGGTGCGCGGGATCACCCCGGTGCGGGCGACGCCGAGGGTGCTGGAGTTCGAGCTGGACCTGCTCACCGGCCTGCCGGGCTTCCGCGGCTGGTCAGAGCGACGGCGTCCTGGTCGCCGAAGGCGCGATGCGCACGGCCGAGGGCGGCAGCGACCGGCGCCAGCGCGCCTGCCCGCTACCGGCTGCGCTGACCGACCACGCACGCATGGACACCGCCTCGCCGCTGCACGACATCGCGCAGCTTCCTCAGGCGCCTGCAGTGGGCCGCGGTGGCGCTGGGCGCGTTGCTGGCTGGTGTGGCTGCTGGCGCCGATCCTGACGCCCGTTCGTGCTGGCCGCGTTGCTGGGCTGGCTGGGCGATCCGCTGGTCGACCGGCTGGAACGGCCGGGGCGCTCGCGCAACATCGCCGTCGACCCTGGTGTTCGCGCTGATGACGCTGCTGCTGGTGCTGGTGCTGGTGATGCTGGTGCCGCTGATCGAGCGCCAGATCGTCACCCTGATCGAATCGCTGCCGCGGTACCGCGACTGGTTCATCGGCACCGCGCTGCCGTGGCTGAAGCAGCGCACCGGGCTGCGAGCTGCCACCTGGCTGGACCTGGAGCACCTGATCGAGCTGGTCCGCGCAGCACTGGGAGCGCGCCGGCGGCATCGCCAGCGACGCTGCTGGGCTACGTGTCGCGCTCGGGCTTCGCGCTGCTCGGGCTGGCGGTCAACCTCGTGCTGGTGCCGGTGCTGGCGTTCTTCTTCCTGCGCGACTGGGACCTGCTCGTCGGGCGCGTGGCCTCGCTGGTGCCGCGCGACCACATCGCCACCGTGACCCGGCTGGCGCAGCGAATCCGAGCGACGTGCTCGGCGGCTTCCTGCGCGGGCAGTTCCTGGTGATGCTGATGCTGGGCGTGCATGTACGGCGTCGGCCTGTGGCTGGTCGGGCTGGACCTGGGCATCCTGATCGGCATCATCGCCGGCCTGCTGACCTTCGTGCCGTACCTGGGTCCGGCCAGCGGCGTCGTGCTGGGCGTGATCGCCGCGCTGGTGCAGTACGGCGACTGGCAGCACATCGCCGGCGTGCTGGCGGTGTTCGGCGTCGGCCAGATGATCGAAAGCTACTGGCTGACGCCCAAGCTGGTCGGCGACCGCATCGGCCTGCATCCGGTGGCGGTGATCTTCGCGGTGCTGGCCGGCGGGCAGCTGTTCGGCTTCCTCGGCATGCTGCTGGCGTTGCCGGTGGCGGCCGTGGCCAACGTGCTGCTGCGCTATGCGCAGGAGCGCTACACGCACAGCCGGCTCTATGCGGGCGAGCGTCCCGGCGATCGCTGGCGCACTCGCATCCGCGCAGGCCGACCCGCGGAGCCGAGGCCGAGCGAGCCGCATCCGTGAGCCGGGCGCCGTCGACACATGCCTGCGCACCGCGACTGATCCCGCAATTGCCGCTGGCGCTGCGCTACCCGCCGGACCAGCGCCTCGACACCTTCGTGCGCGCCGCCCGGACGGCGCGCTCGACGCAGTTGCGCGCGCTGGCCAGCGGCGCCGCACGCGGACTGGCGTGTACCTGGCCGGCCCGGCCGGCAGCGGCAAGACCCATCTGCTGCTGGGCGCTGTGCGCCGCGCGCGCGATGCAGGCCGCCGCGCTGCCTATCTGCCGCTGGCGGCCGCGGCCGGCCGCCTGCGCGATGCGCTGGAGGCGCTGGAAGGCCACGACGTGGTCGCGCTGGACGGCCTGGAGGCGATCGCGGCGACCGCGACGACGAGGTCGCGCTGTTCGATGCCCACAACCGCGCCCGCGGCCGCGGCACGGCCGTGCTCTACGCCGCGCGCCAGTCGCCGGATGCGCTGTCGCCTGGCGCTGCCGGACCTGCGTTCGCGCCTGTCGCAATGCACGCGCATGGTGCTGGCGCCGCTGGACGACGCCGGCCGTCGCGAGGTGCTGCGCACCGCGTGCGCAACGCGCGGCCTGGATGCTGGAGGACGCGGCGCTGGACTGGCTGCTGCGGCGCGTCGGCCGCGACCTGGCGAGCCTGACGGCGCTGCTCGACCGGCTCGACCGCGCCTCGCTGGCGGCGCAGCGGCGGATGACGGTGCCGTTCCTGCGGCAGGTGCTGGGCGCGTCGAGCCCGTAGCGACAGCGTGCGGGTCGTACGCGGGCGAGTCAGCCGCCGGCGCGCAGTTCCCGGTCCAGTGCTCGAGCCGTTGCGGCGTGCCGACGTCGGTCCAGCGGCCGCGGTGGTGTTCGCCGCTCACGCGTCCGGCGGCCATCGCCGCGCGCAGCAGCGGCGCCAGCTTGAAGCGCGGCGGCGTCTCGTCGGCGCCCGGGCATCGCCGACGACGTCGCGCCAGTCGTCGAGCAGGCGGCCGGTAGACGCCGATGCCGGCGAAGGTGAGGCGCGCGGCCGTCGATGTGCACGCGGCCCTCGCGTCCAGCGCGAAGTCGCCCTGCGGCGTTGTGCGGCGGGTTGTCGACCAGCACCAGGTGCGCGTCGCCGGCGGGTTCGCGCGGCAGGCGGGCGAAATCGAAATCGGTCCAGATGTCGCCATTGACCGCGAGGAACGGCGCGTCGCCCAGCAGCGGCAGCGCATGGAGCATGCCGCCGCCGGTTTCCAGCGGCGTCGGCGCCTTCGTAGGCGTAGTGCAGGCGCAGGCCCCAGCGCGCGCCGTCGCCCAGCGCCTGCGGGAAGCGGTCGGCCAGCCAGCTGGTGTTGATCACGACATCGCGTGACGCCGCAGCGCCGCCAGCTTCTCCAGGTGCCACGCGATCAGCGGCTTGCCGGCCGCCGGCAGCAGCGGCTTGGGCGTCGTGTCGGTCAGCGGGCGCATGCGCTCGCCCAGGCCCGCGGCGAAGATCAGCGCCTTCATGCCGTTGCCAGGCGCCGGACGCACGTGGCGATCGATCAGGCCGGCCAGCGGCGCCAGCGCCGGGTGGCGCGGCAGCACCGCGTCCAGGTAGGCGAGGAAGCGCGGCGCGTCGGCGAGGTACTTGGGCTTGCCGTCGCGGTGGTGCAGGCGCGCGAAGATGCCGAGCACCTTCAGGTGGCGCTGCACGCCGATCAGTCGGCATCGCGCATGGAAGCGCTCCAGCGGCGGCACCGGCAGCCCGGCGTCGGACGCGCGCGCGTGGTAGCGCGCCAGCCAGGCCTTCGACGCGGTCCTCGGGCCAGCTGAGGAACGCATCCTTGAACAGGCTCAACGGGTCGTAGGCGATGGGGCCGCGCACCGCAGTCCTGGAAATCCAGCACCGCCGGCCCGCCCGTCGCCGGCATCAGGTTGCGCGGCATGAAGTCGCGGTGCACCAGCACCTGCGGCTGCGCCAGCGCGGCATCGATCAGGCGGCGGTACGCCGCTCCAGGCGTTTCAAGGTCGCCGCAATCCAGCGTGATGCCCGAGGTGGCGGCCGAGGAACCACTCGTCGAACAGGCGCAACTCGCGCTCCAGCAGCGCCTCGTCGTACGCCGGCAGGCCGGCGGGCGGGCGATCGCCTGCAGCGCGCAGCAGCTGGTCGAGGGCGGCATCGAAATGCGTGTCGGCGTTGCCGGCATCGATCACGTGCAGCAGCGTGTCCACGCCGAGGTCCTCCAGCAGCAGGAAGCCGGCCTCGACATCGCGCGCCAGCACGCGCGGCACGCGCACGCCGCCGGCCTCCAGCAGGTCGCGGATGCGCAGCCACGGGCGCACGTCCTCCAGGTGCGGCGGGGAGTCCATGACGACCACGCTGGCACCGTCGCCGTGTCGGCCACGCCAGTAGCTGCGGAAGCCGGCATCGACCGATGCCGGTTGCAGCTCGAGCGTCGGCGACCCGCTGGCCGTGCGCGCCCATGCCAGGCGCGCGGTGGCGCGGTCGGAGTCCGGGGAGGTCGTGGCGTGGACCATATCGGCCTCGCGGAAAAAGGGCGTACAGGGTAATCGGCGCGCCTGCCCCCGGGAATGGGAGGTCGCGCGGTGGTGGAATCGGCTAATGTCTGCGCCTTGTCGCGATGCCCTGTCCCGAAGATCCTCGAGCCGCCGACCGCAATGCCTCTTCCCATCCCGTCCCACCTCGACCGCCTCGAAGCCGAGAGCATCCATATCCTGCGGGAGGTGGAGGCGGCATTCATGCGGCCGGTGATGCTGTATTCGATCGGCAAGGACAGCTCGGTGCTGCTGCACCTGCTGCAGAAGGCGTTCCGGCCGGCGCCACCGCCGATCCCGCTGCTGCATGTCGATACGGGATGGAAGTTCCGGGAGATGATCGAGTTCCGGGACCGTCGCGTCGGGGAGACGGGTGCCACACTGCTGACACATACCAATCCTGACGGCATTGCGCAGGGAATCGGACCCGTCAGCCACGGCGCCACCGTGCACACCGACGTCATGAAGACCCAGGCGCTCAGGCAGGCGCTGGACGCGCACGGGTTCGATGCCGCGATCGGCGGCGCCCGGCGGGACGAGGAGAAGTCGCGGGCGAAGGAGCGCGTGTTCTCCTTCCGCGATGCCCGCCACCGCTGGGAGCCCCGCCAGCAGCGGCCGGAGCTGTGGAACCTCTACAACACCCGCGTCCGGCGCGGCGAAAGCGTGCGCGTGTTCCCGCTGTCCAACTGGACCGAGCTGGACGTGTGGCTCTACATCTACCGCGAGCGCATCCCCGTGCCTTCGCTGTACCTGGCGGCCGAGCGTCCGGTCGTGCAGCGCGATGGCGCCTGGATCATGGTCGACGACGACCGCCTGCCGCTGCAGCCGGGCGAGACCCCGCAACTGCGGCGCGTGCGCTTCCGCACGCTGGGCTGCTACCCGCTGACCGGCGCGATCGAGTCCGAGGCCGACACGCTGGAAAAGGTGATCGCCGAAACGCTGGCGGCCACCACGTCCGAGCGCCAGGGCCGCCTGATCGACCACGACACCGCCGCATCGATGGAACGCAAGAAGCAGGAGGGCTACTTCTGATGGGCGCCGCGCACATGCCAGGCGACGATGTCGCCGCCGCGCTGGCCACCCATGAGGCCCGCGACCGCCTGCGCTTCATCACCTGCGGCAGCGTGGACGACGGCAAGAGCACACTGATCGGCCGCCTCCTGCACGACACCCGTGGCCTGTTCACCGACCAGATCGCCACGCTGGAAGCTGACAGCCGCCGCCACGGCACGCAGGGCGAGGGCATCGACTACGCGTTGCTGGTCGACGGCCTGTCGGCCGAGCGCGAACAGGGCATCACCATCGATGTCGCCTACCGCTTCTTCGGGACGCCACGGCGCAGCTTCATCGTCGCCGACTGCCCGGGGCACGAGCAGTACACGCGCAACATGGCCACCGGCGCGTCGACGGCGGACCTGGCGGTGGTGCTGGTGGACGCGCGCAAGGGCGTGCTGACGCAGACCCGGCGGCACAGTTACATCTGCGCGCTGCTGGGCATCGACCAGGTGGTGCTGGCGGTCAACAAGATGGACCTGGTCGGTTTCGACCGCGCGGTGTTCGACGCCATCGCGGCCGAGTACCGCGCGCTGGCCGCGTCGCTCGGGATCGCTTCGGTGCAGGCGATCCCGGTCGCGGCCCTCCACGGCGACAACCTGCTGGCCGGTTCGGAACGCATGCCGTGGTATGCGGGGGCCTCACTGCTCGACGCTCTGGAGACCGCACGCCTTCCCGATGCGAACCGCAGCGGGCCCATGCGCATGCCGGTGCAATGGGTGAACCGTCCCGACCAGGACTTCCGCGGCTTCGCGGGCACGCTGGCCAGTGGCACCGCACGCAGCGGCGACCGGGTCGTCATCCTGCCCTCGGGCCGCCACACCCGCATTGCCGACGTGCTGGATACCGACGGCGCGCGCATCGCGGCGTCGGCCGGGCAGGCGGTGACGCTGACGCTGGCCGACGACGTGGATGTGGCCAGGGGCGACGTGATCGCCGCCGCCGACGACGCGCCTGAAGTCGCCGACCAGTTCGCCGCGCACGTGCTGTGGATGGACGAGGCGCCTCTGCTGCCGGGGCGGTCGTACTGGCTGAAGGTGGGCGCCGCCACGGTCGGCGCCACCGTCACGGCGATCAAGCACAAGGTCGACGTCAACACGCAGGCGCAGCTGGCCGCGCGCCACCTGGAGCTCAACGAGGTCGGCTACTGCAACCTCGAGCTCGACCGGCCCATCGCGTTCGAGCCCTACGCGCGCAACCACGCGCTGGGCGGGTTCATCCTGATCGACCGGCTCAGCAATGCCACCGCGGCGGCCGGCACGCTGGACTTTGCCCTGCGCCGCGCCGGCAACATCCACTGGCAGCATCTGGATGTCGACCGTGAGGCGCGGGCGCGCAGCCTGGGGCAATCGCCGCGCTGCGTGTGGTTCACCGGCCTGTCGGGCTCGGGCAAGTCCACGCTGGCAAACCTGGTGGACAAGCGCTTGCATGCGCTGGGGCGGCACGCCTTCATCCTCGACGGCGACAACGTGCGCCACGGCCTCAACCGCGACCTCGGCTTCACCGACGAGGACCGGGTGGAGAACATCCGCCGCGTGGCCGAAGTCGCGCGGCTGATGACCGAAGCGGGTCTGATCGTGCTGGTCAGCTTCATCTCGCCGTTCCGCGCCGAGCGCCGCATGGCGCGTTCGCTGTTCGGCGAAGGCGAGTTCATCGAGGTGTTCGTCGACACGCCGCTGGCCGTGGCCGAGGCGCGCGACGTCAAGGGGCTGTATGCCAAGGCGCGCGCCGGCGAACTGCCCAACTTTACCGGCATCGACTCGCCCTACGAGGCGCCGGAAGACGCGGAACTGGTGCTCGATACCGTCAACGAGCCGGCCGAAGCGCTGGCGGCCCGGATCGTCGACCGCCTGCTCGGGCAGCAGCCCTGAAGCCTGCTCCGAAACGACGACACCCGGCCGGGGCCGGGTGTCGCAGGGTCAGCCGACTGGAACGTCAGGTCACCGGCCGCGAGGACCGCTTGCGGATCATCTCGTAGATGAAGAGCAGCACGATGGCGCAGACGATGGAGATGGCGAAGCCGATCACGCCGCCTCCCGCATAGAGCAGGCTGCCCAGCCACGCGCCTGCGATGCCCAGCAGGATGGTCAGGATCCAGCCCATCGGGTCCGCGCCGGGCTTGATGAAACGCGCCAGCACGCCGATGACGGCGCCGATGATGATCGTGTACACGATACCGCCCATAAAGCTCCCCTCCGTATGGTGGTTGGTGGTGCCCGCCGGAGCCTAGCAGATGGCATCGGGTGGCGCCGCGGCCGCCCGTGCGGACGGCCGCGCATGGCACTCATGGCACTCAGCAGCAGCCGTGCTCGCCGCGCTCCTGGGTGCCGGCCGCTACCGCCGCGCCGCGGGTCTCGCCACGCTCGCTGGCCCCGTGGTGCTCGGCGATCACGCGCGCCACGCAGGCGGTGACCCTCTTGCCCATCGGGATGTGCAGGAACTCGTTCGGGCCGTGCGCGTTGGAGTGCGGGCCGAGCACGCCGGTGATCATGAACTGCGCGCCGGGGAACTTCTCGCCCAGCATGCCCATGAAGGGGATCGTGCCGCCTTCGCCCATGTACATGGCCGGCTTGCCGAAGAATTCGCGGCTGGCCGCGTCGATGGCGTTGGCCAGCCACGGCGACAGCGCCGGCGCGTTCCAGCCCGTCGAGGCTTTCTCCAGGTCCAGCGTGACCTGCGCGCCGTAGGGCGGATCGTCGCAGCAGCGTGTCGCTTGAGCAGCTCGCCGCGCCTGCTTGCCGTCCAGCGTGGGCGGCAGGCGCAGCGACAGCTTCACCGCGGTATGCGGGCGCAGCACGTTGCCGGCCGAGGCCAGCGGCGGCAGGCCGTCGGCGCCGGTGACCGACAGCGCCGGCCGCCAGGTGCGGTTGAGCACCAGTTCGGTCAGGTCGTCGTGCCATCGGCGTCATGCCCGCGCAGGAACGGGAACTTGTCGTACACCTCGGTGCCCAGCACCTCGGCGGCCTCGCGCGCCTGCTCGAGGCGCTCGGCCGGGATCTCGACGTGCAGGCCTTCGACGCAGGATGCGGCCGGTGGCTTCGTCCTCGAGCCGCGACAGCAGCTGGCGCAGCAGGCGGAAGCTGGACGGCACGATGCCCGACGCGTCGCCCGAGTGCACGCCTTCCTCCAGCACCTTGACCGTGAAGTTGCCGCCGGCCAGGCCGCGCAGCGAGGTGGTGCACCACAGCTGGTCGTAGTTGCCGCAGCCCGAATCCAGGCACACCACCAGCGAGGGCTTGCCGATGCGGTCGGCCAGGTGGTCGACGTAGGCCGGCAGGTCGTAGCTGCCGGACTCCTCGCAGGCCTCGATCAGGACCACGCAGCGCGCGTGCGGCACGCCCTGCTCCTGCAGCGCCATGATCGCCGCCAGCGAGCCGAAGATCGCATAGCCGTCGTCGGCGCCGCCGCGGCCGTAGAGCTTGTCGCCCTTGATGCACCGGCGTCCACGGGCCGAGGCCGTCGTCCCAGCCCGTCATCTCCGGCTGCTTGTCCAGGTGGCCGTACAGCAGCACGCAGTCGTCGCCGCTGCCGCCGGCCGCGTCGCGGGAATCTCGATGAAGATCAGCGGCGTGCGGCCTTCCAGCCGCACCACCTCGAGCTGCATGCCGGCGATGGCCTGCTTGCGCGCCCAGCCGGTCCATCAGCGTCGACCGCATCCTCCATGTAGCCGTGCGCCACCCAGTCGGCGTCGAACATCGGCGACTTGTTGGGGATGCGGATGTACTCGACCAGCTGCGGGACGATCTCGTCGTCCCACTTGCCGCCGACGAAACGATCGACCTGGCTGGCGTCCACGGGTGTACCTCATTCGGAAAGTCCCGATCTTAGCGTTCGCCGCGTATGTAGGCCGTTTCCTACGCGCGGGTGCGGACTCGCCTCGCACCGGGACGGGTCGGCGGGCGATGGGCCGGCAACCCCGCAATCCCGACACTGTGCCCATCGCCCGCAGGTCGGGGCGATCTCCCCCAAGTCGATGCCGATGCAACTGCCAGACGCTACACCTCGTCCAACGATCCACCGTGCGCGACCGGATTCGCGCCGTTCACACCCACGGAGAACCACCATGTCACCGATCCGCCGCTTCATCCAGGCCGCCCTGCTCTCGCTGCTGATGGCCGGCAGCCTGATGGGCCACGCCCTGGCCAACGAGAAGGTCAACATCAACACCGCCGATGCCGCCACGCTGGAGCGTGTTCTCATCAATATCGGCCCGTCCAAGGCCGACGCGATCGTCGCGCACCGCAAGGCCAACGGCCCCTTCAAGAGCATGGAGCAGCTGGCGCTGGTCAAGGGCGTGGGCCTGAAGACGGTGGAAAAGAACCGCGACAGGATCGTCGTCGGCGCGCCCAAGGCCGCCGCAGCCGCGCCCGCGAACGCCAAGCCCGCCGCCGCGCGCCCGGCTACTGCCGCCAAGCGCTGACGCCGCAGGAACGGGCGGGACAGGACGTTCCGCCCGCAGGGACCTCGGGCCCCGGCCCGGACAAGGATGTGCGCCGCCTGCCGGGAAGGATCCGGGCAGGCGGCTTTTTTGCGTGCACCGGCCGGACGCGCATGCCCCAGTGGGGTGCGGTCGTGCGTACCCGTCGCGCGTGCAGGGCAGGAGGTCGCCTGTCGATGCCCGGGGTCGGACGCGTGCGTTGCAACCCCGGCTAGACTGGCGGCCAATCCCCGTGGAAACCCGGATGCACGACCCGCGCTCCCGCGTCATTCCCGCCTGCGAATACCGCCGGATCCGCTGGCGCAACGGCGAGGGCTGGACCCGCGAGATCCATGTCGAGGGCGCGGCCGATGACTGGACGTGGCGGTTGTCGATTGCCGAAATCGAGCGTGATTCGGCGTTCTCGGTGTTTCCCGGCATCGATCGTGAGCTGATGCTGCTGTCAGGCAACGGCATGCGCCTGTGCTTCGACGATGGCGAGGCCGTCACGCTGTTGCCGCCCCACGACCGCCACCGCTTCGCCGGCGAGCGCGCGTTGAGGGGCGAATTGCTGGACGGGCCGACGCACGACTTCAACCTGATGTGGCGTCGCGACCGCATCCACGCCGACACCTGGCACCGGCCGCTGGTGGGGCCGATGGTGATCTTCGTCGAGCCGTGCTCGACGTGGGCGTTGCACCTGATCGCCGGCCAGGCGACGTTCGATGCCTCGTCAGGCTTGCCGGACCTGGAGCCGGGCGATACGGCGCTGCTGGTGGCGGGTGGTGCGCGCCGGCGGTTCGCACTGGAGGGCGGCGGCGAGCTGCTGCTGGCGCGGTTCACGCCGGCCTGATGGGATCGGCGGGCGGGTTCGAGGCCCGACTACATGTGCGATCGCGGGTCGCGGGCAAGTGGCTCGGTTCAGGGGTGCGCGGTGCCCACGCCCGCATCCCGGCAAGCATTCCCATTACGCCCGGTAGCGCGGGATCGGGGTGATAGCGGACCTTCGTATTCGTTTAGCGATGGACGCTTGCGCGGGTTGCGGCCATGGCCCGCGGGTGTCCAGTGCAAGCGCGGCGCAACCGCGACGTCAGCGGTCGTCGCGCGTCCACACCGCGCCGTTCTCGACCTTGACCGGAAACCGGGTCACGGGGGCGTACGCCGGCGCGCACAGCGCCCGCCCGTCGCGCACGTCGAACTTCGCCCCGTGCAGCACGCACTCGACCGTGGCCTCGTCGCCATCGAAGGTGCCGGCCGACAGTTCAAAGTCCTCGTGCGAGCAGCGGTCTTCCAGCGCGTAGAAGTCGCCGTCGTAGTTGACCACCAGGATCGGCGTGTCGCCGTCCCAGGCGACGGTGGACTCGCCCGGCAACAGTTCGGATGTGGCGCAGACGCGGATCCAGTCGGTCATGGTGGGTCCTGTTGTCGGGTCGGATGGGCAACACCGCTCATGTCGTATGAAGCGGTCACGTCCATTGTCGTCCGAGGGAAGCGAGGCATCGGCTTTCCACGGACACGGAAGAGTGGCTGGCGCATTTTCGAAGGGGATCCCTCGCTTCGCTCGGGATGACAGCGGGGTGGGTTGGACGGGCAACGCCCTCCCGTTACAGCGCTTTTTCAAGAACCTCGAACCGCAGGTCGTCGCGCAGCGGGGTGCCGAAGCGCGCATCGCCGTACGGGAACGGCTTGAACGTGCCAGTGCGGCGGTAGCCGCGGCGCTCGTAGAAGCCGATCAGCTCGTCGCGCATGTCGATCACCGTCATCCGCATCACCGGCAGCCGCCAGTCATCGCGGACGATGCGCTCGGCCTCGGCCAGTACCGCTTTGCCCAGCCCGCCGCCCTGGATGTCGGGCCGCACCGAGAACATGCCGAAGTACCCGGCGTTGCCCTCGGCCGCCACGTGCGCGCATGCGATCAGCTCGCCCGCCATCGAATCGTTTCCGCCGCGCTCGGCGACCAGCACTGTCGACTGCGGCCGCAGGATGTCCTGGCGCAGCACCTCCGGGTCGATGCGCTGGCCGTCGAGCAGATCGGCCTCGGTGGTCCAGCCGACGCGGCTGGCATCACCGCGATAGGCGGACGTCACCAGCGCGACGAGCGCGGGGATGTCGGCTTCGGTGGCATCGCGGAAAGAAAGGTCGAAGGGCATGGTGGCGTCGCATGCCCGGCGGGCAGTCAGGGAGGCGTGGGGAGCCGGTGCCAGCGGTGCTCGTAGGCCACCGTGCCCCAGAGGGCGTGCATTCTCGCACGGCGCTCGGCCTCGGCCCTGGGCGGCGCGGTCGGCCGGAGCGGCCGCCCCGGCGTGTAGCGGAAGCCGCGCGCAGGCTGCCCGGGCTGCAGGACGGTAATGCCGTCGTCCGTCATCAGGGCGAAGTTGCTGTCGTACTGCATCAGCGCGCGACCGCCCAGGGACGGGGCATCGCGATTGAGGTCGCGGCCCACCAGCGGCGTAGGCGCGTCGATCCCCACCAGCGACAGCAGCGTCGGGGCGAGGTCGACCTGGCTGGCCACGCGCATGTCGCGGCGTGGCGTCACGCCGGCACCCAGGATCAGGCCGGGGATATGGAAGTTGTCCACCGGCACCAGTGAGCGTCCGAACACGCGCGAGTCGTGGTCCGCCACCACCAGGAACACGGTGTCGTCCCAGTACGGCGAAGCCATGGCGCGGTCGAAGAAGCGCCCCAGCGCGTAGTCGGCGTAACGCGCGGCGTTGTCGCGCGTGGCCTTGGGGCCCGGGCCGATGTCGATGCGTCCGTCGGGAAACTCGAAGGGGTCGTGGTTGCTGGAGGTGAACACGAACCCGAAGAACGGCTGCCCGGATTCGTGCAGGCGCGTGAAGTCCTCATGCGCACCCGCGAACAGGTCCTCGTCCGACACCCCCCACGAGCCGGTGAACACGGGTGCCGGGTGGTCGTCCTGGTCGATGATCCGGTCGAACCCGTTGGCCAGGAAGAACCCACGCATGTTGTCGAAGTGGCTCTCGCCGCCGTAATGGAAGGCAGTGTCGTAGCCCGCATCCTTCAACACTTGGGCCAGCGTGAAGAAACCGCCCTGTGCCAGTGGCCGTTTCACGGCAGACGGCGAGGGCGTCGGGGGAAAGCCGGAAAGTACCGCTTCGATGCCGCGGACGGACCGTGTGCCAGTGGCATACAACCGCTGCAGTGTCCAGCCTTGCGTCGACAACCGATCGAACTCCGGCGTCATCGGTCGGCCGCCCAGACTGCCGACGAACTGTGCGCCGAGACTCTCCTCCAGCACGATTACCAGGTTGCGTGCTGGTCCCCGGTGGATGGGGTCGCGGCGGATCAGCACTGGCGTGTCGTCAGCCTCCACGGGGCGCGTGCCCGGCCAGGCGAGTACCTCGGCGCGCATGGCGGACGCCACCGCATCGTCGGACGTGATGCTGTCGTACACGCGTGCGCCGGGGTCGTGGTGCAGCCAGTCCCGCGCAGCGAAGGCGAGGGAATAGAAAGAGTTGAGCGGCAACGCATTGACCGTGGCGTTGCTCGAGAACGCCACCATCGCCGGATTCATGGGCCGGTGGCCCAACGTGGAACGGGTCCCCAGCACGGCGAGGGCCACCACCAGGACGGCACCGGCGGCGCGCAGGGCGGGATGGCTTGCATGAGCCGGCTGGCCGCGCAGCGCCCGGTGAACCCAGTGGTAGCCCCACCCCACCGCAAACGCGGCGACGGCGAGCGTCAGCAGTGTCGTCAGCAGGTGGCCCTTTGCGAGCGTGGCGGCGATTTCGCGCGGGTAGGCCAGGTACTCGATGAAGAGCCGGTTAGGGCGCAGGCCGTACTCGGCCATGAAGGCCGGCGTCGCCGCCTCGAGCGTCAACGGCACGGCCAGCGCGAGCGTCAGCCAGGCGGCGACCGCCGACCGGGCCGCGCGATGCTGCGCCATGTGCGTGGGCAGCAGGAGGTACAGCGCGGCGGGCAGGCCCAGAAGCAGGCACAGCGTCGCGATGTCCACGCGCACCCCCTGCACGAAGACACTCGCCCAGCCCCGTGCGGCCGAGACGGCTTCTGCATGCCAGCCCGCCAACGCCAGGCGCGACAGCGACAGCAGGACAAGGCCGGCCAGCAGCACTTGGAGGAAGGGCAGCAGGCGCGAGAGGGCGCGGACAGGGGGGGCGGCATCGCGTCAGACGACCGGGGGCACGGAATGGCCCAGGGCGGGCCTGGGCGCGGCAGTCTTGCGGCGACCGGGTCGGAAATTTGTCGGAAGCGCCGACCGCTGCTTGCCGGCGGTTCAGCGGTCGTCCGGGAACTGCAGCCGGGCGGTGGTGCCGCGGCCGGGGTCGGACTCGATCGAAAGGCGCCAGCCCAGGTGCTCGCTGACGCGGGCGATCAGTGCCAGGCCGATGCCTGCGCTGCGCCCACCCTCGCGCGCCATGCGGGCATACAGGGCGCTGATCTCCTCGGGCGTCATGCCATGGCCCGGGTCACGGATCACGACGCCCCGGTCGTCCATCCTGACGCGGATCTGGCCCCGGTCGCTGTGTTCGATGGCGTTGCGCAACAGGTTGCCGATCGCCATCCGAACGACGGTTTCCGGCGCCACCAGCGTGCGAGACGCCCATGGCTCCAGGACGAATGTAAGGTCCTTGCCTTCGGCCAGGTGCCGGTGGTCGTCAACGATGGACGGGAGCAGTTCGTCGAGGCGGAAGCGCTCGGCGCCGGCGTAGACGCGTGCGGGGTCGCGGGCCAGCACCAGCAGCAGCGAGATCAGCTCTTCCACTTCGCCCGTCGTGCGGGCGATGCGTTCCAACTGCCTCGTGGCCGCCGCGGAACCAGCGTCCGGTGCCAATGCCACCTGCGCCGCACTGCGGATGACCGCCAGCGGCGTGCGCAGTTCATGGCTCGCCGTGTCCAGGAATGCCCGCTCGCGTTCGACGAACGCGTCGTTGCGCTCCAGGTAATCGTTGAGCGCGCCGGCGATAACTACAAGCTCGGAACTGGCGCGGTCGGGCACCTCAATGCGCTGGCCGCGACAGTCGGGCGTCAGTGCGGAGATGCGCTCGGCCAGTTGCCGCAGCGGGCGCGCGAACAGCCGGCCACCGAAGTACACCGCCACTGCCAGCAGCAGCATGAAAACGAAGGACGAGGCGATTACCGGTTTGAGCAGCTCCCATTCCTGCGCTCCAAAACCGTCGATGTCCAGCGCCAGCGCATAGCGGACGCCGTCTGTGCGACGCACCAGCACGACCCACTCGTTGTCGTCGAAAAAGATGCTGTCGTGCAGGCCGGGAGGCAGGTCGCGCAGCCGCGCGGGAACCGTCGCGGCCGCAGTGGGGCCCGCGTCGAGGACATGCAGGTCCAGCCGTCCGTCGTTGCGCCATGTGAACCCCGGGTCGTCGCGATGCCTGTCGAGGACGGCGTCCATTTCCGAATCGAGCATCGCCTGCCACACGCGCCGCTCGGCATGCTCGTTGACCACCAGGCCGTGGGTGAATACCGCTGCTGTCAGCAGGAGGCCGTAGACCACCAGGCCCACGGTGATCTGGCGTGCAAAGCTAGGGCGCGCTGACATGGTCGGAAGGCACGAGGCGGTAGCCGACGCGTGGGATCGTGCGGATGAGCTTCACCGCGCTGTCGCCGTCGATGCTGCGACGCAGGTCATAGACGTGGGAACGCAGCATGTCGCGGTCGGGGGGCTCGTCGCCCCACAGCGCGTATTCGAGTTGCTGCCGGCTGACCGCCGCGGGACTGGCCGTCATCAGTACCTGCAGGAGCTTGCGCGATGCGGGAAAAACGTGCAGCAGGCGGCCGCCACGCCGGACTTCCAGCGTCGTCAGGTCGTAGGTGAGATCGCCGACCTCCAGCTTCCGCCTGACGACGCGGCCGCGGGTGCGCGCCAGGACGGCTTCGATGCGCACTTCCAGCTCCGGCAGGTCGAACGGCTTGGTCATGTAGTCGTCGGCGCCGGCGCGGAAGCCCGCCAGCTTGTCGGGCAGCTGGTCGCGCGCGGTCAGCATCACCACCGGGGTATCGATGCCCTGCTCGCGCATGGCGCGCAGCACCGCCGGTCCTTCCATCCGTGGCAGCATCCAGTCCAGGACGATGGCGTCGTAAGGCTGCGTCAGTGCCAGGTGCAGACCGACCACACCGTCGGGCGCGGCATCCAGCCGCGCGCCCCGCCCCTCGAAGTAGGCGAAGAGGCTGGACACCAGGGGTTGATGGTCCTCGACGATGAGCAGGCGCATGGTGCCGAGCGGTACGGGCAGGCGCCTAGCATGCGCGCGCCTTCCGCAGTGCGCTACCGCCGGCCGGGGTCCGCGGGCCGGTTAATCGAACCCGAACAAATTTCCGACCCGGCTCCGACGGGCCGGGCCCGAGGCTGCGTGCTGATCCCCACTGCCGGGGGCACAAAAGGCAACCGTATGTCGTCGTCCCCAAGTTCCCCCTGCAAATCCACGGGCGCTGTTCACCTTGTGCGTGCGTCGCGCAATGCCATGTGCGGCGTATTCCAGACCTGGCGCACGGAAGCCGCCTTCCGCCACGAGACCATGCTGGCGGTCGTGCTGGTACCGGCGGTGTTCGCGCTGGTTCCCGCGACCGTCTGGCGCGCATTGCTTCTGGTCACGCTGGGTCTGGTCCTGGTGGTGGAGCTGTTGAACACTGCGCTGGAGGCGGTCGTAGACAGGATCGGGCCCGAGCACCATGAGCTCTCGGGCAAGGCCAAAGATGCAGGTGCTGCGGCCGTGGCGGCGGCACTCGTCGTGCACGCGCTGGTGTGGGCCTGCATCCCGTGGTGATCGCGGCCGTCGCGGCGCAGGCCGGTCCATGAGTGCCGCCCTCCCGCGGGCCAAGCCCTTGTTGCGGCTGCCGGGATGGCTGTTCGCGCGCCCCGTGCGTTCGGGCGAAGCACTGCTGGCACTGGTGTGTGCGTATTTCGTCATCGCCTGCAACGGGCCGCTCTGGGCGGCGATGCAGCGCAGCGGCGCCAGCCCGGCTGTCCAGGTGTCGATGGCCGTCGCCTTATTCGGCCTGCACGCGGCCGTGCTCGGTGTCGTTGCGTGGCGGGGCACGACACGTCCCGTGCTGGCCCTGTTGCTGTTTGCGACCTCCTTCGTGACGTGGTTCGCGGCGCGCTACGCGGTGCTGTTCGATGTCGAAATGGTGCGCAACGTGCTGCAGACCGATGCACGCGAGGCCGGCGACCTGTTGTCGGCGGGCCTGGTGCTGCACGTCGCGCTGACGGGCATTGTCCCGGCGGCCGCGGTGATGCGCACGCGCCTTGAGGCGAGAACGCGCGGTGAGGACCTGCGCCGGCGCATCCTGTTCGTCGCGAGCATGCTGGCCCTTTCGGTCGTGGCGGTGCTGCTGTCCTCACAGGCGTTGTTCGCGGCGGTCCGCGCCGATCCCGGACTGCGCTACCGGATCACACCAGGCAACGTACTGGTATCGATCGCGCGCGCAGCCGCGCGAGGCGATGGCGCGCAGGTCGGGCCGCGCGAACCTGTCGCGCAGGATGCGCGCCGGACATTGCCGCCGCCGGCGCGTCGCCCTCGCGTGCTCGTGCTGGTCGTCGGCGAAACCGTGCGCGGCGACCACTGGGGCCTGAACGGGTATATGCGCCAGACGACCCCCGCCCTGGCACGGCGCGAGGTGGTGAACTTTCCCGACGTCACCGCGTGCGGGACCAGTACCGCGGTGTCGTTGCCGTGCATGTTCTCGGCGATCGGCCGCGCGAACTACGACGGGGGTGCGATCGCCCGACAGGAGTCGCTGCTCGACGTGGCGGCGCGTGCCGGCGTCGACGTCGTATGGCGGGACAACCAGTCCGGCTGCAAGGGCGTGTGCTCGGGCGTGCCCACCGAGTCGGTCGCGTCCGTGGCGGAGGCGTCCGCATGTCAGGGCGGGCGGTGCCTCGATGCGGCACTGCTCGACGGGCTGGGTGAGCGCATCGCTGCCAGCCGCGGCGACCTGCTTGTGGTGCTGCACCCGAAGGGCAACCACGGCCCGAACTACTTCGAGCGGTACCCCGAGGACTTCGAGCGCTTCAGGCCCGCCTGCCACGCGCCGGGGTTGGATGGCTGCAGCACGCAGGCCATCATCAACGCCTACGACAACGCGATTCTCTACACCGACGCGGTACTCGACGCGGTGATCGACGTGCTGTCAGCCCAGCACGGCCACGACGCGGCGATGCTCTATGTGTCCGACCATGGCAAGTCGCTGGGCGAGTATGGCCTGCACCTGCATGGCGCCCCCTACGCCATCGCGCCGCGTCAGCAGCTGCACGTGCCGATGACCCTGTGGATGTCCGCCGGCTTCAAGGCCGCGCTCCAGGTGGACGGGGCCTGCATGCGGCGCGTCTCGCGCGGCAGCCGGAGCCACGACGACCTGTTCCATTCGGTGCTGGGGGTCTTCGACATCGCCACCGGCGTCTACCGCAAGGATCGTGACCTGCTGTCCTCGTGCCGTCGGCCGGCCACCCCAGCCGATGCCGGTCAGGCCAGCAGCGCGCGCACCTTGAGCAGCGCGGCCACGAACGCGTCGATCTCGTCGTGCGTGTTGTAGAACGCGAGCGAGGCGCGGCAGGTGGCCGGCACGCCGAAGAACTGCATCAGCGGATGCGCGCAGTGGTGGCCGGAGCGCACCGCGACGCCTTCCAGGTCGAGCAGCGTGGCCAGGTCGTGCGCGTGCGCGCCTTCGACCAGGAAGCGAGATCACCGCCGCCTTGTCGCGGCGCGGTGCCGAAGATGCGCAGGCCGTCGATCTCCGACAGCGCCTCGGTGGCGTGCGCCAGCAGCTCGCGCCTCGCGCGCCTCGATCGTCGTCCATGCCGAGCGCCGGACAGGTAATCGACCGCGGCGCCCAGGCCGACGAAGCCGGCGATGTTCGGCGTGCCGGCTTCGAACTTGTGCGGCGGGTCGTTGAACACGGTGCCGTCGAAGCGGACTTCCTTGATCATCTCGCCGCCGCCGAGGAACGGCGGCATCGCCTGCCAGGTGTTCGCGCCGCGCCCACAGCGCGCCGGTGCCGGTCGGCCCGCACATCTTGTGGCCGGTGATGGCGTAGAAATCGCAGCCGATCGCGGCGACGTCCAGCGGCCGGTGCGGCGCGGCCTGCGAGCCGTCGACCACGGTGACGATGCCGCGCTTGCGCGCCTCGCGGCAGATCTCGCGCGACCGGGTTGACGGTGCCCAGCACGTTGCGACACGTGGGCGACGCCGAGCAGCTTCACCTCGGGCGTCATCAGCCGCGTACAGCGCGTCGAGGTCGAGCGCGCCGTCGTCGCGTGAGCTCGGCGACCTTGATCGTCGCGCCGGTGCGCTGCGGCGACCAGCTGCCACGGCACGATGTTGGCGTGGTGCTCCATGCGCGTGAGCAGGATCGCGTCGCCGGCCTTCAGCCGCGGCAGCGCCCACGAATACGCGACCAGGTTGATCGCGAAGGTGGTGCCGCTGCACAGCACCAGCTCGTCGCGCGCGCACGTTGAGGAAGCGCGCCAGCTTGCCGCGCGCGCCTTCGTAGGCGTCGGTCGCCTCGCGTGCCCAGCGTGTGCACCGCGCGGCTGACGTTGGCGTTGTGGCGGCGGTAGAAGTCGTCGACCGCCTCGATCACCGCCGCCGGCTTCTGCGCCGGTGTTGGCGCGAGTCGAGGTAGACCAGCGGCTTGCCGTGGACCTCGCGCGTCAGCAGCGGGAAATCGGCGCGGACGCGCGCCCAGTCGATCGCCGGCGTCTGCTGCGGCGTCGGAGCGGTCATCGCGGCTCATGCCGCCTCCAGCCGCGCCAGCGCGCGCATCCAGCCGCGTCGCCAGCAGCGTCGCGCAGCGCCGGCGTCGTCGATCACCGCCAGCGCCTCGCGGCAGAACGCCGCCGGTCAGCAGCGCGCGCGCCTGCGTCGGCCGGGCAGGCCGCGCGAGCGCAGGTAGAACAGCGCGGTCGGCGTCCAGCTGGCCGACGGTCGCGCCATGCGCGGCCTTGACCTCGTCGGCGTGGATCTCCAGCACCGGCTGGGTGTCGATCTCGCGCGTTCGCCGACAGCAGCAGGTTCTTGTTCGACAGGCTGGCGTCGCTGCCGTCGGCGCCGGCGCGGATCGCGATGCCGCCATGGAACACGGCGCGTGCCGCGGCCGGCGCCGAGGCCGCGCCAGGTCAGCTCGCAGGCGGTGTCGCGGGCGATGTGCTCGATGCCCAGGCGGGTGTCGACGTGGCGGCGGCCGTCGGCCAGCAGCACGCCGTTGGCATGCAGGCGCGCGCCGTCGCCTTCGCAGGCGCACGTTGAGTTCGTGGCGCGACAGCGCGGCGCCGAGTTCGAGGTCGAGTGCGCCGGTAGTCGCGCGTCGCGCGCCGAGCACGGCATCGGTGCGCGCGAACAGGCGTGGCGCCGTCGGCCTCGTCCTGCACGCGCGCATGCATGCAGGCGCGCGCCGCGCGCCGAGGTGCACGTGCGCCAGCGGCGTTGCCGAGGTGCGCGTGCGTCGCCGGCGGCGAGGTGGTGCTCGACCAGCGGTCAGCGCGCGCGCCGTCGCGCAGCTCGACGAGGTGGCGCAGGTGCCAGGCCGCGTCGGCGCCGGCCGGCGGCGCCGACGAACGACCAGGTGCAGCGGCGCGTCGACCTGCGCGCCGGCCTCGACGCGCAGCACGCGCGCCTTCGTCGGCCAGCGCGGCGTTGAGCCGGGCGAAGACTTCGTCGGCGCGCTCGAAGCGGCGCTGCAGGAAGTTGGCGTCGCGCGGCGTCGCCGCTCGGCCAGCAGCTGCGACAGCGGCTGCAGCGCGACGCCCGCGGGCAGGCCGTCGAGGTCGCGACAGCGCGGCATCGAAGCGGCCATTGACGAAGACCAGGCGCGGCGCCGGGATGCCGGCCAGCAGCGTCGGCGTCGACAGCTGCGGTGCGCCGCCGGCGCGGCGAACGCGCGGCGCTCCAGCGCGCGCAGCGGCGTGTACTTCCAGCGCTTCGCTGCGCGGGCCGCGGCAGGCCGTCGCGCAGCGCCTCAGCGCGTCGCGGCGGCTCGCGCCCAGGCCTGCGGCGTCGCGCGCGGCAGCGTTCGAAGCGCGGCGGCAAGCGAGTCGAGCAGGGCGCTCATCAGGCCGCCGCCTCCGGCGCGACGCGGTCCTTCAGCCAGGCGTAGCCGTGCTGCTTCGAGCTCCAGCGCCAGTTCCGGGCCGCCGCTCTCGACGATGCGGCCGTCGGCCAGCACGTGCACCACGTCGGGCTTGATGTAGTCGAGCAGGCGCTGGTAGTGGGTGATCACCAGGAACGCGCGGTCCGGCGAGCGCAGCGCGTTGACGCCCTCGGCGACGGTCTTCAGCGCGTCGATGTCCAGGCCGGAGTCGGTCTCGTCGAGGATCGCCAGCTTCGGCTCCAGCACGGCCAGCTGGAAGATCTCGTTGCGCTTCTTCTCGCCGCCGCGAGAAGCCCTCGTTGACGCCGCGGTGCAGCAGCTCGTCCTTCAGGTGCAGCACGGCCAGCTTCTCGCGCACCAGCTTGAGGAACTGCATCGAGTCGAGTTCGGCCTCGCCGCGCGCCTTGCGCTGCGCGTTGAGCGCGGCGCGCAGGAAGTAGGTGTTGTTCACGCCCGGGATCTCGACCGGGTACTGGAACGCGAGGAACACGCCTGCGGCGGCGCGCTCTTCCGGCTCCAGCGCCAGCAGGTCGCTGGCCCTCGAACGTCGACCGAGCCTGCGGTGACCTCGTAGCCCTCGCGGCCGGCCAGGATGTTGCCCAGCGTGGACTTGCCGGCGCCGTTCGGGCCCATGATCGCGTGCACTTCGCCCGGCTTCACGTCGAGCGAGAGGCCCTTGAGGATTTCCTTGCCGGCGACGCGGGCGTGGAGGTTGTCGATCTTCAGCATGTTGGTTCCAGTCGATTCGTCACTGGGAGTCGGGATTCGGTCGCGAGTCCGGCAAGAGCGTCGACGCGACGTATCGCGGACGATGTCGCGGCTCGAGCCGATCCCGCAGAATCAGCGGCAGCGTCAGCCGACGCTGCCTTCCAGGCTACACTTCGAGCAGCTTCTTGGCCTCCACCGCGAACTCCATCGGCAGCTCGCGGAACACCTGCTTGCAGAAGCCGTCGACGATCATCGACACCGCGTCTTCCTGGCCGATGCCGCGCGCGCGGCAATAGAACAGCTGGTCGTCGCTGATCTTCGAGGTGGTCGCCTCGTGCTCGACGGTCGCGCGTCGGGATGCTTCACCTCGATGTAGGGGAAGGTGTGCGCGCCGCACTTCTTGCCGATCAGCAGCGAGTCGCACTGGGTGTGGTTGCGCGCGCCCTCGGCGCCGCTTCTCGACCTTCACCAGGCCGCGGTAGGTGTTCTGGCCGCGGCCGGCGCTGATGCCCTTGCAGACGATCTTCGACTTGGTGCGCTTGCCGACGTGGATCATCTTGGTGCCGGTGTCGGCCTGCTGGCGGTGGTGGGTCAGCGCCACCGAATGGAACTCGCCGGTCGAGTCGTCGCCGCAGCAGCACGCAGCTCGGGTACTTCCAGGTGATCGCCGAGCCGGTCTCGACCTGCGTCCAGCGTGATCTTGCTGCGCGCGCCGCGGCATTCGCCGCGCTTGGTCACGAAGTTGTAGATGCCGCCGACGCCGTTCTCGTCGCCCGGGATACCAGTTCTGCACGGTCGAGTACTTGATCTCGGCGTCGTCCAGCGCGACCAGCTCGACCACCGCCGCGTGCAGCTGGTTCTCGTCGCGCATCGGCGCGGTGCAGCCTTCGAGGTAGGAGACGTAGGCGCCTTCCTCGCAGATGATCAGCGTGCGCTCGAACTGGCCGGTGTGGCCGGCGTTGATGCGGAAGTAGGTGCTCAGCTCCATCGGGCAGCGCACGCCCTTGCGGGATGAACACGAAGCTGCCGTCGGAGAACACCGCCGAGTTGAGCGCGGCGAAGTAGTTGTCGCCGGTCGGCACCACGCTGCCCAGGTACTGCCTGCACCAGCTCCGGATGCTCGCGCACGGCTTCGGACATCGAGCAGAAGATCACGCCCTTCTCGGCCAGTTCCTTGCGGAAGGTGGTGCCGACCGAGACCGAGTCGAACACCGCGTCGACCGCGACGCCGGCCAGCCGCGCGCGCTCGTGCAGCGGCACGCCGAGCTTGTCGTAGGTGTCCAGCAGCTCCTGCGGCACCTCGTCGAGCGAGGCGTACTTCGGCCTTCGGCGCGGAGTAGTAGCTGATCGCCTGGAAGTCGATCGGCGCGATCGTCGAGCTTGGCCCAGTCGCGGCATCGGCATGGTCAGCCAGTGGCGGTAGGCGGCCAGGCGCCAGTCGGTCATCCACTCGGGCTCGTCCTTCTTGCGCCGAGAGCGCGCGCACGACGTCCTCGTCCAGGCCCGGCGGCAGCGATGTCGGATCTCGATGTCGGTGACGAAGCCGGCGTCGTAGCGGCGGCCGAGCTGCTCGTGGATCTCGCGTTCTCGATCGGCGTCGGCTGGTCGGGCGATGATGTCGGTGGCCATGGGCTGCCTACCGTCAGCGTGGCGAGGCGCAGCGGCGATGCGCTCGTGCGCGGCGGGCAGCGCGGCGGCGGGCGGCGCAGCATCTGCGCCAGCGTGACGCCGCGCAGCGCGTCGGCGACCACGTCGTTGATGCGGCGCCAGTTGGCGCGCACGCCGCAGTGAGTGCTCGATGCCGCAGTGGCCGTGCGTGCACGCTGCACTCGGTCATGCCGAGCGGGCCTTCCATCGCCTCGACGATCTCGATCAGGCTGATCGCGTCGGCCGCGCGCGCCAGCCGGTAGCCGCCGTTGGCGCCGCGGAAGCCGTCGACCAGGCCGGCCTGCGCCAGCGGCTTGAGCACCTTGCTGACGGTCGGCGGCTTCCAGGCCGCGCGCGCTCGGCCAGGTCGGCGGCGCTGAGCACGCGCGCCGGGCCGCGCGGCGAGCGCGGTCAGGACGACGGTGGCGTAGTCGGTGAGCTTGGTGACGCGGAGCATGGCGGGCGTTCGGTCGAAAGCGTACCGAAATTGTACGCTTTACGTCCGCCCGGCCAAGCCGGCGTGGTTCAGGAACGCGGGCGCGTTCTTGCGTGCGCAGGCGGGCGCACGGCAGGTGCCGGCCGGCAATACCAGTCGAAGTAGGGCGGCTGCGGCGCCTGGCCGGGTGGCAGGTAGGCCGGTGCCGGTCCGCCGCCGGGGCCCAGCGAGTTGACGAAGTGGTATATCGCGCGCCGGTCGTTCTCGCTCATGGCGCGCAGGGCGAAGTCCGGCATGATCGGGCGCGTGCGCAGGCTGCCGCTGTAGGCCAGCCATTGCGCCTCGTCCATGTCGGCCAACCGCAGCCGCAGGTTGGTCGCATACGTGGTGCCCCAGGGCCCGCGGTAGCCCAGCGGCGAGCCGGTCAGCCACTGCGCCTGGTCTACATTGCCCTGCTGTTCGGCGTAGCCGGGCGTGTGGCAGTCGTTGCAGCCGGTGACGCGCACCAGGTATTCGCCGCGGGCGATGAGGTCCGCGTGCGTGTCCTGGGCCACCGGCGATGCGGCGGCCGTGCTCGCTGCGGGGGCGTCGCGTTCGCACCCGCCGGCCAGCAGAACGGCCAGCGGCGCCAGCAGGAAGAGGACGCGTGGGGCAGGGCGGTTCGGCATGGCGGCGTGCGCGTGGTGGGGATCACGCTTCAACGCATGCGGCCCGCTTGACCGGCCACGCCGTGGCGGCCGTCGCGCATCCGGGCGAGAATGCCGCTCCCGTCGAACCCGGACCACTGCATGCCGCGCAAGATCGTCGCCCGCCGCTCCGCCATCCACGGCAACGGCGTCTTCGCCCTGCAGCCGATCGCCAAGGGCGAGCGCATCGTCGAGTACAAGGGGCGCTGCCGCACCCATGCCGAAGTGGATGCCGGCGACACCGGCGATGTCGATTCCGGCCACACGTTCCTGTTCACGCTCAACGACGAGTACGTGATCGACGCCAACTACGAAGGCGGCACCGCGCGCTGGATCAACCACAGCTGCGCGCCCAACTGCGAGGCGGTACTGGAAGAGGCCGACGGCGACGACCGCCGCCGCGACCGCGTGTTCATCGAGGCGATCCGCGCCATCAAGCCGGGCGAGGAGCTGACCTACAACTACGGCATCACCCTGGCCGAGCCGCATACCGCGCGCCTGAAGAAGATCTGGGCGTGCCGCTGCGGGGCCAGGAAATGCACCGGGACGATGCTGCAGCCCAAGCGCAAGCCGAAGGGCTGACTCCCCGCAAGGAAACCCGGCATGAACTCCACCCACGGCCCACTGCAGGGCAAGGTCGCCATCGTCACCGGCGCGGCCAGCGGCATCGGCAGCGAGATCGCGCATGAACTCGCCCGTGGCGGCGCGGCGGTCGCCATCGCCGACCTCAATGCCGAGGGCGCGCAGGCCGTCGCGAGCGACATCGAAGCCGCCGGCGGCCGAGCGTTGGGCCTCGCGATGGACGTCACCGACGAGGCCGCGGTCAACGAAGGCGTGACCCGGGTGGCCGGGCACTTCGGCCGGCTCGACATCCTGGTGTCGAACGCCGGCATCCAGATCGTCAACCCGATCGAGGAGTTCAGCTACGCCGACTGGAAGCGGATGCTCGCCATCCACCTGGACGGCGCGTTCCTCACCACGCGCGCGGCGCTGCCGCACATGTACGGCGCGGGCGGCGGCACGGTCATCTACATGGGATCGGTGCACTCGCACCTGGCCTCGCCGCTGAAGTCGGCCTATGTCACGGCCAAGCACGGACTGCTGGGCCTGTCGCGGGCGCTGGCCAAGGAGGGTGGTACGCGCGGCGTGCGCAGCCACGTGGTGTGCCCGGGGTTCGTGCGCACGCCGCTGGTGGACCGCCAGATCCCCGAGCAGGCGCGCGAACTGGGCATCAGCGAGGAGGAGGTCGTCAGCCGGGTGATGCTGGGCAACACGGTCGACGGCGAGTTCACCACGCTGCAGGACGTGGCGCGCACGGTGCGCTTCCTGGCCGAGTTCCCGACCGCCGCGCTGACCGGCCAGAGCATCGTCGTCAGCCACGGCTGGCACATGCAGTAGGCCCCGGTCACGGGCTCGCCGGCATGGCCAGTGCGCGCTGATGCAGCAGGGCGCCGGAACGTTGCCATGACTTCCGCCATTCGGCACGGGCGCGACGGACGCCTACCCTGCGCGCCACATGCGGGCCCGCCCGCAGCGCCCGGCCCTTCGGCCCGGTGTGAGCCGACGAGACGTCCCCCATGCGCGTGCCCCTCACCGTTGCCATCCTCGCCGCCCTTGCGGTGCCCGCCCATGCCGTCGAGATCGACGGTGTCATCGGGCCTGACGAGTGGGCCGGTGCGCGCCACATCACCGACTTCCGCCTGACCCAGCCGTTGTCGCGCGCGCCCGCGCCGCAGCCCACCGAAGCCTGGGTGCTGGCCACGCCCGACGGGCTGGCGGTGGCGTTCCGCAACCTGCAGTCGGCGCAGTACCCGCGCACGCGCCAGCAGAGCCAGCGCGACCAGGGCGGTCCGCTGGACCGGGTCAACGTATACGTCGATTTCGATGGTGACGGCCGCACCGGCTACAACTTCACCCTGACGCTGGGCGGCGGGATCATCGACACCACGGTGACCAACGAGAACCAGTTCAACCAGGACTGGGACGGCGACTGGCGCCATGCCGTGAGCGAGGACGAGGCCGGCTGGTCGGCGGAAATCCTGATTCCCTGGCACATCGCCACCATGCGGCGAGGCGCAGGGCGATACCCGCACGATTGGCATCTCGCTGGACCGCGTGATCGGCGCCACCGGCGACCGCGCCTCCTGGCCGGCGGTGAGCTTCCAGGAGCCGCGCTTCCTGAGCGTGTTCGAGCGCATCCAGATCCCCGCCTACAGCCAGTCGCTGCTGGCGGTCACGCCCTATGTCGTGGGCCTGTACGACAACGTCGGCAGGGGACAGCGAGTTCGACGGCGGCGCCGACCTGTTCTGGAAGCCCAACGGCCAGTTCCAGCTCAGCGCCACCCTCAATCCGGACTTCGGCCAGGTCGAAAGCGACCAGCTGGTGGTGAACTTCGGCGCGGTGGAAACCTTCTTCAGCGACACGCGGCCGTTCTTCACCGAAAACCAGGGCTTCTTCGACGTGCCGTTCGGTTCGATCAACAACAACAGCCGGCTGCTGTACACGCGGCGCGTCGGCGGCAATGCCGACGACGGCAGCGGGGCGTCGGCGACGTGGCCGCCGCGGTCAAGCTCAACGGCAGCGGCCTGGGCCTGAACTACGGCGTGTTCGCCGCCAGCGAGAACGGCGACGCCGGGCGCGATTTCTATGCCGCACGCGTCACGCGCGACTTCGACGGCCACGGTTTGGGCGTGATGGCCACGCGCGTGGAGCGCCCCTTCCTGGACCGCGAGGCCAACGTCTTCGAGGTCGACCACCGCTGGACGCCCAATGACCGGTTTTCGATCCGCAGTGCGGTAACCGGATCGCAGGTCCGGCAGCAGGGGCAGCGCGTCGATGACACGGGCGCGCAGGTGCGCATCGACCATGACCTTGGCGACGGCTGGCGCCAGCAGCTGTACGCCGTGCACCTGGGCGACGCGCTGCAGCTCAACGATTTCGGTTACCTGGAGCGCAACAACTTCAACTACGCGCGCTACGAACTGGGCAAGCGGATCACCGACCTGCCGGAGAGCTCGCCGTACTCCTCGCATTTCTGGCGCGGCGCGGTGTCGCGACGCATGAACGACAACGGCGTGCACATCGCCGATGCGGCGTCGCTCAACCGCCAGGGACAGCGGCGCGACGGCGGCAACGACTTCTTCGAGATCGCGGTGTTCACCTCCGGCCACGACGATCTGGTGACCCGCGGCAACGGCGTGGTGGACGTGCCGGGCAAGCTGTACCTGTTCGGCGAGCGCTTCCGCCCGCGCCAGGGCGACAGCCCGTGGTCGCTGTACGGCAACACGCGCTACGCCGCCGAAGGCCTGGGTGGCATGGACGAGGGCCAGGTGCAGGTCTATGTCGAGCCCGGTTACCAGGTGAACGACCGGCTCAACCTGTTCGCCGGCCTGCAGCTGACCCACAACCCGGACTGGCTGTTGTGGCGCGGCGGCAACCTGCTGGGCACGTACCGCGCCGACCAGGCCTTCGTGTCGCTGGGCGGCACGTGGCTGGTCGATGGCAGGCAGGAGCTGCGCGTGCGCCTGGAGTCGATCGGACTGGACGCCCACGCGCGGCAGGCCTACCGCGTGGCGGCGGACGGCACGCCGGTGGCGGTGGATGATCCGATCGCGGATTTCTCCCTGAGCAACCTGGCGTTCCAGGTGCGCTACCGCTACGAGCTGGCACCGCTGTCGTACCTGTACATCGCCTACGTGCGCGGCGGCGCGCTGTTCGACGAGGACATCGGTGGGCTGGGCGGATTGGGGCGGCTTGAGGGGCGTGATGCCTTCGGGCGCCTGGGCGATGCACTGGAGCTGCGCGACAGCGAGCAGCTGCTGGTCAAGCTTTCGTACCGCTTCGAGATCTGACGCGGGGCCTCGCGCGCGGTGCCGTCAGGCCGGCGCGTGGGCAGTGCCCCATTGCTCGGGCGTCAGGATCCAGAACAGTCCGGCCTGCGCGGTACGCCGGCCGACCGCCAGTACGGCAAGGTCGCGGCTCACCAGCCACTTCGCACCGCATGACGCGGCCAGCTCGATGAACTTCTGGTCGTCCGGGTCGGCGCAGAGCGGCAGCGATGCCGATTGCGGTGTTGAATGCGATGGCGGCACCGGTGGCTCGTCCGGCGTCCCGGGGTAGGGGGGCGTCCAGCAGTGGGCGCAGGCTCCGTGCGCGGCCTCCAGTACCCGGCGCGTGGCGTCATCCAGCTTGAGTTGCCGGTAGCCCAGTACGCGCTGCCATTCGGCATGGCACTGCGCGTCGGTCACGGCCACCACCCGGCCACCGGCGATGGCATCGGCCAGCGTGCCCGCGCGCGGGTCGCGGTAATGCAGCAGGTCCAGCCATGCATTGGTGTCCAGCACGACCCGCGGACGCGGGTCATCGGCCGGCAATGGCCGCATCAGGGCTGGACTTCGCGGATGTCCGCCGAGGCGATGCGCCAGCCCGCATCCGGGCCCGCATGGCGGAGCGTGTAGGCACCCACGAAGCGGCGCTGGCTGCCGTCACGGTAGACCTGCGTGTAGGCCACCGGCACCTCCACGTAGCGTGCGCCGCCACTGGCTTCGACCCGGCCGGGGGGCAGGAACTCCACCGCCAGCGAACCGGTCTGGGCGAAGCTGCCGGCGAACTGCGCGGCGGACTGGCCGCTGGCACGGCCGCCGTCGGCCCACAGGGCATGGGCGCGGTTGAACTGGTCGCGGTTGATCGCATCGAAATAGCCGCGCATGGCTTCGACCGCCTCGCCCACGTTCGCCGGGTCCGCACCCGCCTGGCTCGCGACGGCCGCCTCGGCCTCGCGCGCCGGATCCGGGCCGGCCCACCCCGGCTCGCCGCCGCCCGCTCCCGCATCGCCCGGATACGGCGGGGACGTGGCCTCGCCCGTCCAGGGCGTGCCATCGGGCATCAGGACGTTGCCGTCGCTGTCGATGGCGGTGTCCGGCGGCAGCGCGGCCAGCGCGTCCTCGGCGGTCATCGGCGTGTCGTCCAGCACGCCGTCCGGACGGGCGCCAGGCATGCCGGTGACGCTGCCCGTGACACCGCCCGGCGCGGGCAATGCTTCGACCGGCCGGCCGTCGGCGCTGCGCAGGGCGGTCTCCTCGCGGTCGCCGCAGGCGGTGGCCAGCAGCGTGGCGGCGAGAAGGGCGGGAATCAGGGTGCGGGTGCGTGGCATGTTGGACTCGACGTGCGTGGCTGGAAGCGGCTCAATTGCCGAGGTTCACCACCACCAGGCCGTTCTGGATGTCGGTCGACCCGATCCGGCGTGCGCCGATGCGGTCCAGCAGGGTGTTGTCGAAACGGTACACCGGTTCGTCGCGCGCGTAATCGGCCAGCCACTGGTTGAGCAGCTGGCGGGAGGTGGTGTTCATCACCCCGCCCAGCGCCGGCACGTCGATCTGCTCGATCGCCGGATCCTGCAGGTGCAGGCCGCGCGTGGCCGGATCCCAGCGCAGGGCACTGGTCAGGGCGAACCGGCCGGTCGTGCGCGAGGTGTCGCTGCCCAGCGCGCCCAGCCCGACATCGAAGTCCAGACGCAGGCGGTTGCTGCCGGCGGGGATCGACAGGCGCGGGTTGCTCAGGCTGAGCGACACCAGGCCGCCCAGCCGGTCGTACTGCTTGGGAAAGTTGCGGTTGAGCGACTGCTGCAGCTGCGGCTGGGTGAAGGTGATCTGGTTTCGCAGCAGCGCGCCGACGGCGCCCAGCGTCGAGCAGGCCGCCAGCAGCGTGGCGACCAGGGCAATGACAAGCGCGCGCGTCCAGCCGCGCCCTGCGGCGCCGCGCACGGGAATGCGTGGGGGCGTGATGGTGGCGTCGGGCATGGTCCGGATCCTCGGTCGTCGGGGCGCGCCACCTTAGCCCGCGTCGGTGAACGGCCGGTTAGCGCAGCACCGGGCGCAGCGACGCGCCGTACAGTTCCCATCGGTCTTCAACGGGATTGCGCCGCACGCGGTACCAGCCGTCCAGTCGGACCACCTGCTGGTCAGGCAGCGTGGCCACCAGCCGAACCGGCACCTCCACCGTGGCGGGCACGGGCTCGTCATCCAACGCCACCGGCGGGCGGTTGTCGATGCGCAGGGAGCGCAGGTTGGCCAGCGTGCGCAGGCCGGACTCCTCGCCGGGCGACGGCGAGCGCCGGTAGGCCCAGTACGCGTCGGCCTGCTCGAACTCGCCCTTGCCGACCGCCTGCAGGTAGCCGTGCACCGCATCGATGGAGGCGCGCATCGCCTCGCGGCGGCGCTGCGCGGTGGCGGCGTCGGCGGTGTCGTCGTCGGCCGGGTTGGCACGGGCCGGGGCCGATGCGGTGGCGGCACCGGCCGCGCCGGATCCACCGAGGGCGTCGTCGGACACGGCGGGTGTGGCAGGCGGTGGGTTCCGGTCGGCGCACCCGGACATCCACGACGCCAGGGCGAGTGCCGCCGCGAGGAGGGCAGTGGATCGGAGGCGTCGGATCATGGGCGCGGCGGCGTGCCAGACAGAAGGTGCGCCGATGCTAGCGCGGGCCGGGCGGGTGCGGGCCGCGTGGTTCGGATCAGTCGTTGCCCGCCGCCTGCGTCTGCGTCTGCGCCTCCGGCATGGGCTAGAGCGGATCCGCGCGCAGGCGTGGCAGCGGGTCGACCGGTCCCTGGGCGGTGTAGATGCCGTAGTGCAGGTGCGGCGGCGTGCCGCGGGCGTTGCCGGTGTCGCCGACGCTGCCCAGGCGCTCGCCGGGCCAGACGATGGCGCCGGCCGCCAGTCCGTCGGCCCAGTCGTCCAGGTGCGCGTAGTAGTGGCGCTCGTTCGCCGGACCGGTCACCCAGACCTGTCGCCCGCCCAGGCCCGTCTCGCGCACGGAGGTCACGATGCCGCGCGTGGCGCTGACCACGGCCGTGCCGCGTGGCGCGAAGATGTCGACGCCGTGGTGCTCCCGGTCCGCGCCGCGGGGTGCGCCGAACGTGTCGGCGACCTGGCGTGGCGCCACGCCCTCGACCGGCATCGGCAGGGCCTGCGGCGCCGGCATCCGCGAAAGCTCGAAGGCGGTGCGGGCCTGCGCCATGAAGGGCTGGTGCCAGGCCCAGTAGGCGGCCGCCGCCAGCAGGCCAAGGACGGCCGCGGTGGTGACCAGCTGCCGTGCGGCGGGTGCGTAGTCGCGGCGCGCGCGTGGCGGCGTGGGGTGCGGCGGCGGCGTGGGTGGGGATGCGGGTTCGGCCATGCCGTCGAGTCTGGCGGCCGACCCGGAACGCTCGCGTCAACGGCTGCGTTGCAGCGGCGCGGGCAGCCGCGCCTCCACCTCGTCCCAGCCGGCCTGGCGTTGCGCGGTGTGGGCCCACCACGGGCGGGTGTCGTCGTGCTCGGCGAAGGCCACGAGCGCCATAAAGGTGTCCAGCACGCAGGGGTCGTGGCGGCGTCCCGTGGCCTCGCACAGCCGCAGGTACAGCGCCACCGGGTCCTGTCCGCGAAGGTGTGGGGGGTTCTCGAGCCCCAGCAGGCGCAGGTCCTCGGCCATGGCGTGGCCGACGTTGGGCATGTCTTCCAGGCGCCGGGCCTCGGCCAGGGTGCGGGCCTTGCGCATCAGCAAGGCGCTCCGAGTGCATCGATGGCGCCCCTCCCGCCGCACGCATCGCAGCGGGTCGTGGCCATTGCCCGATGGACACGGGCCCGAGAAAGGCGGGCCAGAGCCGGACGGGCCAGGGCGGGATGGGTCATCGTCGCGTCCATCGCCGCTCATCCTACGCCCGCGCACGCCGTGGCGGCACCCAGCGCCAGGTCAGCAGCACCAGCACCGCGAACGCGGTATAGGCGGCCACGAACACCGGCCATGGCAGGTCGAAATACAGCGCCCGCGAAAGCCAGTGTTCGATGAACGATTCGCGGTAGGCGGCTTGCCCTGCGTGCGTTCGCAGCGCCTGCTCCCACACCGTCAGCGGGCACAGGGCGCCCAGCCACGCCTGCAGCGCGATCACCACCATCAGCACCAGGTGGATTACGCGCAGCGCGAAACGCCGCACCCACGACCAGCCAAGACGGCCTCCGACGAGGAACAGGGCCTCGCCCAGCACGACGAAGGCGACAACGCCGATGTGCAGGGCCAGCAGGGCGTCGGCGAGGAGGGCGGCGTGTGCAGGGGTCAGCAGGCTCATGAGGGCGCGTGTCTTCTAATGTCGTCACACGGACGCGAGCCGCATGCCTGGTCTCCGCATGACGGACCCATCAGCGAGCCCGGCCTGTGTCGGGTCATTCCCGGGAATCCGGGAACCATCAATCCTCCTCGTGCCGCGGTTTGTATTCACTGACCAGGCGTGCCTGCACCTGCGGCGGCACCGGTTCGTAATGGCTGAAGTCCAGGGAGTAGCGCCCGCGCCCGGCCGTGACCGACTTCAGCTCCGCCGCGTAGCCTTCCAGCTCCGACAGCGGCACCTGCGCCTTGACCACGATCTCGCCGCCGCGCGCGGAGTCGGTGCCGTTGATGCGCGCGCGCTTGCTGGCCAGCCCGCCGCTGATGTCGCCCATGTGCTGCTCCGGCGCGTTGACCTCCAGGTCGACGATCGGCTCCAGCACCTGCGGCCGCGCCTTGCACGATCGCGTCGAGGAACGCCTTCTTGCCGGCGGCGACGAACGCGACTTCCTTGCTGTCCACCGCGTGGTGCTTGCCGTCGTACACGATCACGCGCACGTCCTGCATCGGGTAGCCGGCGAGCGCGCCGCCTTGCAGCACCTGGCGCACGCCCTTCTCGACCGCCGGCAGGAACTGGCCCGGAATCGTGCCGCCCTTGACCTCGTCGACGAACTCGAAGCCCGCCGCCGCGCGGCAGCGGCTCGATGCGCAGGAACACTTCGCCGAACTGGCCGGCGCCGCCGGTCTGCTTCTTGTGGCGGTGGTGGCCCTCGGCCTTGCCGCCGATGGTCTCGCGATAGGCGATGCGCGGCGGGCGCGAGGTGACCTCCACGCCGTAGCGTGTCCTTCAACCGCTCCAGGTTCACGCGCAGGTGCAGGTCCGACAGGCCGCGGATCGACGGTCTCGTTGGTTTCGGGCTCGTGCTCGACCACGAAGCACGGGTCTTCCTCGGCCAGCTTGTGCAGCGCCGTGGCGAGCTTCTGCTCCTGGCCCTTGCTGGCCGCCTCGACCGCCAGGCCGAACATCGGCTTCGGGAAGTCCAGCGGCGCCAGGTGGATCTCGTCCTCGTCGTGGCTGTCGTGCAGCACCGCATCGAAATGCAGGTCGTCGACCTTGGCCACCGCGGCGATGTCGCCGGGAATGGCCTGTTCGATCTCGACGTGGTCCTTGCCCTTGAGCTTGAACAGGTGCCCGACCTTGAACGGCTTCTTGCCGTCGTCGACGAACAGCTGCGTGTCCTTGCGCACCGTGCCCTGGTAGACGCGGAACACGCCGAGCTTGCCGACGAAGGGATCGTTGACGATCTTGAACACGTCGGCGATGACATGCGCCTTCGGGTCGGGCGTGGCAGCGATCGCTTGCGCGTCGCTCGCCGCGTCCCTTGACGAAGGGCGGCGGGTTGGCCTCGCCCGGATGCGGAAACAGGCGCTCGGCGACGTCCAGCAGTTCGCGCACGCCCGGCGCCGCTGCGCGCCGAACACGAAGCAGCACCGGCACCAGGTGGCCCTCGCGCAGGCATTGCTCGAAGGCGTCGTGCAGCTCCTGCCCCGACAGGCCGTCCTCGCCGTGGTCGAGGTAGTGGTCCATCACCGTCTCGTTGATCTCGACCACCTGGTCGATGATCTTCTGGTGCCAGTCCGCCACCGGGCCCGAGGTCGCTGTCGCCGCTGCTGTTGCCGAAGCAGTCGACGACCGCCTTGCCGCCGTCGGCGGGCAGGTTGAGCGGCAGGCACTCGGTGCCGAACGCCTCGCGCAGCTCGTCGAGCAGCGCGCCGAGGTCGGCGCCGTCGTGGTCGATCTTGTTGACCACGATCACGCGGCACAGGGCGCGCGCCTTGGCGTGTTCCATCATCCGGCGGGTGCCGTAGCCGATGCCGGTGTCGGCGTCGACCACGATCAGCCACGGTTTCCACCGCCGCCAGCGCCGACAGCGTGGGGCCGCGGAAATCCGGGTAGCCGGGGGTGTCGATCAGGTTGACGTGGATGGCCTCGCCCGAGCGGCGGGTGGTCGATGCAGGCGATGGCGGCGTCGAGCGAGTGGCCGCGGTCGCTTTTCCATCGGGTCGAAGTCGGACACCGTGGTGCCGCGCTCGATGCGTGCCTGCCGTCTGGATCGCGCCGCCGGCATGCAGCAGGGCTTCGAACAAGCGTGGTTTTGCCGGCGCCGGGGTGGCCTGCCAGGGCCACGTTGCGGATGGCGTGGGTGCTGTAGGACATGAGCGGACTTCTCCCTTTCGAGGGTTGGAAGGCCGTCATGGCTGTCCGCGCGGCGCGCCCGAGCGAGCGCTGCGGCGGGCGGTCATGGCGGGGGCGCCGGCACGGTGCGCCGGGACGGCAAGCCTCGCGCAGGGGTGGGGGCGGGTCAAGACGCGCCGCGGCGGAGGCGGGCACGACCGCACCGCACGCCGCAGTGCACGAGGCCACGCGGGGCTAACGGACCGGCCGCTAGGCTGGCCGCCCCTCACGCAAGGAGTCCGACATGGGCATTTCCCGCCACGCCACCGCCCGTTGGGAAGGCGACCTCAAGAGCCGGCAAGGGCCGGCTGAGCACGCCGCAGAGCGGCCTGTTGGACAACACCCGCTACGCCTTCAACAGCCGCTTCGGCGACGAGAAGGGCACCAACCCCGAGGAGCTCATCGCCGCCGCGCACGCCGGCTGCTTCACCATGGCGCTGTCGGCCAAGCTGACCGAAGCAGGCCATCCACCGACCCGGCTGGACACGCGCGCCGATGTCGATCTGTCCATGGAGGGCGGCCCGTCGCTGTCGCAGATCCGCCTGAAGGTGGATGCGCAGGTGCCGGGCATCGACGATGCGACGTTCCAGTCCATCGCCGAGGACGCCAAGACGAACTGCCCGGTGTCCAAGGCCCTGAGCGCGGTGCCGATCAGCCTGCAGGCGACGCTGGCGGGCTGAGCGTGACGCCGCGCGCAGCAGCGGCAAGGTGACCGGATGATCGTGGTCGACGTGTCGCCGGCACGGTGGTTCTTGGTCCCCCATGCGCCCCAAGGGCTACGGGCCGGAGCCCGCGACGGATGAATGCACTGATGATCCACGGCGCCGGCGGCGGACTGTGGGAGTGGGCGATCTGGCGGCATGTCTTCGATGCGCATGGCGTGCCGACCCATGCCATCGAACTGGAGTCGGGCCAGCAGGGTCTTGCTGCCACGGCGCTGGAGGATTATCAGCGCCAGGTCGATGCGGCGTTGTCCGCACTCCCGTCGCCCCGTGTCGCCATCGGCGCCAGCCTGGGCGGATTGCTGGCGGCCAAATGTGGCGAACGGGCCCATGCGCTCGTGCTGGTCAACGCGCTGCCGCCGGCCCCGTGGGCGCATTCGCTCCAGCATCGCGATGGGCCCGACATCGAACCGTGGGGCAGCCAGGCGCGGTTCGACAGCACGCGGCGGGCCTTGGCCGATGCCGATCCGGCTACCCGGCTGTTCGCGCACCGGCGCTGGCGTGACGAGTCCGGTCGTGTGCTGCGGGATGCGCACGCGGGCATCGACGTCCTGCAGCCGGCATGCCCGGCGCTGTTCGTCGTATCCGAAGCCGATGACGACGTGCCGCCCGCCCTCAACCGGGCGTGGGCCGCCGCATGGCAGGCCGACGTGATCACCGCGCCCACGTCCCGCCACGTCGGCCCGCTGCTGGGGCATTGCGCGGCCGGCGTCGCGCGGGATGTCGTCGACTGGCTGCGGTCGCGCCTGTCGCCCCGATAAACCGGTTCACGCCGATTTCACCGGATTCAGGGGTGGTTGCCGCGGGCCACACGAGGATGGCGTCACGTTTTCCGCCGGCTGCACTCTGCCGGTCCGCCTGTCGACCCCGCGCAAGGAGCCCTGCCCATGACCCGCCTGCTCGCTGCCAGTCTCGCTTTTTCGCTCGCCGCTGCCAGCGGCGCGGCGTCCGCCCAGACCTATCTCGATCCGCGGGGCGGGTACGACAACTACGGCGCGACCTACGGCGCCGGCTATCCCACGCCGGACCGCTATGGACAGTCCGGCGGGCAGTACGACTACGCCCGCGTGGTCCGGGTCGATCCGGTGTTCGATCGCTATCAGGCGTCCAGTGCCGGCAACCAGCGCTGCTACTACCGCGACAGCTACGTGGGCGGTGATACCTACCGCGACGGCTATTACGGCGACGACCGGTATCGCGATCCCTATCGCGGCGCAACCGGAACCGACACCGGCCGCACCATGGCGACGGTGGTGGGCGGCGTGCTGGGTGCGGTGCTCGGCAGCCAGACCGGCGGCGGGAGTGCGCGTTACGCGACCTCGGCCATCGGCTCCATGGTGGGCAGCGTGGCTGGCCGGCAGGTGTACGACAACTATCAGCGCACGCGCGGCGGGACCGGCACGGTACGGGTGTGCGACCCGGTCCCCGCCGGCGGCAGCTACGGCGGCTACGCGACGACGGGCGGGCAGGGCGTGGACGCCTACGACGTCACCTACGAGTACGCCAACCGCCGCTACACGACACGCACCAACTACCACCCGGGCGACCGCATCCGCGTACGCGTGGACGTGCGCCCGGAATGACCGGCACCGGCCCGGTTTGAAGAACACTCAGGGGTGGGTGATGTGCGGGTCCTTCGGGACCCGCTTTTTTTTGCGTTCCGGTCGCGACTCACGTCGCTCCTACGTCGAGCGGAACGCTCGCGGCTGAAGCCGCTCCTACAGGCGGGCGGCGCGTCGCGTAGGGGTTGCCGGGGCATCCGGCGACTTCACGCCGGCCAGTCGATCCGGCCTTCCACCACCGTGCAGGCATGCCCGCCCGACCACACTTCGCCGTCGGCATCGATGCGCATGTGCAGGCGCGCGTCGAAGCCGACCTCGCGGCCCTGGCTGACGCGGTAGCGGCCACCGGTGCCCGGCACCGCGCCGTTGTGGTCCAGCCACGCGGCCAGGGTGGCATTGGCGGCGCCGGACGCGGCGTCCTCGAATCGGGCCGGTGCGCCGACGAACGCCCGCACCACCAGGTCATGGTCCTGGCCCGGCGTCGACCGCGCGAACGCGCACACGCCCATGCTGCCGGTGGCGTCGGCGAGCTGTGCGATCGCATCCCAGTCCGGCGTGGCGGCGCGCAGCGCGGCCTCGTCGGACACCTCGGCCAGCCACCAGCGGCGTCCGCCATCGATCAGCGCCGGGGGCAGGGCGCCGGACGGCAGCGCCCGCAGCGCCGCGATCACCCGCGGGTCGTCGCGGGTGGCCACCTCCAGCACCCGGGCCTTGGGCGTGCGCACGGCGATCGTGCGCGCCGCGCCTTCGCCCTCCACCGACAGCGGCAGCACGCCGACATCGCACTGCTGGTGCAGCAACCCGTTCTCCGGCGTCACGCGGCCGGCCTCCAGCAGGACATGCGCGGTGCCGACGCTGGGGTGGCCGGCAAAGGGGACTTCGCGGCGCGGGCTGAACATGCGCACGCGGTAGCTCGCCCCGGGCGCGGACGGCTTCAGGACGAAGGTGGTTTCCGGCAGGCGCGTCCAGCGCGCGATGGCCTGCATCGCATCGTCCGACAGGCCGTCGGCGTCCAGCACCACGGCCAGCGGGTTGCCGGCGCCGGGGCGGTTGGCGAACACGTCCAGTTGCAGGTAGGGGCGAGGCGGCATCGGGCGCGGCGTCCAGTCGTGGGATCGGAAACGGGGAAGAGGCGATGGGAGATGCATGGGGGCATGCGGCAGGCACGCGGCGCGGCCGCGGGCTTGCACTAGAATTGCGGGCCGGATGACCGGCACGGTGGCGGCACGCCGACCGCTACGGCCACCGGCGCACGTTTCCGTCGCGTTGCGGCAGCTCGACATTCTACGGGTCGGCGCGGGCCGGGTCGTGCGGCGCGGCCGGCGTACCGGCTTCTTTTCCTATCCCTTTCCTGCATGAGGACATGCGTGGTGGCACAGGCGCAGCGTTGGGTCGTACTCAAGTTCGGCGGCACGTCGGTGTCGCGCCGCAACCGCTGGGACACCATCGGGCGCGCTCGCGGCCAAACGCATGGCCGACAGACGACGCGCGCGTGCTGGTGGTGGTCTCGGCGCTGTCGGGCGTCACCAACGAACTGCAGGCGATCGCCAATGGCGCCGCCGACGACGCCGGCCGGCGCCGCGATCGACGCGCTGGTGCAGCGCCATCGCGCGTTCTGCGCCGAGCTCGACCTCGATGCGGATGCCGTGCTGGGCGAGCGCCTGGCGGCGCTGCGCGCGCTGCGCCACCGACCCGCGCGCCGGCGACGCGCGCGCTGGACTGGCAGGCCGAGGTGCTGGCGCAGGGCGAACTGCTGTCGTCCACGCTGGGCGCGGCCTACCTGCGCGCCGCAGGGCCTGGATTTCGGCTGGTGCGATGCGCGCGACTGGCTGCGACGCCGTCGCGCTGCCGAACCAGAGCGCGTGGGCGCAGCGGCTGTCGGTGAACTGCCGCAGTGCAGCGGCGACGCCGGCTTGCGCCGCGCGCTTCGCCGCGCAGCCGGCGCGCATGCTGCTCACCCAGGGCTTCATCGCCCGCCACGGCGACGGCGGCACCGCGATCCTCGGGCGCGGCGGTTCGGACACCTCGGCCGCGTACTTCGGCGCGCTGCTCGGCGCGCGCGCGGGTGGAGATCTGGACCGACGTGCCCGGCATGTTCAGCGCCAATCCGCGCGAGGTGCCCGATGCGCGCCTGCTGACGCGGCTGGACTACGACGAGGCGCAGGAAATCGCCACCACCGGCGCCAAGGTGCTGCATCCGCGCTCGCATCGAGCCCTGCCGCGATGCGCGGCGTGCCGATGGCGATCCTCGACACCGAGCGCCCGGACCTGCCGGGCACCGCGCATCGACGGCAGCGCCGCCACCGTGCCCGGCGTCAAGGCGATCAGCCGCCGCAACGGCATCGTGCTGGTGTCGATGGAAAGCATCGGCATGTGGCAGCAGGTCGGCTTCCTCGCCGACGTGTTCGAGCGCTTCAAGCGCCACGGCCTGTCGGTCGACCTGATCGGCTCGTCGGAAACCAACGTCACCGTGTCGCTGGATCCCAGCGAGAACCTGGTCAACACCGACGTGCTGGCGGCGCTGTGCGGCCGACCTGTCGCGAGGTCTGCCGGGTCAAGGTGATCGCGCCGTGCGCGGCGATCACGCTGGTCGGCCGCGGCATGCGCTCGCTGCTGCACAAGCTGTCGCGACGTGCTGGGCGACGTTCGGGCGCGAGCGCGTGCACCTGATCTCGCAGTCGTCCAACGACCTCAACCTGACCTTCGTCATCGACGAGGCCGATCGCCGACGGCCTGCTGCCGCAGCTGCACGCCGCTGCTGATCGACAGCCGGCGCGATGCCGGTGCGACGAGGCCAGCGTGTTCGGCCCGAGCTGGCGCGAGATCGCGCACGGCAGGCCGCGAGCGCGCGCCGCGCCGTGGTGGCAGGCGCGCAGCGCGAGCGCCTGCTGGCGATGGCCGCAGCCGGCACGCCGCGCTACGTCTACCACCTGCCGACCGTGCGCGCGCGCGCCCGCGCGCTGCTCGCGCATCGCGCGCGGTCGACCGCCGCTATCTACGCGATCAAGGCCAACCCGCATCCGGCGATCCTGCGCGCGCTGGCGGACGAAGGCTTCGGCCTGGAATGCGTGTCGCAGGGCGAACTCGAGCGCGTGTTCGACGCCGTGCCCGGAGCTTGTCGCCGCGCGCGTGCTGTTCACGCCCAGCTTCGCGCCGCGCGCGCGAGTACGAGGCGGCGTTCGGCGCGCGGCGTCACCGTCACCCTCGACAACGTCGAGGCGCTGCAGCGCTGGCCCGAGGTGTTCCGCGGCCGCGACGCTGTGGCTGCGCGCTCGACCTGGGCCACGGCGACGGCCACCACGAGAAGGTGCGCACCGGCGGCGACGCGGCCAAGTTCGGCCTGCCGGTGGCGCGGTTCGACGCGTTCCTCGCCGCGGCGCGCGAGCTCGGCGTGCGCATCATCGGCCTGCACGCGCACCTGGGCAGCGGCATCGACGACGCCGCGCACTGGCGCGAGGTGTACGCCGAGCTGGCCGGCGCTCGCCGAGCGCATCGGCACGCGTCGAGACCATCGACATCGGCGGCGGCCTGCCGATGCCGTACACGCCCGACGACGAGGCCTTCGACCTCGACGGCGCTGGCGCGCGGGGCTGGCCGAGATCAAGGCGGCGTACCCGCAGTTACGCGCCTGGTGATCGAGCCGGGCCGCTACCTGGTGGCCGAGGCCGGCGTGCTGCTGCTGGCGCGTCGACCCAGGTGGTGGAGAAGGACGGCGTGCGCCGCGTCGGCGCTGGACGCCGGCATGAACGCGCTGATGCGCCCGGCGCTGTACGACGCCTGGCACGACATCGCTCAACCTGAGCCGGCTGGACGATGCGGACGACGGCCGCGTTCGACGTGGTCGGCCCGATCTGCGAATCCGGCGACGTGCTCGGCCAGCGACCGCCTGCTGCCCGCCGCGACCGCCGAAGGCGACGTGGTGCTGGTCGCCGACGCCGGCGCCTACGGCATGCGCCATGGCCAACGCCTACAACCTGCGCGCGCTGCCGCAGGAGGAGGTGCTGGATGACTGACTGCGACGATTCGACCGCGACGCGATCCGCGCGTTCCGCTTCGTGCGCTGCGACTTCGATGCCGCGACCGGCGTCGCGCGGCTGGTCTACGCCTTCGACGACGGCCCGGAGCTGGTCGAGACCGTCACCGTGCCCGGCGCGCCGTTCGCGCTGGACGCGGCGCGCGCGCGGCGCGGTCGAGCAGGCGCTGCGCCTGCTGCACCTGATCGCCGGCGTCAGCTACTACAAGGCGGCCGTGCCCGCGCGAGATCCGCATCGAGGCCTACGCGCATCGACGCCGACACCGCGGCGCTGCTGGAGAACGTCTACGTGAACGGCCTGGGCGAGTTCGCCTACCGCAACGGGCTGGACCTGCGCGGGCGGATCCGCTTCCCGTTCGCTCCCGCTCCGCCGAGCCCGGGTAGCGACGCATCCGCCGAGTCAGGCGGCGACCGTGCGCCACCGGCCTTCCCGGGCTCGGAGCGGGCTGCGCCCGCACGCGCTGGTCGCCATCGGCGGCGGCAAGGATTCGCTGGTCAGCATCGAGGCGCTGCGCGCGCTGGGCGTCGAGCAGACGGTCACCTGGATCGGCGGCTCGCAGCTGATCCGCGCCTGCGCCGAGCGCACCGGCCTGCCCACGCTCAACATCGGCCGCGCAGCTGGCGCCGGAGCTGTTCGAGTTCAACCGGCAGGGCGCCTGGAACGGCCACATCCCGGTGACCGCGATGAACTCGGCGATCCTGGTGCTGGCCGCGCTGCTGCACGGCGTCGACCAGGTGGTGTTCTCCAACGAGCGCTCGGCCAGCTACGGCAGCCTGATCGCCGGGCACCGGCGAGGTGAACCACCAGTGGTCGAAGGGCTGGGCGTTCGAGCGGGCCTTCGGCGACGCACGTGCGGCGCATGTCGCCGCCGACCTGCATTACTACTCGCTGCTGCGCCCGCTGCAGCGAACTGGCGGTGGCGCGGCAGTTCGCCCGCATCGACCGCTACGACGCGCATTTCTCCAGCTGCAACCGCAACTTCCACATCCTCGGCGAGCGGCCGGCGCACCGCTGGTGCGGCGTGTGCCCGAAGTGCCATTTCGTGTTCCTGGCGCTGGCGCCGTTCATGCCCAAGCCGCGGCTGATGCGCATCTTCGGCCGCAACCTGCTGGACGATCCTGCGCAGGCGGCCGGCTTCGACGCGCTGCTGGAGTACCAGCGACCACAAGCCGTTCGAGTGCGTGGGCGAGGGCCGCGAATCGCGCGCGGCGATGGCCGCGCTGGCGCAGCGTCCCGAGTGGCGCGAGGACGCGCTGGTGGCGCGCTTCGCCCGCGAGATCGCGCCGCAGCTGGCGGGCGACGATCTGGCGCTGGCGCCGTTGCTGGTGCTGGACGGCGAGCACGGCATTCCGCCCGCGCTGTGGGAGCGGCTGCGTGCGCATTTCGCAGCTTGAGGGCCAGCGGGTCGCGCTCTGGGGCTGGGGCCGCGAGGGCCGCGCCGCCTACCGCGCGATCCGCGCCGCGCTGCCCGCGCTGCCGCTGACCCTGTTCTGCACGCGACGGAGGCCGCCGACGCGCAGGCGCTGGGCGATGCGCAGCTCGACGATCGACACGCGGACGACGGCCGAGCGGCTGGTCGGCGTTCGAGGTCGTCATCAAGTCGCCGGGCATCAGCCCGTACCAGCCCGACGCCGTGGACGCCGCGGCGACGGGGCACGCGTTTCATCGGCGGCACCGCGCTGTGGTTCGCCGAGCATGCCGGTCCGGACGGGATCGCAGCGCGCACCGTCTGCGTGACCGGCACCAAGGGCAAGAGCACCACCACCGCGCTGCTGGCGCACCTGCTGCGCAGCGGCGGCCACGCACCGCGCTGGCCGGCAACATCGGCCTGCCGCTGCTGGAACTGCTCGACCGACCCGGCGCCGGAGGCCTGGGCGATCGAGCTGTCCAGCTACCAGACCGGCGACGTCGCCGACAGCGGCGCGCGGCCCGAAATCGCGGTGGTGACCAACATCTTTCCCGAGCACCTGGACTGGCACGGCGCGAGGCGCGCTATGTCGAGGACAAGCTGCGACTGGTGACCAGGCGCCCGCCGCGCATCGCCGTGCTCAATGCTGATGACCCGACGCTGGCGGCGCTGGGCCGCGCGATCCAGGCCGATCCCTCATCGATCACCGCCGTGCGCTGGTACGGCGGCCGGCGACGGCTGGCACCTGCGCGGGGACGTGCTGTGGCGGGGCGATGCCGAAGTGATGGACACCGCCGGCCTGCCGCTGCCGGGCCGGCACAACCGCGGCAACCTGTGCGCCGTGCTGACCGCGATCGAGGCGCTGGGCCTGGATGCGACCGCACTGGCCCCGGGCGCGGCGCACTTCCAGCCGCTGCCGCATCGCCTGCAGGTGCTGGGCGAACGCGACGGGATGACCTACGTCAACGATTCGATCAGCACCACGCCGCATCGCCACGCTGGCGGCGCTGGAGTGCTACCGCGACCGCGCCGTCGCGCTGCTGGTCGGCGGTCACGACCGCGGTCTGGACTGGTCGGAGTTCGCGCACGCGGTCGCGGCAGCGCCGCCGGCCGCCATCATCACCATGGGCGCCAACGGGCCGCGGATCCATGCCCGACTGGAATCCATCGGCGGTCTGCCCCTGATCGCAGCCGAAGGGCTGGGCGATGCGGTGGTGCAGGCGCGCCAAGCGGCAGGGCCGGGTGGCGTGGTGCTGCTGTCGCCCGGCGCACCCAGTTTCGGCCCCTATCCCGATTACGTGGCGCGCGGCCGACACTTCGCGGCGATCGCCGGGTTCGATCCCGACGCCATCAGTGCGATTCCGGGCCTGGGCATCCTGTAGGCCCGGCTTCAGCCGCGCGACGGGCGCCGCGCACGCATGCGGCAGTCGCTGCCCACTGCCACCGGTGGCCTGCAGTCGGCGCCGCCACGCGTCGGGCGAATCCGGGCGCCTGCAGGGCTTGCGTGACGAATGAGAATCATTATCATCAAGGCGCCTTCCGAACGAGCGCCCGCCATGTCCATGCGTCCAACCCTCGCACTCCGGCACCCGATGCCGGCCCCGTCCCGTCCGACCGGCGCTGCGCAGCCGGCGGCCGCCTTCGCCGCGTCCGCCGGCAATGCCCTGTTCGACAGCGGCGCGCTGCTGCGCGGCTGCCGGGAAATCCTGATCCGCCACGGCGGTGAGACCTACCGCCTGCGGCACACCCGCAACGACAAGCTGATCCTCACCAAGTAGGTCAGAAGAGGTCGCGGTGTACGGGGTACCCGTAGCACCTGACCGCGACCTGGCTTTCAACGACTAGCGCAGGACCGACCGCATCGCCGTCCGCCTGCTTACGACCCTTGGACAAATACCGCCGCCCGTGTACGCGGTTTCGGAACAGTGGCCATGCAGGCGACAGCTACGTTCGTGCTGCCGCCTGCGGACGGTTTATCGGCCTGAGGGGGGCGCCGGCGCCGGCACGGGTGGCGCAGGCGGTGCGGCCGGCGCCGGTGGCGGCGGCGGTGCGTCGACGGCACTCGGGGGGCGCGGCGGCCGCGGCGGCGCCGGTGGCGCTGCGGGCAGGGCCAGCGCACGCACCGTGTCGGGCACGGTGATGCGCGCGGTGGCCTCGCGGCGGTCGCGCAGGTAGCCGATCTCGACCGGGCTTCCGGCCGGCTTGCCGCGCAGCGCCGCCATCGTCTCGCGCGGCGTGGTGACCGGCGTGCCATCGACCTGGCGGATCACGTCGCCCGGTTGCAGGTCCTTGAGTTCGGGGCCGCTACTGAGCACCAGCACGCCGCGGTCGGTGCCGAAATACCGCCCCAGCTGCGCGTCCACCGAGGCCAGGTTCAGGCCACTCCAGCGGAATGCCTCCCACACCATCGGGGCGCGGCAGTCTTCGCCCTGGCAGTCCTGGCCCAGCCTGATGATCTCCTGGCGCACCTGCGGTGCCGCGACGGCGCGCGCGGCCTCCACCGCCCTGCGAAGGCGCGCCGCGTCCGGCAACGCTTCCATGGCGGCCTCGTCGCCGGTGGCGTGCAGCATCGCCATCGGCGCACTCAAGCGCGGCGTGGCGCGGACCTCAGACGTGCGTCCGTCGCGCTCGTAGCCGATGCGCACCGCGCGGTCGGACGACAGCGCCGACAGCGCCTGCCGCGCCGACTCGACGCGCGCGTCCGCATCGCTGCCGGCCAGCGCCGTGCCCTCCACGCTGACCAGCCGGTCGCCGGCGCGCAGGCCGGCGTCGGCCGCCGCGCTTCCGGGCGTCACCGCGATGATGCGGGCCCCCCGCGTCTCGTCGGCAGCCAGCACCACGCCCAGTACCGGCCGTTGCTCAATGCGCTTTTCGACGACGTGCACCCGCGGCGCCTCCTGCCCGGAGAGTTCGGCGACGCGGCGTGCGGCGCGCTCAAGCTCGGCGCGTGCGGCGGCGAGTTCGTCCGCCGCCGGTGGCGAGGCCTGGGCCATGCCGCCCAGGGCCGTGGCGAGTGCAGCCGCCAGCAGGGCGGTGGAGATGGGGTTGCGTGTCATGACAGGACTCCTCGAGGCGGATGCGTACGTGGATCGGATGCCGTTGCCGGCGATGCAGGAAAAAAACGAGGCGATGCGGGCGAATGGGTGCCGGCCTGTGCGTTCAGTGCACCTGGACCAGCGCGGTATCGAATTCGCGGCCTTCGGCGGCGAACCAGCGCTCGGTGGCTTCCAGCGATGCCAGCTCGCGCAGCGTCTGCACGCGTGCATCCCACAGCGACAGGCGGGCGTCATCGTCCAGTCCGCCGCTGGCCAGTTCGCTGTCGATGCCGGCCAGTCGCGACTGCATCTGCGTGGCCAGCATCGCGCCGGTGCCGGAACCGACACGCTCGTCGTCGGCCATCGCCAGCAATGCCTCCAGCCGCGCCGACTCCAGTTGCACGTCCGCCAAGGGGTTGCCTGCCGCCGGCGGCATCAACGTGGATACCTGCGAAGCGGACAGTGGCGCGCCCGCGTCGTCGCGGTTGCGGCCGGCCCGCGCCAGGCGTGCGGGCGCATCGGGCCGATCGACCCGGGACGCCAGTGGGGTCGACGTTCCGGGGACTTCCGGGCCCGGCGCATTGCCTGGCGCAATCGCCGTACCCGCCTCGGCCTCGGCGACGCGCGACACTGCGGCGGCCGTGGTCGCCGGTACGTCATCGCGCTGTGCCACCTCGGGCGGCAGCGCCGCGCTGGACGCCGGTGTCGGGTCCGAGCCGTCAGGCGACTGGCGCATCGTCAGAGGCAGGCCCGCCACCAGCGCCAGGCTCGCGGCGGTGGCCAGCCACAGCGGCCACTTGGCGCGGGCACGCGGCGCAGGCAGCCGGGCAGTGATGCGGTCCCAGCCGCCGTGCGGCGGCGTCACCGGCGGGAGTGCGGCAAAGGCGGCCGACCAGTCGGCAGGCGCGGTGCCGGGCAGGTCGGGCGGGAAACGGTCGGCGTCAGGCATGGGCGTGTCCTCCGGCCCGCGCGTCGGCGGGCTCGAGCAACTGGCGCAGGCGACGGGTGCCGCGCGCGAGCTGCGATTTCGAGAAGCTCGCCGTGCGGTTCATCAGCGCGGCGATCTCGTCATGGGTGTAGCCCTCGGCGTGGTACAGCCACAGCACGCTGCGGGTGGCGTCGGGCAGGGCGTCGAGTGCGCGCTGCAGCTGTGCGGCATCGGCCGCAGCAGTGGAGGCGGGGCGCGGTCTTCCAGCCACTCCTCGCTCTCGAGCGCGACGTCCCGGTTGCTGCTTGCGGCGGGCGCGCAGACGCATCAGCGACTCGTTGACCGCGATCTGCCGCAGCCAGCCCCAGAAGGGCGCCTGCCCGCGCCGTGCGCCGCGGAAATCGCCGATCCGGTGGAACAGCTTGAGCATGGTGTCCTGCAGCACGTCGGCCGCCTCCTCGCGCGCGGCGCCCTGGCTGCCAGCATGCGCAGCGCCAGGGTGAACACCGGGCGCTCGAACCGGCGATAGAGCTGCTCGAACGCCCCGCGCTCGCCGGCGCGCGCGCGGGCGAGCAGGGTGTCGGGCACGTCGATGGCGAAGCTTGAAGCTGGGCGGCATCGTCGGTCGTCCATGGATGCGAGGCACGGCGCGGCGAAAGCCGTCGCAGCCGGCCCGGGGCCGAGCCGCCTATACTCCGGCGCATCAGGGACCGGGAGGGTAACTCAATGGATGTTCGAGACCGGTTTCGTGGCCTGGTGCTGCTGGTCGCCGGCATCGTCATCCTGTTCAAGACCGTGCGCATGGTGCCGCAGGGCTACGAGTGGACGGTCGAGCGCTTCGGCAAGTACACCCACACGCATGAGCCGGGCCTGCACTTCCTGATGCCCGTGATCTATGGCGTGGGCCGCAAGGTCAACATGATGGAGCAGGTGCTGGACGTGCCCAGCCAGGACGTCATCACCAAGGACAACGCGGTGGTGAAGGTGGACGGCGTGGTGTTCTTCCAGGTGCTGGACGCGGCCAAGGCCGCCTACGAGGTGTCCAACCTGGAGCTGGCGACGATCGCGCTGGTGCAGACCAACATCCGCACCGTGATCGGTTCGATGGACCTGGACGAATCGCTGTCCAAGCGCGAGACGATCAACGCGCAGCTGCTGGGCGTGGTCGACCAGGCCACCAACCCGTGGGGCATCAAGGTCAACCGCATCGAGATCCAGGACATCCAGCCGCCGCGCGACCTGATCGACTCGATGGCGCGGCAGATGAAGGCCGAACGCGAGCAAGCGCGCCGCGATCCTCGAAGCCGAGGGCTCCCGCCAGTCCGAGATCCTGCGCGCCGAGGGCGAGAAGCAGGCCGCCATCCTGGAGGCCGAAGGCCAGCAAGGAAGCCGCCTTCCGCGAGGCCGAGGCGCGCGAGCGCCTGGCCGAGGCCGAGGCCAAGGCGACGCAGATGGTCTCGCGACGCGATCGCCAAGCGGCAACGTGCAGGCGATCAACTACTTCGTCGCGCAGAAGTACATCGAGGCGTTCAAGGAGCTGGCCGACGGCGCCGAACCAGAAGTTCGTGATGATGCCGATGGAGTCGGCCGGCGTGATCGGCTCGCATCGCCGGCATCGCCGAGCTGGCCAAGGAGGCGCTGGATCAGCAGGCGAGCGGCCAGGCGCCGCGCCGCCGCGTGACCGCCGCGCATGGGGGGCTGAGCCATGCGCTGGGACTGGCAGGCGGTGACTGGGGCGGCGGTGGCGCTGCTGCTGTTCGCGGCCGAGGCGCTGGCGCCCGGCGCCTTCATGCTGTGGCTGGGCATCGCCGCGGCCGTGGTGTTCGTGATGGTGCTGGTGATGCCCGGGCTGCCGGTGCTGGCGCAGGTCGCTGCGTTCGTCGTGCTCAGCTTCGTCTCCATCCAGGTCTACCGCAGCTGGTTCCGCGGCCGCGGGCACGAGCGCCAGAGCGACCGCCCTGACTCAACCGCCGGGGCCAGCAGCTGGTCGGCTGGGTGGGGCCGCTGGAACGCGCCATCGTCGACGGCCGCGGCCGGGTCAAGATCGGCGACGCCTTTTTGACGTGGCCGGCCCGGACATGCCGGTGGGCACGGTGGTGCGCGTGGTCTCATCGACGGCATGACGTTGCGGGTGGAGCCGGCGCACGGCTGACGGGTCGGCCCGGGGTGCCTGGTCGGTCGAGCAACCATGCGCATGCGTAGCGTCGAACGCCCGCCGCGCCATCTGGGATAATCGCCGGCCCCACGCACCCAAGGCCGGCCATGACCCGCAAGACCATCCTCAACGACACCCACCGCGCGCTCGGCGCCAAGATGGTCGACTTCGGCGGCTGGGACATGCCGATCCACTACGGCTCGCAGATCGAGGAGCACCACCAGGTGCGCCGCGACGCCGGCATGTTCGACGTCAGCCACATGACCGTGGTCGACCTGCAGCGGCGCGCGCGTGCGCGAGTTCCTGCGCCAGCTGGTCGCCAACTCGGTCGACAAGCTGCAAGAAGCCGGGCAAGGCGCTGTACACCTGCATGCTCAACGAGCAGCGGCGGGGTCATCGACGACCTGATCGTCTACTTCATGGACGAGGACGTTCTTCCGCCTGGTGGTCAATGCCGCCACCCGCGAGAAGGACCTGGCGTGGATCGAGCGAGCAGGCCGAGGCGTTCGACGTCGCAGGTCACCGAGCGCCCCGACTTCGGCGATGGTCGCGGTGCAGGGCCCGACCGCGCGCGAGAAGGTCATCGGCCTGCTGCGCGAGGCCGACCGCGCGCGCGTCGGCAAGCTCGGCAAGTTCGTCGCCGGCGAGGCGCAGCACGGCGACGGCATGCCGCTGTTCGTCGCCCGCACCGGCTACACCGGCGAGGACGGCTTCGAGATCGTCGTGCCGCGAGGACGCAGGCCGTCGCGTTCTGGAACGCGCTGCTCGGCGCCGGCGTCAAGCCGGCCGGCCTGGGCGCGCGCGACACGCTGCGCCTGGAGGCCGGCATGAACCTCTACGGCCAGGACATGGACGACACGGTCTCGCCGTACGAAGCGGCGCTGGCCTGGACGGTGGCGCTGGACGAGGGCCGCGACTTCATCGGCCGCGCCGCGCTGGAAGCGCAGAAGGCGGCCGGCGCGCCGCGCCAGATGGTCGGCCTGGTGATGGACGAGAAGGGCGTGCTGCGCCACGGCCAGAAGGTGCTGACCGCCGCACGGCGAGGGCGAGATCCTGTCCGGCACGTTCTCGCCGACGCTGGGCAAGGCGATCGCCTTCGCGCGCGTGCCGGCCGGCGACATGCCGCTGGGCAGCGACGGCGTGCGCGTCGACATCCGCGGCACGCGAAGTGCCGGTGCGCGTGGTGCAAGTTCCCGTTCGTGCGCGACGGCCAGCCGCAGGACGGCGTGCTGATGAGCGCGCCTGACACCGCCGCCCGCGCCTCGCTACACTATGCCGCCACCTTTCCCGCACGACCCGCAGCAGCTACCGGAGCACACCCATGAGCGAGATCCCCGGCGACCTGAAGTTCCTGAAGTCCCACGAGTGGGCCCGCGTCGAAGGCGACGGCAAGGTCACCGTCGGCATCTCCGACCACGCCCAGGGCCTGCTCGGCGACCTGGTGTACGTCGAGCTGCCCAACGTCGGCGACCGCGTCGAGGCCGGCAACGCCTGCGCGGTGGTGGAGTCGGTGAAGGCCGCGTCGGACGTGTACAGCCCGGTCACCGGCAAGGTCGTCGAGGTCAACGCCGCGCTGGCCGACAAGCCCGAGACGATCAACGAGGACGCCTACGGCGAGGGCTGGATCTTCGTGCTGGAGATCGAGGAGCCCGACCAGCTCAACGAACTGCTCGGCGCCCGACGACTACGCCGAACTGCTCGAGGACGAGGACCACTGAGTCACGTTCCCTTCCGATCCCGACCGGCCGCCTCGCGCGGCCGGTTTTTTTTGGGCCATCCCGATCGCTGCGGATGTCGGCAGACGGCGCTGAGGAGGCGGCGGCATGGGTGCGTACGGGGCATCGGGGCGACGCGTGGCTGACGGCGAGGGCGTATTTTTCTGCGCAAAAACGCTTGTGCAGCGCGAAAACGGGCGACTTCCTCCACGCGGGAGTCACGCGTGCCCGGCGCTTGCACGCGTGGGGCATACCCGCAGGGTGTGGCTAAAAAACAGCCACGGCGCGGAGTGGTCAATAAATGTCCATTTCCTGGAGGCATTGGAAACAAAGGCGTGCAGGCATCTTATTGATTGCGTGGCGCATGCAGGCGACGTGCATGGCGATGCAGGCCTGAGGCGTTTGCAGGGCCAGTGCGGAACATGCGGCCGGACGTTGCAGAAAAAAAGTTCCGTCGGTGTGTTGACACCCAGAAAAGGCGTGATTAGGTTTCGCGCAACCAACGGTTCCCGCGGAAGCGAGTGACACGAATCAACGCGACAACGCGCGGTACTCAATCCAGCTCCGCCCGGACATTCAAAACGGTGGACGTGGGCGTTCTGCCCCCTTCGAAAAAACCGGTGCCGATGGCCCTCGCGCGGTTACGGCCCGCCATCGCGCTGCACGACACTTCAAACGAAACCCGGACTGCCGACGAGGCGGGCCGGGTTTCCTGCATGCGGGGCCCGTCCATGACGGCTGTCCCACCACGCCTCCACGGCGTGTACGTGATCCGCTCCGGCGCGTTGCCATGCGCCGGCGGTTGGCTGCGGGCTCGCCCGCGGTACTGGTTGTACTGGGCTACACCCCGATAGACCACTGACGAGGAGCCATCCCATGGCCATGAAGAAAGCTGCGAAGAAGAAACCCGCCGCCAAGAAGGCGACGAAGAAAGCTGCCGCGAAGAAGGTCGCGAAGAAGTCCGCTGCCAAGAAGGCCACCGCCAAGAAGGCGACGAAGAAGGCTGCACCAAGAAGGTCAGCCAAGAAGGCCACCGCCAAGAAGACGGTGAAGAAGGCCGCCAAGAAGACCGCCAAGCCGGCCAAGAAGCCGCCGCCAAGAAGACGGTGAAGAAGGCCGCCAAGAAGACCGCCAAGGTCCGGCCAAGAAGGCCGCCGCCAAGAAGACGGTGAAGAAGGCCGCCAAGAAGACCGCCAAGCGTCCGGCCAAGAAGGCCGCTGCCAAGAAGACGGTGAAGAAGGCCGCTGCCAAGGCCGGCCAAGAAGGCGGCTGCGAAGAAGGCGCCGGCCAAGAAGGCCGCTGCCAAGAAGCCGGAAGCGCGCAAGGCAAGCAAGCGTCCGGCCCGGAAGTCCGCGCCGACTGCGATGCCGGCCACGCCCGCACCGATGATCTGAGCACGACCCGATAACGAAACCGCTGTCATCCGCTCCCTCCCCGCAGCCCAGGCGGGGAGGGAGTTTTTTATGGGCGATGGGTTTGACCGGCGCCTGTCGCCGGGCATGGCTTCAGTCGCCGGCACGCCCGATGGCGGTACGGTGCCGCGCAAGGTGGATCCCCGGGAGGAGCGACGTGAGTCGCAACGCGCAAGGGGCAGAGCCATAGGCTCACGATCTCCTCGCGCTTGCAACGCAGCACGCCACGCGACGGTGGCCGGGCCCGCACGCGCGGGCCGGACGGTGCTTGCGCTTACTCCGGCGAAGCCGTCGAACGCCCGGCGCTGCTGCCGGCATCGTCCAGCAGCTGGCCGTCGCTGGACTGCGCCAACTGGGTGGCTTCCTCGAAGTCGATATCCAGCCAGCGGTCACCCGAGTACAGGCCGATCGCGCGATCCAGGATGGTGGGCATCAGGCCCGAGGGCGCGGCGCTCTCGCCATTCCACATCAGGGCTACGCCGAAATCGCGGTCGGGCAGCATCGCGATCGCGCCGCGGTACCCCTGCACGGCGCCGCCGTGGAAGACCAGCGGCTGGCCGGAGTAGTTGTAGACGCGCCAGCCCAGCCCATAACCGGCCGCTCAGGCGCTCACGGCGCCAGGCCGAACTGCGGATCTCGCCGGGCGTGTCGACCAGCGGCGAATGCAGGGTGGCCAGCAGCGGGGCCGGCAGCACGTCGGGGCGGTGGCCGGTCTGGGCGATCAGCCACTGCGCCATGTCGCTGGCGCTGGCGTTGACGCCGGCGGCCGGAGCGACTTCGTAATAGGTCGGCTTGGGCGTTACCGATACCCAGCCGCCGCGGGTGCGCACGTGCGGGCGGGCCCAGCGCGGGCTGGACTTGATGCCGTCCAGCCCGAGGCTGGCGTCGTTCATGCCCAGCGGCTTGAACAGGCGACGCTGCACCGCCTGGGAGTAGAACGTGCCGGTGGCGGCAAACACCACGTCGCCGATCAGGCTGAAGGCGATGTTCTGGTAGCCGTAGCAGGTGCCCGGTTGGCAGCTCAGCGGCGCATCGGCCAAGCGGCGGGTCAGGGTGCGGTAATCGACGTACTGCTCGAGGTCGCGGTCGAGCGTGTGGTTGCGCAGGCCGACGCGGTGGCTGAGCACGTCGGCGACGGTGATGCGCTCGGCGGCAGTGGGGTCCTTCAGGCGGAACTGCGGCATGTACTGCGTCAACCGGCTGTCCCAGCGGATGGAGCCGTCGTTGACCAGCACGCCGGCCAGCGTGCCGGCAAAGCCCTTGGACAGCGAGGCCAGCCGGAACACGGTGTGTGCATCGACCGGCTCGGCCGCCTGCACGTCGGTGATGCCGTAGCCGCGCGCGGACAGCACGCGGCCGTTGTAGACGATGGCCATCGACAGGCCAGGCACGCGCTGGTCGGCGACCAGTTGCTGCGCGGCGGCCTCGAACAGCCGGACATCGAAGCCGTCGGCCAGCGGCACCCGCGGCTGGCGCGCCGGGGCGACTGGCGCCTGGTGCCGGCGAGCGAGTGTGGCGGCGTTGGCGCGTGCGCGACACGATCGCTGGCGGCACCGGGCGTCTGCGCCGTCGAACCGAGGGTAAGGGTGAGGAGCACGGCGGTAGCGCCGATGCGCCAATACCGCGCTGTCGCGGGGTGGCGTCGTCTTTCATGGGTCGCAGGCCCTGCGTATGCTGACTCGCGATCGATCATAACGCCGATTTTCGAGTTGGGATAGGGGAGCAATCATGTTCAGCTTCATGATTTTGCTGGCATTCGTCGCACTCGTCGTGGCGTGGCTGGGTGACGCTGTACAACGGGCTGGTCGCGCCCGGAACGCGTACCGCAATGCGTTCGCGCAGATCGACGTGCAGCTGCAGCGCCGCTTCGATCTGGTCCCCAACCTGGTGGAAACCGCCAGGGCCTACCTCACGCACGAGCGCGAAACGCTCGAAGCCGTCGTCGCCGCGCGCGGCGCGGCGCAGGCAGGGCTGTCGGCGGCCAAGGCCAGCCCCGGGGATCCGGCGGCGATGGCCGAGCTCTCTCGCTCGCAGGGTGCGCTGGACGGCGTGCTCGGCCGATTCATGGCGGTGGTGGACTGGCAGCGAACGTCGCCTGACGCCGCCAATGGTCGTCGCGCAGGTGGGGCATCCCGGCGCGGACGACTACCGCCGCGCCGACGCCATTGCCGCGGGTATTCCCGAGTCGCTGCGGCGCATGGCCGCGCAGCGCGAGGGCGTGATGCCGCTGGTGCTTGGGCTGTTGCTGGACCAGGACCCGACATCGCGGCCGGCAGCGCATCGAGATCGCCGCGCGCCTGGGCGAAGCCGTCGCCGACCCAGTGCCGAGCGCGCGCAACAGCCGCCGACTTGAGCCCTGCACCCGCTGCTGCGCCTGCCGCTGGCGGCACTGGCCTTTCCGGTGTTGCGCCTGCGGCCACGGCCGGAGCTGGACGCCTTCCTGGACACGGTGCACGCGATGACGTATGCCGACGGCAAGGTATCGCTGTTCGAGTATTGCCTCGGCCGCCTGCTGACCGTGCAGGTGCGCGAGTCGCTGGACCCCTCCCGCCATGCGCGGTTCGGCCGGCGCAAGACCGTCAGCGGTGCAGCAGCGAAGATCGCCACGCTGCTGGCGGTGGTCGCGCATGCCGGCCACGCCGACTGGCGAGCGGCCGCCACGCCTACCTTGCGCGATGCAGCGCATGCTGCCCGCGCGCACGTCGCCTACACGCCGCCCGCGGACGGCGTGCTCGCCCTGGACGGCGGCTGGGAGGCGCTGGACCGCCTGGACCCGCTGGCCAAGCAGCTCCTGGTGGAAGCGGTACCGCGGCCACCACGACGGCCGCGTCAGCGTGGCCGAGGCCGAACTGCTGCGCACGATCTGCGGCGTGCTGCATTGCCCGCTGCCGCCGATGCTGGAAAACGTCTGACGTCAGGCTGCAGGCGTGTCGCCGCGGATCAGGTCCGCCGCGCGCTCGGCGATCATGATCGTCGGCGCATTGGTGTTGCCGCCGATCAGGGTCGGCATCACCGAGGCATCGACCACGCGCAGGCCTTCCACGCCGCGCACGCGCAGCTGCGGATCGACCACGGCGCCGTCGTCGCTGCCCATGCGGCAGGTGCCGACCGGGTGGTAGACGGTTTCGGCCTTGGCGCGGATGAAGGCGACCAGTTCGGCGTCGGTCAGGTCGTTGCGCGCGCGGGAAGATCGGCGCGCCGCGATAGGCGTCGAAGGCCGTCTGCGCGAGCAGCTCGCGCGAGAGCCTTGGCGCACTCCACCATCATCTTCAGGTCGAAGCCGTCCGCGTCGCTGCAGGTAGTTGGCCTCGATGCGCGGCTTGTCGGCCGGCGCTCGGCGCTGGCCAGGCGAGATGCGGCCGCGGCTGCGCGGGCGCAGGAAGCAGGCGTGCAGGGTGTAGCCGTCGCCCGGCAGGCGGTTGCGGCCGTGGTCGTCGAGCATCGCCGGCACGAAATGCAGCTGGATGTCGGCGCGCTCGTCGGGCGCCAGCGGCGAACGCAGGAAGCCGCCGGCCTCGGCGATGTTGCTGGTGCCCGGGCCGCTGTGGCCGCGCAGGTAATAGTCGAACGCGATCCGGCATGTCGCCGACGCGGTCGTAGGTGACGCGCTGGGTGGAATGCTGCAGCGTGCAGATGTCGAGGTGGTCCTGCAGGTTGCGCGCCGACCTGCGGCGCGTCGGCGACCACGTCGATGCCGTGCCGGCGCAGGTGCATCGGCCGGGCCGATGCCCGACAGCATCAGCAGCTGCGGCGAATTGATCGCGCCGCCGCACAGCAGCACTTCGCGCGCGGCGGCGCTGGTGGAAGGCCTGGCCGCCGGCGGCGTAGGCCACGCCGTTGGCGCGGGCCGCTGCTCCGTCGAAGGTGATGCGGCTGACCATGCGCGCCGGTGATGCACGTGCAGGTTGGCCGCGCTCGCGCCGGGTTGCAGGTAGGCCACCGCCGACGAGCAGCGCGCGCCGTCCTTCTGGGTGACCTGGTACAGGCCCGACGCCTGGCTGCGCGGGCCGTTGAAGTCGTGATTGCGCGGGAAGCCCGGCCTGCTGCGCCGGCGTCGATGAACACCTGCGACAGCGGATTGACGTAGCGCAGGTCGGACACGTACAGCGGGCCGTCGCCGCCATGCAGCGCGTCGCCGCCGCGGCGCGTTGCGTTCGGCTGCGCTTGAAGTAGGGCAGCACGCTGTTCCAGTCCCAGCCCGTCGGCGCCGAGCGGCCGCCCAGTCGTCGTAGTCGGCCGGCACGCCGCGGATGTAGCACATGGCGTTGATCGAACTGGAGCCGCCCAGCACCTTGCCGCGCGGCCACCACAGGCGTGCGGTTGTCGAGGCTGCGGCTCGGGCGCGGTGTCGTAGTTCCAGTTCACGCCCTTGTGGTCGACCAGCTTGGCCAGGCCGGCGGGCATGTGGATGAAGGGATGCCAGTCGCGCGGGCCGGCTTCCAGCAGCAGCACCTTGACGTCGGGGTCTTCGGACAGGCGGTTGGCCAGCACGCAGCCGGCGGAGCCGGCGCCGATGATGATGTAGTCGTACACGTCGCCAGCCGCTGCGTTGCAGGCGATGCGGCGAAGCTAGCCGCCGGGGCTAGAGCAAATGCTCGTGGCGTGCGTCGTGCGCCGAGCGGCTGCAGCGTGCCGCGTGCGGCTGCCGCGCGCTGGCGATGTTGCAGTGCATCGGATACCGTGCGCGCTGAGCGCTGGCAGTCCGCATGGCGAGCCATGCGCACGCCGATCCGCGGGCGCGTCCACGCGGGCGAATGGCGCGGCGGTCGCGCTGTCGTTCGTCTACTTCTTCTGCGTGCTGGCCGCGTATTACGTGGTGCGGCCGGTGCGCGAGCAGCTGTCGGCCGCGGTCGGCTCCACGCAGCTGCCCTGGTTCTACGCGCGCCACCTTCCTGGCCACGCTGGCGTTGACGCCGGTGTTCGCCGCGCTGGTGGCGCGCTATCCGCGCCGGGTGGTGGTGCCGGTGGTGTACGCTGTTCTTCATCGCCTGCCTGCTCGGCGTTCGTGCCGCTGTTCACCCACGCGGGCCTGCTGGGCCCGCGCGCGCTGGGCACGGTGTTCTTCGTCTGGGTCAGCGTGTTCAACCTGTTCGTGGTGTCGGTGTTCTGGAGCTTCATGTCCGACATCTGGAGCGAGGAGCAGTCGCGGCGCCTGTTCCCGGTCATCGCCGTGGCCGGCACGGCTGGGCGCGGTGGCCGGGCCGGCGCTGACGCGCGCGCTGGTCGGCGTGATCGGCGTGGCGCCGCTGCTGGTGGTGTCGGCGGCGCTGCTGGGCGTGGCGATGGTGTGCGTGGTGTGCTGGGGCGCTGGGCACGCGTGCACGGCGAGCGCCGGCACGAGGCCGGGCCACGAGGCGGCGATCGGCGGCGGCATGCTGGACGGCCTGAGGCAGGTCTTCGCCGACCCGTTCATGCGCGGCATGGCGGTGCTGCTGCTGCTGGCCGACGGCATCGGCACGGTCAACTACGCGCTGGTGGCCGACTATTCCGGCGCGACGTTCCTGATGCGGTGTCGCGCACGCGCTTCGCCGCCGACGTGGACCTGGCCGCCAACCTGCTGACCGTGATCGTGCAGCTCACACTGACGCGCTGGCTGCTGCCGCGCTGGGGGCCGGGCCCGGTGATCGCGGTGTGGGCGCTGGTCGAGCACGCTCGCGCTGGACTGGTGGTGGTGTTCGCGACGATCCGCACGCGCCGCTGGTCGGTGCGATGCCGGCGGTGGCCGTCGGCGCCTGATCGTCAGCCGCGGGCTGGCCTACGGCATGGCCGAGCCGGCGCGCCACAGCCTGTACACCCGCGTGCCGCGCAACATGCGCTACAAGGGCACAGAACGTGGTCGATACCGCGGTGTGGCGGTTCGGCGACCTGGGCGTGGCGCTGTCGATGAATGCCCTTCGCAGTATTGGTGTTGGCGTGTCGGGGTTTGCCGGCCTCGCGGCGTTGGCGGCGGCGACGTCCGGCGTGCTGGGCTGGCGCGTGGCACGGCGGGTCGAGCGCGCGCCTGCCGCCGTGGCGCCCGCGCCGGCGGCGCCGTGACCTTCGGCCGATGTTGCCCGGCACGGCAGCCCTGACAGTGCAGCCTTCCACCCGAACCCGGAGCCCGACGATGCAGCCCTCCCGCCGCAGTGTGCTGATCGCCGGCCTGGCCGGCGCCGTGACCGCCGCCCTCGGCCCGCTTGCAGGGTGTGCCAGCGGTCCGGCCACAGGCGCCGCCGGCCTTGCGCAGCGGCGCGGCCTGGACATCCTGGTGCTGGGCGGAACCGGCTTCCTCGGCCCGCACTTCGTCGAGGCCGCGCGCGCGGCCGGCCATCGCCTCACGCTGTTCAACCGCGGCAAGAGCAACCCGCAGCGCTTCAGCGGCGAAGCGTTCGGGGACGTCGAACAGCTGCGCGGCGACCGCAAGTCCGACCTGTCCGCGCTGGAAGGCGAGCGCCGCTGGGACGCGGTGCTCGACACCTCGGCCTACCTCCCGGGTGATGTCACGCGCTCGGCCGGCCTGCTGGGGCCGCGCGTGGGCCAGTACCTGATCGTCTCGACCATCTCGGTCTACGCCGATACCTCGGTGCCGGGCATGGACGAGGACGCGCCGCTGGCGACGATCCCCGACCCGACCGTCACCGAGATCACCGGCCAGACCTACGGGCCGCTCAAGGCGCTGTCCGAGCAGGCCGCACAGCGCGCCATTCCCGGGCGCGTGACCGTGGTGCGACCGGGCCTGATCGTCGGTCCGGGCGATACCACCGACCGCTTCACCTACTGGCCGGCCCGCGCCGACCGCGGCGGCGAGATCCTCGCGCCGGGCACGCCTGCCGACCCGACCCAGTTCATCGACGTGCGCGACCTGGCCGCGTTCCTGCTGCACCTGATCGAGCAGCGCACGTTCGGCGTGTTCAATGCCGACGCGCCGGCCGGTTCGCTGACGATGGGCGCGCTGCTGGCCGCCAGCCAGGCCGTGGCGCGCGACCTCAACGACATCCAGTGCATCCGCGCGCCCTGTCCGCAGCCGCCCGGGGCGGTGTCGTCGCTGACGTGGGTGCCGGCGGCGTTCCTTGCCGGGCAGGGTGTCCGTCCGTGGCAGGACATGCCGGTGTGGATTCCGGCCGAAGGCGAGTACGCCGGCTTCGGTCGCGTCGACACCTCGCGCGCGCAGGCCGCCGGCCTCCGGTATCGCCCGCTTGAAACCACGGTGCGCGACACGCTGCTGTGGTGGCGGGCGCTGCCGGCCGAGCGCCGGGATGTGCCCAAGGCGGGGCTGTCGCCGCAGCGCGAGGCCGAGGTGCTGGCCGCCTGGCACGCACGTGCCGGACGTGGCGCCGGATGACGCCACACCCGCGCCCCCGGCGTTGGCGGCTGCGCTGGAGCGCACGCATCCTCGCGGTGCTGGTGGTGGTGTTCCTGGTGTGGGGCTGCGTGTGGGAGCCGCGTTCGCTGGTGATGCGCGACTACGCCTTCGGGCTTCCGGCCTGGCCGGCGGAGTGCGACGGCCTGCGGGTGGACGTCATCGCCGACCTGCACACCGGCTCGCCGCACAACGGCCTGGACAAGCTGGACCGGCTGGTGGAGCGTTTGATCGAAAGCGACGCCCAGGCCGTGCTGATGGCCGGCGACTACGTGATCCTCAGCGTGTTCCTGGGCACGTACATCCCCGCCGACGTCATCGCCACGCACCTGCGCCCGCTGACCGCACGCAAGCCGGTGTATGCGGTGCTGGGCAACCACGACTGGTGGAAGGACGGGGCGCGGGTGCGCGCGGCGTTCGAGTCCGCCGGTGTCATCGTCCTGGAGGACCAGGCCGCACGAACGCGCCTGGCGGATTGCGATCTGTGGGTGGTCGGCGTGGGCGACCTGTGGGAGGCGCCGCACGACATCGACCGTGCGTTCTCCGCCGTGGACGATGACCGCCCCGTGCTGGCGATCACCCATAACCCCAACGTGTTTCCGGACATGCCGGCGCGGGCATCGCTGGTTGTGGCCGGGCATACGCACGGCGGACAGATCGCGTTCCCCGGCCTCGGCGCACCCGGCCTGTGGGGCAAGGTCGACGGGCGATATCCCAAGGGCCATTTCATCGAGGACGGCCGCCAGCTGTTCGTGTCGCCCGGCATAGGCACCAGCATCCTGCCGATCCGCTTCGGCGTACCGCCGGAAGTCTCGCGGCTGACGCTGCGCGCGGAGCGGCCGGGTCCCTGAGGCCGGATTGCCGCACGCACCGCCCGGCTGGCAATAGCGCTGCCGGGGAGAAATCTGCATGCCGATGGGTGCGCGCACGACCGCGTCGCCCGAGGTGTCGCGCACGTCGACGGCCACCGGCCACTCGTAACCGGTGTCGCTGACGGCCGTCCCCCTCTTCGAAACGAAGACGGCGGAGAATCTCCGCCGTCTTGCGTGTTGCCCTGTGTCCGCCTTCCTCAGGCGGCCGCGCGGTCCTGCCCGTGGTGCGGACGGTAGCCGGCCGCGCGCAATTCGTCGGCCTCGAAGTCGTCCACGCTGATCGTATCCAGCGTCATCTCGCGCAGCTCTTCCAGCTGGGCGCGCTCCTCGCGCGGTGATCCAGCCCTCGCGCACGCCTTCGTCCAGCTGCGCGGCGAAATCCAGCGCCTCGATGTCGCGTGTTCTTCAGCGCCTTGAGGAACTTGCGCTCCACCGGCTCGGCCAGCACCACCTTCTGCAGGTAGCTGTTGATGCGGCCGGCGGGGTTGTTGGCCGCACGGGGTCAGGAACGCATCCGCGCCCAGGCGGTCGCGCGCCTCGTTCGGCGACATCAGCAGCGACGCCACCTTGTGGCCCAGGCGGTCGCTCGGCGGCTGCGCGCGGCGGCCCCAGCGGGAACACCAGCGCCCACAGCAGCCAGCCGACCGGACGGATCGGGAAGTTGCGCAGCGCGCCCGACAGCGCGAGCTCGATCTTGTGCACGGCGTCGTGGAAGGCCCAGGCCAGCAGCGGCTGGTCGGCCACCGGACGTGCCCTCGTCCTCGTAGCGCTTGAGCATCGCGCTGGTGATGTAGAGCTGGCTGAGCACGTCGCCCAGGCGGCCCGACAGCGACTCCTTGAACTTCAGCTTGCCGCCCAGCAGCAGCATCGAGGTGTCGGCCATCAGCGCCAGCTCCGCCGAGTAGCGGTCGAGCTTGCGGTAGTAGCGGCGCGTATAGGCGTCGCCCGGCGCCGCGCCGAAGCTTCGCGCCGGTCAGGCCGAACCAGAACGAGCGCACCGCGTTGGAGATGGCGAAGCCGATGTGCCCGAACAGGTTGCGGTCGAACTCGCGCAGGCGCTCGTCCGGGTCGGGCAGGGTCGGCGGCCTTCATTTCCTTCATCACCCACGGATGGCACAGGATCGCGCCCTGGCCGAAGATCATCAGGCTGCGCGTCATGATGTTGGCGCCCTCGACCGTGATCGCGATCGGCGAGGCCTGCCAGGAGCGGCCGAGCGAAGTTGCGCGGCCCCAGGATGATGCCCTTGCCGCCGAGGATGTCCATGACGTCCTGCGCCAGCTTCGCGGCCCATCTCGGTGCAGTGGTACTTGGCGATGGTCGACGGCACCGCCGGCAGCTCGCCGCGCGTCGACCGCCGCGGCGGTGGCCTGCGACAGCGCGCTGATCGCGTAGGCCTTGCCGCCGATGCGGGCCAGCGCTTCCTCGACGCCCTCGAAGCGGCCGATCGACAGGCCGAACTGCTTGCGGATGCGCGCGTACGCGCCGGTGACCACCGCGCCCATCTTGGCGCCGCCGCTGGCGGTGGAGGGCAGGGTGATGGAGCGGCCGATCGACAGGCACTCCATCAGCATCTGCCAGCCCTTGCCGGCGTAGTCTTCACGCCGCCGATCAGCTGGCTGAGCGGGATGAACACGTCCTTGCCGCTGGATCGGGCCGTTCTGGAACGGGCGAGTTGAGCGGGAAGTGGCGACGGCCGATCTCGACGCCGGGGGTGTCGCGCGGCAGCAGCGCCAGGGTGATGCCGATGTCGCGCGTGTCGCCGAGCAGGCCGTCCGGGTCGTACATGCGGAAGGCCAGGCCGATCAGCGTGGCGACCGGCGCCAGCGTGATGTAGCGCTTGTCGAAGGTCAGCTTGACGCCGAGCACGTTGCGCGCCGTTCCACTCGCCCTTGCAGACGATGCCGTAGTCGGGGATCGAGGTCGCATCGGAGCCGGCGAACGGGCCGGTCAGGCCGAAGCAGGGCACTTCGCGGCCATCGGCCAGGCGCGGCAGGTAGTAGTCCTTCTGCTCCTGGGTGCCGTAGTGCATCAGCAGTTCGGCCGGGCCCAGCGAGTTGGGCACGCCGACGGTGGAGCTGACCACGCAGGAGATCGAGGCCAGCTTCTGGATCACCTTGTGGTGCGCCAGCGCCGAGAAGCCCAGGCCGCCGTATTCCTTGGGGATGATCATGCCGAAGAACCTGTTCTTCTTGATGAAGTCCCACAGCTCCGGCGGCAGGTCGGCGTGGACGTGGGTGATTTCCCAGTCGTTGGTCATCCGGCACAGCTCTTCCACCGGGCCGTCGAGGAAGGCCTGCTCCTCGGCGGTCAGCTGCGGCTTGGGCTGGTCCAGCAGCTCGTTCCAGTCGGGGTTGCCGGAGAACAGCTCGCCCTCGAAGCCGACCGTGCCGGCTTCCAGCGCGATGCGCTCGGTCTCCGACAGCGGCGGCAGGATCTTGCGTGTAGAAGCTTCAGCAGCGGCGCGGTGATCAGCGGCTTGCGGATGCTGCGGCAGCAGCAGCGGCACCGCGATCAGCGCGACGATCACGCGCGGCCACGAGCGTGGCGGTGGGGTTGGCGCCCAGCAGCCAGCACGCGACCAGCAGGGTGGCGGTGATCGCGGCCCAGACCGCCAGCCGCAGCCGGTGATAGGCGGCGAAGGCGCCGACCAGCAGAGAGGGCGAGGAAAGGGACGACGATGCTCATGGACGGCGCTCCAGCGGCGGGTGCCGCCGATCAGGCGGGGGCAGTGACGACAGGTTAATCACGCGGCCGTGACGGATACGGCATCCGGCAAACAATGCCGGCCTGCCGCACACGCTTCAACATACGCTCGAGTATGGTAAGGTCCGCAGCCCGCTGTCAACCGGGCCGGAATGGCTGTGGCTGGCGGCCACCGCTTCATGTGAACAGCCCGACCGGCGGCCCGCATACCGTCCCCGCCCGCTGACGTATGGATGTTACACTTGCAACCTATGACGCCAGCCAGTGCCCCCAAGACCGAACGCAACGGCCGCCTGAGCGCCGAGGACTGGGCGCAGGCCGCCCTCGACCTGATCGCCGAACAGGGCGTTGCCGCGGTGGCGGTGGAGCCGCTGGCACGCCGCCTGGGCGTGACCAAGGGCAGCTTCTACTGGCACTTCCCCTCGCGCGACGCCTTGCTGGTCGGCCGCGCTGGAGCGCTGGGAAAAGGTCGAGCAGGAAACCGTGTTCGGCCAGCTCGAGGCCATCCCCGACCCGCGCGAGCGCCTGCGCGCGCTGTTCCACGCTGGTCGCGCACGAATTCAAGTCGCACGTCATCTATTCCGAGCTGCTCAAGGCGCTGGACCACCCGGCCGTGCAGCCGGTGATCGGGCGCGTGTCCGAGCGCCGCCTGGACTACCTGACCGCGTCCTTCCGCCAGGCCGGCCTGAGCCGCGACCGATGCCCAGCACCGCGCGCGCCTGGCCTACGCGGCCTATGTCGGCTTCCTGCAGCTCAACCTGCAGCTGCACCAGGCGCGCATGCAGCACGACGAATTCGAGGCCTACGTCGAGCACATGATGGCCACCCTGATTCCCGTGACCTGATCGTATCCGCATAGCACAGGCCGTCAGCCCGATCCCGCTTCCTGTGGACCGGAGTCCTGCCGTGAACGCCATTTCCAAAGACATTCTCAAGACCTGCCGCCGCCACGGGAAGCGCCGGCAGCCGGCTCGACTGCGCTCAATGCGTGGGTCGCCGAGGTGGCCGCGCTGACCCGGCCCGACGCGATCCACTGGTGCGACGGCAGCGATGCCGAGAACGACGGCGCTGATCGCGCAGATGCAGGCCGACGGCACGCTGCTGCCGCTCAACGAACAGACCCACCCCAACAGCTGGCTGCACCGCTCGCACCCGGACGACGTCGCGCGCGTCGAGCACCTGACCTTCGTCTGCACCAGCGAGCAGGACGATGCCGGCCCGAACAACCACTGGATGGCGCCGGCCGACGGCCATGCGCAGATGGACGCGCTGTTCGACGGCTGCATGCGCGGCCGCACGATGTACGTGATCCCGTACTGCATGGGGCCGATCGATTCGCCGCTGTCGCGTTGCGGCGTGGAGATCACCGACAGCCCGTACGTGGTCGCCAACATGCGGATCATGACCCGCATGGGCGCGCCGGCGCTGGCGCGGATCGAGAAGGAGGGCCTGAGCGCGCCGCTGGCGGCGAGAGGCGGACACGTTCGTGAAGGGCCTGCATTCCACGGCGAGCTCGACCCCAACCGCCGCTTCATCATGCATTTCCCGGAAGAGCTGACGATCAAGTCGTACGGCTCCGGCTACGGCGGCAACGCGCTGCTGGGCAAGAAGTGCCACGCGCTGCGCATCGCCTCGCCACCAGGCGCGCAAGGAAGGCTGGCTGGCCGAGCACATGCTGATCCTCGGCATCGAGAATCCGCAGGGCGAGACGCACTACATCGCCGCGGCGTTCCCGTCGGCCTGCGGCAAGACCAACCTGGCCATGCTGATCCCGCCGGAGGGCTACCGCGATGCCGGGTGGAAGGTCTGGACGGTCGGCGACGACATCTGCTGGATGCGCCCGGGCGCGGACGGCCGCCTGTACGCGATCAATCCGGAAGCCGGCTTCTTCGGCGTCGCCCCGGGCACGTCGGAGAAGTCCAACCCCAATGCGCTGGCGTGCCATCCAGCGCGACACCATCTTCACCAATGTCGGCGTCACCGCCGACAACCAGCCGTGGTGGGAAGGCCTGGACAACGGGCAGCAGCCCGCCATCGACTGGCGCGGCGAACCGTATGACCCGGCCAAGCGCCCGGCCGCGCATCCCAACTCGCGCTTCACCGTCAGCGCCAAGGCAGTGCCCGAGCTACTCGCCCGAGGCCGAGAACCCCGCGGGCGTGCCGATCAGCGCGATCGTCTTCGGCGGCCGCCGCGCCTCGCTGGTGCCGCTGGTGTTCGAGGCCCGCGACTGGACGCACGGCGTGCTGGTCGGCGCCGCGATGGGCTCGGAAACCACCGCCGCCGCGACCGGCGCGGTCGGCGTGATGCGCCGCGACCCGATGGCGATGAAGCCGTTCTGCGGCTACAACTTCGCCGACTACTTCGCCCACTGGCTGTCGTTCGACCACGCCGGCGCGAAGCTGCCGAAGATCTTCCACGTCAACTGGTTCCGCAAGGGCGACGACGGCAAGTTCCTGTGGCCGGGGTTCGGCGACAACCTGCGCGTGCTGGAGTGGATGATCGGGCGCGTCGAGGGCACGGCCGGCGCGGTCGACACCCCGATCGGCGCACCTGCCGGCCGCCGACCGACCTCAACCTCGACGGCGTCACGCTGGGCGACGAGGCCCGCGACAAGCTGTTCGGCTACGACCCCGCCGGCTGGCAGGCCGAGTTCGCCAGCATCGGCGAGTACCTGGACGAATACGGGCCGCGGATGCCGGACACGCTCCGGCATGAGCAGAGGCGCATCGCGGCGTCGCTGGCCGGTGCGCAGGACGCTGTTTGAGCCCAACCGGTCGCCCGCTGCACCCGCAAGGCGACGCCGCACTGGCACGCGGTGATCACGCGGCCGCCGCGGCGATATTCGAGGCCGCCGTCCAGCGCGACGGAACGGACGGCTGGGCCTGGTACGGCCTCTCGCAGGCCCGCTCGGCGCAGGGGCGGCACAGCGCCGCGGTCGAGGCCGTCCTCAAGGCGCATGCGTGCCGCGGCGGCGACGCGCAACTGGTGTTCGGCATCGCGCGGCGGCTGCGGCGGTTCTGCGAGTACGAGGCGCTGCACGAGTGCCTGTCGTCGCCGGAGGTTCTCGGGCCGGCACCGGCGCCGGTCTGGGCCGAAGCGGCCATGATGCTGCTGACGACCGGTGAGCCCGAGCGGGCACTGCGGTTCGCACAGGCGGGCCGGGCCCGTCATCCGCGCCATGCCCAACTGCTCTATGTCGCTGGCAACCTTGCCGCGTTCGCCGGCGACAGCCAGCGCGCCGAGGCCTGCTACGAGGACGCGCTGTCGGTGGATCCGTCCTCCACGGCCGTCAGCTGGATGCTGGCGCACCTGCGCCGGCAGGATGCGGATGGCAGCCACCTCCAGCGCCTCGAGCGACAGGCGGCCATGGTGCGCACGGGGAGTGCCCAGGAGGTATTCCTGCGCTATGCACAGCACAAGTCGCTGCATGACCTGGGTCGATACGACGAGGCGTGGGAAGCACTGGCGAAAGGAATGCAGGCCAAGCGGGCGCTGCTGAAGTACGACACGTCCGCGACATCGGAACTGTTCGATGCGATCCGTGAGGGATTCGCCGGTATCAGGCCCGCGTCCGGTCGAAGCGAGATCTCAGGCGCGGGGGGCGCCCCGATCTTCGTGCTGGGCATGCACCGCTCGGGCACGACCCTGGTGCAGCGCATCCTGTGCGCGCATCCCGACGTGGCCGATGCGGGTGAGAGCTATCTGTTCGCCGAACAGCTCCGGCAGTCGGTCGATATCGGCGTGCCGGGCGTGCTGGATACACGCACGGTGCGCGCGCTGGCTGCGCGAGGACACCTTGAGGGGGTCGCGGAAGGCTACGGTCGCGGCGCAGGGTGGCTCGCCAAGGGTCGGTCGCGCATTGCCGAAAAGCTGCCGTCCAACTTCCAGTTGCTCGGATATATCGCGCGGGCGATCCCGGGCGCACGTTTCCTCCATGTCAGGCGTCCCGCCGCCGCCACCTGTTTCTCGAACCTCCGGACGCTGTTCTCGGATGCCGCGCCCTATTCCTACGACCAGCTGGAGGTCGCGGATTTTTTTGCCGAGTACAGCCGCCTGATGGCGTTCTGGTCAGAGATGCTGCCGGGCCGGATCCACGAGGTGGACTATCCGTCCCTTGTACGGGATCCGGCGGGCGAGGTCAGGCGCATTGCGGCGTTCTGCGGGCTGGAATTCCAGGACGGAATGCTGAAGCTGGATCGCCCCGGTGGGCACGTCGTCACGGCCTCGCTGGCCGATGCGCGGGGCGCCATCGATCCGGGGCGCGACCGGGCCGTGGACGCCTACAGCAAGCACCTGGCGCCGATGATTTCCAGGCTCGCCCAACACGGGCTGCATTGAGGCGGCGCGTACCGGACGGCTACTTGAACCAGCAGTTGAAGGCGACGGTAATGCGTTCGTCCTCGCCGTAGTACGGCAACACTTCGTGCTGCAGCCACGACGGAAACAGCACCAGCTGGCCCATCGCCAGTCTGACGCTCCAACTGCCATGGTGGTACGGCGGACGCAGCCGGGCGTTCCCGGCGTCCAGGAAGTACCCGCTGTAATGGTGCGGGTTATGGAACCGCAGCACGCCCGATTCCGGCCGGTCCGCAGGCTCGGTGCCGGGGCTGACGCAGTACACCCCTGACCACGACGCCATGGGATGGGTATGCATCACCGTGAAGCCCGGCTTGCGGGTGACGTGGAACCACGTGTGGGAAAAGATCTGCAGCTTCTGGAGTTCGTCCGGTGCGTAGCCATTGGCGTCGCCGACGACCTGGGCGAGCGCGGTCCAGCAGAACTCGCGCAGGCGTTGGACATCCCGGTCCGGCCAGGAGAAGAAGTCGAAGCGGCTCTCGAACACGCCCGGATGCAGCTGGAGCGACGGTGTGGGATTGGCGCTCGAGGGCTCCCTCTGGAGTATCAGGTCACGGAGCCTGCTATTGAACGCAGGATCCTCGAGCACGGCCTGCCCGAAAGGTACGGCGAATACGGGAGAGAGGGTCGGGCGCACGGCTCGTCCTGGATTGGATCGCGCATGAAACTACGGCCCCTTGCGGGGCCGTAGCAACTGCTCATGCCAGTGGGATCAGAAGCGCTGGCTGTACTGCATGTACAGGAACCGGCCCGGGACTTCGTACTGCGGGTCGAAGCTGTTGGCGAAGGTCGAGTACCGAGATCGGCGGATCCTTGTCGCCGATGTTGTTGACACCCAGGGTCACGCGGGCATTCCACGGGGCGTTCCAGTAGACCGAAACGTCGTGATAGGTGGTGCCGCCCAGCTTGTTCTGCGCGGCCTGGACGGGATTGCCGTCGACATCGTCGATGAAGCGGTTCTCGTCCGAGCAGAACCCGTCGAAGCCGTAGTCCACCATGAACTGGCAGTCTTCGTCCTGGCGCGAGTAATAGCGCGACGCCCAGGTCGCACCCCAGTCGCCCATTTCCCAACGGGTCATCAGGTTGCTGCGCACGCGCCAGTAGTTGCTGGTATCGCCGTACTCGCCCACCAGGTTGTTATCGTCCTGATCGATCTCGTAACGCGCCAGGTACGTGCTGTCCCACACGAACGAGAAATTGCCCCATGCGGTGTCCGGCAGGCGGTAATTCATCGTCATGTCGTAGCCCTCGACGTCGATGCGGCTCGCATTGACGCCCGAGGACAGCAGGGTATTGACCGTGCCACCCGGGTTACGGGTGTAGAGCGAGCAGAACTGCGGCTGGTTGTTGCGGATGCACTCGTCCAGGATCGCCTGGCCGCTGAAGGTGGTGATGGCATCGGTCAGTTCGATCTGCCACCAGTCCAGCGAGACGTCGAAGCCTTCGGAACGAAGCTGGGGCTGTAGACCAGGCCCAGGGTATTGGTTCTCGGCCTTCTCGGGCTGCAGGTTCGGGTTGCCGCCGACGCTGATGCGGATCTGCGAGTTGCCCTGGTCGTAACCACCGACCGGCACGCCCTGCTGCGTGGCAGCGCGCCTGCTGGTCGGGGCTGAGGTTGTTGTAGCCGCCGCCGAAGGTGGTGGAGCACGGGTCGGCGATGGTCGGGAACGAGTCGGCCACGCCGGAGAACAGCTCGGCGATGGACGGCGCGCGGAAGCCTTCGGCCCAGTTGCCGCGGACCAGCAGGTCCTCGATCGGCCTCCAGCGGAAGCCGAACTTGCTGTTCATCGTGTCGCCGAAGTTGCTGTAGTCCGAGTAGCGGGTGGCGACGCTGAACTCGAGCATCCTGTGCGAACGGCACGTCGCGCAGCAGCGGGATGGCGAGCTCGAGGTAGGCCTCGTCGACGTTGTAGCCACCCTCGGTGGCGGTGCGGGCGTTGCCCGTGGTGTTGCCCGAGTTGATCAGCGCGTCCGGCGAGTCGTAGCCCGATTCGGTGCGGTGCTCGACGCCGAGCGCGAAGGCCAGCGTGCCGCCCGGCAGCTCGAACGAGGTCGCCGCTGATGTTGGCGTAGTAGCTGCTTCTCTTGTAGCCGAACTCGTCGTGCGCGACGAAGCTGGCGTAGTCGAGCATCTCCTGCGTGATCGAACCCACGCCGCCGAGCAGGTTCAGCGGCACGCAGCCCGGGATCGACCGTGCCGCGCCGGGGTCTGCGGTGCAGACCGGGACGCCATTGCGGATCATCGACGGGCCGAGGGCGTTGCGCAGTGCCAGCACGTTGAACAGGCCGTAGGTGGTGTCGTTCTGGCTCGTTGCGGCCGAACACCATGCCGGCATCCCAGTGCGAAGTACCGGTCCATCGCAGGTCGAAGCGCGCCTTCGAAGCCGCCGTTGAAAGCGAAGGTGTCGACGTTCTGGTTGAACGAGCGGCCGCCGGTCTCCACGGCACGGCGCTGGATGCGCGACACCGTCGCGCCGAAGGGGTTGTAGAGGCTGTCGGCGCTGATGAAGACGGTGCGCGACTGCGCGCCGGCGCCGGGACCGGTGCCCAGCACGATCGGCATGGCGGCCAGCAGCTGCTCGGACTTGCGCTCGTTGTAGGTGGCCGTGCCTATGAAGCGGATGTCGTCGGTCAATGTCCAGCGTGGCGCGACCGAAGAGCGAGCGTGCGCTCCTGCGGCGTCAGCAGGTAGTTGTCCGGCGCGAAGTTGTAGATGTCGTCCGGGATCAGGAAGTTGCGCCAGCTGGGACGGCGTCTGGCCGGGGTTGTAGGTGAACTGGCCCGCAGTGCCGTCGGGACGGCGCTCGGTGACCGAGCACTGCGCCGGTAACGGGATTGATGGTGCCCGGAGCCGGGCACAGCGCGAAGCGGCCGTCCGGCGAGGTCGAGCTGCCCAGCGCGGTGCCGGTGCCGAAGACGGCTCCGCGGAGATCTCGCGGTCGCCGGCCATGACCGGCTCTTCCTTGACGTAGCCGACGCCGAACATCGCGCTGAAGCGGTCGTCGGCGGTGCCGATGGTGAAGTCGTAGGCCTGGCGGGTGCCGTCGCCCTTGTCGAACTGGCCGAGGTAGGCATTGGCTTCGGCGCCGTCGATAGTTCTGGCGCAGGATGACGTTGACCACGCCGGCGATCGCGTCGGAGCCGTAGATCGCCGAGGCGCCGTCCTTCAGGACTTCGATGCGCTCGACCGCAGCGGTCGGGATGGTGTTGAGGTCGACTGCGCCGCCGAGGCCGGTGCCACCGACCCAGCGACGGCCGTTGACCAGCACCAGGGTGCGGTTGGAGCCGAGGTTGCGCAGGCTGACGCGGGTTTCGCCGTTGCCGCCGTTGTTGAAGGTGGTGTTGAGCGTCGAGCCGTTGGCGGTGATGTTCTGGATCACGTCGCCGACCGAGGTCAGGCCCTGGGCCTGGATGTCTTCGCGGCTCGAGCGAGAACACCGGCTGCGAGGTCTCGATGTCGGTGCGCTTGATGCGCGAGCCGGTCACCTCGATGCGATCGAGGGTCGTGGCCTGCTGTTCGCCTTCCTGGGCGACGGCAACGCCGGTGCCCGCTGCAGCGGTGGCGCCCACGACGAGCGCGAAGGTGATCGCGTCGCGGAGCTGGGTGGTCTTCAGGGTCATCTCTCTCTCTCCAGGTCAGTCTTGGGTTTCCCATGGGAGCCAGCCGGCGGAGTCAAGGAAGACGCCAAATTCGGCAAGGCCGGGCCGATACTAGACCTGTCCCGATCACAGTTAAAGAGTTTTTAACAAGTGCCCGAGACCGCCGCGGGACGGCGTGTTATAGGGTTTCAATAGGCACGTCTGCGCCCATTCGCCGGGGTAACCAGTGGCGGGCGGAGACCCTTATGCCGAGATCCCGCCATCGCTGCGGTGCTTTGCGCGGCAAGTCGTGACGTCTGACCTGAGGGCATAAAAAAACACGGCCCCCTAAGGGGCCGTGTCCTGCAGCGACAGCGTTCGATGGATCAGAAGCGCTGGGTGTACTTCATGTAGATGAAACGACCGATGTCGAAGCCACCGTAGTACGACACGTTGGCGCTCGGCTGGGTGTACATCACCGGGCCCACGCTTGATCGAACACGTTGTTGGCACCCAGCGCGATCGTGGCATTCCACGGCGCTTCCCAACGGAACTGGACGTCATTGAACGTGTTGGAGCCCGTGCGGTTCCGGACGCGACAGGGCGCTGGTGGTGCCCGTCAGCTGGCCGGTCGGTGCAAAGGTGATCTCATTGCACTCGAGGTTGGCTTCGTTTACGCCAGGAGCGCGGTAGGTGCAGCCTTCCTTCATCGACGAGTAGTAGCGGGCGATCCAGCTCATGCCGAACGCGCCCATACTCCCAACCCAGGTTCAGGTTGGAGCGGATACGGAACGTGCTGGTGAAGCCGACGCTCGAAAGGGCCTGACGCGGATCGTTGGTGCTGACCGTGTAGTCCTTGGCGGTGTAGGTGCTGTTGGACACCACGCTGAAGTTGCCCCAGTTCTCGGTCGGCAGACGGTAGGCGACGTCGAAGTCGAAGCCTTCCACCTTGCGGAAGCCCGCATTGCGGCCACCGAAACTGACGACGTGGTAGCCAAGCGCCGCATCACGGGTGAAGAGTGCCGGCGAGCAGCGGCTGGTGATGCCCGAAATGTAGCAGTCGTTGAGGATCTGCGTCGGGGAGTCGGCCACGATCGTGTCGGCGATGCGGATCTTCCACCAGTCGAGCGAGAAGTTGAGGTTCTCGACGAAGGTCGGGCTCCACACGGCGCCGATGGTCTGCGACTTCGACAGCTCCGGCTGCAGCAGCGGATTGCCGCCCGAGGTGAACGCTACCGGCGTCTGCGCTGTTCGGGGCGCCGGCAGGGGTGAAACCCTGGGCAAGCTGACGGTAGGTGTTGGCAGCCAGAGCGCCAAGGTCACGCGGCGCAGTTGGCACGCGTGGTGGCGTTCGTGGCGGCGCTACCGAACACGGTATCGCAGGGGTCGGTGAAGAACGAGAACGTCTGCGAACCGCCGCCGAAGAGGTCGGCGATGGTCGGGGCGCGGAAGCCATCGGCCGCCGTGGCGCGCAGCAGCAACGAGTCGATCGGCTTCCACTTCAGGCCGAACTTGTTGTTGGTGGTTTCACCGAAGCGTGTCGTAGTCGGAGAAGCGGCTGGCGACGTTGAGGCTCAGTTCCTGCGCGAACGGCATGTCGGCGAGCAGCGGAATCTGCAGCTCGACATACGCTTCGTTGACGGTGTAACCGCCACCGGTCGGGCCGCCGGCCAGGTTGGTGGAGCCGCCGGTGACGGCCAGTGCGTCGGGAACGAACGAGCCGTCTTCCTTGCGGTTCTCGACGCCCACCGCGAAGCCGAGATCGCCGGCCGGCAGCGCGAACATCGTACCTGCCAGGTTGGCTGCGATCACCGTGGTTTCGGTTTCGCCCGTGGAGTGCTCTTCCTGGAACAGGTAATCGGTCAGGGCCTGGTTGTTGGTCAGGCCGCCCTGGCCCTCACGGCCGAACGGCAGGAACGGGTTGAACGGCACGCAGCCCGCGATCGGGGCCGCGGCCGTTCCGCAGCGGACCTGGCCGGTGCCGGGTCAAGGAACGAGGCGCCGACCGCCAGGCGCGTGTTGGCCAGGTTGAGGTTGCCGTACGAGGACTGCAACAGCTTGTTGGAGTTCTTGAGGTACGAGACATCCCAGTCGAAGTAGCGATCGCCCACTCGAAGCTGCCTTCGAACGCGCCGCTGAAGCGGTACGTGGTCAGGTCGCTGGTCGACGACGCGCGGCACTTCCCACGTACGACGCCACCAGTTGTTGATCGGCGCGCCGGTCGGGTTGAAGTAGCTGTTGGCCGCCATGCCGACGCCGGCACCGCCGTTCGAAGAGGCGAACGTACCGGCCTGCATCGGGTAACCGGCCACGGTGCGGTCGGTAGTGCGGTTGCTGTACATCAGGTTGGTGCGGAAGCGGATGTCGTCGGTGATGTCGAAGACGCCGTCCACGTACAGCCGAGCGACTGCTCCAGCGGCGTGCGCAGGTCGGTCTGCTCGTTGGTGTTGCTCTTGTGCAGCGTCGAGCCGGGTGTGCAGCCGGCGGTCGGAGTCGCCGTGGCGCAACTGCCGGTGTTGATGATTCTGGCGGATGTAGTCGGCCGATGATTGCGCGGGTCGCCGCCTTCGCGCAGCACTACGCGGGTGCCGGTGGGCACGCCCGGAACAGGCGTGGTCGCGGTGGTGACAAAGCCGCCGAACTGGCCGACGGTGGTCCAGTCGTCGGTCGGGTGGAAGTTGGAGCGCGGGAACGCGCTGTACGGGCGGTCAGCACGCGTGAACGACGTCTTCCTTGCGCCCACTCGGCGGCGACGGTCAGCGAGCCACGGTCACCCGTGAAGCCCATGACGAAATCGCCCTTGGTGATGGCGCCGTCGCCTTCGCCGTACTGGCCGTAGTAGGCGCTGGCCGTGGCGCCTTCGAAGTTGGAGCGGGTGATGACGTTGATCACGCCGGCGATGGCGTCGGAACCGTAGATCGACGAGGCGCCGTCCTTCAGGACTTCGATGCGCTCGACGGCGGCGGCCGGGATCGTCGAAACGTCGGCAAGGCCGCTGGTCGAAATGCCCAGGCGCTGGCCGTTGACCAGCACCAGGGTGCGCTGTGCGCCGAGGTTGCGCAGGCTGATGTAGGTACCGCCGGCGGCTTCACCGGCCGACAGCGGCGAGGCGCGGCTGATCGGCGGGGTGCCGGTGGCGGAGATGTTCTGCAGGATGTCGGCGACGGACTGGAAGCCCTGCTTCTCGATGTCCTGCGCGGGTGATCGTGCAGGACCGGCTGTGCGGTCTCGAGTGTCGACCTGGCGGATGCGCGAGCCGGTGACTTCGATGCGATCGAGGGTGGTCGCGTCCTGCTGAACCGGTTCTGCGTGAGGCCGTCACGACGCCGGTGCCGGCGACCGCATGGCGCCCACAGCGAGCGCGAAGGAGATCGCGTCGCGGAGCTGGCGTGGTCTTAAGGGTCATTTCTCTCTCTCTCCCAAGTCGTTCTTGGTGGATCCCATGGGAACCCCGCCGGTGGAGTCAAGAAAGACACCAAATCCAGCAAGGCCGCGCCGATATTAGCCCGGTCCGGAGAAAAATTAAAGTGTCGTTAAGAAAACCTGAATGCCGCCCTTAGCAAGGCGGCATTCTGCAGATTGAAAAACAATAATATTGGGCGATGGTCGTCCCGTGCCAGGGACCACGCGGGCATGCCGCCGTCACAGGTCCTGCTGTAGCGGACGTAGGGCACGGTGCCTTCGTCCTTGTCGCCGTTGGTGGGCGCGAACGGGTTCTTGCCGCGGGTCACGACGTTCTCGGCGCCGACGGTGAGCTGGCCGCTCCAGGGCGTGCGCCAGGTCAGGCCCAGACCCAGGCCTTCCCATTTGCCTGGCCTGGCCCGGGGTATCGACCACGCGGCCGATGATGCTGGCGCCGAAGTCGCCGACGTCGGCCCCGACGGTGAGCTCTGGCTGTTCCAGCGGTCGTTGACGTGGCTGCGACGGCATCGGCACTTCGCCGGCCGGGATCAGGCGCGCGCGCGCCCAGGTGCCGCCGATCGACACCGTGGCCTCGCGGCCGATGTTCTTCTGCCCGTAGACGGTCAGGGTGTTCTGGTCGATCTGCGCATGGCCGGCCGTTGGGGCTCAGCCAGGCGGGCAGGGTGTCGCGGCCGCTGCCGACCGGTAGGCCGACGCGTTGCCGCCGCGCGGCTGAGGCTGGCGCCGGCGGCGACCTGGCGGGCTGCCGCGGGAGCGGTCGCCGTCGAGCGACGGCCAGCATGCAATGGTTGACCAGGTTGCCGATGGCGCTGGCGAGGCCGGTCTTGCGGTCGCACACCAGGCCGAGCGATGTCGGCCCGCGCCAGGCCGAAGGCGGCGTCGAGCGTATTGCTGCCCGCGCGCCAGCGAGCGCCGGCTGCGGCGGGCGCGGTGGGTTCGAGCAGGAGGACGGCTTCGAGCTTGCCGCTGGCCTTGTTCCAGACCGGAAGAACCGTGCTGTCGGAGCGCCCGGCGTTGCCGGACTGCGCATGCGCGAGGCCGGCCGCCTGGCCAAGGGCCAGCAGCAGGGCAAGCAGCATTGGCAGCGATCGCGTCTTCATGCCGTTGCTCTACGACCGGTAACGACCGGTGGAGTTCCCCTCGATTCCGGGCGACGACTTTAGCCGGTTTATGTTTATTTAACAATTGCCGCCGGTCGGCGGAAGGCGCTATTGCACCCGTTCCGGCGCCGCCATTTCCTGGTCGCGAAGGGCGCAGCAGCGCCTCGATCTCTTCAGGCGGGAAGGTGTACCGCTGACCGCAGAATTCGCACCTGACCGAGGCTTCGCCGTCCGCAGCCGCCGCCCGGGCCTCCTCGTGGCCCAGGGAGACCAGCATGGCGTCGACGCGCTCCCGGGAGCAGGAGCAGGCAAAGCGCAGCGGCTTGCTGCCCAGCAGCTGCACGCCATCCTCGTGGAACAGGCGGCGCAGGAGCGTGTCAGCCGGGCAGGTCCAGCAGCTTCGGTGGGCGAAGGGTGTCGAACAGCGCGCACGGCACGCTGCCAGCCGTCGTCGTCGCCGGCATCGCCGGGCAGCTTCTGCAGCATCAGGCCGGCCGCGCGCGTGTCGTCGCACGCCAGCAGCAGCCGCGTGGGCAGCTGCTCGGACTGCGCGGAAGTAGTCCTCGAATGCGCCCGCGAGGTGGTCCGATTCCAGTGCCACCAGGCCCTGGTAGCGCATCGGCTCCGCTGGGACTGGCGGCCGGGGCGCGGGTTCTCGATGGTGATCGCGAGCACGGCGTCGGCGCCGAGTTCGCGCAGGTCGCGCGACGGCATCGCACCGTCCTGGCCAGCTGGACGATGCCGCGCAGGGTGCCGGCGGCGGTGCATTCGGCGAACAGGGTGCGGAGGGCGCCCTCGGCTGCGCAGCTGCACCGACAGGCGGCCGTCGACCTTGGCGTGGCCGGTGAACAGCGCGGCCGCGGCCGTGCGGCCTCGCCCAGCAGTTCGGCGGCCGCCGCGGGATAATCCTCGACGCGTGCCGGATCTGGCGCCAGGTGTCGTCCAGGTGCACGCGCACGCCGCGCACGCCGGCGCCCGGGATCAGGAAGCGGGTCAGGCTGTCGTGGTCGTCGGTGGTCGTGACGGGGTGCTGGCTCATGTCGTGCTCGTTGCGGACCGGGTGGCGCGCGGATGGTGCGCGGGGGGCGGTGCGGCGGCGATAATGCCGGCCACGCGGTGCATGCGATGCATCGGACATGGGGGCGGTGGCAGATGACGCAAGCAGGTGGCGCATCCGGCAGGCGGCGTGGGCGACGGCGCCGGTGGTGGCGCTGGCTGCTGCTGGCTGCCGTTGCTGTTCGTGCTGGTCAGCATGCTGCAGGTGCTGGTGCTGCGCTTCGTCGATCCGCCGTTCTCCGCGTTCATGGCGGCGCGCCAGGTCGAGGCGTGGCGCGCGGGCGACTGGGACTTCCGCGTGGCCTACGACTGGCGCGACCTGGACGCATATCCGCCGTACCTGCCGGTGGCGCTGGTCGCCGCGGAGGACCAGAACTTCGCCAGCCACCACGGCTTCGACTTCAAGGCCATCGAGAAGGCGCGCGCACAACAACGCGCGCGGGCGGCCGCAAGGTGCGCGGCGCCAGCACGATCAGCCAGCAGACCGCCAAGAACCTGTTCCTGTGGCAGCGGCGCGCAGCTGGCTGCGCAAGGGCCTGGAGGCCTGGTACACGCTGCTGATCGAAGCGCTGTGGCCGAAGGCGCGCATCCTGGAGGTGTACGCCAACATCGCCGAGTTCGGCGACGGCGTGTACGGCGCGCAGGCGGCGGCGCGCAGCTACTTCGCGCAAGGATGCCGACCGCCTGTCGCCGGCCGAGAGCCGCGCGCCTGGCGGCGGTGCTGCCCAGCCCGCGCCGCTACAGCGCCGCGCGCCCGGGGCCGTACGTGCAGCGGCGCGACGCGCTGCGATCGAGCGGCAGATGCGCCAGCTCGGTGGGCCAGCGCTACCTGCGAGGCGCTGGAGCTGAGCCCGCTACCATGCGCGCCATGCCCCGCGACCTGCCTGACCGTCGTCGTCGCCGCCTTCAACGAGGCGCGACAGCGCTGCCGCTGCTGCATCCGCGCATCGCCGCGGTGCTGGACGCGCTGGCGCAGCAGGGCGTGGACGGCCGGGTGCTGTACGTCGACGACGGCAGCCGCGACGCGCACCTGGGCGGTGCTGCAGGCGCTGGCGCGCCGGCGATCCGCGCGTCGCGCTGCTGCGGCTGTCGCGCAACTTCGGCAAGGAGCTGGCGCTGACCGCGGGCCTGGACCGCGTCGATGCCGGCGCGGCGCTGATCCTCGATGCCGACGGGCAGGACCCGCCGGAACTGATCCCGCAGTTCGTCGCGCAAGTGGCGCGAGGGCTTCGACGACGTCACGGCACGCGGCATCGAGCGCGAAGGCGAAGGCTGGCTCAAGCGCGCCACCGCGCACGCGTTCTATCGCGTGATCGGTCGGCTGTCGCAGCACGCCCGATCCCCGCCGACACCGGCGACTTCCGCCTGCTGTCGCCGCGCGCGCTGGCCGCGCTGCGGCAGTTGCGCGAGCGGCATCGCTTCATGAAGGGGCTGTTCGGCTGGGTCGGCTTCAACCGCAGGTCGCGATCCCCTACCACCGCGAGCCGCGCGTCGGCCGGCACGCAGCAAGTTCAACTTCTGGCGGCTGTGGAACTTCGCGCTGGAAGGCATCACCAGCTTCTCCACCGCGCCGCTGCGGCTGGCGACCTACCTCGGGCTTGCCGACCGCGCTCGTCGCGTTCGTCTACGGCGTCTGGATCATCGTCAAGGCGCTGCTCTGGGGCGACCCGGTGGCGGGCTGGCCGACGATGATGGCGGTGATCCTGTTCCTGGGCGGCATGCAGCTGATCGCGCTGGGCCTGATCGGCGAGTACCTGGGCCGGCTGTACGAGGAATCCAAGCAGCGGCCGCTGTATCTGGTCGACGCCTGGCAGCCGGCGTCGAGGAGTATCCTCGGCGCGAGGTCCCATGTCGAAGGAAGCGGCCATGCGCACGGTGCGGCAGCTGCTGGAACGCAAGGCGCCTGAGGTCTATCGCGATCGCGCCCGGACGCGCCGGTCATCGACGCGATCCGGCTGATGGCCGAGAACCACATCGGCGCGGTGCTGGTGATGGAGGGCGGCGCGGCTGGCCGGCATCCTGTCCGAGCGCGACTACGCGCGCAAGGTCGTGCTGCAGGGGCGGTCCTCGTCCGACACGCCGGTGCGCGACGATCATGACCGCCGACGTGGTCACCGTCGGGCCGGACGACACCGCCGACCACTGCATGCAGCTCGTGACCGACCGCCGCATCCGCCACCTGCCGGTGGTCGAGCACGGCGCAGGTGCTCGGCGTGGTGTCGATCGGCGACCTGGTCAAGGCGGTGATCGAGGACCAGCAGCTGGAACTGGACCAGTTGCAGCGTTACATCGCCAGCTGATCTGCGTGCGTGGTTTGGCCTGTTTTTGAAGATCCCGTCCTGAAGATCCCGCTCTAGACCTTTGGCGTTGATCCGTTGCACACCAACGACACTGGATGTTCGGCTCCGCCGAAGTGAAGCACTAGCCCGCCTTCGCGGGAATGACGAGTCAAACAACTCCGCAGGATGACGAGCGAAGAGGGTGCTCGAGGCGGCGTTGCGTTGCGCAACGCCCCCTCTATTCGCGTACTGGCCCCCGCACTGCACGTTCTCGCCCGGGCCCAGCTCCAGCGTGGCCAGCAGGCCGGCAGGCGGGGCGATGGTGGCCAGCGTCAGCGCCACCGCGCCGCGCAGGCCGAGGCGACGGAAGTCCGGGCGGATGTCCGGATCGGCGAACGTGCCGGTGACCACGAGTGGCGAGCGCAGCGACAGCAGGCTGCGGTCCTTCGGCCGCGGACGCACCAGCAGGTCCAGCCGCTCGTCGCGCAGGCTGATGCTGCCCGATCCCGACCAGCAGCGTGTCGGTGGTGTCGAACGCCAACCCGCGCGCCTGCATAACGCCGTTGTTCACGGCGAAGTCGCCGAACGCGCAGCGCACCGGGATCTGCCGGTCCTGGGTGAGCTTGAACTTGAGGATCTCGCCGAAATCCAGACCGGCGTACTCCATCAGCAGGTTGCTGATCCGGCCCTGGCCCATGCCCAGGGCGACCTCGCCATCGCTGCTGCCGAGCATCGCGGCAATCGAATTGCCCTGTCCGGTCAACGCGACCCGGCCGCCAACCTTGCCGACCGCATCCTTGGCCAACTCCACCTTCGGCAGCAGCTTGGCAAGTGTCAGGCCCTTGCCGGCGATGTCGGCGCGGGTGCGGATGGCGTCGCCGCGCGCGTCCATGTGGATGGTGGACCGGATGTCGCCGTCGGCCACCCCGAAGTTGAGCGGGTCCAGCCGCAGCAGGCCGCCCTCCAGCAGCAGGCGCGCGTCCATGTCATCCAGTGGCCAGCCCGGCGCGTCCAGGCGTTGCGCACGCAGGCGGACGTCGGCATCCATTGCGCGCATGCGGTCCAGCTCGTACGGCGTGTCCGGCAGGACGCGACCGGCGCGGCGGATACGTCGTGCCTGTGCGGGGTTGCCGCTCTCGCCGGGGCCGGATCGGGGCGCGCCGCCGATGAAGCCGGCCAGGTCGTCGAAATCCAGGCTGCGGGAGCGCAGGTCGGCGCGCAGGTACGGACGCTCGCCGGCGGTGTCGACGCTGGCCTCACCCGCCAGGTCGCTGTCGCCGACCTTCCCTGAAAAATCCCGGTAATCCCACCGATGCCCGTCGCGCGACAAGCGGCCGTCGAGCGCGTAAGGCGGCGTGTTGGGCGTGGCGATGCCGAACAAGGGATAGAGATCGGCCATGTCGCGCCCCGACAGCGCCAGCTGCAGGTCGAAATCCCGCAGGCGGAACGGATCGACCAGTGCGCCGCGGGCATGGGCGCGGGTGGGCCCGGCCTCGGCCTGCAGGTCGATCCGGTAGGGGCGCTCGGCGTCGCGCAGTTCGAGCGGGGATTCGGCGCGGCCCTTGATGTCGAACGGCTCGCCCTTCCAGCGGCCATTGCCGGCCACGCCGACCGGCGGGTTGCCGCCGTCATCGCGGGGCCGGCCGCTGACGACGGCGATGTCCAGCGCGGTGTCGTTGCGGGCATTCAGATACTGCAGGCGGCCGTCGGCAATCCACACCCGACCCAGATCCGGCTCGGCCCCGTCGCCCCGGCCGAAATCCCAGTTGCCGCCTTCCGACGCACGTTCAAGCCAGAGGTGCGGGGCGGTCAGGCGCAGGTCCGGCAGGTGCACGCGGCCGCGCAGCAGGGCCGGCACGTCCAGTGTGAACTCGAGCCGTTCGGTCGTGGCCATCGTCTCGCGCTCGGACCAGTCGGCGTTGCCCAGGCGCAGGTCGTCTGCGCGCACCGTCGTGAGCCGGCCCAGGTCGACGTCGAGGTCGCCGCCGATATCGAAACTGCGCCCGGTGCGGGCCTCGATCTGGCGCTCGATCGGGCCGCGCAACCAGTTCCAGTCCCACAGCGCCACCACCACAGTTGCCGCCACCAGCACAATGGCGAGGGCGGTCAGCAGGGGATGGGCCACCACCGCGTCGCGGAGGCGCCGTGTGCGAGGGGCAGGAGCGGCGTCGCCGGGTTCGGGTGGGGGCGACGCCGCGGTCGTGCTCATGTGCGTTTGGCGCGGTCAGCCCGTGGTGCAGGTAAAGGAGCCGACCTCGTCCTGCACCAGCGTGCCGCCAGCCGCGTCGCCGGTGAACTCAAGGGCCTCGCCGGCATACACCGAGGGTGACGTGCCTGCGGCCTGCACCAGCTCCACCGTGCGGCCATCGGCCAGCGTCACGCGGGCGGTCGCGCCGTCCACCTGCACGCGGTGGTCGCCGTCGCAGCTGTAGGCCGACGCCAGCCCCGGGGTGTCGGGCTGCAGGGCGATGTCGTCGTCGGCCGTGGCGGCGGCACCTGCGGCGTCGGCAGGTGGCGTGATATCGGAATGGTCCCGGCAGGCCGACAGGGCCAGGGCGGCGGCCAGGGTCGAGATGGCCAGCATCGGAATGCGCATGTGGGTCTCCTCCAGCAGGTGCGGAGGCCCCACCATCCCGGCAGGGGGGTCAAGCGGGGGTGAACATATGCGTCCCGGCGGCACGGACCGTGCCAAGCGCCCGGCCCCTCAAGCCGCCTTCATCACCTGTGCCAGCACCGAGACGTAGTGGCAGACGCTGCCGGCGACCACGAACAGGTGCCAGATCGCGTGCGAGTAGCGGCAGCGACGGGCGGTGATAGAACGACCGTGCCCAGCGTGTAGGAGACCCCGCCGGCCAGCAGCCACCCGAGCGTCCATGCATCCAGCGCGGCCAGCAACGGCTTGATCGCCACGAGCACCAGCCAGCCCATGGCGACGTAGATGACGGTCGACAGGCCGCTTGAAGCGGCCGGTGAAGAACAGCTTGAACACCACGCCGGCCAGCGCCAGCGTCCAGATCGCCGCGAACAGCCCCAGCCCCACGGCCCGCGCAGGCCGATCAGAGTGAACGGCGTGTAGGTGCCGGCGATCAGCAGGTAGATCGCGCAGTGGTCGAAGACCTTCAGCCGTCCCTTGACGCACCGGGTGCTGCACGGCGTGGTACAGCGTGGAGGCCAGGTAGAGCAGCAGCAGGCACACGCCGAACACGATGGCGCCGGCCAGTTGCCAGCCATCGCCGGCCAGGGCCGCCAGGGTGATCAGGACCGCGCCCCCGGCCAGCGCCGCCGCCGCGCCCAGGCCGTGCGTCAACGCGTTGGCCGAGTTCCTCGCGTGCACCGCCCTCGCGTGCGTGCTCGCAGCGCGGAGGGTGCGATCGAGGAGGCGTGGATCCGGATCGGCCGGAGAAGCAGGTTCGGAAGCCATGCCCCGCATCCTAACGTACGGGGCCGAATGGAACGGGCGCGGTGGTCAGTCCACCGCCACCGCGTGTGCGTGCTCGCGCGTGGCCAGGAACGTCACGTCGGGCGCAGCGCTCCTGCGCCAGCTGCAGGTTGACGCGGGTCGGCGCGAGATAGACCAGCTGGCCGGCGGCGTCCATCGGCCAGGTTCATCGCGTTCTTGTCGCGGAACTCCTCCAGCTTCTTCGCGTTGTCGCAGCGGATCCAGCGCGCGGTGGCGACGGCCACCGGCTCGAACGTCGCGTCCACGCCGTACTCGTCCTTCAGGCGGTAGGCCACCACGTCGAACTGCAGCACGCCGACCGCGCCCAGGATCAGGTCGTTGCTCATCAGCGGCCTGAAGAACTGCGTGGCGCCTTCCTCGCTCAGCTGCGCCAGGCCCTTCTGCAGCTGCTTGAGCTTGAGCGGGTCGCGCAGGCGCGCGCGGCGGAACAGCTCGGGCGCGAAGTTGGGGATGCCGGTGAAGCGACAGCTTCTCGCCCTCGGTGAAGGTGTCGCCGATCGAGATCGTGCCGTGGTTGTGCAGGCCGATGACGTCGCCCGGATAGGCCGTCTCGACGATCTCGCGGTCGACGGCCATGAAGGTCAGCGCGTTGGCCAGCTTCATCTCCTTGCCGGTGCGCACGTGGAAGGCCTTCATGCCGGCCTCGAACTTGCCCGAGCACACGCGCATGAAGGCCACGCGGTCGCGGTGCATGCGGGTCCATGTTCGCCTGGATCTTGAACACGAAGCCGGTGAGCTTGTCCTCCGTCGCGGCGCGACCTCGCGCGTGGTGGTTTCGCGCGGACGCGGCGGCGGCGCGTGCTCGACGAAGAAGTCGAGCAGCAGCTGCACGCCGAAGTTGTTGACCGCCGAGCCGAAGAACACCGGCGTCTGCTTGCCGGCGAGGTAGGCGTCCTTGTCGAACGGGTGCGAGGCGCCCTGCACCAGTTCGAGCTCGTCGCGCAGTTCGGCGCAGCATGTCTGTCGCCGATGCGCGCGGCCAGGCCGCGGGTCGTCGATGCGACGCGAAGATGGTCGAGTCCTGGCGGGTGAAGTTGCGGCCCTGCTCGTACAGGTGCACCTCGCCGGTCAGCAGGTGCACCACGCCCTTGAGGCGCTGGCCCATGCCGATCGGCCAGGTGATCGGCGCGCACTGGATGCCGAGCACCGACTCGACCTCGTCCAGCAGTTCGATCGGGTCGCGGCCCTCGCGGTCGAGCTTGTTGATGAAGGTCATGATCGGCGTGTCGCGCAGGCGGCAGACCTCCATCAGCTTGATGGTGCGCTCCTCCACGCCCTTGGCGCACGTCGATCACCATCAGCGCGCAGTCCACCGCGGTCAGCACGCGGTAGGTGTCCTCGCCGAAGTCGGCGTGGCCGGGCGTGTCGAGCAGGTTGACGATGCGGCCCTCGTACGGGAACTGCATCACCGAGGACGTCACCGAGATGCCGCGCTCCTTCTCCAGCGCCATCCAGTCGGAGGTCGCGTGGCGCGCGGCCTTGCGGCCTTGACCGCTGCCGGCCATCTGGATGGCGCCGCCGAACAGCAGCAGCTTCTCGGTCAGCGTGGTCTTGCCGGCGTCGGGGTGGGAAATGATGGCGAAGGTGCGGCGGCGCAGCGCCTGCTGGGATACGTCGGACATGGCGATGACGCGCGATGCGCGTCCGGGCGGGCTGGGGAAAGCCGCGCAGTATACCGGCGGGCGGGTTGGCGGCGTTGCAGCGGCTTTGCCCGCAGCCCGGAATGGCACGGGCCATCCGGCTGCTCCGTATGTCATCCCGAACGCAGTGAGGGATCTGCTGTTTCCCGTCATCGCCGCGATCGGACAGCAGGTCCCTCACGGCGTTCGGTACGACATTGGGGTGGGTGTCCGGCCGGGTGGGTTGCAGGGGCGCGGCAGATGGAGAACTGCGAACACGATCACGCCTGACCCCTTCAGGGATCGGGCGGGCCGGCCGTTACCTGTTCAGGTCGGGACGCCGAGGAGCTGTCGTGTTCATTGTGATCGTGGGTGACAAGGGCGCGCGCGCCGCCGAGTTCGAGCAGGCGCTGGCGGATTTCGGGCTGGACTGGGACGTGCAATGGGTGGCCGATGCCGCCGCCGTCATGGCTCTGCCGGACGATCGCACGCCCGATGCGGTGGTGGCCGAGCGTGAGCTGGCCGGCGAGTCCGGACCGCAGCTGCTTGCGCAGGTGCGGGCGCGGTATCCGCAGGCCGTGCGCATCCTGCTGCTGGACGAGGGCGACGGTGCCGGTGTCGAGCAGGTGCTCGAGAGCGCCCACCGCCTGTTGCGCAAACCCATGGACGCGGGTGAGCTGATCGAGGCGGTCGAAAGCGTGATCGAGCTGCGCGAGCTGCTCGACAACGAGTCCCTGAAGGAAGCGATCGGCAAGGTCGGCGCACTGCCGCCGCCGCCGCAGCTGTACATCGAGCTGACCCAGCTGCTGCGCGACCCGGACACCACGACGGCCGACATCGCCGAAGTGCTCTCGCAGGACCCGGCCATCGCCGCCAAGGTGCTGCGCCTGTGCAACTCCGCCTACTTCTCCGCCGGCCGTGTCATCACCGACATGCGCAGCGCGGTGACGCGCCTGGGGCTGACGACGATCCAGCGCCTGGTGCTGGCCGCGGAAGCCTACAGCGGCGCCAAGCCCTCCAATGGCATCGACCGCGAGGCGATGCAGGACCGCGCGCTGCGCACCTCGCGCCTGGCCGCGCGACTGCTGGGCGGGCCGAGCGCCGAACTGGCCGCCACCGCCGGTTTGCTGGCCGAGGTCGGCATGCTGCTGCCGGACGTCCGGATCCCGGGCCGCGAGGCCGAGGAAGCCGCCGCGGGCGACGGCCAAGGGCCGCGTTACGCCGAGGCCGGTGCCTACCTGCTGGGCCTGTGGGGCCTGCCGATGCCTATCGTCGAGGCTGTCGCCAGCCACCACCAGCCGGGCCGCATGCGGATGTCCGGCTTCTGGGTGGCGGGCGCCGTGCACGTGGCGTCGGCGCTGGTCGGTGGCACCGAAGTCGACGAGGCGTACCTGCGCTCGGTCGGCATGCTCGACAAGCTGCCGCAGTGGCGCGCGCTCGCCGAGGAGCAACTCGCCGAAGCGGCGTAACCGCTCCTACAAAGTCTTACGGGGCATCAGCGGCCGTCATCGATCCGCAGCGGGCCGGTCGGGCCGTTCATGCGGAACGGGATCGACTCCACCCGCATGCCGCGGTTGACCTGCACGGCGAAGTGCAGGTGCGGGCCGGTGGTGAATCCGGTATTCCCCGACAGGCCGATCTGCTGCCCTGTGCGCACGCGTTGGCCCACGCGCGCCAGCACGCCCTCGGGCTGCAGGTGCGCGTACAGCGCCATCGAGCCGTCGTCGTGCACGATGCGCACGAAGTTGGCGCGCCCGCCGTACGCCTCGCGGTCCAGCCCCGCGCGCTGGAAATCGGATTCCACCTGCATCACGACGCCCTCGCGGGCGGCCAGCACGGGCGTGCCTTCGGCGGCGGCGAAATCCACCGCATAGCGGTTGGCCGGATCGGTGTGGCTGAATCGGCCGCCGAACCCCTGGTCGATGCGGATGCGGTGCTGCTGCAGCGGCAGGCGGTACTCGACATCGCGCGGGCGCGCGGACGGATCGCCCGGCACGCTGTCCATGCGCAACTCGAAATGGCCGCCGCGTCCGGGGTCGGCGGTGACCAGGCGGGTGACCAGTGCCGTGCCGCCCGCCGCGACCGTCGCGCGCGCCGGCAGTGCCGGCGTGCCGACGATGTTGTCGCGGTGCTGGAAGCTCAACCGCACCTCGACCGGCCCCGACAGCCGGTTGTCGGCCCAGGCATGGAAGTCGCGTCCGCCGTTCTCCACGCGCAGGCGCGCGATCGCGCCGGGCTCGAACTCCACCGGGATCACGGTCACCGCGTCTTCGGGCGCATCGGGCGCCTGGTCGCCGTAGCGCGTGACCCCGTCCGGTCCGGTCCACCGGTACAGCTTGGCCGCATGCGCCGACGGCAGGCCCGTGGCGACCAGCGCGGCGCAGATCACTGCAAGCAGCGCGGCATGGGTCGGGGTGGCGGCGCGCGGATGCATCGCGTTACTCCACGCAGGCCCGGTCCAGGCCGAGCGCACGCACGACGTCGCGCAGGTCGAATGCCGCCACCGACCGGTCCTGGTGCACGGCGAACAGCGCGCCGCCGGGGAAGGCGCGCGTGGGTGCGGCGTGCAGTGCGATGCCGTCGGTGAAGGCCACGGTATCGCCACGCAGGCTGCCCACCGGTTGCAGGTCGGCGCGTGCGAACAGGTGGAACTCGGCCAGCGGCATCAGCTGGTCCACCGCGACCCAGTAGCCGGCATCGCCGCGGCAGTCCCACAGCGCGATGCCCTCGGCCTCGGCGCCGAAGCTGGCATCGGGCAGACGGCGCCCGGTGGCGCGGCCGTCGAAACGGTATTCGTAGAGGGTGGAGCGGTGCCGGCGGTCCTCGTCGGCGATCAGCAGCCGGCCGGTGGCCGGGTCGCCGGCAATGGACTCGACCATGCGCAGCGCGGTGTCGGCTTCGGTACTGCCGAAGCTGCCCGCGTCGCGCGCGTGTACCGCCCCGTTGGCGTCCAGTTGCAGCCGGTAACGCCGCACTCGGCGGTCCAGCTGTTCCAGCGGCGGGACGATGTCGAACCGCTCGCCCAGCATGAAGCTGTCGGTGATGAACAGTTCCAGCTCGCCGGGCGCGGTTTCGTGCAGCCAGATGCCGTACGGGCTGCGCAAGGCATCGGCGCCGAACCGCGCCACCGGCCGGAAATCCGGCAACCGCAGCACCTGCACGCGGCGGTTGTCGCGCTCCACCACGAACACCAGGTCGCCGTGCACGGCAATGCCGTTGGGCCGGTTGAACTGGCCGGGTGTGCTGCCGCGGCTGCCCACGTCGCGCAGCCAGGCGCCGGTGTCGGCATCGAACACCTTCAGCCGGTGCGTGGCCTTGGCCGTGGCGATCAGCCAGGTGGCGCCGTCGGGCGCGGGCCAGGTGGCCAGCGAGTCCAGCTCCTCGCCCTCGTGCGCGGGGGAGACGTAGGCCTCGGGCACTGCGACCGCGTGGCTGTGCGCCGCGGGATGCAGCCGGGCGCGATCGGGTGGGGACGACGGGCGCTCATCAATCCCGCCACAACCGGCCATCAGCATGGAGGCGCACAGAACAGCGGCGAGGGCGGACATCGGGCGGACAGGCGTCATCGGCGCAGTGTAATTCGTCCGGCCCGTCCGGCCGGATGCGGCGTAGGAATGATCACGGCGGCGCTGGCGTGGACCGGGACGGCGCGCGCCAGCGGCCGCATTCCGCCTCGTCCACTACCGCCGCCGCCGAGCCCACCATCGTCAGGCGGCCATCGGCCCGCCGTCAGCCGCCGGTCAGCACTCGATCACATTAACCGCCAGCCCGCCGCGGCTGGTTTCCTTGTACTTGTCCTGCATGTCGAGGCCGGTGTCGCGCATGGTCTCGATGACCTTGTCGAGCGACACCTTGTGCTTGCCGTCGCCGCGCATGGCCATGCGGCTGGCGTTGATCGCCTTGACCGCGCCCATCGCGTTGCGCTCGATGCACGGGATCTGCACCAGGCCGCCGATCGGGATCGCAGGTCAGCCCGAGGTTGTGCTCCATGCCGATCTCGGCGGCGTTCTCGACTGCGCGCGGGGCTGCCGCCGATCGCGGCGGTCAGGCCGGCGGCGGCCATCGAGCAGGCGACGCCGACCTCGCCCTGGCAGCCGACCTCGGCGCCGGAGATCGAGGCGTTCTCCTTGTAGAGGATGCCCACGGCGGCGGCGGTCAGCAGGAAGTCGCGCACGCCCTGCAGCGTCGCGCCGGGCACGAAGCGGTCGTAGTAGTGCAGCACCGAGGGGATGATGCCGGCCGCGCCGTTGGTGGGCGCGGTGACCACGCGGCCGCCGGCGGCGTTCTCCTCGTTGACCGCCAGCGCGAACAGGTTGACCCAGTCCAGCATCGTCAGCGGGTCGTCGGTCAGCCGCATCGGGGCGGGCGATGAGTTCGGCATGCAGCAGCCGGCGCGCGGCGGGTGACGTGCAGGCCGCCCGGCAGCGTGCCGGACTCGCGGATGCCGCGCTCCACGCAGGACTTCATCGCCGCCCAGATGTCGTCCAGGCCCGCGTCGATATCCCCGCGGCTGCGCCAGACCTGCTCGTTGGCGTACATCAGCTGCGCGATGGTGATGCCGTGCGCGTTGGCCGTCGCGATCAGCTCATCGCCCGAGTTGAAGGGGTAGGGCACCTGCGTGGTGTCGGCCACGATGCGGTCTTCGGCCGCCTCGTCCTCGTTGACCACGAAGCCACCGCCCACCGAGTAGTAGTCGCGCGTGGCGATGACCTCGCCGGCGGCGTCGTAGGCGGTGAAGCGCATGCCGTTGGTGTGGAACGGCAGCTTCTGGCGCTTGTTCATGATGAGGTCGTGCTTCTCGTCGAAGCCGATCTCATGCGTGCCGTGCAGGCGGATGCGCTTGTCGGCGCGAATGCGCGCCAGCGCTTCGGGAATCACGTCGGGGTCGATCTCGTTGGGCCAATGGCCCTCCAGCCCCATCAGCACCGCCTTGTCGGTGCCGTGGCCGCGCCCGGTCAGCGCGAGTGAACCGAATACTTCCGCGCGTACACGGGCGGTGCGCTGCAGGTCGCCGTTGTCGACCAGCCACCGCTCGACAAAGCGCGCCGCCGCACGCATCGGCCCGACGGTGTGCGAGGAACTCGGTCCGATGCCGATCTTGTAGAGGTCGAAAACGCTGACGGCCACGCGGTGCTCCGGATGCGGCGGTGGGGTGTGCGGCTGGACGCCGCGGCGCTCGTTATTCTACGCGCCCGTGCCGGCCTGCCCCGCCGTACGCACGCGCATCGTGAGGCCTGTCCCCGTGACCGATCCTGCCGCCGTTCCGTCGCCGCGCCTGGTGCTGTTCCAGCGCGACGACTGCCACCTGTGCGACCTCGCGCTCGAGGTGCTCGCGGTGGCGCGCGTGCCGGAGTTCGACAGCGTGTTCATCGACGACGATGCGGCGCTGGAAGATCGCTACGGCGTGCGCGTGCCGGTGCTGCGTGATGTGGGGCGGGATGTGGAACTGGATTGGCCGTTCGATGAGGCGCGGGTGCGGGGATTTCTGAAGGGGTGACGCAGCTCCAGCTGTCGTCCCGGGCGTAGCGAGGGACCTGCCGGTGGTTGCAGCCGCGTGCGAGGGTGAAAGGCGTGAAGCAGATCCCTCGCGATGCTCGGGATGACAGGGTTGCGGCTGAGGCGCGATACCTCTTCGTCGCAGAGCGAGGTGAGGGGAACCCTCGAATTTCTGCCCGTCATTCCCGCCTTCGCGGGAATGGCGGCTAAAGGCAGGTTATCGCCCCTGCTGGCTTGCGATGCAGCGTGACTGGCACCGGGTTTCGCAGGGCGGGTATCGCGGATGACGCCGCTCGTGCAAGGGGCGTGGTGCGGCTTACTTCGCCGGCTGAAGGTTCACCCGGGTGCTGATGGCGACGGCGTCGGGCAGCAGGCCGGTGTCGGCCCAGTCACCGCCGCCGACGTTGTGCGCCAGCCGCGGCACGCTGGCCTTGCCGGCCAGCACCGGGCGCGCGCCGGGTAGCCACTCGAAGGTCAGCGTGACGGGCTTGCTGACGCCGCGCAGTTCAAGCGTGCCGTCAGTGGCATAGCGGTTGCCGTCGAGCTTGCGGAAACCGCGCGCGGTGTAGCGCGCCCGGGGGAAGCGGGCGACGTTGAAGAAGTCCGCGCCCTGCAGCGTCTCGTCGCGCTCGAGGTTGCCGGTGTCGGCGCCCGCCAGCCCGATGGTGACATCCAGCGTGCCGGCCTGCGGTCGCGCGGGGTCGAAACTGATGCGCGTGTCGAAGCTCGGGAAGCGGCCGACGAAGACTTCGCCCTGGTACTGCGTGGCAAAGGTCAGCACCGAGCCGGGTGCCTGCACGTAGTCGGCGGCGTGCGCCAGTGGCGCGGCAAGCAGCGCCAACGCGGACAATGCGAGCGCGTGCGCGCGCTGGATGGACGTCATGGGCAACTCCGGATCAGGCCAACGGCGGGCGGCGCCCCGGCAGCATCCGCCGCAGGGTCGCATCGTCCAGGAACAGGTGGTGATAGAACGCCGCGCCCACGTGCAGCACGACCAGCGCCAGCAGCACCCAGAAGCCGGCCTCGTGCAGCGACAAGGCGATTTCGCGCAGCGCCTCGTTGCGGTCTGCCAGCGCGGGCAGGTTGAACAGGCCGAAGAACTGCAACGGATACCCGGCGGCGGAATTGAACAGCCACCCGGTCAGCGGCATGGCGAAGAGCAGCCCGTACAGCAGCGCATGCGTCACCGATGCCACGCGCGCCTGCCAGCGCGGCGTGCCCGGAACCGGCGCCGGCGCGCCGGCGTACAGGCGCCACGCCAGCCGCACGGTGGCCAGCGCCAGCACGGTCAGGCCGAACGACTTGTGCAGCGCGTAGATCTCGATCTTGCGCGGCGTGTTGGGCATCTCCGTCATCAACAGGCCGACGGTCGCCAGCCCGACGATCAGCACCACCACCGTCCAGTGCAGCAGCTGGCTGACCGCGCCCCAGCGCTGGTCGGTGTTCTTCAGGGTCATGGCATGGGCTCGGCGGGATCGGGCGGGGTGTCGGAGCGCGATTCCTCCTCGTCGTCCGAGACGTCCGGCCCGGCGGCAGGGGGCCGCGCGTCGGAGGCGCCAGTCGAAGGCGGCGCCTGGTCGAACACCGCCAGTGACGCGTTGTCGCGGACCGCCTCGGCTTCGATGCGCAACTGCACCTCATCACCGATCACCGACGTCCACGCGGTGATGCCGTAGTCGGCGCGGCTGAGCGTGGCGGTGGCCGAGAAGCCGGCCGTGCGGCGGAACGGTGGCATCGGGTGGCGCTTGAGCGCGTTGAGCGTCACGTCCATGCACAGCGGCCGGGTGGTGCCGCGCAGGGTGAGTTCGCCACAGGCGCGCGCACTGTCCCGGTCGATGGCGGTGACCTGCATGGACACGAAACGCGCCTCGGGATGGCGCTGCGCATCCAGCAGGTTGCGCGCCAGCGTGGCGCGGTTCCAGCCGTCATCGCCCAGGTCGAGGGCCGCGATGGGCACGCGCACGTCCAGGCGCGCAGTGGTCCAGTCCGCCGGGTCGAACAGCAAAGCGCCGGTGCTGCCCGACACCGTGCCCAGCGCACTGGAAAATCCGGCGTGGCTGACGCTGAACAACACCCTCGTGTGCACCGGGTCCAGCGCATAGGCCTCGGGGCCATCGGCCAGGACCGGCCCGGCGGCCAGCAGGGCCAGGAGCATCGCGGCAGGATGCAACGGTGGGCGCATCGGATGGCCTCGGGCGGGCAACGCGGCCCACGATACCAGCGAAGGTCCGGGCGCGCCGGGCGTTCCCCGCGATGGCCGCCGGCCTTGCACGCAGCAGCGCGATACCCGAGGCTTGGTCCCTGCGGCGCAGCCGCAGGGGCAGGATGCCGGCGCGGGCAGTGCACGCGTTATCACGACCAGGGACGGATGCGATGGACGTCGATTTCCCGACAGCAGCAGGCACGTGCCGCCGATGGCGCCGCGTGCGGTGGGCGGCCGTGCTGGCCGCCTGTCTCGCAGGCGCGGCGAACGCCAGCCCGGCGGACACGCCCCGGCTGCGGATGGTGGGCGTCGCCGACGGCCTGCCGTCCAGCAATGTCAACGGACTGGACCGCGACCAGGGCGGCTATCTCTGGCTGGCGACCAGCGACGGTCTGGCGCGCTACGACGGCGTCGAGGTGCGGGTCTGGCGCCATGCGCCCGACGATCCGCATTCGCTGCCCGGCAATTACGTGACGGCGGTGGAAGTCGACCGCCACGACCGTGTGTGGGCGGCGGTGGAGGGTCACGGTCTGGTTGTGCTGGACGCCGACCGCGCGCAGCTGCGTGCGTACCGCCGTGCCACCCATCCGCTGATCGGGAGCGACGACGTCTGGGCGATCGAGGCGCGGCCGGACGGGCTGTGGTTCGGCACCTTCGGTGGCGGACTGCACCGCCTCCACGAGGACGGCCGCATTACCCGCCACCTGCCGGCCGCCACGGTGCTGTCGCTGGAGACCGATGCCGCCGGCCGCCTGTGGGTCGGCACGACGGACGGGTTGCTGGCGTGGACCGGAGCCGCGTTCGTGCCGGTGCCGTTGCCGGGCGACGTGCCCGCCGCGGCGGTGTATTCGATCAGTGCCCCGGACGCGACGCTGTGGGTGGGCGCGGCGGGCGGCGTGTTCCAGCGCGCTGCCGATGGCGAGTGGTCGACACCGCCGTGGTCGGCGATGTTCGCCACGCCCAACACCGTGTTCGACGTCGTCGGCGACGGTGAGGGCGGCCACTGGCTGGCGACGACCCGGCACCTGTGGCATCAGCCCCTGCGGGACGTACCGCGGCCCGTCGCGCTGGACACGCACGGGCCGGTGAGGCCGGTGTTCCAGTTGCTGCGGCAGCCCGGCGGCGGTCTGTGGGTCCCGGTGGCCGGCAGCGGCGTGGGCTACCTGCGGCCCGGCTGGCGCCGCCTGACCACGCTGGGGCCCGGCCCCGACGGCCTGACGGACGCGCTGTACCGCGCGCTGGTGCCCACGCCGGCCGGCACCTGGCTGGTGGGGCAGGGCGGGGCGATCGACTGGCTGGATCGCAGCGGCCGCATCGTCGCGCCCGATGATGCGACCCGCACGGCGCTGGACGGCGTCCGGCCGATGTCGGCGGCGGTGGATGATGGCGGCCGGCTCTGGCTGGGCCAGCGCCACGGCCTCACCCGTTTCGATCCCGTCACCGGTCAGGTGCGGCGGTGGCGTGCGGACGGTCCGGACGCGCCCCTGGACGGCGCGCTCACGGCACTGGCGATGGCGCCTGACGGCACGGTCTGGGCAGGCCACGCCGGTGCGGGCGTGCAACAGCGCGACCGCGACGGCCGCGTGCTGCGCACGGTGCCGGCGGGCCGCGGCGGCCTGGGCGCGGCGGATATCGAAGGCCTGGCGTTCGACAGGCAAGGCCGGCTGTGGGTGGCCGACGAGCACGGGCTGGCGCACTGGCGTGATCGGGACGCGCGCTTCCATGCGCCGCCCGGCCTGCCGCGCGGCGCGCGCGTGTTCGCGTTCGATTTCGACGCCAGTGGCGGCGTGTGGCTGCAGCGACTGCATGGACTGGAGCGCTTCGAGGAGCACCAGGGGCAGTGGCGCCGCACGCACCACCTGGGGCCGACCGATGGCATCCCGGCGGTGGAGGGCTCGGGCCTGAAGGTCGACCGTGCCGGTCGCATCTGGCTGTCCACGCCACGTGGTCTGTACCGGGTCGAGCCGGACAGCGGCCGCGTGCATCCGTTCGGCCTGCATGACGGGCTGGCCAGCCAGGAGTTCGTCAAGCGCGCGATCGCGCTGGACGCGGCCGGCCACCTGCTGGCAGCCACCGCCGACGGCACCGTGCTGCGGGTCGACACCGCGATGCCCGACCCTGCACCGGGCACCGCCGCGCTTCGGGTGCATGCGCTGGACATCCGCCGCGACGGGGGTTGGCAGGCGCTGCCGGCCGCGGATGCCGAAGGCCGCTGGCGGATCGCTGCGGGCACCCGCGAGCTGCGCGTGCAACTGCGCCTGCTGGCATTTGCCGCGCCGGCCATGCACCGCTATGAGACCCGGCTGCACGGCCACGACCGCCAATGGCTGGACCACGGCCATCACCCCGAACGTGTGCTGGCCAACCTGCCGCCCGGCGACTACACCCTGTGGACGCGCGCCACCGATGCCCTGGGCCAGCGCACCGCGGCGCAGCCGCTGCGGTTCCGCGTCGCCCCGTCGTGGTGGCAGACCCCGGTGTTCCGCAGTGTGGCACTGGCGCTGGCCGCATGGCTGGCGTGGACGGCCTGGCGTGCGCAGCGCCAGCGGCAACGGCGCCGGGCCGAGTGGCAGCGCGCCGAGCACGAGCGCGTCGTCGCCCTGAGGGCGTCCGAGGCCAAGACCCGTTTCCTGGCGACGCTGGGCCACGAGGTGCGCACCCCGATGACCGGCGTGCTGGGCATGAGCGAGCTGCTGCTGGATACACCGCTGGATGCCCGCCAGCAGTCGCACGTGCAGTCGATCCGACAGGCGGGCGAGCACCTGTTGAGGCTGGTGAACGATGCGCTGGACCTGGCGCGCATCGAGGCCGGGCGAATGGAGCTGGCCTCGCGCCCGTTCCGCGTGCACGCGCTGGTGCGCGAGGCCGAATCGCTGATGGCCCCGCTCGCCGCCCGCCGCCAGCTGGCACTGCGCGTGCACATCGATCCCGGCATGCCCGAGGCGGTGTCAGGCGATGCCAAGCGCGTCTGCCAGATCCTGCTCAACCTGCTGGGCAACGCGATCAAGTTCACCGAGCGCGGCCACGTCGCGCTGCAGGCCGAAGCGGCGGACGGCGGTGTGCGCTTCACCGTTTCCGACACCGGGCCCGGGCTGGACCCGGCGCAACAGGCACGCCTGTTCGAGCGCTTCGCACAGGCCGAGGGCGCGGCCACGTTCCAGCGGTACGGCGGCAGTGGGCTGGGGCTGGCGATCAGCCAGGAGCTGGCGGCGGCGATGGGCGGACGCATCCGCGTGGAAAGCACGCCGGGCGTCGGCAGCCGCTTCATCGTCGACCTGCCGTTGCCCGCGGCCGATCCGCCGGTCGAGGCGCCCGCGCCACCGCGCACCGCCGCCGCGCTCGACATCCTGCTGGTGGAGGACGACCCCACCGTGGCCGAGGTGCTCACCGGCCTGCTGCAGGCCCAGGGCCACCGCGTGCGGCACGTGGCGCATGGCCTGGCCGCGCTGGTGGACGTGTCGCTGCGCATGCCCCAGCTGATGCTGCTGGATCTGGACCTGCCGGGCATGGACGGCCTGGCACTGGCGCGGCAGCTGCGCCTGCAGGGCTACCGCGGCGCCCTGCTGGCCATCACCGCGCGCGCCGATGCCGACGCCGAGCCGCACTCACGCGACGCGGGGTTCGACGGGTTCATCCGCAAGCCGGTGACCGGCGCGATGCTGGCGCATGCGATCGAGGCGGCGCAGGAGGGCAGGGGGTGGGCTGCAACAGCGCCGCCCTGCGCTGAAGCGACCTGATCGGGAGACGTTCCGCCCGCCTCAGCGCGCACTCAACTGGTGCACCGCGTCCACCAGCACGGCGACGTGCTCCGGGTCCATGTCCGGCGACATGCCGTGCCCGAGGTTGAACACGTGGCCGTCGAGCGAGCCGCCGTTGCCTTCGCGGTAGCTGTCGAGCGCCCGGCCGACTTCGCGGCGGATCGCATCGGGCTGCGCATACAACGTCACCGGGTCGAGGTTGCCCTGGATCGCGACACGCCCGCCGGCGCGGCGCGCGGCCTCGCCCAGATCGATGGTCCAGTCCACGCCGACGCCCTGCGCGCCGGTCCCGGACAGCTCTTCGACATAGGCGCCGTTGCCCTTGCCGAACAGGATCAGAGGCGCGGCATTTGCGCCTTCGCCGCGCGGCAGCTCGCGCGCGATGCGCTGCAGGTAGCGCAGCGAGAATTCGCGGTACATCGTCGGCGACAGCACGCCGCCCCAGGTGTCGAACACCTGCATCGCCTGCGCGCCCGCCTGGCGCTGCGCATCCAGATACGCGATGACGGCGTCGGTGGTGACCTCCAGCAGCTTGTGCATCGCGGCCGGGTCGTTCATCGCCAGCGACTTCACCCGCGCGAAGTCCTTGCTGCCGCCGCCTTCGGCCATGTAGCAGGCCAGCGTCCACGGGCTGCCGGAGAAGCCGATCAGCGGCACCGATCCATCGAGTTCGCGGCGGATCGTGCGCACCGCGTCCATCACGTAGCGCAGCGCGCCGTCCATGTCCGGCACCGCCAGCCGCGCGATGTCGTCGGCGCTGCGCACCGGGCGTTCGAATTTCGGGCCTTCGCCCTCGACGAAGTACAGGCCCAGGCCCATCGCGTCGGGCACGGTGAGGATGTCGGAAAACAGGATCGCCGCGTCCAGCGGGTAGCGGCGCAGCGGCTGCAGCGTGACCTCGCAGGCCAGCTCCGGGTTGGTGGCCAGGCGCCATGAAGCTGCCGGCCTGCTTGCGGGTGGCGCGGTACTCGGGCAGGTAGCGACCGGCCTGGCGCATCAGCCACACGGGCGTGCGGTCGACGGGCTCGCGGCGGAGGGCGCGGAGGAAGCGGTCGTTCTTGAGGTCAGTCATTCGGAGGATTGGGTTGTCATGACTAAGGGGCGTCGCAGCCGTCCCGGGCGAGACAACTTCAACTTCGGATCGTCCGGTCCGGCCGTCCCTGGCCGGGCGCTCGCCCGGGCGTGGCCTGCCGACAGGGCAGGTCACGCGCGGCCGGGCTCGCCCCGCGTGAACATCAGCTGGAACCCGCGCTTGATCTGCGCGTCGCGGGCCTGCTCCAGCGCGGCGAATGCGCTGTCGCGGTCCAGGAACTGCTCGCGCCGCAACTGGCTGCGCCCGCCCATCTGCCCGGACTCGCGCACCAGCGTCCACCCGCCCAGCAGGTCGGGTTGAAGCATCAGTTGCACGAAGCGCGGGGCCTCGGGGCCGTCGGGCCGTTGTTGCAGGAGCAGTCGCATGGGGCGGGGATTGTAGCGGGTGGGTGCCCGTGCCCGATGCCCGGCGTCGCGGAAGCGGCTCGTGGCTCGACGCTTCGGAAGTCGAACTGCCCCGCACGCCATCGCAGCTGAAGCCACACCTGCAGCGCCTGGACGCCGGATCACGCGTCGCGGACCGCCGTCGGCAATCGCATCAATCGCACTACGATATGGAGCCCCGTCACAGGACCGCACATGAGACTGCTGCTTGCCCGCCACGGCGAAACCCCCTGGAACGCCGAAGGCCGCTACCAGGGCCAGGAGGACATCGCGCTGTCGCCGGTGGGCGAGTCGCAGGCCCGCGCACTGGGCGAGCGCCTGGTAGGCGTGCAGATCGACCGCGCCGTCGCCTCGCCGCTGTCGCGCGCGCGGTGCACGGCCGAACTTGCGCTGGGCGAACGCGCCGACCTGCTCGATACCGATCCGGGCTTCATGGAGATCGCGCACGGCACCTGGGAGGGCTTGCTGGCGGCCGACATCCACGACCGCGACCCCGACCGCCTGCGTGCCTGGCGCGACACCCCGCACGAGGTGCTGATGCCGGGGGGCGAGTCGCTGCAGCACGTGCTGGACCGCGCGTGGCCGGCGCTGGAGCGGGCGGCGTACGGGCTGGGCAGCGACGACACGCTGCTGGTGGTCGCCCACGACGCCGTCAACCGCGTGCTGCTGTGCCGCGTGCTGGGCCTGCCGCTGTCGCAGCTGTGGCGCTTCCGCCAGGCGCCCACCACGCTCAACCTGCTGGAAGGCCCGTCGGTCGATCGCCTGGACGTGGTGCGCCTGAACGATTGCGCGCATCACACCGCGCTGTTCGGCGAGGCCGTGCACCGGGCGCTCTGACGCCGTCATCGGATCGGTCGCCACCGGGGGGCGGTGCCGCAGCGTGCATGACGCCCCGTGCCAGCGCACGGCAGCCAGTGCGCCCCGCGATCCGGATCGCGTTCCATCCCGGTCCGCATCATCCGCGTCATCCGTGGCAAAAAAAGCCCCATCCCCGTCCCATCCCGCACACTTCGCGCATGAACCTGCCCCAATGGCTCGACTACATCGAGCGTCAGCACCCCAAATCCGTCGACCTGGGCCTGGAGCGCGTGCGCGCCGTTGCCGCGCGGCTGGGCCTGTCGCGTCCGGCCGCGCGCGTGGTCACGGTGGGCGGGACCAACGGAAAAGGGTCGACCGTGGCCTTCATCGAGGCGATGGCGCGCGGCGTCGGCTGGCGCGTGGGCGCCTACACCTCGCCGCACCTGCTGGCCTACAACGAGCGCGTGCGCATCGATGGCGTGGATGTCGACGATACCTCGCTGGTCGAGGCGTTCGAGGCGGTCGAGGCGGCGCGGGCGGACACGGCGCTGACCTATTTCGAGTACGGCACGCTCGCGGCGCTGTGGTGTTTCCAGCGCGCCGGCCTGGACCTGGCGATCCTCGAAGTCGGGCTGGGCGGGCGGCTGGACGCCACCAACCTGGTCGATCCCGACGCGGCCGTGATTACCACCGTCGACCTGGACCACCAGGACTGGCTGGGCGATGACCGCGAGGCGATCGGCTTTGAGAAGGCGGGCATTGCACGCGCCTGGAAGCCGCTGGTGCTGGGCGACGACGACCCGCCGTCCAGCGTGCTGAGGCACGCCTATACGATCGGCGCGTCCGCGCTGCGCATCGGCTGCGACTTCTTCTTCGAACCCGACGCCGACGGCTGGCGCTGGCGCGAGGTGGGGTGCGAGTACGCCCTGCCGTTGCCGGGACTGGCCGCGCCGGTGCAGCTGCGCAACGCGGCCGTGGCCATTGCCGCGCTGCGTGCACTGGACGCACCGTTGACACAGGCGGGCCTGGCCGATGCCGTGCGCACTGCCCGCGTGGCCGCCCGCCTGCAGCCCAGCGAGCGCGACGGCGTGCAGGTGGTGGTGGACGTCGCCCACAACCCGCAGGCCGCGCGCGAACTGGCGCGCTGGCTGGCCGCGACGCCCTGCGCGGGGCGGACGCACGCCGTATTCGCGGCACTGTCGGACAAGGACGCGCCCGGCGTGGTGGACGCGCTGGCCGATGCCGTGGATGCCTGGCACCTTGCCGGCCTGCCGGAGGCGGGCGAGCGCGCGCAAACGGTCGCGGACCTGCAGGTGCGGCTCGCCTCGACGGCCGCCGCCAGCGCCACCGCGCACGCCGATGTCGATGCCGCACTGGCCGCCACGCTGGGGCAGGCCCGCCCGGGCGACCGCGTGCTGGTGCTGGGATCGTTCCACACCGCCGCAAAGGCGCTGCGCTGGCTCGCCCGCGACTGAACGCAGCAGCCAACGCGGCGGATGAGCGCAGGCGCGGCGCTATAATCGCCGCGGCATTTCCGCCCGCGCCGCGCGAGACCCGATGGAACCTGCCCTGAAACAGCGTCTGATCGGCGCGGCCGTGCTGGTCGCCCTGGCGGTGATCTTCCTTCCCATGCTCATCAAGGGCCCGGCACCGGAAAGCGGAGTGTCGGACGTATCCCTGCAACTGCCCGATGCCGCCTCCACCGGCGAGATGCAGACACGCGAGCTGCCGCTGCTGACGCCGTCCCAGGCGCCCCTGAGCGGCACGGGCGGCGCCGTCGGCCTGCCGGGCCAGGCCGATGACGGTCGCCTGCCCACCGTCGACACCACCGCCCCGTCGGACAGCGGCATGATGCCGGCAGCCGTGGCCGGTGGCGGCTACGCGATCAGCTTCGGCAGTTACGCCACGCCGGCCGATGCGGCGCGCGTGGTCGACGCGCTGCGCGCCTCGCAGTTGCCGGGCTATGCCGAGCCGGTGGCCGGTCGCAATGGCGCCAGCGTGCACCGCGTGCGCATCGGCCCCTTCGCCAGCCGCGCCGATGCCGAGGCCGCGCGACTGCGCGCCGCGCATGTGCGGGACGACGTCGGGGCGCAGGTGCTCGCGCTGGACGCCGGCACCGCCTCCGCCAGTGCGCCCGCCACGGCGGTGACGCAGGCACCCGCGACTTCGTCCACGCCTCGTCCGGCCGCCGCAACGGCGCCGGTGCGGCAGGAGCCACTGGCCGAAACCTGGCCCGCGCCGGCCGCCGTGGCGCCCGCGCCGAAGCCGGCCCCACCGACTCCGACGCCCACGCCCCGGCCGGCCGAATCGGTGGCGGCGCCTGCCAAGCCTGCGCCGGCTGCGCCGGCCGTATCGGCACCGGCTGCCGCCGACGTCGGTTTCGCCGTGCAACTGGGCGCCTTCAGCAACGCCGATGAGGCTACCCGCCTGCGCGACCGCGTCCGCGGGCTGGGCATGGGCGCGTTCACCCAGCAGGTCCAGACCGACAAGGGCCCGCTGGTGCGCGTGCTGGCCGGGCCGGTGGGCAGCCGCGCCGAGGCCGAGCAGCTGAAGTCGCAGGTGGCCGCGCGCACCGGCATCAGCGGCATGGTCCGCGCGCACCCCTGATGGGCGAGCGGGGGACTCACGCGCGCCGCGCGCGGTCGCGTGCCTGCCGGGTGATGGCGCCGCGATGACCACGCTGGACCTCGTGCTGCTGGCGATCGTCGGGGTGTCGGCATTGCTCGGCGGCCTGCGCGGCTTCGTCGGCGTGCTGGCGTCGCTGGCCGCGTGGGTGCTGGCCGGATGGGCGGCATTCCGCTTTGGCGGGCAGGCCGCCTGGATGCTCTCGGGCGCGGAGGCGCCGGGCACGGGCGAGCTGCTGGCCGGGTACGCGCTGGCCTTCCTGGCGGTGATGGTGCTGGTCGGGCTGGTGGGCTGGGCGGTACGGCAGATGGTCCATTCGGTCGGCCTGTCCGGACTGGACCGGATGCTGGGCCTGGGCATCGGCGTTGTGCGCGGCGCGTTCGTGGCCTGCGCGCTGGTGTTGATCCTGGGCCTGACGACGATGCCGGCCGAGCGCGAGTGGCAGCACTCGCGCGTGGTCCCGGTGTTCGTCCCGGGTGCGCAGTGGATGCGCGGCTGGCTGCCGGACTGGGTGGCCGAACAGGTGGATTTCAGGGACGGCGGCGCCATGTCACTGCAGGGAACGCCGCTGCACCCGGGCCCGGCACTGCCGGCGCCCGCCGCGACCGGAGGTCGCTCCTGAAAGCGGGACCCGGGAGCCCCCTCCCGGATCCCGCCCGGACACGGCGGTAGCTCGACCTGCCGCCACGTCCACGAATCAATGCCCCGGCCGCCCTGGCCGCCTTCGACGAACCACTGAACGCAGGACTCAACCATGTGCGGGATCATCGGCATCGTCGGCCATAACGACGTCGCGGCGCAGCTCTACGACGGCCTGACGGTGCTGCAGCACCGGGGCCAGGACGCCGCGGGTATCGCCACTGCGTACGGCAAGAAGCTGCGCGTGCACAAGGGCAACGGCCTGGTCAGCGACGTGTTCGACGAGGCCGCCATGCAGCTGCTGGAGGGCACGATGGGCATCGGCCATTGCCGCTACCCGACTGCCGGCAGCGAAGGCAACGACGAGGCGCAGCCCTTCTACGTCAATTCGCCCTTCGGCATCGTGCTGGCGCACAACGGCAACCTCATCAACACCGAAGCCCTGCAGCGCGAGGTGTTCGAGCAGGACCGCCGCAACGTCAACACCGAGTCCGACTCCGAAGTGCTGCTGAACGTCTTCGCCCACGAGCTGGACGAGCAGGGCGGGCTGTCGGTGGAGGCCACGCTCAATGCCATCGAAGGCACGCACCGCCGCTGCATCGGCGGTTACGCCGTGGTGGCCGCGGTGCTGGGACTGGGCCTGGTGGCGTTCCGCGACCCGCACGGCATCCGCCCGCTGGTGCTGGGCAGGCGCCGCAGCGACGGGCGCGATGAATACGCGGTGGCGTCCGAATCGGTCGCGCTCGACCTGTTGGGTTTCGAGCGCCTGCGCGACGTGCGCCCGGGCGAGGGCATCGTCGTCACCACCGACGGCGTCCTGCACACGCGCCAGTGCGCCGAGCCGCGCACGCACACGCCGTGCATCTTCGAATACGTGTATTTCGCGCGGCCCGACTCGATGATGGACGACGTATCGGTGCACAAGGCACGCATGCGCATGGGCCAGACGCTGGGCGAGAAGATCCAGCGGCTGCGTCCGGACCACGACATCGACGTGGTGATCCCGATCCCCGATACCTCGCGCGACTCGGCGCTGGAAATCGCCAACGTGCTGGGCGTGAAGTACCGCGAGGGCTTCATCAAGAACCGCTACGTCGGCCGCACCTTCATCATGCCGGGGCAGGGCCAGCGCGCGAAGTCCGTGCGTCGCAAGCTCAACCCGATTCCCCTGGAGTTCAAGGGCCGGGTGGTGTTGCTGGTGGACGATTCGATCGTCCGTGGCACCACGTCACGGCAGATCGTGCAGATGGCGCGCGACGCCGGTGCACGCAAGGTGTACCTGGCGTCGGCGGCGCCGCCGGTGCGCTACCCCAACATCTACGGCATCGACATGCCCACGGCCGAGGAGCTGGTGGCGCACAACCGCAGCGAGGAGGAGATCCAGCAGCTGCTGGGTTGCGACTGGCTGATCTACCAGGACCTGGACGACCTGGAGCGCGCAGTGGCCGGCCCGAAGCAGCGCATCGCCCATTTCGACTCCTCGTGTTTCAACGGCGAATACGTGACCGGGACCGAGGCCGACTACTTCGAGCGCATCAAGCACCTGCGATCGGACGAGGCCAAGACCACGCGCCGCGTGCCGGTGGCCGCCACCCGCGGGTAAGGCCCGTTGCATGTGCGGGATGGCGGACGCGGGCGGGGCGCTCGATCGCATCGTGCGCTCCGATCCACGCCCGCCGGCGCTGCGTTCCACTGCCGCCGCTTGATCGCGGCCGGCCCGCCTCCTACCGTGTCCCCATGTCGCTGAAGATCAACGAGCTGTGCGTCAACTGCGACGTCTGCGAGCCGGCCTGCCCCAACCAGGCCATCTCGCAGGGCGAGGCGATCTACGTGATCGACCCGGCGCGCTGCACCGAGTGCGTCGGTCATTTCGACGAGCCGCAGTGCGTCGTCGTGTGTCCGGTGGAATGCATCGACCCGGACCTCGACCACCCCGAAACCCAGGGCCAGCTGCTGGCCAAGCTGGCGCGGCTGCAGGCGCCGCTGTGATCCGCCGCCCCCGCACCCCGGAGAAGCGCATGCGTAATGCCCTGCGATGGCTGGCCCTGGCGGCCCTGCTGTGGTCCGCCAGTCCGGTTCTCCACGCCGAAGGCGTTCGACGCACGGCAGATGCATCCCGCACGACGGCGGCGGCGACCCCACCGGGCACCGCCATCGCCAGTGCGCATGCGCTGGCCACGCAGGCCGGGTTCGAGGCCATCGATGCCGGCGGCAATGCGTTCGACGCCGCGGTGGCCGTGTCGGCCGCGCTGTCGGTGGTGGAACCGATCAGTTCGGGCCTTGGCGGCGGCGGGTTCTTCCTGTTGCACGACGCGGCCAGCGGCCGCGATGTCTTCATCGACGCGCGCGAGACCGCGCCGGCTGCCACCGCCGCCGAAGGGGTCTACCTGGACGCGGACGGCGAGCTGGACCGCGACCGCGCCACCAACGGCCCGTGGTCGGCCGGCATCCCCGGCCTTCCTGCCGCGCTCGTCCACATGGCCGAACGCTACGGCCGGCTGCCGCTGGCGACGACGCTGGCACCCGCCGTGCGCCTGGCGCGCCAGGGCTTCCCGGTGTACGAGCGGCTGGAGCGTGGCTACGCCTCGCGCGCCCGCGTGATGGAACGCTATGCCGGCACGCGCGCGGTGTACCTGGCCGATGGCGCGCCGCCCAGGGTCGGCGAGACGCTGAGGCAGCCGGACCTGGCGCGCACGCTGGAGCGTCTAGGCCGCGAGGGCTTCGACGGCTTCTACCGGGGCGGCGTGGCGCAGGCGCTGGTGGACGGGGTCGAAGCCGAGGGCGGTCGCTGGACGATGGATGAGCTGGCCGGCTACCGGGTGCGCGAACGCGAGCCGCTGCGCGTGGACTTCGATGGCTGGCAGATCGTCACCTCGCCGCCGCCGTCGTCCGGTGGCGTGGCGCTTGCGCAGATGCTGCAGGTGCTGTCGGCGTGGGACCTGCCGTCCCTGCCCGAGGCGCAACGCGTGCACCTGACGGTGGAGGCCATGCGCCGCGCCTACCGCGATCGCACGTTCTACCTGGGCGATCCGGATTTCGTCGACATGCCGCTCGCGCTGCTGACCGACCCGGCGTACGCCGCCGGGTTGCGCGCCGGCATCCACCCCGGCCGTGCCACGCCCAGCGACCTGCTCTCGGGCGAGCCCACGCCGCTGGAAGGCGACGAGACCACGCACTTCTCCATCATCGATGCCGAAGGCAACCGCGTGGCCGGCACCCAGACGGTCAACCTGACGTTCGGCTCGGGGCTGGTGGCGCCGGGGACCGGCGTGCTGCTGAACAACGAGATGGACGACTTCGCGCTCAAGCCGGGCACGCCCAATGCGTTCGGCGTCGTCGGCTTCGATGCCAATGCCGTCGCAGCCGGGCAAGCGCATGCTCAGCTCGATGACGCCCAGCTTCATGGTGTCGGATGACCGCATCGCCGTGCTGGGCACGCCCGGCGGCAGCCGCATCATCACCATGGTGCTGCTCGGAGTGCTGGGCTATGCCGAGGGGCTGGATGCCGCCGCCGTGGCGGCGCTGCCGCGCTACCACCACCAGTGGCAGCCCGATCAGATCTCGGCCGAAACCGGCGCGCTGCCGGCCGCCGTGGCCACCGCGCTGGAGGCGATGGGGCACACCGTAAGCCGCCCGTCCGATGCCGTATCGGGCACGGGTTCCAGCCACACCTGGGGCAACCTGCAGACGGTGTCGTGGGATCGCGTGTCCAACACGCTGGAAGCGGCCAGTGATCCGCGCAATCCGGTGGGCGAGGCCACCGTGCAGCCGGGGCCGTAGCCCCTCGCGATTGGGCTAGGCGCACGCCGGAAATCGACAGCGCATCGATGCGATCCGCAGTACCGTATGGCCCCCTCCACCCGTTCGCCACCGCAGGAGCCGGCCATGAAACTCTGGTCGTTGATGGGCAATTCGCAGAAGCTCGACGGCGGCGCCATGTTCGGCAACGCGCCGCGCGCGCTGTGGGGCCGCTGGGCCGCGCCGGACGACGAGAACCGCATCGACCTGGCCTGCCGCGCGCTGCTGGCCACGCCGCTCAACGGCAGGACGGTGCTGTTCGAGGCCGGCATCGGCGCCTTCTTCGATCCGAAACTTCGCGAACGCTACGGCGTGGTCGAGGATCGGCACGTGCTGCTCGACTCCCTGGCGGCCGCCGGCTTCAAGCCGTCGGACATCGATGTCGTCGTGCTGTCGCACCTGCACTTCGACCACGCCGGTGGGCTGCTGCAGCCCTATGAACAAGGCCAGCCGTCAAAGCTGGCCTTCCCCGAGCGCGACGTATGTCGTCGGTCGCGAGCACTGGGAGCGCGCCACGCAGCCGCATCCGCGCGACCGCGCCAGCTTCATTCCGGAGTTGCCCGCGTTGCTGGAGGCCACCGGCCGGCTGGCGCTGGTCGACGGCCCGCACTCTGACGTGCTCGGCGATGCCGTGCGCTTCCACTTCAGCCAGGGCCACACGCCCGGGCTGATGCTGGCGGAGATCGTCGGTCCCGAGCGCGTGGACGGCCAGCCGCATGGCGGCGTCGTGTTCTGCGCCGACCTGATCCCGGGCCGCCCGTGGGTGCATGTGCCCATCACCATGGGCTACGACCGCAACGCCGAGCTGCTGATCGACGAGAAGCAGGCGTTCCTCGCCGACATGCACGCGTGCAATGTCCATCTGTTCTTCACCCACGACCCGGAATGCGCGCTCGCGCAGGTGACGCGCGATGAACGCGGCCGCTACGGCACCGCCCACGAGGTGGCCGCACTGCACGCGCGGGCACTGGCTGCATGAGGCGAGGGTGGACGCCGTGGGCGCGGGGCCGGGCCCTGTGCCTGGCCGCCGTGCTGGGGGCGAGCGTCGCGGGTGCCGTGGCGGCCACGCCGGCCCCCGGTCGGCCGGTGGCGGCGACCCCGCTGCCCGATGACGTCGTTCCCAGTCCGGGTGCGGTGCTGGTCGATGACGATTTCGGTGTCAGCACGCGCGAGTTCGGCCTGGACCGGCAGGTGCAGATGTACCAGTGGCGCCGCGTCGGCAGCCGCATGGAGCGGGTGTGGAGCGCCGGTCGCATCGATTCGGAGGACTTCGATCCCGACCACCAGAATCCATTGCTTCCGATCGACAGCCAGCGCTGGTGGGCACGCGATGCCACCCTCGCCGGGCGCCCCATCGGCGACGAGGTGCTGCAGGGCCTGGGCGAGTGGCACGGCTTCCGGCCCGCCTTCAGCCGGCTGCCGCTCAACATGGCGGCCACCTTCCAGCCTGAAGGCGACGGCCTGGGCAGCGCCGAGAACCCGCTGGCGCCGCAGGTCGGCGACCTGCGCATCACCTGGCGCGAGCTGCACCTGCCACCGCTGCAGGGGCGCGTGGAGTTGCGCGACGGCACCTGGCAGCTGTCGCCCCGCACGGCCGCCGCCGCGCTCAATGCCGCGCCGCTGCCGCCGGTGTCGCAGCCGGACCGGGTGCTGCGCGACGCGCCCGATCCGCGCCGCATCGTGCCTGCGCCCGCCTTCGCATGGCGCACGTGGGCGTGGCTCGGCCTGGCGCTGGTGGTCGCCGCACTGGCGGCCGTGATCGCGCTGCGCCGACGGCGCTGAATGCCGGTCAGCCGTGCCGCGTGCCGAAGATCTTGTCGCCGGCATCGCCCAGCCCGGGCAGGATGTAGCCCACCTCGTTGAGCCGTTCGTCGATGGCCGCGGTGTACACCTCCACGTCCGGGTGCCGGGCCTCCAGCGCGCGTAATCCCTCCGGCGCCGCCACCAGGAAAAGCCCCTTGATGCGCGTGCAGCCGGCGGCCTTGAGCAGGTCGACCGTCGCCACCAGGCTGCCGCCAGTGGCCAGCATCGGGTCGAGGATGATGGCCGTGCGCTCGTCCATCCGGCCGGTGAGCTTTTCGTAGTAGCCAACGGGCTGCAGCGTTTGCTCGTCGCGCTGCAGGCCGACCACGCCCACCTTCGCCGCCGGAATCAGCTCCAGCACCCCGGGCAGCATGCCAAGGCCAGCGCGCAGGATCGGCACCAGCGTCACCTTCGCGCCCTTGATACGACGCGTCTGCACCGGCCCGGCCCAGCCCTCCACCGTGACCGCCTCGGTCTCCATGTCGGCGGTCGCCTCATAGGTGAGCAGCATCGCCACCTCCGACGCCAGCTCGCGGAACCCCTTGGTGGTGGCGTCGGCCCGGCGCATCAGGCCGAGCTTGTGCTGGACCAGCGGATGCAGGACTTCTGTGACTTTCATGTCGGGATTCCAGTGCGGAGGCGGGTAGGGCGTGGCGCGTCAGACAAGCGGCCCATTGTGTCGCACCGGACAGGTGCCTCTAAAGTCGTGCTGTCCGAAGGGGTATCCGGGGCAGGTCGACCGCTCCATCCCGTCAAAATGCGCTCCCCTGCTCGCGCGCGCCGCAGCCCCCTCGGGAGCCTTCTGTCTCCCGGTCAGAGCCCTCGTACGTTCCGGCACGGCTCCCGGTCGATCGCTCCCCGGAACCGGGCCGCTGGCGCGCGGCCGGGCGGGTGTGGGTAGAATCGCCGCCTGACTCCCCAACCCCGGGTGGCCCGCGGAAACGCCGGCCGAGCGTGCGACATGAGCACTACCACCGTCCCCTGCTGAACTGCCCGAGGCTGCTTGGACACAGGCGCCCTCGCGGCGCTTTTTTGTTGCCCCTGGCCTCGCCAGGCCCTGTGCAGCACGTCTGCCAGCGCTCGCGGCTGAAGCCACTCCTACCTATTCGATGCCCACATGATCACGATCACGCTTCCCGACGGCAGCCGCCGCGAATTCGAACATCCCGTGTCCGTCATGGAAGTCGCCCAGTCCATCGGCGCCGGCCTGGCCAAGGCCACCGTGGCCGGCGAGGTCGACGGCAAGCTGGTCGACGCCAGCGACCGCATCGACCACGACGCCACGCTGCGCATCATCACCGCCGAAGGACGCCGAGGGCGCTGGAGATCATCCGCCACTCCTGCGCGCACCTGGTCGGCGCACGCGGTGAAGCAGCTGTATCCCGGACGCCAAGATGGTCATCGGCCCGGTGATCGACGACGGCTTCTACTACGACATCGCGTACGAGCGCCCGTTCACGCCGGACGACCTGGCGGCGATCGAGCAGCGCATGCGCGAGCTGATCGACACAGGACTACGACGTCATCAAGAAGGTGACGCCGCGCGACGAGGTGATCGCGTACGTTCAAGGCGCGCGGCGAGGACTACAAGCTGCGCCTGATCGAGGACATGCCCGACGAGACAGGCGATGGGCCTGTACTACCACCAGGAATACGTCGACATGTGCCGCGGCCCGCACGTGCCGAACACGCGCTTCCTGCAAGGCGTTCAAGCTGACGCAGCATCTCCGGCGCCTACTGGCGCGGCGATTCCAAGAACGAGCAGCTGCAGCGCATCTACGGCACCGCCTGGGCCGACAAGAAGCAGCTCAAGGCCTACATCCAGCGCATCGAGGAAGCCGAGAAGCGCGACCACCGCAAGATCGGCAAGCAGCAGGACCTGTTCCACCTGCAGGAAGAGGCGCCCGGGCCTGGTGTTCTGGCACCCGAAGGGCTGGGCGATCTGGCAGGTGGTCGAGCAGTACATGCGCCAGGTCTACCGCGAATCCGGCTACCAGGAAGTGCGCTGCCCGCAGATCCTCGACGTGTCGCTGTGGAAGAAGTCCGGCCACTGGGACAACTACCAGGACAACATGTTCTTCACCGAGTCGGAGAAGCGCACCTACGCGCTGAAGCCGATGAACTGCCCGGGCCACGTGCAGGTGTTCAACCAGGGCCTGCACAGCTACCGCGACCTGCCGATCCGCTACGGCGAGTTCGGCGCCTGCCACCGCAACGAGCCCTCCGGCGCGCTGCACGGCATCCTGCGCGTGCGCGGCTTCACCCAGGACGACGGCCACATCTTCTGCACCGAGGACCAGATCGAGGCCGAGGTCACGCGCCTTCCACCAGCAGGCGATGGAGGTCTACGCGCGACTTCGGCTTCAGCGACATCCAGCTGAAGATCGCGCTGCGCCCGGAACCGCGCCTGGGCGACGACGCGACCTGGGACAAGGCCGAGGACGCGCTGCGCGCCGCCCTGCGCGCCTGCCGGCGTGGAATGGCAGGAGCTGCCGGGCGAGGGCGCCTTCTACGGCCCGAAGATCGAATACCACCTGCAAGGACGCCATCGGCCGCACCTGGCAGCTGGGCACGATGCAGGTCGATTTCATGATGCCGGGCCGCCTGGGCGCCGAGTACGTGGACGAGCACAGCCAGCGCCGCCACCCGGTCATGCTGCACCGGGCCATCGTCGGCTCGATGGAGCGCTTCATCGGCATCCTGATCGAGCACCACGCCGGCGCACTTCCCGGCCTGGCTGGCCCCGGTCCAGGCGGTGGTCATGAACATCACCGACGCCCAGGCCGATTACGTCGCCGAGGTCGCGGAAAACCCTTGCAAATCAAGGCTTCCGGGTCGAGGCCGATTTGCGGAACGAGAAGATCGGCTATAAGATCCGCGAGCACACGCTGCAGCGCGTGCCGTACCTGCTGGTGGTCGGGGACCGCGAGAAGGAAAACGGGCCAGTCGCCGTGCGCACGCGCGGTGGGGAAGATCTGGGCACAATGACCGTCGCCGACTTCGCCGCGCGCCTGCGCGACGAGCAGGCCGCGTCAGCACGCAACAGTCCGCGGCCGGTCCCGCCGGCGGCCGGCATCGATGCCTCCACTGGAGATTGCAACATCAGTACCCCCGAAACAAGCAGAACCGCAAGAACAGCGAGATCCGCGTGCCCGCGCGTGCGCGTGATCGGCAGCGACGGCGAAATGGTCGGCGTGCTGTCGCGCGACGAAGCGCTGCGCTGGCCGAGGAGGCAGGCACTGGACCTGGTCGAGATCCAGCCCAACGCCGATCCGCCGGTCTGCCGCATCATGGACTTCGGCAAGTTCAAGTTCGAAGCTGCAGAAGAAGGCCAACGCGGCCAAGAAGAAGCAGAAGCAGGTCGAGATCAAGGAACTGAAGTTCCGCCCGGTCACCGACGAGGGCGACTACCAGATCAAGCTGCGCAACATGCGCCGCTTCCTGGAGGAAGGCGACAAGGTCAAGGTCAACATCCGCTTCCGTGGCCGCGAGATGAGCCACCAGGAGCTGGGCCGCGAGATGGCCGCGCGCATCGAGGCCGACCTGGGCGAGGACATCGTCATCGAGTCGCGCCCGCGCCTGGAAGGCCGGCAGATGGTGATGATGATCGCGCCGAAGAAGAAGCTGAGCGCCCGAGGCGCACAGCCGGTCCGGGACGATCCGGCCACCGTCGAAGGCGCCTGCGGGCGCCTCGTTGTTCCGGCAGTCCGCACTTGCCGCCTGTCCCGCTCCTGCGCGCCTGTCCGGAACCGCATGATTTGCAAGGGAAAGCCCGCGCTGGCATAATGCGCGGCCCGGTTCGCCGGGCTTGCTGTATGCAGCATCATGGACCTGTCGATTGATTCCTTCTGGATCAACGACTTACAAGCCGGCACGGGCAGGATGGAAAGCGTGGCGCAAGCCACCGCCCCGGCCAGTAACGAAAAACCCGAAAGGACTATCGCAATGCCCAAGATCAAGACCAATCGGGCGGCGGCCAAGCGCTTCCGGAAGACCGCTTCCGGCAAGTACAAGTGCGGCCACGCCAACAAGAGCCACATCCTCACCAAGAAGGCGACCAAGCGGAAGCGCAACCTGCGGCAGACGAACCATGTTCGTGCCGAGGACGCGGGCCGTCTGGACCGCATGCTTCCGTACTTCTGAGGAGACTGAGCCATGGCACGAGTCAAACGTGGTGTCACGGCGCGTCGCCGCCACAAGAAAATCCTGAAGCAGGCCAAGGGCTACTACAACGCCCGCCGCAAGGTCTTCCGCGTCGCCAAGCAGGCGGTCACCAAGGCCGCTGCAGTACGCCTACATCGGCCGCAAGCAGAAGAAGCGCAAGTTCCGTTCGCTGTGGATCGCCCGCATCAACGCGGCGGCCCGCATCAACGGCCTGAGCTACAGCCGCTTCATGAACGGCCTGCTGAAGGCCGGCATCACCCTGGACCGCAAGGTGCTGGCCGACATCGCCGTGCACGACGCGGCGGGTTTTCGGCGCTGGCCGAAAAGGCGAAGGGCGCGCTCGCGGCGTAAGCCAGCGATCTCGCAGCCCGCGCTGCCGTGCGCGGCTGTCGCATCGACCGCAACACGTGGGGAAGGGCGCAAGTCCTTCCCCATTTTCGTTTCTGGCGTCCGATCGCGTAATGCCCGTTTCCGTCGACGCATGGAGCGATCCGACGCATGAGCGACATCGACATCCCTGATCCGCGCAGGCGCTGGCCGACATCGCCGCCGCCGACGACGCCCGACGCGCTCGAGGCGCTGCGCGTCGCGCTGCTCGGCAAGACCGGCAGCGTCACCGCGCAGCTCAAGCAGCTGGGCACGCTGCCGGCCGACCAGCGCAAGGCCGCCGGCGAGGCGATCAACCGCGCGCGCGACGCGATCGCCGACGCGCTCGCCGCGCGCAAGGCCGCGCTCGACGACGCCGCGCTCGACGCGCGCCTCGCCGGCGAAACGCATCGACGTCACCCTGCCGGGCCGCGACGCCGCGCGCGGCGGCCTGCATCCGGTCAGCCGCACGCTGGAGCGCATCGCCGACATCTTCGGCCGCCTCGGCTACGAGCTCGCCGACGGCCCGGAGATCGAGGACGACTGGCACAACTTCGAGGCGCTGAACTTCCCGCCGCACCATCCGGCGCGCGCGATGCACGACACCTTCTACTTCGGCGACGGCCGCCTGCTGCGCACGCACACCTCCGGCGTGCAGGTGCGCTACATGGAGCGAGCACGCAAGCCGCCGCTGCGCATGATCGCCGCCGGCAAGGTCTACCGCAGCGACAGCGACCAGACCCACACGCCGATGTTCCACCAGGTCGAAGGCCTGCTGGTCGACGAGCACGTCGAGCTTCGCCGACCTCAAGGGCACGCTGGCCGAATTCGTGCGCGCGTTCTTCGAGCGCGACTTCGAGATGCGCTTCCGCCCGAGCTATTTCCCCTTCACCGAGCCGTCGGCCGAAGTCGACATCGCCTGGCAGCAGCCCGACGGCAGCGACGCGCTGGCTGGAAGTGCTGGGCTGCGGCATGGTCCATCCGAACGTGCTGCGCAACGTGCGGCATCGACCCGGAGCGCTACACCGGCTTCGCCTTCGGCCTGGGCGTCGAGCGCTTCGCGATGCTGCGCTACGGCGTCGACGACCTGCGCAGCTTCTTCGAGAACGACGTGCGCTTCCTGCGCCAGTTCGCCTGAAAGCAGTGATTGGTGATACCACGATACAGCGACGGATGATCCCACTGCCAATCCGGATCACGAATCACGAATCACGAATCACGGCCCTCACATGAAATTCTCCGAAAACTGGCTGCGCCAGCACGTCACGACCGACGCCACGCGCGACGAACTCGCCGCGACGCTGACCGCGATCGGCCTGGAGGTCGAGGAGATCGACCGCGCTCGGCGACGGCGCTCGACGGCGTGGTCGTCGCGCAGATCGTCGAGTGCGCGAAGCATCCCGAAGCCGACACGCCTGCAGGTCTGCCAGGTCGACACCGGCACGGGCGACCGTGCAGATCGTCTGCGGCGCGCCGAACGCGCGCGCCGGGCCTGAAGGCGCCGCTGGCCACGGTCGGCGCGACGCTGCCGGGCGGCATGGCGATCAAGGCCGCGAAGCTGCGCGGCGTCGAATCGCAACGGCATGCTGTGCTCGGCGAAGGAACTGGGCATCGACGCCGATGCGTCCGGCCTGCTCGAACTGCCGGCCGATGCGCCGGTCGGCACGCCGCTGGCCGATTACCTCGGCCTGCCCGACGCCAGCATCGAGCTCAAGCTGACGCCGAACCGCGCCGACTGCTTCAGCGTGCGCGGCATCGCCTTCGACGTGGCCGCCGCGCTCGGCAGCGCAGGTCGAGCCGCTGCGACGCCGCGCCGATGCCGGCGCGCAGCGACGCGACGCTGGCGGTCGAACTCGACGCCGGCGCCGATGCGCCGCGCTTCGTCGGCCGCGTGATCGAAGGCGTGGACGCGACGCGCGCCGACGCCGCTGTGGATGGCCGAACGCCTGCGCCGCAGCGGCGTGCGCCCGATCAGCTTGCTGGTCGACGTCACCCAGTACGTGATGCTCGAACTCGGCCAGCCGATGCACGCCTTCGATCGCGACCTGCTGCAAGGGCCCGATCGGCGTGCGCCGCGCGCGCGCCGGCGAGACGCTGAAGCTGCTCGACGGCCGCGAGGTCGCGCTCGACGACCGGCTTCCTGGTCGTCACCGACGCCGACCGCGCCGTCGCGCTCGGCCGGCATCATGGGCGGCTGCGACACGCGCGTGACCGACGCCACCGCGCAACGTGTTCCTCGAGGCCGCGCACTTCGCGCCCGCCGCGATCATCGGCCGCGGCCGCAAGCTCGGCCTGCACACCGATGCCGGCGCATCGCTTCGAGCGCGGCGTCGATCCGGAGCTGCCGCGCATCGCGATCGAGCGCGCCACGCGCCTGATCGTCGAGATCGCCGGCGGCACGCCCGGCCCGGTCGATCGAAGCGCGTGCTGCCCGAGCACCTGCCGCAACGCCGGCGCCGTCGCGCTGCGCCGCGCGCGCCTGGCGCGCGTGCTCGGCATGCAGCGTCGCCGATGCCGAGGTCGAACGCATCCTGCGCGCGCTCGGCCTGGCAGGTGGACGCGACCGCCGACGGCTGGCAGCGTCACGCCGCCGACGCGCCGCTTCGACATCGCGATCGAAGAAGACCTGATCGAGGAGATCGCGCGCATCCACGGCTACGACGCGCATCCCGACGCACGCTGCCGGCCGGCGCCACGCGCCTGGCCGCGCCGAGCGAAACGCGCGTCGACGAGCCGACGCTGCGCCGCCAGCTGGCCGCGCGCGATTACCTCGAAGCGATCAACTACGCCTTCGTCGACGCCGACGCTGCTGCAGCGCTGGCAGCGCGACCGACGGCGCGGTGGCGCTGGCCAATCCGCTGAGCGCCGAACTCGGCGTGATGCGCACGCGCTGCTGCCGGGCCTGGTCGCCGCGCTCGGCGCGCAACGCCGCGCGCCAGCAGCCGCGCGTGCGCCTGTTCGAGCTCGGCCAGCGTGTTCCGCGAAGCGGCGCCGGCGCGGCGCCGATCGAGACCCAGCGCATCGCGGCGGTGGCCTGCGGCGACGCGCGCGGCCGAGCAGTGGGGCGGCAGGCCGCGCGCCGGTCGACTTCCACGACCTGAAGGGCGACCTGGAAAGCCTGGCCGCCGCTGTCCGGTGCCGCAGCTCGAATTCCGCCCGTCGAGCGCCGCCTGCGGCCACCCCGGCCGCTCGGCCGACGTCTACCGGTCGACGGCGAGAGCGCGGCCGCATCGGCTGGATCGGCCAGCTGCACCCGCGCCTGCAGCGCGCGCTGGACCTGGACGTCGACGTGGTCGCCTTCGAGCTCGACCTGGCGCCGCTGCTGCGCCGCGCGCTGCCGCGCGCCAGCGACGCTGTCGCGGTACCCGTCCGTCCGCCGGGACCTCGCGTTCGTCGTCCCCGAAGACGTGCCCTGGGCCGCCGCTGCAGGCGCACCGTGCAAGCGGCCGCGGGCGCCGTCGCTGCGGGATCTGGTGCTGTTCGACCGCTACGCCGGGCAAGGGCGTCGAAACCGGATTCAAGAGTCTCGCTATGGGCTTGATTCTGCAGGACGAATCACGCACCCTGACCGACCGCGACGTGGACCAGGTGGTGGCCGAGGTGGTCGCGGCACTGAGCCGCGACCACGGCGCGCGATCCGCGGATGACCGACTCGGCTGCAGGCGGGCACGGAGATGAGATGGCATTGACCAAGGCGGAAATGGCCGAGCGTCTGTTCGACGAAGTCGGCCTGAACAAGCGCGAGGCGAAGGAATTCGTCGACGCGTTCTTCGACGCGTTGCGCGAGGCGCTGGAGCAGGGCCGCCAGGTCAAGCTGTCGGGCTTCGGCAACTTCGACCTGCGCCGCAAGAACCAGCGCCCGGGCCGCAACCCCAAGACCGGCGAGGAGATTCCGATCTCCGCGCGCACCGTGGTGACCTTCCGCCCGGGCAGAAGCTGAAGGAACGCGTCGAGGCCTACACCGGAGCGGAGCCACATGCTTGATCCCGGCAGCAACCGCGAACTCCCGCCGATCCCGGCCAAGCGCTACTTCACCATCGGCGAGGTCAGCGAGCTGTGCGACGTCAAGCCGCACGTGCTGCGCTACTGGGAAACCGAATTCCCCAGCCTCAACCCGGTCAAGCGCCGCGGCAACCGCCGCTACTACCAGCGCCACGACGTGCTGATGGTCCGCCAGATCCGCGGCCTGCTGTACGAACAGGGCTACACCATCGGCGGCGCGCGCCTGCGCCTGGAAGGCGAGGCGGGCGAAGCAGGAGTCCGCGCTGAGCACGCAGATCATCAAGCAGGTGCGGATGGAGCTCGAGGAAGTCCTGCAGCTGCTGCGCCGCTAGGACCGTCAACGCGACGGCGTTCTAGCCGGCAGCGGAACCGGCTATACTTGCCGCCCGCCGCGAGGCGGTGTTTCACGATGCCGATACTCGGGGCGTAGCGCAGCCTGGTAGCGCACCTGCCTGGGGGGCAGGTGGTCGTCGGTTCAAATCCGGCCGTCCCGACCAATATTTCCTAACGCTGGCAGCAGGTTAGAGACGACAGGACTCCTGTCGTTCTAGGGTGTCACCCTAATCTCACCCTATTCCCACCCTATGCCGGAAGCCCGCTGCCACTGCTGACCGGCAGCCACGGGGCCTCGTGCCCCTCCAGGTAGACCCGCGTCATCTCCTCGCTCGCGTGCCCCATCAGGGCCTGCACGTCCTCGAGCGACCACCCCGACTGCTGCAGAAGCGCGCCGCCCAGGCTGCGGACCTCGTGGAAGGTCGGCGGCGTGTCGCTGTCGATGCCGGCGGCGTCGCGTGCGGTAGCGAAGGCTCGGGTGATCTGCTCCGGCAGCACCTGCGTGTGGTGCGTCCGACCTTTCGCGCGCATGCCCGTGGGCCGAGCCTTGCCGGGTAGAGCGTGCACCACGAAGGGCGACACGACGTCGTCCCGGGCTCGCGCAAGCACTGCGGCCAGGTCGTCGCTGATGGCGATCTTCAGGCGCACGCCGGTGGACCCTTCGGTCTTTGTCGGCACCACCCAGAGCGCGCCGTCGCGCACGTCCGCGAATCGCATGCCGGCTATGTCCTCGCGACGCAGGAGCGTCAGTAGCGACAGGTCCATGGCCACGCGGAGCCAGTGCGGCGCCTTCTCCCAGATCGCACGGTAGGAGTCGGTCGTCAGGCGATCGCGCTGGCGCTCGTAGGCGAACTTGCGCGTCACGGCCGCAGGGTTGGACTCGATCCAGCCCTCTTCGACCGCGCAGTCGAGGATCCAGATCAGCACCAGCCGCAGGTTCTGCCGGCTGCGCGCCGACTCGGTCTCACCGCGGATCCACGTGGCGCAGTCCTTGACGGTGAGGTCGGCCAGCTCGCGCGCGCCCAGTCCCGTCTCGATGCGCTTGATCGTGATCCGGTGCTCGGCCGCGGTCTTCTCCGACCACTTCCGCTTAGGAACCTCGTCGTCGCGGAACACCCTGATGGCATCGGCCACGGTCTCGCGCGCGCCGACCACCTTCGAGACCAGGTCGCCGCCCGGCATCAAGATGGCGTTGAGCTTGCGCGCCGCCGCGAAGGCCTTCGCCTTGTCGCGACCCATGAAGGTTTCCTTGCGGGTGATCGGGTGCCGGTACTTGAACCCGTCCCGGTTGGGGTACAGGTTGTCCGGCCACCCTTCCCGGCGGCGGGAGCGGGGACGGCCCATGGCCATAGCCTAGCTCGCCTCGTCCAGGACGCGCTGCACGAGGTCGTCTCCGTCCGACAGCCACGCGTGCTCGTCGACGTACCAGGTCCCGCCGACCTTGCGCCCCGGGATCTTCCCGTCGCGCAGCCAGCGCAGGACCGTGATCTCGGCCGGGCGCGACTCCTCTGCGAAGTTCTTCTCGGCCCAGTGCGTAGGGCGGATCAGTCTCACGGGGCGTCCTTCCTGAGTCGAGCCGCGATCCGGTGCCAGAGGCGCTGGAAGCGGGTAGGCGGAGGCGGGACCACCGTGATGACCCCGGTGTAGCTGCGGGCGGCCGGATCGCGGTACCACGGCACGGGTCGAGCCCCAATGTCCCGCCCGATCAGAAGTGCGCGGGCGACGGGCCCCATCGGCGAGTGGACGCGCTTTTGATCGCGCTCCGCCTTCTGCCGCAGGCGGATGATCTCGTCCGCAGCCAGACGGAGCTGCTCGCGCAGCTGGTCGGCCGAGGGCTGTCGCTTGCGGCGGTGCTTGGGGATGAGCTGCTGCTGTTTCATGCGGCGCGAGCCTCTGAGGGCAGAGCCCACACGCCGGCGTCGATGCGCACGGCAATGCGCTGCAGCGTCTGCCGGACCTTGGCCTGCCAGAAGGTGTTCGTGGTCGGGCGGTGGCCCTCGATCTCTCGGTAGAGCGTGCTCAGGTCGGCACTGCCGCCCAGGGCCTCCAGCGCGGCGCGCGTGACCGCCGCCCAGACGCTGCCTTCCCCCTCCGCCAGCAGGGCTCGGTAGCGCGCTTGAAGGCGGTTCACCGCGGCCAGCTCGTGGTAGAGCGCGAAGCCGACAAGGCCGCGACCGCGTCCACGAGTGAACACGGCGAAGCACGTGGGCTTCGTCAGTCCCGGGAACACGTTCCGCGGGAGCATGTCCTGCTGGATACCCCAGCGCTCCGCCATGCGCTCGACGGTGCCGGCGGTCTGGAACGCGAAGGCCGGAAGCACGAAGCCGACGCGACCATCGGCTGGCAGCAGGTTCCACGCGCGTTCGAGGAACTCGGTGATGGTGCGCACCGCGAAGGGCGGATTGCCGACGATGGCGGTGGGGCGTACGCGGAGGTCGACCATCCGGAAGTCGCCCACGATCACGGGCCGGCCTGATAGCCGCCGGGCGGCCGCCGCGAGTCCCGGATCAATCTCGACGCCGAGCGCTGGCACGTTCTCCGGCAGTGCACGCAGGAACGCACCTCGCCCGCACGATGGCTCGACAACGTGGTCAGCCGGGCCGAGGTCGGGGAAGTAGCGCTCGATCAGCGCCTGCGCCGCCCAGTCCGGGGTCATCACCTGGCCCAGTTCGAGGTTCACGCCGCAATCCCCCACGCCTGCAGGTCGATCTCGTCGACGCGGTTCCGCAGCGCGATCCGCGCATGCCACAGCGCGCCGGCCATCGTTCGACGGTCGGTGTTCCGGCTGAAGCCGATCGAGCTCATGTGCACGCGCCGGCGGTGGTCGCGGCGGAACAGGCGCCAGGTCACGGTCTTGTCGTCGACCACGCGGCCCCAGCTGAAGGCGCGGAAGGGGATGGGCTGGCGGGGTGCGAGGCGATTCATGCCGCCTCCCGCAGTTCGACGGCTGGGTCGAGGTTGGCCAGCGCCAGTGCGCGCAGCGGGGGAGGGCTGACGCTGTTGCCGACCATCCGCACGGCGGCGCTGGTGGTGATCGGCCGACCGTCTGCGGTGCGATCGATCACGTAGTCGCGCGGGAAGCCTTGGGCGCGGAACAACTCGGCCGGCTTCAGCATACGCAGCCCGATGTCGACGATCACGTAGGGCGTGCCGCCTATGGTCACGGTCACCAGCGCCATGCGGTCGCGGGTCGTCACCGTGTCGAGAGGGTCGCGCAAGTCGAGCGCGGTCCCGTTGCCGTAGTAGTTGATCAGGAACGCGGCCACGCGCAGCGCGCCGGCCTCTGCCTCGGGGGACAGCTGCGCCATGTCGGCAGTCACCAGCCGCTGGATGCTGCCCTTCGCGCAGATGGTCGGCGCCGGCTGCCGCAGGTCGCGCCCCGCGCCGTCGTAATAGCCGCTGCACGCCTGCTCGAGGAAGGCGCTCACCAAGGCGTGCTTCACCCCGCCGGCGACAACGGTGCCGAGCGGCTTGTCGAGTCCCGGGACGCGAGGCTGCTGGCCGGTGCGTTCGCCGTAGCCTGTCTGCACGAGCGTCGGCGCCACGATGGCGAAGTGCCCACCCTTCACCCCGGCGCACTGTGTTCGCAGCGGCTCGCGGGCGGACCAGGTGCGCCCGTTGCTGGCGTTGGCGAACTCGGTAAGGAAGAACGGCTCCTCTGCCTGCAGGACGTGTTTCACCACGCCCTTCGCGATGCGGCGCATGGTCGCGTCCGCCAGCGGCCGGGGCCGGCCGAAGATGGACCGCCCGAGGTCGCGGAAGTCGATGCAGTCAGCCGCGGTCACAAGCGGCTGCAGGCCGGGTGCCTTGCCGTGCGTCGGCGCGGGCCAGACGATGGGGTCGCCGTCGCGGCGCGCGATGAGGAACAGGCGCTCGCGCGAGGTGCCGGCGCCGTAGTCGCTGGCCACCAGCTTCCGCCACTCCACCGCGTAGCCCAGCCCCTGCAGGGCGGCCACGAACTGGCGCCAGGTGCGGCCGCTGTGGCGCTTGTCCGGCACCAGCTGCTGCAGCTCGACGGGCACGCGCTCGCCGGGAGCAGCCACGGTGCCGTCCATCTTCAGGACGCGGCCGGTCGCCTTGTCGCGCTTGGCTACCAGCGGGCCCCAGGTGAGGATTTGCCAGACGTTTTCCAGCGACACGATGCGCGGTGCCAGGCCAATGCGGTCCAGTTGGCCAACCCACTTCAGGACCACCCACGTCAGGGCGCGGATCTTCCGGTTGCGCGGCTGGCCGCCCTTTGCCTGGCTGAAGTGCGTGCAGTCCGGGGACGCGTGGAACCAACCCACCTTTCGACCGGCGACGTCGACGCGCGGATCCGCGTGCCAGATGTCCTCCCGGTGATGCGACGTGAGCGGGTGGTTCGCGGCGTGCATGCCGATGGCCCACTCGTCGTGGTTGTAGGCCAGCGCGGGGTCGACGCCCAGCGCCTGCTTCAGCGCCTCGCTGGCGCCGCCGCCGCCGGCGAACAGGTCGACGACGATCTCGCTAGGGCGCAGCGCGGACAGCTGCGGCGGCGGGAAATTGAACGAACGGGATCCGTCAGCCATGGTGCGGGCTCCTGCCGCGGCTGGGCTCAGCCAGCACGCGCGCGCGGTTGATGACCTCGCTGGCGCTGGAGCTCTTCAGCCCGTAGCGCTGCTTCAGGTCGGTGGGCTTCACGAAGCGCAGCAGGCCCGGGTTCTCCCGCAGCGCGACGACGATCGCGGCGTTGCGCTTCACTGCCGGCAGCACGCGCAGCAGCGGAAGCTCCGGAAGCATCTCGGGCGTGTAGCCGGCGATGGGGAGGCCCGAAGGCCATCCCCAACCTGGAGGGGCGGTGACCAGGTTCACGCGGCCTGCTTCCTCGTGGCGTCGTCGAGCACGCCGCGCATCGCCGCGCACATGAGGTCGAAGTCGTTGGCGGCGTAAAGCTTTGCCGCGCGCTCGGTGCCGACCGGCTTGAAGCCCAGCGTTGCCAGGCCATCGGCGGTGATGGTCAGCGGCGCGATGCGCGCGTTGATGTCGCCGAGCTTGATGCGGGCGCCGGTGGCGGCTGGCTTGCTCGGTACAGGCGTCGGCGCGGGCGCGGCGGCCGCAGGCGCAGGCTTCGGCGCGGCCTTCTGCTCAGCCTCGCGCGCGGCGGATTCCTCGGCCCGGCGCTGGCGATCCGCTTCGGCGCGCTGCTCGCGCTCGATCCGCGCCGCCTCCTCCTGCCGTATCCGCTCGCGCTCACGCTCCAGCCGGTCCGCCTCGCGCTGCTGGTGCTCGGCTATGCGGGCGGCGACCAGGTTGCGCAGGTCCTCGGGCGCCTTCGTGGCGCAGAGCTGCACGCGGTCGGCTAACAGGCTGGCGTGCTCCTCGTGGTCGGCCAGCACTGCCATGTTGGCGCGCACGCGGTCGGCGGTCTGGCTTGCGGCGATCTTGGCGCTCGCTACCGTGGCGTCGATCGCATCGCGCATGCTGCTGAGCGACTTCTTGCCCTTGATGGCTGCTGCCAATTCGGCCTTGGCCGTCGAGGGGATTGGCAACGCGTGTTCGCCGAGCGTCGCGTTGATCGCGTCGACATGCGTGCGAACCGCTTCCCAGCCGGCAATGACGAGCTCGGCCTTCCGGTTCTCCTTCTCGGCCTTCACCAGCTTGTCGAGGTCCAGGCGTACGCGGCGCGTCTCCGCCGACACCTCGTCCATCGTGCGGAACACCGCCTCGATGTCGGCCGTCTGCGCCAGCACGGCGTCCTTCGTGGCAGCAAGGCGGTCTTCCACGCCCTTGCACCACTTCACCGTCTCTTCGGCGTTGGCGAAGTCTTCGTCGGTCTGCAGGTCGCGGTTGATGCTGCCCAGCACCGCGAGCGCGCCTGCCTTGAAGTCGGCGAGGTTGCTGGCGGTGACCATGCCGGTGACCTCGACGCGCAGCGCCGGGAGCTGGTCAGGGGCGCGGCCGGTCGGCGCCGGCGCGGTGGAAGCCTCGGGCACGTACGCGGCGACGTCGGCTTCGAACTGCTCCCAGCCGGCGACGATGTCCGCGCGGAGCTCGGGATCCGGGGTGTACCAGCAGTGCCGCTCCTCCACGAGGTTGCCGTCGGCATCCCAGTTCGACGCCATGAAGAGCACGCGTTCGGCGCCGGACACCATCGTCTGCTGCTCCATCTGCACCTGGTAGTCCTCGGGCAGGTCGGCGCCGGTGCACCCTTCGAACATCGCCGCGCGCAGCCGGTCGTTCAGGCGCTTGTGCTCCCACGCCGTTTCCTCGAGCAGCGTCAGGCCATCGAAGCTGGCCGAGTAGCGGCCCTTCGTGCCGGTGCACGGGAATAGGTCCTCGCCGATGATCTTCTCGGCCAACGGGCGTGCCAGGGCCTCGCATCGGTGGCCATCATCGAACCGGCGCTGCGTGGCTGCGTCGACGTCGGCCACGACACCGGTCGCGACCTCGCGGATCAGCTGCGCGCGGCTCTTGTACGGCGACAGGTTCAACATCGCCGGCGCGTCGCTGGCGTTGAAGTGCTGCGCGCGGTGGGCGTGCCACTCGGGCGTGCCCTGGATCAGGTTGGCGATCATCATGCGTCACCCCCGGCGCCAGCCTCATCTTCATCCTTCGGCGGGTTCCGGATTTCCTGCAGCTGCTTGTCCGTGAAGCGCGCCTTCGTCTGCAGCATCGCGATCAGGTCGTCGGCCGTGCGCTTGCCACTGGCGATGACGCCCCACCACTTCGGGAGGTTCTCGGCGAAGTCCGCCTCGGAGTAGAGGGGCAGCTCGACCGGCCGGCTCTCGATCACCGTGGCGCGCTGCGTGGTCTCGGCGGCCGGCGCGTCCTCCAGCTCGTCCGGCGTGTAGACGCCCAGCAGGGCCTCCGGGGCGTAGCGGCGCGCCCACTGGCGCGTGCCGCGGTAGACCAGCATGTCGTCGGGCTGCTTCTTCCAGTTGTCGTTGCTGGTCTTCCAGTTCGCGACGGTGCCTTCGACCGTCTGGTCGACGCCGGCTCCGCGCGGGCGGCCGGTGACCTTGACCGCTCGGCCTTCGCCAGAGCCGCTGAACTCGTACTTCAGCCGGCCCTCGACGGCGCCCATCGCGTACAGGGCGGCCGCGACCAGCTTGCCCTCGTAGCAGAGCTTGCCGTGCACGACGGACGTGGACTGGGCGACGCTCGCGGCGTCCATGCCCCAACGCTGGGCCTGCATCACGATCAGCAGGCAGTCGCCCGGCTTGCCCTGGAGGTGGGTGGGGATCAGGCTGGCCTTTGCCATCACGTCCGCCAGCTGCAGCGCGTCGGCGATGGAGTTCGGGACTAAGGCATTCATGCGCGAGCCCGGGGTGACCGGCTGCGCCGGCAGGGTGGCGATTGCGTTCATGGTTCAGGCCGCCTTCTGCTGGTCGTCGTCGCTCTGGGCGACCTTCGCGTAGGGGTACTTCTCCGCGAACGGCTTGATGTGCTGGCCGAAGTGGCGGCCCAGCGACTCGGCGTCCTTGAACGCGGAGAAGTCCGCAGCGGTGAAGTTCTGGTAGTGGTAGGTGGCCTGCCGCTCGCCCTTCCAGTTCTTGAACTGGATGGCCAAGACGTTGGACTCGGGGTCGTGGCCGATGGCGGCGATCTGCGACGACTGCACGTCGGTGAGGTTGATGCGGTGCATGGGTGGGCTCCGGGTGGCTGTAGAAGTCCCGCTTACCGAGTGCGGGGACGGCCATGCAGGGGAGGCATGCCGACGGTCTGCCGCGCAGGGGAGGCGCGGCGTGCGGGGTTACGCGGCCTGCTGCAGCTCCTGCTGCGGAGAGCCGGTGTCTTCCTGCTTCGTGGGCGGCGTCAGGGTCAGCTCGACCTCGTCCTGGATCAGCGCGCACAGGGCGCCGGCTTCCTCGGTGTCGGGGTGGAACACCGCGCTGAAGGTGATAAGCACGCTGCCGCCCTCCAGCGGTTCGAAGCGGAACTTCTTCAGGGTCACGTCGACCAGCACCAGCGGCTCGGCCAAGCCCAGCCCGCCGGCGATCTCCAGCTCGTAGCCCGGGAACTCCTCGTCCCACGAAAGCGGGCCCAGACGCGGGAACTCCACGGCGACCAGGCCGTCGGTGCCTTCGATGAGGTCCTGCTGCTCGCCCTTGCCGGCCTTGCGGAAGAGCGCCTTGCGCAGCTTCGGGCTGAAGGCGTCGAGGACGACGTTGCCGGCGGAGATCTCGAACTTGATGTCGGCGGCGAGCTTGTTGTCGTCCCCGTGCTTCTCCGCGCGCGGGTTGAACGACGCGATCTTGGCGAGCTGGCTATCGGTCTGGAACATGGGTGGCCTCAGTGGGTGGTGATCAGCAGCGCACGGGCTGCGAGAGCGCCTTGCGTGCTTCGTAGATCGCTCGGCGGATGGGTTGGGGAATGGGGCGGACGTCGCGCGTCACCGGCGCGCAGCCGCGGCGGCGCAGGTACTGGCCCCAGGCGCGGTCACGCGCGACCGGATCGCGGAAGGTCGCCATCAGCGGCTCCTCCCGTCCGAACGCTCGGCCGCGCCGAAGATCGCGGTCCAGACGATGGCCAGGCACAGCACGACGAACACGCCGGCCACCACCGCGAGGCGCGGGTTCTGCGCGCACCACTGGATGGCCGCGCTCACGCCGGCACCTGCTCGGCGTTCTGCTGCAGCTCGGCCTTCACCTGCGACACCACGGCCGCGGCGCTCGCCTTGCCGTCGACGTAGCGCTTCTTCGCAGCACGAGCCACGCGGTAGGCGATGGCGTCCGAGTAGCCGAGACGGCGCGCGGCGATGTTCACCGCGGCGATGTTCACCGCGGCCATGACGCCGTCGGCGCGCTGCGTGCTCGCTGGACGCTGGAACGGAATGACGTTGGACATGGTCAGACTCCGGTCGATTGGTCGTCGCGCGCGAAGTCCGACCGGTCGGCCGGCAGCTCGCGGGACGGGGAGGAAGGGGCAGGGGACACCGCGCGCGCCGGCGTGCTCGCCGTGGCGGCTTCGAACAGCGCAGGGAAGTGGTCGGCGCAGATCGTCTGGAAGAGGGGGTGCAGAGCGCTCATGCGGCACCGCCCGTCGCCTTGGCGATCGCGGCTTCGCACTGGCGCAGTTCCTCACCCGTCATCAGCATGTCGTGACTGTTCTGTCGAACAGCGAGCCGCAATGCCGCCAGCAGCTCCGGTGCGGCGGCCAGCACTGCAGCGTTGGCTTCGCGCTGGTCGTTCAGTGCTTCGACGCGAGCGATCGAGAAGCCACCGTTGCGGCCATCGAAGCGGGTGCGGACATAGCCGCCGGCCACTTCCCATGGGCCCGGCGTGTGCTTGAAGGCGCTCATGCCGCAGCACCCAGCACGCGCTTCAGCGTGTCCTTCGCCTGCCGCTGCTGGCGTAGGTAATCGTCCTGGTCCTGCCGCATCCCGGCGTTGAGGCGCTTGTAGCCGCGCAGGCGCGACAGGTTTGACTCGGCAATGCGCAGGTCCGCCCACGCCTTGCGCGCCTCGTCCAGCAGCACCGCGGCGTCAGCAGCAGCCTCGGCCATGTGGTGCTCGACCTCGCGGGCGATGGCCGGGCTCACGCTGCACGCCCCAGCGGGATCTCGATCGCGCGGTTCTGCGCCTGCGACAGCAGCAACGCCGCTTCCTCGACCGCCGCCCGCGCGTCGTCGTCGCGCAGATCCACCAGCGGGATCAGGCGCTCGATCAGGGCTTCCATGGAGGGCGCCAGCGACAGGTACGCCGCGTTCGCGACGTTGCCGGCATGGCAGAGGTGGCGGGACTTGCACTCGCCGACCAGCGTGTCGCCGTTGGCGGACCAGATGGTCGCGGTCCCCGGGCGGCAGACGAACAGGCCCGGGGTGCGCTGGGTGGGGAAGCTAGCCCGGCGCTCGGCCGCGGCCTTCAGCTCATCGGAGGGTTCGATGTACGCCCGGCGATCGGCGTAGGGGTTGACCTCGAACGGCTTCATGCCGCACCCGCCATGCCGCGCAGGCGCCCCGCGATGCCGCGGGAGATCGAGACCAGCGGCCGGGACTCCAGCCAATCGGCGAACCGGTCGAACCGGTCAGCCCACCAGGAAAGCTTCGTCTTGCTGCCCATCGTGTCCGACTCCTGTCGGATGCCCCAACAGGGGCGATGAGCACAGTAAAGCGCCGCTTTATCGCGTTGTCAAGCGGTGCTTTATCACTTCATCGGTTCGAAGCTCAGACTGTCGCTTTGCGCCTCATACCGCGTGGCGCCGTAGATGGTCACCATGTCCGCGCCGGTTACGCCTTTGACCGGCCTACGCGCCCAAACTGAGAGGAATATTCGATCGCGATGCGGACTGATCCCGGCCGCCTGGATCGCTGAAAGAGCCTGCGTTGCCACGGCTCGGGTGTCTGCTTCGACTTGAGCGAGGCTATTCGGCGGGACGGCGTACGTGAGCCCAACTTTGAACGCTGAGCGAGACGCCTCCTCAAACTCGACGGCCGCCCATCTACCCTCCAGCGGCATGCTCCTGAGCGTCCCGTTGAGCTGGCCGAGATCAACCGGAGCGTTGCGGGGGCTGGTATCTCGTTCGACTGGAGCGCTATCCGGGTTGCTGCACATTGCCAGCCAGAAGACGATGCCCATGGCGAGCAACACGCCAAGAACCTTCCGCCCATCAGACTCACGCTTGAACTGCCCGTCGTCCATCTCAGTCCTCCCAGCTCCCTAGCCACCGTACGCGCCCAATGATCGTGATGGGGTGGCGCTTGTCGTCCATCTTCCGCGGCTTGCGCCATTGGTGGTCGCCCTCGGGGTTGAGGGCGTCGAAATACACGTCTTCACCGAAGTGCCGGCATCGCTTCACGCTGTAGGCGTTGCCGGCCACGCCATGGGTCTGGATGACGAAGAGCGCTTCGTCCCTGGGCCGCGTGTCGCTGGTGTCGAACAGGATGGCGTCCCCCTCGCGGATGCGCGGGAGCATGGAATCGCCCTGGCCGTACATCACCGCGAGGCTTCGGTGGTTGAGACGTTTGCGGGCGAGTGAGTCGGCGCGGAACTTGAGCTTGTGGGTCGAGGCGTACTCCTGAGCCTCCACGCCGTCGCTTAGTCCCACTGCCTGCGCATACCCACGAATGTCCTCCCACGCCGGCGCCGGGTGGTAGGGCCGTTGCGGTTCGGGGGCGCCCATGATCGAGTCGACGGATACGTCTGCCAGCGCGGCCAATCCGGCCAGGCTCTTGCGACTGATGCGCCCTTTGGTCTCCCAGCCCGTGACCGCTTGGGGCGTGACCCCGAGCCTCTCCGCCACTTCAGCCTTGGTGTAGGGCAGAGCAGCGATGAGCTCGCGAATGCGGGCCTTGAACGCCTCGATGTCTGGAGTGCTGGCAAGCCGCAACTCCCGGATGTGTTTGTCGCGACCGTCAAGCATGGCTTGAATGCTCCCGCGACCGCGCGAGTGGGGGTAGCAACCAATGCTTGATACGTCGGTAAAGCTGTGCTTTAGTGTCGTCCCTATGAACGCCATCGAACGCGCAGTTGAGCAGGCAGGTGGGCAGGTGTCGCTCGCCAAGGCCATTTCAGTCACCCCCCAGGCGGTGAACCAGTGGGTCACCAAGGGCTTGGTGCCCGCGGCCCGCTGCCTTGCCGTAGAGACAGCCACGGGCATCTCCCGCCACGACCTCCGCCCCGACGTCTTCGGCCCCGCGCCGGCGAACGAGGAGGCCCAACCCCTCGCGCGCCGAAGCTCGGCCGCCCCGGGAGAAGCGGCCGAGGCAGATGCAGTTCCGGTTCCGCTGAAGGCGGCTGCCTGACATGTCGTTCATCGCATAGACCTGAATCAACGCTCGGCTCCGTAAGGGGTCGGGCTTTTTTTGTACCCCGCAGCGGTTGTCCCACGCCGCCCCACGCTGAGGGAACGAGAGTGACAAGCCCACAGATACCCCTGTTTTACGAGACCTACAAGGAAGCCCTGCGCGACTGCGTCACTGCGCTGGGCGGCTTCAAGGTGGTCGGCAGCACGCTCTGGCCGGCCATGCCGGCGGACGATGCCGGCCGCAAGTTGTCGGCCTGCCTGAACCCCGAGAAGCGCGAGAAGCTGGACCTGGGCGAGCTGCGCCTGATCCGCCGCGAGGCGCGCAAGGCCGGCGTCCACATCCTGGCGCACTACGAAGCCCGGGACGCGGGCTATGCCGAGCCGGCGCCGCTGAACCCCGAGGACGAGGCCGCCCAACTCCAGCGCGAGTTCATCGCATCGGTGCGGGCTCTGGAAGCGCTGCAGGCCCGCATGGCCAGGGTGTCGGCATGAGCACGCCCGCAGGCTTCGAACGCGCCCGGTACGCCCTGCGCCACGAGGGTCCGCTGACAGAGGCGGAGATGGCTGAGTACAACGCCCAGCGCGCCCGCGAGATGCGCCGGGCAGAGCAGCGCCGCCAGCCGCCCGAGCCCCAGCTCGACCTTCCGGAGGCAGCCTGACATGGCCCGCATCCGCACGGTCAAGCCTGAGTTCTGGTCCAGTGAGCAGGTGATGGAGTGCTCGCCGATCGCTCGGCTGCTCTTCATCGGCCTCTGGAACTTCTGCGACGACGCGGGCAACCACGTCGCCAGCTCGAAGACCATCAAGGCCGAAGTGTTCCCCGGTGACGACATCAGCTCGTCGGACGTTCGGCGATTGCTCGACGAGCTCTCGTTGAATGGGTTGATCGAGTTCTACGCCTTTGGCGACAAGGATTTCCTGCACGTCACCGGCTGGCATCACCAGAAGATCGACCGCCCCACGTTCAAGCATCCGGCATTTCCGGGCCCTGAATCCGATACCACTCGACGAGCACTCGACGAGCCCTCACCCCCGGAAGGGAAGGGAAGGGAAGGGAAAGGAGAAGAGCAGGATGTCCATCTGGACGATCCAGCTGGCGACACCGCCGGCTCACCGCCGGCCCCACCTGCTGACCTGCAATCCCGCAGGACCCAGCGCACCGCCCAGGTCACCGACGAGGCCATCAGCGCCTACAACCGGATCCTCGCCAAACCCACTGGGCTGCTGGCAGCCGTGCACGCAACCGTGGGCAGGGCGAAGCGCCAGCAGCAGGTGACCCGCTGCCTGAAGACCGCGAGCGAGATCTGCCAGGACCAGTTCGGCGATAGCCGCGTGGTGCCGGAGTTCTGGGAGAGCTACTTCACCGCCTGCGCTGAGGACGACTTCCACAGCGGCCGCGGGCCGTACGGCGGGGGGCATGCCAACTGGCGCCCGGACTTCGAGTTCCTGACCCGGCCGGCCCAGATGCTGAAGGTCTTCGACCGCGCGACGGAGGAGGCTGCCTGATGGACGGGAACCTCCGAGACGAGCGCGAGCTGTCGCAACTGCGCCTGCCGCCGCAGTCGATCGACGCGGAGCAGTCGGTGCTGGGCGGAATCCTGCTGCAGCCGAAGGCCTGGTCCGAGGTTGCCGACCTGCTGAGCGAGGGCGACTTCTACCGCCGCGACCACCAGCTGATCTGGCGCGCGATTGCCGCGCTGGAGAAGGCGGGCAGGGCGGTGGACTCGCTGACCGTCGGCGACTTCCTCGTGGGCAAGGGCTTCGGCGAGATGGTCGCCGGCGGCGCGTACCTGATCGAACTTGCCACCACCACGCCGAGCGCGGCGAATATCCGCGCCTACGCTGAAATCGTGGCCGACAAGGCCCGCATGCGCCGGCTGATCGAGGTCGGCACCACGATGGTCAACTCCGGTTTCCAGCCCGACGGCAAGAGCAGCGTCGAGCTGATCGGCGAGGCGCAGAGCCAGGTGGGCGCTCTGCTGGCCACGCAGCCCTGCGAACTGGAGCCCATCGCGCCGGTCATGGTGCGCGTGTTCGACCGCCTGCAGGAGCGCTACACCCGCGGCGGCGGCATCGACGGGATCACCACCTCGATCCACGAGCTCGACCTGCTGCTCAACGGCCTGAAGCCCGGCGGGCTCTACGTGCTGGCCGCGCGCCCGAAGATGGGCAAGACGACGCTGGCGATCAACATCGCCGAGTGGGTCGCGATCCAGCTCGGCAAGCCGGTCGCAGTCTGGAGCTTCGAGATGCAGCCCGAGGAGCTGGGCGACCGCATGCTGTCGAGCCAGGCAGACGTCGACGCCAACCGCGTGCGCAGCGGCAACCTGGACGACGCCGACTGGGCAAACGTCGCCGCTGCGATGAAGAAGCTCCGGGGCGCACAGATCCTCGTGACCCGCCCGCGCAGCTCGCGCGTCGAGCACCTGGTCGCGCAGGCGCGCCGGCAGCACGCAAAGCAGCCGCTGGGCCTGATCGTCGTCGACTACCTGCAGCTGCTGGAGGTGTCCGGCGACAACCGGTCGCAGGCGCTCGGCGACGTGACGCGCGCTCTGAAGCTCATGGCCGGCGAACTGGGCATTCCCATCCTGCTGCTATCGCAGCTCAACCGCGAGCTGGAGAAGCGGCCGGACAAGCGCCCGATGCCGTCGGACCTGCGCGACTCGGGCTCGATCGAACAGGACGCGGACGCGGTGATCTTCATCTACCGCGACGAGGTCTACGACAAGACCAGCCGGTGGCGCGGGAGCGCTGAGATCATCGTCGGGCTGCAGCGCAACGGGCCGCCAGGCGAGGTGCGCGTGCTGTACCGCCCTGACCGCTTCCGGTTCGAGAACCTGCCAGAGGACTGGGAGCCGGCGCCTCTGGAGGCCGATGACGCCAAGCCCCGGAAGGGCTTCAGGAAGCGCGGCGGCAACCCGGGCGCCGACGCCGCGGCGGGTGACGCATGACCACCGCCGCAGCCAAGAAGGTGAAGGCGAAGCGCGCGCGCCGGCCGATCTACGGGGTGATCGAGCGCGTCGCCGTGCTGTCGACCGGCGAGGAGCGCCTGGCCATCGTGGCCGCGCACCCCATCGACCGGAAGCTGATGGCCGAGCGCGGGTTCCGCCGTGGCGACAACGTGCGCCTCGAAGTGAAGCGCCCGCGCAACGTGAAGTTCCATCGGCTGCTACACGCCGTCGGCCAGCTGATGGTCGACAACGTCGAGGGCTGGGAGACGCTGACCTCGCACGACGCGGTGAAGCGCCTGCAGCGCGAGTCGGGCGTCTGCTGCGAGGAGGTCGAGATCGATATCCCGGGCATGGGAAAGCTGCTGGCGAAGCAGGCCGAGAGCCTGGCGTTCGACGAGATGCTGCCGGAGCGGTTCGAGCAGCTGTTCGAGGGCATCACGAAGCACATCGGGGACCACTACGCCCACGTGATGCTTGACGACGTCCGCGCCGAGTTCTGGCAGATGGCGAACGGGGAGGGCGGCCGCTGATGCACAGCCCGAACAAGCGCCGCCGCACTGCCGCCGAGCAGGTCCACGTCGACCGGGTGAAGTCGCTGCCGTGCTCGGTGTGCGACCAGGCCGGTCCGAGCGAAGCCCACGAGCCCGTGCAGGGCCTGTGGTGGATATCGATCGCGCTCTGCGCCGACTGTCACCGCGGCGAGCACAACGGCCTGCACGGCCGCATGGCCATGTGGCGCATCCACAAGCTGGACGAGTGGGGCGCCCTCAACAAGACGATTCAGCGGCTGGCCACCGGCCGCATAGGAGAGCACCCGTGAACCGAGAAAACGCCCACCTCTACGCGCCGCTGGTGCAGGCGCTCGCCGCCGGCCAGACCATCCAGGCCAACCGCGGCACCGTCGACGAGCCGTGCTGGGAAGACCTGCCCGAGTCGGTGCTGTTCACCTGCGATCCGCATCTGTACCGGGTGAAGCCGCAACCGGTCGTGGATGCAGTCATGACGTGGCATGCCGACGTGTCGCGGTGCCTTGAGGACGTGTCCACGGAGATGCGAGCGCGCGGTCGGGGCGACGGTCGCTTCCAGACCCTCATCAACCGGATGCCGGCGTCGTCGCTGCGCAAAGCCCTCACCACGCCCGCCCCCAGCGAAGAGACGCCGGCATGACGCTTCGTCTGACGTTCGGAATCGACCCCGGGCTGACCGGCGCCGTGGCCACGCTCATCGACGGCGAGCCGGGCCCGATGCTCGACATGCCGACCAGCCGCGTCGACGGAAAGCGCGAGGTCAACGCGTTCGCCTTGGCGGCATGGATCCGCGACGTGCGCGTGCAGCACCCGGGCGCCTACGTGTCCGCGTGCCTGGAGCTGGTCGGGTCGGTGCCGATGGCCGGCCGGAAACAGGGCGGCTCCTCGATGTTCGCCTTTGGCGACGGCTACGGGCAGGTCAAGGCGGTACTGGGCGTGCTCGGCATCCGGTTCGAACGGGTAAAGCCCGAGGTCTGGAAGCGGCACTTCCGCATTCCGGGCAAGGCGAAGGACCCGGACGCCGGCCGGTGCGTGGCGATCGCGCGCTTCCCCAGCGTGGCCGACCAGCTGCAGCGCAAGAAGGATTCCGGCCGGGCGGACGCGCTCTGGCTGGCGCTGTGGCTGGAGCAGCAGCAGATGGGCGCCGAGGCTGCATGAAGACCACCACCGAGCATGCCCGGGCGATGACCGACGACCAGCTGGCCGCGCTCTCCCTGCAGCTGCGCCGACGCATTCCGTCCGACCAGTCGCTGCTGGATGCCGTCAAGCGCGAGCAGCGCCGGCGGAAGCGCCAGAAGGCGAAGGCCGCATGACGGCAGACGACCTGACCCGCCCCGAGCGCTTCGCCCAGCGCGTCCAGGCCAAGCGCTACCGCGCGCTCATCCGCCGGCAGGGCATCTGCTCTGCCTGCGTTCACCGGGAGCAGTCCTTCGGGGTCTACCACTGCAAGAACAAGCCGGACCGTCAGGGTGCGTGCGAAACGGACGGCCGCGCGCCTCAGTTCAAGTTCGACGACACGGTGCTGGTCAAGCTGGCCAGCGCGGCATAGGGGGATCGATGGCAGACGACATGCTGATCGCGGAGCTGCGTCGCTGGGGCATCGCCACGGCGAGCCGCTTCGCCTATCAGCGCGACGGACGCGGGACGGGCGACAGCGTGCTGTCCAAGACGTTCCAGGTGCCCAACGGCAAGAAGGTCGAGCGCGAGCTGGTGCGGCGAGACGGCACCGACCGGCGGGAGCTGATGGCGCGCCGGGCAGGGGTCAAGGGCCTGACCGTGCTTCCGATGTGGGCGTGCGAACCCGTGCGCGCGGCGAACGATGCGGACACTCCCCACGAGCGTGAGCCGGTGCACATCGACGTCGGCATCCCCGATGAACTGCGCTGGATCGATCGAGCCCTGTCCCAGATGAGCCGGCAGCACCCCGTCCGCGCCCTGTGCATTCGGGAGGAGTACACGGGGCAGGGAACCCAGCGGATGAAGGCGGCGCGCGTCGAGCGGATCTACGGGGGCACGCTGACGGTCCGGCAGTACCGGTATGAGCTGCAGCGCGGTCTGGACTGGATGCGGGGTAGCATTGCGGCATGAAGAGGGGGTGGCTAGCTGCACGCCCCACCCCCGTTACGTCATCCGGCCAGCTTCAGTGTGGCGTCCAAAAGAAGGTGGAGCAGTTGCGCCACCAACACCACCACGTGCAGCACTTCAGCCTTTCGGCCCTTTTGGTTTTTCATCGCGAGATCCTTTCGCTGTTAGGGATGCCGGACTCAGCCGGCAAGCTGAAGATAGACCTTTGCGCCGGCGCGCCGTGCGCTTGACAGTGACGTAACGCAAAGGTACAAATCTGCGAGCTTCAAGAATTGTCCCCAAAGCCCTGGCCCTAACCGGCCGGGGCTTCGCGTTTCTGGCGTCCGCGACTCTCTCCCGCGTTCGCCTTCTTCCATGCCCGGCCGCAGTCGGCGGCGACTGTTGAAGCACCCTCCCGAAGGGGTCGCCGGGCACCTCTTCCGACCCGCTGCCGCTGGTCCGCCTGTTCGGGTGGCTCCTTGGGCAAGGTGGCGCAGGCGCCCCGCGGCGGCGGTCGGATTTACCTGGAGCATCCCGGTGAGCATCGCGAACGTACAACGTGCGCTGGCGGCGGCCGGGTTCGATCCGGGGCCGACCGATGGAAAGTGGGGGCCGCGCACCGCGGCGGCGCTGGATGCGGTCATCGCGGCCGCCTTGAAGGGCCGGCCCCAGCCGATGACGCAGTCGCCTGCCCGCGCGGTGCTGACCGGCGGGATCATCCCGGGCCTGGCGTTGCTGCCGGTCGCCATGGACACGCCGCCCGCTCGAGTGCTGATGCTGGCGATCAGCGGCCAGGAGGCGGACTTCCACCACCGGTGGCAGGTGTTCGACCGCGCGCGGCCGGAAGCGATGGGCGCGGCACGCGGCCTTTGGCAGTTCGAGCGCGGCGGTGGCGTGCGTGGCGTGTTGACCCACGACCGGAGCAGTGCGCTGGCGATCGAGGTCTGCAGGGCGCGCGGCGTGGCCCCTCCAATGGTGGCCGAGGTCTACGCCGCCCTGCATCGGGATGACGTGCTGGCCGCAGCATTCGCGCGCCTGCTGCTGTGGACCAGCCCGCGGCCGTTGCCGGCCATCGGCGACGTCGAAGCCGCGTGGCAGATGTACCTGCGCGAGTGGCGTCCGGGCGCCTACACCAACGGCAACCCAGCCCAGCGCGAGGTGCTGCGCCGGAAGTGGGGCGGCTACTACGCCGAGGCGGTGAAGACGGTGGGTGCCGCATGATCCGCGCTCTGAAGTGGGCAGCGTTCTGCGGTTCGCTGCTGTCGGCCCTGGTCGCCGCTCGGGCGCATGCCGCCAACGGGTTCGAGCCTGAGATAGGAGGTCTCTCGTTGGAGTTCTGGGCCGGCATCGTCTTCACCGTGCTGCTGGCGCTGGTCGCCGGGTACGCGCGGGGCATCGAGAAGCGCGTCTCCCTCATCGAGTTCGACAACCGCCAGCTCCAGAGCCAGATCAGCGGCATCCGGGAGATGGTCAAGGGCGACTACCACCCCAAGAGCGAGGTGTCGGAGCTGCTGCGGGAGATCAAGGATTCCCAGGACTCCCTGCATCGCCGCATGGACTACTTCGCCGCGGGGCAGGGCGGCCGGCCCTTTCCGGAGCGCTGACCGCCCATGACCGAGGAGTTCTTCCAGTCGCTGACGGCCGCGTGGCAGTTCCTGCTGCTGATCAGCAATGGCCCGCTGGGCGCGTACACCGCGCTGGCGGTGCTGGTGGCATCGGGGGCGGCCATGCCGCTGCTGCGGCGGTGGCTGGTGCATGCCCCGTGCGCCGACGCGCGCGACCTGGTGGCCGAGGCGGGTTCGCTCGCCGTGGGCGTCGGCGTGGGGTACGCGCTGATGCCTTCGATCTACGGGGTGATGGTGGGCTTCGTGCTGGGCCTGGCGTCGCCGTTTTTCTGGCGGATGTGCACGGCGGTGGGTGGCCTGTGGCTGGGCTTCATGCGCCGGCGGTTGGGGGTGCCCAATGCGGATTAGCTCACTCGCGGTGCCGCCGTGGCTCTACGCCGTTGCGGCGCTGTCTGTGGTGGCGGGCGTCCTGCTGTTTGGGCACATGCGCGAGCGTGAAGGCGTCCAGAAGGGGCGTCAGGCCGTGCAGGCGCAATGGGATGCAGCCGTCGAGCGCGGACGGCAGGAGGTGGACCGACTGAAGGCTGAGGCCGGCAAGGTGACCACCGTGGTCGAAACGAAGTACGTGGATCGCGTCGTGACGATCCGGGAGAAGGGCGATGCGATCGTGCGCGAGGTTCCGGTGTTCGTTCCTGCTGGCAGCTGTGACCTGCCTGGTGGCTTCCGGCTGCTCCACGACGCCGCAGCCGCAGCCGGTCCCGTTCCCGAGGCCGCCGGCATCCCTGATGCAGCGCCCGTCTCCGCTCAGGCAGCTACCGCCACCGTCGCCGGCAACTACGCCACCTGCCACGAGAACACCGCGCGCCTGACCAGCCTGCAGGACTGGGTGCTGGGCCAGTGCCTGGTCAACCCACCGCCGGAGGGCTGCACGCCGTGACTCGGGACCGTTACGAGGTTGCCCCCAACAGCACCGAGGCTGGCCGGCGCTGGACGCTGAAGCGCAACGGCGAGCTGCTGCTGACCGCCGACACCCAGGCCGAGGCCGTCGAAAGCGCGGTGTGCTTGGCTCGCATGCGGCTGCGCGACCACCGCCAGACGGCCGAGCTGGTGATCAAGGGCCGGGACGGGAAGATCCGGGACAGCCGCACGTACGGGGACGACCCGCGGGGCACGAAGGGATGAGCACAGCCCAGCCAGTCACCGAGCGCACCGCGCGCGAGCTGGTCAAGACCATGCAGGCCCTCACCCTGGCGATCACCGGCCTGACGTCGGTGCTCCTCGAGGACCGGGCACTGGACGAGGCAGAGGCGGCACAGGCAGAGGGCGAGGCAGACACGGCGCAGCCGCAGGGCCCGAGCTACCTCTGATGGGTAGGGTCAAGACGCTGCCCTGTCGGGTGGCCAACATCGGCGAGCGCATCAGCACCGCGACGCCGGACCGGCAAGCCACACGGCAGTACGCAACCAACAGCAGCGCCTGGCGCCGCATCCGCGACTGGGTGCTGGTCCGGGACCACTACACCTGCCGGCGCTGCCAGAAGCTCGTGGGCCGCAAGGGTGAGGCACACGTCGACCACATCGACGGGGACAGCAGCAACAACCCAGAGGACGGGAGCAACTGGCAGACGCTGTGCGCCCCGTGCCACAGCGCCAAGACGGCGACCGAGGACGGCGGGTTCGGAGCACCGCGGCGAGCCTGAACCGGGGGGGGTGAAAAGTTCAGCCGTTCAGGTTCGTCCGATACGTGCGCCCCCTCACGGAGAGGTTTTTTTCTCGCCCGAGATTTCGGGCTGAACAGGATTTATGCGCAAGAACTCGAAACGCGGCCGACCCGCCTACAAGCCGACCCCGGTGAGCCGGCGGAAGGTCACGAATGCGGCGGCCGGAGGCATGTCGCACGAGGAGATCGCGATCGCGCTCGGCATCTCTCGCAACACGCTGGAGAAGTACCACGCAGCTGACCTGTCGAACGGCGCGCTCAACCGGCGGATGGAGGTGCTGGACGCGATGGCGCGCACCGCGCTGAAGGGCAACGTCTCGGCGCAGAAGTCGTTCCTGGCAATGACGCCGACGCTGGCCGCGCCGCCCGTGGACAAGGAGAAGCCGGTCGGGAAGAAGGAGCAGGCCAACCGCGACGCAGTCACCGCGGCGGATGGCACCGAGTGGAGCGACCTGCTGCCCGACGGCGTGACGCCGATCCGTCGCCAGGCCTGACCTGATGGCGTGGGACCTGAGCTGTCGGGACTGGTGGTCGCGGCTGCAGGCCGGTCGATCGCTCGTGCCGGACCTGCCGCTGTGGACAGGCGAGGCCGAGCGCGCGGTTCGGGTGTTCAACAAGCTGCGCCTGGCCGACGTGCCGGGCACGCCGACGATGGAGGAGGCCGGCGGCGAGTGGTTCCGCGAGATCGTCCGCGCCATGTTCGGGTCGGTGGACCCGGTCACGCGCGAGCGGATGATCCGGGAGCTGTTCGCCCTGGTGCCGAAGAAGAACAGCAAGACCACCGACGGCGCGCTGCTGATGGTGACCGCGCTGCTGCTCAACCAGCGGCCGCGGGCCGGCTACGTGATGACGGCGCCGGTGCAGGACGTGGCCCAGCTGGCGTTCGACGCAGCGGCCGGTGCCATCGAGTTGGACCCGGTGCTGGACAAGAAGCTGCACGTCCGCCACCACCTGAAGACGATCATCCACCGGGAGACGAAGGCAGAGCTGGAGATCATGACCTTCGACCCGGCAGTGCTGACGGGCCAGAAGATCTCCGGCGGCGCGCTGATCGACGAGTTGCACGTGTGCGCGAAGATGGCCAAGGCGCCCAAGGCGCTGCGCCAGATCCGCGGCGGCATGCTGCCGTTCCCGGAAGCGTTCCTCGCCTTCATCACCACGCAGAGCGACGAGGCCCCGGTCGGGATCTTCGCCGACGAGCTGCAGAAGGCGCGCGACATCCGCGACGGCAAGCGCGAGGGCGCGATGCTGCCGGTGCTGTTCGAGTTCCCGAAGGAGCTGCAGGAGTCGAAGGACCGGAAGTGGGAGAACCCCGCGCTCTGGCCGCTGGTGACGCCGAACCTCGGCAAGTCGATCACGGTCCAGCGCCTGCAGTCGGACTATCAGGAGGCGAAGGACACCAGCGAGTCGGAGCTGCGCATCTGGGCTTCGCAGCACTTGAACCTGCAGATCGGCCTGGCGCTGCACGCGGCAGGCTGGGCAGGGGCGGCCCACTGGGAGGCCGCAGGGGTGGAGCCCGGGCTCGCGCTCGAGGAACTGCTGGAGCGGTGCGAAGTCGTGACCGTCGGGATTGACGGCGGCGGCCTCGACGACCTCCTGGGACTGGCTGTGCTTGGGCGCGAGCGCGAGACCGGCCGCTGGCTGGCCTGGTGCCGCGCGTGGGCCCACAAGTCGGTGCTGGACCTGCGCAAGGAGATCGCCGAGACGCTGAAGGGCTTCCAAGCCGACGGCGACCTGGTGCTGGTGGAGGCAATTGGCGAGGACACCGACGAGCTGGTTTCGATCGTGGCGAAGGTGGAGGAGAGCGGCCTGCTAGATCACGTCGGCGTCGACCCGGCGGGGCTGGGAACGATCCTCGACGACCTGGTCGCGGCCGGCGTGCCGCAGGACAAGGTCGTCGGCATCTCGCAGGGCTGGCGGATGTCGGGCGCCATCAAGACGGCGGAGCGAAAGCTCGCGCAGGGCGTGCTCGTGCACGCGGCGCAGCGGCTGGTGGCCTGGTGCGTCGGCAATGCGAAGGCGGTGCCGGTGGGCAACGCCGTGAACATCACGAAGCAGGTGAGCGGCACCGGAAAGATCGACCCCCTGATGGCGCTGTTCGACGCGGTCGAACTGATGGGCCGTAACCCGGAGGCTCCGATGTCGAACATCAGCGCGTTCCTCTCCAACCCGGTGACAGGATGAAGATCAAAGCGAACCCGCCGGGCAAGATTCGCGCGGCCATCCTGACGTGGCTGGGCTTCACTCCCGACTACCTCGGGCAGGAAGCGGCATCGGACATGACGGCCGGCGAGGCCATGAGCGCCGACGCCATGCTTCGGCTGTCGGCGGTCTGGGCGTGCGTCCGCCTGATCTCGGAGACGATCGCGACCCTGCCGCTGTCCATCTACAAGCGCACCAGCGCCGGGAAGCGCGTCGCGCCGCTGCACTCGCTGCACTTCATCATCCACGACCAGCCGAACCGCCAGGCGACCGCCTCGGTCTTCTGGGAGGCAGTGGTCGCGGCGATGCTGCTGCGCGGCGCGGCGCGCGCGGAGCGACTGGAAGTCGGCGGCCGTCTGGTAGGACTGCGCTTCCTGCATCCGGATCGGCTGGCGCCCCTCGCGCGGTATGGGGACGGTCGCAGGGGCTGGAACTTCAAGCAGGACGACGGCTCGATTCGCTTCATCCCGGCGGAGCGCATCTGGACGCTGCCGGGCTTCTCGCTCGACGGCGTCAACGGAGTTTCCGTGGTGAGCTTCAGCGCCAACGTCATGGGCGCGGCGCGAGCAGCGGAGCGGGTGGCGAATCGCACCTTCGCCAAGGGCCTGCACCCGACCACGGCCTGGAAGTTCCCTAGCGTCCTGCGCGCGGACCAGCGTGAGGACGCGCGCGACGCGATCAAGAAGCTGGCAGGAGCGATCAACGGCGGCGAGCCGGCGATCCTCGAAGCCGGCATGGAAGTCGAGACGATCGGCATCAACCCGAACGACGCGCAGCTGCTGGAGTCGCGCGCCTTCTCGGTCGAGGAGATCTGCCGCTGGTTCCGCGTCCCGCCCTTCATGGTCGGCCACGCGGAGAAGAGCACCAGCTGGGGCACGGGCATCGAGCAGCAAATGATCGGCTTCCTTACCTTCACCCTGGCGCCGTGGCTGAAGCGCATCGAGCAGGGCATCAGCAAGGATCTTCTGCCGCCCGGCGAGCGCCGCCGCTACTACCCGAAGTTCAACGTGGAAGGGCTGTTGCGCGCCGACAGCGCGGGGCGCTCGGCCTTCTACACCGCGATGGTCAACAACGGCGTGCTGACGCGCGACGAGGTCCGGGAACTGGAGGACCGCCCGCCGATGGGCGGCAACGCCGCGGTGCTGACCGTGCAGTCGGCCATGACCACGCTGGACGCCGTTGGCCAAGCGCCGGCGGAACAACAGGCCCGGGCTGCGCTGCGCGCGTTCCTCGGCTTCGAAGACGACAGGAAGGACTGAACCCATGACGATCAAGAAGCTGCCGGGTGCTCCGGAGGGCCGGCTGTGCGCCGGGATCAGCAGCCAGATCCAGCCCCGTGCGCTGGACCGGTGGAATCCGGGCGTGCGCGCCGCGGCAAACGATGAGGACCGGTCGATCAGCGTCTACGACGTGATCGGCTACGACTACTGGACCGGCGAGGGCGTAACCGCCAAGCGCATCGCCGGGGCGCTGCGGGCGCTCGGCGCCGGGCCGGTGACGGTGAACATCAACTCCCCGGGCGGCGATCTGTTCGAGGGCCTGGCCATCTACAACCTGTTGCGCGAGCACGACGGCGAGGTAACCGTGAAGGTGCTTGGCGTGGCGGCATCGGCGGCCTCGATCATCGCAATGGCCGGCGACACAGTGCAGATCGCGCGCGCGGGCTTCCTGATGATCCACAACACCTGGGTCATGGCGGTCGGCAACCGGAACGACCTGCGCGAGTACGCCGACGCCTTGGAGCCGTTCGACGTGGCGATGGCCGACATCTACGCGGCGCGCACCGGCGCGGACGCGAAGGAGATGGGCAAGCTCATGGACGCGGAGACCTGGATCGGCGGCAGCGCGGCAATCGAGCAGGGCTTCGCTGACGAGCTGCTCCCGTCCGACCAGGTCGAGCAGAAGGGTGCCAAGGCGTCCGCTTCAGCGGTGCGTCGAATCGAGGCCGCGCTTCGCGCCTCCGGCATGCCCAAGTCCGAGGCCATGCGCCTCATTAGCGAGTTCAAGTCCAGCGCGGGCGATCCCGCTGGCGGCGGTGAGGGCGATCCCACCGAACCCGGACCGGACGACCCGGCCGGCAACGCAGTAGGCGCGGCAGTCGCCGCGCTTCAGTCCTTCACCATCAACTGAGAGAACCGACATGCACAAGATGATCCTGTGGGCGATCACCATCGCCCTGATGACCGTGTTCGCCTTCGATGCGGCCGCCGGCACCAGCCTGCTGTCCATCGGCGCGGACGGCCTGCTGCTTTCCACTGCGGCCGCTGCCACCCTCCCGGAGGCCATCAAGGCCGAGCTTGGCAAGGTCAGCGACCAGCTGAAGGAATACACCGAGAAGGCAATGAACGACGCCAAGGCGATGTCGGCCTCGGCGAAGGAACAGGTCGACGACCTCCTGAGCAAGCAGGGCGAGCTCACCGGCCGACTGCAGAGCGCCGAGCAGATCCTGGCGTCGCTTGAAGCCGGCGGCCGCGGCGGTGACGCGCCGCAGAGCTTCGGCCGCCAGTTCGTCGAGGACGAGAAGTTCCGCGCCTTCGTCGAGCAGGCCACCCCGCGCGGCCGGGTCAACATGACCTACAAGGCCGCCATCACCACGGTGACCACGGACACCGACGGCGCTGCCGGCGACACCGTGGCTCCCACGCGCCTGCCGGGCATCGTGGCGCCGCCGGATCGACGCCTGACCGTCCGCGACCTGATCACCCAGGGCCGGATGGACGGCAACACGCTGGAGTACGTGCAGGAGACCGGCTTCACCAACGCCGCGGCGCCGGTGGGCGAGGGTCTGGCCAAGCCCGGGTCGACCATGAAGTTCGACATGGTCAGCACCACGGCCAAGGTCATCGCGCACTACGTCAAGGCCTCGCGCCAGATCCTGTCGGACAGTTCGATGCTGGCCAGCTACATCGACGGCCGTCTGCGCTATGGCCTGGCGTACGTCGAGGAGAACCAGATCCTCAACGGCGACGGCACCGGCCAGAACCTCGCGGGCATCATCCCGCAGGCCAGCGCCTACGCTGCGCCGGGCGGCCTGACGGCTGACCAGGAGATCGACCAGCTGCGCATCGCCATGCTGCAGGCGCAGCTCGCCGAGTACCCGGCCACTGGCATCGTGCTGCACCCGACCGACTGGGCGCGCATCGAGCTGCTGAAGGACACGACCGGCCGCTACATCATCGGCAACCCGCAGGGGAACCTGTCCCCGACGCTGTGGGGTGTTCCGGTCGTGGCCACGCAGGCGATCACCATCGACAAGTTCCTGGTCGGTGCGTTCCGCCTGGGCGCGCAGGTGTTCGATCGCTGGATGGCTCGCGTCGAGGTCGCCACGGAGAACGAGGACGACTTCATCAAGAACCTCGTGACCATCCTCGCCGAGGAGCGCCTGGCCTTGGCGGTGTACCGCCCCGAGGCGTTCGTCTACGGCGACCTGGGCAACATCGTCTAACCAGCAACCGCATGAGGGAGCCGGCTTCGGCCGGCCCCTTTTGCCAGGAGAAAGCCATGCGTATCCAGTACCAGAAGGGTGACCCGCGCGAGGGCCGGGTGGCCGAGGTCGAGGCGCGTCGCGCCAAGCAGCTGATCGAAGCGGGCTCCGCCAAGGAGGTCGGCCGAGAGGTGAAGGGCGAGTCGGCGCCGGCGCGTGCACGCAGCGAGCTCAGCGCGGTGACGAAGACCGCACAGAAGCAAGCCGCGAAGAAGAAGAAGGCGGCGAAGTAAGCCATGCTCATCCCCGTCACCCCGGCCAGCGCCGAGCCGGTCAGCGTCGCCGAAGCGAAGGCGCACCTGCGCGTCATCCATGACGCTGACGACGCCCTGATCGGTCGGCAGATCACCGCCGCGCGCGAGGAGGTCGAGCAGGTGACGGGGAGGGCGCTGGCGGCCGCGTCGTATCGGTGGCTTTCCCGTGCACCGGCTGAGGCCATGACTCTGCCGCTTTGGCCTGTGTCCGCCGTCTCGGCGGTGTCCTACCTGGACGCTGACGGCGCACGGATCGTGGTCGACGACTACACGCTGGACGCTGACCGATCGCTGCTCACGTACGCCTGGCCGAGCATGGCCACGGCGGTGAACGTCGAGTTCGATGTGGAGCCTGCAGCGGTACCCGAGGCACTGAAGTCCGCGATCTTGCTGCTGGTGCAGGCGGAGTACGAGAGCACCCCCGACGACGCGAAGCTGGTGCGCGACCGCGCCTATGCCATCGCGTGGACCTACCGAATGAACCTGGGAGTCTGACCGTGAACACCTACACCGTGAAGAAGCCGTTCCACCTGTCGGCGCGCAAGCAGGCGCAGTTCGGCGACACCGTGAAGCTCGATTCGCGCGTCGCGCGCGCCGAGCTGGCGAAGGGACGCATCGAGCCCAAGGGCAAGGCCGCCGAGGCCGTGGCCGCCACCGTGGCCGAGACGCCCGCCGCGGCACCGGCGCCGGCGAAGGCACGCAAGGGCAAGGCCTGACCGATGCGATCGGGCGCGCTGCGCCATCGGATCGTCCTGCGCTCGCAGCAGGAGGTCCAGGACGCCAACGGCGACGTGACGCTCGACTGGGCGGACGCGTTCCCCGACATCATCGGGGGCATCCCTGCGCGCTTCCTGCCGGCGAAGGGCCGCGAGATCGTAGTCGGCAATGCGCTGCGCCACGAGCTTCCGGCGAAGTTCGAGATCCGCTGGATGCCGGGCGTGACCACGGACATGCAGGTGCTGTGGGACGGGGGCGCCTGGGCGGTGGAGGACGTGATGCCCGACGAGACGGGCCGGAAGTGGCTGACCCTGACGGTGGTGCGTGATGGCGAAGATTGAGGGTCTCAAGGAGACCGCGGACCGCCTGCGTGCGCTGCCGCCGCGGCTGGGCTCGAAAGGGGGCGGGCCACTGCGCTACGGCCTGATGCAGGGCGCGAAGGTGATCCTCGAGGAGGCCAAGCGCCTGGTGCCGCGCGACACCGGAGCGCTGCGCGACAACCTGATCACGAAGCGCCACCGCAACCCGCGCGCGGTCGGCGCCACGGAGCGCTACGACATCGGCATGAAGGGCGGCACGCGGCGGCTGGCCAACACGGCGCGCAATCGGCGCAGCGGCCGGGCGGGCCAGAAGGTCCGCACCGCCGGAGCCACGTGGTACGGCCGCCTGGTGGAGCTGGGCACGGCCAAGATGCGCGCGCAGCCGTTCCTGCGGCCTGCCCTCGACGGGAAGGGAGGTGCGGCCGTGGACGAGTTCAGGCGCGCGTTCCTGCGGTCCGTCGAAGCGGCCGAGCGCAAGCTGGCGCGAGGTGGCTGACGTGGGACCTCCCGTCTTCCAGATCCTTTCCGGGTCGCCCGCGGTGGTGGCGCTGGTGCCGGCCACCCGCATCCGTGGCCAGGGCTATGCCGGCGAGACGCCAGCAACCCCGTACATCACGTGGCAGATCGTCGACGGCATCCCGGCCAACTACACCGGCAACCGCCCGGGGCTGGACCAGTGGCGCGTGCAGATCGACTGCTGGTCCACCACGGCGGCGCAGTCCAAGCAGATCGCTGCGGCGGTGCGCGACGCGCTGGAGCCTCACGCGCAGTGCGTGGCCATCTTCGGCGACGACTACGACACGGACGCCAAGCTCTACCGGTTCGGCTTCGACTGGTCGTTCCAGCACCGCCGCTGACACGCGATCGATAACCCCCCAACCACCCCGCTCCGGCGGGGTTTTTCGTTCCTGAAACCCCGCACAGAGGACTGCAACCATGAGTGGCGAGATTCGCACCCAAGGCTCCGAGGTGTTCGTCGTCGATCCGACAGCGACCGGCTCGGAGATCATCAAGCTTGGCAACATCACCGAGCGCGGCCCCCTGGGCGGCGAGCCGGCATCCATCGACATCACCAACCTGGACAGCACGCGCCGCGTGTCGATGCCGGGTCTGGAGTCGGACGAGCGATTCACCCTGAACATCAACCTGGGCGATGGCGACGAAGGCCACGAGTGGCTGGAGGACAACGCCGGCTCGGTTGACGAGTACGAGGTCATCATCTGCGACTCCACCGGCGTGCTGCCGCCGACGTACAGCGCCGGCGTGGTGCTGCCGACTGATCGCAACTGCCGCAGCTTCATGGCGCGCGTGGCGATGTTCCAGCTGCAGGGCGCGGCCCCTGACGGCGTGGAGTCGGTCGCGGTCGGGTTCGACATCACCACCGACGTGATCGTGACCCGCAAGGCGTAACCCACCCAACGGCCTGACCCAACGGCGATTCGCTGCCGGGTCCGGCGACCTCTGCGCCTGTTCGCCGTGGGCGCATGTCGTCGGCACCCGTCCGCACGGAGCACGAGATGACCGACTTTTTCAGCGACCTGGTGGCCGGCGAGGGGCCCGTCGCGCGCGAGGTGAAGTTCCGCGGCAAGACCAAGACGGTGCACTTCCGCCGCATCACCGCCGGCGAGCGCGTCAAGCTGGTGGCTGGCCAGCGCATGCAGATGGGGGGCGACCAGCGCGGCCGGATGGAGATGGACTTGGGCGACATGGCCCGCAACCGCCACCTGCTGGTGCAGTTCAGCGTGGTGACCGACACCGGCGCGCAGGTCTTCAAGAACCTCGCCGAAGTGCAGGCGCAGCCCGAGGCGCTGGTGGACGAGCTGGCCACGCATGCCGAGGCCGTGAATGCGGATCTGGAGGACGCGGGAAACGCCTGAAGGCGGACCCGGCCCTGCGCCACCTGGTCCGCCTGTCGCTGATCTTTCGCTGTCGGGTCACCGAGGTGGCCCGGTGGTCCCAGGACGAGATCGACCTGTACGCCGAGTTCCTGTCCACGGAGGGCGGAGCTGAGCAGCGCATTGAACTGGCGGTGGCCAACCTCACCGCGCTGACCGCGAACCTGCATCGCGGCAAGGGCCACGCGGCCCGTCCGCTGTCCGACTTCATCGTCAACGCCGACCCGTGGAAGGCCGCACCGTCCCGGGTGGACGCGGCGGTCGGCTCCCGGCTCGACGCCATCAACCGCAAGCGCAAACGGAAGGGCTGACCATGCTCGGCAAGGTGTCCATTGCCATCGAAGCCGCGATGGCGAGGTTCGAGTCCGACATGGGCCGGGCTGCGCGGGTGATGGAGAAAGAGCTCAAGCGCATGGAGGGCTTCGCCAAGCGGCATGAGGCGGAGATGAAGAAGGCCGGCCAGGCCATTGGTCTTGCCATCGCCGCGGGCGTGGGCGTCGCCACAGCAGCTCTAAGGCAGTCCATCGATCGCATGGACGAGCTGTCGAAGGCCGCGCAGCGCGTGCAGATGCCCACCGACGAGTTCAGCCGGCTGGTGTACGCCGGCGAGCTAGCCGACGTGGCGATGAACGACATCGTGTCCAGCATGGGGCGCCTGACTCGGGCGCAGGCCGCTGCAGTGCAGGGCAACCGCGCGCAGGTCGACGCCTTCAAGGCGCTGGGGATCGAGTACAAGAACGCCGATGGCTCCCTGCGCAGCACCACCGAGGTGTTCCGCGACTTCGCCGACCGGTTCCAGAAGTTCAAGGGTTCGCCGGAGATCACGGCGCTGGGCATGCAGCTGTTCGGGCGCTCGTTCCAGACCCTGATCCCGCTGCTGAAGGACGGCTCGGCAGGGTTGGCGGCGGCGGCTGACGAATCCGACCGCCTGGGGCGCACGGTCTCCGACCAGGCCGGGCGCGCGGCGGAGGAGTTCAACGACAACCTGACGCGGCTGAAGTCCATCGTCCAGGGCGTGGCCAACAGCGTCGCGGCAGACCTCCTGCCGGACCTGGTGTCCCTGTCGGAGAACCTCCTGAACAACAGCTCGGAGGGCAACCGCCTGAAGTCGGTGGCACAGGACCTGACGCGCTTCCTGCGTGGTCTGGGTGCGATGGCGCACTGGGTGTCGTCGGCCTTCGAGATCATGGGCACCGGCATCGCGTCCAGCATCGGCCTGGCGCAGAGCTTCGTGAGCTTCGCGAAGGGCAACGCCGCGACCAGCGCACGGCAGGGCCGCGCCGCCATCGGCCTGCTGGCCGACGAGTACCGCGAGGCCTTCGGCACGGACGGCAAGGGCAAGGGCAAGCCGCAGGTCACCCTGATCACGGCCGACTCCGGGGGCATCCGCGAGCGCGACCGCAAGCCGCTGGCGACGCCTGACTTCGATCCGCCGTCCCTCGCGCGCAGTGGGGGCAGCAAGGGCGGGGGCAAGAAGTCCGACGCCGACCGCGCGGCCGAGCAGCTGGATCGCGCCTACGAGTCGGCAAACGAGCGCATGCGCGAGCAGATCGCGCTGTTCGGCCAGACGGGGGAGGCCGCACGGGTGCGCTACGAGATCGAGCAGGGCGCCATGAAGGGCCTGGACGCGGCAAAGGCTGCGGTGCTGATCAAGGACGCCGAGCACCTGGACCTGCTGGAGGACATCGCCGAGCAGGAGCGCATCGCAGCGGACATCGCCAAGGAGGTCCAGCAGGACCAGCAGCGGCGCCTTGACCAGTTCCAGAACGTGATCGGCGCGATCGAGGACGAGATCACCGTCATCGGCATGTCGGCCAACGCGCAGGAGGTGTGGAACAACCTGAAGTGGGCGGGCGTTGATGCGGAGTCGGCATGGGGGCGCCAGATCGTGGCGGCCACGGGCGAGCTGCAGCGGCAGCGCGAAGCGATGGACGGGCAGATCCGCGCGTTCGATGCGGTGCGGTCGGCGTCCAGTGGGCTCTTCGAGGACCTGATGAGCGGCACCAAGAGCTGGAAGGACGCCTTCAAGGACGCGGCCGACGCCATCGTGGCGTCGATCAACCGGATCATCGCGCAGCGCCTGGTCGAGCAGATGTTCGGCCAGCAGGGGTCGGCCGGCGGCGGATCCGCAGGGGGCGGATGGGGTGCTGTGCTGGGCAGCCTCTTCGGCGGCAAGCGCGAGCTGGGCGGTCCGGTCTGGCAGAACAAGGCCTACCTGGTGGGCGAGCGCGGCCCGGAGATGTTCGTTCCGCGCACCGCGGGAACCATCGTCCCGGCCGGAGAGACCAGCGAGATGATGGCCGGCGGCGGATCGGTGAACACGGTGAACAACTTCGCCTTCGCCGCGCCGGTGTCGAGCAAGACGCAGACGCAGATCGCCGCGCGCGTGGCGTTTGAACAGGCGCGCGCCCGGAGGCTTGGCCGGTGAGTGTCCTTGATGCGGAGCTGGTCATCTGCCCATCGTTCGGCTGGCAGGGTGGCCCCGAGTTCAACACGATGGTCAAGCGCCTGCGCAACGGTCACGAGCGCCGCCGGCCGCTGCAGGGCGAGGTGCGGCACCGCTACCTGCTGCCGTTCCAGAACATCACCGACGGCACGTATCTGGCGCAGCTGAAATCGGCGTTCCTTGCCGCCTACGGCCAGGCCTATGCCTTCCGCGTCCTAGACCGCAGCGACTACCGGGCCGAGAACGCGGTGTTCGGCGTGGGCAACGGCACCGACACGTCGTTCGAGCTGGGCATCGTGTCATCGTTCGGCAACGCCAGCTACTTCCGCCGTATCGTCTGGCCGGTCGGTGCCACCTATCGGGTCAACGGTACTGCGGTGACGGCCGCCTTCAACACCGACACGCAGGAGGTCGAGTTCGCCTCGCCCCCCGCGAGCGGGGCAGTGCTGACCTGGGACGGCGAGTTCCGCGTCGTGGTGCGCTTCGCCTCCGACGCCATGCCCATGTCCATCGATGACCGGTTCGCCGATGGCCAGTTCGCCATGAACGGGTCGGTCGAGCTGGTCGAGGTATTCCGATGAGCCGTGCCATCCCCCTGGCGCTGCAGGAGAACCTCGCGCGGCCGGTGCAGACGGTCACCCGCTGCGTGCGCATCGTCACCCGCGACGGCGCTGCGCTGGGCTTCACCATGTTCGACCGCGCCATCACCTACGACCACGGCGACGGCTACGGCCCGGTGGTCTACTCGGCTTCGCAGGGCATCGACCCGTCCACCATCGCGTCGGACACCGAATACAACGTGGCCAATGCCGAGGGCCGCATCCTGGTGTCCACGTCGCTGGATGGCCTGACCGCCGACATGGTGGAAGCCGGGCGCCTGGACGACGCACAGTGGTCGTGCTTCCTTCTGGACTACACCAACCCGGCGCCGGGGTCGGCCGCGGTGCTGGACGCCGGCGACATCGGCGAGGTCCGGCTGGAGGACGGGATGGTCATCATCCCGGAGCTGCTGTCGTACGCCATGCGCCTGCGCCAGGCCGTGGGCCACGTCTGGCAGCGCCCGTGCCGCGCCGTGTTCGGCACGCCGGCACCCGGCCACACCGGCTGCGGGGTGGACGCCGAAGCCCTGTGGGTGGCCGGCAGCATCACGTCCGTGGGTGCCGAGAGCGACCGCACGTTCACCGGCACCGTAGCGGGGCAGTTCCCCGGCCGCGTGGAGTTCACCAGCGGCCCCAACGTTGGCAAGCGGTACGCGGTGGAGTCCTTCGACGGCACCACCATCACGCTGGCCGACACCCTGCCCTACCTGCTGACGCCGGCCACCACGTTCCGCATCCGCCCCGACTGCGCCAAGACCCCGGCCGCGTGCAAGGCGTACGGCAATTACCTGAACTACAAGGGCGAGGACCTGATCCCCGTGGGCGACGCTGCCGCTGGCGCCACGCCCGGCGCACAGATGCCCGGTGGCGGCGGGTGGGTCGGCGAGCAACCGCCGACTCAGATCGCATGAGCGCGTCCCTGGCAGTTGCACATGCGCGGTCGATGCTCGGCACGCCGTGGCGTCACCGTGGCCGCAAGCCGTGGGCGGTGGACTGCCTCGGGCTGGTAGAGCTTTCGCTGCGCGCGGCTGGGTGGAATGCCCCGGTGAACGCACCGCGCTACGGGCGCGAGCCGTGGGACGACATGCTGCGCCGTGGCCTGACCCGACACCTGGGCGAACCGGTCACCGACATGCAGCCCGGCGATGTGGTGCTGGTGCGCTGGCGCCGCGGCGAGCCCTCGCACGTGGGCCTGCTGGCCGATTACGTGTGGGGCGGGCTGTCGATCATCCACGCCTCCAACATCGACGGGGTGATCGAGACGGCGCTGTCCGGCCACGTGCTTGCGTGCGTGGAAGCGGTGTACCGGCCCGCGTGGGGTGATGCGTGAGCGACTACGCAGGGATCATCGGCGGCGGCGTTGGCGCCGTTGTCGGCTTCTGGGTTACCGGCGGCAACCCGGCTGGCGCGAAATGGGGCTGGATGATCGGCTCCTCTATTGGCGGCGCCTACGCGGCGTCCCAGCAGGTCATCCCCGGCCCGCAGATCGGCGAGATCCAGCAGCAGACCGCGCAGGAGGGCAGCCCCATGCCCATCGTGTTCGGCCGGTCGCACCCCATCGCCGGCAACATCATCGCCAGCGGCGAGCCGCAGATCATCAAGAAGCGCGAGCGCCAGGGCAAGGGCGGCCCGAAGGTCGAAAGCGAGAGCGCCTACCGCACCTACGCCGTGGGCTTCTGCGAGGGGCCGATCACTGCCTTCCTGCAGGTCTGGCGCAACAACACGCTGGTCTACAACGCCGAAGACCCCGGCATGACCGCTGAGAACGCGGAGTTCCTCAAGTACGCGCGGTTCTTCACCGGCGGCTGGGACCAGATGCCATCACCCGATCTGGAAGCGGTGCGCGGCGCCGGCAACGTCTCGGCCTACCGCGGCCGCGCCTACATGGTGCTGGCGAAGGAGGACGTCACCGACCAGCGCGGCGCGTGGTCGCAGTGGAAGGTGCGAGTGTTCCGTGGGGCCGCCGCCACCTACACCACGCCGCCGTATCCGGTGTACCTGGCCGACGGCTACGACAGCGCGTTCGTGCCAACGGGTGGCAGTGAAGTCGGTTGGCCGATCGAAGGCTACGACAGCACCTTCTCGATCGCGTCGGCGGACCTGCGCGACCTGCTCAAGACCACCGCGATGCTGCCGGAGGGGTACGACAGCGAGTTCACCGTGACGGGCGCCGACCTGCGCGAACTCCTCAAGAGCAACACCATGGCACCGGAGGGCTACGACAGCACCTTCGATGTCACCTCCGCCGAACTCCGGACCCTGCTGCTGGAGCACAGCATGCAGCCCGAAGGCATCGACAGCGACTTCACCATCGTCTCAGCGAGCCTCACATGATTATTGTCCCGCCCCGCCAGTTCATTGACCCGTCCGACCCGCTGTGCTTCCGGAGTCGCCTCGCCGGTTTCTTCACCCTGCGGCTGGGGCGAATGCAGCCCGACGGCACCGTGGCCTACAACCGCGAGTACACGTTCCCGAACCTGATCCTCAATCAGGGGCTGGATCGGATGGGGGCGAATGACCACTTCAATTCATACTGCCAAGTAGGAACGGGCACTATTCCCCAAGCAGCCACTGACACGGGGCTGGTAAGCCCGATCGGTTCAAGCGCGCCAGTGCAAAGCACCGGCGGTGGCAACGCGCAGGGCGTCGTCATAGGGCCGCCCCGCTATGCCTACGATAGGCGCGTCTACCGCATCCCGGCTGGGGTTGGAACCGGCAACCTCGCAGAGGTCGGAATCTCGTGGGCGTCGGGCACGGGCAACACGCTCTACAGCCGAGCGCTTATCCTCGACGGTGGTGGCAGCCCGATCACGATCACGAAACTGAGCGACGAAATCCTCAACGTGACATACGAGCTGCGGACCTACATTCCTACCAGCGATACGGAGGGCGAAATCGTCATTGCCGGTACCACCCACGGCTTTATTTCGCGGGCGGCCGAGGCGGACCAGGTAAAGCCACAATATGATGCCGGGTGGGGGCCGCAAGTTTTCGCGGGCAGCATTTACAGCCGATCCGGGGCGATGCTTGCGGGCAACCAGGGCAACGCCGCCTACACGGGGAATATTGCGACCATCGACGGCAAGCCCTCGGGGGGCTATGGCGGCCCTGCCGCGTCTACCAGCAGTGCCTCGTACGTCAGCGGCACCTACACCCGCGCCGGTACACACACGTACGGCCTTGGTGGAAACCCAATCCGCACCATCCTCGCCAGCTTCGGTTGGTGCAGCTACCAGGTGCAGTTCGATCCGGTAATCCCGAAGGGCGCAGGCAACCAGCTGGCCATCACGTTCCAGCATTCGTGGGCGCGCAGGTCCATCTGATGATCCCCGAGGGCCGCCTGTCGTCGGAGCCGGTCGCCGGCACCCTGCTGAACCCGCGGACGTGGCGGGAGGACGTGTCCATCCACGTCGGCCCCATCGCCCTGCAAGATCCATCGCAGGGCCTGATGGCGCGTGTGTGGCGCGCTGAGGCCCAGGGCTTCGATGTCGTGCTGTCGGCCACCGGCGTGCCGGCGGCGGTCTGGTATACCCACGGCATGCGGCTGCGCGAGGTGTCGCTGGCATTCGACCAGAACGGGTTTCCAGTGGTGGCCTTCGTAGCGGCCGACGGCGCATTCCTGCGCTGGTACGACCCGGTGGCAGTCAGTATGGTCACCACGGCACTGGCCAGTGGAACGATCACGCCGCGCGTCACCACCGACGACCCGCGCGCCTTCAATACGCCCCAGTCCGACGTGATCCTGGCCTACGTGCGCGCGGGCCTGCTGCGCTATCGGGTGCAGCGCGACCGCTACCTGGTCGAATACACCCCGACGCAGGGGGAGGGCGGCCCGACCGTTGCGACCACGGCGCTGGATCACGTGAGCCTGAACGACCAGCTGCGCCTTGAGTTTCTGACGCGGGGCGCAGGGCAGGGCGACTGGACGCTGCCGCAGGTGATCGAGGAGCTGGCCATGCGAGCCGGCCTGCCGCCCGAACATCTGTCGCTGGCGCTCCTGCCCCGGCACATGGTGCGCGGGTTCACCGTCACCGCCGCCAACCCCTGCTACGGCAACATCGCGGCGCTGTCGCAGGTGTTCCACTTCGACCCCTGCAACGCCAACGGCAAGGTGCGCTTTGTCCCGCGCGGCCGCAACGCGGTGTCTACGATCACCGAGGGGGAGATGATCGACACCGGGGAAGGCGTGGAAGACACGACCACCCGGCGCGACACCATCGGCATCCCGCGCGTGCTGCACCTGAACTACTACGACGTGGCGGGCGGGCTGAACACCGACAAGCAGCACAGCGAGCGGCCGGAGGGCACGCGCGCCATCGGCGAGCAGTCGATCCAGACGGCGGTGGTGCTGTCCGCCGACGAGGCCGCCACCATCGTGGCCAAGGCGCACGGCGCGATGGCCGAGGGCCAGAAGGGCGAGCTGAAGTTCTCGCTGCCCGACAACTGGATTCACCTCACCGAGTCCGACCCCGTCTTCGTCCAGTACGAAGGCCGCACGGTCCGCGCGATGATCGTGGAGGTCATGACCGACGACGGCGAGCAGGCGTACCGGCTGGTGCGTGATCGCCAGAGCCTCTACACCATGCAGGTCGAGGGCATACCGGCTGCGCCCATCACCCGCCCGCCGTCCGGCGTCGTCGGCCCCACGCTGATCAAGTTCCTGGACATCGGGCCGCTGCGCGACGCGCACGACGTGCTGGGCTACTACGTGGCCGTCTCCGGCATCTACCCGGCGTGGCAGGGGGCGACGGTGGAGCTGTCGCTGGACGGCGGCGCCAATTACATCGAGAGCGCCACCACCCGCGTGGATGCCGTCATGGGTTCGCTGACCACCGCGCTGGGCGACCACCCGCAGGCATTCCCGGACGTGGCCAACACCTGTTGTCGCCGTCGCCACGCCCAACGCGCTGCTGGAGGCGTCCACGCTGGCCGGGATGCTCACCGCGCCAACCTGGCGGTGATCGGCGATGAGGTGATCGCCTTCGCTGACGTGGATGAAGGGAGCGAGGGCGTGTGGGATATCAAACACATGCTGCGCGGTCGCAAGGGCACGGACCCGGCCGCGCACGCCATCGGCGAGCGGTTCGTGCTGCTGGATGGCGTGGCCTTCATCCCTGCCGACCTTCCCCTGCTGGGCGAGACCCTCACCTTCCGCGCCACCAGTTTTGGCACGTTGCCCGAGGACGGCACGGTGCTGACGGTGGCCTTCACCGGAGGCACGCAGAGGGAGCGCCAGCCGGCCTACCTCCACGTGCGCCGCGACGGTGCCGACCTGGTGGCGAGCTGCAAGGGGTGGGGCGACTGGGCGGCGGGGCGCGCGTCGCGATGGGCGCCTACTTCGATGGCTACCGCGTCACCCTCACCGACGGCACCACCAGACAGGTGCACGACACCGCTGCGCAGGCGCTGACCACGCCGCTGGCGGCATTCACCGGCCCGGTCACGGTCCGGGTCCAGCAACGCAACCAGATCACCGGCCTGGGGCCGGCACTTGAGGCCATCGCATGACCACCCCCAACACCGGCATCCCCTACGTCCCCGAGAACACGCTCGATCCGGCCGCGGGGCTGAACCTCGCACTGAACGTCATCGACGCGCTGCTGCAGACCGCCGTGATCGACGTGGGCGTCAACACCCCGCCGGGCTCGCCGGCCGATGGCGACCTGTACATCGTCGGCACGGGCACCGGCGCATGGACCGGGCACGATGACGCGCTGGCCGGCGACGTGGCGCAGGGCGACTTCTGGCAGTTCGACGCCGCCGGAGCCGCGTGCACCTGGTGCTGAACAAGGCCGACGGCGGCCTGTACGCATGGGACGGCGCGGCGGGGCGCTGGCCGCAGGGCTTGGCGATGCCCCCAGCGATGGCACCGGATACGTGCGCAAGGACGGCGCGTGGGAGCCGGAATCCGGAGGCGGGGGTGGTGGCGGCGCAGTATGGGCGGGCATATCC
>CAVROR010000006.1:0-189377 GCA_963722915.1 uncultured Gammaproteobacteria bacterium
CCATCCGCGCGACATGCCGAGCATCTGGCGATGCGCGCGGACTTGGGCGTGGCGTTGAAATAGCTGGAACCCGGTTCCTCAGCGCGCTGGCCTTGCCCACGTACAGCACGCTTCGTCCGCCGCGATCATGCGGTAGACGCCCGGCGCGGTGCTCAGGCTGCGTGCGAAGTCCTTGCCGTCGAACGCCGGGCCGTTGGCGCTGGCTCATGCGCGTGCACCCTGCCGGGCGCGGCAATGGCGACGCCGCGGTTGGCGGCGATGTGATGGTCGGAAGGGGCGGACGGTCATAGGACGCGCATCGACGCGGAATGTGGGCGATTATGCGCAGCGCAAGCCACTGGCGCGGGCCGGCATCGGGGCGCCGCCGCGCTCAGCCTGCCCGGCGCGAGGCGGGCCTCGGCGCGCGCCAGGTCTTCGGGCGTGTCGACGCCGGGCGGGAACGGCTCGGGCGTCGGCGCGACCGCGATGCGGAAGCCGGCTTCCAGCACGCGCAGTTGCTCCAGCGATTCGATCTGTTCCAGCCGGCCCGGCGGCATCGCCGCGAAGCGCCGCAGGAAGCCGGCGCGATAGGCGTAGATGCCGATGTGGCGCAGCCAGTGCCGCCGGCGGGCAGCGGCTCGCGGTCGCTGCGCGAACGCGTCGCGCGTGCCACGGAATCGGCGCGCGGCTGAAGTACAGCGCGTCGCCGTTCGGCGCGCGCGCACCACCTTGACCGCGTTGGGGTCGAACAGCGTGTCGACGTCGTCGATCGGCGTGGCCAGCGTCGCCATGTCGCGCGCCGCTGTCGGCCAGCGCGTCGGCCACCGCGCGGATGCCGGCGGCCGGCGCGAAGGGCTCGTCGCCCTGCAGGTTCACCACGATGGTGTCGTCGGCCCAGCCCGGCGATGCGCGCGCATTCGGCCAGGCGATCGGTGCCGGAGGCGTGGTCGGCGCGAGGTCATCGCCACGCGCACGCCGCTGCCGCGCGAGCGCATCGGCGATGCGCTCGTCGTCGGTGGCGACCCACACCTCGCGCGCGCCGGCGGCCAGCGCGCGGCGCGCGACGTGCAGCGACCAGCGGCTCGCCGCCGAGCAGGCGCAGCGGCTTGCCCGGCAGGCGCGTGGCGGCGTAGCGCGCGGGGATGGCGACGACGAAATCGGGTGCTCATGCGGCATCGTGTCGTGCGGCTCGCACGTCGTCGCGCGGCGAGCTTGCGGTCGCAGCAACGCGACCCAGAACGCTTCCGGCAGCTCGCGCCGCGCACCGGCACGCTGTAAGTGCCACTCGTCGGCGAAGGCGCGCGCACTTCACCGCGTCCTTCTCGGTCATCAGCACCGGCAGCTCGCTGCCGAACTCGAAATCGGCGGCGACGTAGGCGATGGTGGTCGGCGAAGGCATGCGGCACCACGCGCGATGCCGAGCGCCGCGCAGCATCCGAAGAAGCGCTCCGGATTGCCGATGCCGGCCACCGCATGCACGCGCTGGCCGGCGAACGACGCCAGCGGCGCGGCGCGGCCGCCGTCGCAGCGGCACGCGCCTCGCCGGCACGCAGGCGCATCGGCCATTCGCCGAACCGCGTCGGCGCGTCGGCACTGCCGCCGTTGACCACGCGGAAATCGCATCGCGCGCCGCGCTGCGGCCGGTTCGCGCAGCGGCCCGGCCGGCAGCAGGCGGCCGTTGCCGTAGCGGCGGCGCGCCGTCGATGACCTCGATCTCGACGTCGCGCGCGCAGGCGGTAATGCTGCAGGCCGTCGTCGCAGACGACCACGTCGCAGCCGGCGGCGACCAGCGCGCGCGCGGCGGCGACGCGGTCGCGGTCCACGCGCACCTGCGCGCCGGTGCGCGCGCGCGATCAGCACGGGCTCGTCGCCGCCTTCGGCACGGCGCGGTGTCGGCTTCGACCCAGCGCGGCGTGCGCTTCGTCGTCGCGGCCATAGCCGCGGCTGGCGACGCCCGGGCGTCCAGCCTTCGCGCGCGCAGGCGCTCGCACCAGCGCGATCGTCAGCGGCGTCTTGCCGGTGCCGCCGGCGGTGAGGTTGCCGACCACGATCACCGGCACGCGCGACTCGATGGCTGCGCAGCAGCCGCGCGCGGAACAGCCTGCGGCGCAGGCGCGACGACCGCGCCGTACAGCCCGGCCAGCAGCGCGCGCATGCAGCGGCGGCGGCCGCTCGCCGTACCAGTAGCGCGGGCCGTGCGTGTCGCTGCGGCTCATGCTCACTCGGCCTCGCGGAACTGCATGCGGTGCAGGTGCGCGTACAGGCCGCCGCGCGCCAGCAGTTCGGCGTGCGTGCCCTGCTCCACCAGCCGGCCGTGGTCGAGCACCAGCACCTGGTCGGCGTGCTCGATGGTCGACAGGCGGTGCGCGATGACCAGCGTGGTGCGGTCGGGCATCAGGCGTTCTGCAGCGCGTCCTGCACCAGGCGCTCGGATTCGTTGTCGAGCGCGGCGGTGGCTTCGTCGAGGATCAGGATCGGCGCGTCCTTGAGCATCGCGCGCGCGATCGCCAGGCGCTGGCGCTGGCCGCCGGACAGCAGCGCGCCGTTGCTCGCCGATCGGCGTGTCGCATGCCGTCGGGCAGGCGCTCGACGAACTCCATCGCATTGGCGCCGCGGACGGCAGCGTCGCAGCGCCGTCGGCGTCGGCGCCTGCCAGCTCGCCGTAGGCGATGTTGGCGGCGATGCTGCCGTCGAACAGCATCACCTGCTGCCCGACCAGCGCGATCTGCCGGCGCAGGTCGGCCAGCCGGTAGTCCTCCAGCGGATGGCCGTCGAGCAGGATCTGGCCGGCGCTCGGCTCGTAGAAGCGCGGGATCAGCTTGATCAGGCGTGGACTTGCCGCTGCCGGAGCGGCCGACGATGGCGGTGACGGTGCCCGGGCTGCGCGATGAAGCTGATGTCGCTGCAGCGCCGGCGCGGTCCTGCCCGGCGTAGCGCGCGTCGACGTCGCGGAACTCGAGCTCGCCGCGCGCGCGCTGCAGCGGCGGCGTGCCGGTGTCGCGCTCGTCGGCGCATCGAGCACCGCGAACAGGCGCTCGGCCGCGGCACGCCGCGCTGCAGCATGCTCTGCACGTTGGTGAGCTGCTTGAGCGACGGGATGATCGCCATCATCGCGATCATCAGCGTCACGAAGCCGCCGGCGGTCAGGCGCCCCTGCCGACGGCCTCGCGCGCCGGCGACGACCAGCAGCACCGCCAGCGCCGACCGCGCCCAGCAACTGCACCATCGCCGACGAGATGCGCGCGGGTGGCCTCGACCTTCAGGTTCAGGCCGCAGGTTGCGGTCGGCCAGCTCGCGCGTAGCGCGCCGTTCTCCACGCGCCTGCGCGCCGTAGACCTTCACTTCCTGCTGCGCCGCACAGCGCCTGGTCGGCGGCCTGCACCATGCTCGCCGACGCTGTCCTGGATGCGCGTGGCTGATGCGGCGGTAGCGCTTGCCGACCTTGTCCATGATCCACGCCAGCAGCGGCGCGATGCACCAGCATCGCCAGCGTCACCTGCCAGCTGGTCCACAGCATCACCACCAGCGATCGCGACGATGGTGCAGCGACTGCTGCGACCATCACCTTGAGCGCATCGACCGCGGCCTGCGTGACCTGCTCGGTGTCGGAGCCCAGGCGCGACCAGCATCGACGGCACCGGCTCGGCGTCGAAGCGCGCGCCCGGCAGGCGCAGGTACTTGGCCAGCACCTGCACGCGCAGGTCGCGCGCGACGCTGCGGCCCGGAGCGCGCCATGCCGTAGTCGGCCACGTAGCCGGCGAGGCCGCGCAGCACGAACAGGCCGACGATCGCCAGCGGCAGCCAGCAGCTGCACGTCGGCGTCGTCGATCGACGAAGGTCTCGTCGACCATCGGCTCCATCAGCCAGGTGAACGCGCCGCCGGCGGCCGCTTCCAGCAGCATGCCGAGCAGCGCCGACGGCCAGCAGGCCCCGGTACGGCCGGGCGAACCCCAGCAGGCGGCGGTAGGTCGGCCAGGCGCGGCGCGGCTCGCTCACGGCGTGCGCTCCGCCTGCGCGGCTGCAGCGGCGCGGCGCGGTGGCGATCGATCACCGGCGGAAGCCGAGCTGGCCCAGCGCGTCCAGCGCGGTGACCACCGCCTGGTGCGGGGTGCGCGCATCGGCGCGCAGCAGCACCGGGCGGTCGCGGTCGTTGCCGGCCGACCTCGCGCAGCGTCTGCTTCAGCGAGTCGACGTCGGTGCGCAGCACTTCGCGGTCGCCGACGAAATAGCGGCCCTCGGCATTGACCAGCACGCTCAGCGCCTTGGCCTGCGCGTCGGCCGGCTCGCCGGTGGCCTGCGGCAGCTGCAGCTTGCAGCATCGAGCGCGCGTCGAAGGTGGTGGTGACCACGAAGAAGATGATCAGCACCAGGATCACGTCGATCAGCGGGACCAGGTTGATCTCCGGCTCGTCGTCGGCGCGGTCGTCGCGGATGCGCATGCGGCGCCTCAGCCCGGCGCGCCGTCGCGGCGCGGCCGTGCGGCGTGCCGCGGCGCGGGGCCGCGGCGCGGCGTCGAGCGCGTCCAGCAGCGCGATGGCCTCGTGCTCCATGTCGATCACGTAGCCGGCGATGCGGCCGCGGAAATAGCGATGGAACATCAGCGCCGGGATCGCCACGATCATGCCGGCGGCCGTGCACACCAGCGCCTTGCCGATGCCGCCGGCGAGCTGGTTCACGTCGCCGACGCCGTGGTCGAGGATGCCCAGGAACATCTGGATCATGCCGACCACGGTGCCGAGCAGGCCCAGCAGCGGGCCGGCGGCGGCGATGGTGCCCAGCGTGTTGAGGAAGCGCTCCATCCGGTGCACCAGGTGGCGGCCGACGTCCTCGATGCGCTCGCGGATCTGCGTCGCGCGGGCGGTTGCGCACGTCCAGCGCCGCGGCCAGCAGCGCGCCCAGCGGCGAGTTGCGGCGCAGGGATTCGATGTGGGCCGGGTCGAGCTGGCCGCGCGCGGCCCAGGCGCGGACTTCCTCGCCCAGGCCGGGCGGCAGGACTGCCTTGCGGCGCAGGGTCCAGAACCGCTCGACGATGATCGCCAGGGCCACCGCCGACAGCAGCAGCAGCGGGATCATCGGCCAACCGCCGGCCTTGACCAGTTCCAGCACGCTCAATCCTCCGGCCTCGCGGCCGTTTCATTCCGGCCGATAGGATAGCCCAGCGCGCCTCGGCCGCCGGCCGTCGCGTCGCGTCCCACGAGCCGCGGCTTGCGGCGCTGCGCGCGTTCACGCACGCTGCCAGCCCGTCGCCGCCCCGAGCCGACACGCGGCAGCGCGCCGCCGTCGGCGGTGTCGAGCACTTCGCGCGCCGGCGGCCTGCCAGCGCTGCACGACGTCCGGCCTGCGGATGGCCGAAGCGGTTGCCGTGGCCCGCCGACGACCAGCGCGCAGGCGCGCGCCGGTGGCAGCGACGAAAGCCGGATCGGACGAGCCGCCGCTGCCGTGGTGCGGCCACCAGCACCACGTCGGCGCGCAGCGCGCGCGGCATCGCGGCGCACCAGCTCGCGCTCGATCACCTCGCCGATGTCGCCGGTCAGCAGCGCGCGCCGTGCGCGCGTGTCGATGCGCAGCACGCAGCTGGCTTCGTTGCCCAGGTACGGGAAATGCGGCGGCGGATGCAGGAAGCGGAAGCGCACGCCGTCCCACTGCCAGCGCTGCCCGGCCACGCACGGCGCGTCGCGCCGGGACGCGGCGACGCCTGCCGGCGCCAGCGACCGCGCGCGCCGGAAGCACCGCGCGCACCGCCGGCGAAGCCGCCGGCATGGTCGTTGTCGCCATGGCTGATCACGACGCGATCCAGCCGGCGCACGCCCAGCGCACGCAGCGCCGGCACCACGGCGCGTTCGCCGGCATCGAAGCCGTCGCGGCACCGCCGGGCCGGTGTCGTACAGCAGCGCGTGGCGCGCGCGTGCGCACCAGCACCGACAGCCCCTGCCCCACGTCGAGCACCACCAGTTCGACTTCGCCGTGCGCGCGGCAGATCGCGCGTCCGGCCACAGCAGCGGCAGCCACAGCAGCAGCGCCAGCGGCTTGCCCGGCACGCCGCGCGGCAGCAGCAGCCAGAACGCGCCCAGCAGCGCCAGCGGCAAGCGCATACCAGCGCGGCTTCGGGCAGCCACCACAGCGCCAAGCCGGCTGTCGCGCCAGCGCACCGAACAGCGGCCAGGTCAGATCGAAGCACCAGGCCGCCGCCCGCCATGCCCAGGCGCCGGCGCCGGCATGCAGCGCTTCCAGCGCCGGTGCCGAGCAACGACAGCGGCACCACCACCAGGCTCCACCACGGAATGGCGACCAGGTTGGCCAGCGGCCCGGCCAGCGAGGCCTGGCCGAACAGCACCACCGTCAGCGGCAGCAGGCCCAGCGTGGCCACGCCCTGCGCGGACAGCAAGCTCGCGCACAGCGCCGGCGATCGCGGTCGCGGCAGGCACCACAGCAGCCAGGCGACGCCGGCGAAGCTGAGCCAGAAACCGGCGGCCAGCACCGCCAGCGGATCGACCAGCAGCACGCGCGATCAGCGGCCAGCGCCAGCGCCTCGGCCACGCCGCAGCGGCCGGCGCGGCAGCCGCGCGAGCAGCGACGACCGCGATCATCAGCACGCGTGCGCACCGTCGGCAGCGCGAAGCCGGCCAGCGCGGCATAGCCGCAGCGCGCCGACGAAGCGCTGCCAACGCCGGCGGCCATGCGGCCGCGGCCACGCGTCGGCCCAGCGCCGGGCACACAGCCGCCACAGCCCGCGCGGCCAGCAGCGCGCAGAAGCCGGCGACCAGGCCGACGTGGAAGCCGGAGATCGCGATCAGGTGGGTCAGGCCGGTGGCGCGCAGGCGCTCCCAGTCGGCGTCGTCCAGGCCGCGCGTGTCGCCCAGCGCCAGCGCGCTGCACGAAGCGCGCGGATCGCGCCCGGCACCGACTGCCGCGATGCGCAGCGACATCGCGCTCGCGCCAGGCGTCGATGCCTGCGCGGCGGCGCCAGCGCGGTGCGCCGGCATCGGCTCGCGCACGTAGCCGGTGGCGGCGATGCGCTGCGCCAGCGCATGCGCTCGCCATCGAAGCCGCCGGGATTGCGCAGGCCGCGCGGCGCGCGCAGGCGCAGCGTCCAGGCGCCAGCGCTGCCCGGCTCGCGGCAGTGGCCGCGGATCGGGTCGCGGCCGCCGAAGCCCGTCGTCGTACCAGGCCAGCCGCAGCCGTCGCCCGCGCAGCTGCGCAGGCAGTTCGCGGCGCATCGTCGACCTGCAGCACCGAAGCGGGTACGCGGCGCAGCCTCGTGCCGCGGCAGGTCGACCACCCGCGCCTGCGACGGTCACGTCGACGCGTCCGGGCGATGGCCGGCAGCTGCTGCGAGCAGCGCGTGGCCGGCGTGCAGCCCCGCCAGTGCCGAGTCCCAGCAACGGCGCGCGCCCATCCAGCGCCAGCGGCCATCGCGGCCAGCCGACAGCCAGGCAACGCCGCCGTCGCCAAGCAGCAGGCGACAGCTAGCCGCAAGCGGCGGCAGCACCGGCGCAGCCGCATGGCCGCAGGCGTCGCGCAGCCGGCCAGCAGTCGCCGCGCGCGACCGGCGCATTCCGAAAGGCGGCGTCCGTGCCGCGTCGTGCATCGTCGCCTACACCTCGTCGGCGTCGCAGCTGCCTGCAGCTTGCCTTCGTGCAGTTCCAGCACGCGGTCCAGCCTGCGCGCCAGGCGGCGGTCGTGGGTCACCAGCACCAGGCTGGTGCTGCTGCGCGCGGTTGAGCTCCAGCATCAGCTCGAACACCGTCGCGGCGGTCTTCTCGTCGAGGTTGCCGGTCGGCTCGTCGCCGAGCACGCAGGCGGGCTGGTTGACCAGCGCGCGCGCGACCGCGGCGCGCTGGCGCTCGCCGCCGGACAGTTCGCCGGGCTTGTGCTCGAGGCGATGGCCCAGCCCGACCGATTCCAGCAGTGCCTGCGCGCGCTGCGCGCGGCCTCGGCATCGGCGTGCCGCTGAGCAGCACCGGCAGCATCACGTTCTCCAGCGCGGTGAATTCGGGCAGCAGGTGGTGGAACTGGTAGACGAAGCCGAGCGCGCGGTTGCGCAGCGTGCCGCGCGCGGCGTCGGACAGCGCGCTCATCTGCTGGCCGGCGACGAACACCTCGCCCGCGGTCGGCGTGTCCAGCCCGCCGAGCAGGTGCAGCAGCGTGCTCTTGCCCGCGCCGGAGGCGCCGACGATCGCGACGGTCTCGCCGGCATGCACCGCCAGGTCCAGGCCGTCGAACACCGGCGTGCGCAGCGTCGCCTTCGGCATAGGTCTTGCCCAGACCTTCGGCGCGGATCACTTCGCCGGTGCGCTTTCGGCTGCCGACTGCAGTGCTCATGGACTCACTCATAGCGCAGCGCCTCCGCCGGATGCGGTGCGCGCCGCGCGCCAGGCCGGGTACAGCGTGGCGAGAAGGCCATCGCCAGCGCGACCAGCGCGATCATGCCGACGTCGCCGGCCTGCAGGTCGGTCGGCAGGCCGGTGATGTAGTAGACGTCGGCCGGCAGCAGCTGCGACGCCGAACAGCGACTCGATGCAGCCTGAGGATGTGCTCGAGGTTGAGCGTCAGCAGCGATGCCGCCGACCACGCCCAGCACCGTGCCGATGACGCCGATCAGCGAGCCCTGCACCATGAACACCTGCATCACCGCCGCGCGGCGTCAGGCCCAGCGTGCGCAGGATGGCGATGTCGGCCTGCTTGTCGGTCACCAGCATCACCTGCGAGACACCAGGTTGAACGCGCCCATCGCGATGATCAGCGACAGCAGGATCGCCATCACCGTCTTTTCCATCTTCAGCGCGCGGAACAAGTTGGCGTTCTCGCTGGTCCAGTCGCTGACCCGGTACGGGCCGCGCCAGCTGCAGCGGCGAGGTCGCGCGCGACGTCCCAGGCCTGGTCCATGTCGTGCAGCTTCAGGCGCACGCCGGTGACGCCCTCGCCCATGCGCAGCAGCGCGCTGCAGCGTCGCGCATGTTGCACGACGGCCAGGCCCTTGTCGAATTCGTTGTAGCCGGCCTCGAAGATGCCGCTGACCTTGAAGCGCTTGAGCTGCGGCATCGCGCCGATCGGCGTGCTGCGGAATCGGCGAGCGTCACGACCACGTCGTCGCCGACGCCGACGCCCAGCCACAGCGCCAGTTCCGTGCCCAGCACGATGTTGAAGCTCGCCCGGCGCCAGCGTGTCGAGCTTGCCCGGCTCATCTTCTCGCCCAGCACCGACACCTTGCGCCTCTTCAGCCGGGCACCACGCCGCGCACGATGCGCCGGCTGGTTGCGCGCGCCGGCGCAGCAGCGCCTCGCGTCTCGACGTAGGGCGCGGCGCCGGCGACGCGCTTGTCCTGCCAGCGCGACGCTCGACCGCCTGCGGCCAGTCCTGCAGCGGCTCGCCGTAGCGCGCTGACGGTGGCGTGCGCGGCCATCTGCAGCATGCGGTCGCGGATCTCGCGCTGGAACCCGCTCATCACCGCCAGCGTGGTGATCAGCGCGGTCACGCCCGAGCGCGATGCCGAGGATCGAGGCCAGCGAGATGAAGGAGATGAAGCCGTTGCGGCGCTTGGCGCGCAGGTAGCGCAGGCCGATGGCGACAGGGATGGGTTTGAACATGCGCGAGCCGGCCGGACGAGGCGGCTATGTTGCCATCGAACCGGCATGGTGCGCAGGCCCGGGACCCGGCAGCGGCCAGTCGCAGTTCACGTCGGCGTGCGCGGGTCGCAGCGTATCGGGCCACCAGCACCAGCGCGCCGGCGCCACGCGCCTTCGCGCCAGTGCAGGAACGCCAGCGGCCCGCGCCAGTGCAGCCGCGGCCTCGGGCACGGCGACGCCATCGACGCGTCACCGCAGTCCTCGCCCGGCCACCACGATGCGATCAGCGGCCCGGCCGCGTTCACGGCGCAGCCAGACGCAGGCCATAGACGACAACGCCGCGCACATGCCGAGGCCATGCAAGCGGCAGCGGCAGATCGGAACGCCAGCACCGACAGGCCGGCCCAGCAGTCACCAGCGCGAGCAGCGCGCCGCGCAGCCAGCGCGAGGGGCGCCACTCAAGGCGGCAGGGCGCGGATGTGCTGGACGAGGCGTGCGAGTTCGGCATCGGTCGGCAGTGTCGTGGCCCATGAACCAGCGCCAGAGCCTATCGTCCTCGCAGTCCAGCAGCCGTAGGAAAACCCCGCGCTCGGCTGTCGGATGCCTGCCGCCATCGCCGGTCGAGGTAGCGCCCGAACAGCTGGTCGAGCTCGCGCATGCCGCGCCGGCAGCGCCAGCGCAGGCGGCGCAGTTCGGCGTCGTCGTCGGCATCGGCGCGTCCAGCTCAGCCCGTCAACAGGCCCAGAGCGAGGCAGCCCCACAGCATCCACAGCACCAGGCCGCCGAGCGCATAGCACGATGAAGCGGTGCATGACGCTGGTTGTAGCGTGCACTGGATCGCACTGTGCAGCGACCCGCAGGGCCACGAAGCCCAGGCCAGCGCCAGCACGTGCGGCGTCGGCGTGACCAGGTCGGTCTGCGCAGCGACCAGGATCGCCACGTAGAACAGCACCGGCAGCTCGAACAGGTTGCGGAAGTTGTCGGCGGCGCGGCTGTCGGTCAGCAGCGATGCCGATTCTGCGCCGAGGTCGCGACGCGACTGGGGATGGATGCGCTCGCGCTTCATCTGGCCGATGCGCATGAAGTACATGCGCAACCAGACAGCGAAGGTCAGCGCCGACCATCGCCAGCACGGGCAGGAAGATCGACATGTCCGACCATTGCGACGTCTCCTTGAACATCGCCGCCCGGGCGGCGGCGATGACTCCGTAGCATCAGGCGCGGCGCGCCCGGGTCAGGCGCGACGCGCCAGCATCAGCTTCTTGATCTCGCCGATCGCCTGCGCCGGGTTCAGGCCCTTCGGGCAGGTCCGCGCGCAGTTCATGATGGTGTGGCAGCGATACAGCTTGAACGGATCTTCGAGGTCGTCCAGGCGCGCGCCGGTGTCCTCGTCGCGCGAGTCGACGATCCAGCGGTAGGCCTGCAGCAGGACCGCCGGGCCGAGGTAGCGCTCGCCGTTCCACCAGTAGCTCGGGCAGACGGTCGAGCAGCACGCGCACAGGATGCATTCGTACAGGCCGTCGAGCTTCTTGCGGTCTTCCTTCGACTGCAGGCGCTCGCGGTCCGGCGGCGGCGGGCTCTGCGTGCGCAGCCACGGCTTGATCGAGGCGTACTGCGCGTAGAAATGGGTCAGGTCCGGCACCAGGTCCTTGACCACCGCCATGTGCGGCAGCGGGTAGATCGGCACCTCGGCCTTGCCGCAGTCGTCGATCGCCTTGGTGCAGGCCAGCGTGTTGGTGCCGTCGATGTTCATCGCGCAGGAACCGCAGATGCCCTCGCGGCAGGAGCGGCGGAAGGTCAGCGTCGGGTCGATCTCGTTCTTGATCTTGATCAGCGCGTCCAGAACCATCGGCCCGCACGCGGCCAGGTCGACCTCGTAGGTGTCGATGCGCGGGTTCAGCGCCGTCGTCCGGGTTCCAGCGGTAGACCTTGAAGGTGCGCGGCGTGCTTGGCGCCCGGCGCGGCGAAATGCTTGCCCTTCTGGATCTGCGAGTTCTTCGGGAGGGTGAATTCGGCCATGGCTGAAATCCGATTCGGATTGGGGATTGGGGATTGGTTAACGCGGGTCGTCGGCTTGGCTGTGACGAATCCCGAATCACGATTCGAATCCCGGCTCAGTACACGCGCTTCTTCGGCGGGACCACGTCGACGTCGTTGGTCAGCGTGTACATGTGCACCGGGCGGTAGTCGATGCGTGGTCCTGCCGGCCTCGTCGACCCAGCACAGCGTGTGCTTTGCCAGTTGGCGTCGTCGCGCTCGGGGAAGTCCTCGCGCGCATGCGCGCCGCGCGACTCGGTGCGGTTCTCGGCCGAGACGATGGTCGCCACCGCCTGGCCGAGCAGGTTCTGCAGCTCGTAGGTCTCGATCAGGTCGGAGTTCCAGACCAGCGAGCGGTCGGTGACCTTCACGTCGGCGAACGAGGCGTGGATCTCGCGGATCTTCGCCACGCCTTCGGCCAGCGTCTCGCCGGTGCGGAACACCGCGGCGTCGTTCTGCATGGTGCGCTGCATGTTGTCGCGGATGACGCGCCGTCGGCGTGCCGCCGTTGGCGTTGCGCAGCTTGTCCAGGTGCGACAGCGCCTCGTCGCAGGCGTCGCCGGCAGCGGCGTGTGCCGGCTGCCGTGGCTTGATGGTCTCGGCGCAGCGGTTGGCCACCGCGCGGCCGAACACCACCAGGTCGAGCAGCGAGTTCGAGCCCAGGCGGTTGGCGCCGTGCACCGACACGCAGGCCGCCTCGCCGATGGCGTACAGGCCGGGCACCACCGCGTCCGGGTTGCCGCCGCGCAGCTGCACCACTTCGCCGTGGTAGTTGGTCGGGATGCCGCCCATGTTGTAGTGCACGGTCGGAATGCACCGGGATCGGCTGCTTCGTCCACGTCGACGCCGGCGAAGATGCGCGCGCGACTCGGCGATGCCGGGCAGCTTCTCGTGGATGACCTCGGGCCCGAGGTGGGTCAGGTCGAGCAGGATGTGGTCCTTGTGCTCGCCCACGCCGCGGCCTTCGCGGATCTCGATGGTCATCGAGCGGCTGACCATGTCGCGCGGCGCCAGGTCCTTCACGCTGCGGCGCGTAGCGCTCCATGAAGCGCTCGCCGTTGGCGTTGCGCAGGATGCCGCCTTCGCCGCGCACGCCCTCGGTGATCAGGCAGCCGGCGCCGTAGATGCCGGTCGGATGGAACTGCACGAACTCCATGTCCTGCAGCGGCAGGCCGGCGCGCAGCGCCATGCCGCCGCCGTCGCCGGTGCAGGTGTGCGCGGAGGTCGCGCGAGAAATAGGCGCGGCCGTAGCCGCCGGTGGCCAGCACCGTGCCCTGCGCGCGGAACAGGTGCAGCGTGCCGTCGGCCATGTCCAGCGCGAGCACGCCGCGGCAGGCGCCGTCGTCGTCCATGATCAGGTCGAGCGCGAAGTACTCGATGAAGAACTGCGCGTCGTGCGCCAGCGACTGCTGGTACAGCGTGTGCAGGATGGCGTGGCCGGTGCGGTCGGCGGCGGCGCAGGTGCGCTGCGCCGGCGGGCCTTCGCCGTAGCTGCGTGGTCATGCCGCCGAACGGGCGCTGGTAGATCTTGCCGTCCTCGGTGCGCGAGAACGGCACGCCGTAGTGCTCGAGCTCGATGATCGCCGGGATCGCCTCGCGGCACATGTACTCGATCGCGTCCTGGTCGCCCAGCCAGTCCGAACCCTTGACGGTGTCGAAGAAGTGGTAGCGCCAGTCGTCCTCGCCCATGTTGCCGAGCGCGGCGGAGATGCCGCCCTGCGCGGCGACCGTGTGCGAGCGGGTCGGGAACACCTTGGTGATGCAGGCGGTCTGCAGGCCCTTCTGCGGCCAGGCCGAAGGTGGCGCGCAGGCCGGCGCCGCCGGCGCCGACGACGATCATGTCGTACTTGTGTTCGGTGATCTTGTAGGCGGCAGTCATGGATCAGGCTCCCAGCGCGATGCGGACGACGGCGAGCACGCTGGCGATGCGCCGCGAGGACGCACGACGAAAATGACGGCGAGCTGCGCGGTCGACGGCCAGCCACGGGCTGTGCACGTAGTCCTCGATGATCACCTGCATGCCGAGCTTGGCGTGCCAGAACACGCGACGAGGAAGGCGATCAGCAGCGACGCGTTGGCCGGGTGCGCGACGGCGTCGCGCACGGTCACGAAGTCGGCGCCGACCAGCCAGAGCACGAGGCCGACGAGGTACAGCGACAGGAACACCAGCGCGATCGCGGTGAGGCGCTGCACGATCCAGTGATGCGTGCCGTCCTTCGCCGAACCCAGGCCGCGCGCGGTCTTGATCGGATGTGCGCAGGCGCGGGCTCATGCGCTCACCCCGCAGCGAGCATGGCGGCCAGCCAGATGATGGCGGTCAGCACGAGGCTGCCGATCACCGAGATCCAGCTGCTGCGGATGAACGACTCGACGCCGGTAGCCCAGCCCCGCGTCCTGGACCAGGTGGCGGATGCCGTTGAGCAGGTGGTAGGCCAGCGCCCAGCTCCAGCCGAACAGGATCAGGAAGCCCGGCGGCGAGCCCGCGAACCCGGTGAAGTCACCCCACGCCTCCGGGCCGGACGCCAGGGCCAGCAGCGCCGCAGACGATCAGCAGGCTGCCGATGGTGAGGACCACGCCGGTAGCCCGGTGCAGGATCGAGGTCACCATCTGGATCTGCCAGCGGTAGACCTGCAGGTGCGGCGACAAGGGACGTGGGCGACTGGCCATGGGCGGCGGCGGTCTCGGCTGGGCGGCAGGGCCGCGTGGCGGAAGGAACGGCGGTTACAACGCTGCGGAACGATCAGGACATCGCATCAGAAATCGATGCAGCGCCCGTTTTTCTCCCAGTCGCCATACCGCGTGGGATCGGGCCCCTCGCGTCCGCCCCACTCCCTGGGCGTTGCCGCGTCGCGGTCCTCCGTACGCTCGACGCCGTCGCCCGCAGGCGCCGGCACAGGCGTCTCGTCAGGGCCGGCCGGGCCGGTCGAAGTGGAAGATTCGCCTATCATCGGGGCGTTGAAGCTTAATTCCCGACCCCATGCCTGACAACCCGCAACGCCCGGCGCCACGCGACTTCCGGCTCGATGGCCATGCTGTACTGGCCCTTTCCGGACCCGATGCGATGGCCTTCGCGCAGGCCCAGTTCATGAACGACGTTGCCTCGCTGGGCGTGATGGACTGGCACTGGAGCGGCTGGCTGACGCCCAAGGGACGCGTGGTGGCGCTGTTCGCCCTGCTTCGTCGGGACGAGCAGACACTGTGGATGGTGTTGCCGGACGCGGACCCCGAAACGGTGCGCTCCGCGCTGTCGCGCTTCGTGTTCCGCAGCAAGGTGCGGATCGAGGTGCCGGGTGATGTCGCGGCCACCGGCCGGCTGGCGGCACCTGCCAAAGCCCGGGATGCGCAGGCTGCAGTGCTGGCAAATGGTGCGGTGGAGCTGGACCTGCGCGCCGAGGGCGCCGACCGGACCCTGCACCTCGGAGCCGTGGATGTTCCGCCGGATCAGGTTGCCGACCTGCAGTGGCGGGCGGCCGACCTTCGCCACGGCCTGCCGCGCCTGCCGGCATCCCAGGTCGAGCAATGGACGCCCCAGCAGCTGTCGCTGGACCGGCTGGCCGCGTTCAGCGTCAAGAAGGGGTGTTATCCGGGGCAGGAGATCGTGGCGCGCACGCATTTCCTCGGGAAGGTGAAACGCGGCCTGGCGCTGCTGGAGTCGGATACGCCGATGGACGCGGGCGCGGAGGTGCGGGCCGGGGACATGCCCCTGGGCACGGTTGCTTCGAGTTGCAGCCTGCCATCCAACGGCCATGTCGCCTTGGCCGTCCTGCCGCTGGAACGGAGCGCTGCAGATTTGTTCGTCGACGGTCGGCCCGTCCGCGAAGGCGAGCTTCTCGGCGGCCTCGCCCGCCGCCCGACCCCGCCTTTGTAGGAGCGGCTTCAGCCCGCGAGGCGGTCGGCCGCCGCCACGATGTCCTCTTCCCCGGGATGACGAGGAACGCGGCGCCGGCCAGCGGCGTATAGGTATCGACGCCCACCACGCGCTGGAACGGCCTGCCGCCGAACCCGCCCTCCGCAATGGCGGTAATCACGCCCTCGCCCACGCCGGCGCTGTGGCGGCCTTCGTCGACGATCAGGATCCGCTTTGCCGTCTTCGCCTGCTCGACGATATACGCGGCGTTGAGTGGCACCAGCCAGCGCAGGTCCACCACCCTCGCCTTCCAGCCGTGCCTGGCCTCGATCTCGCGCGCGGCGCGCAGGCTCATCGGCACGCCGTTGCCGTAGGTGAAGATCACCAGATCATCGCCGTTGCCGCCGCTGTCGGGCAGGTACACGCGGCCCTCGCCCAGCGTCATCGCCTCGTCGGGCGCCGGGTAGGTCGTCAGCCAGCGGCCGTCGCCGGGCTCGTACAGGTCCTTGGTCATGTACAGCGCGATGGGCTCGAGGAACACGCTGACCCGGCCATCGACCTTGGCCAGCGCCGTGAGCGTGCGCAGCATCGTCGCCGCGTCGTCGCCCCGCGACGGGCAGCCCACGACGAGACCCGGGATGTCGCGCAGGGCGGTGATCGAGTTGTCGTTGTGGAAGTGTCCGCCGAAGCCGCGCTGGTAGCCCAGCCCGGCAATACGCACGACCATCGGGTTGGCGTACTGGTTGTTGCTGAAGAACTGCAGGCTGGCCGCCTCGCCGCGGATCTGGTCGCAGGCGTTGTGGAAGTACGCCAGGTACTGGATCTCCGGAATGGGCAGCAGCCCCAGGTTCGCGAAGCCCTGCGCCATGCCCAGGATCATCGTCTCGTCCAGCAGCGTGTTGAACACACGCCGGCGCCCGAACGCTTTCTGAAGGCCCTTGGTGACCGTATAGACGCCACCCTTCTGCGCAACGTCCTCGCCGAACAGCAGCGTCTCCGGATACTTCGCGAACAGGTCGTGCAGGGCGTTGTTGATCTGGATGGCCAAATGCCGCGGCGGCTGCCGCTCGGGCAGCTTCGCCTCGCTACCGAACGCCTCGATGCGCCGGCCTTCGTAGTCCACCCTCGTGGCTTCCGCGCGCACCGCCTGCGGTGTGTACGGGGCCAGTGGCGCGATGACGTGCTCCAGCGTCTCGATCTTGGGGCGCCTGTCGGCCTCGGCGGCGGCGGCAAAACACCGCTCCCGCGTGGCCTCGTACAGCGCCAGCACCTCGTCGGCCGACATCAGGCCCGACTCGATGGCGATGGCCGCCGAGCGCAGCAGCGGGTCGGTCGCTTCCACCGCGCACAACTCCTCGATCGAGCGCCACTCGATCTCGAAGTCGGTACCGGCGTGGCCCATGATCCGCGTGGTGCGCAGGTGCAGGAAGGTCGGCCGGCGCGTGCGGCGGCAGTGCTCGACCGCGCGCTGCACGTCACCGTACCCGGCCGCCAGGTCCAGGCCGTCGGCGTAGAAATAATCCAGGTCCGGGCGGCTGGCGAAGTTGCGGGCGATCCAGCCGCTGGGCGTCTTGACCGAGATGCCGATGCCGTTGTCCTCGCACACGAACAGCACCGGCGCGGGCAGCTTCTGGTAGGCCGACCACGCCGCGGCGTTGAACGCGGTCTGCGCGGTGGCGTGGTTGCTGGACGCATCGCCGAACGAGCAGATGGCGATGCTGTCGCCGGGAATCGGCAGCGGGTGGCCGAGACGGCGCGCGGTCTCGATCGCCATCGCGGTGCCCAGCGCCTTGGGCAGGTGGGACGCAATCGTCGAGGTCTGGGGCAGCACCCACAACGGCTTGCTGCCCCATACCTTGTGGCGCCCGCCACTGGCCGGGTCCTCGGCGCTGGCGGCAAAGCTGAGCGCCGAATCCATGACAGGGTCCATGCCCGGCAGCTTGCGGAAGCGCTCGGCCATGAAACCGCCGCTGCGGTAGTGCAGGAACGCGGGGTCGGTATGCCGGGTGAGCCGCGCGACCATCGCGTTGCCCTCGTGGCCGGAACTGCCGATGGTGTAGAAGACCTTGTTCTGCACGCGCAACACGCGCGCCATCAGGTCAAGGTGGCGGCTGATCAACTGCGATTCGAACAGCTCGCGAAAGCCCTCGGCATCCAGTGCGCTGCCGTCGAGGATTACCTCGCCCGGCGCAGGCGCCGCATCGCGCCGGCCGCTCCAGCCCGCGCACGAACTCGGTGAAGTTGACGTCGCAGATCTCGGCGCGGTTGAGGCCGCGCATGCGGGCCGGGATCGGAGTCGGAATCGAAGCGGTCATGCAGGGTCTCCGCCCCGTGGCGTGCCATGGGGTCGCGGGAATACGGGAATCAGGAAGAAGCCGTAGCGGCCTTGCGCGCACGCCACTCGGCGCGGGTCTGGCCCCACAGATCGGCGACCGCAGTGTCCAGGGGCGGCGGCAGCGTAACCGGGCCGCGGTTGGTGGAGCCCAGACGCCGTGCGACCGACTGCGAACCGGCATTGGTGCGGGCGATGGTGTGCACGACCTCGTCCCACCCCAGCACATCGAAGGCGAAATCCATCGCGGCCGTGCAGGCCTCGGTGGCGTACCCCTTGCCCCAGGCATCGGGGTGCAAGGAGTAGCCGACTTCCGTGCCCGGCCAACCGTCGGGTTGCCAAGGCCCGGCCTGCCCGACCCAGCGGCCGGTATCTTTTTCGATGACCGAGAACATCGCGAAGCCCTGCAGCACCCACGCCCCGGGCATCTGCAGGAACCGCCGCCACGCGTCGCCGCGCACCAGAGGGCCGCCGATGGAGCGCAGCTCGTCCCGGGCAAACATGTCGGCGTAGCGCTCGAAGTCCTCGATGCGCGGCACCCGCAGTACGAGGCGCTCCGTCTCCAGGCGGATTGCCGCCAGCCCGTCGGGCACCCTACCCTCGAACGGCACCGTGCCCACCCGACCGTCGCCGGTATCCACAGTCAGAACGCGTTGATGCCGGTCAGCTCGCGGCCGACCACCAGCTGGTGAACGGTCTCGGTGCCCTCATAGGTGATCACCGATTCCAGGTTGAGCGCGTGGCGGATCGCCGCGTGCTCGGTCGTGATGCCGGCGCCGCCCAGCAGGTCGCGGCAGTCGCGCGCGATGTCGATCGCCATGCGGCAGTTGTTCCACTTGGCCAGCGACACCTGCGTCGGTGCCATCTTGCCGGCATCCTTCAGGCGGCCGAGCTGCAGGGACAGCAGCTGCGCGCTGGTGATGCGGCGCGCCATGTCCGCAAGGCGCAGCTGCGCGGCCTGGTTGGCGGCCAGCGGGCGGTCGAACAGGATGCGCTCCTTGCTGTAGTTCAGCGCCTCGTCCAGGCACGCGATGGCCGCGCCGATCGGCCCCCAGGTGATGCCGTAGCGGGCCTGGGTCAGGCAGCCCAGCGGGCCCTTGAGGCCCTTGACGTTGGGCAGGCGGTTGGCCTCGGGCACGCGCACGTTGTCGAAGAACAGCGAGCTCGTCACCGACGCGCGCAGGCTCATCTTGTGCTTGATTTCCTGGGCCGCGAAGCCCGCCATGCCCTTCTCGACCACGAAGCCCTGGATGCCGTCGTCGGTCTGCGCCCAGACGATGGCGATATCGGCCACGTTGCCGTTGGTGATCCACATCTTGGCGCCGTTGATGACCCAGTCGCCGCCGTCCTTCTTCGCCACGGTCTTCATGTTGGCCGGGTCGGACCCGCCGTGCGGCTCGGTCAGGCCGAAGCAGCCGATGACCTTGCCTGCGGCCATGTCGGGCAGCCAGCGCTTCTTCTGCTCCTCGGTGCCGTACGCGAAGATCGGGTACATGCACAGCGAGGACTGGACCGACGACGAAGCTGCGGATGCCGCTGTCGCCGCGCTCGAGCTCCTGGCAGATCAGGCCGTAGGAGACCGCATTCAGGCCACCACCGCCGTATTCCTCCGGCAGGGTCGAACCCAGCAGACCCAGCTCGGCGATCTCCGCGACCAGCTCCTTCGGAAAGCGCCCCTGATCGAACGCGTCGCCGATGATCGGCAGCACCCGCTCGTCGGTAAAGCGGGCCACGGTGTCCTGCACCGCGCGCTCCTCCTCGCTGAGCAGGGAGCGGACGTCGTAGAGGTCATACGGATGCAGGGCCATGGCGGACTCGGGCGGGTCAAAGAACGCCATTGTATCGGCGCACCCGCGGCGACGGCACTCCGCCGGCGGCGCCCGCGGCTCCCCCGGCGCGGGTGGGCCACAAACGGAAAAGGGGCCGGAAAACCGGCCCCTCCTCCTTCAACGACTGTACCGACAGGCAACTGTCCCGATGGGATTACCCGCGATCGTTCTCGGTCACCAGCGCAGTGCGGGTCACCACCTGGCCGTCGATGACCGGAAGGCGCTCGCCCGGGCGGTCATCCATGCGGACGGTCTGCTGCTGGCCGTCGTAGCGGTAGGTCACGTCGTAACCGACCACCTGGTCCTCGGTGCCCAGCGAGATCCGGCTGCCCGGCTTGCTGCCGGTGCGCATGGTGCCGGTGGTGCCGTCCGGGTTGCGGTAGGTCACGTTGTAGCCCACCACGCGCGAGGACTTGGAGGTATCCGACACCGTGCGGCACTGGCGGTCGACGCGCTCGACGACTCGGCCACCGACGTGGTTGCGGTCCACGCGGTTGCCCACGTACCCGCCACCCACCGCACCGGCGACGGTCGCCAGCTTCTTGCCATTACCGCCACCGACCTGGTTACCCACCAGGCCGCCGATCAGCGCGCCGGCGACGGTACCGCCGACGTTGCCGTCCCGCTCGGGCAGGCGTTCCTGCACCACCACGTCCTCGCACACCTGGCGCGGGGAGGAGACGGTGCTGGTCTCGCTGATGGGGTCGGTGCCGATCACGGTGGCGTACAGCGCCTGCTTCTCGTTGACCGCCTTCACGTCGATGACGTCGGCATACTGGATGCCGTCGATGGCGCCGTTGCCCGCGAGGTCCGCATCCAGTCCGAGCATGGCGTCGTCGGCGACGGTCGCAACGCGGCCATCACTGTCGCTGGTGAAGCTGTTGTACGCGGCGACGGCGACGCCACCGACCAGCAGGGACGCCAGGGCGACTGCGAGCATGTTCTTGTTCATTACGGCCCTCCTCGGAGCGGGTCATGTCCCGCATGGGTGTTGGCCGGCATTGCACCACCGGGAAGCTGAACGACTGCCGATTTTTTAACGTCATCCTGTCGTTTCCGTGAACCCTGCCTCAGCGTGCTAGCGTCCCCGGCATCGCATCCCCAAGAGTCCGTCGATGGCCAACCCGCTGCTCTACCCGCTGCTCAAATGGGCGCGGAAACTGCGCTACCCCACGCTGTTCAAGGTGACGGCTGCGCTGTTTGCGCTGACCCTGGTCGTGCCGGATCCGTTCCCACTGGTCGATGAGATCCTGCTGGGACTCGGCACCCTGCTGTTGGCCAACTGGAAAGACCGCAAACCGCCCATCGAACCCGACGCGCGTCCCCGTTGAGGCTTCCCGCGCCGACACCAAACCGGCCGCAGAAACGCACCGCCCACACCGCCATGGACCTGGTCGACAGCCATTGCCACCTGGACGCGCCGGAATTCGATGCGGACCGGGCATCGGTGGTGGACCGGGCGCTGGCCAGCGGCGTGCGACGCCAGGTCCTGCCTTCGATCACGGCCGCGTCGTGGCCCAACCTCAGGCGTGTCTGCCAGCAGCACGAAGGGCTGTACCCCGCCTACGGGCTGCACCCGATGTACCTGGCCGACCACCGCCCGGGCCACCTGGTCGAGTTGCGCGATTGGCTCGAACGCGAATGCCGCGCGCGCGCATGCGTGGCCGTGGGTGAGTGCGGGCTGGACTACTTCGTTCCCTCGCTGGACCGCACAGTGCAATCGGAGTACTTCGAGGCGCAGTTGCGGCTGGCGCGCGATTTCGACCTGCCGCTGATCGTGCATGCCCGCCGCGCGGTGGACGAGGTTACGGCAGCCATCCGACGCTTCGCACCGCTGCGGGGCGTGGTGCACAGTTTTTCCGGCAGCCGGCAGCAGGCCGAGCGGTTGTGGGGCCTGGGCTTCATGCTGGGGCTGGGCGGCCCGGTGACATTCGAACGGGCACAGCGGTTGCGGCGGCTGGCCGCGACCATGCCGATCGAATGGCTGCTGCTTGAAACCGACGCCCCCGACCAGCCCGACGCGGGCATCCGCGGCCAACGCAACGAACCGGCCCGCCTGCCAGCGGTGCTGGACACCATCGCCGCGCTGCGCAACGCGGATCCGGCCGACATCGCGCGCGCTACCAGCGCCAACGCCGAGCGGCTGTTCGGCCTCGTGCCCGACGCGCAGGGCCCGTAGGGGCGGCATCAGCCGCGAACGGCAGCCGGCACAAACGCGTCGGTCCATGATCGCGACCAGAAGGCGCTACTACGCTTTGAGCAGCATCTGCATCGCACGGGCGACGATGGCGAAGGCGAAGGTACCGGTCACATGGGTGGCCGCGCCCAGCCCCGCCCCGCAATCGAGCTTGAAGCCGGCATCGCCCGCCACCTTCGGCCGCACGCCGCACACGCCGCCATCGGGCTGTGGATACTGCACGTTCTCCAGCGAGTACACCGCCGGCACGCCGAAATAGCGTTGGGGATTCTTCGGGAAGTTGAACTCGCTGCGCAGCTTCTTGCGGATCAGCGCCAGCATCGCATCGTGCTCGGTGCGCGAGAGGTCGCGCACCCGCACCTGCGTCGGGTCGGTGCGACCTCCGGCCGAGCCGCACACGATCAACGGCTGCTTACGGCGGCGGCACCATGCGATCAGTTCGACCTTGCTGCGAAAGCTGTCGCAGGCGTCCAGCACCAGGTCGAACCCGCTCCCCAGCAGCGACTCGATGTTGGTAGAGGTGAGAAAACACGTCGCCTCCTCCAGCGACATGCCGGGATTGATGGCGCGGCACCGCTCGGCCATTGCCGCCGTCTTGGCGCGGCCGTACTGGCCCTGCAGCGCGGGCAACTGACGGTTGGTGTTGGACACGCACAGCTCGTCGGCATCGATCAGGGTGATGTGGCCCACGCCACTGCGCGCCAGCGCCTCCACGGCCCACGACCCCACGCCACCAACGCCCACCACGGCCACGCGGACCCGCGACAGGCGCTGCAACGCGCCGCGCCCGTACAGCCGGTCGATGCCGGCAAAGCGGTCGTGCCAGGCGGCATCGAGGACGAGGTCGGGTGTCGTGGCGTCAGGCATCGCAACAGTGTAAGCGGACGCATCCGCGAGTCCGCCGCAAGTGAGGGTTCGCCCGGTCGCGAGCCCGCTGGAACGCCCCGTCCGGACAGCCGTGGCGTGCGCAGGACGCATGCTATGTTCCCGCGACCCTCCAGGAGCCCCGGCCATGAGCGACCCCAATCCCGATACGTCACGCCGCGAGCCGGCCACCCCGGGACGCCCGGGTCCGGGCTCGCGCTACCTGTTCCTGTTCCTGCTGGGACTGGTGCTGGGCGTGATGGCGGTGGTGATGGTGTTGCGCGCGCTGGAGTCGCGCAAGGACTGGACCGACCACTACCCGCACGCCGCTATGCACATGATGCAGGCGCACGTGGCGCGCCTGGGGGCGTCGGTCGATGCCAACCGCTGCGCTGCCACCGATGTGCTGCCGCACCTGCAGTCGCTGCGGATGCTGGCCAACGACCTGGAACCGGCATTTCCGGACCTGCGGGACGATGCGCGCTTCACCCGGCATGCGGGCCAACTGCGCGCGGCGCTGGACGATTCGCTCGTACGCCCTCCCCTCGGGTGCGAGAGCGCGCGTGCGACGTCAGGCACGATCCGCGAGGCCTGCATGGCGTGCCATCAGGACTTCCGCGGCTAGCCATATCCGAGCGCGCCGTGCATTCGCGTGGCGTAGTGACGTGAATGCATCGCGGAGCACACCCGACTTTCCGACTGGGGCGTGAACAACGCGCGCAAGGTTGATTAGGTGTTCACGGTGCGCTGCCTACGGTGGCGGCGCGTGGCGGTTCCGCCACCCGATCAACCCCATGAGGAGAGCGGAATGAACAGCATCAACATCCGATTGCTTGGCGTCGCCACGGCGTCCGTCCTGGCGCTGGCCGGTTGTGCCACCTCCGGTTACGGTTCGGCCGGCGTCGGTGCAGGCGCGGGCTACGGCGGCAGCACCGCCAACTGCTACGACTGCGGCACCGTGACGCGCATCGAGCCGATCAGCAGCGGCAGCAACGTGCCCAATGCCACCGGTGCGCTGCTCGGCGGCCTGGTCGGCGCGGCGGCAGGCCGCACCATCGCCAAGGACCAGACCGACAGCGAGGGGCGCCAGAACACGGCTACCGTCGCAGGCGCGGTCGCCGGCGCGGTCGCCGGCAACGCCATCCAGAACCGCACCACCGGCGCTTTGTACAACGTCTACGTGCGCATGCAGGACGGCCGCACCACGGTGGTCACCCAGAACGACCTGGGTGGCATCCGTGAAGGCTCGTACGTGCGCGTCTACAACGGACGCGCCTGGGCACGCTGATCGCCGAAGCCGCATCCAGTTCGACTGCAACAAAAAGCCCGGCCATTGGCCGGGCTTTTTTCGAGAGATGCGCGCGTCGGCGGCGTTACATCGGTTCGACCGCATCCGCCTGCAGGCCTTTCTGCCCCTGCACCACGGTGAAGGACACCTTCTGGCCTTCCTTCAGGCTCTTGAACCCCTGGCTCTGGATGGCGCGGAAATGGACGAAAACGTCCTCGCCGTTTTCGCGGCTGATGAAGCCGAAGCCCTTGGCGTCGTTGAACCACTTGACGGTGCCTGTTTCACGATTCGACATGGTGACGTGCTCCTTGTGGAACGTAGCTGGATGGCGTGACTGGAATGCGATCCCGGTCGGCTGGGCCGGTTGCCGGGAACCGACAGCTGGTTGCAAGGAGCGGGCGTGATGGACAGGCAAGCTCGGATGGCGAGGCGGAGCGTAGGATCTACCGCTTCGGGCCACGGTTCACGGTGACCCTTGGCAAACACAGCGGCCGCAAAGTAGCGCGCGCATTTGCCGAATGCAATCGCGCCGGAAACGCGGCCCGGAAGGACGGAACATGCCGCTCGAAACCCTTTATTACCTGCTGTCCGGGCTGCTGATCGTGGCCGGCATCGCCGGCACCGTATTGCCCGCCCTGCCCGGCCTGCCGCTGGTATTCGCCGGCATGGTGCTGGCGGCATGGACAGGCGATTTCCAGCAGGTGGGCATCCCCATGCTCGTTGTGCTGGGGGTGCTGACCGCGCTGTCGCTGGCGGTGGACTTCCTCGCCACGATGATGGGCGCCAAGCGCGTGGGCGCGAGCCGACTGGCCCTCATCGGCGCGGTGATCGGCACCTTGGCCGGCCTGTTCTTCGGCCCGGTCGGATTGTTCGCCGGCCCCTTCATCGGCGCGTTGGCCGGCGAGTTGATCCACGGCCGCAAGGTGCACGAGGCGGCCCGTGTCGGGCTGGGCACCTGGCTGGGCATCGTGGTGGGCACCGTGCTCAAGCTGGGCCTGGCCTTCGCAATGCTCGGGCTGTTCGCATTGGCCTGGTTCGTCTGAGGCCCGACTTTTCCCGTCGATTTCACGCCGCTTAACAGGCGGTTGCCCGAGAGTGCCGGCTCGTTTGGGGAGCAACTCAATGCCTCGCACCTGGAGCCGGAAAAGAATGGTCTGGACGATCGTGATTACTGCCCTGGCCACGATTTTCCTGGTGGCCATCGCCATGAACTTCGCAACGCCCGAGAAGAACCTGGAGCGCAAGATCGAGCACCGCTACGCGGTCGCCGACCCGCAATTCCAGGCGAGAAATGGGGGTGATGCTGGGACCGGCGATCCTGCCCGGCAACCGCATCACGCCGCTGCGGAACGGCGTGGAGATCTTCCCGGCCATGCTGGAAGCCATCGGGTCGGCCCAGCGCACGGTCACGTTCGAGACCTACATCTACTGGTCGGGCGAGATCGGCCAGCAGTTCGCCGATGCCCTGTCGGAGCGCGCCCGCGCCGGCGTCAAGGTCAACGTCACCATCGACTGGGCCGGCAGCATCAAGATGGAAGAGTCGATGCTGCAGCAGATGAAGGATGCGGGCGTCCGTCTGGAACGCTACCGGCCGCTGCACTGGTACAACCTGGGCCGGCTCAACAACCGCACCCACCGCAAGATGCTGGTGGTCGACGGGCGCGTCGGGTTCACCGGCGGCGTCGGCATCGCCGACCAGTGGATGGGCAATGCCGAGGACCGGGACCACTGGCGCGAGGAGCATTTCCGCATCGAAGGCCCGGCGGTGGCGCAGCTGCAGGCCGCCTTCAACGACAACTGGATCAAGACGACGGGCGAGGTACTCAACGGCCCGGATTACTTCCCGCCGTTGCAGGAGGTGGGCGACAGCCGCGCGCACGTGTTCATCGCCTCGCCCGCCGGCGGCAGCGAGAGCATGCACCTGATGTACCTGATGGCCATTGCCGCGGCCGAGCACACCATCGACCTGGCGGCCTCCTATTTCGTGCCCGACGAGCTGACGAAGGAGGCATTGCTGGCGGCCAACCGTCGCGGCGTGCGGGTGCGGCTGCTGCTGCCGGGCAAGCACATCGATTCGGAGACGGTGCGCCTGGCATCGAAGGCCGAATGGGGCGAGCTCCTCAAGGAAGGCATCGAGATCTACGAGTACCAGCCGACGATGATCCACGTGAAGCTGCTGGTCATCGATGGCGAGATGTCATCGGTAGGCTCGACCAACTTCGACATCCGCTCGTTCCGGCTCAACGACGAGGCCAGCCTCAACATCTACGACCGCGAATTCGCCGCGCGCATGACCGAGGTGTTCGAATCCGACCTCAAGCACACCAAGCCGTACACCTACGAGCTGTGGGAAGCACGCCCGTGGAAGGACAAGATCATCGAGAAGTTCGTGCTGCCGCTCAAATCGCAGTTGTGATGCGCTGGCCGAAGCGGGCGGGTCACTGAGCACCGCCGCCGCCTGACGGACGGCCCGCCGCACGGTGGCGACGGGCGTACCCTGCCCGCTTCGCATGCGGAGCGCGCCATGAAGATGCAACGCATCCTGTCGCTGGACGGCGGCGGCATTCGCGGACTGGTGACCAGCCTGTGGCTGGGCGGGGTGGAGGACACGCTGAAGCAGGCGGGCAAGCCCGGCGGCCTGCTCACGCATTTCGACCTGGTGGCGGGCAGCTCGACCGGCGCGCTGGTCGCCTGCGGCCTGGGCATCGGCCTGTCGCCCGCGCAGTTGGCCGACCTGTATCGCGATGAGCGGCACACCATCTTCCCGGGCCTGGCGAGTCGCCTGTGGTCGCGCGCGGGTCGGCTGTTCACGCAGGGGCCGTCCGCGCCCCGTTACGACGGAGCCGGGCTGGAGAAGGTCCTCAGGAAGGTGTTCGGCAAGACGACGCTGGGCCAGCTCAAAGTTCCGACGCTGGTGACCGCCTACGACACCGTGACCCGCACCCCGGTCGTGTTCAAGAGCTTCAAGGCCCAGCACAAGGCCCTGCCCGTGTGGGAGGTGTGCCGGGCCTCGGCTGCCGCGCCCACGTACTTCCCCGCCCACCCGTTGACGGTGGAAGGCTACCGCTGCGCGCTGATCGACGGCGGCGTGGTAGCCAATAACCCGACCGCATGCGCGATCGCCGAGGCCCTGCGCAAGGACGCACGGGTCGACAACAGCCACGACCTGACCGTGCTGTCGGTGGGCAGCGGCGAGCGCAACCGCCCGATCGATCTGAAGTCCGCCCGCGAATGGGGCGCGCTGGAGTGGGCGATCCCGATCATCGACGTGCTGTTCGACGGCAACACGGATTCGGTCGACTACATCGCGCGGCACCTGGTCGGGGACGGCTACTTCCGCATGCAGACCGACCTGGTGGTGGGCATGGACGATCTGGACGACACCAGCTCGACCAATATCTTCGCGCTGGAGAAGCTGGCGACGGACTACCTGCAGGCGGCTGCAACACGAAAGCGGCTGAAGGAACTCGTCGCCCGGTTGTAGGCGCGGCTTCAGCCGCGGCCAGTCGTTTGGTTCAAGGTGGGAATGGCTTCAGCCGCGAAAGCCCGCGGCCCGGGTGTAGGAGCGACTTGAGTCGCGATATACCGGCCGCCCAAGCTTCGCGGTCGCGACTGACGTCGCTCCTACAGGGAAGCGATCGCGGCTGGGCCCGCTCCTACAACGGCACGAGCCGCAGGAGGAGCCGACTCAGGCCGGCTCCACCACCACCGGGATCTTGCCGATGCGGGCCTGCCACTCGCGCGGGCCGGTCTTGTGCACGGACTCGCCTTGGCTGTCGACCGCCACGGTCACCGGCATGTCCTGCACGCGAACTCGTAGATCGCCTCCATGCCGAGATCGGCGAAGGCCGACCACGCGCGCGGCCTTGATCGCCTTGGAGACCAGGTAGGCGGCGCCGCCGACCGCCATCAGGTAGGCGGACCGGTGCTTGCGGATCGCGTCGATCGCCACCGGGCCGCGCTCGGCCTTGCCGACCATGCCCAGCAGGCCGGTCTGCGTCCAGCACCTGTTCGGTGAACTTGTCCATGCGCGTGGCGGTGGTCGGGCCGGCGGGGCCGACGACCTCGTCGCGCACCGGATCGACCGGGCCGACGTAATAGATGAAGCGGCCACGCAGGTCGACCGGCAGCGGCTCGCCCGCATCGAGCATGTCGACGATGCGCTTGTGCGCGGCATCGCGGCCCGTCAGCAGCTTGCCGTTGAGCAGCAGCACCTCGCCCGGCTTCCACGACGCCACGTCCTCGCGCGTGACGGTGTCGAGGTCGACGCGCCGGCCCTTGCTGGCGTCGTAGGTCAGCTTCGGCCAGTCCGCCAGCGACGGCGGCTCCAGCGTCACCGGGCCGCTGCCGTCGAGGGTGAAGTGCGCGTGCCGGGTGGCGGCGCAGTTGGGGATCATCGCCACCGGCAGGTTGGCGGCGTGGGTCGGGTAGTCCTTGACCTTGATGTCGAGCACCGTGGTCAGGCCGCCCAGACCCTGCGCGCCGATGCCGAGCGCGTTGACCTTCTCGTAAAGCTCCAGCCGCAGTTCCTCGGCGCGGTTGGACGGCGCCGCGCGCCTGCAGGTCGGTGATGTCGATCGGCTCCATCAGCGACTTCCTTGGCCAGCAGCATCGCCTTCTCGGCGGTGCCGCCGATGCCGATGCCGAGCATGCCCGGCGGGCACCAGCCGGCGCCCATGGTCGGCACGGTCTTCAGCACCCAGTCGACGATCGAGTCGGACGGGTTGAGCATGGCGAACTTGCGACTTGGCCTCCGAGCCGCCGCCCTTGGCCGCGACGATGACGTCGACCGTGTCGCCGGGCACGACCTTCATGTTGACCACGGCCGGCGTGTTGTCGTTCGTGTTCGTGCGCTTGCCCGCGGGATCGGCCAGCACGCTGGCGCGCAGCTTGTTGTCCGGATGGTTGTAGGCGCGGCGCACGCCTTCGTTGACCATGTCCTCCACGCCCATGGTCGCATCGGCCCAGCGCACGTCCATGCCGATCTCGCAGGAACACGGTGACGATGCCGGTGTCCTGGCAGATCGGCCGGTGGCCCTCGGCGCACATGCGCGAGTTGATCAGGATCTGCGCGATGGCGTCCTTGGCCGCCGGCGATTCCTCGCGCTCGTAGGCGGCGGCCAGGTTCCGGATGTAGTCGACCGGGTGGTAGTAGCTGATGTACTGCAGCGCGTCGGCGACGGACTGGATGAAGTCTTCCTGGCGGATGGGCTGGGCGGGGACGGTACGGGGTGCGGCGTGGGTCACGGCGGGCATCGGGCTGGCGGTGGGCCGCCCAGTTTACCGGCCGCTCGCGCCAAGCGGCCCCGGCGGCCGTGTACCTCGGGCCGACGGCTACTCGTCTAGCTCCGGGACCCGGGGGCGGGACGCGCGCGGCGCCAGGTGCGGCGCCTGCTGGAACAGGCGCCACAGCGAATCGGGCGGCAATGCCACGGGATCGTTCCCGACTGTCGGCGGCGGGACGGCCACCATCGGGGCTGGAAGGGCCTCCGCCATACCCGGCACGTGATCCATTGCCTGACTCCTCGAGGGGCTGGATGGCCACGTTGTACACCTGGCGCATTACGAGGTCGTTACCCGCCGGCAACCGCACGTCGGCCGGCGCTTCACCCGCCCTCCCCGCCCGGCGTGAACAATCCACCGATGACGCCCGCCCCCCAGACCCCACCTCGCGCCGGCACCGGTGCCGCCAACCGCCCCAGCCTGCGCGAGCGCTTCGACGCGATGCGCAACCTGCCGCCGTTCCTCAAGCAGATCTGGGCCACCAGCCCGGCGCTGACCATGGCCAGCCTCGGCCTGCGCGCTGATCCGCGCATTGCTGCCGATCGTCACGCTGTACATCGGCAAGCTGATCATCGACGAGGCCGTGCGCCTGGTCGGCGCTGGGCACCGCGTTCGACACACTGGGCGACGGCCTGGCGCAGCGGCGCAGCTGGACCACCTGCTGTGGCTGCTGGCGCATCGAGTTCGCCCTGGCGATCGTCTCCGACCTGCTGGGCCGCATGGTCAGCTACGCCGACTCGCTGCTGTCGGAGCTGTTCACCAACGCCACCAGCATCCGCCTGATGGAACACGCGGCCACGCTGGACCTGGAGGACTTCGAGGACCCCGACCTGCAGGACAAGCTGGACCGCGCCCGCCGCCAGACCATGGGCCGGATGAACCTGATGAGCCAGCTGTTCGGGCAGGTGCAGGACGCGATCACCGTGGTCAGCTTCGCCGTCGGCCTGCTGGTCTACGCGCCGTGGCTGATCGTGCTGCTGGCGGTCGCGCTGATCCCGGCCTTCATCGGCGAAGCGCACTTCAATGCGCTGGGCTATTCGCTGAACTTCGCCGTGGACGCCCGAGCGCCGCCAGCTGGAGTACGTGCGCCAGATCGGCGCCAGCGTGGAGACCGCCAAGGAGGTGAAGATCTTCAACCTCCACCACTTCCTGATCGCGCGCTACCGCAGCTGGCCGACAAGTTCTTCCAGGCCAATCGCGACGCTGGCCCGGCGCCGCGCGTTCTGGGGCACGCTGTTGGCCGCGCTCGGCACGCTGGGCTATTACGTCGCCTATGGCTACATCGCCTGGCGCACGGTGCGCGGCGATTTCACCATCGGCGACCTGACCTTCCTGGCCGGCAGCTTCCGCCGCCTGCGCCAGTTGCTGGAAGGGCTGCTGGTCGGCTTCTCGCAGGTGGCCAGCCAGGCGCTGTACCTGGACGATCTGTTCTCGTTCTTCGAGATCGAGCCGGAGATCGCCTCGCCCGAAAACGCCGATCGCCGTGCCGCGACCCATCGCGCGCGGCTTCGTGTTCGAGAACGTCGGCTTCCGCTATCCCGATGCCGAGAACGCTGGGCGGTGCGCGGGCTGGAGTTCGAGCTGCGCGCCGGCGAGGTGCTGGCGCTGGTCGGCGAGAACGGCGCCGGCAAGACCACGCTGGTGAAGCTGCTGGCGCGGCTGTACGACCCCGACGAGGGCCGCATCCTGCTCGACGGCCGCGACCTGCGCGAGTACGACCTCGACGACCTGCGCGCCAACATCGGCGTGATCTTCCAGGACTTCGTGCGCTACCACCTGACCGCCGGCGAGAACATCGGCGTCGGCCAGATCGACGCGATGGACGACGCGGCCCGCATCCGCGAGGCCGCACGGCGCGCGATGGCCGACGAGGTCATCGCCGGCCTGCCGAACGGCTACGACCAGCTGATCGGCCGCCGCTTCAAGACCGGCGTGGACCTCTCGGGCGGCCAGTGGCAGAAGATCGCCATCGCCCGCGCCTACATGCGCGACGCGCAGGTGATGATCCTGGACGAGCCCACCGCGGCGCTGGATGCGCGCAGCGAGTTCGAGGTGTTCCAGCGCTTCAAGGAGCTGTCGGACGACCGCACCGCGGTGCTGATCTCGCCACCGCTTCACCAGCGTGCGCATGGCCGACCGCATCCTGGTGCTGGCCGAGGGCCAGCTGGAAGCCAGCGGCACCCACGAGGAGTTGATGGCCGCAGGGCGGGCGCTACGCCGAGCTGTTCGAGCTGCAGGCCGCGGGATACCGCTGAGTCCGCGCAGTCCGGAGTGACCGTCGGCGGGCTGCGGGTCATGGGATCCGCCGCGCACGACGCCCACTCAGTCGAACAGCCCGCCCTGCACCGTGACCGGCAACGAGTACACCAGGCGTCCATCGACCAGGCGGGCGGCACGTGTATACGGATGCGGTTCGGTACGCGCACCGTCCAGCAGGTGGATGACGTCCCACCCGCTCGCCTTGAAGTCGTCGGCGATCAGCCCGCGGTGGCATTGCCACCACAGGGCTTCGGCGCACATCACTGCCGTGGGCGTGCGCCGCGCCAGCGCGGACAGCCGTTCGCGGGCCTGGCGGTACGCGGGCGTCGCCATGTAGTCGGCATAGCCCCGGAACCCGGCATTGCGCCAGGCGTCGTTGGCCGAACCCGGCACGGGGGCGCGGCGTCCGCCCAGGTCGGGCATCGGGACATACCCGATCCCCTCGCGCGGCAGGGCCACCGCCATCGCCTGCCCGCTGAACTGGGGGTGGCGGCGCGAGCCGGCGAACCGCCGCACGTCGGCTACGGCGCGGATACCGGACGTGGACAGAATGCCGAGGAACCCTGCCCAGTCCCGGGTGGAATGGCCGACGGTCCAGAGGGTGTCCATGGCCTCGTGCCTCGTGCGTTCACAGGATTCGGGACCCCATGCTCGCCCACCTGCGCATGAAGCGGCGTTGACGCGGGCCTGCGTAGGCTGCCGGCACCCACGGAGCCCCCGACATGACCGACACCCCGAGCGGCCTCGCCCGCAGCGCGCAGATCCTGCGCTTCCTGCTCAAGTACCGCAGCGCCGGCGTATTCACCGGACTCGACCTGGACGCCGCGATCGCTGGACGGGGTGGACGATGCCGACGCGCAGGGTGCGCCGGAGGAGTTCGTCGACGACCTCGAGGCGCTGGGCCCCACCTTCATCAAGATCGGCCAGGCGCTGTCGACGCGCCCCGACATGGTGCCGCCGCCCTACATCGCCGCGCTGGAGCGCATGCAGGACGACGTGCGCGCCCGATGCCCATCGAGGATATCCGCGCGGTCGTCGAGGACGAGCTGGGCGTGCGCATGAGCAAGCTGTTCGACGAGTTTCGACGAGAAACCGATCGGCTGCGCGTCGCTGGCGCAGGTGCATCGCGCGACTCTGCGCGACGGCCGCCAGGTCGCGGTCAAGGTGCAGCGCCCGGGCATCACCGAGACCATCCGCGACGACCTCGACACGCTCGCCGCGGCTGGCCGGCGCGCGTGGACCGGATCACCGACCTGGGCCGGCGCATGCGCTTCGCCGACTGGGTGCACGAGTTCCGCAAGACCCTGCTGGCCGAGCTCGACTACCGCAGCGAAGCCGAGAACCTGGACCGGTTCAACGCGCACTTCGCCGAATACCCGGAGCTGTTCGTGCCCACGCCGGTCTGGGACCTCACCCGCGCACGCGTGCTGACCATGGAGCTGGTCGCCGGCACCAAGGTCACCGACATCTCCGGCCTGCGCCGCACCGAGCGTGACATGCTGGGCGACTGGCCGCCGCGCTGATGCGCGGCTACCTCGACCAGGTGTTCGTGCATGGCGAGATCCACGCCGACCCGCACCCGGGCAACCTGCTGGTCACCGACGACGGCCGGCTGGCCCTGCTCGACCTGGGCATGGTCGCGCACGTGCCGCCGCAAGCAGCGCGAGCGCCTGCTCAAGCTGCTGTTCGCCGCCGTCGACGGGCGCGGCGAGCAGGTCGCGGCCGAGACCGATCGCGCATGGGCACGCGGCTGGAGGATTTCGACGAGGAGCGCTACTCCCGCGACGTCGGCCAGATGGTCGCGCGCTACGCCGCGCGCTCCGGCGCGCAGGCGCAGTCCGAGGGCCGGCTGATGCTGGAGCTGGTCCGGCTGGCGACCGCCTGCGGCCTGCGCACGCCGCCGGAAATGAGCCTGCTGGGCAAGACGCTGCTCAACCTGGAGTCGGTGGCGCACGCGCTGGACCCGGAGCTGGACGTGAAGACGCGTGGTCGAGGACCACCTGCGACCACGTGATGCGCCAGCGCCTGCGCAAGTCGATGTCGCCGGCCAACCTGGCCAGCGAGCTGATGGAAGTGCAGGAGCTGCTGCGCGAGGCGCCGCGCAAGGTCTCCGACGTACTGTCGCTGCTGGCCGACAACCGCATGCAGGTGCGCGTGACCGGCCTGGAGGAGTCGCACCTGATGGAGAGCCTGCAGAAGATCGCCAACCGCATCAGCGCCGGCGTGGTGACCGCCGCGCTGATCCTGGCGTCGGCGATGATGATGCGACCACGAGGGCGGCGCGCGGCTGTTCGGCTATCCGGCGATCGCGCTGGTGCTGTTCCTCACCGGTGCCGGCCTGGGCATCGCCATCGTGCTGAGCGCGCTGATGGGCGACCGCCGCGCCAAGCCGCGCGAGGAGCGCGGGCCGCGATGAGCGGACAGGCACCCTCGCCCGCCGGCTTCCGGACGGTCGCCCGCCAGCAGTTGCAGGCGGCGGCGATCGACCTGGACGAACACCTCGATGCCGCCAAGCGCCGGTTCAATGACCGCTTCGGCTTCGGCCAGCCCCGCCACATCGCGGCCTATCGCGGATTCGCCGACGTGCGCGGCGTCGAGCTGATCGGCCGGGTGCTCAACGACGCGCCCGAGACCGGTCCGAAGGAAGCCGACCCGTGGTGGGACAACCTGCTCGACACCTATCGGCGGTTCGCCAGCGACGAGGTGCCGCATGAGGCATTGAAACTCCGCTTCCGCGACGTGGAGCTGGATGTGCGCACCGACCACGAGGGTTACTACCGCGCCTCGTTCGAGACCCACGTCACCCCCAGCGACTGCGCGTGGGACAACGCGATGGTGTCGCTGGCCGATGGCACGCTGGCCACGCCGCAACCGGTGCTTCAGGTCTCGCCCACCGCGGGGTTCGGCATCATTTCCGACATCGATGACACGGTGCTGCACAGCTCCATCGTCGACTGGAAGACCGCCGCGCAGCTGACCTTCCTGCACAACGCGCGCACCCGCAAGCCCCTCGACGGCGTGGCCGCGCTGTACACCTCGCTGCAACGCGGTGCCGACGGCACCGGTCGCCACCCGGTCTTCTACGTGTCCAGCTCGCCGTGGAACCTCTACGACCTGCTCGAGGATTTCATGGAGCTCAACGCGATTCCGTGCGGGCCGATCTTCCTGCGCGACCTGGGCCTGGAGCCCGGGCAGTTCATCAAGGGCGAGGGCCACGGCCACAAGCTGGAGAAGGCCGTCGAGCTGATCGAGCGCTTCCCGGACATGAAGTGGGTGCTGCTGGGCGATTCGGGCCAGGCCGATGCCGAACTGTATGCCGAAGCGGCCCGCGCGTTCCCCGACCGGATCGCGGCGATCTACATCCGTGATGTCGACCCGGACGTGGACAGCCTGCTGGACACGGGCGTGGACGGCCATATCGAGCGCGTCGCGGGCACGTCGGTGCCGATGCTGCGCGCCCGCGACAGCCACGCGATCGCCGAGCATGCCGCGCAACTGGGCCTGATCAACGCCAGCGACGTGGCCGGCATCGACCGGGAGATCGGCCGTGACCGGCAGCGACCGACCGTGGCCGAGGCCGCCACCCAGGGCGCGGTGGACGCCGGGCCTGCGGCGTCCTGAGCCTGATGGCGTGTCGCGCCGGGCAGCCCGGGCTGCCCGGCCGCCTCGTCTAGAATGCACGGCCCCCGCATCGCCCCAGACCACGCATGTCCGCCGCCTTCGGCACCGAAACCGTGCTGGACGTCCGCCACTGGACGGACGACTACTTCAGCTTCACCACCACCCGCGACGACGGCTTCCGTTTCGACAACGGCCAGTTCGTGATGATCGGCCTGCAGGTCGAGCAGGCCGATGGCGGACGCGCGCCGTTGTTGCGCGCGTACTCCATCGCCAGCGCCAACTGGGAGGAGCAGCTGGAGTTCTTCAGCATCAAGGTGCCCGACGGCCCGCTGACCTCGCGCCTGCAAGCACATCAGGCCCGGCGACACCATCCTGATCGGCCGCAAGCCGACCGGCACCCTGCTGATCCACGACCTGCACCCGGGCCGCAACCTGTATCTGCTGGGCACCGGCACCGGCTTCGCGCCGTGGCTGGCGGTCGTCAAGGACCCGGAGACCTACGAGCGCTTCGAGCGCGTGATCCTCTGCCACGGCGTGCGCAACGCCCACGACCTGGCGTACCGCGACTACATCGAGAACGAGCTGCCGCGGCACGAGTTCCTGGGCGAGACGATCGCGCACCAGCTGCATGTACTACCCGGCGGTCATCCGCGAACCCTTCGAGCACCGCGGCCACGACCACCGCGGCCGCATGACCGACCTGATGGCGACCGGCCAGATGGTGCAGCACCTGGGCCTCGAGCCGCTGGATGCGGCGCACGACCGCGCCATGATCTGCGGCAGCCCGCAGATGCTGGCCGACTTCCGCGCGTTGCTGGACGGCCGCGGCTTCGCCGCCGCGCCGCGCATCGGCACGCCGGGGCAGTACGTGTTCGAGCGGGCGTTCGTGGAGAAGTAGGGTTCGCCGGAACGGCCTCGCTCAGCGCTCACCGTGGCGCAGCCAGACGGCGGCATCCATCCGGTTGACGAACACCCGTACCACGTAGCCCTGCTCGCGCGCCAGGATCTCGGCCAGCTCCACCTTCGGCAGGCGCTCGGGCAGCGCCTCCACGTAGGCGATGCGCACGCCTTCCAGACCCTTGCCCCGCAATGCGTGGAGGAAATCCGGCAACACCGCCGGGTCCAGCGGCGGCCCGTCCATGTCGTCCTCCACCAGAAGTGTCGCCGCGCCGGTGCGGCTCACCTCGGCGGCGATCTCCATCCAGCACGCCACGGTGGTGTCCAGGTCGTCCTTGTGTCCGACCACGCGCACGTGCAGGTGGCGCCCCTCCAGCGTGAAGCGCATCCGGTAGCGGTTGCGCTCGACTACCGCCGTCACGCGAGTGCGGCCTCGATGTCGCCCACCAGCGACTCGGGCGTGGCGGTGGGCGCGTAGCGCTTGATGACACGCCCGTCGCGGCCGACCAGGAACTTGGTGAAGTTCCACTTGATCGCGTCGATCCCCAGCAGCCCGCCTTTCTCGTCCTTCAACCATGCCCACAGCGGGTGCGCGTCCTTGCCGTTGACGTCGACCTTGGCAAACATCGGGAAGGTCACGTCGTAGCGCAGCGAGCAGAAGTTGCGGATCTCGGCTTCGTCGCCCGGCTCCTGGTGGCCGAACTGGTCGCACGGGAAGCCCAGCACGACCAACCCGCGCGGGCCGTACTCGCGGGCCAGCCGCTCCAGCCCCGTGTACTGCGGGGTGAAGCCGCACTGCGAGGCCACGTTGACGATCAGCAGCACCTGGCCGCGGAACTCGTCAAGCGCACGCGGCGCCCCGTCAATGTCGGTGGCGGTGAAATCAAAGGCGGTGGCCATGGGTGGAACCTCCATGTCTGGTGCAGGGGCATGATGCGTGCCTGTAGGGGGCAGGTTGATCCGCGGTCTAGGTTTTTTGGACCCGTACGCTTTCTTTGTCATCCCGAACGCAGTGAGGGATCCGCTTCTCCCCGCCGGAGGCGAACGCGATCAAGCAGGTCCCTCACTGCGCTCGGGACGACAATGAGCGGCGGCGCCCCGAATACGGATGCTATCGGCAGCCTCCGCACCGCGCGGCTTCACCGCGCCTGTGGCTTCACCGGCTCGGCGAACGGCTTGATCCCCAGCGCCTGGTGGATCTCGCTGGGGTAGTACACCGTGTCGCCCTTCAACACCATCGCCACCTGTCGGATGGCGGCGATGTCGGTCGTCGGGTCGCCGTCGACCAGGACCAGGTCGGCCCGCTTGCCCGGCGCGATCGAGCCGCGGTCGTCCAGCACGCCGGCGTATTTCGCGGCGTTCCACGTGGCGGTCTGCAGCGACTCGCCCGGGGTCAGGCCGGACTGCACGTACAGTTCGAGCTCGCGCTGCAGGGTGAAGCCGGGCATCTCGTCGGTGCCCGCCACGATCGGGATGCCGGCCTCGTGCATCAGGCCCACGAACTCGACCAGCTTTTCGTAACTCTTCTCGTAGGTTGCCGCCGTCGCATCGTCCGGGATCTTCATCTGCGCCACGCGCAGGTTGCGCTGCAGGTCCGGCGGCAGGTGCTCGGCCACGGCCGCAAAGGCCTGCGACAGGTCGCCGGCGCGATGGCGGATGAAGTCGAACGTGGCCAGCGTCGGGTCGACGACCACACCCTCACGTGCGAGCAGGTCGATGAATTCGCGCACCGGCGCGCTGTCGAAATCCAGCCCGGCGGTCCTGTCGGCCACCAGGTAGAAGCGCGTCAGGTTGCGGGTATCGGTGGTGTCGTCGACGAAGAAGTTCAGCAGCAGCTGGTTGATGTGCTGGATCTCGTCATAGCCCTGCTCCACCACGTCGCGGGCACGCATGAACGCCGGCACGTGCCCGCTGACACGCAGGCCCTTTTCGTGAGCGTAGGCGGCGGTCTCGCGCAGCAGGTCCTTCGGGAACGAGTTGTAGATCTTGACCTGCGGATAGCCGTTGGCCGCGTACCAGTCGACCGCCTCCTTCGCCTCGTCCAGCGTCTTGATGACGAAGCCGTTGCGCGCGGAAAACCCGCTTTCGCCCTCGATGAAACCCGCCGCCACGACGCGCGGCGACATCAGGGTGCCGGCCTTCTCGTCGGCCATCAGCTGCTGCAGGGTGGCGTTGTCGTTGCCCATGTCGCGCACGGTGGTGACGCCCGCCGCCAGGTGCAGGCCGCCGGACCAGCGGTCGATGTGGGCGTGGCTGTCGAACAGCCCGGGCAGCAGCGTGCGGCCGGCCGCATCGATCACCCGGTCGGCGGCGGCACGTTCGCCGCCCGCATTGGCGATCGAGACGATGCGGCCGTCGCGCACCAGCACGTCGCTGGCGGCACCGAGCGTGGCGGCCTCGCTGTCGAACAGCCGTGCATTGCGGATCAGCGTGGTCCCTTCGATATGGTGGGCCAGCCGCTGCTGCAGCGCGACCAGCGCCTCGGCCTCGGCGGCTTTCTGCCGGGTTTCGAGCACCGCGGCGTCGGCTTCATACCCTTCCTCCACCAGTTGCACGTAGCCCGGATAGATGAAGGCGAACAGCCGCGGCGCGGCGTCCGTGGTGGTCCAGGCGAAGGTCGGCGTCAGGCCGATGCCGGTCAGTGCGACCAGCTGCACCTCGCGGGCCCGCGCGCCCTCCCCCACCCGTGCGTCGGCCACCTTGCGCATCGTCAACGCACCGCCGGGAATCAGCGGCAGGCGCCCATCGGCGCGCGCGGCCAACGCCGCCATCGCCACCGAAGTCGCCTGCGGGGTGCCGCCCAGTGGCGTGTACATCGCGGTGCCGTCCACTCGACCAGGCCCTCGTCGGAGGTCGATTTCCAGCGCGCGGTATTGCCTTCGCGGCTGAAGGATTCCGCCACCGGGGCACCGAAGGTCGATGCGCCGCTCACCTTGTAGGTGGCGAACGTGCCATCCCCGGCCAGCGTGTACTGCTCGCTCAGCTCGGGGCCGCGGCCGTTGTCCTTGAAGATGAAGTCCACCTGCGTCACGCCGTCATCGCCATGCGTGACGATCTGGTGCCCGGCTTTCTTGCCGCCGTCCACCAGTGCGACGTAGCGCACCGTTTCCGCTGCGAGTGCCGTGGAGGCCAGCAACCCCAGCACCAGGCCCGACACGACGCCCGGCCATACCCGACTCGACATCCCCATGCTACCTCTCCTGTCCGCGTGCGGGCACCCGCGCGGCGTGGCGGGCGACGCCGCGAGTCTATCGCCACGCTGGCACGTCACACGCATGCTGCAACGCAACATGCCGCCATGCCTTTCGTCATGCGCCCGTGCATCCGGCGTCGGTAGCCTTCGGGGTTCCCTTTGACGAGGTTCCGCCCGATGAAGCACCGCCTCGCCCTGGCTCTGGCCATCGCCATTGCCATCCCCGCCTGCACCCCGGCCGTGAAGTCCGACATGCCTGCATCCAGCCAGCAAGCGCAAGCCAGCAACCCGTTCTTCGCCGACAGCACGCTGCCGCTGCAGTACCCGCAGTTCGACAAGATCAAGGACAGCCGACTTCGCGCCCGGCCTTCGACGCCGGCATGGCCGAGCAGCTGCGCCGAAATCGACGCGATCGCCAACAACCCGGCCGCGCCGACCTTCGAGAACACCATCGTCGCGCTGGAGAAGTCCGGCCAGGTGCTGGACCGCGCGACCACCGTGTTCTTCAACCTGATCGGCGCCGACACCAACGACGCGCGCGAGAAGCTGCAGAGCCGAGTATGTCGCCGAAGCTGTCGGCGCACAGCGACGCGATCGTGCTCAACGCCAAGCTGTTCGCGCGCATCAAGACGCTGTACGACACAGCGCGACACGCTGGGCCTGGACGCCGAGGGCGTGCGCCTGCTCGAGCGCTACCACACCGATTTCGTGCGCGCCGGCGCCAGCTCGACGAAGCCGCACAAGGCGCAAGCTGCAAGGCGATGAACGGCGAGCTGGCCGCGCTGGGCACCAAGTTCAGCCAGAACGTGCTGAAGGAAGTGAACGCCTCGGCGGTCGTCGTCGACACGCACGAGCGAGCTCGACGGCCTGTCCGACGCGCAGATCGCCGCCGCCGCCGAAGCCGCCAAGGCGCGCAGGCCTGGAAGGCAAGTACGTCATCGCGCTGCTCAACACCACCGGCCAGCCGCCCAATGCCGCAGCTGAACAACCGCGCGCTGCGCGAGCGCCTGCACAAGGCCTCGGTCGTCGCGCGGCAGCCGCGGCAACGAGTTCGACAACACCGCGCATCGTCGTCGCAGGATCGCTCAAGCTGCGCGCCGAGCGCGCGCAAGCTGCTGGGCTACCCGAACCACGCCGCCTACGTGCTGGAGGACGAGACCGCCAAGACCACCGCAGGCGGTCAACGCGATGCTGGCCAGCTGGCGCCGGCCGCGGTCGCCAACGCGCAAGCGCGAAGCCGCCGACCTGCAGGCGATGATCGACGCGAGCAGAAGGCCAAGGGCGAGCCGAGCTTCCAGCTGCAGCCGTGGGACTGGGCGCTACTACGCCGAGAAGGTGCGCGCCAGGACAAGTACGCCTTCGACGAGTCGCAGCTCAAGCCCTACTTCGAGATGAAGAACGTGCTGGAGAACGGCGTGTTCTTCGCCGCCACCCAGCTGTACGGCCTGACCTTCAAGGAGCGCACCGACCTGCCGGTGTACCACGCCGGACGTGCGCGTCTACGACGTGTTCGACGCGGACGGCAAGCAGCTGGCGATCTTCATCTTCGACTTGTACGCGCGCGACACCAAGCGCGGCGGCGCCTGGATGAACGCGTACGTCGTCGCAGTCCGAGCTGATCGGCACCAAGCCGGTCGTCGCCAACCACCTCAACATCCCCAAGCCGCCGGCGGGCAAGCCGACGCTGCTGACCTGGGACGAAGTGACCACCGACGTTCCACGAGTTCGGCCACGCGCTGCACGGCATGTTCTCGAACGTGAAGTACCCGCACTTCTCCGGCACCAGCGTGCCGCGCGACTTCGTCGAGTACCCGTCGCAGGTCAACGAGATGTGGGCCGACTGGCCGTGCGGTGCTGGCCAACTACGCCAAGCACTACCAGACCGGCGAGCCGATGCCGAAGGCGCTGCTGGACAAGGTGCATGGCCGCGTCGAAGTTCAACCAGGGCTTCGCCACCACCGAGTACCTGGCCGCGGCGATGCTCGACCAGAGCTGGCACCAGCTGACCGCCGACCAGGTGCCGGCCGCCGCGCGACGTGATGGCGTTCGAGGCCGCCGCGCTGCAAGGAGGCCGGCGTCGACTTCGCGCCGGTGCCGCCGCGCTACCGCACGCCGTACTTCAGCCACATCATGCGGCGGCTACTCGGCCGGCTACTACGCCTACATCTGGCGCGAAGTGCTGGACGCCGACAGCGTGGAGTGGTTCAAGGAGAACGGCGGCCTGACGCGCGAGAACGGCGACCACTTCCGCAAGCACGCTGCTGTCGCGCGGCGGCAGCGAGGACGCGATGACAGCTGTTCAGCGACTTCACCGGCCGCGAGCCGCAACGATCGAGCCGCTGCTGGAGCGCCGCGGCCTGAGCGCGCCGGCATCCGACGGTGCGACGCCCGCCGCACCGGCCGCGCCCGCCGGCGGTACGCCGAACGGCCGCTGATTCCTGCAGAAAGGTTTGACCCAAGGCCGCCCGGTTCGCCGGGCGGCTTTTTTTTGTGAAGTGCGTACCGCGACGCGCGTGCAGTGCACCACCAACTCACTTCCCGATCAGCTGGCGGGCCGTATAGTCGCCGCCTTTTCCGGACGCCCGAGGGCGCAATGCAGGCAGTGGTTCCCGTGATCCTGGGCAGCGCAGTGGCGCTGGCAATCGGTGTCGGACTTTCGATCTACCTCCAGCGCGTGCGCCGGCCGCAGCTGGAGACGCGCGGCGGCATCGCGGCGCTGGCGGCGATGCGCTGGCGCGAGTTCTCGCATTTCGTGATCGAGGCCCTGCAGGCGCAGGGGTTCGAGGTCAGCCGCACCACGCCACTGGCCGAACGCGGGCGCCAGGCCGACCTGCTGCTCACGCGCGATGGCCGCGACTGGCTGCTGAGCTGCAAGCAGGGCGCCAACTACCGCATCAGCCGCGCGCAGGTGGACGAGCTGGCCGACGCGGTGCGGTTCGATGGCGCCGCCGGTGGCGTGCTGGCGACGCTGGGCCGTATCGAACCCGAGGCGCATCGCCACTCGCGTGGCATCGAACTCATCGACGGGCGCACGCTGTGGGGCCTGGTCGACCCGCTGATCCCGCCCAGCCTGCACCAGGATCTTTCCGCGCAGGCGCAGGCGCAGGTCCGCCGCGAAACCCGGCTGGGTTGGCTGCTGGCCGCCGTCGCCGGGCTGGCCGTCGCCGCGACCAGCGCGATGCTCGTGCCCGTGCCGTCATCGACCCCGGTAGCCGCGGCGCCAGCCGCCACCCCCGCACCGGCCGCCGCGCCCCCCACCCTCGCCAGCGACACCGGAATCATTGAACCCTCGCCCGAGCCCGAGTCCGAGCCGGCGCCGGTGCTGAGCGACCAGGAGCAGCGGCGCGCGGTAGCCGAGGGCATCTCCACCGTGCCCGGCGTGCAACGGGCGGTGTGGTCGACGCCATCGACGCTGGTGGTCTACCAGAGCCGCGACGACATCGACGCGCGGGTCCCGGAGATCTGCGCGGTGCTTGAGCGCTACCCCGACCTGCGTGCCTCCCGCCTGCAACTGCAGCCACCTGCCGGCAGCGCCAACCCCGTGCGCTTCCGGCAGTGCCACGCGTTTTGAACCGGTCCCATCCGATCCGTCATTCCCCGAAGGAATGACGGCGGCGCGGTCCGCTTCCACCGCCCGCCTTGATTCACCCGCACCCTCGTGCTGTCATGCCGCCTCGCTCGCCAGGCCATGCCGGAGGCTGCCGTGACCGATCTCGAAGACCGTTTCCAGCAGGCCTCGCGCGACGTGCAGGCGCTGCCCGAGCGCCCGGACAACGACACCCTGCTGCGCCTGTACGCGCTGCTACAAGCAGGGCGCCGAAGGCGACGTCAGCGGCGCCAAGCCGGGCTTCTTCGACTTCGTCGGCACCGCCAAGTACGAAGCCTGGGCCAAGCTCAAGGGCACCGGCCAGGACGAAGCGCAGCAGAAGTACGTCGACCTGGTGAAGAAGCTGCGCGCGCTGAGCAGCGCGGCGGCCCGATGGCCACGGCAGACGCGACAGCGCATCCTCGATGCGTCGCTGGCGATGTTCAACGCGCAGGGCGAGCCGCAACGTCACCACCAACCACATCGCCGACGAGCTGGAGATCAGCCCGGGCAACCTGTACTACCACTTCCGCAACAAGGACGACATCATCGAGCACCTGTTCGCGCGTTACGAAGAGCGCATGGATGCCGCCCTGGCCGCGCCCGCGCGGCCGCCTGCCGGGGCTGGAGGACATCTGGCTGCAGCTGCACCTGGTGTTCGAGTGCATCTGGGACTACCGCTTCCTGTACCGCGACCTGGTCGACATCCTCAGCCGCAACCGCACGCCTGCGCATGCGCTTCGCGCGCATCCTCAAGCGCGCCGACGAGCAGGCGCACACGCGTGATGCGCGGGCTGGTCGCAGGCCGGCGTGATGCGCGCCTCGGCCGACGAGCTGGCCGCCGCCGCCACCAACGTGCTGGTGATCGCCACGTTCTGGCTGAACTACGCCGCCGCGCGCGGCGACAAGGACGAACAGCGCCTCCATCCGCGACGGCATCGTGCAGGTGATGATGCTGCTGGCGCCGTTCCTGCGCGACGCCGAGCGCGTGCACCTCAACACGCTGACGCGCGCCTACCGCCGGAAGTGACCGCCGGTTGCCGGCCGCGGCCGGCTCGCGCATCCTTGGCCGGCACTGCCATGAGCACGCAGCCGCCAGGACCGTCCACGCAGGGAGCGACCTCTCCCCTCGTGCTTGTCGTCGACGACGACGACGAGATCGCCTCCGTCGTGTCGCGGTTCCTGCAGGCCCACGGCCTGCGCACCGCGCGGGCCCGGGATGCCCGGAGCACCCGCGAGTGCCTGCACCGGCTGGCGCCCGACCTGGTGCTGCTCGACCTCGGCCTGCCCGACGAGGATGGGCTTGGCCTGTTGCGCCACCTGGAGCGGCACGGCGGTCCGCCTGCCATCGTCGTCAGCGGACGCGGCGCGGCCAGCGAACGCGTGGTCGGGCTTGAACTGGGCGCGCACGACTACCTCGGCAAGCCCTTCGACCTGCACGAGCTGCTGGCGCGTGTGCGCGGCGTGCTGCGCCGGCGTGCCGCGGCCGCCGGCACCTGCGCGCGCCGGCTCGACTTCGACGGCTTCACCTTGGACCTGGCCGCGCGCACGCTGGCGCGCCGCGACGGCACGCCCGTCCCGCTCACGTCGGGCGAGTTCACCCTGCTGCGCACCCTGCTCGAACACGCCCACGAGGTCATGAGCCGCGATGCGCTGATGTCGGCGCTGCACGGCCGGCAATCGGGGCCCTACGACCGCGCCATCGACGTGGCCGTGGGCCGGCTGCGGCGCAAGCTGGAAGCCGCCGGCGGCGGCGCCGGACTGGTCCAGGGCGTGCGCGGCGTGGGCTACGTGCTGACCGCCGACGTGCAACCGCGCTGAAGCCATGGACCCGCACCTGTTCGAGGCCGTGCCCGACGCGCTGGTCATCGTCGACCCGGCCGGCCGCATCGTCCGCGCCAACGGCAACGCGCACGCCATGTTCGGGCGGGCGCCGGGTTCACTTGCCGGTGCCGGCGTGGAATCGTTGCTGCCGGCCGGGTTGCGCGCACGCCACCGCGGCCACCGCGCGCGGTATCTGCTGGATCCGCACGTGCGACCGATGGGCACCTCCGACCAGCTGCTCGTGGGCGAGCGCAGCGATGGCAGCCGCTTTCCGGTTGAGATCGCGCTGAGCCCGCTGGTCCATGACGGACGGCCCCACGTGCTGGCCTCGATCCGCGACATCACCGACACCCAGCGCCAGCGGCAGGCCCTGGCGCGCGCCCGCTACGACGCGATCGCCGCCCGGATCGGGCAACTGGCGATCGAGCTGAGTGGACCCGGCCTGTTCGACGCCCTGGTGGACCTGCTTGCGGACGCCCTGGACGCGTCCGCCGTGGTGGTCGCGCTCGACGTGTCCGGCGGACGCGACACGGCCATGAAGGCGGTCGCCAGCCGGGGATGGCCACTGGACGTGGCCGCGCTGGAATTGCCCGATGCGGCCGGCGGCTCTGGCCACGCCCCCATCGTGCATTCGCCCGGGGCCTGGCCCGAGGCGCTGGCCCGCCGGTCGCCCGTCGCGCCGGCGGCGGCCCTGAGCCTCGTGGTGGTGCCGCTGCAGGATGCCGACCGCACGGCCGGGGCGCTGCTGGTCGCCTCCCCGCCGGGCATGGTCGGCGCCGACGCACTGCACCTGCTGCACTCCACCGGGCACCTGCTCTCGAGCCTGCTGCGCCAGCGCCGCGCCGAGGACGCGCTTGCCCACGCCCAGCGCCTGGATGCGCTGGGCCAGCTGACCGGCGGCATCGCCCACGATTTCAACAACCTGCTGACCGTCCTCTCCGGCAGCCTGCAGCTGTTGCGGCCCCACGTGCATTCCGAGGACGCCACCGACCTCATCGACAGCGCGATGCGCTCGGTCGACCGCGGCACCCAGCTCACTCGCAAGCTGCTGGCGTTCGCCCGGCGTCAGCGCCTGCTGCCCAGCGCGGTCGCCGTGGCCGACCTGCTGGACGACCTGCAGCGCATGCTGGCGCGCACACTGGGGGAGCGCATCGTGCTGCAGGTGGCGGCCTCCAGCGACGTCGGTGCCGTGTATGTCGACCCCGGCCAGGTGGAAGCGGCCATCTTCAACCTGGTCTTCAACGCGCGCGATGCGATGCCCGGCGGCGGCCACATCCGCATCGAGGCCGACCCGGTCCGTGTGACGCCGCATCAGGCCAGCGACGACCTGCCCCCGGGCCGTTACGTCTGCATCACCGTGTCCGACACGGGCCTGGGCATGTCGCCGTCCACCCTGGCACGGGCGATGGAGCCCTTCTTCACCACCAAGGACGCGGGGCGTGGAAGCGGCCTCGGCCTGAGCATGGTGTACGGCTTCGCGCGCCAGAGTGGCGGCGGCCTGCGCATCGACAGCACCCCGGGACGCGGCACGCGGGTCGCGCTGTACCTGCCCGTGGCCGACGCCGTCGACGCGGCGCCGCCCGCACCGGCCGTTGCCGTCGCGCCGTCGCGGGGCGAGCGCGTGCTGGTGGTGGAGGACGACCCCGACGTGCGGCGCATCGCCATTGCCTTCCTGCGTTCGGGCGGCTACGAGGTTCGTGCGGTGGCCAATGCCGATGCCGGGCTGGCGATGCTGGACGTCGAATTCTTCGACCTGCTCTTCAGCGACGTCATGCTCGGCCCCGGCATGGACGGCCAGGCGATGGCGCTGGCCGCACGGACGACGCACCCGCGCATCGCCGTGCTGCTGGCCACCGGATACGAAGCGCCCCTGGGCGAGGCGCCAAGCCCGTTCGAGCTGATCAGCAAACCCTACGAGCGCGACGCCCTGCTCGCCCGCGTCCGCTCGCTGCTCGATGCGGCGACGCCGTCCGACGCGTGAGGGGCAACGCGACCTGCAGGAGCGACGTGAGTCCCAATCGCGGCCCCTGCGCCGCTGCTGCATCGCCTCACTGGAACTCCCCTCACTGCAGCTCCGCCGCGCCGCCGGACAACGGCGCCCCACGCAGCGCCGCCGGATCGACCAGCTGCAACGCCCGTCCATCCACCGACACCAGCCCCCGCGCCTGCAACCGGCCGAGCGCACGCGTCACCGTCTCCAGCGTCAGGCCGAGGAAACTGCCGATCTCCGCGCGCGTCATGCGCAGCATCAGCTGGTGCGCGCTGTAGCCCAGCGCGGCCAGGCGATCGGAGAGGTCGGCCAGGAACAGCGCCACGCGCGCATCGGCGCCGAGCGTGGACAGGTCCAGCATCCAGGTCCAGTCGCGCCTCAGCTCCCGTGCCAGGCACCGCGTCACGTAGGCCTGCAGCGCCTGCGGCGCCTGGTCCAGGTGCCGGCACGGCACCTCCCAGGCCTCGCCCACGTCCAGCGCGATCGCATCGCATGCGTACGCGCCCAGGTCCAGGGCTTCCAGCCCCAGGAGGTCGCCGCGCATCGGGAAGCCGGTGATGCGCTCGCGTCCGTCGCTGCTGATCACCCGGGTCTTCATGCAGCCCGCGTGCAGGTAATACAGGGCGCCGCGGTCCTGGCCGGCCAGGAACAGCGCCTGGCGCGGATGCAGGCGCCGCCTGACCACCGGCCACTGCGCACCCAGCTCTTCGGGAAAGCCGGCCGCCGCGCCCGCCACCACGCGCCGCGCGCTCCGGTTGTCGGAAACCGCCTGTTGCATATGCAGACCCTCCGTCGACACCGCGACGGTAGCGGCACGGATCCACGCGTCGACGTCAGGCGCGTAACGGCGTGTAACGGTGTGTAACAACGGGCAGCGGCACGGGCCCGCCCCTCAGTGACTGAAGAACACCGGCACGCTGCTCTTGAACAGCAGTTCCCGCGTCACGCCGCCGACAGCCCATTCGCGCAGGCGCGAACGGCCATAGCCGCCGGCCACGATGAGGTGCGCCGGCATGGCGCCGGCGTGTTCGAGCAGTACCGCGCTGGTATCGCGGCCGCTCGACCGGCGCACGACCACGTTTGCCCGTACGCCGTGGCGGGCCAGGTGGGTGGCGACGTCGCCGCCGGGCTCCGGCCCGTCACCGCGTTCGCCGCCGGCAGGGTCGACCATCACCACGTCCACCCGCTCGGCCTGGACCAGCAGCGGCAGCGCGTCGTGCAACGCGCGCGTGGTGCCGCTGGAGGGGCGCCATGCCAGCAGCACGTGGCGCGGCGGGCGCGGTGACCGGTTGCGGGGCGGCACGACCAGCACGGGACGGCCCGAATGCGTCAGCAGCGCGGCGATCAGGTCATGCAGCCGGGTCCCGTCGGCGGTGGAATCCACCGCGCCGGCAACCACCGACAGGTCGGAATACTGCGCGAAGTGCGCCGCCATGTGGGCCGCGCCGGTGAACAGGGATTCGACCACGCGCACCTCGTGCGATACCCCGGAATCGGCCAGCTCGCGGCGCCGCTTCTCGGCGTTGACTTCGGCCTGCGCGCGCAGGCGCCGGTACAGCCCGTCCATTGCCACGTCGGGCCCCAAGCCCCATGGGCTCACGGCGGGCAGCGGCAGCGCGACGACTTCCAGCAGCGCCAGGTACGCGCCGAAGTGGGCAGCCATGTCGATGGCCGCGCGGATGGCGTCGGCATCGCTGGCGGTTCCCGAAAGCGGAACGAGCAGGTCCTTGTACATGGCAACGCACCTGGTCGATGAGGCCGGCATTGCACCGCGGTCGCGCGTGCCGCGGATTGACCTGCGTCAAAGGCGCGTCGCGTATCCGGAAGGGGGCTTTGACCGAAATCAAAGCGCCGCATGACGCCCGTGGCCCAGCATGGCCGCATCCCGAACCGACCGGAGCACACCGATGAAAATCCTGCTTGCCGTGGATGGCAGCGACGAGGCCCTGCGCGCGACGCGCCATGTCGTCGCCCTGTCCAAGGAGCTCAAGAACGTCCCGGCGGTGAATCTGCTGTACGCCGACCCGGCGTTGCTGCCGGATGCCGCGCGCGCGCTTGGCGCGGAGGCCACGGCGCGCTATCACCGCGAGAACAGCGAGTACGCGACCCGCCGCGCCCGCGCCGCGCTCAAGCGCGCGGGGCTGGCGTTCGAGGAAATCCACGCCGTCGCCGACCCGGCCGAAGCCGTGCTCAAGCACGTGCGGGCGGGGAAATGCGACCTCATCGTCATGGGCTCGCATGGGCGCAGCGCGATCAAGAGCGCGTTCCTGGGCTCGGTCACCAGCAAGGTGCTGGCCAACTGCCGGACGCCGGTCACGGTGGTGCGCTGATGGCGGACGGCCTGGCCGCATCGGCCCTCGCCGCGGCAGTCGCCCTGCGCGCGGCGGCGACTGCGGTGATCGCGGCGCCGCCGCAATGTGCGAGCGCGACGGATGCGCCCGCGCGGCGGCCCCAGCCAGATGTGAGCGACGGTCGCGTTCACATCGATCCGGCCTTCTCCGTTCAGGTAAAGCGCGTCCTGGCGCCTGCACCATGTTCCGGAAGACGCCCGAGCCGGTTGCACCGGGCAGCGCTGAAGCTCCACCATCCTCGCAGCGGCCGCTACTGCGGGCGATGCGCCGGACAGTCAGGAAAGTGAAGAAAAACAAAGGTGAACGACACATTCTTCACGGGTCGACCCATGCGATTTAATCACGTAGCCTTCACCGCATGAGCCGAATCCGACTGCCGTTTCTCGCCCTCGCCGCGACCGTGTCGCTCTCCCTCACCGCATCGCCCGCCGCCGGCGGCCGTGACGCCCCCTCGGGCGCCGCCGCGGCCGTGAGCGCGCCTGCGTCGCTGGCCTTCGCGCAGCCGACTGCCGCGTCGGCCAGCGCATCCAGCACCGCCCCGGTCGCCACGACCTCCGCGTCTGCAGGCAGCGCCGCGATCGCCGCACCCATGCTGGCTGCGCTGATGGCGCAGGCCCCGACCGTCGATGCCCAGGCCCTTGGCCTGGCGCTGACGGCGCGCAACTGCGCCGTCGCCTCCGGCCAGGCGCGCCCGGAGGCCAACCTCACGCTGATCGACTACTCGCGCCCCTCGACCGAGCCGCGCATGTGGGTATTCGACCTCGACAACCAGCGCGTGCTCTACACCGAGCACGTCTCGCACGGGCGCAACACCGGCGAGAACATGGCCACGCGGTTCTCCAACATCGAAGGCAGCTACCAGTCGAGTCTCGGCCTGTTCGCCACCGCCGAGTCGTACGTGGGCAGCAACGGCTACTCGATGCGCATGGACGGCCTGGAGCCGGGCGTCAACGACGCCGCCCGCGCCCGCGCCATCGTCATCCACGGCGCACCCTACGTGAACCCCGAAGCCGCCCAGCGCCAGGGTCGCCTGGGCCGCAGCCTCGGGTGCCCGGCCCTGCGCCAGGCGGTCGCGCGCGAGGTGATCGACACCATCAAGGACGGCCACCTGGTGTTCGCCTACTACCCGGACCAGAAGTGGCTGGCGTCCTCGCGCTTCCTGGATTGCCCGTCCAACCAGCTGGCCGCGGTGGAGACGACCACGCGCGGCTGAACCCTCGGGCTCCAATCCGCGCCGGGCTCCAATCCGCACCAGCGCAGCGCCCGCCCGTGTCGAACCACGCGCGGGCGTTGTCGCATCCGGGCCCGGCGAACGTGAACCGGCACCTGATCGACCTGGATCAACACCGCGCACGCCGCGACGCGGGAGCGTGGGCGCCTCCACCCGTACAGGTGCCGCCATGGAACCGTCCCCCACCCCGCCTTCGTCGAGCTCGGCGTACGTCGGCCCCGACTACCCGTGCTGGACCCACGTGCTGGATGACGGCCGTACGGTCACCGTCCGTCCGCTTGGCCGGCAGGACGCCGAAGCCGACCGGCGCTTCATCAAGGGCTTGTCAGCGGAATCCCGGCGCGCACGCTTCCTGGGTGGCATGGTCGAACCCAGCGACGCGCAGATCGAGGCGCTGACCGACATCGATTACGTCAACGAGGTGGCACTGGCGGCCACCGTGCAGGTCGGCGGCCGCGAGGACATCGTCGGCGTGGCCCGCTACGCCACCGACAACGCCGGCGAGCGCTGCGAATGCGCCGTGGTCGTCGCCGATGCCTGGCAAGGCCATGGCCTGGCCACCGCACTGATGAAGCGCCTGATCAGGATCGCGCAGGAGCGCGGCCTGCGGTTGATGGAGTCCTACGACCTGGCCGGCAACATCGGGATGCACGACCTCGCGCGGTCGCTGGGCTTCCACGTGCGCCGCGATCCCGACGACGCCCACCAGCTGATCTACGCGCTGCCGCTCAATCCCCACCGCCCCGCGTTGTGATGCCGGTGCTGCGCATGCGCGCGGTGGCGATGGCGACCACCAGCGCCAGCAGCCCCGCGCCGGCGACCAGCAGCGGCCAGCGGTCCGCGACCAGACCGTGTCCGATCAGGACGGTGGCGACCGCATACGGCAGTTCCGCCAGCGCCAGCGCGCTGAAGTACACGCGCGGACGGACGCGCAGGTAACCGCACAGGTAGCCGGGCAGCTCCGACGGCAAGGCCAGCTGCAGCGCGAACACGATCGGGAAATCCAGTCCGGTCGGAAAGCGTGCGGCCAACCGCGCGACACGGCGCCGCAGCGATGGCGACGAGGCACCCCCTTCCTCCGGCAGGCCGTGCGCGCCGCTGCCGGTGGGTGCAAGTCCTCGCCCCAGCAGATACGTCAATCCGCCGCCGATCCACCACCCCAGCCACAGCAGCGCCAGCGTCGTCGTGCTGCCCCAGGCGCTGACCGCCGCGGGCACCAGCACCGCGCTTGAGAAGAACGCGACGACGGCCGAGGCGGCCGACAGGACGACGAAGGCCACAGCGCCTGCCAACGGGTTGCGGTCGAGCAGCGGCGCCAGCGTCAGCAGCCAGGCAAGCAGCGGCTCGATCCACTGCGTCGCCAGCAGCATGGCCAGCAGGAGAACGGCCAGTGCCGCCAGTGCGAGCCTGCGCCGGCCCAGCCGCGCCAGCCACCGCGTTACGCCACGGCCACGACCGTCACGCGACAGCCGCCGCGTCCCGGGTTTCAACGGTGGCGCGCGGACGAGCGGATCGCCGCAGCCGCGACCACCGCCAGCGCCGCCACGCCCAGCCCCACCGTCCACCACGGATGCCGACGCGCGACATGGCCCACATGGCGGCCCGTGCGGCGCACCTGCATGCGCGTGACGTCGGCGGCGTCGTGCAGGCGTTCACGCACCAGGCCGGTGCCCTCGCCCACCCGTTCGGCCAGGTGCCGGGCCGCGCGTTCGGCGCTGCGTGCGGCATGCGCGGCGGCGTCGCTTGCCTCCTCGACCGTGTGATCGAGCGCGCGCCTGATTCGGCGGGTCGTGGCGGTCATGTCGATGCACCCGTGGATGTTGCACCGGCCGGCGCGTCGTCCCGGTGGTCGCCCGGATGCGGCTCGTCCTCCGGCCGCACCTCTTCGGCTTTATCGGCCGCGTCGTCATCGTTGTAGCGTGCGTCCGCCGGCACCGGTCGGCCCGGCATGGCGCGCTCCACCAGGCCCTCGACGGAGTCGGCCAGCATGCGGTAGCTGTCGACGAAGCGCTCACGGGCGCTTGGCCACTCCGCCTCACCGGCGGCTTCCAGTTCCTCCATGCGCTGCCTGGCCAGCGCCAGCCGCTCACGGGCGCCGGCGATCATGAAGGCGCCGGCATCGCGCGCCTGCGCGCCGGCCGCCGCGCGCTCGCGGGCCAGGTCGTCCTGCAGCCGCTCCATGCGTTCGCCCATCCGGTCCAGGGCGGTACGTGCACGGTCCTGCGCGGCCTGCCGCCGTGCTGCGCTGTAGGACATGACCGCTTTGACCGCCTCGTCCGTCTCGCGCTTCACGTCTTCGCGCGTGGCGGCATCGGAGGCGCCTGGCGCCTGCGACGCGGCGTCCTGCGCCAGCACGGGTGGCGTTCCGACCAGTGCCATTGCCAGCGCGAGGCCGGCCACTGCCGTGTACGGTTTCATCGTGGGCTCCGTGTGTCGTTGGACCGTCCGGTGACCGTCAGCCGCGCGCCATGTCGCGCATCAACGGCGCACGGAGAAGTTACGGAACAGGCCGGCGAAATCGGCCGTTGGAGCGATGCGCGCCATCGAGCGGAACGGGATGGCCGGCAACGCGCCGGCGACCGTCCAAGCCTGCGCCCACGCCATGGCCAGGTATTGACCCGGGTCAATGAAGCGCACCGTCGCGGGCCGCTAGTCCCCTCGCTGCGGGTGCCGCTGCCGGCGCGCCAGCAGCAGCGCCGCCGCCACGCAGCCGCCGAAAATGCCACCCTCCAGCAGGCCCAGCCCCACCTGCGTGGCAATGCCCCATTGCGGCCCGCCCAGCAGCGCGCCGAGCGGCGCCATGTCCAGCCGGGTGTCGTCGAAGGTGGCGGCCAGGCGCGCCAGGCTGCTTGCCATCAGGCGGCCGCCGGCCAGGGCGATGAGCGCACCGGCCACGCCGGTGGACAACGCCGCGCTCCACGCCGGTCGCCAGCCACGGGCGCGCTCCAGGCCACCGCCCAGCAACACGCCCAGCGCCAGCGCGAACCCGATGGCGGCGCCTTCCAGCCCACCGGTGATCCCCGTGGGCGCACGGCCCACCAGCAGCGTCAGCGTGTCCGAACCCAGCAGCCGCACCAGTCCGCCGACCACCAGGCCGCCCAGCGCGCCACCCGCCAGTGTCCAGCCCACGCCGCGACCGACCAGCGGCCCGGCCGCCATGCCCAGCCCGACGCCCATCGCGCCGGCCATCCCGACCGCCACGCTCAGCGCCGTCAGCACCAGCACCACCGACAGCGTGCCCAGCGCCTGCGATTGCGGCGCGACCGCCAGTACCGATCCGTACAGCAACCCACCGAGCAACCCGGCGGCCGCACCGCCAGCAGTGGCGGCCGCACCGTCGATCAGCACGCGCGTCAGCGCGGGGCGTGCGTCGGTGCGGTGCAGCACCTGCGATGACGGCATCGACCTCGCCGCCGGCACAGGTGCAGCGGCTTGCATGGGCGCGGTGTCGACCGCCGCCGCCTCGTTCACCGGTGCAATAAACACGTAGCCGTGCCCGGCCACCGTGCGGATGAAGCGCGGGTCGCCGGCATCGTCGCCCAGCAGGCGGCGGATCTCCTTGATGCACTGGGTCAGCGCGGCGTCGGTCACCACGCTGCGCGACCACACCTCGTCGAAGAACCGCTGCTTGCCGACCAGCTGCCCCTGCGCGCGCACCAGCAGCACCAGCGCATCGAAGTACCGGGCATTGAGCGCGACCGGCGCGCCGTCGCGCAGCAGCGTGCGGTTGGCGGTATCCAGCATGAAACCCGCGAACGCGAAACGCGTGGCCGCACGCGGCGAAGGGGCGGTGTCGTCGGTGGCGCTCACGGATGCATCAGGGCCGGGTCCGGGATCGCCGGCATCCTACCCCGCCGGCTCCGTGCTTCGGCCGCCTCACCCATCGCCACGCGCCGCCAGACGGAACAGCAGCGCCGACACCAGCCACATCGCAACGAAGAACCCGTTGAGCACCAGTTGCCGCAGCACCTCGATCCACCCGTAGCCGCCAGCAAAAGCGGCCACCGTCGCCACCGCCGCGACCAGCACCTGCACGGCGGCGGTCGCCAGCAGCGTGCGCGCCATGCCGTGGGCCCGGTACCGCGCCAGCAGTGCGCCGATGAAGCCCACCGCGTATACGCCGACGTACATCAGGTTGAGCGGGTTGTCCTCGGGGCCGATGATGCCGACCGCCAGGCTGATCCACGCCATCAGGAACGCCGCCACCACCGCCACCCCCACCGCCGCGCGGTAGGCCCGGTTGCCCGACATCCATGCCGCCAGCTTGTAGGTACCGCAGGCCGCGGCCAGCATCGCGCCGATCAGGACGAAGTCGAACACGCTCCAGTCCCAGCCCTCGGCATCAAGGTGCATGGCCACCGCCGGCACCAGCAGCAGCCCCGCCGCCGTGCCCCAGATGGCCCACCGCAGGCGGTTGCGCCTGCGGCCCGTGCCACCGCCCGCCATTGGATCCGTCGCCATCGCTGCCTGCCTCCAGTGGATGAGGCCCGCACGCTAGCCGGCGGTGGCGTGAGTGGCATGAGCATCGTCTGAGCATCCGGTGAGCACGCACACGTCCGCCCGGCCACGCCCCTCCACGACCGCCCGGCAGGCCCGCCCGGACCTCCGCTCAGTCGTAGCGCTCCATATCGCCCGCCACCTGCACCCACGCGTGCCGGCGCGATCCGTACACCTCCACGCCCGGCGCGGGAAAGGTGGGGTCGGCGAATGCCCCCACCGGGATCGCCACCGCGTCGGGCACCGCATTCATCAGGTAGTACACCGTGTTGCCGCAGTCCGGGCAGAAATGGAACCGCGCCGTGGTGCCCTCGTCACCGGTGCGCGCGAACACGCGGCTGGGCCCGTCCAGGGTCACCGCCTCCAGCGGGAACCGCGCCTGCGCCGCGAACACGCTGCCCGTGCGCCGCTGGCAGGCCAGGCAATGGCAGACGGAAATCCGGATCGGCTCGCCGCGCGTGCGGGCGGTGAGATTTCCGCAGGTACAGGACGCGAGGCGGTCGGACATGGCGGGGCTCCGGATCGGACGGATCGTGAGCGTGGATTCTGACGCCTGGCCGTCGCCCGCACCGCGCCGCTGGTCCAGGTACCTGCGACGGTCGGCTGCAATGCCTGGCCGGGCTTCACTAACCAGGCAGCTTGGCCGCCAGAACGTCGACCTTCTCGATGGATGGCGGCGCGGAAAAAAGGCTGCCTGCCTGGGCCATAAGGGCAGCGGCAACCTTGCCGGCAAGATGGGCCTGACGGCCCGCCTCATCGGGAAAGGCATCAAAAATGCCGAACGTGGAGGGTCCCAGCCGGATCCCGAACCACGCAGTCGTGGCGGGTTCCGCCTGGACCAGCGGAAGCCCGTCGAGCAGAAACTGCTCCACGTCCTTCTCCTTTCCGGGCTTTGCTTCCAGGCGGACGAACAGCGCTACCTTGACCATGGCACGTCTCCTCTGGTTGGGAGCTGTCCACCATACGCCCTTCAGAACGTTGGCAAGGCCGCTACACTCTGCCGTCCCGCAGGGGGCGGGGCTGGGGAATTGCCGCATGTCCGGTTTCGAGGCGTTGTTCGCCTTCTACGCACTTCTGCTGGGCCTGGCGATCGCCAACGTCTCCAATTCGTTTGCCGACATGTACAGCCGCCGCAAGCGCGCCCCGGTCGGCTGGACCGTGCCCCTGCTGGGCGCGGTGGTGATCCTGGCGGCGACCCAGCAGTGGCTCTCGCTGTATGGCACACAGGGCGGCATGACGCTCGGGCCATTGACGATCCTGTCGTGCCTGGTCATGGCGCTGCCCTACATCGTGATCGGACGCCTGATGGTGCCGCACGGCGGCGAGCCCATCAACCTGGAGGACCACTACGGCAGCCAACGCATGCTGCTGGTCGGCATGCTGCTGCTGCCGGTCGTGGTCAGCATGGTCTTCAACCTGTATTACGACGTCATCGAGGGCATGTCGCTGCGGGACCGGTGGCCGTACTACAGCCTCTACCACGTCCTCCGGCTGGGCATCCTCGTGCCGATGCTGGTCTGGCCCTCGCGCCGGGTGCAGCGGGCAGGCCTGGCGGCCCTGGGCATCTACACCCTGGTCTTGATGTTCACCGGCTGAGGCGAGCCACGGCCGCGGGCATGTGCCCATTAAGCCGCACCTAGGTGCGCAGCGACTGGCGCACCAACTCGAGTTCTTCAAGCGCCGGAAGAACCTCGGATGGGCGATCAAACGTGTCGGCCCGGAGTACGCGGTCCCCGGAGAGGTACAGCACATACCGCAGGCCGGGCTGAAGCTCGACGTTGCGGAAAGCAGCTGAGGCAGCGCATCAAATAGCCTCCACGTAGATTCCGGGCCTTACTGACCTGCCCCCACTGAGCCGTACCAGCCGAAGCTAGGTAGAGTCCGTCACCCAGAGAGGACGGACATGCGTAAGAGTCGCTTCACCACGGAACAGATCATGGCTTCATCAAGCAGGCCGAGGCCGGCATGGCGGTATCGGAGCTGGGCCGGCAGCACGGCTTCAGCCCGGCCAGCTTCTACGCCTGGCGGGCCAAGTACGGCGGCATGGAGGCGGAGGACGCCAAGCGCCTGAAGGAGCTGGAGTCGGAGAACAATCGGCTGAAGCGGCTGCTGGCCGAAGCGCACCTGGACATCGAGGCGTTGAAGGTCGGCTTCGGGGTAAAACGCTAGCCCCGCAACGCAAGCGCGAGGCGGTCCGCCGCATGCTCGATGCCACGGCAGTGAGCGAACGACGGGCCTGCCGCCTTGCGGGGCTCTCCCGCGATGCCTTCCGCCACCCGCCCGAACAGGCGCCTGCGACGCAGGCGCTGTCGGCGCGGATCATCGAGCTGGCGCAGGTGCGCCGCAGTTCGGCTATCGCCGCCTGCACGACCTGCTGCGTCCGGAGTACCCGGGGTAATCCCCCCGCTTTCAGCGGACAGCAGAAGTGGAGCTAAGCGGCGAGTGCCAGTTTCTGCATTGGGGTGATGCCTCCCAGCGCCATGTTCGGCCGCTCGTGGTTGTACGTCCATAACCAGCGCGTGGCCTTGTCCTGCACCTGCTCGATCGAGTCGAACAGTGTCCGGGCAAGCCAGGCGTAGCGCACGGTGCGGTTGTAGCGTTCGACATAGGCGTTCTGCTGCGGCTTGCCCGGCTGGATGTGTTCAATCCGGATGCCCTGCTTTTCGGCCCAACCCAGCAGCGCACCGCTGATGTATTCCGGCCCGTTGTCGCAGCGGATCGTCTTCGGCCTGCCGCGCCACTCGATGATCTGCTCCAGTGACCGGATCACCCGGGCCGATGGCAGCGACAGGTCGACCTCGATCGCCAGCCCTTCGCGGTTGAAGTCGTCCAGCACGTTGAACAGCCGGAAGCTGCGCCCGTCGCTGAGCTGGTCGTGCATGAAGTCCATCGACCAGACCTCGTTGATCGCATCGGGCACCGCCAGAGGCTCCGGGCGCTCGCGCACCAGGCGCTTCTTCGGCTTGATCCGCAGGTTCAACTCCAACTCCCGGTAGATCCGGTAGACCCGCTTGTGGTTCCAGCCAAAGCCCTTGACGTTGCGCAGGTGCAGGAAGCACAGCCCGAAGCCCCAATCGCGATAGGCCGTCGTCAGCCGCACCAGCCAGTCGGCGATCCGGGCGTTCTCCTCGCATGCTTTCGCCTGGTAGCGGTAGCAGGTCTGGCTGACCTCGAACGTGCGACACGCATGCCGGATGTTCGTGCGTCCGCCTTCCACCGCCGATCGGGCCATCTCCCGGCGCTGAGATGGCCTCACCATTTTTTTGACATCGCCTCCTTCAGCAGGTCGGCGCTGAGCTGCGCCTCGGCGTACATCTTCTTCAGGCGCCGGTTCTCGTCCTGCAGCTCCTTGAGCTGCGACATCAGCGACGCGTCCATGCCGCCGAACTTGCTGCGCCACTTGTAGAACGTCGCCGAGCTGATGCCGTGTTCGCGGCACAGCTCCGGCACGGGCGTACCGGCCTCGGCCTGCTTGAGCACGGCGATGATCTGGCTGTCGGTGAAGCGGGACTTCTTCATGGAACCTCCTCGGGAAAGCGTACGAGAAAATTCCACTTCTGGTGTCAGCTAATGGGCGGGGGGATTACCCCGGCTGTGAACCACAAGAAGGTCTACCGCCTGTATCGCGAGGCGAACTTGGCCGTTCGCCGTCGCAGAGAAGATCCGCAGGCCACCGAGCGAACGCCAGCCGCTGTCGTCGGCAACAGCACCCAACGCGGTGTGGAGCATGGACTTCGTCAGCGACAGCGCTGGCCAATGGACGCCGCCTGAAGTGTCTGACGGTCGCCGATGACTTTACCCACGAGTGCGTCGACATCGCGGTCGACTATGGCATCAGCGGCGCGTACGTCGTGCGCGTGCTGGACCAGGCGGCGCGGTTCCGCGGCTACCCGCGGGCCGTGCGCACCGACAACGGTCCGGAGTTCACCAGCCGGGCCTTCATTGCATGGGCGCAGCAGCACGGCATCCAACACCTGCTGATCGAACCTGGCCGGCCCATGCAAAACGGCTACATCGAGAGCTTCAACGGCAAGTTCCGCGACGAGTGCCTCAACGAGCACTGGTTCGCGTCGTTGGTCCAATCCCGCGACGTCATCGCCGAGTGGCGCCGCGACTACAACCAGGTGCGACCGCACAGCAGTTGCGGACGCATCCCGCCGGCCCAGTTTGCCGCTAACCACCGAACCCAATCCAACCCCACCGCAGTACCCTTCAACCCCGGACTCTCCCAGTAACTGGCGGTACGGCTACTGGGGGCAGGTCATTACCCCACGCTCCATGGCACCGGACCCTTTCACGTATTCAACCACCTGTACCCGCGCTGCGTTGTCTGAGGTTGCGGCAACGGTCGCAACCAAGACCGCGTCCGCTTCGGACGTGAGTTCTGCGACAAGCTGAGCCTGACGAAGAAAGATCCCGCTCGACCGCGGCTTGGTAATCTTCGGCAGGCATGGAGATGCAGGCGAGTACGGGCTGCGAGAGGACAAGAAGGGCAATGAGGGCCGGAAATCTGGACATGCCACCTGACACCAGAGTGGAGCCGCGCCGCTAAGCGGCGCCAGCCTGGACGAATTGTCAGGGCAATCTGCCCCGACGCTTCCAGTCGCGGCTGCCGGCAAACACCGAGCTGACAATGACTGCGACTGGAATAGCAACGACCTGCCCGAATACAAGCACAAGGCCGTCTTGAGCGTCCGCCTGCCCGGAGATGCCCCAAGCAAGCTGCAGGTAGATGTACGGGGCAAGCAGAGCGGTGAGCAATATGGCGGCCCAAGTGCGCTTGAAGACGAGCCAGGATGCCGTGGCGACAATGACGCTGCACGCTGCGAGTAGTAGCAACCAACCCATCATCTTCTCCACACCCGCTTCGACACCTGAACTAACCGGGCCGAAGCGGAGTCGGCTTGAATGAATTGTTAGGCTTTGATGACCTTGGCAATCGATTTCTGGAAAGACTCAATTGCCCTATCAACGACCTCAAACTCGTCAAGAACTGCGCTGGTCTTCTCACGCTTCTTTTGCTCAGGCCACGATGTAGTAAAAGCCCCAAGGAGCGCAGCCCATTGCTTACCAAATCTGTCTCGAGCTTCTAGGAAAGCCGTTAGCTCTTTATCCAGTGTGGGGAAGTAGAGACTAACAAGCATCTCGGCCTTAATAATTGGGGGTACGCCATCGTGAATGACAGCTGGCGGAGCGGTGCCGCTATGAATTTTATTAATAGCAGCTCCCATGAGGCCCTGGTAGTCCTTACAACTAGCAACAGGGTTTTGTAGAGATCCTCAAGGCGTTCCCGCTGTCGATGAGAGAGTTCTTTAGCTTCAACCTTGTTGTGATTGAGCCATGAGAGTGCAGCCGACGCGAAGAAGCCAAGGACGGCACCAATCAAGGTCGTTGCAACTGGGAACCAAGTGGCTGTTGTGGACATCAGCTGCAATCCTGTGTGATCAACGCCTAACGCGTGAGTTAAGGGGTGCCGCGAAGCGGCATCCCCTTGAAGGAATTGGTAGGTTTCATAGGCGGCGAAGCATATCTATGACGTACTCCCGATCGCTGTAGCCCTTGACCGGGCTCCATCCAGCGAGGATTTGCCAAAAGAAACCTAGCACCTCCTTTGTTCCATCGTAGTCAGAGGACCAATTCTTTGCGCGATAAAGTGCAGAAGAGAGGCGTTTCATAAACGCAAACACCTCAGGATCCTTTATGTCAATTGCCCCGATGGCATGCTGAAACTCGCCTAGCAGCACTTCTGTCTCTAGTACGATCTGTCGCAGAACGAAGTCGTTCATGTTGTTAGCGACTGCATCCCACTTGTCCTGTCCCGGCGCGTAGTTCTGCTTGAAGTGCGCGCGGAAAGTGGCCTGTTGGCAAAGGCTCTCCACCTCGTCTGGGTCATAGATGCCGTCAACCGAACCGAGGAATATCGCAATCACCGATTCTTTGAACTGCGAGTAGGTGGACAAGAGATGCTTTTTTATTCGCTTATTACGTTCGTACTCCGGGAGCCGTACTAGCAGATAGTAGGTGAACAAGGCGGCTATCACGCCTGCCGCAAGATTGAACGCAACCTCGTTGCCGGTGGGGAACTGCTGAAATGCCGCCGCAACCGGCGAGCCTTGCAACCAAGAGACCACTGGGTCTGAGCTCGCTGAAAGCATGGCCCAAATACAAAGCACTGCCACTACGGCGAGCAACAGGTCTAGCTTTGTTCTTGTGTAGAGTCGAGAGTATTGCATCACTGAAACCTAACGCTAACTCCACCCCCAAAACGGGGTGTTATCTGGGACCGAGAATGCGCGCAAGGACCGCAAGGTCTCCGCCGCACGTTCGGAAACAACAGCCTGCAGCACCCCGGCCATGGAATCGCTGCCGCCCTCCCCCGGCAAATGCAGCGATGTTGAAGCGCCATCTTTTACCACGGTACAAACGCAGTGTTATCCGGTGAGTCCGGCGTGCCGCCGCCCCACACGCCCCTTGAGCACCTCGCATCAAGCCAACCGCGCCACGCGGCTGCCCGCCCCCACCCCCAGCACCCGATCCAGCCACTCCCCCGCCCTTACCGCCACCTGCTCCAGTGCCCCCACCTCCTCGAACAGGTGCGTCGCGCCGGGCACCAGGGCCAGTTCGCTGGGGCCTTGCAGATACGGGCGGGCGGCCTGGTTGAGGCGGAGGACTTCGGTGTCGGCGCCTCCCACGATCAGCAGTACGGGGCTCTGCACCTGGGACAGCGTCTGCGGGCCAGCCAGGTCGGGACGGCCGCCGCGTGAGATCACCGCCCGGATGATGTCGGGCCGTGCCGCGGCTACGCCGAGGGCGGCGGCGGCGCCGGTGCTGGCGCCGAACAGGGCCATTGGCTGGTGGCGGTCGGCTTCCAGCCACGCCCAGTCGACGGCGGCCTGCAGGCGGCGGGTCAGCAGCGGGATGTCGAAGCGCACGCGCGGGTCGCGGCCCTCGGCGGGCGTTAGCAGGTCGAACAGCAACGTGGCATAGCCGCGCTGCTGCAGGGCCTGGGCGACGTACTGGTTGCGCGGGCTGTGGCGGCTGCTGCCGCTGCCGTGGGCGAACACCACCAGCCCGCGCGGCTGGGCCGGAGCGACCAGTTCACCGTCCAGCCGCGCATCGCCGGCGTCGACATGCACCGCGTACGACGGCGGCGCCGTGGTCACGTGCGCGTGCGCGCTGCCGTCAAGCGCCTCGAGCACCTCGCTGTCATGCACGCTTTCGAAGCGCCGGTAGTACATGCCCACCGCGCCGAACGGCCGCGGCGCGTGCAGGCACGCCACCTCGTCGCACAGCCCGTGCACGGCGCGCACGGCCTCGCGCGAACCCACCGGCACCGCGCACACCAGCCGCGCGGGCCGGTGCGCGCGCAGCGAGCGCAGCGCGGACACCATGGTGGCGCCGGTGGCCAGGCCATCGTCGACGACGATGACGGTGCGGCCGGCCGGGTCGATGCCGCGCTGGCCGCCGCACCAGGCCTGGCGGCGCTGCCGGATGAGTTCGAGCTGGCGGTCGGCCTCCATGCGCACGTAGGCGGCGCTGGCCCCGGCCCAGCGGGCGGCCTCGTCGTCCAGCATGACGTGGCCGTCCTCATCGACCGCGCCGATGGCGAACTCCGGGTTGTCGGGCGAGCCCAGCTTGCGCACCAGCACCACGTCCAGCTCGCCGGCCAGCGCATCGGCAATCAGCCGGCCCATCGGCACGGCGCCGCGCGGGATGGACAGCACCAGCGGGCGTGAGCCACGGTACCCCTGCAGCGCCCACACCAGCCGGCTGGCGGCTTCGATGCGATCGGCAAACGGCAGTCCGGCGTCCATTGCGGTGCCCTCCATTCCACGGCCTCGCCTGCCCGGCAGGCTGCACCCGCCCGCGCCAGGGCGCGTTGACCTGCATCAACCCCGCAGCGAAGGCCGGACGTGCGCCAGGCGTTGGCGTGGAGTTACCGGCGGCGATGGCGCGGTAGAGCCACTGCTTCGACGCGCAGCTGTCGCGGCAGTTCGATGTGCCCACTTGATGAAGCGCGGCGCTGGAGCCGTTCGGCATCGGCCACCACCTGCGGCACCCGGAACCGCCCGCCACCGGGCCGGCGGGATTGCAGACGGGAGGTGGTATCGGTGCCGCCTGCCCATCCATGCCCTGGAAGCTCTTTTTGCCGTCATTCCCGCGAAGGCGGGAATCCACGGTCGTTGGCCGCCAGAAGAACGCCGCGCAGCAATCCGGGCGGAATCCACGTCCATGGATTCCTTGCTGCGCGGGCATGACGTTCTGAGAGTCGACAGGGATCCGGTTGCGATGACGCGCGCCGGACCCCGTATCACCCGCCCTTTCGCACCACCTGGAAGTCGATCGGCTTGTACTGGAAGTTGTTGGACTGCCCGGCCGAGCACGCGGTCATCGCCACCACCAGCGGCATGCGCGCACGCAGGCGGATGTGGTCGCCGGGCCTGCTCTTGGGCGGCAGCACGGCAATGCGGCCCGTGTCCCCGTCCACCGACACGTTCATGAAGACGTTGAAGGCGATCGGGATGCGGTCCACGCCGATGCCGTACGGCGCCAGCGCCATCGCCAGGTTGCCCTCGCAGCCCGGGCGGCCTTCGGTCTCGCCGTAGATGATGGAGAACATGTCCTTGGAGCACGGCGTCAGGGTGAAGTCATGCCGCCCGCAGGTGTCCTCGATGATGTCGAACATCGGCGCGGCTGCGGTTGGAGTACAGCGGGTCGCCGGTGGTCAGCCACAGCCTGGAGGCGTAGTCGATGGAGCGGCCCGAGGACAGGTACTCGTCCAGGTCGTCCCGCGTTGAAGGCGACCAGGTCGCTGACCTGCTGGCCCTGCGGGTCGATGACGACCAGCTCGTCGCCTTCGTCCAGCTCGATGGCCTGGGCCGAACACGGGGCGATGCGGGTGCAATCGTGGGTGACGGCCTCAGTCACGCGGGGCTCCTTGCTTGCTGGACGGTTGTGCGTTGCTCGGGTGGAACGGGCATTTCCAGTCGGCCTCGACCTTGCGCCCGCTGTACTGGCGCGTCTCCGGCGCGGTGCCGAAGTCGGCGAGATTGGGGTTGATCGAGCCCTGCAGCGCCAGGTCGCGCGCGCGGGTGGCCTTCTGCATCTTTGTGTAGCGGCCGTCCTCGCGCAGCCGGTCGAACTGCACGTGCGAGTTGAACACCATCGCCGGCCACGCGAAGCGTCGCGCGATGCGCGAGGCGCCCGGGTGCAGGCCGATCACGAAGAACGGGTGCCCGGCCAGGCTCAGGCTGAACTTCGGGCTCGTCCGGGTTGCGGCTGACACCGTCGGCCCACGCGTGGCCGCGGCGCACATCCAGCAGCGTGCAGGCGCTGCAGCTGCGACCACAGCAGCGCTTCGAAGCGCATTTCGTCGGTGTCGATGGGGCCGTCGAAGATCGCGACGAACGAATGCACGACCTTCGAGTCCGCCGGCTGCACGACCAGGTGCCGCGCGAAGGCGGCCAGCCCGTCCAGCAGCGGCACATCGTTGCTGCGCTGGCCGAGCGCGCCCAGCTCCAGCGTGCGAATCGCGTCCTGCGCGAGCGCGGCCTTGGAGCCCACGCAGGGGAAGTCAGGGTTTTCGATGTGCTGCAGGAACGCCGCACTGCGGCCGCGTTCCCGGGAGGCGTCCGGGGTGTTGTTCTGGGGCGTGGAACGGAGGGCGTGGGGAGCGAGCGGTGGCGTCATGCCTCGGCCTTGCACGTGCGCGGGGGAAGGCGGTCCAGACTAGGCAGCGGCCAGTGGGCGCAGCGTGCAGCGATCGCGCGAAACAGGCGTTTTTCCTGAACCCAAGCTGTGCCCGGCGACGTTGCGCCGGATTCGGCATACACGCGCGGCGGCGCCTCCGGCGTTCCGCCGGCAATGTCCGCGGCGCGCCCGGCCTGGCGTTGAAGCTGTGGGGTTTGATCACGATCAAGGTGCACGCATCCGCGACGGTGCCTGATCGATGCAAGCCGCACCGGAGGCGCCGTCCATGCCCTTGCATCGCCCGCCACTCGATGATCGCAACCGGGCCGCGGGCTCCACGCGATGAGCGCCGCGGGTCAGCAAAACGGCTTCACGCTGACGTTCCTGGGCGCCGCCGGCACGGTCACCGGTTCGCGCTACCTGGTGGAGACACCGCAGAGCCGCGTGCTGGTCGATTGCGGGCTGTTCCAGGGCTACAAGCCGTTGCGGCTGCGGAACTGGGCGCCCTTCCCCATCGAGCCGGCCGGCATCGATGCCGTGGTGCTGACGCACGCGCACCTGGACCACGCCGGCTACCTGCCGCGCCTTGTGGCCGATGGCTTCGACGGCCCGGTCTGGTGCAGCCGCGGCACGCGCGACCTGTGCGGGATCATGTTGCCGGACTCGGCGCGCCTGCTGGAGGAAGAAGCCGGCTACGCCAACCGCATCGGGTCTTCGCGCCACCAGCCGGCCAAACCGCTCTACGGCGAGGAGGACGCCGCGCGCGCCCTGGGGCACCTGAAGGTGGTGGAGTTCGACGCGCGACTTCGCGCCCGCCCCGGGCCTGGTGGCGATGCTGCGCGCGCAGGGCCACATCTTCGGCGCGGCCGCGGTCACGCTGCAGCACGGCGGCATGCGCGTGACCTTCAGCGGCGACATCGGCCGCCCGCACGACCCGGTCGCGCTGCCGCCGCAGCCGCCGGCCGACAGCGACTGGATCGTGTGCGAATCCACCTACGGCGACCGCCGCCACCTGCCCGGCTCGCTGCGCGCCGAGCTCAAGCCGATCCTGGCCGAGGTGCTGGCCCGCGGCGGCACGGCGGTGATCCCCGCGTTCGCGGTCGGCCGCGCGCAGGCGCTGCTGCACGTCATCGCCGACATGGTGGAGGACGGCGACCTGCCGCCGGTGCCGCTGTACCTCAACAGTCCGATGGCCGCGCGCGTCACCGCGCTGTACCGCGACCACATGGGCGAGCACCGGCTGGATGCGGCCGCGCTGGACCGCATGGACACGCGCGTGCGCACCGTGTCACAGCGTGGAGGAGTCCAAGGCACTCAACACGCGCAAGGGCGCGAAGGTGATCGTGTCGGCCAGCGGCATGCTGACCGGCGGGCGCGTGCTGCACCACCTGCTGGCGTTTGCGCGGCGATGTTCGCAACGCGATCGTGCTGTGCGGCTACCAGGCCGGCGGCACGCGCGGCGCGGCGCTGGCCCGGGGCGAGCGCCGCATCCGCGTGTACGGCGTGGACGTGAACATGCGCGCGGAGGTGTTCCAGTTGGATACGGGTTCGGCGCACGCCGACGCGGACGAACTCATCGCGTGGCTGGCCTCCGCGCCACGGCCACCGCGCGGGGTTTACCTGACCCACGGCGAGCCCGATGCCGCCGACGCCCTGCGCCAGCGCGTGGAGCGCGAACTGGGCTGGCCGGCCTGCGTGCCCGAGTACCGCGACCGGGTGGACCTCATGGCCATGCCCAGCGCCCCCTGCCCGCCGCCGCGCACTGAACACGCGCGGGTTTGATCGGCGTCAACGTGGCATGGCGCAGGCGCGGCTGTACTGCGCGTGCCGGCCGCTGCCGTGGTTGCAGGCCGGTGAAGTGCAGCGTCCCGATCCCTGTCCGGAGAAAGACTGCAATGAACCGCGTCCTGCACAAGACCTGCATCGTCACCGGCGGCGCCGTCGGCATCGGCCGGGCATGCGTGGAGAAGCTGGCGCACGCGGGCGCGCGGGTCGCCATCGTCGACCTGCAGGAGGAAGCCGGCCACGCGCTGGCCTCCGACCTGGACGGGCGCGGGATGGCGGTGCGCTACTGGCACGTGGATGTCGGCGACGAGGCGCAGGTCGCCCGCGCGATCGAGGACAGTCGCCGCCTCATTCGGCGGCATCGACGTGCTGGTCAACAACGCCGGCATCGCCGGCGCCAACAAGCCCACGCACGAGATCACCGAAGCCGAGTGGGACCGCGTGCAGGCGGATCAACGTCAAGGGCGTGTTCTTCTGCACCAAGCACGCGCATCCCGCACCTGCGCCGGGCCGGCGGCGGCAGCATCATCAACCTGTCGTCGATCTACGGCCTGGTCGGCGCGCCCGACGTGCCGCCCTACCACGCGTCCAAGGGCGCGGTGCGGCTGATGAGCAAGACCGACGCGCTGCTCTACGCCGCCGACGGCATCCGCGTGAACTCGATCCATCCCGGTTACATCTGGACGCCGATGGTCGAGCAGCACCTGCGCGACAGCGGCGCCGCCGAATGGAACGCCGCCGCGGCCGACGTCGGCCAGCTGCATCCGCTCGGCCACATCGGCGAACCCGACGACATCGCCTGGGGCGTGGTCTACCTCGCCTCGGACGAAGTCGAAGTTCGTCACCGGCGCCGAACTGGTGATCGACGGCGGCTACACGGCGCGCTGACCGCTCGCCCCACCCCAACTGGAGAACCACGCCATGAGCGTTGCCAAGGTCATCGAAGTCAGCAGTGAGTCCAGGACCGGCATCGAGGACGCCGTGCAGGCCGGCCTCAACAAGATCGCCCAATCGGTGCACGGCATCCAGGGCGCCTGGATCAGCGAGATCAAGGTCCACACCTCGCCCACGGGCCAGATCGAGCACTGGCGCGTCTGCATGCGGGTGAGCTTCGTGGTGGAGTGATGCCCGCGGGCCTGGCGCGTGCTGAAAGCGGCGCGGCTGTTTCCAATCGACCGCTGGGTTGCCCAGCGCACTCCGCGGCTGGCGGCGGACCTCAAGGTTTGCCGCAGCCCGGACGCGATGTACACCGGCGTCGTCGATCGGCCCGACATCTACGACCCGGTCGTCCAGGCGGCCTACTTCGTCAGCCTGGTCCTCTTCGTCTGCGGGCTGATGGCGGTCAGCGGCCGGGTGGCGGCGATGCGCCAGCGCCTGCGCGTGCAGAAGACCGAACTGGCCGAGGCGCTGGACCGCATCAGCCTGCTGGCCACGCGGGACGAGCTGACGGGGCTGCTCAACCGCCGCGCGATGACCGAACTGCTGGAACGCGAGCGGCAGCGATCGCACCGCTCGGCCCAGGGCTGGAGCGTGGCGATCATGGATGTCGACCATTTCAAGCAGACCAACGACGTCCACGGACACGCCGCGGGTGACGACGCGCTCCGCAAGGTCGCGCGCGTGTGCGAGTCCCTCGTGCGCGAGTGCGACGCGGTCTCGCGCTGGGGCGGGGAGGAATTCGTGCTGCTGTTCCGCGATGTCGATGCGCCCGCGGCGCTGGCCGCTGCCGACCGTGTGCGCGCCAGCGTGGCAGGCGTCACCCTGACCTCGGGCGACGCCGCGTTCACCATCACCGTATCCATCGGGGTGGCGGCGTACCGCCGCGGCGACACCGTTGCCCAGACGCTGTCGCGTGCGGACGGGGCGCTGTACCGGGCCAAGCGGGCCGACCGGAACCGGGTCGAGGCCAGCTTCGCCAGCGCGCTGGACCCGGCCTGAGCGACACGCGGGCGGCGCTACAGCCCCGTGGGTTCGCGTTATCGAGGGGTGGACGCCGGGCTAGGCGTCCGCGGACCGACCGCCGCGCTCCAATGACGCCAGCAGCCTCACCAGCACCGGGATGGCGACGGGCTTGACCAGGTGATGGTCGAAGCCCGCGGCGATGGCCCGGTCGCGGTCGCTGGCCTGGCCCCAACCGGTCAGCGCGATCAGGGGCACCCGGACGTCGCGGCCACGCAGGGCCTGCGCCACGTCGTAGCCGGTCACCCGCGGCATGCCGATGTCGAGGATGGCGACGTCCGGGGCCAGCGAGTCGAACTGCCGCAATGCTTCGGCGCCGTCGTCCGCCACGTGCACCTGTGCGCCGAACAGCCGCAGCGCGTCGGCCAGGCTGTTGCCGGCATCGCGGTTGTCGTCGGCCACGAGCGCCCGCAGCGACAATCGCAACTCCTCGGGAATCGCCGTGGGCGGCAGTCCGCCGACGGGTCGACGAAGGGACCCGGAAGCTCGAGGATGAACTCGCTGCCGCGTCCGGGGCCGTCGCTGCTGGCCTCCAGCGTGCCGCCATGCAGCATCGCCAGCCGCCGCGACAGCGCCAGGCCGATGCCGAGGCCGCCCTGGGCGCGGCTGCTGTCGCGGTCGCCGCGGCTGAACATCTCGAACATGCGCGGCAGCTCCGCCGGCTCGATGCCGATGCCGTTGTCGCGCACGCTGATCACCGCATCGCGCCGTCGCGCTCGTGGCGCGCAGCCGCGATGCGGCCGCCGTCGTCGGTGTACTTGGCCGCGTTGTTGAGCAGGTTGGCGAGGATCTGCGCGAGGCGCACCGGATCGCCGTCCAGCCACGAGCGGCTCGTCGGGCAGGTCGACGCGCAGCGCGTGGCGGCCGGCCTCGGATCAGCGGGCTCGCTGGTCTCGACCGCGTTGCGCACGACGGCGGCCAGCTCCACGCGCTCCTTGCGCAGCGAAGCGTGCCGCGGCTGATGCGCGAGACCTCCAGCAGGTCGTCGACCAGGCGCACCAGGTGGTTGACCTGGCGCTCCATCATCGCGTGGACCGGCGCGGTCGGTTGGCCGCCTGGTCGGTGCGCCGCAGCAGCGCGAGCGAGTTGCGCAGCGGCGCCAGCGGATTGCGCAGCTCGTGCGACAGCGTGGCGAGGAACTCGTCCTTGGCGCGGTCGGCCTCGGCCAGGCGCTCGGCCTGCTCGCGGATCGCCTGCTCGGCGGCCTGGCGCTCGGTGACGTCGCGCGTGGTGCCGGCGACCGCCACCACCTCGCCGTCGGCGTCCAGCACCGGCGCGAAGATGTAGTCGTAGACGCGCCGGCCGTTGGTGCCGGTGAACGGGATCTCGCCGCGGATCGGCGCGCGCGTCGCGATGACCTGCGTCGATCTCGCGGTCGTGCATGTCGGCGTGCCACTGCTCGTAGCCCAGGTCCATCCACGTCTTGCCGCGCACGTCGTCCACGCCCCACATCTTCAGCAGCGCTTCGTTGGCGTAGATCGCGCGGTGGTCGAGGCCGAAGACGTAGACGAAGTCGGGCGTGTTGTCGAGCGCGGTCTCGTAGATGCGGCGCTGCCGCTCGGACTCGAGCGACCAGCCGCTCGCGCTCGGCCTGCGGCCAGCTTCGCGCGCGGTGACGTCGCGGAAGTAGACCGAGATGCCCTCGGGCGCCGGGTAAGGTCGTGACTTCGTACCAGCCGCTCCAGCCCGGGATAGAAGGCGGTGAAACGTCGGTCGTGACGCGCTCGTCCATGGTGCGGCGGTAGGCTGCGCTCGAACTCCGTGCCCTCCAGCCCGGGAACCGTTCCCAGATGACCTTGCCGATCAGCGTGCCCGGCTCGCTGCCGCAGGATGCGGTGCGCCTCGGGGTTGACGTAGTCGAAGCGCCACTGGCGGTCCAGCGTGAAGAAGCCCTCGGTCATCGCTATCCAGGATCGCCATGGAGCCATGACGCCCTTCGGTCGCCGCGTTCTCGGCCTGGTGCAGGATGTACTTCACTTCGCCCGCGTCATCCAGGATCGGCGTGTTGGTCGCGGTCCAGTACTGCTCGCGGAACGTGCCACTGGTGCGGTCGAACACGTCGAAGCGCTGCTCGTGGCTGTGGGCGACGCGTTCGCGGATGACACGTTCGAACGCCGCCTTCAGCGTGGCCACGCTGCGCGGTGCATCGGCCCCCCCGGGAAACAGCTCGAACACCGGACGTCCCACCGCGTTGTCGGGGTCGGTGGCGAAACCGCGCAGCTCGCGGCTCATCATCACCACCGGAAAGCCGGGAGTGGCCGCGAGTACGGCGAAGTTGCCCGGCAGGCTTCCGAACAGCTGGTGGAGATCGCGTAGGTCCATGACGTATGGGGCCTGGAAGGGCTCGTAGACTACGGCAGCTGCGGGCCGGACGCTGCCCGGCTACCGGTTCGGGATGTCCGGGCGCGTGCGTGCGCGGCGCTGGAAGGTGCAGGTGGCCATCACGCCGGTGCCTTGACCGTCACCCAGGTCGGCGCATGGTCGCTGGCCTTGTCCTGCAGCCGCACCCATCGATCCACGCCGGCGTCCTGCAGCCCCTTGGCCAGCACCGGGTTGAGCAGCAGGTGGTCGATGCGCAGGCCGCGGTCGCGCTCGGCGTGCTGGCGGAAGTAATCCCAGAACGTGTAGACGACCCCGTCCGCGCCGGCGGTGTCGCGCAGGGCGTCGGTCCAGCCCTGTCCCAGCAGGTCGAAGTACGCCTCACGTACCTGCGGCTGCATCAGCGCGTCCTTGCGCCAGGCCCTGGGGTCGTAGACGTCCAGGTCGGTGGGGATGACGTTGAAATCGCCCAGCAGGGCGACCGGGTGCGGCAGGTCGACCAGCGACCTGGCGTGCCTGGCCAGGCGCTGCATCCATTTGAGCTTGTAGTCGAACTTCGGCCCCGGTTGCGGGTTGCCGTTGGGCAGGTAGAGGCTGGCGACGACGATGCCGTGGATGGCCGCCTCGATGTAGCGGCTCTGGGTGTCTTCGGGATCGCCGGGCAGGCCGCGCCGGCTCTCGACCGGCATCGAATCGCGCGCCAGCAGCGCCACGCCGTTCCATGACCGCTGGCCGTGCCAGATGGCGCCGTACCCGGCGGCTTCGAGCTCGGCGGCGGGGAACGCATCGTCGGTCGCCTTCAGCTCCTGCAGCGCCACGATGTCGGGGGCTTCCTTGTCCAGCCATGCCAGCAGGTGCGGCAGGCGCGTGCCGATGCCGTTGACATTGAACGTCGCCAGCTTCAGCGGCTTTTTCCTGGAGGCCATGAGGGTCCGTGCTGGCTGGCTGCGGGGGGCGGCCATCGGTGTACCACGCCCCGATCCCGGCGTGCCACCCGCGGTTTCCCTGCGCATCCTTTTAACCGCCGCATCCGTCTAATACAGGACGCCATACCATTCCGGAGACGCCCATGTCCCTGCGCGACGCCCTGCGCATCCCCGCATCGGCAGATCACCGACGAAGCGGTCTACCGCGACCGCCGCCGCCTGCTGGCCGCGCTGGCCGCGGCGCCCGCACTGGCCCTGGCCGGCTGCGCCGAGGCCGCGCCCCCGCCGCCGCGTCGAAGGTCGCGATCACGCCCGAGCAGGCGCGCGTCCGGCTTCCGCACCGACGAGGACACTGACCCGCTACGAGGACGTCACCACCTACAACAACTTCTACGAGTTCGGCACCGGCAAGGCCGACCCGTCGCAGCGCGCGCAAGACGCTGCGCACCACGCCGTGGTCGGTCGCGGTCGGCGGCGAATGCGCCAAGCCCGGCACGCGTCGTCGCTCGAGGACCTGCTCAAGGGCCTCACGCCCGAGGAGCGCATCTACCGGCTGCGCTGCGTCGAAGGCTGGTCGATGGTGATCCCGTGGCTGGGCGTGCCGCTGGCGCGACGTGCTCAAGCGGTTCGCAGCCGACGTCGAAGGCGAAGTACGTCGCCTTCACCACGCTGGCCGATCCGCAGGCAGATGCCCGGCATCGCGCTACCGCTCGATCGACTGGCCGTACCGCGAGGGCCTGCGCATCGACGAGGCGATGCATCCGCTCGCCTTCCTCGCCACCGGGCTGTACGGCAAGCCGCTGCCGCAGCAGAACGGCGCGCCGCTGCGGCTGGTCGTGCCGTGGAAGTACGGGTTCAAGAGCATCAAGTCGATCGTGGCGATCGAGTTCGTCGAGAAGATGCCGGAAACCGCGTGGCACGACCTGCAACCGCCGCGAGTACGGGTTCTTCTCCAACGTCAATCCGGCCGTCGACCATCCGCGCTGGAGCCAGAAGACCGAGCGCCGCATCGCCGGCACCGCCAGCAAGCTGTTCGCCGACCGCATCCCGACCCGGCCGTTCAACGGCTACGCCGACGCAGGTGGCGGCGCTGTACGCCGGCATGGACCTGAGAAGTGGTTCTGATGCGGGCGCCGCGCTGATGCCCGGCGGCCGCGGCGCGCACGAGCTCGCGGGCGATGATCGCCGCCAAGGCCGCTCGTGCATGCTGCTGGCGCTGACGCCGGCGGCGATCCTGGCCTGGCAGATCCGGCAGGAGTCGGCAGACCGGCAGCGGCGCGCTGGGCGCCGACCCGGTGGCGGAGATCGAGCACCGCCTGGGCCTGTGGGCGCTGCGCTTGCTGATGATCACGCTGGCGATCACGCCGCTGCGCCAGCTGACCGGCCAGCCGGTGCTGGTGCGCTTCCGGCGCATGCTGGGGCTGTACGCGTTCTTCTACGCGAGCCTGCACTTCGCCGCCTACCTGGTGCTGGACCTGCGCGGCTACTGGACGCAGATCTTCGAGGAGATCGTCAAGCGTCCCTACATCACCGTCGGTTTCACCGCGTGGCTGCTGCTGGTGCCGCTGGCGGTCACCTCGACCACAGGCTGGATCCGGCGCCTGGGCCGCAACTGGGCGCGCCTGCACAGGCTGGTCTACGTCATCGGCGTGCTGGCGGTGCTGCACTTCTGGTGGCTGGTGAAGTCCGACATCCGCGAGCCGGCGCTGTACGCGGCCATCCTCGCCGTGCTGCTGGGCTGGCGGGTGGCGCGTGCGTGGCAGCGACGGCGCGGGGCGGCGGGCCCGCCGCGGCGCGTCACCGGATGATCGCCTTCAGGCGACCCCTCAGCGCGTGCCGTAGAGCAGCAGCAGACTGAGCGCACCCGACAGCAGCAGCGCCGCCAGCAAAAGCCACGGCAGTCGCCGCACCGAGCCGGCACCGGTCCGGGCGGGGGTTGCATCGTCCTCGTCCGTGGCGCCGTCGTGTGGCCCGATGTCCGTCGGAGCGGCCAACCCTGCGGTACGCGGGGCTTCGACCACGAACCGGCAGCCGTCGAACACCAGCTGGTCGCCCGCCTGCAGCAGCGCATGCCGTACGGCATGGCCGTTGACGTGGCTGCCCTGTTCCGAACCCAGATCGCGCAGCACCAGGCCGTCGGCATGGGGCAGCAGTCGCGCATGGCGCTCGGCCAGGCCCGGCTCGTCGATGCGCACCTCGCAGTCGCGTGACCGGCCGACGGTGGCGGGCCGGTCGAGCCGGTAGCAGCGGCCGTGCAGCGGCGCCGCCGACCCCCCGCAGCACCAGCCGCACGTCCGCGCTGCCGCCATCCTCGAACGCATCGGGCGGGTCGACATCGGGGGCGGGCAGCGGCTCGGCGCCCAGCAGGTGCAGCTCGGTGCCCTCCACGAACATCGAATCGCCGGCGCGCAGCATGGCCATGCGCTTCACCGGCCGGCCGTTGACATGGATGCCCCGCGTGCCCGCGGCCAGCTGCATCCAGATGCCGCGGCGGTCGATGCACAGCTGGGCCAGCATCGGTTGCCCGATCCCCACCAGCGCCAGCTGCCCACTCGCATTGCGGCCGACGGCGTGCACGCCCGGTGTCAGCACCAGGTCGGTGTGGTCGTGTTCGGGACGTCGCAGTCGGAGGGCATTCACGCCGCCGCAATCTAGCATGCGGTGACGGCGATGCACGCTTGGAGCATCACCTGCGCACGCGCACAATGGCCCCCCGCCCCCGTGGACCGCCCCATGTCCAGCATCGACATCCGACACGCCCATTCGCTGACCCCTGCCCAGGCGCGCGTCGCCGTGCAGGAGGTCGCCGACAAGCTCGCCGACCGCTTCGGCGTGACGTGCACGTGGCAGGGCGACATCCTCAACTTCAGCCGCAGCGGCGTGGACGGCCACATCGCGCTGGCGCCGCAGGAACTGCACGTCACCGCGCAGCTGGGCTTCCTGCTGGGCGCGATGAAGGGGCCGATCGAGTCCGAGATCCACCGCGTCCTGGGCGAGCGCTTCGGCTGAGCGCGTGGCGTGGCGGCAGGTTTGAACGCACGACTGGTGTGAAAGCTCTAGCCCGCCCGGCAAGGGTGGCAGTCCCATCCGTTCCGATTCCGGAGGTCGCATGGCTACCCGCAAGACATCATCCCGCCGCACATCCGGCGGTGCCGGCTCCAACGCAGGCGCCCACCACGACACCGCTTCGCAGGCCGAACAGCTGACCCGCTCGCTGAGCGAATCCGCCCAGCAGATCTGGCTCGCGGGCATGGGTGCGTTCAACCGTGCGCAGGCCGAGGGCACGCGCCTGTTCGAGGGACTGGTCCGCGAGGGCATGGGACTGGAGCAGAACGCCAGGCGCTTTGCCGACCAGCAGGCACGGACCGCGCGCCGCACCGTCGAGAGCACCGTGGAAACTGCGCGCGACCGGGCGCTGGACGGCTGGGACAAGCTGGAAAAGGGACTGGAGGATCGCGTCCACCGCACGTTGCTGCGCATGGGCGTGCCCGACCGCAACGACCTGGCCGAGCTGAGCCGGCGCGTGGATGCGCTGACGGCTGAACTGCGCAGCGCACGCGGGGCTTCAGCGCCGCGTCCTGCCGCAGCGGCACCGCGCAAGCGCGCGCCCGGCAAGGCCGCTGCACAGGCCACCCGCGCAGCGCCCGCCGCGCGTGCCGGCACCGCGCAAAAAACCGCTCGCGCGGCCAAGCCGAAGGCGGCTCGGAAAGCCACGCGGCCTGCGCCTGCCAAGGGCGCCCGACGCACGCCCTAGGCAGGCGTCGGGCGGCGGAAAATTGACTCGGGTCGTCGTTCCCGCGATGCGTGAATCCGATGGATCCCCGATCGACCCGCCCCGCCCTTCGCCCCGCCAGGGCAGCCCGATCGTGGCCGGACAGGAGCAGGCTGGCCGGGTCGGGCATATCTCGCGCAGCGCGGAAACGATGCCCGTGCCCACCCCTACCCGGCCCGATCCCTGCGATCGGCACGACCATGACGAGGCGGCCGCGACGCGCCTGCGCGACTGGCTGGCCCCGCATCGCCGCGTGTTCGTCCTGACCGGTGCCGGGTGCAGCACCGGCTCGGGCATCCCCGATTACCGCAGCGCGGACGGGGCATGGAAGGGGCGCACGCCGATCACCTGGCAGGCGTTTACCGCCGACCCGGCCGCACGCGCGCGCTACTGGGCGCGCAGCTTCGTGGGCTGGCCGATGGTGGACCGCGCCCGGGCCAACCCCGCCCACCACGCCCTGGCCGACGCCGGCCATCGCGGCCGCCTGTCCGGGCTGGTTACGCAGAACGTCGACGGCCTGCACCAGCGTGCCGGCAGCGTGGGCGCCATCGACCTGCACGGCCGCATCGGCACGGTGGTGTGCCTGCAGTGCGGCGATCGCTCGGCGCGCGCCGCGTTGCAGGCCCGGTTGCACGCCGCCAATCCGGATTGGAGCGGGCTGCATGCCGAGCGCGCGCCCGATGGCGATGCCGAGCTGGACGGCGTCGCGTTCGATCGCTTCCGCATCCCCCACTGCCTGCGCTGCGGCGGGATGCTCGAGCCGGACGTGGTCTTTTTCGGCGAGAACGTCCCTCGCCAGCGCGTCGCCGATGCGTCGGCCATGCTGGCGGCGGCCGATGCGATGCTGGTGGTGGGGTCGTCGCTGATGGTGTATTCGGGCTACCGCTTCGCGCGTGCCGCACGCGAGTCCGGACTGCCGCTGGCCATCCTGACCCGCGGTGTCACCCGCGCCGATGCCATCGCGACGCTCAAGCTGGATGCCGATTGCGCGAGGGTGTTGACCGGGGCGATCTGAAGGCGGACGGCGGCGCGGGCCTCCACCCGCTCACGCGGCTGAACCCGCCGGCTGCCCTTCCTCCGCCGCGGCCCCTGCACGCGCCACCAGCAGGCGGTCGCGGCCGGTGCTCTTGGCGCGGTACAGCGCGTCGTCGGCGCGGCGCAGCATGGAGGACAGCGATTCGCCGGGCAGTCGTTCTGCCAGACCGCCGCTGAGCGTGCAGCCCAGCGCCTCCTGCGCGAGCGCGAAGTCCGCACGCACCCGTTCGGCGAAACGCCACGCCTCCTGCAGCGAAGCGTGGCACGCCAGCACCACGAATTCCTCCCCGCCCAACCGCGCCGCCACATAGCCCTTGCCCTGGCGGTGGCGGATGATCCGGCCCAGCGCCGCCAGCGCGTCATCACCGGCCTGGTGGCCGTGGGTGTCGTTGACCTGTTTGAAGTGATCGATGTCCAGGAACACCAGGCAGCCCGGGCGCGTGGCGTGACGCACCGGCTCGGCCGCAAGGGCGCGCGAGGCGAGGCCTTCCCATCCGCTCCGGTTGAGCAGGCCGGTCAGCGGGTCGGTCCGCGCCTGCCGCCACAGCTCCATGCTCTGCAGGTAGGCGCGGGCAGCGAACTCGGAGCGGTAGCGGCGCAACATCCAGCCAAACCCCAGCGTCGCGAAGATGTAGAACCAGTACAGCGTTTCCCCCGCCGCCGGCGCACCATGCACGCGCACGCGCACCAGGCTCAGCAGCAGCACCAGCACGATGAACACCGCCATGGCACGCCGCCTGACCAGCAGCGCCAGGATGGCGATGGGGAGCATGTTGAACAGGCCTGTACGGAAGGCCAGTTGCGGGATCTCACCCGGCACCGGAATCGAAAGGAACACTGCCAGCACCGAGGTATAGGCCAGCAGCAGGCCCACCCGCAGGTACCAGCGGCTGAGCCACCACACCACCATGGGCACCAGCGCCAGGGCGCAGCCCACGGCAATCGTCACGGCCGGCCGGTAGCCGATGCCCGCCACCCACCCGAGCAGTTCCATGCACCCCAGCAGGATCAGCAGCAATGCGCCACCCACCATGACCGTGGCCATGGCCGGTTGCGTCAGCGAGACCTGAAGGCGCACCAGGCGCTGGCGGTCAGCGGGCTCCAGCCGCGACCAGGAGCTGCGGAACAGCGCCAGCATCGACCGCAGGGGCGACTTCGAGCGCGCGCCCATCAGGGGGTCGCTCGCGATGTCCAGGTCGGGGTTCATCGTGGGCAGGGGGTTATGGCGGGCTTGGATTTGCGTGGGCGGACCCATCGCGCTAAACCTGCAATTACCGCCCAGGCGTCGTCAACGCCGCGGGCGACGGCACATCCGGGGTGACGCCGTTCTGCGCCACCACGTACTGGTGGAAACGCTCGGGCGACAGCGCCGGCGCAAACAGGTACCCCTGCGCCCGCCCCACCCCCAGCCGCAGCAGCGCATCGCGCTGGCGGGCGTCCTCCACGCCTTCGGCCACCACCTCCAGTTGCAGCCGCTGCGCCATGTGCACGACGGCTTCGAGGATGGCCTGGTCGAAGGGATCGTCCGGCAGGGCCCGCACGAACGACCGGTCGATCTTGATCGTGTCGATCGGCAGCGCCTTGAGGTAGGCCAGCGACGAGTGCCCCGTGCCGAAGTCATCGATCGCCAGGCCGACGCCCAGCGCACGAAGGCGGCCCAGCGCCGCCGCGCCGCCGATGGTGTCCATCACCGCCGTCTCGGTCAGCTCCAGGCACAGCCGCGAGGGCGCCAGGCCGCTGCGCCGCAGTGCGCCCGCGACCTGGTCGACCAGGCCGTCATCGTCGAACTGCCGCGCCGACACGTTGACCCGTACCCGCAGGCGCGGGTCCGGCCAACGCGACGCGAGCTGGCAGGCCCGCTCCAGCACCCAGCGCCCCACCGGCATCACCAGGTCGCTGGCCTCGATGGTGCCGATGAATTCGGAGGCCGGCACCAGGCGACCATCGCATTGCCAGCGCAGCAGGGCTTCGGCTGACAGGCACTGGCCGGTCAGGAGGTCCACCTCGGGCTGGAAGTGGACTTCGAATTCCTGGCGGGTGAAGGCCTGCCGCAACGCGTTCTCGCGCTCGGCACCCAGACGCAGCGATTCGAAGTGCCCGGCATCGAACACGGCCAGCCGCGTTCCGCCCTGGCGCTGTGCGCGCCGACTGGCGAGTTCCGCGTGATGCAGCAGGGTTTCCGGCGACCACGCGTGCAGGTCGCGGGCGAAGGCGATGCCGGCCGAAGCTTCGCAATGGATGCCGGGTTCGGAGGCCAGGTCGTCCTCGATGGCCGCCAGGCAACGGCGGGCCAGCGCCGCCAGTGCGTCCTCCTCAAGGCCTGCCCGCGGGATGAGCAGGAAGGCGTCATTGCCGACCCGACCCAGCTGCCCCTGGGCACCGGCCGCGCTTCGCAGCCGGTCGGCGGCGGTATGCAGCACGGTTTCCACCTCATCGGCGCGCGGGCCCGTGGCGGCGGCCAGGTCCAACTGCAGGTGGATCACCGACAGCGTCGACAGCGCCGCCGGGCTGGTAGTGCCCAGGGCCTGCAGCCACTCGATCACGCAGTACCGGTTGGGCAGGCGGGTCGTGGGGTCGTGGTCGGCCAGCGTCTGCAGCGACGCGTCGGCGGCCGTGCGCTGCTCTCGTTCGTGAATCAGCGCAAGGTGGTCGCCGATGCTCGCCGCGAACGCACGCTCGGACGGCGTCCACACGCGCGGCGTGCCGACCATCTCGTGGCAGATCACGCCCACCACGCCATCGGCCGTGCGGATCGGCGCATCCATCGTGGCGATCACGCCGTGCCGCCGCAGGTAGCGGCCAAGGCAGTTGTCCGCATGTTGCGCGTCGCCGACATCCTCGGCGTGCACCACGCGCGAGCCCAGCAGCGATGCCACGTAGGGCGCGGCCAGGTCCAGGTGGTCGCCGGGCTCGGGCTGGTGACTCCCACGGCGGCGGTCGAACCCGTGGACGCAACGCAGCACCCCGGCCGGCTCGTCGACGCGCCAGACATTCACACGGTCAACGTCCAGCGCCGAGGCGGCGGTTTCCAACACCACCCTCAGGATATGGTCGTCGCCATCGTGCATCCGGCTGGTGGCATGCGCCAGCCCGACCAGCGCCTGCTCGAATCCCGCTTCCCTGGTTGCGTTGTCCATGAACCCCGCTGCCTTTCGAGGACAGGCCTGCGACGCTGGCCCGATGCGCGTGAAACGGGCGCGAACCCGCTCCGGTACGGCTACCCGTCCCGCCGTAGCGGATATCGACCGCGCCGGGGCCGGCTTCAGAACGCCCGGATGGTCGCACGCCTGAGTGGCGCGCCGCGAGGATCCAGGTGGAGGGCACTGCCGGAGTCACCACCGCGGCGCCCATCGACGGTGCGACGGGGCCGCCGGGGCACGCCCGCCCCGCCAGCGCCGGTCCACTGCGAGGCTGTGGTCAGCCGCGCAGCAGCGTCAGCTGTCCCTGCACGCAGATGGCCACCGCCTCGCCGGGACGCGGCGAGACAAGCGCTCCGCCGGTGAAGGCGGAGAACGCCGGCAGCACCGTGCAGCCCCGGCGCGCAGCCAGAACGCCGGCCAGCGCCGGCGCATGCCGGGCAGCGTCAGCACCGGGTGCAGGTGGCCGCACAGCACGTGGCCGCGCGGGTCGCGGCCTCGGGCGCATGGCGCAGCACGAACGGCGCCGTCGTCGCACGCCTCGCCCAGCAGTTCGATGCCGAGGTCGGCCCGCGCCAGCGCGCGGTCGTGGTTGCCGCGACCACCGCGACGTGCAACCCGGCGTGGTGCCGTCGCGCCACTGCCGCCATGTGCGTGCGCCACGCGGCGTCGGTGCCGGGCCGTGCAGCATGTCGCCGAGCACCAGCAGCCGCGCGCGCCGCGTGGCCTCGAGCAGCGCGTCGAGCCGCGCAGGTCGTGCGCGGTGCCGCCGCGCGGCAGCGCGATGCCGGCGCGCGCGGAACACGTCGCCCTTGCCCAGGTGCAGGTCGGCGATGCAGCAGCCGCCGCCGCGCGGCCAGTACAGCGCGCGATCGGCGTAGCAGCCGCACCGTCTCGCCGGCGATGCGCAGGTCGACGCGGTCCGTGCCGGCTCAGCCACCATGCGTTTCTCCAGCTGCTGCGGCGGCGCGGCGCACGCGCGTGCTCCAGTCCTCGGTGCTGAGGCTGGCCGCGCACGCTCTCGGCCCACAGCGGGAACGACAGCGGCGTGAGCGCTGCGCGGCGTCGCGCAGGTCCAGCGTGCGGCCGGCGCAATCCTCCAGCGTGTCGCGCAGCCGTCGCACCTCGAGCTGGCGCGGCGAACACCTCGCGCTCGGCCTGCGCCAGCAGCAGGTGGTCGGGATCGTAGCTGCGCGCAGCACGTCGAACAGCAGCCCGCTGGACGCCTGCAGCTGGCGCATCGAACGCGGCGCGCGGCCCGGCAACGACGGGCGGCAGCAGGCCGGCGACGCGCGCGATGTCGCGGAACTGGCGGCGCGCCAGCTCGCCGAGGTTGAGGCTCTCGCGCAGGTCTTCGAGCAGCGCGTCCGGCGTCAGCAGCGCCGCGCAGCTCGGCGTCGTCCAGCGATGCCTCGCCTGCGCCGGCGACAGCGCCAGGCCGTAGTCGTTGACCGCGAAGGTGAAGGTGTTGCGGCGCAGCCGGCCCCAGCGCAGCGCCAGCAGCGCCGCCAGCCCTTCGTGCACGAGCCGGCCGGCGAACGGAAACAGGAACAGGTGGCAGCCGTCGCGGCGCGTGCAGCCGTCTCGACCAGCAGGCGGTCCGGCGTCGGGCAGCGCGGACAGCTGCGCCTGCAGCGCGAGCAGCGGCGCGATCGCGCGCAGCTCGGGCGTGTCGCGCGGGCTCGGCCAAGACGCGCTGCGACCTCGTGCGCCGAGCTCGCTCGACAGCGGCATGCGGCCGCCCTGCCAGCTTCGGCACGCGTGCCGTCGCTTGCCTGGCGACGGCGCACGTAGGCGGTCATGTCCTCCAGCCGCACCAGCTCCAGCGTGCGGCCGGCGAACTGGAAGCGGTCGCCGCGGCGCAGCCGCGCCGATGAAGCTCTCCTCGACCGCGCCCAGGCCGCCGCCCTTGAGCGAACTTCACCGACACGCGGCCGTCGCTGGTGATGGTGCCGATCGACAGCCGGTGGCGGAACGCGACGCGGCGGTCGGTCGACGCGATAGACGCCGTCGTCGTCGCGCACCACGCGGCGGTAGTCGGGGTAGTGCGCCAGCGCCGGCCGCCCTGCACGATGAAGTCGAGCACGGCCTGCCAGGTCGCGTCGTCCAGCGCGGCGAAGGCGTGCGTGCCGCGCACTTCGGCGAGCAGCGCGTCGCGCGTCGAAGCCGCCGCCCAGCGCCAGCGTCACGCAGTGCTGGGCCAGCACGTCCAGGCGACAGCCGCGGCGGCGGGCGCGCTTCGATCGTCGCCGCGCGCCATCGCGCTGCGCGCGGCGGCGTATTCGACCAGCTCCAGTGCATGCGTGGGCACGCAGACGATCGTGCCCGGCCTCGCCCGGCCGGTGCGGCGCGCGGCCGGCGCGTTGCAGCAGGCGCGCCGACGCCCTTGGGGCTGCCGATCTGCAGCACCTGGTCGACGGCGGGAAAGTCCACGCCCAGGTCGAGGCTGGAAGTCGCGACGACGCAGCGGACGCTGCCGTCGCGCAGGCCCTGCCTCGGCCGCGGCGCGCAGCTTCGGGTCGAGCGAGCCGTGGTGCAGCGCGAGCGTGTCCGGCGTCCTCGGGCCACACCGCCGACAGCGCCTGGTGCCACAGCTCGGCCTGCGAGCGGGTGTTGGCGAACAGCAGGCTGGTGCGCACGGCGAGCAGGCGCTCGACCACGCGCTGCAGCTGCGACAGGCCGAGGTGGCCGGCCCACGGGAAGCGCTCGCCCGCGTCCGGGGAGCAGCGTGTCGCAGGGTCAGCGGTCGCGGCGCGACGCCGGCGACCGATCGGCGCGTCCGGCAGCGTGCGGCAGCAGCACGTCGCGCGCCTCGTCCAGGTTGCCCAGCGTCGCCGACAGGCCCCAGATCCGCAGCGCGGGCGCCAGCGCGCGCAACCGCGCCAGCGCAAGCTGCAGCAGCACGCCGCGCTTGTTGCCGAGCAGCTCGTGCCACTCGTCGACGATGACGCAGCGCAGGCCGCCGAACTGCGCGCGCGGTGTCCGGATAGGACAGCAGCAGCGACAGCGATTCCGGGGTGGTGACCAGCACGTCGAGCTTGCCCGGCGCGCGCCAGGCGCTTGTCGCGCGCGCTGGCATCGCCGGTGCGCAGGCCGACCTGCCAGTCGAGGCCCAGCGCGTCGATCGGCTCGCGCAGCGCGCGCAGCGTGTCGGCGGCGAGCGCGCGCAGCGGGGTGATCCACAGCACCTTAGCGCAGCCTCGGGCGACACGCGGCGTCGCTTCGACGGCGTCGGTTGCACGCCGGAGGCACGCCCGCGCTGCGACGCCAGCGCCTCGAGCAGCGGGCCGCCGAACGCCGCCAGCGTCTTGCCGCTGCCGGTCGGGGTGTGCAGCAGGCCGCTGCCGCCGTCCAGGTACAGCGCGCCACATGCGGCGCTGGAACGGCAGCGGCGTCCAGCCGCGTGCGCGCAAACCAGCCCGCCAACCGTTGCCGCGCCGCCGTCGAGCGCGCGTTTGGACGGCGCGCGTTCCGCGGGCGGCGTCATCGCGCCAGCGCCTTGAGCGTATCGAGCCGGTCGGCCTCGCTCGCCGGCTTGTCATGGCGCCAGCGCAGGATCCGCGGGAAAGCGCACCGCGATCCCCGACTTGTGGCGCGTGGACCGGTTCACCGCCTCGAAACCCAGCTCGAACACGTGCACGCCCTGCACCGACCGCACCGGGCCGAAGCGTTCGAGGGTGTGCCTGCGGATCCAGTTGATCGAGCCGGGCGATCTCCTTGTCGTCCAGGCCCGAGTACGCCTTGGCAACCGGCACCAGCGCATCGCCGTCCCATAAACCGAACGTGTAATCGGTGTAGAGGTTGCTGCGGCGGCCGTGCCCGGCCTGCGCGTAGATGAGCACCGCATCGATGGTCAGCGGGTCGATCTTCCACTTCCACCAGTCGCCGCGGCGGCGGCCGGACTGGTAGGTCGAATCGGCACGCTTGAGCATCAGCCCTTCCACGCCGCGCTCGCGGGCGGCGTCGCGCAGCTGCGCGGCCTCGTCCCAGCCGCCCGCGTCCACCTGCGGCGACAGCGCGATGCGCGGATCGCCGTGCACCGCCAGCACCTCGGCCAGGCGCGCCCGGCGTTCCATCAGCGGGCGCTCGCGCCAGTCCTCGCCGGCATGCTCCAGCAGGTCGTAGGCCAGCACCCGGACCGGGGTGGACGCCAGCGTCTTCGGGCCCGGCTTGCGGCGCTGGATGCGGGTCTGCAGTGCGGTGAACGGCTGCGGCTGGTCGGCCTCGCCCTGCCAGGCCAGCAGCTCGCCGTCGATCACGCAGTCGGACGGAAGCGTGGCGGCGGCGGCCTCGATCTCGGGAAACCGCCCGTCCAGCCGCTCCTCGCCGCGCGACCACAGCGCCACCTCGCCGTCGCGCCGGATCAGCTGCAGCCGGATGCCGTCCCACTTCCACTCCAGCAGCCACTCGCCGATAGCGCCCAGCGCCGTGGCGTCCTGCTCAAGCGGCGAGGCCAGGAAGAACGGGTACGGCTGCTGGCGGTCGCCGGGCAGCTCGTCGGGCGAAAGCAGCTGCGCCAGGAACCCCGGCGACGGCTGCCATTCGCCCAGCATGCGCTGCGCGATCCGGGCGATGTCCACACCCGACATCTCCGCCAGCGCCTGCTGCACGGTGCGCTGGGACACGCCGATGCGCAGCGCGCCCGTCAGCAGCTTGTTGAACGCCAGGCGCTCGTCGAAGCCGAGCACGCGCCAGCCCGACAGCACCGCCTCGCGCCGCACCTCGGGCGCGCCGCCGGCCACCGGCAGCAAGGTGTTCTCGATCCAGTCGTGCAGCGGGCGATCGTCCTGCAGCGGCGGGTCATCCAGCAGCAGCGTCACGGTTTCGGCAAGATCGCCGACGTGGTGGTAGCTGTCCTCCACCAGCCAGGCCGGATGGCCGCTGGCCTCCTCGATCCACTGCCGCAGTTCGCCGCTGCCGGCAATGCGCCGCAGCTTGCCGCCCGACAGCAGCCACAACGCCCAGGCCGCGTCCTCTGGCGGAGCGTCGCGGAAATAGGCGACCAGCGCGGCACGCTTGTCGAGCGTGCCTGTGGCCTCGCCCAGTTCGCGGTAGAGCGCGGCGAAACGCTTCACGACTCGTCCCCGTAATCGGTACGGAAGGCCTCGGCGGCGATTCCGTCCTCGTTGAGCGCGCGGATGATGGCGTCGGTGTTGCCGTGGGTGGCGATCACCCGGCGTGCGCCGGTCTCGCGGATGGTCCGCATCAGGTCGGGCCAGTCGGCGTGGTCGGACACCTGGAACCCGCGGTCGTAGTTGCGCCGCCGGCGATTGCCACGGATGCGCATCCAGCCCGAGGCGAAGCCCACCTGCGACTTGCGGAACCGTCGCATCCACGGGCTGCCGGCGGCCGAGGGTGGCGCCAGAACGAGACGGCCGGCGAACTCGCTGCCCTTGTCGGCCTCGCTCACCGCATGCGTGGCCAGCATGTCGATGCCGGCCTGCCGGTAGACCTCCACGCCCGTGGCCACCGCGCCGTGCAGCCACGCCGGCTGGTCGGTGACGCGGCCCAGTTCGGCCAGCAGCCGCTGCGCCTTGCCCAGGGCATAGCACAGCAGGACCGCTGCTTCCCCACGCGCAGCGCACTGGCCGCGCCAGGCGACGATCTCGCGCGCGACCTCCGTCGTGTCCGGCCACCGGTACACCGGCAAGCCGAACGTGGCCTCGGTGATGAAGACATCGCACGGCACCACCTCGAACGGCGCGCAGGTGGGATCGGGCTGGCGCTTGTAGTCGCCCGAGGCCACCCAGACCTGCCCGCCCGCTTCGATCCGCACCTGCGCCGAGCCCAGCACATGCCCCGCCGGATGCAGCGACACTGTCGCGTCGCCCAAGCGGAACGCCTCGCCGTAGTCGTGCAGGTGGTAGGCCTGGTCGCCCAGCCGCCACCGGAGGATGGGCAGACCCTCGCGCGTGGAGTGGTACTGGCCCATGCCGCCACGCGCATGGTCGCCGTGGCCGTGCGTGATCACCGCACGCGTCACCGGGCGCCACGGGTCGATGTAGAAGTCGCCAGCGGGACAGTACAGGCCCTCGCGCCGCAGCACGATGAGGTCGTCGCCGGAGTGGTGGTCGTGGGCGTGGTCGGCCATCGGCGCACCGTACGCAGCGCGGTGTCAGCGGCCCGCAAAGGCCACCGCCCTCACCTGCCCCCGACGCGGGTGTTCGCAGGCTGTGCCACCTTTTCATGACGCAGGCGCATGGACCTCAAGAGCGGTTATCCCTACTGGGCCATCAAGAACGGCCTGATGCATGCCTTTCCGCGCCTGGAGCGCGATGTGCGATGCGACGTGGCCGTGATCGGTGGTGGCATCACCGGCGCCCTGATCGCCGACGAGCTGGCCTCGCACGGGCACGAGGTGGTGGTGCTGGAGCAGCGCGACGTCGGCTGGGGCAGCTCGGCCGCCAGCACGGCGCTGCTGCAGTACGAGATCGACACCCACCTGGTCGACCTGGCGCGCGAGTTCGGCGAGGACGACGCCGTCATGGCCTACCAGGCGTGCGCCGAGGCCATCCCGATGCTGCAGGCACTGGCCGGCGGGCTGCGCGACGTCGACTTCGGCCGCATGGACAGCCTGTACTACGCCAGCAAGCGCCGGCATGCGGCGACCTGCGAGGACGAACTGGCGATGCGCGCCGCCCATGGGTTCGACGTGGAATGGCTCGGGGCCGAGGCGCTGCGCCGCGACTACGGCGTGGACGCGCCCGGCGCGATCCTCAGCCACCTCGCCGCGCGCCTGGACCCCTACCGCATGGCGTACCGCCTGCTGGCGCGCCTGCAGCGCGGCGGCACCGCCGTGCACGACCGCACCTGCGTGGCGCGCATCGACGCCACGCAACGCAGCGTGACCCTGCATACGGGCGATGGTGCCGTGGTGCGCGCCGGGCACGTGGTGTTCGCCGCCGGCTATGCCTGCCAGCAGTGGATCGACCAGCACGTGGCCCGCAACCGCAGCAGCTACGCCTTCATCACCGACCCGGTCGAACCGGAGTGGCTGCGGGCACTCGCCGGCACCATGGTCTGGGAGTCCGCGCGGCCCTACCTGTACCTGCGCAGCACCGGCGACGGGCGGCTGCTGGTCGGCGGCGAGGACGACAGCGTCGACATCCCCAAGCGCCGCGACGCACGGGTGGAGAAGAAGGCGCGCACGCTGGTCAAGCGCGTGGCCAAGGCTCTTCCCGCAGCTGGAGCTGACGCCCGCGTTCGCCTGGGCCGGCACGTTCGCGGAGACCGCCGACGGCCTGCCCTTCTTCGGCCCGCACCCGCAGCACGGCCGTCGCGTGCATTTCGCCATGGCCTACGGCGGCAACGGCATCACCTACAGCATGGTCGGGGCCGGCCTGTTGCGGGCCCTGATCGAGCGTCGCAGGCATCCGCTGTCGGCGCTGTTCGGATTCCAGCGGCTGGACCGTTAATTTTTTTCACGGCCCGGAAAGCGAAAACGGCCACCCGAAGGTGGCCGTCTCCCTTATCCCGATGCCGGCGTCCCTGCCGGCCCGGTCATGATCGCGATCAGGAGCGCAGCGGCACCAGGGTGATCTCGACGCGACGGTTCTGCGCGCGGCCGGCCTCGGTGTCATTGCTGGCGACCGGGCGGCTTTCGCCGGCACCGATGGTGATCATGCGGTCGCGCATGACGCCCTTGCCGGTCAGATAGCTGGCGACCGCCGCGGCGCGGCGCTCGGACAGCGCCTGGTTGTACTGGTCGGTGCCCTGGCTGTCGGTGTGGCCGGCCACCTCGACGATGGTCTGGTTGTACTCGTTGAGGGTGCGGGCGACGTTGTCCAGCACCGGGTAGAACTGCGGCTGCAGGTTGGACTGGTCGAAACCGAAGGTGATGTTGCTGGGCATGTTCAGGGTGATGTTGTCGCCCTGGCGGACCACCTCGACACCGGTGCCGGCCATGCTCTCGCGCAGCGCGCGCTCCTGGCGGTCCTGGTAGTTGCCGATGGCGCCACCGGCCAGGCCACCAACACCGGCACCGACCAGTGCGCGCTGACGGCGCTCGGTGGCGTCATCGCCGCTGAGCAGGCCGGCCACCGCGCCCACGGCCGCGCCGATGAGGGCGCCGCGCTGGGTGCGATTCACGTCCTGCTGCTGCGACGGGTACTGCTGATGCGGCTGGCCGCCGTAGTAGCCGCCACCGGTGGTGGCGCAACCGGCCAGGCCGGTGGCCATGAGGGCGGCAGCCAGTGCGAGCTTGGTGTGGTTCTTCATAAGGTTTCCTTCTGCGGGGCCGCGAGGCCGGGTGAGGGACGCGGGCGTATGCCCGGGGCGGCCGCCAACATAGGGCGGGCATCGTCTTTGAGGGGTGACGGCCGCGCCGCGCATTCAGCAACCGTGCGGGATGCGGGGGCCGGGCGCGGACACACCCGGGAACGCCGGTCACATCAAAAGGCTGCCGCGCTCATTCCGCCTGCGCGACCCGCTCACGCTGGCGGCGGTACGCCTCCAGCGCCGCATCGCGTCCCTTGGCCAGGTCCACGATGGGCTGGCGGGGGTATCCGGGGGCGTGGTCGCGCAGCAGCTCGGGCGTGCGCCACGGGGCAAAGCGCGCCGGCACCGGCAACGCCGCCAGCTCGGGCACCCAGCGGCGCGATGTACTCGCCCTGCGGGTCGAACCTCTCGCGCCTGGGTTACCGGGTTGAACACGCGGAAGTACGGCGCGGCGTCCGCCCCGGTGCCGGCCATCCACTGCCAGCCCAGCGTGTTGTTGGCCAGGTCGGCGTCCACCAGCGTGTCCCAGAACCAGCGCGCGCCGTGCCACCAGTGCACGCGCAGGTGCTTGGTCAGGAAGCTGCCGACGATCATGCGCACGCGGTTGTGCATCCAGCCGGTGGCCCAGAGTTCGCGCATGCCCGGCATCGACGATCGGCACGCCGGTGCGGCCTTGGCGCCAGGCGTCGCAGGTCGGCACGCGGCGGCGACACCCACTCGAACCCTTCGAACCGCGGGTTGAAGTCGGACTCCGGCGTCTCGGGGAAATGGTGCAGCAGGTGGTGCGCGAATTCGCGCCAACCCAGTTCCTTGATGGCCGTGTCCACATGGCGTGCGGTAGCGGCCGAGCGTGCCGACTCCAGCGCGTGCACCACGCGCCAGGGCGCGATCTCGCCGAAATGCAGGTGCGGCGACAGACGCGAGGTGCCGACGCGGTCGGGCCGGTCGCGATCGTCGGCATAGGCATGCAGCGCACCTTCGACGAACGCCTCCAGCGCCTCGGCCGCGCCCGCCTCGCCCGGCTGCCAGTGCGTCCAGAAGCCCGCGTCCCACGCCGGCGTGGGCACCAGCTTCAGAGCCTCCAGGGGCACGCCGGCCGGCCCGGCATCGGTCGACGACAGCGAGTCCGGCGCAGGCTCGCAAGCGGGGATCCGCCAGTGCGCCTGTGCCGCCTTCCAGAACGGCGTGAATACACGGAACGGCGTGTCCTGCCGGGTCGATACCGTCCACGGCTCGAACAGCAGCGCGCCGTTGAAGCTCTCCACCTCCAGCCCCTGCGATCGCAGCGCCTTCTTGATCCGGGTGTCGCGCTGCTCCAGTGCCGGCTCGTAGCGGCGGTTCCAGAACACCGCGCGGGCATCGGTCGCCGCCACCAGGGTGCGCAGGGTCTCCAGGCTGGGGCCGACGAACAGCCGCAGGCGGCTGCCGCGCGCAACCAGTGCATCGGACAACGAGGCCAGCGAGCGGTGCAGCCAGGCGTTGGAGGCGGCGCCGGGGGGCCAGTCGCCATGCTCGGACGGTGCGTGGATATAGACCGGGATAGGCGTATGGCCCGCCTCCAGCGCGGCCCGAAACGCCGGGTTGTCGGCCAGTCGCAGGTCGTTGCGCAACCAGACCAGGGCATTGGACATGGCGTCTGGGTCTGGGTCTGGAAGCGCGGTGTGTCGCGCCGCTCAGCCGCCGGCGAACAGGTCGCGGTATTCGGCCGCGACGTGCGGCAGCAGCACCGCCGAGGACACCTGCACGCTCTGCGTGCCATCCGAATAGGGGCCGACCTGGTACGGCGGGAACACGAACCGCAGCCCGGTCAGCTTGCCGTCGGCGCGCGCCACGGGCTCGAACTGGGCGAAGTTCTCCGGATCGGCCTCCGTGCCGTCGTCGATCATGCCGCCCGCGGTGCGCACCACCTCGGCACGCTGCTCCGGCGGCAGCCGGTCGGCGTCGATGCGCTGCGACAGTGCGGTATGCAGCTGTTCGCGCACGTGCGCCGAAACCGCCTGCCAACCGGCCGGGTCGGGGATCAGGTCCTGCGCGCGCAGCATCCGCTGCTGCTGCGGCAGCCATACGAACCGGGCCAGCAAGGGCGCCCCGTGCGCGCCGCCGGTGTACATGCTGCCGTCGGCAGCCACCGCCACGAGCTGCGGGCTGTCCAGCACCTCGGTGAACGACAGCGAGAGGTCGTAGAGGCCGGCGCCGGAGTCCGTGCCGCGCTCGTCCACGGCCTCCATCAGTTCCGAGCGGGCGCCATCGGCGTAGCGCTTGAGCTCGGCGGCCAGGGCGGGGTGGCGCGCCACGCCCGGCGGGTAGCTGATGCCGATGATGTAGTCGGGCGTGGTCTCCACCACGTCCTCCAGTGCGACCGGGGCCGGCGCGGGCGCAGCGCCGGCGGGCGCCGTGGCGTCGGCCGCGGGCGTGGCGGGTTCGGGTTCGCGCGTGCAGGCCACCAGCGCGACGACGAAGACGGTGGCGAGGGTAACGGGGGTCCAGGGAGCGAGGCGGGGCATCGACTGCAATTCCTTGTGGCTGTCGGCGACGATAGGCAGGGGGATGTGACGCGGTGATCTACGCCGGCGGCGGCCGCGGACTCGTGCAGCGGGCTCGACCTGGACGTGGCGGCTTGAAGCCGGCGACACGCCGCACCGCCCGGACGCGCATCACCAGTCGCTGCGGCCGGGCAGCAGGCCCTGCAGCTCGGCGTCGGTGAGGTTGCGCCACTGCCCGGTCTTGAGGTGCGCCAGCTTGACGTTGCCGATGCGCACGCGCATCAGGCGCTTGACCCGGTGGCCGAAGTGCTGCGCCATCAGCCGGATCTGCCGGTTGAGGCCCTGCACCAGCACGATGCGGAACCCGAACTTGCCAAGCCGCCCGGTGCTGCAGGGCAGCGTCATCTGCCCGTGCACCGGCACGCCGCGTGCCATGCCGCGCAGGAACTCGTCGGTCACGGCATGGTTGAGCCCGACCAGGTATTCCTTCTCCAGCTTGTTCTCGGCGCGCAGGATCGTCGTTGACGATGTCGCCGTTGCTGGTCAGCAGGATCAATCCCTCGGAGTCCTTGTCGAGGCGACCGATCGGGAAGATGCGCTCCTGGTGGCCGACGAAGTCGACGATGTTGTCCTTGACGCGCCGACTCGGTGGTGCAGGTCACCCCGACCGGCTTGTTGAGCGCGATGTAGACATGACGTGCGCTTGCCCTTGGCCGCGGTGCGCGTGCGCAGGGGCTGGCCGTCGACCAGGACGGTGTCGCCCTCGCCCACCTCGCTGCCGACGCGACGCGCGCAGGCCGTTGACGGTGACCCGGCCTTCGGCGATCAGGCGGTCGGCTTCCCGGCGCGAGCAGGCGCCGGTGTCGCTGATGTACTTGTTGAGTCGCATGTCGGGTGAGGTCCGCAGGTCAGGGGGTGACGTCACGCATCACCAGCACGGCGCCGATCTTGTGGCCGTCGGCCGACCACAGCGGCTGCGCATCGCCCTGCGCCAGCACCTCGCTGCCGTCGCTGCGGCGGATGCGCCAGCGGCCGCCGCGCACCACCTCGTCGCGCAGGATCGCGCGGGTCAGCGGCAGGTCTTCGACCGGATGCGGCTGGCCGGACTCGGTGTACAGGCTGTAGGCCTCGGCATAGTGCTCCGGCGGCACGTCCAGCAGCGCGCAGCCATGCAGGGCCTCGGCGCTGCGGTTGACGAAGGTGATGCGGCCGGCGCCGTCGGTGATGATCACGCCGTCCGGCAGGTTTTCCAGGACCGCGGCGCGCTCGGCCAGCAGGCGCTCGACCTCGCGGCGCGCCAGCACGGTGGCGGTCAACTCGACACTGACCACCATCAACCCGGTCACCGCATTGTTGGCGTCGCGCAGCGGCTCGATGGTGCTGTCGAACCAGCACGGCTGCAGCACGCCATCGCCGTTGCGGTCCATCTCCAGCGCGACCTCGCGGTCCTCGATGCGCTCGCCGGTGCGGAAGGCATGGTCCAGGCGCTCGAGCGCACCGTGTCCGGCCAGGTGCGGGAAGGCCTCGACCAGTGGCAGGCCCTCGATATTGCGGCCGCCGACAATCTCCCGCGCGCGCCAGTTGCTCAGCTCGACCCGATGCTCCGGGCCTTCGGTCACGGTGATGGCCACCGGTGCCTGCGACAGCAGCAGCCGGAAGCGCTCGCGCGCGACCTGCGCACGCGCCGCCGTGGCCTGACCCAGTTCCTGGGCGCGCTTGATGAAGTCGACATCGGTGTTGGTACCCACCCACCCGGTCACCACCCCGCGGCCGTCACGCACCGGCAGCGCACGCGCGACATGCCAGCGGTACTGGCGGTCGACACCGCGCAGCAGGCGGAATTCCACCTCGTAGGGCTCGCCTGTCTGCAGGCAGTCTGTCCAGCGCTGGACCGCCTCGATCAGGTCATGGGGATGGCACAGGTTCTTCCACCCATGCGTCAGGACGCTGGCCGCAGTGACGCAGAAGTAGTCGGTGACGGCGGGATTGACGTAATCGAGCGTGCCGTCCGGGCGTGACGTCCAGACCTGGATGGGAAGGGCGTCGAAGGCGGCGGCGTTGAGGGACATCGCGGAATTCTACGCAGGGCGTCGCCGGCTGTCGCCGTCCTTTCCATCGGATGGGCGCGAGATTTCGAGCGCGCACCGTGGTGCGGACGCGCCGTCGGCCGCGGGATCGCACTTGCGCCGGCGGCACGGCGCACTTACGCGGCGCGCAGGGCGTCGAATTCCGGATGGCGGCGCATCCAGGCATCGGCATACGAACAGACCGGATCCACCCGCCATTGCCGGTCGCGGGCGTGCTGCAGGGCATGCCGGACCAGCCGCCCGGCAATGCCGCGCCCGCTGATCGCCTCCGGCACCCGGGTGTGGGTGATGGTCATGACCTCGCCCTCCAGCCGGTAGTCCAGGTGCGCCTGCTGGCCGTCGACAGAGGTGGCGAAGCGGGCCGCGCCTGCATCGTGACGGACGGCGGCATCAGGGCCTGTCATGCACGCCCCGATGGTCGACTGGCCGGCCCCGTTGGCGGGGCGCGGCCTGGGTGGTGTCGAAGGACGGCCCTGCATGGGGCGGGCCGTGGCAGGCGTCAGCGGTTGTCACGCTTGCCCTGGCTGCGCCGGTCCTGCGTGCTGATGCTGCCCTGGATGGCGGTGATGCGGGCCTCGCCGGCATGCAGTTCCTCGGCCTTGGCCGCCGCCTGCCCCGACTGGTAACCGGTATCGGGCACCGGTGCGGCGTGTCCGCCCAGTTGCTGCCACGGTTGCGGTTCGCGGTCATGCGCCTGCTTGGCTTCGAGCAGCTTGCGTGTGTTTTCCAACGCCCGCTCGGGCGTGATCCCGCGCCTGCGGGCGGTGGTGCGCCGGGTCGCGGCGGTCTTGCGGACGCCCGGGGACGCGGCCTTGCGTACCGTCGACTTCGCCTCGGGGTGGCGCACCGATTTCTTTGCGACCGTCTTGCGCGTGGACGTGGCCGGCTTGCTGGCGACCTTGGCGGCAGACGCCTTGTCGGCGGCGGCCTTCTTCGCAGGTGTCCGGGCGGTCGCCTTGCGTGGCGTCTTCTTCGCGGCCTTCCCGGTGGCGACCTTCTTCGTTGCCTTTTTCGCAGCCGTTCTTGCAGCCGCCTTCTTCGTGGCCTTCTTTGCTGCTGTCTTGCCGGCAGCTTTCCGGGCAGTCGTCTTCGTGATTGCGGACGTCCTGCCGGCAGCCTTCTTCGCTGTGACACGCGTGGTGACCGGTTTCTTCGCCACCGATTTCGTCGTGGCCGCCTTCGTGCCTGCGGCCTTCCTGACAGTCTTGCGGGCGGGGGACGCCTTTTTCGCAGCCTTGCGGGCCGGGGTGGCGGTCTTCTTGGCGGCTTTCCGGGTCGCCATGCGTGCCTCCTGTGGGATCGTGGACGGGCTCGGGCGGCCGCAGCCTCCGGGCCATTGCGTCGTACCACGCCAAACCTTCAGGCCGGGTGAGCGCCGGCAGGCGTCACAGACAAGGCAGCGCCGGTCCAGGAGTGACCCACAGTGTCAGCCGCTCGCGTAGGAACCGGGACACGCATCCGCGCTCCCCACCCCGCCGCCATGCCGGACCGCGACCCGCGTGGAACGCCCCGGAACCCGAGCCCTGCTGGCATGGAATCTGCTGCAGGTCTGCTACGGGGATCACGGAATCAAGCTTGCAGGGGAGCGCCACCATGAACGTGTTGCAGCAGCATCCGATCGAATCGGCCAGCGACGAAGAACTCGTGGAGCGGCTGTACGACATCGCCTGCGAGGGCGCCGACAACGAAGAGCTGGACCGCCTGGATGCCGTCATCTACGGCCGGCTGGTGACGGCCTACGGCGAACCCGCGGCCATCGCCGGGGGGCCGCGATCGCTGGCGGCCTGACGCCTGCACCGCACTTCACGCCGCCCGGCGTTCCGCGACCGCGCGGGCACTCATAGGCCTCCGGTCAGCCGAACGAAGGACTGGCCAACCGCTCCAGGAATACGCCCGCCACGCGCGGCTCCATCAGCAGCATGAACAGCACACCGTAGATCGCACCCGACAGGTGCGCGCTGTGGTTGGTGGTGCCGCCGCCCTGCCGGTCCATCCAGAACGAGTAGCCGACGTAGAACACGCCGTAGAGGATGGCGGGCACGGGCAGGAAGAACACGAAGATCAGCGACCACGGATTGACGAGGATGAAAGCGAACAGCACCGCAGACACGCCACCGGACGCACCCAGGCTCCGGTACTGGGCGTCGTGCCGGTGGCGCAGGTAGGTCGGCAGGATCGCGATGACTATTGCCGACAGGTAGAACAGTACGAAGCCGACCGGCCCGATCATCGAAGTGATCACCTGCTCGGCGAAGCGCCCGAAAAAGAACAGCGTGATCATGTTGAACAGCAGGTGCTGCCAGTCGGCATGGATGAAGCCGTGCGTCAGCAGCCGGTCGTACTGGCGATTGCGGTCGATCGCCGGGGGCCAGAGGATCAGCCGGTCCAGCAGGCGCGGGTTGTTGAAGGCCAGCCACGTGACCAGCACGGTCACGGCGATCAGGATCAGGGTCAGCATCGGGCATCGGGTCCGTTGACGGGTGCGCCGTGGGCGCTGCCACGGTGCGAAGCGCGCAGCCTACCGGATCCGCGCTTCGCGACCGGGTTCAGGCCCACTCCTCCAGCCCTTCGCGCGCGTACAGCGTGCCGAACGTCGGACGCGCGCGCATGCGTTGGGCGTGCGCGGCCAGGTGCGGCCACGACGTCGCCGGCTGCGGCATGTTGCGCGACCAGCGCATCAGCATGGTCAGGTAGAAGTCGGCCACGCTGACCGCATCGCCCAGCAGGTACGGGCCATGTGCACCCAGGTGCGCATCGATGCGGTCCCAGCAGGCCTCGATGCGCGGCGCGACGGCGTCGCGGGCGGCATCGGCATGCGCTTCGCCGGCGGCTTCCTGCGGGTACCACCACAGCCGGAACAGCGGCTGCACGACATTGGCCAGGTGGAACATCCACCGGTACAGCTCGGCGCGCTGCGGGTCGCCGACCGCCGGCGCGAGGCCGGCCTGCGGGTGCGCATCGGCCAGCGTCAGCAGCAGCGCGGCGGCTTCGGTCATCGGCCGCCCATCGACCACCAGCGTCGGCACCACGCCGCCGGGGTTGAGGGTCAGGTACTCCGGCCGCTTCTGGTCGCCGGCCTTGAGGTCGAGCAGGCGCAGCTCGTGCGGGATTTCGAGTTCGAGCAGCAGCCAGTGCACCGCAAAGCTGGCGGCGCCGGGGGCGTAGTACAGGGTGTGCATGCGAAGGCTCCGTTGGGAGCATGAAGTCTAGGGCGTGGACGCGCGCCCGGATGCGGCCGGTATCGTCCTTTACCATCCGCCCCTCGTTCCTGGAGCCCGCCGATGACCCCGACCCTGCGCCCCGCGCTGCTCGCCGCCCTGCTCGCCCTGCCCGCTGCCGCCCTGGCGCAGCCGGCACCGCTTACCACCCACGCCGAGCGCAGCGGCTTCATCCAGACCGGGCGGTACGACGAGGTCACGCGGCTGTGCGAAGCCTTCGCGGCGCGCTACCCGGGCCGCGTGGGCTGCGAAACCTTCGGCACGACGCCGGAAGGCCGTCCGATGCACGTACTGGTCGCGACCGACACCGGCGCCTTCACCGCATCGGAGGCCGCCGGGCGCGGCATCCCGGTGGTGCTGATGCAGGGCGGCATTCACGCCGGCGAGATCGACGGCAAGGACGCGGGCTTCCTGGCGCTGCGACAGATGCTCGAGGGCGAGGCCGCCGACGGCGCGCTGGCCAAGCAGGTGCTGCTGTTCGTGCCGGTGTTCAACGTCGACGGCCACGAGCGCTTCGGCGCCTGGAACCGTCCCAACCAGCGCGGCCCCGAACAGATGGGCTGGCGTACCACCGCGCAGAACTACAACCTCAACCGCGACTACCTGAAGGCCGACACGCCGGAGATGCGCGCCATGCTGGGGTTGATCGGCGCATGGGACCCGCTGGTCTACGTCGACCTGCATGCCACCAATGGCGCGCAGTTCGAACACGACATCGCCATCCAGGTCGAGCCGTTGCATGGCGGCGACGAGGTGCTGCAGGTGATCGGCACGCAGCTGCGCGATGCCACCATCGCGCGCCTCGCCGCCCAGGGCGCGCTGCCGCTGCCGTTCTACCCCTCGTTCGTCGAGCACGACAACCCGGCGTCGGGCGTGGAGGACGGCGCCGCGTCGCCGAGGTTCTCGCAGGGCTACATGTCGACGCGCAACCGCTTCGGGATGCTGGTCGAGACCCACTCCTGGAAGGACTACCCGACGCGAGTTGCGTTGACTCGCAACACCATCGTCGCGGTGGCCGAACTGGTCGCCCAGCACGGCGCGCAGTGGCTGGATGCGGTGCAGGCCGCCGACGCGCGCGCCGTCGCGATCGCCGGCACGCCGGTGCCGCTCGACTACAGGGCAACGGACGCCACGCGGACGATCCCGTTCCGTGGTTACGCCTACACGCGCACGCCGTCGGACGTGTCCGGCGCGCTGATGACCCGCTACGACGAGACCACGCCGCAGGTCTGGAACATCCCGGTGCGCGACGAGGTGGTGCCGGGTCGCGTGGTCGACGCCCCCGGGGCCGGCTACCTGGTGCCGGCCACGCACGCGGGCTGGGTCGCGGACCGGTTGGACGCGCACGGGGTGCAGTACCGCACGCTGGATGCGTCGCTGGAGGACGTGCAGGTGCAGGCCTTCCGTGCCGACACCGCCGAGTTCGCCGCGCGGCCGCTGGAGAGCCGCCAGCGCCTCACGCTGGAGGGCGAGTGGGCCCGCGGGACGCATGACGTGACGGCTGGCGCGCTGTTCGTGCCGATCGCCCAGCCGCTGTCGCGCGTGGTGATGGCGATGCTGGAGCCGCAGGCGCCGGATTCGCTGGCCGCGTGGGGCTTCTTCAACAACCATTTCGAGCGCAAGGAATACATGGAGCCCTACGTGGCCGAAGCCGTCGCGCGCGAGATGCTGGCCGCCGATCCGGCACTGAAGGCGGAGTTCGAGCGCCGGGTTCGTGAGGACGAGGCCTTCGCCAAGAACCCGGCCGCACGCCTGGACTTCTTCTACCGCCGCCACAGCGCGTGGGACGACCGCCTGAACCTGTATCCGGTGCTGCGCGTCGAGTCCGCGCCGCGGTAACCGGCGGCCACCACCATTCCCATGCAGGAGCGGCTTCAGCCGCGATCAGGAGTCGGTCGCGTGGTCAAGGTTCCGATCGCGGCTGGAGCCGCTCCTACATAGGGCGTCGTACAAAGGGCCGTCATAGCCCCCGGCAGCCCCATGACAGGCGGCTAACGCGCCACGCCCGGATAATCCGGGGCCCCGCGTCCGCAGGAGCCCGCCATGGCCCGTCTCCACGTTGCCTCGCCGATCGGTATGGCGCTCCTGGCCGTTGCGAGCGTCCTCGCGCTGTCCGCCTGCCCGTCCCGCGACCGCGGCATCAGCGCGCCGGCCCCGGAGGACATGCCCTACGGCGATACGTCCGGCGCCAGCGGCAACGATGCCGTAATGCACTGGCAGTGCGGCGACCTGCGCGTCTCCAGCCGGTTCGATCCGTCACCCGCCGCGGTCCAACTCTGGTGGTCGGGCCGCAATGCCACGCTGCCGCAGGCCATGGCCGCCTCCGGCGCGCGCTACGCCGGGGCCGGTCACCAGTTCTGGAGCAAAGGCGACACCGCGCGCCTGACGTTGGCCGGTGGCGAAGCCCGCGACTGCGCGCGCACCGATGTCGCCTCGCCCTGGTTTGATGCCGCCCGACGCGGCATCGCGTTCCGCGCGGCGGGCAACGAGCCGGGGTGGTGGGTGGAAGTGGACGGCGGCGCGGCCCCGACGATCCGGGCCGAACTCGACTATGGCGAGCGCCGCATCGGGGCAATGGGCCGCGCAACGGACGACGGCTTTGCGGGCGAGACGGCCGACGGCACCGCCGTTGCGCTGTCGATCCGCCGCGAGCCGTGCAGCGATGGCATGAGCGGCGAAGCGTTCGAGGCGACGGCGGAATTGCGCGTCGGGGAGCGCATGTTCACCGGGTGTGGGGCGTACCTGGCCGAGTAAGCCGCGGCCGTTCCACGCGGCAGGGCAAAACATCTGCACAGGAGCGCCCGAGCAACCGGCGTTTTTTTCCGTCATTCCCGCGACGGCGGGAATCCAGCGACGTTGCTGTTCCAAGCGTTGACGTCAATGGATGTTCGGCTCCGCCGAAGTAGAGCGCGAGCCCGCAGGGACTGCGCGGGTCGCGACTGTGGTGCACCTGCCCTGATGGCGGGCAGGCTCAGCAGTCCAAGGGCCAGCCCCCCAGCGGACGGTACGCGCCGGCCTGGCTGGACACGAGCGCGAACGCGCGCACCGGCCATGCAATGTCCAGCGTGGCATCCCCGGACGGTGCACGGTCGCAGCCACGCAGCACCGTGACGTGCGGCCGGAATGCGGCGTCCGGCGGGCGTCGTATGCGTGCCTCCAGCAGCGCCGCATCGAGCGCCTGCCACAGCGCCTGCAGCCCCGGCGGTGTCGCCTCCGGCCCCAGCCACCACAGCCAGCCTCGCCCCTGCCGGAAGCTGCCCAGGTGCGACAGCCGCAGATCAAACGCTGGCACGCGGACGGTGGCGGCAGCACGGCACGCGGCATCCACCAGCGACGCGGGCGCGCTGTCGAACTCGCCCAGGTAACTCAACGTCAGGTGGTAAAGCGCGGGCGGTGTGCGTCGGCCGGATACGCCGTCGCCGAGCTGCGTATCCACGCCGCGCGCCATCGCCTCGCGCGTGGATGCATCGGGCAGCAACGCGAAAAACAGGCGCTGGTGTCGACGCGGATCGGGCGCCGGCGGCAGGCCGGCAAGGTCGGGCTGGTGCATGTGCGGGAGTCTAGGCGCTCCACGTCGATGCGGCCCACTTCATCACCCGGCCACGCGCGGTTGCCGACCATGCCGCCTCCGCACCCAGGAGAGACCGCCATGGCCACCCGGAAGCAGGCATCGCCCGGCAACCAGCGCACGATGACGCCGCAGCCGGACACCATCCGCGACGACTACCGCGGCTCGGGCAAGCTGGACGGCAAGGTGGCACTGGTCACCGGCGGCGACAGCGGCATCGGCCGCTCGGTGGCGGTGCATTTCGCCCGCGAAGGCGCGGACGTCGCGATCCTGTATCTGAGCGAAGACGGCGATGCGCGTGATACCGCCGACATGATCGAGGCCGAGGGTCGGCGCTGCCTGCTGATCCGCGGCGACGCCCGGCGCGAGCCACGTTGCCGGTCGGCGATCGCACGCGTGGTCAAGACACTCGGTCGGCTGGACGTGCTGGTGAACAACCTGGCCGACCATGTCCCGCAGGACCGGCTCGAGGACATCACCCCGGCGCAGCTGTGCGACACGTTCGAAAACAATGTGTTCCCGTTCTTTCACCTGACCCGGCATGCGCTGGTGCACATGGGCAAGGGCAGCGCGATCATCAACACCGGATCGGTGACCTCCTTCCGCGGCAGCGACCACCTGATCGACTACGCGTCGACGAAGGGCGCCATCGAGACCTTCACCTACTCGCTGGCCAAGAACGTCGTCGACCGCGGCATCCGCGTGAACGGCGTCGCACCCGGCCCCATCTGGACGCCTCTGATCGCATCGAGCTTCAGCAGGAAGGAACAGCGCGAGTTCGGCCGCGACACGCCGATGAAGCGCCCCGGCCAGCCCAGCGAACTGGGTCCGGCATACGTGTACCTGGCCTGCGCCGACAGCAGTTACGTGACCGGGCAGTTCCTGCACGTCAACGGCGGCGGGTTCATGGGTTGAGCCCGCGCTGGCGTGCCCGGGCGGGACTTCAGCGCGACCGTCCGCCGCGCAGCGCGCCGATGTGATCCACCAGCCCCTTGAGTTGCGTCGCCTGCACCCGGTCCACGACGGGCGCGAACGCGCCGATGTGGTCGGGCGCGTAGCCGCCGGCACGGTAGTGCAGCACGATGCGCGTCATGTCGCGGCGCTCGTCGCCATCCGGCCCCTGCACCGGCTCCAGCCGGAACTCCAGCACGCCGTGCAGGCCCATGCCCTGCAGGGGGCCGAGGCCGCCGGTCATGCGCAGCAGCTTGCCGGGATCGATGAAGACCACCTCCAGGTGCTGCGCCTGGCGCTGGCCGTCGATCTCGCAGAAGCACCCGCCTGCGCGCGCGTCGATCGACAGCTTCGACTCGGCACCCCACCACGTGTGGTCCTTCGGCCACCAGCGGTCGACGTCATCGACCAGTGCGTCCCACGCCGTAGCCGCGTCTACTGCGACAACGGCCTCGTTCTCGAGCGTGAAGCCGGCGGCGGACTGGTCCTTGACGGCAGCACCGGCCGGGCTGGCGAGCGTGGCGAGCACAATGCACGCGGCGATGGCGCGGAGGCGGGTCGGGATGGACATGGCGGGCACCGTGGTCGAGGACGCTGATTAGGATGCCCTTGCGGGGTGGATCGCAAGAGTCCCTTGCAGCCAACCCGCTCCGGCAATCAGCGATTCTCTGCCGTCATTCCCGCGAAGGCGGGAACGACGGCTTGAAGCGGCTGCGAGGGATCAACAGAGAAGAGCGATGCGGAAATCCGCATCACCCCGCTCACCCATCCAGTTCCGCCCAGCGCGTGTACGCCGCGTCCAGCTCCGCCTGCGTATCGACCAGTGCGGCGTTATCTGCGGCGATCAATGCAGCATCGCGCTGGAAAAACGACGGCTCGGCCATCGCCGCGGTCAGCTGCGCGATGCGCCCCTCCAGCGTTTCGATCAGGCCCGGCAGCTGCTCCAGCTCGCGCTGTGTCCTTGAAGCTGAGCTTGCGCCTGGGCGTGGTCGGCGTGGTGGCGGCCGCGGCGATCGGCGACACCGGCATGGGCGCGGATGGCGCCGCCGAGGAGGCAGGCGCGGTGAACTCGACGCGGCGCTGGCGCAGCCAGTCGCTGTAGCCGCCGACGTACTCGCCGACGCGGCCGTCGCCTTCCAGCACCAGCGTGCTGGTCACGACGTTGTCGAGGAAGTCGCGGTCGTGGCTGACCAGCAGCAGCGTGCCCGGTGTAGTCGCCGAGCAGCTCCTCCAGCAGCTCCAGCGTCTCGACGTCGAGGTCGTTGGTCGGTTCGTCCATCACCAGCAGGTTGGACGGCTGCGCGAACAGCTTGGCCAGCAGCAGGCGGTTGCGCTCGCCGCCGGACAGCCGGGTGATCGGCGCGCGCGCGCGCTCGGGCGTGAACAGGAAGTCCTGCAGGTAGCCGATCACGTGCTTGCGGCTGCCGCCGACCTCGATGAACTCGCGGCCCTCGGCCACGTTGTCCAGCGCGTTCCAGTCCTCGCGCAGCGTGGCGCGGTGCTGGTCGAAGTAGGCGACCTGCAGGTTGCGTGCCGAGCGCGCACCTCGCCGGCTGCGGCTGCAGCTCGCCCAGCAGCAGCTTGCAGCAGCGTGGTCTTGCCGGCGCCGTTGGGGCCGATGAGGCCGATGCGGTCGCCGCGCAGGATCGTGGTCGAGAAATCGCGCACGCAGCGCGCGCTCGCCGTAGGCGAACGACACGTCGCTTGCGCCTCGATCACCTTCTTGCCGGAGGACTCGCGCCTGCGGCCAGCGTCCATGCGCACGTTGCCGGTCTGCTCGCGGCGCTGCGGCGCGCTCGCTGCGCATCGCCTTCAGCGCGGCGCACGCGGCCTTCGTTGCGGGTGCGGCGGGCCTTGATGCCCTGGCGGATCCAGACTTCTTCCTGCGCCAGCAGCTTGTCGAAGCGCGCGTTCTCCTGCGCTTCGGCGTGCAGGCGCTCCTCGCGGCGGCGCAGGTAGTTGTCGTAGTCGCCGGGCCAGCTGGTGACCTGGCCGCGGTCGATCTCGACGATGCGCGTGGCCAGCGCGCGCAGGAAGCGCGCGGTCGTGGGTGACGAACACCAGCGCTGCCGGCCAAGCCGCTTGCAGGAAGTCCTCGAGCCAGTCGATCGCCTCGATGTCGAGGTGGTTGGTCGGCTCGTCGAGCAGCAGCAGGTCGGGCTGCCGACACCAGCGCCCGCGCCAGCAGCACGCGGCGCTTCATGCCGCCCGACAGCGCGCGCGAACTCGGCGTCGCCGCGCAGGTCCAGGCGCTCCAGCGTCTCGATCACGCGCTGGTCCAGCGCCCAGCCGTGCGCGGCCTCGATCTGCGCCTGCACCTCGCCAGCGCGTCGCGTGTCGATGTCGCTCGGCGTGGCATGCAGGTGGTGGTAGTGCGGCCAGCCACGCGCCGAGCTCGCCCAGGCCGCCGGCGACCACGTCGAACACGGTGCCGTCGGCGCCGGCGGGCACTTCCTGCGCCAGCCGCGCGACGCGCACGCCGCCCTCGCGGCGCACTTCGCCGTCGTCGGGCTTGAGCTCGCCGGCGATCAGCCGCAGCAGCGTGGACTTGCCGGCGCCGTTGCGGCCGACGATGCAGACGCGCTCGCCGGGTTCGATGGACGAGGTCGACGTCTTCGAGCAGCAGCGGGCCGCCGACGCTGAAGTCGACGTCCTGGAGAGTGATCAGGGGCATCCGGGCATTCTACCGGCGCGCGCCTCCGGGACGGGCGCCGGCGTCACGGGGCGGTTCAGCGGTCGCGGACGTTCACCTCGACCCAGATCCGCTCGGCCCACCAGTCGTTGCCTTGCGGACGCGCCTGGATGCGCAGCACGTCGCCGCGGTCCAGCTGGTCGGGACGGTAGAGCTGGCCGCGGTATTCCACGGCAGTGCGCTCATCGAAGTACACGCGCTCCTCGCGGCCGCTGTAGCCGCCGCGGGTCAGACCGATCACGCGCGAGCGCGTATCGACATACGCCACGGCGCCGCGCAGTTCGCCGCCGTAGTAGCTGCCGCCATGGGCGTCGCGCACGTTCTGGACCACGTCGATCCGGCGCGCCACGAGGCGGTTGCCAGAGCGCACGGCCTCGACGCTGATGCGGTCGCCGCGCTCCAGCCCGTCCACCGGCTGGGAGCGACCCTGGTAGACCAGCTGGGTGTTGCGGTCGTACATCACTTCGACCTGCCCGCCGCCGTAGCCGTTGCGGCCGTCCGCGCTGAGCACGATGCGGCCGTAGCGCGGGTCCATACCCTGCACGGTGCCGAGGATGCGCTCGCTGCCGTAGCTGCCGGGGTAGCCCTGGTCGGGATAGCCCTGCCCGGGGTAGCCGCCATACCCACCCGGTCCGCCGGTGCCGGTGACGCAGCCGGCCAGCGCCAGCAACAGGGACGCCGCGCCCAGCAGGCGGAGGCGGTGAAGGAACGAGGTCGTACGTGCGGCCGTCTGGCCCATGGCGATGCTCCGGCAGGAAACCGCGCCAGCATCGGTATGCCGCGGTGAATGCAGGGTTATCGGCCGCGCGCTTCGTTCAGCACGCGGGGCATCGCGGGCCGGTTACAGCGCGCGCAGGCGCTCGATCGCCGCGTCCAGCGTCGCCTCGTTCTTGGCGAAGCACAGCCGCGCCAGGCGCTGGCCGGCGCGGCGGCGCTTCGTAGAACGGCGACAGCGGGATCGCGGCCACGCCCTTCTCGATCGTCAGCCAGCGGCAGAACGCGGCATCGTCGAGGTCGCTGACCGCCGAATAATCGACCAGCTGGAAATAGCCGCCCGGCACCGGCAGCGGCTTGAGCCGCGTGCTCAGCAGCTGCTCGCGCGAAGCGGTCGCGCTTGGCCTGGTAGAACGCGCCGAGTTGCTCGTAGTGCTCCGGCTCGCCGCTCGATCATCTCCGCGAACGCCTGCTGCGCCGGGGCGAAGCGTGCAGAAGGTGTTGTACTGGTGGACCTTGCGGAACTCGGCGCGACAGCGCCGGCGGCGCGATGCAGTAGCCGACCTTCCAGCCGGTGCAGTGGTAGGTCTTGCCGAAGCTGGACACGACGAACGCGCGCTCGCGCAGTTCCGGGATAGCGCAGCACCGATTCGTGGCGGCGCGCCGTCGAACACGATGTGCTCGTAGACCTCGTCCGACAGCAGGCACGATGCCGGTGTCGCGCAGCGATCGTCGGCCAGCGTCGCGCATGTCGCCGCGCGTCGAGCATCGCGCCGGACGGGTTGTGCGGGCTGTTGATCATCAGCATCCGCGTCGCGGCGTGATCGCGGCGCGCACGCGGTCCCAGTCCGGCGCGAAAGTCTGCCGGATCCAGCGCCACGTGCACCGCGCGGCGCGCCGGCCAGGTCGATCGCCGGCTCGTAGCAGTCGTAGCAGGGGTCGAGCACGATCACTTCCTCGCCCGGCGCGCACCACCGCGTGGATCGGCGTCGAAGATCGCCTCGGTGGCGCCGCTGGTGACGGTGATTTCGGTGTCGGCATTCGGGCCGGCAGCCGTAGCAGCGCTGCGGTCTTGGCGGCGATCGCCTGGCGCAGCGCCGGCATGCCGGTCATCGGCGCGTACTGGTTGTGGCCGGCGCGCATGGCGCGGTCCAGCGCCTCGACCAGCCGCGTCCGGCACCGCGAAATCCGGGAAGCCCTGGCCGAGGTTGACCGCGCCGTGCTCGGCGGCCAGCTGCGACATCACGGTGAAGATGGTGGTGCCGACCTTCGGCAGCTTGGTCTCGAGGTGCATCGTGGCGCATTGGTGCCGTTGATGGGAGAATGCCGCGAGTGTACGGAATCGCGCCGGCGCCAGCGGTGATAAACCGTCAGGCATGCAACCGACAGCACCACGACGATGCCCGCATGCGACGTTGCTGCGATGCATATCTCGACGCCGACTACCGCTGGCGAGTACTGCGTTCGCGACTGGCACGCGTGACATCGGCTGCGACTCGGGATCGAGCCTGCCATCCGCGAGGTGACGAGCTGCAGGCCTATTGCCGGCCGCGCGCTACGCTCTTCATCACCGCATGGAATCCGGCCTCCGTGCCGCGCTCGGACAGCCGCCAACGAGACCGCCGATGCGCTGCTGGTCGGGCAGCTCGATGCCGTCGGCGCCTCGCGGCTGCCGGCCTGCGCGCAGCGGCGCGGACGGCGACTGGCGCGAACCGGGCTGGCTGGTGGTCGGACTGGACGACGACGGCCAGCTCGACCCTGGCGCAGCGAGTTCGGCCAGGCCGGCATCCTGATGCTGGGAGCGGGGACGAGCCGGTGCGCCTGCGGATGCTGCTGCATCGTCCGTCCGAGGCGCCGGTCGACCGCTTACACCGACTGGACTGGGGCTGACGCCGCCGCGGTCCGGGCTCGCGCCGCCCGGTAGAATCGCCGGTTCCGTGTGCCACCCGGCCGCTTCCGTTGCCCCACGCCGATACGCCCGCACCGCCGCTGCTCGCCGCACGCGGCCTGCGCTTCGCGCGCAACGACGAGCCGGTGTTCGGCCCGCTCGATTTCGCGGTCGACGCCGGCGAGGCGCTGCTGGTGCAGGGCGACAACGGCGCCGGCAAGACCACGCTGCTGCGCGTGCTGGCCGGCCTGCTGCGCGCCGACGACGGGCGAGGTCGACATCGACGGCGCGCCCGCCGCGCGCCGGCGCTGCGCGCGCGCGCCATCGCCTACCTCGGCCACCTGCCCGGCCTGAAGGCCGACCTGAGCGCGCTGGAGAACCTCGCTTCCTCTGCGGCCTGCACGGGCGCCGCCGCGCGCCAGCTGCCGGAACACGCGCTGGCGATGGTCGGCCTGGCCGGCTACGAGGACACGCTGGCGCGCCAGCTGTCGGCCGGCCAGAAGAAGCGCCTGTCGCTGGCGCGGCTGTGGCTGTCGCCGGCGCCGCTGTGGCTGCTGGACGAGCCCTACGCCAACCTCGACCTGGACGGCATCGACCTGGTCAACCGCATGGTGCAGGCGCACCTGCGCGACGGCGGCGCGGCGCTGGTGACCACGCACGGCGCCTACGCCGCGCCGCCGGTGCGGACGCGCGATGCTGACGCTGGAGCGCGCCGCATGAGCGCCGCCTCCGCCTGCTGCGGCCGCCCGCGCGCTGCTCGCGCGCGACCTGCGCCTGCTGTGGCGCCGCCGCGGCGATGCGCTGCAGCCGGCGCTGTTCGCGCTGCTGGTGGTGGTGCTGTTCGCGCTGGCGCTGGGCGGCGAAGCGCGAGGCGCTGGCGCGCGTCGCGCCGGCGCGTGCTGTGGGTGGCGGTGCTGCTGGCCGGCCTGCTCGCGCTGGACACGCTGTTCCGCGGCGATGCCGAGGACGGCTCGCTGGAACAATGGATGCTGGCGCCGGTGCCGCTGGCGTGGCTGGTGCTGGTGCGCACGTTCATGCACTGGGCGACGACCGCGCTGCCGCTGCTGATCGCCACGCCCGCTGCTCGGCGAACTGCTGCACCTGCCGCGCGCCAGCTGCCGGTGCTGCTGGCCGTCGCTGGCGCTGGGCACGCCGCTGCTGAGCCTGCTCGGCGCGGTGGTGGCCGCGCTGACGGTCGGCATGCGGCGCTCTGGTATCCTGGTCGCCCTGCTGGCGCTGCCGCTGTACGTGCCCGTGCTGGTGTTCGGCGCCGGCAGCGTCGCGGCCGCCGGCGCAGGGCCTGGATGCCGCCGGCGCGCTGCTGCTCCTGGCGCCGGCCTGGTGCTGGCGCTGGTGCTGGCGCCGCTGGCGGCCGCCGCGATCCGCATCGCCTGATTGACCGCTGTTGACCCGCCGATCCGCACCTGCCCACCTCCCTGCACTGCATGGGACGCCGAACGCCATGAATCCGCTCGTCCGCTGGTTCCACCAACTCGGTTCGCCGCCGTACTTCGACCGCTTCGCCGCGCGCTGGGCGCCGTGGGCGTACGGGCTCGGCCTTGCTGGTGATGGCCGTCGGCCTGTATGGCGCGCTGTTCCAGGTGCCGGCCGATTACCAGCAGGGCGACAGCTTCCGCATCCTCTACATCCACGTGCCGAGCGCGTGGATGAGCATGTTCGTGTTCGCGCTGATGGCGGTCTACGCGGCCATCGCGCTGGTCTGGCGGATCAAGCTGTGCGAGATCCTGGCGATGGCCTGCGCGCCGATCGGCGCCGCCTTCACCCTGATCACGCTGGCCACCGGCTCGATCTGGGGCAAGCCGATGTGGGGCACGTGGTGGGACTGGGATCCGCGCCTGACCACCGAACTGGTCCTGCTGTTCCTCTATCTGGGCGTGATGGGCCTGTACGACGCGATCGACGACCGCCGCGCCGCCGCGCGCGCCGCCGGGCTTGCTGGCGCATCGTCGGCGTCGCGCTGCTGCCGGTGATCCGCTATTCGGTGGTGTGGTGGAACTCGCTGCACCAGGGCCAGACGATCCGCCTGTTCGGCGAGTCGACGATGGACGCGAGCATGGTCTGGCCGCTGCTGTGCGATGGTCATCGGCACCAAGCTGTGGTTCGTCGGCTCGCTGCTGGCGCGCGCGCGCGCCGACAACCTGCGCCGCGAAGCCGGCAAGGACTGGGTCGCGCGCAGGCTCGCCGGAGGCATCGCGATGAGCTACCTGGACTACGTCATCGCCGCCTACGCCGTGTTCGTCGTCGTGCTGGCGTGGGACTTCATCGCGCCGCGCCTGCAGATCCGCGCGCGCGCTGCGCGCCGCGCGCCTGCGCGCGCACGCGCACGCCGCCGCGCACGCCGCATCGACACCGACGGAGCTGAACCGATGAACCCGACCCGCAAGCGCCGCCTGCTGGCTGGTCGCTCGCGCTGGTCGTCGCCGCCGCGCATCGCCGACCACGCTGGTCGCGATGGCGCTGCAGCGCAACGTCGCCTACCTGTACACGCCGAGCGAAGTGCTGACGCGGCGAAGCCGGCGCAGGTCGCACGGCAGCGCGTTTCCGCCTCGGCGGCATGGTCGCCGCCGGCTCGTTCAAGCGCGCGCCAGGGCTCGCTGGAGCGCACTTCCGCGTCGACCGACGGCGATGCGCGAGCTGCCGGTGGTCTACACCGGCATCCTGCCCGACCTGTTCCGCGAGAAGCAGGCCGTGGTCGCCACCGGGCGCATGCAGGACGGCGTGTTCGTCGCCGAGGAAGTGCTGGCCAAGCACGACGAGACCTACATGCCGAAGGAAGTCGCCGACAAGATGGGCATGGCGCACAAGAAGCACGACGTGCAGACGCCGACCGCCGGCGAGCGCCGCCATGCCGACGTGCAGGCACCGAGCTGAGCCTGCTGCCCGAACTCGGCCAGGTCGCGCTGGTCCTGGCGCTGCTGGTCGCCGCGCTGCAGGCGCGTGCTGCCGCTGGTCGGCGCGCAGCGCGGCATCGCGCCGCTGGATGGCGGTCGCGCGCCCGGCCGCCTATCTGCAGCTGGCGCTGGTCGCGCTGCGCCTTCGCGCATCCTCGACGCATGCCTTCGTCGACGCAGGATTTCTCGCTGCGCTACGTCGCCGAGAACACCAACTCGCTGCTGCCGATGGTCTACCGCTTCACCGCGGTGTGGGGCGCGCACGAAGGCTCGCTGCTGCTGTGGGCGCTGATCCTCGCGCTGTGGACCGCGGCGGTGGCGCGCTTCTCGCAGCGCGCTGCCCGACCGCCGTGATCGCGCGCGTGCTCGGCGTGATGGGCCTGGTCAGCGTTCGGCTTCCTCGCCTTCCTGATCTTCACCAGCAATCCGTTCGAGCGCCTGCTGCCGGCCGCCGCTCGAAGGCCGCGACCTCAACCCGCTGCTGCAGGACCCGGGGATGATCATCCACCCGCCGATGCTGTACATCGGCTACGTCGGGTTCGTCGGTGCCGTTCGCGTTCGCCATCGCCGCGCTGCTCGACGGCCGCGTCGACGCGCGCTGGCTGCGCTGGACGCGGCCGTGGACCAACGTCGCCTGGGCGCTTCCTCACCCTCGGCATCGCGCTCGGCAGCTGGTGGGCGTATTACGAACTGGGCTGGGGCGGCTGGTGGTTCTGGGATCCGGTCGAGAACGCCAGCTTCATGCCGTGGCTGGCCGGCGCGGCGCTGCTGCATTCGCAGGCGGTCACCGAGAAGCGCGGCAGCTTCCGCGGCTGGACGCTGCTGCTGGCGATCGCCGCGTTCTCGCTGTCGCTGCTCGGCACCTTCCTGGTGCGCTCGGGCGTGCTGACCAGCGTGCATGCCTTCGCCGCCGATCCCGACGCGCGGCCTGTTCATCCTGATCTTCCTCGGCATCGTCATCGGCGGCTCGCTGCTGCTGTATGCGCTGCGCGCGCCGCGCGACGAACGACGGCGCGCCGTTCGCCGCGGCCTCGCGCGAGACGCTGCTGCTGGCCAACAACCTGCTGCTGACCGCCGCCTGCGCGATGGTGCTGCTCGGCACGCTGTATCCGCTGCTGGCCGATGCGCTGGAGCTGGGCAAGATCTCGGTCGGCCCGCCCTACTTCGCGCTGCTGTTCATGCTGCTGATGGCGCCGCTGGTGCTGCTGGTGCCGTTCGGCCCGCTGACGCGCTGGCAGCGCGAGCAGGCCTCGCACGCCGCTGCGCGATGCTGCTGCCGTGGGCCGGTGCTGGCGCTCGGCGTCGGCGTCGTCGCGTTCTTCCTGGCGCCGCAGGGCGCCGTGGAAGGTCGCCGCCGGCGTCGCTCGGCGCGGCGTGGGTGGCCGTGCGGCACGCTGCGCTTCCTGTGGCGCGGCTGTCGCAGTCGCAGGCAGCCGCTTCACCGCCGAAATGCTCGGCATGATGCTGGCGCATGCCGGCATCGCGGTGTTCCTGGTCGGCGCGCTGCTGATCGAAGGCCTCAGCGCAGCAGCGCGAAGTCGCCGTCGAAGCCCGGGCAGATCGGTCGAGCTGCGGCGGCTACGGCTTCCGCTTCGACGGCGTCGAACGAGTGCAGGGCCCGAACTACCTGGCCGACCGCGGCACCGTCGACGGTGCTCGCGCGACGGCACGCCGTCGCGACCATGCTGCACCCGGAAAAGCGCGCCTACGCCAGCGGCGGCCAGGTGATGACCGAAGCCGCGCATCGACGCCGCGGCGTCACGCGCGACCTGTACGTCGCGCTGGGCGAACCGCTCGGCGGCGGCGCCTGGGCGGTGCGCGTGCACGTCAAGCCGTTCGTGCGCTGGATCTGGCTCGGCGCGCTGCTGATGGCGCTGGGCGGCTTCGTCACCGCGACCGACCGCCGCTTCCGCAAGCCGGCCGCGCCGAGCCGAGCCGCCGCATGACCGCATCCGAACCCGCGTCGTCGCTGGCCGCTGGCTGCCGTTGCTGGTCTTCGCCGCGCTGGCGCGTGCTGCTGGCCGCCGGCGTCTGGATGAGCCGCAACCCCGACCGCGACGCGCTGCCCTCGCCGCTGATCGGCAAGCCCGCGCCGCGATTTCGCGCTGCCGCGTGCTGCACGAAGCCGGCACGCACTGGTCACGCTGGCCAGGAACTGCGCGGCGCGCCGTACCTGCTCAACGTCTGGGGCAGCTGGTGCCCGGAGTGCCGCGTCGAGCATCCGGTGCTGACGCGCTTCGCCGAGACCAAGCGCGTGCGCGTGATCGGCTACAACTAGAAGGACGAGCGCGCCGACGCGCTGCGCTGGCTGGAGCAGTTCGGCAATCCCTACTGGCTGGTGCTGGCCGACCGAAGGCCGCGCCGCGATCGACTGGGGCATCTACGGCGCGCCGGAAACCTTCCTGGTCGACGCGCAACGGCATCGATCCGCTGGAAGCACGTCGGCCCGCTCACCGACGCCATCATCGCGCGACGAGCTGATGCCGGCGCTGCGACGCGATCGAAGCGCAGCGCGATGAGCAGCGCTGTGCTGCCGTGCGCTGCTGCTCGCGCTGCTGCTGGTCGCTGGCTTCGCCGCTGCCGCACGGCGCGCAGGCCGGCCAGCCGACGCCGCGCCGCTGCAGTTCCGCGACGCCGCCGAGGAAGCGCGCTTCCACGCGCTGGTCGCCGAACTGCGCTGCGTGATGTGCCAGAACCAGTCGCTGGCCGACTCCAACGCGCAGATCGCGCACGACCTGCGCCGCGAAGTGCTGGACCTGATGCGCGAGGGCAAGAGCGACGCGCGAGATCAAGGCAGTTCCTGGTCGCGCGCTACGGCGAGTTCGTGCTGTACCGGCCGCGCAGTCGAAGCCGACGACCTGGCTGCTGTGGTTCGGCCCGGCGCTGCTGCTGCTGGCCGGCGGCGTCGTCGATCGGCGCGGCATCGTGCGCAAGCGCGCGGCGCGCCGCGCGGCCGCCGCCGACGACGACGAGCAGGAGTGGTGATGGCCAGTTTCGTCGCCATCGCGGCCGTGCTGGCTCGTGCGCGTCGCTGGCCTGCGCTGCTGCGGCCGCTGTGGCGCGACGCGCGCGGCGCTGGCGCTCGGCGTCGGCGTCGGCTGCACTGCTGGCGCTCGCCGGCGCGCTGTACCGCGTCGGTCGGCACGCCCGCCGCGCTCGACCCGGCCAGCGCCGCGCCGCCGGACACGCTGGACGAAGCCGTCGCCGCAGCTTGAAGCCGAGCTGCAGCGCGATCCGAAGCAGCCCGAAGGCTGGCGCCTGCTCGGCCCGCGCCTACGCCGCCGAAGGCAACGCTCGCCGAGGCGCGCGATGCCTATGCGCGCGCGGTCGCAGCTGCTGCCGGACGACGCCGACCTGCTGGTCGAAGCCGCCGAGGCGCGCGCGCTGGCCGACGCCGGACCGCCGCTTCGACGCCGAGGCCGTCGCGCTGCTGCGAGCGCGCCCTGCAGGTGCAGCCGCAGCACCAGCGCGCGCCGCTGGTTCCTCGGCATCGCCCAGCGCCAGGCCGGCCAGCCCGCCGAGGCGGCGGAGACCTGGGAGCCGCTGCTGGCGCAGGTCGACGCCGGCGACCGCCGCCAGCCTGCGCGCGCAGATCGACGCCGCGCGCAGCGACGCCGGCCTGCCGCCGCTGCCGGCGGCCGCAGCCGCGACGCCGGCGCCGGCGTCGCTCGCGCGTCACGGTCGACGCTGCGATCCCGGACCTCGCAGCGCGCATGCGCCTGCGCGGCGACGCCAGCGTGTTCGTCATCGCGCGCCAGCGCCGGCGGCCCGCCGATGCCGGTCGCCGTCGAAGCGCACTGCCGTGCACGACCTGCCCGGTCGCCGTCGACGCTCGACGACGGCGACAGCCCGATGCCGACGCTGAAGCTGTCGCAGCTGCAGGCGGTCGAAGTGATCGCGCGCATGTCGGCCAGCGGCGATGCGACGCGCAGCGCGGCGACTCGAATCCGCGCCGGTGCCGGTCACGCCGGCGCCGACACTCGCATCGCGCTGCTGATCGATCAGGTGGTGCGCGACGCGCTGGCCACCGCGGCGCGACGAGGCCATGCAGGCCGCTCGCGCACCGCGACACCGCCGCCAGCAGGACGTGCCCGCATGACCGAATTCATCCCGCCCGGCACGCGCTTCCTCGCCCTGCCCTCGCCGTTCCCGATGAAGCGCGGCGGCGCGCTGCACGGCGCGCGCGTGGCCTACGAAACCTGGGGCACGCTCAACGCCGCGCGCGACAACGCCGTGCTGATCCTCACCGGCCTGTCGCCCGACGCGCACGCCGCCGCGCAATGCCGGCAACCCGGAGCCGGGCTGGTGGGAAGCGATGCTCGGCCCGGGCAAGCCGATCGACACCGATCGCTGGTTCGTGGTCTGCGTGAACTCGCTGGGCAGCTGCAAGGGCTCGACCGGCCCGGCGTCGATCGATCCGGCGACCGGCGCGCCGTATCGCCTCGACTTCCCCGAACTGTCGATCGAGGACGGCGCCAACGCGGCGCGCGACGTCGTGCGCGGCCTCGGCATCGAACGCCTCGCCTGCGTGATCGGCAACTCGATGGGCGGCATGACCGCGCTGGCTACCTGCTGCTGCATCCGGGCGTCGCGCGCAGCGCACATCAACATCTCCGGCGCGCGCGCGCGCTGCCGTTCTCGATCGCGATCCGCTCGCTGCAGCGCGAGGCGATCCGCCTGGATCCGCAGTGGAACCACGGCGACTACGACGACGACGCGCTATCCCGAATCCGGCATGCGCATGGCGCGCAAGCTCGGCGTGATCACCTATCGCTCGGCGCTGGAATGGGACGGCCGCTTCGGCCGCGTGCGGCTGGAATCGGACGACCGCGACGACGACGAACCCGTTCGGCCTGGAGTTCCAGGTCGAGAGCTACCTCGAAGGCCACGCGCGCCGCTTCGTGCGCCGCTTCGACCCCAACTGCTACCTCTACCTCAGCCGCTCGATGGACTGGTTCGACCTGGCCGAGTACGCGCGACGGCGACGTGATGGCCGGGCTGGCGCACGATCCGCGTCGAAGCGGCGCTGGCCATCGGCGTGCACACCGACATCCTGTTCCCGCTGCAGCAGCAGCAGCAGATCGCCGACGGCCTGCGCGCCGGCGGCGCCGCAGGCGCGAGTTCCTGCCGCTGCCCTCGCCGCAGGGCCACGACGCGTTCCTGGTCGATATCGAGCGCTTCGGCCCGGCGGTCGCGCGGCTTCCTCGCAACGCTCTGAGTGCAGTGCCGCTGCTCGCAAGCCGCGGCCATCGCGCCCACCCGGCATCAGGCTAGAATCGCGTCGCACATCGCCGCCGACATCGCCGGCTGCCCGGACGTCGATTTCCCCGGCCACGACAAGCTGATCGCCGCGATCGACGCCGCCGTGGCCGCCGGCGACGAGCACGCGGTCACCGCCGCGCTGCGCAACGCGCTGTGCCGCGATGATCCGCGACCGCGACGTGCAGCCTGCCCGACTGCGTGCTCGAGCCGATCGCCGACCACTACGCGCGCCGCGAGCTCTACCGCAGCCCCGAGCACGGCTACAGCGTGGTCGCGATGACCTGGGGCCCGGGCCAGGGCACGCCGATCCACGACCACTGCGGCCTGTGGTGCGTGGAGGGCGTGTGGCACGGCGCAGCTGGAGATCACCCAGTACGAACTGCTCGAGCGCGACGGCGACCGCTTCCGCTTCCGCGCCGCCGGCGGCATGCACGCCGGCCCCGGCAGCGCCGGCAGCCTGATCCCGCCGCACGAGTACCACACCATCCGCAACCCCAGCGACGACGCCGTCGCCGTGTCGCTGCACATCTACAAGGCGCCGATGGCAGGCTGCTCGATGTTCGTCCCGGACGAAGGCGAATGGTTCACCCGCGTCGACAAGTGCCTGCCGACCGACGAGGCGGCATGACCTCGCGCCGGCGGCACGCCGCAGCCCGCCGGCGCCTGATACCCCCATCGCACGGCCGGCCGCTCGGCTATACTTCGCGGCCGCGCCGGAGTGGCGGAATCGGTAGACGCAGCGGACTCAAAATCCGCCGCCCTTAAAAGCGTGTGGGTTCGAGTCCCACCTCCGGCACCATGCATGACCTGACGGCGGACCGCCGTTTGCGCGTGAACACGCCGCGCCCTGACCGCCCTGGTCGATCGTCACCAATGCGTTCACGCCCGTGACGGACCGGCCTCCTGGCGTCGCCTGGGCCATCCGCACCTTCAGCCCCCTTCGACCACACCGCCCGCAGGCGCATACTTCCCCGGCCGACTGCGCCCGCAGTCCATCGCCACGCGAATCGAGGAGGCGTACATGAGCAAGGGTATGGACCAGAAGAAGGAATCGAAAGAAACCGGCCAAATCCATGAAAGAGAAGAAGGCCGAAAAGCGCGACAAGAAGGCGAGCAAGTCGTTCATGCCGACCTAGGTTCCGCGCGATCGATTGATGCAAAAAGGCCCGGCTTTTCCGGGCCTTTTTCGTGTTCCAGGTCGTGACGCATGCGTCCGGCCGGGGATCCCGCCGTGCGTGGCTCCGGATCGCCCACAGCTGCCGCGGCAGCCAGCCGTGCGCCGCCAGTGCCGGGGCATGCGCATCCGATGGATCCAACGGAAGAGCGCCGTCCGTCGCGATTCTTCCCGCGGGCGTGTACCGAAGGGCACGGCCGGGGCCACCAAGTGTCAATGGCAGCCACGCAGCCGAGGCGTGACGCTTTGGCACGGGCCAGCAACCGCCCCTCCCCGGGCACGCCGTCGCCGGGTCCGACAACTGCGGGCGCGCATACCCCCGGGTCGCGCTGCCTCGCTGCTGCACACACCACTTCCAAAGGTATCGAGCCATGACCACCAAGAAGCCCCGGAAACACATCCTGCTGACGGCCGCCTTCGTGGCCTGTCTCGCCTCGCTGTCGGCCCTGGGCGCCGATGGCGATGCGCGCACCTTCGAGGGCCTGATCACGCGCATCAGCGGCGATACGGTCACCATCAAGGACAGCAACAACGTCGAACACGCGATCACGCTCACCCCGGCCACGACATACAAGAAGCGGGTGGGCTTGGCGGCCGTCAGGTTCGAACGCGCCGAACGCTCGGCCCTCATCACCGGCCTGCCGATCGTGGCCGACGTGGTCGCCCAGGGCGACGGCTACAACGCCACGGCGATCTCGTTCAAGTCCGAGCAGATGCGCACGGCGCAACAGGTCCAGGCCGGCATGGAAGAAACCGCCGCGCGCACGGCCGCCAATGCCGAGCGCATCGAGAACTTCGGCACCTACAAGGCGCTGGCCACCACCGAGGTCCTGTTCGATAGCGGCAGCGCGGCCATATCCGCCAAGGGCAAGGCCGATCTCATGGCCATCGCCGACAAGAGCAAGCAGACCAAGGACTACCGCGTGGTCGTTCAGGGCTTCACCGATTCCACCGGCGATGCCGCCGCCAACCAGCGCCTGAGCGACCGCCGCGCGCAGGCCGTCACCACCTTCCTGCAACAGCAGGCGGGACTGTCGCCGGGCCGCGTCATGGAAGGAGACGGCATGGGCGTGGCCGCCGACGCCGGATCGGGCAGCAATGCGGGCGCCCGCAAGGTCGTCGTGCGGCTGGTGGTCGACAAGGGCGTGCAGGGCGGCGACTGACGACGCTCGTGCTCAAGTGCGTGCCCACCGGTGCAGCAGGGACGGACCCCGTTTCGGCGGGGTCCTTTCGCCGGGAGCCGAGCCGTCGCGCACCTGAAGCGCGTAGTGCCCGCGGACCTTGCTGCGCCCTGACCCAGCCCACGGAGACAGATCCATGAGAGCACTCGTCCTGGCACTGGCCTGCAGCCTCTCGCTCTCGCTCGCCGCTCCGGCCGGGGCGGCCGGCGCGGCCAGGCGCGCAAGGCACCGGCGTCGAAGGTCGATGTCTCGATGCCGGCGACGTCCCTGCCGGGCCCCGCCTACGCCTGGGTGCCGATGCCGCCGCGCCTGGCGGCCGAGTCGGACGCCCGTGCCCGGGACCCGGCGCTGCGGGCCCGCCTGCAGGCGGCGCTGGACAAGGTGATGCAGGCCAAGGGCTACCGGCGGGTCGACGACCTCAAGCAGGCGGACATTGCCGTGGCCTATCGCATCGGCATGCGCGACCTGCAACAGGCCACCGTGCGCGAGAACGGTCTGGCCAGCGCGGGCGAAGCCGCGATCGCGTGCGACGGGGTGTCGTGTTCGCAGATCGTGACCCAGGGCGCGCGCGGCGTTCCGACCATCAGGATCGACGCAGTCGACATGGTCGAGGGCGGCCTGATGATCGAGGTGATCCGACCCAACGACATCCGGGTCCTGTGGCGCGCGCTCTACCGCGGCTCGATCCGCGCGCGCGACGCCGGCACCGTCGACCTGGACCTGGTGGCCAACCGCACACTGGAACGCTTGCCGCGCGCCCCGGCGCAGTGACGGAAGCGCTGCGCCACTCCCGGGCTGCCACCACGCCGCGACGCCGGCCGGCGGTTTCACGGCCACGAAACCTGTCGGGGCGGACCCTTCCGGCAGGGATTGGAACCCGAGGGATTGGAACCCGCACGAAGGAGGCCACCATGTTCCGCATCCTCGCCATTCTTCTGGCCACGGTGCTGGCCGGCTGCAGCACCCTATCGGTCTACACCGACTACAACCCCGCGGCGCAATTCAGCAGCTATCGCACCTACAGCTGGCGCACCCGGCCCGAGCAGGTCCCGCCGCTGATGGCCCAGCGCATCGTCGACGCAGTGGATGCACAACTGCGGTCGAAGGGCTGGACCCAGGTCGCCGCCGACGGCGACATCGCGCTCGCCGCCAATGTCGCCACCCACCAGGAGTTCGACCTCGACGCCTTCTATGGCGGCCCCTACTGGGGCGGCTGGGGCTGGGGCGGCTGGGGCGGTTGGGGTGGCTGGGGCGCCTACGGCAGCACCCGCGTGCGCAGCTACACCGTGGGCACGCTGGCCATCGACATGTTCGACACCCGCACCCGGCAGGCCGTCTGGCGCGGCACCGCCGAAAGCACGGTCAAGCGCGATCCCGCGGCGGCTGCGGCCGAGATCCAGACCGCCGTGGCCCGGATGTTCGCGGCCTTCCCGCCCGGCAGCGCGCCGCCTCCCTGAGCGCCTGCGCTTTATCCGGATGCCACCTCCCGCCGGTAGCGCGAGGCGACGCCCAACGGGTCGACCCCGTCCGCGTTGCGCGACGAGGCCGCGGCTGCCCGACAGCTGGGGACGTGCCGGCGGACCGGGGCGTGGCGGCACCACTCCGGCGCGCCAGTTGCGCTGGAGGTCGTTGCTGCGCGCCCCGAACTGCCCCTCATCGCACGGCAATGAAGGACCTCTGCGATGAAACACGGCGCGCACGCAGTTGAGCTGGTCGACCTCCAGCTGGCCGTCCGTGCGGCGTCGGCCGCAGGCCTGTCGGTTGCGGTCGCCGGTTGGCTGTCGCTGCCCTTTCCGATCTACGCCATGATCTCGGCGGTCCTGGTGACGGACCTGGTGGCAGCGGAATCACGCAAGCTGGCCGCGCCGCGACTGGCCGCCACCGTCGTGGGGGGCACACTGGGCGCCACGATCGCCGGCCTGGTCCCCGGCTCGGTCTGGGCGGTCGCGGCCGGCGTCCTCGCGGCAATGCTGGCCAGCGACCTGCTGGGACTTCGCAAGGGTGCGCGCGTCGCGGGCTACGTGTGCGGGGTGGTCCTGCTCGACCACGGCGACGACGCCTGGTTCTACGCGTTGATGCGGATGGCGGAAACCTTCGTCGGCATCGCCGTTGCCGTCCTGCTCAGCCTGATTCCGGTTCTCTTGGGCCCGACCAGGCAGCCATGACGCCATCCCTGCATGTGGCCGATCACCCGCCCGCCACGCAGCGGCGGCCGATTTCCGCCACACTGCGCGCCCCCCGACCCGGCCCTGCCGCCCGCGCCCTGTGAAGACCCCTGCAAGCCTGCAGGCCCTGATCGACGACGGCGTGATCGACGAAGTGATGCGCCCGCTCAAGAGCGGCAAGGAAGCGGCGGTCTACGTGGTGCGCGCCGGCGACGACGTGCGCTGCGCCAAGGTCTACAAGGACATGGCGCAGCGCAGCTTCCAGCAGCGCGTGCAGTACCAGGAAGGCCGCAAGGTGCGCGGCAGCCGCGAGGCGCGCGCGATCGGCAAGGCCAGCAAGTACGGCCGCAAGCAGCAGGAAACCGCCTGGAAGAACACCGAGGTCGACGCGCTGTACCAGCTGCGCGATGCCGGCGTGCGCGTGCCCGAGCCGTACGGCTACTTCCACGGCGTGCTGGTGATGGAGCTGGTCACCGATGCCGACGGGCTTCTCCGCGCCGCGCCTGGGCGAGGTGGAGCTGACGCCGGAGCAGGCGCGCGAGTTCCACGCCTTCCTGGTGCGCCAGGTGGTGCGGATGCTGTGCGTCGGCCTGATCCACGGCGACCTGTCGGCCTACAACGTGCTGGTCGGCGCCGGACGGCCCGGTGGTCATCGACTTCCCGCAGGTGGTCAGCGCCGCCGGCAACAACGCCGCGCGCACGATGCTGCTGCGCGACGTCAACAACCTCACCGCCAGCCTCGGCCGCTGGGCGCCGGAACTGCTCGACACCTGGTACGGCGAGGAGATGTGGGCGCTGTTCGAGGCCGGCGAGCTGCAGCCCGACACGCGAGCTGACCGGCGCGTTCGTGCACGACGAACGCACCGTCGACCTCGACGGCGTGCGCGATGCGATCAACGACGCGCGCGAGGAAGCGCTGATCCGCCAGCAGGGGCGCGAAGAAGCGCAGTACGAGGACTGATCGATGCGCACGTTCATACTCAGGGCGCGCGCCGCGCCGACCGACAGCGCGAAGCTGCTGGCCGGCGTCGGCCAGGAGGCGCACACCGAGATCCTGGCGCACACGCTGATGAACGCCATCTTCGTGGCGCAGTCGCATCGCGCCGACGTCGTGGTGTACCTCGTGCTGGAGAGCACGCAGGACTTCTCGCGCACCATCCGCTTCGACGCCAACGCCATGCACGACATCGGCGGTTTCGACGAGCAGGCGCTGCTGGGCAAGGTCGCCAGGGCGCTGGACGCCTCGCGTGGGATGGGCAAGGAAGAAGAGCGCCCGGTGGAATCGGGCGTCACCGTGCGCACGATCAGCTTCGAGCGTCTCGTGCAGCAGCTGGCCGAAGACCACCCGTTGTTCGTGATGGACCGCAAGGGCACGCCGATCCGCGAGCAGGCGTTCGACGGCAACCCCTGCTTCCTGCTGACCGACCACATTCCGATGCCGAAGAAGACCTTCGGCACCCTCGACCGCCTCGGCGCCACCCGCATCACCCTGGGCCGGACGATGCTGTTCGCCTCGCAATGCGTGGTGCTGATCCACCACGAGCTGGACCAGCGGTAGCGGCCCTGCCCCGGCCCGGGGACGACGGGCGCCGCCTGGGAAGCGCTCTCAGATCCGCGCAATCCATTGCCGCAGTATCGAGCGGAAAGCCGATGCCCTGGCCTCGATCTCCCGCGGCCCGTCGAACTCGATCATGGCGCGATCCTCGCCCAGCCATTCGAGCAGCCGATCCGGGTCGTCGATGGGAAGGCCATGCGCCGGCAGATCGCGGGCTTTCGCGCCACGGTGAAGGATGACGCGTATGCCCGCACCGCCCCGGAGATTGAAGGTCGCGAAATATTCGGTCGTGCGGAAGCTGGGGGCATTCCACTTGATGCCCTCTGCGATGGAGGGGTCTGCAGCCAGCACCAGTCTCCGGAGCGCTTCCAGCTCCGGCTTCCGGGGGTGTTCAAGGCGGCCCATGAACGCATCGACCGCCGCCGTCGTATCGGTGGCCCTGGTGTGTGCTTCCGGTTTCGATGCTGACGGCATGGGACCTCCCGATGTCTCGCGCGTTGAGCTGATTGTGGGCCCGGCAACATCTCCGTGTAGTGCTTGGCAGTCGCCGCACTTCACCGCCTATCCCAGCAGACGCTCCATGTCCGCGTCCTTTTCCTCCCACACGTCATTCATCCACTGCTGGAAGCGGGCACGGAACGCGGGGTCGGCCTGATAGTCGCCACCCACCAGCGAGGGTGGAATCCCGCGCTGGCGCACCTGCACACGCACCTCCGGCACGCGGTCGGCCAGCAGGTCCATGAGCGAAGGCCGGCCTGCGGGGTACGCAATGGTGACGTCCAGGATGGCGTGCAGTCCCTCGCCCATCGCATCCAGCACGAACGCCACCCCGCCCGCCTTCGGCCTGAGCAGGTGCCGGTAGGGGCTGCCCTGCGCGGCGTGCTTGTCGGGCGTGAAACGCGTGCCCTCGACGAAGTTCATGATGGCCACCGGGATGGCGCGGAACTTCGCGCAGGCGCGGCGGGTGGCCTGGATGTCGCGTCCGGCCAGTTCGGGGCGGCGCGCGATCTGCGCACGCGTATGGCGCGCCATGAACGGGAAATCCAGCGCCCACCACGCCAGCCCCAGCAGCGGCACCCAGAACAGCTGCCGCTTCAGGAAGAACCGCAGCAACGGGATGCGCCGGTTGAACACCTTCTGCAGCACCACGATGTCCACCCAGCTCTGGTGGTTGGCCAGCACCAGGTAGTGGCCGTCGCGCTGCAGCGGCGCGTCCAGCTGCACCTCGACGCGCGTGCGCGACAGCCGCTCGAGCATCCAGCTGTTCACCCCGATCCAGCTTTCGGCAATGCCCGTGAGCCACGGGTTGCTGGCCGTGCGCAGGCGCTCCGAGGGCAGCACTGCCTTGACCAGCGCCACGATCAGCAGCGGGACGACGTGCACCACGGTGTTGGCGACCAGCAGCAGGGCGATCAGGGGCACGCGCAATGCGGGCATGGGTGGGCGGTGGTGGCCAGGGATGGGACGCGCATTGTCATGGATGTCGGGTGACGGCGGCTTCGTCGCCGGACTGGATTGCACGGGTCGTGTTCGTCCGATCCGCGGCCTGACTACACTGGCGCGATGCGCGACGGGGCAGGTGCGGACATCGGGGGAAACAGCCGCAGCGGGGGAGTGCCCATTCCCGACGACCGGCAACTGCTGCGCGGCATCCTGGTCCACGACATGCGGCGCGACCTGCGCCGGCATCTGCGGCCGATGCTGGCGTGGTACCTGCTGTTCACCGCGTTTGCGACGGTGGCGGCGGCGCCACTGACGACGTGGTCGCTGGCGGCCCTGCTGCACTGGATCGAACGGCCGCTGGCCGGCGAGTTCGACGGGGCGCTGGGCGGCGCGCTGGCGCTGGGCTGGCTGATGCTGGCCGGCGCACTGTCGTGGTGGGTGGTGATGCTGCAGCAGGCCGGCATGCTGCTGGTGTCGGCCAGCCACGGCTGCCGTTACCGCACGGCGGCGATGGCGCTGCTGGGCGTGCTGCGCCGCGCGGCGCCGCTGGCGGCGCTGGCCACCCGGCAGGTGCTGGCCCACGCGCTGGTGGCACTGCCCTGGCTGGCGGTGGGCGCCGCGCTCTACCGGGTGCTGCTGGGCGGGTACGACATCTACTACGTCGCGGTGGCGCGTCCGCCCGCGCTGTGGGTGTTCCTCGCGGCCTTCCTGCCGGTACTGGCGGCGGGGCTGGTCCTGCACGGCACCCTGTACTTCCGCTGGCTGCTGGCCACGCCGGCGCTGGTGCTGGAGGGCCTCTCGCCCCGCGCTGCGTTGGCACGCAGCCGCGCGCTTACCCGTGGCCGCCACCTGCGCATCGCCCTACTGGTGGCGGGTGTCGCCCTGGCCGTCGCGGCCCTGCCGCTGATCGTGACCGAACTGTACGGCCGCGCCGCCACGCCGCTGCTGGACGGCCTGCCGCCGCACCGGCTGCTGGTCAGCACCGGCATGGCGGGCTACCTGACGTTCCATGCCGCCACGGTGCTGGGCGCGCTGTTCCTGGGCACCACGGTCAATTCGCTGCTGGTGCGCGCACTGTTCCAGCGGCTGGGCGGTGCCCGCTGCGCCCGCGTGGCCGACGCGGTGCCGGCGCACCCGGGCCGCTTCGTCTGGGGCGCGGAAGCGGCGTTCCTGGCCGTGGCACTGGTGCAGGCGACAGTGGCGGTGTCGCGCATGGACCTGCGCCGCGATGTCACCGTCACCGCGCATCGCGGTGCATCGGCGGTCGCGCCGGAGAACACGCTGGCCGCGTTCCAGGCCGCCATCGACGCCGGGGCGGACGCGATCGAGTTCGATGTGCGGCTGACCGCCGACGGCAGCGTTGTGGTATTCCACGACAGCGACTTCCGGCGCGTCAGCGGTGACCCGCGGCGCGTGGTCGAAACGCCACTGTCGGCCATGCGCGGTATCGACGTGGGGAGCTGGCACGACCCGGCGTTCGCCGGCGAGCGCATCGCGACGCTGGCCGAGGCCCTGGCCTTCATCGACCGCCGCGCACACGCGCTGGTCGAACTCAAGCCCGACCCCCACAACGCGCCGGCATTGCTGGAGGCCACCCTGCGCGAGGTCGAACGCGCCGGCTATCGCGATGCGGTGACGCTGGCCTCGCTGTCGCCGGAGCTGATACGCGTCGCCCGCGTCGCGGCCCCGGACCTGCGGCTGGCCCTGTTCGCCAACACCGCCCTGCCCGGCACCGCGCAGCGCACCGACTTCGACCTGCTCGGCCTCAATCACCTGCGACTCGACAGCGCGGCCGTGGCCCATGCGCGCCGCCACGGCTACCGGCTGCAGGCATGGACCGTCAACGACCCGGCACGCATGGCGCGCTACATGGACCTGGGCGTGGACGACATTTCCACCGACCTGCCGCAGCAGGCGATGCGGGTGCGTGCCGAGCGCGCCGCGCTGTCGGATGTGGAGCTGCTGCTGGCGACGCTGCGCAGCTGGTTCCGGGATCGCTAGCGGGGTTGGGCCGGATCGCCCGCGATACCGGGGAACTGCCCCGCTACTTCACGCGCTCGCCGGCCGCCAGGCGGACGCCCACCGCATCGGCCGCCATCGGGCGGATGCGCAGCCGCAGGCGCCCCTCGTGCCGCGTCATGCGCAGGTCGCGGTGCCGGACCAGGTAGCGCACCGCCACGGCCGCGGCCGCGATGCCCGACAGCGCGCCCACGCCCAGCGCCCAGCGCGCGCCGAACCGGTCCACCACCCACCCCACCAGCGGCGCGCCCAGCGGCGTGCCGCCCATCACCACGGCGATGCGCAGCGCCAGCACGCGGCCACGCATCGCACGCTCGGTGGTGAGCTGCATCATCGAGTTGCTGGCGGTCATGAAGGTCAGCGCCGACAGCCCGACGAAGAACAGCACCACCGCGAACGACACCGGGTCGGGCATCACCGCCGCCACCGCCACGCTCAGCCCGAAGGCCGCCGCCGACACCGCCATCAGCACCATGCCCGGCACCGGCCGGCGCGCCGACAGCAGCGCCCCGCACAGGGTGCCCGCCGCCATTGCCGAGGTCAGCAGGCCGTACTGGCTGGCGTCGCCGTCGAACACCGTGACCGACATGGTCGAAATGTAGATGGCGAAGTTGAAGCCGAACGCGCCCACCAGCGCCAGCATCACCATCACCGCCATCAGGTCCGGCCGCCGCGCCACGTAGCCGAAGCCGGCCAGCACGCTGCCGCGCGTGTGTACGGGCGGGGCTTCGGCGTGCAGCTCGTGCACCCGCAGCAGCGCCAGCGACACCAGCACCGCCGCGTACGAGCCGGCGTTGACCATGAACAGCCAGCCCTCGCCCACCGCGGCGATCAGCAGGCCCGCCACCGCCGGGCCGACCATGCGCGCGGCATTGAACGAGGCGGAGTTGAGCGCCACCGCGTTGGCGAGGTCGGCATCGCGGACCAGGTCCGACACGAACGTCTGCCGCACCGGCGCGTCGAACGCAGTCACGCAGCCCAGCAGCAGCGCGAACCCGTAAACGTGCCACAGCTGCACCGCGCCCGACAGCACCAGCAGGCCCAGCCCCAGCGCCAGCACTCCGGCCGCGGCCTGGGTGGCCATCAGCAACTTGCGCCGGTCCCAGTGGTCGGCCGCATACCCGGTCAGCGGCAACAGCAGCAGCGGCGGCCCGAACTGCAGCGCCATCACCGTGCCCACCGCCGTGGCGCTGTGGTCGGTCAGCACCGTCAACACCAGCCAGTCCTGGCCGATGCGCTGCATCCAGGTGCCCACGTTGGACACCAGCGCGCCCGCGGCCCACAGCCGGTAGTTGTAGATGCGCAGCGAGTCGAACATGCCGCTCAAGCGGCGGCTCCTGGGTGGCAATGGGTCATGGACGGGTCACGCCACGCGGGTCACGCAGCGCGGGCTCCTTCGAGGTGCATGGGTGGATCCGGGGACGGAGGGCGCACCGTAGACGCGTCGACGTGGACACGATGTCGGCGCACGCCCGCGCGCGCTCGGACGCTACGCCGATTCGATTGCCAAAGGCGGCCCCGTACGTGCTGCTGGCACCTCAACCGGCCAGCGCCGCCGCCAGATACCCCGCCGTCCGGCTGGCCCCGACCTTTGCGACCTCGACCGGCCGCCCCTCCGCCACGATCCGGCCGCCCTGCTCGCCCGCCCCCGGGCCCATGTCGATCACCCAGTCGGCCTGGGCAACGACGCGCATCTCGTGCTCGATCATCACCACGGTGTTGCCGGCCTCGACCAGGCGGTGCAACTGCCCCATCAGACGGTCGACGTCGGCGGCGTGCAGGCCGGTAGTCGGCTCGTCGAGCACGTACAGGCTGCGGCCGCGCTGGCTGCGCTGCAACTCGGTGGCCAGCTTGATGCGCTGCGCTTCGCCGCCCGACAGTTCGGTTGCCGGCTGGCCCAGGCGCAGGTAGCCCAGGCCGATCTCGCGCAACAGGTGCAGCGGGCGGGCGATCGCGTCCTGCCCGGCGAAGAACTCGCCGGCCTGCTCGACCGTCATGCCCAGCACTTCGGCGATGTTGCGCCCGTTCCAGCGCACTTCGAGCGTGGCCTCGTTGTAGCGCGCGCCGTGGCACGTCGGGCACGGGGCGTAGACGCTGGGCATGAACAGCAATTCGACGCTGACAAAGCCCTCGCCTTCGCACGTCCCGCAACGGCCCTTGGCGACGTTGAAGGAGAACCGCCCGGCATCGAAGCGGCGGCGGCGCGCGTCGGGCGTGGCGGCGAACAGCTTGCGCACATGGTCGAACAGGCCGGTATAGGTGGCGAGGTTGGAGCGCGGCGTGCTTCCGATCGGTTTCTGATCGACCTGCACCAGCCGCTGCACGGCATCGACGTCGCCGGCCAGATGCCCATGCGTGCGCTCGATCGCGGTGGGCGCGTCGGCGGTGTCGTCGTCGCTGTCCTCGGGCTCGTGGCCCAGATGCAGCAGGACGAGCTCGGGCATCGCCTGCGCGACCAGGCTGGATTTGCCCGAACCGGAGATGCCGGTGACGGCCGTCAACACGCCCAGCGGGATGCGCGCATCCAGCCCGCGCAGGTTGTGGCGATGGAGGCCTTGCAGCTCCAGCCAGCCGGACGGTGTGCGCTCGACGCTCGCAGGCGCCGGCGCGGTGCCGAACAGGTATTGCGCCGTGCGCGACTGCCTGACCTTGCGCCAGCCCCTCCGGCGCGCCGCTATAGAGCACCTCCCCGCCATGCTCGCCGGCGTCGGGGCCGACATCGACCAGCCATTGCGCGCGGCGCATCAGTTCCAGGTCGTGCTCGACGACGAACAGCGAGTTGCCGGCGTCGCGCAGCTGGTCCAGCGCGTCGTACAGGGCCTGGCTGTCGGCAGGGTGCAGGCCCGCCGACGGTTCATCGAGCACATAAACGACGCCGAACAGGAGCGAACTCAATTGCGTGGCCAGCCGCAGGCGTTGCAGTTCGCCGGCCGACAGCGTCGGTGTGGCGCGGTCGAGCGTCAGGTAACCCAGCCCCAGGCCAGCAGCGTGCGCACGCGGGCCATCACGCCTTCCGCCAGGCGCTGCGCAGCCAGGCGTTTTTCCTCCGACAGCGCGGGGGTACGGCGCACATCGGGCGCGGCGGCATGGGTGGCCTGCTCGGCGGCGGCGCGTTTCGGCCCGATCGCGCTTCGTCGCGGTCGCACTCGTCGGTGCCGCCGCCGACGTGGGCACCGAAATGTCCGCTGGCGACGGGCTGCAGCAGGTCGACGACGCGGTCCAGTGGCATGTGCGAGAACTCGCCGATATCGACGCCGGCAAAGGTCACCGACAGCGCCTCGGGCTTGAGCCGCTTGCCGTGGCACGTCCGGGCACAGGCGGCCTTCCATGAAGCGCGACACGCGCTTCCTCATCAACGCGCTTTGCGTGGTGGCAAAGGTGTGCAGCACGTAACGCCTGGCGCCAGTGAAGGTGCCCATGTAGCTTGGCTCCGACTTGCGCTTGAGCGCGGCGCGCGTCTCGGCCGGGGTAAAGCCGGCGTAGACCGGCACCGTCGGCGTCTCCTCGGTAAACAGGATCCAGTCGCGGTCCTTTTTCGGCAGGTCCTTCCACGGCCTGTCGACGTCGTAGCCGAGCGTCACCAGGATGTCGCGCAGGTTCTGTCCGTGCCACGCCGGCGGCCACGAGGCGATGGCCTTCTCGCGGATCGTCCGCGACGGGTCGGGCACCATGATCGCCTCGGTCACCTCGATACACATGACCCAGCCCATGGCAGCGCGGGCACGCGCCTTGCGGCGTGTTGGGCGAGAAGTCCTCGGCGTAGAGCATCGGCTGCTCGGGCGGATACACGCCGGCGCGCGAATACATCATCCGCACCAGGCTCGACAGCGTGGTCACGCTGCCACACTGACGAACGCGCATTGCTGGCGCCGCGGTGCTGCTGCAGCGCGATCGCCGGCGGCAGGCCCTCGATCGAATCCACGTCGGGCACGCCGGCCTGGTCGATCAGCCGCCGCGCATACGGCGCCACCGACTCGAAATAGCGGCGCTGCGCCTCGGCGTAAATCGTGCCGAACGCCAGCGACGACTTGCCCGAGCCCGAAACGCCCGAGAACACGACCAGTGCGTCGCGCGGGACATCGAGGTCGACATCCTTTAGGTTGTGCTCGCGCGCGCCCCGCACGCGCACGCAGCCGGTGTCGCGGGCGATGGCGGGCGTCCGGTTGTCGGCGGGCGTACGGGTGGAGCGACGCTTCGGGACGGGGGTGCGAGGCATGCGGCGGGCCTGCGGAGGAAAGACGACACGCTAGCCGGTGGGCGTGAATCCGGAGTGGGGAGTGCGCGTCCGCTGCAGCGCGACAGGGTGCTAGCGGCGCCGTTTGCGCGCGGGTTCCCGCGGTGTTTCACGGGGTTCGCCGACGATGTCCGGGCGCTCGCGGCCCAGCCATCCGTAGGTCACGCCGCCCAGCATGCCGCCCATGATCGGGGCCAGCCAGAACAGCCAGAGCTGGGCGATGGCCTGCGGCCCGGCGAAGAGTGCGACGGCCGTCGAGCGCGCGGGATTCACCGAGGTGTTGGTGACCGGGATGCTGATCAGGTGGATCAACGTCAGCGCCAGGCCTATGGCGATCGGGGCGAAGCCGACCGGCGCGCGCTGGTGGGTCGCGCCCATGATCACCACCAGGAACATCGCGGTCAGCACCACCTCGCACAGGAACGCCGCCGCGACGGAATAGCCCCCGGGCGACATCGCTCCGTAGCCGTTGCTGGCAAAGGTGCCGGGCGCGGCCGGATCGATGGCGAAACCCGGCTGTCCGCCCGCGATCTGCAACAGGATGAACGCGGCCAGGATGCCGCCCGCGACCTGCGCCAGCAGGTAGGGCGCCAGGTCGCGGGCCGGGAACCGGCCGCCGGCCCACAGGCCGACGCTCACGGCGGGATTGAAGTGCCCCCCGGAGATGTGGCCGAACGCATATGCACCGGTCAAAACGGTCAGGCCGAACGCCAGGGAAACGCCCAGCAGCCCGATGCCCAGCGGATTGCCCTCTCCGCCGAAGTGGGCGGCCAACACGGCGCTGCCGCAGCCGCCCAGCACCAGCCAGAACGTCCCCAGCAACTCGGCGGCCAGTCGCTTGATCATCTCGATCTCCTGGGGTGCTGGTCGCTCGGTTGGCGGAAGCAGCCAACTAGACAACGTGAACTGCGGCCCAGGAGGGCCAGTTGCGGTTTACCGCCTGCGGGTGGATGCGGCCGGCATGCCCTCAATCCCGACGGAGGCGGCGCGCGGCGTCCACAGCGGCCTGCAGCACGCGCAGGTATGACTCGCGGTGCTTCGGCGCCTGGGCGATCGCACTCTCCAGCCCTTCGAGATACGCGGTGACCGAAGCCGTGGCATTCCACAGGTCGCCCAGTTCGCGCATGGTCGTGTCCACGGCACTGCGCAGGTGCCAGTCCACGTTCATGCCCTTCTCGGCCTGGTTGGCCAGGTCGATGACACGCAGCAGGTGCGGCGTCACCAGGCCGACGACGGTGGCTCTCGGGGGGACGCTCATCCATTCAACCCTGGCTTGGGACGACGGGAAGAGTAACCAAACGGGGACGGAGGTAGTTAAAAGCCGGTGTCCTACACGCCCGCACCCTCTGTCGGGATGGCGTCGGGACGTTCAAGGGCCGACGCCGGCAACCCGACCGTCCCACCCATGCGTCATGCCCCGCCCGCCCCGCTTCGAAATTCCCGGCATCCCGCTGCATGTGACCCAGCACGGCGCCAACCGCTGCGCCGGGTTCATCGACGACAACCGCCACCCCTAACGCCGGGTAGCGCGCGAGGCGCGCCAGCAGCACATCGCGGGCTCAATCGCGTGGAAGAAACGCCTGCTCGCCGTACTCCCACGTCCACGGCACGCCGGTTTCGCCCAACACGAACGCCACCAGGCGCGGAAACGCACGCTCGGCGCGCACATCGTTCGACAGGATCACCACGCACCGCTTGCGCGCTTTCACGCAGACCCAGGTGTTGCCGGTGGAGTCGTTGTGCCCGCCCTTGAAGAAGCCGGCCCCCTGCGGCCCGTCGAAGACCACCACGCCCAGCCCCGAGGCGAGGTCCGCGCGGCGCTCCGGTTCGGGAAGCTCCGCCTGCAAGGTGGGGAACTGCGAGGCGGTCGTGATGGGGAGCTGCGGTGACGTCAGCGCCCCGGCACCCTGCGCGCTCAGGCCCTCGCCATTGACGTAAGCCGCAGCGAACTGCGCCATGTCGGCAATCGTGGTATCCATCGACCCGGCCGCGCGCACGCGGCTGCGTGCGTCATGCGGCTCCACCTGCCCGTCCGCGGTCCAGCCATCGGCCAGGTTGCCGGCGAAGTCGTCGCGCCACGTCATGGCGGTGCGCGGCATCCGCAAGCGATCGAACACGCGGCGCTGCATCTCCTGCCCCACATCCAGGCCCAGCCCGCGTTCCAGCACGTACTGCAGCAGGATCAGGCCCTCGCCCGAATACGCATACCGCGTGCCCGGGTCGAAATGGATGCGCAATTTTCCGTCCGGCTCGAGAAAAGCGAAATTGGCGAAGCCGGCGCTGTGCGTCAGCAGGATGCGTGCAGTGATCGCCTTCCAGCGTTCGTCGCCGGCAAGGTCGGGCCAGGGTCCATACCCGGGCACGGCCGGGTAGTCGGGCAGCGGTGCGCGAAAGTACTCGCCGATCGGGCGGTCGAGTTCGAGCACCCCCTCCTCGACCAGTTGCATGACCGTGTAGGCGAACACCGCCTTGGTCAACGATGCGCCATACATGACGGTGTCCACCTGCAGCGGATCGCCCGCCGCGTTGCGCTTGCCGTGTGCGGACACGTGCACCACCCGGCCGTCGTCGATCACGGCGATGGCGAGGCCCTGCGCACCGGTGGCCTCCATGACACGCGCGACCTCGGCATCCAGCCCCGCGCGCGACGGCACGGAATGCTGCGGCGACGCCAACGTGAGTGACGCCAGCGGAAGCAGGGCGAACAGGCACAGCGGATGCAGGCGTGGCATGGCGGCTTCCCATCGGGGGGAGTGGCCGATGCTACGCAAACGGGGACGGAGGTAGTTAAAGCCGATGTCCTACACGCCGCGCGCCCGGCGTCCGATGGTGGCGGGACGGTCGTGCGCCGACGCTGGCCACCGGACCGCCCGCCCCCGCGCCATGCCCCGCCAGCCCCGCCTCGAAATCCCCGGCATCCCGCTGCATGTGACCCAGCGCGGCGTCAACCGCTGCGCGATCTTCATCGACGACGGCGACCGCCACCACTACCGCAGCCTGTTGCGCGACGCGTGCCAGCGGTACGGGGTGGCGGTGCATGCCTTCGTGCTGATGGACAACCATGTGCACCTGCTGGTCGGCGCGGGCATCGCAGGGCACATCTCATGCGCCCTGCGCCTGGCCGGACAGACCTATGTCCAGGCATTCAATCACCGCCACCGCCGCACCGGCACGCTCTGGCAGGGCCGCTTCAAGTCGAGCATGGTCGAGTCGGAGGGCTACCTGCTCAATGTCATGCGCTACATCGAACTCAACCCCGTGCGGGCCGCCATCGTCGCGCGCGCCGACGATTACCGCTGGTCCAGCGTGCACACGCACGTGGCCGGCGCCCGCGACCCGCTGGTCACGCCCCACCCCGCCTACCTGGCCCTGGCCGCCGACCCCACCGCACGCGCCGCCGCCTATCGCCAGTGGCTGCATGCACCGCTGGGCGAGGACGAACTGGCGCGCATCCGGGCCTACATGCAGCAGGAAAAGGCGCTGGGTGGCCCACGCTTCCAGGCGATGGTGTCGAAGGCGTTGAACCGCCCGGTCGATTTCAGGCCAAGCGGTCGCCCGCGGAGGGGCGCAGCGGATGGGATGGATGGGGTGGTTTAACTACCTCCGTCCCCGTTTTTCCGGCTGCGGCTGCGGCGCCATGCGGGTGTCCATGAACGTCGTGTGCTCGAGCGTGTGCAGCGTCAGCCGCTGCAGCTGGAACACGCGCGACTGCACGTCGAGGTCGACCGGGAACCAGTGGGCGTCGTCGAGCGCGATGGCCGCCCGGTCGAGGCGATCGGATGGCGCCGCGTCACGACCGGTCGATGCCGGCGCGGTGCCGGGCGAGCCGTCGGGAAGCACCGGTTGTGGTTCGGAATCGGGGAACATGGCGCGCCAGGGCAAGCGGGTGGAAGCATGTGGCGCGCGGGAGTAGCCGGTCCCGATGCCCGCAGGGCATCGGGCCATCAGCAGGCGGCGTGCTCGCTCAAACCCGGTGCGCCGTACGTGGCTGAATATTCACCGGATTCACGCGGCTTGCCCAGTGCCTGAAGCCGGGGCGGATCCCGGCCGGCTGCGGCCCGACGGCGCGGGCTACGCCCCATGTTGCCGCGCGGGCAAGTGGCCGACGGGGTGGTTTAACTACCTCCGTCCCCGTTGTTGCGCGGCAGGCGCGTGTGCAGGGTCGTCGCGCGGATGCACGCTCCACCAGCAGCGGAATCCTGCGCTGGGTCTCTACGGTCTTCTTGATGTTGGAGACGATGAAGTCCTCGAGCGACGACGTCAGTACCACCGCCCTGCTGCCGGGTCTCGAGGCCATGAGGTCGGCGGCAATGTTGAGCGCGGCGTGGGTCGGCTTGACGAGCACGGCGCCGCCCGGATGCCAGGGCCGCGCCAGCAGGCGCGTCGCCGGTTCCAGCACCGCATCCACCGGCACCCTTCGAAGCGCATGTCGCCCAGGCGCCGCAGCACCAGCGGCTCCTTGAGGCTCACCTGGTGCGGCGGCGCGTGCAGCACGCGGGCGAGCAGCGTCGAGCAGCAGAAGGAGGTGTGGAACAGCCATGCGACCGGGCCCGGCTCGAGCCCGGCATCGGCGATCGCCTGCACGGGACACAGCTGCGGCGGCTCCGGCTGCGGCTGCGGCGCCATGCGGGTGTCCATGAACGTCGTGTGCTCGAGCGTGTGCAGCGTCAGCCGCTGCAGCTGGAACACGCGCGACTGCACGTCGAGGTCGACCGGGAACCAGTGGGCGTCGTCGAGCGCGATGGCCGCCCGGTCGAGGCGATCGGATGGCGCCGCGTCACGACCGGTCGATGCCGGCGCGGTGCCGGGCGAGCCGTCGGGAAGCACCGGTTGTGGTTCGGAATCGGGGAACATGGCGCGCCAGGGCAAGCGGGTGGAAGCATGTGGCGCGCGGGAGTAGCCGGTCCCGATGCCCGCAGGGCATCGGGCCATCAGCAGGCGGCGTGCTCGCTCAAACCCGGTGCGCCGTACGTGGCTGAATATTCACCGGATTCACGCGGCTTGCCCAGTGCCTGAAGCCGGGGCGGATCCCGGCCGGCTGCGGCCCGACGGCGCGGGCTACGCCCCATGTTGCCGCGCGGGCAAGTGGCCGACGGGGTGGTTTAACTACCTCCGTCCCCGTTGTTGAAGACCGCCCGGCAGTTGTCCCAGTCCACCCGCCGCGCCTGGTCCTCGCCGATGTTGACCTTGAAGAACTCGCGGGCCTTCGCATCACCGCGCGTCATCGCCAGCACGGTGAGCGCCCGGGTGAACTCGTAGATGCTGTGCTCGGGAACCGGGCTGAACGCGAAGAAGCGGTAATCGAGGAAGTTGTAGTTGCCGTAGTGCGCCGTGTCCGGCAGCGCCACGGCGGCCGGGAAGCGCGTCAGCCCGGTCAGGAACTCACCCACCTCGTAGAGGCTCGCCCGGTACGTGTCGTGGGGCGTGGTGCGGCCGAACCGCACGCGCGGCGACATGTTGAAGCCCACCGCTTCAACGCCCGGCACCCGCATCGACATGTTCATCGCGATGCCGCCGCCCAGCGAGTGCCCGGCAACCGTCATCGCCGCCTGCGGATACTTCGCGCGCAGCGGACGCAGGTGCGCCAGCGCCTGCCGGTACTGCGGCGGCTCCCGCAACGCCAGGTTGTTGCGCCAGTCGATCGGCGAGTCGGTGCCGCGGTAGGCAACGACGATCTGCCCACTCCCCTCCAGGGTTGGCCCGTCGCCGTAAACATGCAACGCCAGGCCCGTGTCGCTGGTCAGAGCATCGAACAGCGTCCACCCCGGCAGCGCGTACTGCGGCTTGGACGCCGGGTCCAGGTAGACATTGTTCGCCATTGCGGCATGGATGAAATGCTTGCGCGCCAGGGCCACCCGGCCGATGGGGGCGGTGTCGGCATCGAGCGCGGCATACACGCTGTGCCCGGCCGGATAGCGGTCGGTACACGACAGATGGAACAGGCCGGACTCGTTCAACTCCGGCACGTAGGGTTTCACCAGCACGTGCGGGTCGGGTGTCAGGTGCCCCGCCGGGCGCAGCGGATGGACGGCGCACGCCGTCAAGAACAGCGCAAGCAGGCCGACCTGTACGACACGTTGCATGACCTATCCCCCTGGTTGATCCGATCCAACTTAACCGCGGCGCCTTTAACTACCTCCGTCCCCTTTGTCGTGGCGCGAGTATAGGGAGCCGCCCGCGCCGTTTGCACACGCTAGACTCCCGCCGCCCTTCATCCATCAGGTGACGCCGAATGCCCAGCTCCAGGACCGGTCGGACCACGCGCGGCATGGCGTTTGCAGCGCTCCTTTCCACCGCGGGTTTCGCAGCAGCGGCCGACTGGCAACTGGTCGGGTACCTGCTGCCCGACAACGGGCATCCGTGCGTCAACGATCCCTACGTCGAGGCGGGCTACGTATGGATCCGCAAGGACGAGGGCGCCGCGGCGCATCGCGACCAGTTGCGGGCGGCGGTGAAGGCGCAGAACCCCAAGGCATCGATGGCCGGTCCGTGGCCGGTGCGCGAGGATCGGCCGGTGTTCCTCGTGGCCAAGCAGTGGAACTGCAAGGTCGACGGCAAGACCTACTCGCCCATCAACTACGAGTTCATTGCCGTCGCCGACGAGGCCGCGCTGGAGGAGGCGATGAAGAGCAAGATGAAGCTGTACCGCGAGATCGTCAGCTACACCTTCGAGAAGATCTCGCGCCCGGTGCGGGAGCTGGACCAGGCGGGCACGCCCACGGTCGTGGGTCGCACCCGCTGAAGCGCGACTGCGGAACAACCCCGCCATGCCCGACCTCTCCAATCTGGATCACCTGCGCGAGGACGTCGCCATCGCGCACTGCCGGAGGTGCGACCGCACGTCGGCGCTGGACATGCAGGGCGACGGATTCTGGTGCGGCTGGTGCGGCAAGGAGACGCAGGTGACGCTGCGGCGCGCACACGTCCTGCGCGAGGACGCGGCGACGGCGCATGCCGCCGGCGGGCAGTTGGTCGACCCGGAAAATGCGCCATTGCAGCCACTACGCATACCTGCCGGCTGGCGGGTGCACTACAACAACGGTCTCTATGCGGTGCAGCCGACCGAAGAGACCGTGCCCTGGTGGTGGATCTTCAAGGAAGACATGCTCGTGCTGGTCCACGACGGGCGGCAGCGGCTGCTGGACCTGGGCTGGACGCCCGAGATGAACCACGACGAGGGCCGGTATCGCCTCACACTGCATGACGGCCTCACGCACGACGGCGAGGCGCTGCTGTACTTCGAAACGCGCGACCTGCCTGCAGTGGTGGCGGAGATCGAACGCATTCTCGATGCCGTCGCTTGCGGCCGCCTTTAGCCCTGTGCGATGAGGCGCGGCGGCAACAATGCGCAACAATGGGGACAACAATGGGGACGGGGGTAGTTAAGCCATAGCCCTGGTCTCTGGTCTGACGGCCCGATTAACTACCTCCGTCCCCATAGGAATGCCATAGGAATAGCGACGCATGCCCATGCAGCGCGCCCGCCTGGCCTGTCAGAGGGCAGGCAGGCCATGGTCCGCCGCGATCGCCTCATCGCCCAGCCGCAGGAAGCGCGCGGCGTTGCCGTAGAGGATGTCGCGCTTCTGCGCCTCGCTGAGGAACGGCGCCGTCTCGATCGACGGATCGCTTCGCCGATCGCGTCGGGCCAGTACATCTGGTCCGAGCCGAACATGATCCGCTTCCCGAACCCCGCATCGACCATGCGCTTGAGCGCATCGTGGAACTGCGCCCGCGGGAAGCCCCAGTTGTTGCACGACACGTCCACGTACAGGTTGGGGTGGGTGAACATCATCGCGATCATCTCGTCGACCAGCGGCGAGGCGTAATGCATCACGTAGATGCGCAGCTTCGGGTGCTTGCGCAGCACGTCCTCCAGCAGGAACGGCGAGGTCAGGCTGGCGCGGTAGTCCTCGTAGCCGGGAAAGCGCGCCGCCGCCGGGCGGGCCTTCGCCCAGGTGGATGCCGACCGGGATGTCGAGCTCCTCGGCCAGCGCGAAGTACGGCGCGTAGCGCGGATCGTCGGCGCGGATGGCCGCGGTACTGCGATGTACACCTCGCCGAGCACCGCCAGTTGGCCGGCCGCGATGCAGACGCCGCAGCTCATCGATGGTTTTCTCTTCCTGCTTGCCGAAGGCCACCGCGGGCAGGATCACGTCCGGCGCTGCGCGCGCCAGGTCGCGACGCGGTCGACGCTGCCTTCGGTCATCGCACGGCGCACGTTGTGCCGGCGCAGCGCCGCGAGCGAATCTCGCATCAACGCCGCGTCGCTGTCCGGGGCCGCGAACATCGGGCGCGTGGCAGGCGACGAGCGTCGAGGAGTCGAAGCTCGGCGCGCGGATCGAGCGTCGGGACGAGGATGCCCTGGTCGCCGGGGCAGGCGGGCGTGCCCGGCGGCAGCTCCAGCGCATAGGCGTGCAGGTGCATGTCGATGACGGGGCCACGCTCCGCAGCCGGTGCCGGTGCTGCCAGGAACGCCAGCAGCAGGCTGGCCAGGCGGATCACGGTGGGCGGCATGGGCTGCACTCCTCGGACCAAAAGGAGTACGTACGCGGACGCGGGCCACGGCCATGGCGAGGGAAACGGCGGGTCGGATGGCGCTTGACCGTGATGAAGCCGCCCGTCTGAACGCCTATCGCGCCTGGGTCGCCCACGCCGTGTCGCCCGAAGCGCTGGAGGCGATCGGCCAGCGCCTGCAGCGCGCATCGGGCGGCCACGGCGCGCCGCGGTGCCCGCCGAGGCAGCGTCAGACTGAGAAAGTCGACTCTGACCCCGGCCTGCCTGTGCTCCGCCCGGCCCCTCCACGGGGCGAATGTAAACTGCTACCCCGTCCATCCCATACGGGCCCAACCGTCGCGCCCCGAAAGATCCAAGGAGTCCGGTCGACCATGTCCAGTGGTTCCCCCTCGCAGCTGCAGCCCTTCGACACCGCCTCGGCGACGCTGGAAACGGCCGCCCGTCCGCTGCTGCGCCTGGCCCAGTACATCACGGGGATGGAAACAAGCTTCATCACCGCGATCGACTGGGAGGCACAACAACAGGACGTGCTTTTCAGCCTCAACTCCGGCGCGATGCAGATTCCGGAGAACATCACGACCGACTGGTCCGACTCGATGTGCCGCTCGATGTTCCTGGCCGGCCAGGCCGCCAGCGATGACGTCGGCAGCGATGTTCCGGCCACCTGCAATGCCACTCAGGCGGGAATGAAGAGCTTCGTCGTCGTGCCGATCCTGGACGGCGGACGGCCGATCGGCACCGTATGCGGCGCCAGCCACCAGCAGATCCAGCTGCATGACCAGCAGGTCGAAGCCCTGCAGTGCATCGGTGATGCCCTGCAGCAGTTGCTCCTCACCGAGCGCGGGAAGATCCTGGCGCTGCGGCGGGCGGAACAGGCCGAGGCCGCGGCCGCCAAGGCGCGCGACGACGCCAGCCAGCAGGCGATCGACTATCAGAAGATGGCGCAGCTGGCGCACACGGACGAACTCACCCACCTGCCGAACCGTCGCGCCTTCCGGGTGCGCATGGAAGAGGCGCTGACGCGATCGGGCCGACGCCACCGGCCCATCGGCATGGTCCTGGTCGACGTGGACCGCTTCAAGGCGATCAACGACACCCTGGGCCACCTGGGCGGCGATGAAGTGCTGGGTGCGGTGGCCGCGGCCCTGCGCCAGACCGCACGCACCCAGGACCTCGTGGCCCGGCTGGGCGGGGACGAATTCGCCATGCTCATCGACGATGCGAGCCGGGACGAAGTGGCCGAGACCGCCCGGTCCATCCAGGAGCGGTTTGCCCAGTTCGTCGCCCCGCTGCGCGTGGAGGCCACGGTGAGCATCGGCATCGCCCACAGCGATGACAGCTCCCGCCACCAGCTGCTTGCCAATGCCGACGTGGCGCTTTACGACAGCAAAGGCGCCGGGGGTGCCCGCGCGACCGTGTACCGACCAGGACAAACCGGGCTGGGCTCGCTTCCCGTGTGATGTCCGCAGGCGGCCGATGCGCCGCCTGGCGTCGCCCTGCGTCGCCTTCCGCCTCCGGCTTCGTCAGTACGCGCCCATGTAGTCCTTCTTGCCGATCTCCACGCCGTTGTGGCGCAGCAGGTCGTACGCGGTGGTGACATGGAAGAAGAACTGCGGCAGCCCGTACGCCAGCAGGTAGGCCTGGCCGCCGATGCGGCGTTCCTTCGGCGTGCCGGGGCGCAGCACGATCTCGCGTGTCCTCGCTGCCTTCGAAGCGTGCCGCGTCCAGCCCGCCGATGAAGGCCAGCGTCGTGGCGATCGCGCTGCTGCAGGTCGGCGAACGTCTGGTCGCCGCCTTCGTAGGCCGGGACGTCCTCGCCCGCCAGCCGCGCCGACACGCTGCCGGCGAAGTCGCAGGCGATCTGCACCTGGCGCGCCAGCGGGAACATGTCGGGGAACAACCGCGCCTGCAGCAGCGCGTCCGGGTCGATCTTGCGTTCGGTCGGCGAACGGCTTCCGCCTTGGCCAGGACGCCTGCCAGCGCGGCGAGCATCTGCTGGAACACGGGAACGGACGCGGCGTGCATCGAAAGGGACATGGGCGGCTCCGCGGTGTGTGGGGAACGGCATGGTAGCCGGCCCGGCGCCGCGCGCACCGGGTCCGACCGCTGCCGGGCGCGATGCCGGCGACGCTAGTCCGCGAACGCCGGGAAAGCCGGCAGCTTTCCGATGTCCCGGGGATCGTGCTGGATGACCACCGTGGCATCGAGGTGCTCGGCGATCTTGCGGAAGCGCTCCAGCGAGGCGAGCGAGTCGGCGCGGTCGGTGTTCCAGTTGGGCACGCCGTCGGTAGCGTAGTTCTCGTGGAAGTGCGTCACGTCGCCGGTCAGCAGCACGTTGCCCATGCCCGCCAGCTTGACCAGCAGGCCGTGGTGGCCGGGCGTGTGGCCCGGCAGGCTGAGCATCAACACCGAGCCGTCGCCGAACACGTCGTGCTGCGGCTGCGACAGGGGCTGCACGCTGCCGGTGCCGGAGGTCCAGTGCGCGAAGGGCGCGCGGCGGCGCGCATAGTCCTCCGCCGGCATGCCCTCGGGCGGCCTGTCCCGCATCGACCTGCCCGGCATTCCCCGGCATATGGTTCAACGCGGTAACCAGCGCCGGCCGTGCTTCTTCAGGTCCATCGAATTCGCGAGGTTGCGACCCACGCACCGACCGTTCGCTGCCACACGGTGAGCAGCCGGCCCAAAGCCCCTTCGCAGAAGTTTCGACTCTGACCGCTTTTTCGGTCGCCCGTCGACTACAGGTGCGGCCGGCGCATCGGCCAGGCCGCGGTTGACGGGGTGGAAGTGAACCTGACCCCGTTGTTGTCCTTTACGTGCCTATTGCATCGGGCGGCGAAATGGTGGCCCCTGTTCTTGCTCCTGTACGCAGGCTACGAATGGGGAAACAGCAACTGGCCTACAAAGTTGCTCGGATACCAAGACCGATGCGTGTTTACGTAGCTCTGCAGCACTTGGCTGCGGTCCAGAATATCGGTCATGTAGAGGCGCCAGCCCAATGCGGCTTCTTCAGGAAGCAGGTCAAGCTCCAAGAACACCTGCTGGAAAAAGTCGGCCAGCAGCTCCGCCGCCGCGTTGATTCGCACTACCAACTCCGGGTCGTCGGTTGGCAGGGCCGTGTTCTCGTAGAAGTAGGTGCGCAGCTCGGGGTGATCGATGAACATCCGATGGATGTCATGCATCCTGCAATACAAATGCTCCACCGAGCTGCTGCGCAGTTGCCTCACGACAAACCAGAATCCGAACAATACGAACAGCGCGCTCAAGGACTCGGCGATACCGGAAACTGCGGCCCAACCATCGGCATTCATTGCAGCACCCGCCTGCCACGTCGTCACAAACGCCAACGGCACTGCGAGAAGCAAGAGGACAGACTGGGGCGCGCGCCCGACCGGGAATGCAGGGCAGTCCAATCTGACCTCGTTGTTGGGGGCGGGTCACAAAGTCGCCATATCGGAAGTGAACCTGTCCCCGTTTTTTTCGCCTGTCCTTACCGGGAGAGTCGACTCTGACGCCTGTTTTGGCGAGAGGCGGCACGCGGCTCTGGATAGGTAATCCCGACACCACTGTTGGGACTTGGAAAGTTGAATCCGACCTCGGTTTTAGCCTGACCCCGTTTTTGTCCGGCCAAGCCGGCCGCCGCCGTTGTCCGGGAAAGAACGCTGGCCACAGGAGTCGCCGCCATGGGCAACCCGTGGGACCGTAACGACGGCTTCAACGCCGGGCTTGGCACGGCCAAGGATCACGAGCGGTACATGGATGGCCTGGCCGGAGCCAGTGATGGATCGATCCAGGGACAGCTGGGTGCGATAACGCGCAAGCAGTTGGACCCTACGCCGACCGCACCTGTCACGCGCGACCCGATCCGCCATCCACCGCCGCGCACCACCCTGCCCGACACGGTGCGCACGCTGGCGTGGCTGGGGTTGGCCTTGGGCGCGATATATGCGCTTGTTTTCGTCCAGCCGATGTCATGGCCATCGTTGCTGGGCAATGGCGTGCTCGGCGCCGTGCTGGGCGCAATCGCGGGTCTTGTTGTCTATGCCGGCATCGTCTTATTGCGCACGATTGCCGCAGTCCTCGCGGTCCTGCTGAAAATCGCGGGCTATCTGCTCCTCATCGCAGCGGTGATCTACGGTCTGTCGTTGTTCCTGTGACAAGCGGCAGATCAGCCCGCGCGCTGATGGACGCGGGGCTCGACCGAACGCGCAGGGCCCAGCGCGCCTCGACGCAGGCACTCGCGCGTCAATCGACGGAGCCGACGGATGAACGGTAAAAGCGGCAACGCAAGCGACTGGCCCGCCCTGCCCTACGGCGCGTGGGCGGAAACCTGCACCGCGCTGCATCTGTGGAGCCAGGTCGTCGGCAAGTACCGGTTCGCGCACACGCCGTGGGTGAACCACTCCTGGCACGCCACGTTCTATGTCACGCCGCGTGGCCTGACGACGGGTTCCGTGCCCGACGGTGAAGCGGACATCACGTTGACCTTCGACTTCCACGAGCACGCGCTGGTCGGCGAAACCCGCGATGCGCGCGAGCGCTTCCCCTGGAGGCGATGAGCGTGAGCGAGTTCCTCGAGCGCACGACCCGCCTGGTCGCGCGGCTGGGCGGGCGCATGGACATCCATGGCGCGCCCAACGAGATCCCGGATGCGACGCCCTTTGCCCGGGACACGGCGCTGCGGCCCTACGACCGGGAGGCGGTGCAGCGATTCCACGAAGCCCTGTTGCGGATCGACCGCGTGTTCGCGCAGTTTCGCACCGGCTTTCTTGGCAAAGTCTCGCCCGTGCATCTGTTCTGGGGGTCGTTCGACCTGGCCGTCACCCGGTTCTCGGGCCGCAAGGCGCCCCTTCATCCGGGCGGGGTTCCCGCGCTTCCCGATGCAGTCGCGCAGGAGGCCTACAGCCATGAGGTCTCGTCCGCCGGGTTCTGGCCCGGCGGCGGCGGTGTGGACGAGCCGATGTTCTATTCCTACGCCTACCCTGCGCCCGACGGCTTCGCCGACCATCCCGTCGAGCCGGCGGCGGCCCGCTTCGACACGACGCTTGGGGAGTTCGTGCTGCCCTACGCGGCCGTGCGCGCCAGCGATGATCCCGAGGGTGAGCTGATGCGCTTCCTGCAATCGACCTATGCGGCCGCGGCGGATCTGGCTGGATGGGACCGGCGGGCGCTCGAGTGCGGCCTCGGCACCCCACGGGTGCCGCGCGTGGTCCACGTCTGAAGCCGACTTCCAGACGCCTGGGGCCAATCGGTTCCCACCCGCTCAGAACGGCGGCGCCTTCCGCACCTTCTGCAGCCGCGCGGCCTCCATCCACCAGGCCAGCTCGTCGGCGAAGCGGGCGAAGCTCTTCTCGAGGAACGTTCCAGCCTCGTCGATGGGCTGCCCCTGCGCGTCCAGCGTCTTGCCGATGGTCCCGACGTTGACAGTGCTGGAGATCACCACCATGCCCATTTCCGACAGCGTGCCGTGCCAGGGGACGCTGCCGCGCGCACCGGCCAGGCGCCCGGCCGAATAGCTGACGATGCCGGCGGGGCGCCAGAACCACTCCTCCAGGAAGTGGTCGGTGAGGTTCTTCAGGCCCGGCTGCATGCCCCAGTTGTACTCGCCGGTGACGAACACGAAGCCATCAGCGCCGCGGATCTTGCCGGCCAGCGCCTCCATGGCCTCCGGCGCCTCGCCCGGCGGGTACTCCTTGTACATGCGGTCCAGCATCGGCAGGTCCACCGCTTTGGCGTCGATCAGCTCGACGTCGACGCCGCGGGCCTGCAACGCGCGCACGCAGTAGTCGGCCAGGCGGATGCCCATGCGACCGGCGCGGTAGGAGCCGTAGAAGACAAGGACGCGTTCGGACATGTGGACCTCGGTAGTCGTGAGCGCAAAGGCTACTGGCGCGGAACGTGGCTACAGCGCTTCCAAGCTCGGAATCTTCACTGACCCCCGTTCTCGAAGTGAACCTGACCCTGCCCGCTCCCCTCACCTGCGCAGACACAGTTGCCGCCCAATTCCTTCGCGCGGTACAGCGCCCGGTCGACGCGCTGCAGCGCGGTGTCGAGGGTGTCGGCGGGGTGCAACAGGGCCGTGCCGAGGGAGGCCGTCACCTGCGCGACCGGCGCCACCGGCACGGCGGCGATCGCCACGCGCAGGCGATCGGCGATGCCATGCAGCGCCGCTGCATCGACATCGGGCAGGATCACAAGGAACTCCTCACCGCCCCAGCGCGCGATGCACTCGCTCGGCCTCAGCAGGCGCTCGCAGGTCGCGGCCACGGCCCGCAGCACACCATCGCCGGCCGGATGGCCGTAGGTGTCATTGATGGCCTTGAAGCGGTCGAGGTCCAGCATCACCAGCCCGGCGGTGCCACCTCTGGCCAGCACGTCGCGGAGCACGCGCTCGCCGAACAGGCGGCTTCTCACCCCGGTGAGGGGGTCGCGATGCAACTGCACCTCGATGCCGTCGCGCTCGGAGGCCAGCCGCTGGATCTTTCCCATGAGGCCACGCTGCACCGGCAGCAGCACCACGAGCATGAGGCTGGCGGGCCCGAAGGCCATGACCAGGTCCACGCCGCGCGGCGTCCCCAGTTCCCCCGGGTGGGTCAGCAGGTAGACGAGCACCGGCGACGCCACCAGCAGCCAGCCGACCGCGGCGGCGGCGTACGCGCGTCGGCCCGGCACGAAGATCATGAGCATGGCCATGAACACCGCGAACAGCGACGAGATCGGCGGCAGCGTGTCGATCAGGCGGACGTCCGGCGACAGGCTTGCCTGCACCGTGTAGAGCCACGCGGGCGCCATCAGCGTCAGGGCCGAGAGGCACAGGGCGATGCGCGTGATGACACCCACCCATGCGGGCCGCAGCCACAGCGCGCAGACGAGACCTGCCAACAGCGCGCTGACCACAGGCGGAAGCACCCGATCCATGGGCTGATGGACCGGGCCGATCCAGTGCATCGCGGTGGCACAAACGCCCGCCAGCAGGGCCAGCGAGAGCATGACCATCATGGCCACGCGGAGGTACCGATCGTCTGGATCCTGCACGGGCATTCGGGGCTACCTGGGAATCTGGGCGAAGGCCTGCCAAGCGGTCGCCAGCCCGTGCTGGCGCGTCGGCAGGCGAGGCAGCGACGTTATCGGCTGGCGTTGCGAATCATGTAGCCAACGCTGAGGCGGCGGAAACCCGGGAACCGGCCTCAGAGCGGATTTTTCCCGAACGGAGCCCTGCTTTCCGACCCCTGTTCCTCGGTGGCCTACTGCCTGATGGAGGTCGGGCGGGTGAAGAAGTCAGTACTGCAGACCGGTTAGGCGGAAATTCGACTCTGACCCCTGTTTTTGTTGCCCGATCAGCCCGCGTCGCGCTCCAGCGCTGCGCGCTGCTCCCTGGTGATCACCTCGGGCTCGCGCAGCAGCCGTCCGTCGCCGTCGAGGAATGGCGAGGTACGCTCACGGCGCAAACGTGCGTTCAACATGCCGGCCATGATCCGCAAGCCGCCCCACGCGAACGCCAGCGGCATGGCGCGCACCTGCGACGTGGCGGAGCTGGCGTTGAGCACGCAGCGGCCGGCCGGACCGAACGCCGCATCCAGTTGCCGCGGGGTGGCGTCGAGGCAGGCCGTCACCAGCCCGAGGTACGGCAGCCGGGTATTCCGGGAGGTGTTGCCCAGCGGCGTGCCGCAGCACTGCGCGTACCACCGCAGCGTGCCCCTGGGGCTGAGCGACATGCAGGCCACATGCTCGACGCCCGCGGTCAACCGCACCGTGGCCGGCGCCGTGGGCACAACGTCCGTGCCGCCTGCATCGTCCAGGACATCGGGCTGCCCCAGGAACCGTGCATATGCCCGGCAGTCCTTGCAGTAGCAGGTCGCCCGGACGAAGGCGCGCGCCGGCTGCATCTCCCCGCGGACGGCGCCGCAGCGGCACTTCAGTGGCAGGGCCATGGTGCTGTCCAGAGGTATGGAACAAACGCCAGAGTGCACTGAAACGGGTTCAGAGAGGGCGTTGCCCAGTTCGGAGAATGAAATCGGCCCCGTTGTTTGCCAGAAAGTCGACTCTGACCCCTGTTGTTGACGTCGGTGCCGCCTGCATCGTCCAGGACATCGGGCTGCCCCAGGAACCGCGCATAGGCCCGGCAGTCCTTGCAGTAGCAGGTCGCCCGGACGAAGGCGCGCGCCGGCTGCATCTCCCCGCGGACGGCGCCACAGCGGCACTTCAGTGGCAGGGTCATGGTGCTGTCCAGAGGTATGGAACAAACGCCAGAGTGCACTGAAACAGCGTCGGAGCGGGTATTGCCCAGGTCGAGGAATGGACCCGACCCCGTTTTTTGCCTGGTGTTCTCGCACAAAAAACGGCAGGGGGTTGCCCTGCCGCTTGTCGAACACGGGGCCCGTCCCTGGGCCGTCGCGGTTTACTGCTTGGTGGTCGGAGCCTCCGGCATGATCACGCGGTCGATGCCGTGGATGACGCCATTGCTGGAGCCGATATCGGCCTTCGACACCTCTGCGCCGTCAATGAAAACCTTGCCGCCCTGCAACTTGATGGGCGCGGCCTGTCCGTTGACGGTCCTTGCCGTGTGCCACTTGCCGACCTCAGCGGCGCTGTTGCGCCCGCTGACCACGTGGTAGTTGAGGATCGAGGCCAGCTCGGCCTTGTTCTCCGGCTTCAGCAGGCGGTCGAGCTTGCCCGCGGGCAGCTTGTCGAACGCCGCATCGGTCGGGGCGAACACGGTAAACGGGCCGCTGCCGTTGAGGGTCTGGGACAGGCCCGCCTGCTCGACGGCCTTGCCGAAGGTCTTGAAGCTGCCGTTGGCGGCAGCGCGGGCCAGCAGGTTGTCGCTGCTGGAAGAGGTCGTGGACGTCGTGGAAGTCATGGTGTTCATGGGAAGTACCTCGAAACGATCCAGGCACACACTTGCGCCTACGCCGGAACCGGGACGGCCGAAGCCGGATCCGCCATCGCAGATGGCGGAACGAATGCTCAGTGCGGAGAGTGGGCGGAGGTGCAGCGCGGCTGAGTCGCCTTCACGACATTGCATCGTGGTGCCTAGGCACAGTGCGCCCGGGAAGGTTACGTCACCGTGAGTGCCAAACGGTGCCAAACGGGGACGGAGGTAGTTAAAGGCGATGCCCGGTGCCAAACGGGGACGGAGGTAGTTAAAGGCGATGCCCTACACGCCCCGTGCCCTGTGCCCGATGGCGGCGGGAGGGGCGCGAGCCGAGGCTGGCCACCGGACCGCACACCCCCGCGCCACATGCCCCGTCAGCCCCGCCTCGAAATCCCCGGCATCCCGCTGCACGTGACCCAGCGCGGCGTCAACCGCTGCGCGATCTTCATCGACGACGGCGACCGCCACCACTACCGCAGCCTGTTGCGCGACGCGTGCCAGCGGTACGGGGTGGCGGTGCATGCCTTCGTGCTGATGGACAACCATGTGCACCTGCTGGTCGGCGCGGGCATCGCAGGGCACATCTCATGCGCCCTGCGCCTGGCCGGACAGACCTACGTCCAGGCATTCAATCACCGCCACCGCCGCAGCGGCACGCTCTGGCAGGGCCGCTTCAAGTCGAGCATGGTCGAGTCGGAGGGCTACCTGCTCAATGTCATGCGCTACATCGAACTCAACCCCGTGCGGGCCGCCATGGTCGCGCGCGCCGACGATTACCGCTGGTCCAGTGTGCACACGCACGTGGCCGGCGCCCGCGACCCGCTGGTCACGCCCCACCCCGCCTATCTGGCCCTGGGCGCCGACCCCATCGCACGCGCCGCCGCCTATCGTCAGTGGCTGCACGCACCGTTGGGCGAGGACGAGCTGGCGCGCATCCGTGCCTACATGCAGCAGGAGAAGGCGCTGGGCAGCCCACGCTTCCAGGCGATGGTGTCGAAGACGTTGAACCGCCCGGTCGATGTCAGGCCAAGCGGTCGCCCGCGGAGGGGCGCAGCGGATGGGATGGATGGGGTGGTTTAACTACCTCCGTCCCCTTTGTTCGCCATGTCATGCGCTACATCGAACTCAACCCCGTGCGGGCCGCCATCGTCGCGCGCGCCGACGATTACCGCTGGTCCAGCGTGCACACGCACGTGGCCGGCGCCCGCGACCCGCTGGTCACGCCCCACCCCGCCTATCTGGCCCTGGGCGCCGACCCCATCGCACGCGCCGCCGCCTATCGCCAGTGGCTGCATGCACCGCTGGGCGAGGACGAACTGGCGCGCATCCGGGCCTACATGCAGCAGGAAAAGGCGCTGGGTGGCCCACGCTTCCAGGCGATGGTGTCGAAGGCGTTGAACCGCCCGGTCGATGTCAGGCCAAGCGGTCGCCCGCGGAGGGGCGCAGCGGATGGGATGGATGGGGTGGTTTAACTACCTCCGTCCCCTTTGTTCAGAATCAGGCACCCTCAGCCTGACGCCCGCGAAAAGTCGACTCTGACCCCTGTTTTCCCCTGTTTTCCCTGAGCCTTGTTTCAGGGAGAAAGTCGACTCTGACCCCTGTTTTTTCCCAGCGAGACGCCACCATGTGAACCCCGCATTGACACGGACGAGTAAGCGGCGCACCGAGTGTAAGAGACCCACACTCGGTGCTTTTAGACTGGCGAATGGCATCTCCACCCCTCACTGAAAATTCAGAAATTGGCCCTGATACCTTCTTATTGAAGAGACAAATGAACCTAACCACCTTCTTCTGGCAGATCAAAGCGCTGACCAAGTGCGAGGTGCACATCGGGTCGAGGGGGCGCCCCAAGGGGACGGGAAAATGTACCTGCCCCCCTTTTTTACTCGAGGATTACTGGATCCAAAATAATTCGTCTAATGCTTCGCTTGTCATCGAAAGGAACCACCACATCGGTTGATTCTTCGTCCTCCACTAACTCCAAATCTGGCTGCTTGGCGGTTCCTAGAAGATCAACATAGGTTCCATAGTCGATCGAGTAAATGTTGTATCGAACCCCGGGATTGTCTTTGTCCGCATAGCCGCGCTGCATGTGATGCAAAACACGCGCATCAAATAGGCGCTGAATTACTGGGTGGCGCTCCAACTCGCGCGGAAGCATGAAAGATCTCGAACGCCGGGCCCCGATGACCTCCCGCACGATACGAGATAGCACGTCTTGCAACTGATCATCGAGATGCTGCGACTTGTCTTGTTCAAACCATTGCCTTGCAGCTTCCAAGACAGCTCGCTTATCAATGCTGTCTCTCCCTCGCCGATGCGCATTGAAGTACGCTTGGGTAAAGATGTTTATTAGATCTCGTATCACTCCTTCTGACGCACGAGCCAGCTCTGCAAAGACACTTCGCTCAGTGAAAAGCCGTGAAGCAAACTGCGTAGCATCTGCAACCTTGTGCTGGTCGCGCATGTAGTTCTCTGGAAGCTCCGAACTCAAGTGGCGCAACAGCACGTCGCCGTAGACATGAGTCAAATGCTCCGGATTTCGATCGAAAACATAGTAGTCGTCCAAGTCGGGGGCGGTAGCGACGTCTGCGCCGAGCTCAAAGCCAGTCACCCCATTGGGCCCATGATTACTAAAGCGACACCTGTATTCCAACGCAGAAATCTTTACGGTCACCCGATCCATCGGAAGAAGACCACGCTTCACGAATTCAGATAACCAAGGCTGGATATCAAGTGGTAGCGACGACCACTCATCGACCAGCAAATACAACTCGGTGTCGGCAAGTTTTAGGACGGCGTCCAGACTTTTATTTAGGTCAGGGAAGATGATCTTGTCTTCCTGCACGACGATCCCTTGCTGCTGTTCGCGAGCGGACTGCAACTGCTTAGACCCCGCTGCCAATTTTCCACTCGCACCCAGCCCCTGCGCCGCGGCTCCAATTCCAATTCCCGCGTCTATTGTTGATTCTCGGCCGTTAGTCTTCTCTTCGGCATATGCTTGGGGAACGAAATTGTGCTTCGGCTCAGCAACTACGCTCCCGAATTCCGCCAATGCTTCAAAGGCCTTTTCCGAGTCTTTATTCGGTTGATCCGCGATGTGCTGAAGGATCGCATCTGAAATTACGAGAAGTATGTCTTTGAATAAAGCCAGACATCTATGGCTCATGGGGAGGCTCGGATCCGAAAACTGACTAGAACTCCCTAGAGTTCTGCAGTCGATATAAACCACAGTCCTTCGCAGATCAGTGCTTAGACTGCTCTCAAGCACCTTCATAACGTGGGTCTTGCCCGTACCTCGGCGACCATAAAAAACTTGGTGATTCCGATTGTCCAACTGCGGCAGTAGGCCAACGTCGACATAAGTCTCGATGAGCTTGGTCAGGTCATCTTGCCTTTCTGATCGCTGGTTTATTCGTGACACCGCGCGCATCAAGTGTGGATCTTTAATCATGCCGCCCCTCCTTGGTTTTTGAGAACAGCCATCTACACGAGGGCCAATTCGAGCGAGCTACCGCATCGGGAAGGTCAAATATCACCGTCAAGTTGGTAAATACGATTCAGCCTGAGCCCCCTCTTCGGACAGCACATGCGAGATCTTCCCGGAGCCATGCGTACTCACCACCAGATCATTTCGCAACTTCGAATTTCGCTGCAATCACCCAACTCACTAGATAGAGACGGGCTTGAAAATTAAAGAAGCCGCCAATGTAGGCGGCCTCCGGAAGCTTTCCAACGTAAAAACCTCACATATTCCGCCGATACTCCCCACCCACGTCATACAACGCATGGCTGATCTGCCCCAGGCTATGCGTCTTCACCGCCTCCATCAACGCCTCGAACACATTCCGGCGGTCGCGCGCGCGTCTGCTGCAGATAGCCCAGCCCATGCCCGTCATGCGACTTCGGCTCGCCACTTCATCGGCATCCGCCATGTGCGAATGCGAGGTCTCGCCTGACGGCGCCAGCGCATTGCGCGCCTGCTGCCAGTTGCGCGCACGTTGGCGATCTGCTGGCCCTTCTCTTCTTCGGTCGAGCGGATCAGTTCGATCTCGGTGGCGATCTCGCCGGCGTGTTCCTTCGGCAGGAAGGTGTTGACGCCGACCAGCGGCAGCGCTGCCGTCGTGCTTCTTGTGCTCGTAGTACAGCGACTCTTCCTGGATCTTGCCGCGCTGGTACATGGTGTCCATCGCGCCGAGCACGCCGCCGCGCTCGCTGATGGCCTCGAACTCCTTGTAGACGGCTTCCTCGACGATGTCGGTGAGCTTGTCGACGATGAAGCTGCCCTGCCAGGGGTTCTCGCATGAAGTTGAGCCCCAGCTCCTTGTTGATGATCATCTGGATCGCCACCGCGCGGCGCACGCTTTCCTCGGTCGGCGTGGTGATGGCTTCGTCGTAGGCGTTGGTGTGCAGGCTGTTGCAGTTGTCGAACAGCGCGTACAGCGCCTGCAGCGTGGTGCGGATGTCGTTGAACTGGATCTCCTGCGCGTGCAGCGAGCGGCCGCTGGTCTGGATGTGGTACTTCATCATCTGGCTGCGCGCGGTCGGCGCCGTAGCGCTCGCGCATGGCGCGCGCCCAGATGCGGCGGGCGACGCGGCCGATCACGGTGTACTCCGGGTCCATGCCGTTGCTGAAGAAGAACGACAGGTTGGGCGCGAAGTCGTCGATCTTCATGCCGCGCGCCAGGTAGTACTCGACGATGGTGAAGCCGTTGCTCAGCGTGAAGGCGAGCTGGCTGATCGGGTTCGCGCCGGCTTCGGCGATGTGGTAGCCGGAGATCGACACCGAATAGAAGTTGCGCACCTTGTTGTCGACGAAGTACTGCTGGATGTCGCCCATCATCCGCAGCGCGAACTCGGTGCTGAAGATGCAGGTGTTCTGCGCCTGGTCTTCCTTGAGGATGTCGGCCTGCACGGTGCCGCGCACGGTGCTGCAGCGTCTGCGGCCTTGATGCGCGCGTAGGTCTCGGCGTCGACCACCTGGTCGCCGGTGACGCCGAGCAGGCCCAGGCCGAGGCCGTCGTTGGTCGGCGGGCAGCATCGCCGCGGTACTCGGGCGCTTGCGGCCTTCGAAGAGCTTCGTCGATCTTCGTCGTGCGCGGCGTCCCAGCGCGCGTCGTCCGCCGCGCAGGTACTTCTCGACCTGCTGGTCGATGGCGGTGTTCATGAACATCGCCAGGATCATCGGCGCCGGGCCGTTGATGGTCATCGACACGACGGTGGTCGGCGCGCACAGGTCGAAGCCGGAGTACAGCTTCTTCATGTCGTCGAGCGTGGCGATGTTGACGCCGGAGTTGCCGATCTTGCCGTAGATGTCCGGGCGCGGCGCCGGGTCTTCGCCGTACAGCGTGACGCAGTCGAAGGCGGTGGACAGGCGCGCGGCCGGCTGGCCGACGCTGACAGGTAATGGAAGCGGCGGTTGGTGCGCTCGGGCGTGCCCTCGCCCGCGAACATGCGGATCGGGTCTTCGCCGGTGCGGCGGTACGGATACACGCCGCCGGTGTAGGGGTAGCAGCCCGGCAGGTTTTCCTTCTGCAGGAAGGTCAGCAGCTCGCCCCAGCTGCTTGTAGGTGGGCGCGGCGATCTTCGGGATCTTCTGGTGGCTGAGCGACTCGCGGTAGTTCTCGACGCGGATGGTCTTGTCGCGGACTTGGTATTCGGTGACCTCGTCGGTGATCGACTTCAGGCGCGCCGGCCATTCGCGCAGCAGCTTGAGGGCTTCGGTGGTGAGCGACTGGACGGCGTCGTTGTAGCGCTGGCGCAGGGTGAGCAGGGTGCGGTCGACGTCGTCTCGGAGCGGCCTGAGGCGCGACGTCGGCATTGCACCGCGGTCGTCGCCACGGCCGCTCCGGCGAGAGCGTCGTCGGCGTACAGGTCCAGCTGCTTCGGCAGCTGCGCGTCGCCGAGCTCGCTGCAGCGCCTGCCAGTAGCGACTGCGCGCGGTCGGCGGTTTCGGCCTGCGGTCTCGATCTGGCGGTTGATGCCGCGGCCCTGCTCGGCGATCTCGGCGAGGTAGCGCACGCGCGCGCCGGGGATCAGCACGGTGGCGCGCGGTTCCTTCAGCGTGGTGTCGAGTTGCGGCGTCCACTTGTCGCGCCGGCAGCGACAGCTTCTCGCGCAGCAGGCGGCACAGGTTGGCGAACATCCAGCTGATGCCGGGGTCGTTGAACTGGCTGGCGATGGTCGGGATAGACCGGCACGTCCTCGTCCTTCGGTCTGGAACGCGACGCGGTTGCGCTTCCACTGCTTGCGCACGTCGCGCAGCGCGTCTTCGGCGCCGCGCTTGTCGAACTTGTTGAGCACGACCAGCTCGGCGAAGTCGAGCATGTCGATCTTCTCGAGCTGGCTCGGCCGCGCCGAAGTCGCTGGTCATCACGTACATCGGGAAGTCGACCAGGTCGACGATCTCCGAATCGCTCTGGCCGATGCCGGCGGTCTCGACGATCACCAGGTCGTAGCCCAGCGCCTTGAGGAAGGCGATGCAGTCCTTGAGCACGGCGTTGGTCGCCGCGTGCTGGCGGCGCGTGGCCATCGAGCGCATGAACACGCGCTTGGCAGCGCAGCGAGTTCATGCGGATGCGGTCGCCGAGCAGCGCGCCGCCGGTGCGGCGGCGGGTGGGGTCGACCGAGATCACCGCGATGCGCATCTCCGGGAAGCTGGCGAGGAAGCGGTTGAGCAGTTCGTCGGTGACCGAGGACTTGCCGGCGCCGCCGGTGCCGGTGATGCCGATGACCGGGCGTCTTGCCGCCGGCGCAGCTGCCATTGCTTGCGCAGGTGCGCGAGTTCGGCTTCGTCGAGCGCGCCTTCTTCGATGGCGCTGAGCATGCGGCCGATGGCGATTTCGTCGTCGATGCGGCGACGCTGGTCGCGGCGTTCGCGCGGCCGTCGGCGCGCTGCGGCGTCGTCGGCGCGGCGCGACGACGTCCTCGATCATCGCCACCAGGCCCATGTGCATGCCGTCGTTGGGGTGGTAGATGCGCTCGACGCCGTAGGCCTGCAGCTCGCGGATTTCCTCGGGCGTGATCGTGCCGCCGCCGCCGCCGAACACGCGGATGTGGCCGGCGCCGCGCTCGCGCAGCATGTCGACCATGTACTTGAAGTACTCGACGTGGCCGCCCTGGTAGCGACGACAGCGCGATGCCGTCGGCGTCTTCCTGCAGCGCGGCGCGCACCACGTCCTCGACGCGAGCGGTTGTGGCCGAGGTGGACCACTTCGGCGCCCTGCGCCTGGATCAGCCGGCGCATGATGTTGATGGCGGCGTCGTGGCCGTCGAACAGGCTGGCGGCGGTGACGAAGCGCAGCGGCGTGGCGCGCTCGGAATCGCGGTGGACTGGCTGCCGGGCAGCGATGCGGCGGGGGTGCTCATGGCGCGCGCTCAATACGGATGCGGGAATTCCGGATTGTAACGCGGCGGCTGAAGCGGCCTTCAGCTAGCTGGCACCGGGCTTAACGGGCCGTGGCGCGGTGTAAACATCTTCGCCGGTCCGTGCGTTTGTCCTCCATGCCGGCGCTGGATGCCGGCCACCTAGAGGAGAGACCCGGAATGACCCTGCGCCCCCTGCTGCTGTCGGCCCTGATCGGCCTTGCGTGCGTTGCCGCCCTGCACACCCCGGCCGCGGCCGCCCAGGCACGCGGCTACGTCAGCATCAACATCGGCCACCCGCCGCCGCCGCGTTACAAGCACTACTCACATCGGCCCGGGTATGCGTGGGTGCCGGGGCGCTGGGTGGCGACCGGCTACCGGCATGTGTGGCAACCCGGCCACTACGTGCGCGTGCAGCCGGCGTACTACGGCGGCGGTTATCGCCACCTGCCGCCCCGTCCGGGGATCCGGCAGGTGGGCCGCCCCTATCGGCCGGTGTACGCCCCCGCCCGGCCCGGCCAGCGCGTGGTGTACCGCCAGCCCGGCTGGGGCTGGTGAGGCCGCATGACATGACATCGCGTGCGTGAGGCCCGGCCGTGCCGGCGTGCCGTGGGGGAACGCCGGCCGGCCGGGCCATGGTGGTGGGAAGAGCGCGACCGCGGCGGCGGCTGTCGGGAGGCCGCCGCGGTCGGGTACGCTCGCGGCGATGACAACGCCGCGCGCGGCCAACGACGACGACACCGGCCTGGAGGAGTTGCGCACCCAGGCCGCCAGCGGCGTGCCCGATGCCGTGTTCCGCTATGCCAGCGCGCTGGTGGTGCACGGCCGGATGGACGAGGCCGCGCACCTGCACCACCTGGCCGCGGCCGCCGGCCATGCCCACGCGCAGATCGAATACGCGCGCATGCTGCTGCACGGGGTCGGCACCGATGTGGACCCGACGATGGCGGTGGAATGGCTGCTGCGCGCCGAAGGCCTGGGCAACCCGATCGCCGGCTACCACCTGGCGTTGATCGCCCTGGGCAACCGGCTGCTGCCGCGCGACGGCCGCATCAACGCGCGCGTGCTGACCGCCGTCCAGCACGATTACCCGCCGGCGCTCCTGGCCGCGGCCATCCACTTCGGCCGCAAGCCCGATCCGGCCGACCAGGCCACCTGCGTCCGCCTGCTGGAACGCGGCGCCGGCCGTGGCGACCCGGTGGCGGCATTGCTGCTGGCCGAGCGCCTGCATCGCGGCGAAGGCGTCGACCCGCAGCCGGCCGCGGCCCGCGGCATCCTCCAGCAACTGCACCGGCACGGCGTGCCGCCGCTGCCCGACATCAGCGCGCCCGCGCCGGCCGCCACGGCGCCCCGGCAGTCGGGCCAAGTGCCGCCGGGCACGCTGGCGCTGGAGGACGCGCTGCAGCCGGTGGACTGGACGATGCTGTCGCACCAGCCGCGCGTGATGCAGGTCGACGGCCTGCTGTCGGCGGACGAGTGCCGCCTGCTGGCGGCCGCGGCGATGCCGCACCTGCGCCGCTCGCAGGTGGTCGATCCGGCAACGGGCCAGGCCAGTGCGCTGCAGCTCCGCACCAGCAGCGATGCGCCGTTCGATCCGGTGCATCGAGGATCTTGCGCTGCGCGTGGTGCAGCTGCGCATCGCCCGTCGGCCCGCACCGAACTGGCGCACGCCGAGCACCTCATCGTGCTGCGCTACCAGCCCGGCGAGGAGTACCGCCCGCATCGCGACTACCTGCCCGACCGCGCGGTGCAGGCCGACCGCCCGGCCGCCGGCAACCGCCGCCGCACGATCTGCGTGTACCTCAACGACGTGCCGCGCGGCGGGCGAGACCGAATTCCCGGTGCCGGGCGTGCGGGTGGAACCGCGCGCGGGCGTGCGGTGGTGTTCGACAACTTACCCCCGACGGCCTGCCCGACCCGGACTCGCTGCACGCCGGCTGCCCGGTCGAGACGGGCGAGAAGTGGCTGGCGACCCTCTGGCTGCGCGAGCGCGTGTACCGGACCTTCTGAGTGCCGTTACCGTCCCGGCGCGCTGCGCCCGGGCTGTGACCGACCGCACGACATACGCAGCCGTATCGGCCGATTGCTTTAGACTACGCCGCCTGCAACGGCCGTCCACGGCCCGCTTCGCAGGCAATTTCATTCTGGATCAACGACTTATCAACCACAGTTGGCGTAACGCGCGATGCGCATGACTACGCCGACGCGGAGCACCCGATGATTTTCGAAACCCTCGACACCTACCGGCCACGAACAGGTCGTGTTCTGCCACAACAAGGACGCGGGCCTGAAGGCCATCATCGCCATCCACAACACCGTGCTCGGCCCGGCCCTGGGCGGCACTGCGCATGTGGCCGTACAAGACCGAGGCAGGACGCGCTCAACGACGTGCTGCGCCTGTCGCGCGGCATGACCTACAAGAACGCGGTGGCCGGCCTGAACATCGGCGGCGGCAAGGCGCGTGATCATCGGCGACCCGGCGAAGGACAAGTCCGAGGCGCTGTTCCGCGCGTTCGGCCAGCTTCGTCGATTCGCTGGGCGGCCGCTACATCACCGCCGAGGACGTCGGCATCGACGTCAACGACATGGAATACGTGTACCGCGAGACCGAGTACGTCACCGGCGTGCACCAGGTGCACGGCGGCTCGGGCGACCCCTCGCCGTTCACCGCCTACGGCACGCTGCAGGGCCTGATGGCCACGCTGAACAAGCAAGTTCGGCGACGAGGAAGTCGGCAAGTACACCTACGCCGTGCAGGGCCTCGGCCACGTCGGCATGGAGTTCGTGAAGCTGCTGCAAGGAGCGCGGCGCGAAGATCTTCGTCACCGACATCAACAAGGAGCTGGTCGACAAGGCCGTGTCGACGAATACGGCGCCGAAGCCGTGGGCCTGGACGAGATCTACGACGTGCCGAGCCGACGTGTACTCGCCGTGCGCGCTGGGCGGCACCGTCAACGAGCAGACCCTGCCCCGCCTGAAGGCCAAGGTCATCTGCGGCGCGGCCAACAACCAGCTGGCCAACAACGCCATCGGCGACGAAGTCGAGAAGCGCGGCATCCTGTACGCGCCGGACTACGCGGTGAACGCCGGCGGCGTGATGAACGTGTCGCTGGAGATCGACGGCTACAACCGCGAGCGCGCGATGCGCATGATGCGCACGATCTACCACAACCTCGGCCGCATCTTCGAGATCGCCGAGCGCGACGGCATCCCGACCTACAAGGCCGCCGACCGCATGGCCGAAGAGCGCATCAGCGCGATCGGCAAGCTGAAGCTGCCGCTGGGCCGCGCGCGCGCCGCGCTTCCAGGGCCGCATCCGCGGGCACTGATCACTGACGTGTCGCATGGACGGGGCTTCGGCCCCGTCCTGCGTTTCGGTACGTGCCACCGAATGCGACGTCTTCCGAAGTCGAGCATGCGCGCTTTCCCGCTGGGCGAAGAGATCGACGCCCTGCGCGAGGCCGTGCGCCGCTTCGCCGAAGCCGAGATCGCGCCGCGCGCGGCGCAGATCGACCACGACAACGTCGTTCCCGCAGGACCTGTGGCCGAAGCTGGGCGAGATGGGCCTGCTCGGGCATGACCGTGCCGGGCGAATACGGCGGCAGCGAGCATGGGCTACCTGGCGCACCTGGTGGCGATGGAGGAGATCTCGCGCGCGTCCGGTTCGGTCGGGCCTGACCTACGGCGCGCATTCCAACCTGTGCGTGCAACAACCTCTACGCCAACGGCAACGAGGCGCAGCGCGCGAAGTACCTGCCGAAGCTGTGCACCGGCGAGTGGAAGGGCGCGCTGGCGATGAGCGAGCCGGGCGCCGGCTCGGACGTGGTCGGCTCGATGACGCTGCCGCGCCGAACTGCGCGGCGACGTGTGGGTCGCCAACGGCAACAAGATGTGGATCACCAACGGCCCCGAAGCCGACGTGCTGATCGTCTACATGCGCACCGCCGGCAAGGACGCGGGCAGCAAGTGCATGACCGCCTTCATCGTCGAGAAGGGCATGAAGGGCTTCTCGCACCGCGCAGAAGCTCGACAAGCTCGGCATGCGCGGCTCCAACACCTGCGAGCTGGTGTTCGAGGACTGCGAGATCCCGGCCGAGAACGTGCTCGGCGAAGTCAACAAGGGCGTGCAAGGTGCTGATGAGCGGCCTCAACACCGAGCGCCTGGTGCTGACCGGCGGCCCGCTCGGCCTGATGCAGGCGGCGATGGACATCGCCCTGCCCTACGTGCGCGAGCGCAAGCAGTTCGACGCGCCGATCGGCACCTTCGGCATCATGCAGGCGCAAGATCGCCGACATGTACACCGCGCTGCAGTCCAGTCGCGCGCTTCGCCTACCAGGTGGCGCGCGACTACGACGCCGGCCACAAGATCGCGCGTCGATGCGGCCGCCTGCCTGCTGCACGCCTCCGAGGCCGCGGTGCAGGTCGCGCTGGAAGCCATCCAGGCCCTGGGCGGCAACGGCTACATCAACGAGTACCCGACCGGCCGCATCCTGCGCGACGCCAAGCTCTACGCGATCGGCGCCGGCACCAACGAGATCCGCCGCATGCTGATCGGCCGCGAGCTGTTCGAAGACCGGGCCTGATCGTTCGCGCTTTCCGGCCTGACCGTCCGTGCCTTTTGCAGGAGCGGCTTCAGCCGCGAAAGCCTCGCCGGCATCTACGATCCAATTGTAGGAGCGACGTAAGTCGCGATACGCGCAACTTCGGGCGCTACGGGTCGCGACTCACGTCGCTCCTACAATGAGCCGGCTTTCTTCGCGGCACCTATCGCGGCTGAAGTCGCTGGGAAAGGGCGGCGGGCGTACGCTTGGGCCATGCACGGCGCGCCCCTCACCACCCGCCCGCTGACCCGCAACGACTGGCCCGTCATCGAGGCGCTGTTCGGTGCCAACGGCGCGTGCGGCGGGTGCTGGTGCATGTGGTGGCGCGTGCCGATGGGCGGGAAGGTGTGGGAGGCCGCCAAGGGCGTGCCCAACCGCGAGGCGTTCCGCTCGCTCGTGCAGTCGGGCCGCGCGTCCGGTGTACTTGCCTTCGACGGCGACCGGCCCGTGGGCTGGTGCGCGGTGGGGCCGCGCGCGGACTTCCCGCGGCTGGAGCGCAGCAAGGCCCTCGCCCGCCCGTGGTCGGACACGACCTGGTCGCATCAACTGCCTGTACGTCCCGGCACGCGAGCGCGGTCGCGGCGTCGCCACGGCGCTGGTGGACGCCGCGATCGCGCTGGCGTTCGAGAGTGGCGCCAGTGAGATCGAGGCCTACCCGCAGGTCGTGCGACCGGGCCAGCGCCAGGCGGGTGCATTCGTCTGGACCGGTGTTCCCGTGCTCTACGCGCGTGCCGGCTTCACCGCGCCCCGGCCCCGCGACAGCGGCCGCGTGCTCTACCTGCTGCCCGCCCCCGCGCCGGGCTGACGCGGCGGGCGGCGGTTTGCGGCAGTGCAGCACGCGGTCGCATAATCGACGGGTTCCGGTCCGCGCGACCGGCCCGCACTCCAGGAGTCCCCCATGTCCGACATCGTCATCGTCGGTGCCAAGCGCACCGCCATCGGTTCCTTCCTCGGCCAGTTCACCGGCGTGCCCACCCCGACGCTCGGCGCCGCCGCGATCACCGGCGCGCTCGAGCAGGCCGGCGTCGCGCGCCGACCAGGTCGACGAAGTGATCATGGGCTGCGTGCTGCCGGCCGGCCTGGGCCAGGCGCCCGCGCGCCAGGCCGCGCTCGGCGCCGGCCTGCCCGACTTCCGCCGGCTGCACCACCATCAACAAGGTCTGCGGCTCGGGCATGAAGGCGATCATGCTGGGCCACGACCTGATCAAGGCCGGCTCGGCCACGCGTCGTCGTCGCCGGCGGCATGGAGTCGATGACCAACGCGCCGCACCTGCTCAACGGCTCGCGCACCGGCATCGCGTTACGGCAGCGCCGAGATGCTCGACCACATGGCCTGGGACGGCCTGACCAATCCCTACGACGGCAGGCGATGGGCGTGTTCGGCGACATGCGCGTGCGACAAGTACGGCTTCACCGCGCGAAGAGCAGGACGCGTTCGCCGCCGAAAGCGTGCAGCCGCGCGCAGGCGGCGCGTGGCCGACGGCGCGTTCAAGGACGAAATCGTCCCGGTCACGGTCAAGACCCGCAAGGGCGAGGTCGTGGTCGACACCGACGAGCAGCCGGGCAAGATCGACATCGCCAAGATCCCGACGCCTGCGCCGGCCTTCAAGAAGGACGGCACGATCACCGCCGCCAGCTCCTCGAAGCATCTCCGACGGCGCCGCCGCGACCGGTGCTGATGAGCGCCGAGGAAGCCGCCAAGCGCGGGCTCACGCCGCTGGCGCGCATCGTCGCGCCACGCCACGCCATGCGCAGGCGCCGGAGTGGTTCACCACCGCGCCGGTCGAGGCGATCGCAAACGTGCTCGAGCAAGGCCGGCTGGAAGGTCGGCGGACGTCGACCTGTTCGAGGTCAACGAGGCCTTCGCCTGCGTGGCCATGGCGCCGATGCAGCGAGCTGGGCATCCCGCACGACAAGGTCAACGTCAATGGCGGCGCCGTGCGCGCTGGGCCACCCGATCGGCGCCAGCGGCGCCCGCCTGGTGGTCACCCTGCTCACGCGCTGCAGCCGCGCGGCGGCAAGCGCGGCGTGGCCTCGCTGTGCATCGGCGGCGGCGAAGCCACGGCCATCGCCATCGAGCTGCTGTGACACCGCCGGTAAATGCTGATCCGATTAACAATGCGCTGACAAAAAAACGCGACAACCGCTTGACACCCGCAGCGGGCTTGTCATCATGTTCACCGGCGCGCAATTGCGCGTTGCCAAACCTAACGACGAGGAAACTGCAACATGACCATCAACAAGACTCTGCTCGCCCTGGCCCTGGGCCTCGCCCTGGCTGCTTGCTCCAACAAGGACCAGGCTGCCGACGCCGCTGCTGACGCTGCTGACGCCGCTGCCGAAGCCCAGGCTGCGCTGCTGACGCCGCCGCCGCCACCGGCCGCACGCCGCCGCTGCCGACGCTGCGCCGCTGCCGCTGCCGACGCCGCTGCCACCGCCGCTGCCGACGCTGCTGCCGCCGACGCGCGACCGCTGACGCCGCCGACGCCGCTGCCGACTGCCGACGCCGCCGACCAGGCTGCCGACGCCGCCGAGCACGCAGCCGACGCCGCCGAAGAAGCCGCTGCGCGCCGACGTAAGCCGACTGACTACGCCGATCGACGCCGCCGAAGAAGCCGACGGCATCGCTCAGGCGTGCTCCGATTTCGCGCTCGCAATGACAAGGCCGCCGGCTTCATGCCGACGGCTTTTTCTCGTGCCTGCGCACCACAGCGTGCAGCGACCGGACGGCCGGCCAGCTGCACCGGATTGCCACGCGCACTGGCGTTGCCTGACCGCATTCCAGCGCTCTCAGACAACTCCTCCAGGAGACGATTCCATGAACACCAAGCTCTATCGTCCTCCTGGCCGCCGCGCGTCCTCGCCCTGGCGGCCTGCAACAACGCCCGACCGCCGAGCAGAAGCCGCCGAAGCCGCCGCCGCCGCCGACAGCTGCCGGCGACCAGGCTGCCGCTGCCGCCGACCGCTGCCGGCGACGCCGCCGCCGCCGGCGCCGACGCCGCTGCCGCCGCTGCCGACCAGCCGCTGCCGAGGCCGGCTGCTGCCGCCGTCGACGCCGCTGCCGACCGCCGCCAGCTGCCGCCGACGAAGGCACGGCCAGCGCCGCCGGCGCCACTGCCGACGCCGCCGACGACGACTGCCGACGCTGCGCAGGAGCGCGGCCGAGCCAAGGCCGAAGCCGACGCCGAAGAAGCCAAGAAGTAATCCGACTCGCTTCCGCGATGATCAGAGAAGCCCGCGTCAGGCGGGCCTTTCTTTTGCGTCCGGCTCGTTGCCCGGCGCACAGGGCGCCGGCACGCGCACCGGCCGCGTTGGACACCTCGCCGCGCGGCGGTTCTGATCCGCGCTTTCACGCACGCCTGCCGACGCATGCCCGCACTGACTTCGCAACTCGACCCCCGCTCGCAGGATTTCCAGCGACAACGCCGCCTACCACCGCGCGCTGGTGGACGAACTCGACGCGCGGCTGGCGCGCGCGGCCGAGGGCGGCGGCGAGAAGGCGCGCGACAAGCACACCGAGCGCGGCAAGCTGCTGCGCGCGCGACCGCATCACCGCCCTGCTCGACCCGGGCTCGCCGTTCCTCGAAATCGCGCCGCTCGCCGCCGAAGGCATGTACGACGACGCCGCGCCCGGCGCCGGCATGGTCGCCGGCATCGGCCGCGTGCATGGGCCAGGAAGTCGTGGTCGTCGCCAACGACGCCACGGTCAAGGGCGGCACCTACTTCCCGATGACGGTGAAGAAGCACCTGCGCGCGCAGGAAATCGCGCGCGAGAACCGCCTGCCCTGCGTCTACCTGGTCGATTCCGGCGGCGCGTTCCTGCCGCTGCAGGACGAGGTGTTCCCGGACAAGGAGCACTTCGGCCGCATCTTCTACAACCAGGCGCGGCTGAGCGCGGAGAACATCCCGCAGATCGCCGTGGTGATGGGCAGCTGCACCGCCGGCGGCGCCTACGTGCCGGCGATGTGCGACGAGATCGATCATCGTCAAGGAACAGGGCACGATCTTCCTCGGCGGCCCGCCGCTGGTGAAGGCGGCGACCGGCGAAGTCGTCGATGCCGAAGCGCTCGGCGGCGCCGACGTGCACACGTCGCGTGTCCGGCGTGGCCGACCATTTCGCCGAGGACGACCGCCACGCGCTGCAGATCGCGCGCGACATCGTCGGCACACCTCAACCGCAGCAAGATCGCTGCCGGTGGCCGTGCAGCCGGCGCGCGAGCCGCTGTATCGCGGCCGAGGAGCTGTACGGCATCGTGCCGAAGGACACGCGCCGCCCGTTCGACATCCGCGAGGTCATCGCGCGCATCGTCGACGGCAGCGACTTCCAGGAGTTCAAGGCGCGCTACGGCAAGACGCTGGTCACCGGCTTCGCGCACCTGCACGGCTACCCGGTCGGCATCGTCGCCAACAACGGCATCCTGTTCGCCGAGAGCGCGCTCAAGGGCGCGCACTTCATCGAGCTGTGCAACCAGCGCGACATCCCGCTGGTGTTCCTGCAGAACATCACCGGCTTCATGGTCGGCCAGCAAGTACGAGAACGCCGGCATCGCCAAGGACGGCGCGAAGATGGTGACCGCGGTGGCCTGCTCGCACGTGCCGAAGTTCACCGTGGTCATCGGCGGCAGCTTCGGCGCCGGCAACTACGCGATGTGCGGCCGCGCCTACGGCGCGCGCTTCCTGTGGATGTGGCCGAACGCGCGCATCAGCGTGATGGGCGGCGAGCAGGCCGCCAGCGTGCTGGCGACGGTGCAAGCGCGACGGCATCGAGGCCGCGGGCAAGGCGCTGGACGCGCCGAGGAGGAAGAAGCGTTCAAGGCGCCGATCCGCGACCAGTACGAATCGCAGGGCAACCCGTACTACGCCACCGCGCGCCTGTGGGACGACGGCATCATCGATCCGGCCGACACGCGCCGCGTGCTGGGCCTGGCGCTGTCGGCCTCGCTCAACGCGCCGATCGAGAACCGCGCGCGGTTCGGCGTGTTCCGGATGTAGCGCGACGCACGCGCGGCGCGCAGCTGTGATCGCGCTTCACCGATGAATGGGCGACGTGAATTCAGCTGTCCGCGCAGCTGAAGATCGCTCTGGCCGACGGCGCGTCACGTGAGCACCGCGTGAACGCGGTGCGTAGCCTCCGCAGTTCCCCCGCACTGCAGGAACCTCGCCGATGGCCATCTGGAAAGATCAGACCCCGCCAGCGACGCCAGTCGAACCCGCCGCCGGCGCCGAAGCCGCCGTCGACCCGGCCGCCCGAGACGCCGCGCTCGCGCCGAGTCCGCGCCGCGCGCGCCATCGCACCCGCGCCGCGCCCGGCCGCGCCCGCGCCGCCGAGCGCGCAGCTCAAGGAATCGCTGATCGCCGCCGACCTGACCATCGAAGGCAAGATCGAGGGCACCGGCCACGTGCGCATCGCCGGCAAGTTCAAGGGCGACGTCAACGTGCAGGGCGACCTGACCATCGAACACGGCGCCAAGCTCACCGGCGGCGTGCGCGCCAGCAAGGTCATCATCGCCGGCGAACTGGAAGGCAACATCGAATCCGCGCAGCGCGTCGAGCTGCTGGAATCGGCGTGCTCATCGGCGACCTCAAGGCCGGCTCGCTCACCGTCGCCGCCGGTTCGCGCATGCGCGGCCAGGTCGACTTCGGCTGGGACGAGCAAGGGCTCCGGCAAGCCGGCGGCGGCAAGGACGGAGCAACGACGCCGCCGCATGAGCACGCCGCGCCCGGGCACGGCGGGCGCCACGCGCACCTGCCCGCACTGCAAGGCCACGATCCTGGAAAGCGCCAGCGTCTGCCCGGCGTGCCGCGGCCACCTGCGCTTCGACGAGCGCCGGCGCCGGCAGCGCGCGCAGACAGCATCACGCCGCTGCAGGTGGAAGGCACGATCCGCCGCCCGCCGGACGGACGGCGCCTGGGAATACACGATGGTGCTGACGATCCGCAACGACCGCGGCGAGGAGATCGACCGCCAGGTGGTCGGCGTGGGCGCGATGCAGCCCGACGAGGAGCGCACGTTTCACGCCTGGCGGTGGAGATGACCGAGTGCCACGCAGCGACGGCGCAAGCGCGCGGCGAAGTTGCGACCGACTGGCAGGATCACTGAGCAGCGACTGCATCCGCCTGTCGAGCGGGTGATCGACCATCACTGCGTCCGGATCAGGTCGCGGTCCGGTCGCAGCTGTCGCAGCCGCCACAGCCGCCGCAGTCGCGCCGCCGGTTGACGCGGTGCGGGCGCGATCCACCGCCCCAACGCGCTGCAGCCACGCGGCCGCCCTCGCGCAGCAGCGGCAGCGCGCAGGCGACGCGCAGCCTGCGCAGCTGCCGCGGGAACTGCTTCTGCACGACACCCGCGCGCTGAGCGAGCACCGCCAGCGCGATCACGACGTACTGCAGCGAGCGAGTCCGGCGTCATGCATCAGCCCGCTCCCAGCGCACACCGCGACCTGGTAGGTCACGCAACGACGCCAGGTACGCCAGCGCGAACAGGTAGCCCGTGGCGATCGCGATCTGCTTCCACGAGTTGGTCTCGCGCTTGATCGTCGCCAGCGTCGAAATGCACTGCGGCGCGTAGATGAACCAGACCAGCAGCGACAGCGCGGTGGCCAGCGACCAGCCGTCGGTGATGATCGGCGTCAGCGCCTGCGCTGGCGGCCGCGTCGTCGGCGGCCGACAGCGCATACACCGTCGCCAGCGACGACACCGCCACTTCGCGCGCCGCCATGCCCGGGATCAGCGCGATGCAGATCTGCCAGTTGAAGCCGATCGGCGCGAACACCGCGGTCATCGCATGGCCGATGCGGCCGGCGAAGCTGTAGTCGATCGCCGGCACCGGTCGCGTCCGCCGGCGCGCGCCGGGAACGACAGCAGGAACCACAGCAGGATGGTCAGCGCCAGGATGATGCCGCCGACGCGCTTGAGGAAGATCATCGCGCGCTCCCACAGGCCGATCAGCAGGTCGCGCGGGTGCGGCATGCGGTAGGACGGCAGTTCCAGCAGCAGCGCGATGCTCGCTCTTGTCGCGGCGCCACTTCTTCATCACCCACGACACCAGCCAGCGCGCTGAGGATGCCGGCGGCGTACAGCGCGAACAGCACCAGCCCCTGCAGGTTGAACACGCCCCGACCTTGCTGCTGCGGGATGAACGCGCCGATCAGCAGCGCATACACCGGCAGGCGCGCCGAGCAGGTCATCAGCGGCGCGACCAGGATCGTCGCCAGGCGGTCGCGCGGATCCTGGATCGAGCGCGTGGCCATGATCCCGGGGATCGCGCAGGCGAAGCTCGACAGCAGCGGGATGAACGAGCGCCCCGACAGGCCGCGCCGACGCCATCATCCGGTCGAGCAGGAACGCCGCGCGCGGCAGGTAGCCGGATTCCTCCAGCGCGAGGATGAAGGCGAACAGGATCAGGATCTGCGGCAGGAACACGATCACGCCGCCGAGGCCGGCGATGATGCCGTCGACCAGCAGGCTGTTGAGCGGCCCGTCCGGCAAGCGCGCCGCCGACCGCTCGCGCCGAGCCAGCCGGTGCCGGCCTCGATCACGTCCATCATCGGCGTGGCCCAGGCGTACACCGCCTGGAAGATCAGGAACATCACCACCGCCAGCGCCAGCAGGCCGAACACCGGATGCAGCAGCCAGCGGTCCAGCGCGTCGTCGATCTCGCGCGGTGCGGCGCGGCATCGTCACCGCGAGCGACAGCAGGCGGCGCGTTTCGGCGTGCAGCGCGTCGGCGATCGCGCGTCGGCCGCGGTCGGACGCGGCGCGTGCGGCGCATGCGGCCGGCATCGATCGAGCATCGCACCAGCGCGCTGCGCGCCGTCGCGGCGCACGGCGACGGTCGCCACCACCGGCACGCCGAGTTCGCGCTCCAGCGCCGCCAGGTCGACTGTCGATGCCGCGGCGCTTGCGCCGCATCCATCATGTTGACCGCCAGCACCATCGGCCGGCCGAGCTCGCGCACTTCCAGCGCGAAGCGCAGGTGCAGGCGCAGGTTGGTGGCATCGACCACGCAGACCAGCACGTCGGGCGCCGGCTCGCCGGGATAGAAGCCGCGGCACAGGTCGCGGGTGATCGCTTCGTCCAGGCTGGCGGCATGCAGGCTGTAGGCGCCCGGCAGGTCCAGCAGCGCGTAGCTGCGGCCCGACGGCGCGTGGAGGCGGCCTTCCTTGCGCTCGACGGTGACGCCGGCGTAGTTGGCGACCTTCTGCCGGCTGCCGGTCAGCAGGTTGAACAGCGCGGTCTTGCCGCAGTTGGGATTGCCGACCAGCGCGAGGCGCAGCGGCGATGGCCGGCGGCGCTCATGCGGCGGCCTCCGCGGCGCAAGCGCACGCGCGCCGCTTCGGCGCGGCGCAGCGCGAAGCGGGTGAAACCGACCTGCACCAGCAGCGGCTCGGCGCCCAACGGGCCCGGCGGCCACGACTTCGACCTGCTCGCCGGCGACGAAGCCCAGCTCGCGCAGGCGGCGCGCGATGGCGTCGTTGCGGCGCGTGGTCTTCGACGCGTTCGACGATGGCGGCGGTGCGGCGCGGCAGTTCGGTCAGCGTCACGGCCAGGCGCTCAAATGGGAATTGTTCTCATTCTAGCATCGCCGCAGTCGCACGCGACGGCCCGGCAGCGCACTGCGCCGGCTATCATTCAGCGTCGCTTTCCGGCACGGCCGGCTGCGCATGACGCGAACACCCTGCGTGCTGCAACCGCGACGGGCGCCGTCGCCCGCCTGCGCCTGAACCGCCCGACGCTGCACAACGCCTTCGACGCCGGCCTGATCGCCGCGCTGACCGCCGCGCTGGACGGCCTCGGCCGCCGACGCCGGCGTGCGCGTGGTGGTGCTGGAAGGCGACGGCGCCTCGTTCTCCGCCGGCGCCGACCTCAACTGGATGCGCGGCATGGCCGCGCGCCAGCGAGGCCGACGAACCGCGAGGACTGCGCTCGCCCTCGCCCGCCTGATGCGCACGCTGGACGAACTGCCCAAGCCGACCATCGCCCGCGTGCACGGCGCGGCCTTCGGCGGCGGCGTCGGCCTGGTCGCCTGCTGCGACATCGCCATCGGCGTGCCGGAGGCGAAGTTCGGCCTGACCGAAAGCAAGCTGGGCCTGCTGCCGGCGGTGATCTCGCCCTACGTGATCGCCGCGATCGGCGCGCGCCAGGCGCGGCGCTGGTTCGCCACCGCCGAGATCTTCGACGCCGACGAAGCGCAGCGCATCGGCCTGCTGCACGAGGTGGTCGACGCCGACCGCGCTCGACGCCGCCGTGCAGCGCCAGATCGACCTGCTGCTGAAGGCCGGCCCGGTCGCCGCCGCGCGGCGCCAAGACGCTGGTGCGCGCGTCGCTGCGCACGCCGACCGCGACGGCCACGGACGCCGACAACGCCGCGCTGATCGCGCGGCTGCGCGTCTCGCCGAAGGCCAGGAAGGCCTGTCCGCCTTCCTCGACAAGCGCAAGCCCGCCTGGGCCAGACAAGGAGTAACGACCGATGATCGACCACGTCGGCATTCCCGATTTCGCGACTACGCGCGCAGCAAGGCGTTCTACGCGCAGGTGCTGGCGCCACTCGGGCATCGGCTGGTGATGGAAGTCACGCCGGAGAGACCGGCGACGGCGCATGGGCCGCGGGCTTCGGCCGCGACGGCAAGCCCCACTTCTGGATCGGCAGGCGACGGCGCGCCGTTGCGCGCATGCCCATGTCGCCTTCACCGTCGACAGCCGCGCCGAGGTGGATGCCTTCCATGCCGCCGGCCCTCGCCGCCGGTGGCACGCGACAACGGCGCGCCCGGCCTGCGCCCGCACTACCACCCCGACTACTACGGCGCCTTCGTACGACCCGACGGCACAACATCGAAGCGTCGTGCCATGCCGGATGAACCTGATGTTCGACAAGATCCTCATCGCCAACCGCGGCGAAATCGCCTGCCGCGTGATCCGCACCTGCCGCCGGCTCGGCATCCGCACCGTCGCCGTGTACTCCGAGGCCGACGCCGATGCGCAGCACGTGCGCCAGGCCGACGAGGCGCTACCCGATCGGCGGCCCGCGCCCGCAGGACAGCTACCTGCGCGGCGACGCGATCCTCGAGGTCGCGAAGCAGCAGCGGCGCGCAGGCGATCCATCCCGGCTACGGCTTCCTGTCAGCGAGAACGCCGACTTCGCCGATGCGGTCGAGGCCGCGGGCCTGGTCTTCATCGGCCCGCACGGCCGCGTCGATGCGCAAGATGGGCAGCAAGGCCGGCGCCAAGGACCTGATGGCAGGCGGCCGGCGTGCCGGTGGTGCCGGGCTACACCGGCGAGGACCAGTCGCCCGACGCTGCTGCAGCGCGAGGCCGACGCGCATCGGCTTCCCGCTGATGATCAAGGCCGCGCACGGCGGCGGCGGCAAGGGCATGCGCATCGTGCGCGCGCCGGCGAATTCGCTGCCGCGCTCGAAAGCTGCCAGCGCGAAGCGAAGAACGCCTTCGGCCGCGACCGCGTGCTGCTGGAGCGCTACGTCGAGCGCCGCGCCACATCGAGATCCAGGTGTTCGGCGACGCGCACGGCAACGCGATCCACCTCAACGAGCGCGAGTGCTCGGCGCAGCGCCGCTACCAGAAGGTGCTGGAGGAATCGCCCTCGCCGTTCCTCACGCCGGAGCTGCGCGCAGCGATGGGCGAGGCCGCGGTGCAGGCCGCGCGCGCGATCGACTACGTCAACGCCGGCACGGTCGAGTTCATCGTCGGCGCCGGACGGCGCGTTTCTACTTCATGGAGATCAACACGCGCCTGCAGGTCGAGCATCCGGTGACCGAACTGGTCACCGGGCTGGACCTGGTCGAATGGCAGCTGCGCGTCGCCGCCGGCGAACCGCTGCCGCTGCGCGCAGGACGCAGGTCGCGCCAGCACGGCCACGCGATCGAAGTGCGCCTGTACGCCGAGGATCCGGAAGCCGGCTTCCTGCCCGGCTCCGGCACGCTCGAACGCCTGCGCCTGCCGCACGCCGTCGCGCACGTGCGCATCGACTCGGGCGTGGTCGAAGGCGACACGGTCACGATCTTCTACGACCCGATGATCGCCAAGCTCATCGTGCTGGGACGCCGACCGCGCCGCGCGCGCTGGCCCGCCTGCGCGATGCGCTGGCCGCAGTGCGAGATCGCCGGGCCCGAAGTCGAACATCGGCTTCCTCGAGCGCGCTGGTCCGCCACCCGGCGGTCGTCGACGGCACCATCGACACCGGCTACCTGGACCGCCACCTCGACGAGTTCATGCCGCCGCCGGACGCCGACCGCGACCTGCTGCTCGCCGCCGCCGACCGCGCAGCTGCTGGCGCAGGAAGCCGACGCGCGCGGCGCGCGCCGCCGCCTCCAGCGATCCGACCTCGCCCTGGGCGATCGCCGACGGCTGGCGCCTGGGCCATGCCGGCAGCGCGCGCCTGGCCTTCCTGCATCGCGGCGAGCGCGCTCGAGCTGCGTCGCGCACGGCAGCGGCGGCGACTACCGCGATCGAACACGGACGGCACGACGCACGCGGTCGCCGGCGCGCGCCTGGCCGACGGCGACGCTGAGCGCTGCGCATCGACGGCGCAGGCCGCCGTTTCCGGTGCGCGCGCGACGCCGCACGCGTCACCGTGCCACGACGGCGAGCGCCGCCTGCGCCTGGCGCCGGTCGGCGGTGTATCGTCGCGAGCGCCGGCGCGGCCGCGGCAGCGGCGACCGCGTCGCTCGCGCCGATGCCGGGCCGGGTCGTGGTGGTGCAGGCCGCGCGCCGGCGATACCGTCAGCGCCGGCCAGGAGGTGCTGGTGATCGAGGCGATGAAGATGGAACTGAGCCTCAAGGCGCCGCGCGACGGCGCGCGTCGCCGAGGTGCGCGCGGCCGGCCGGCGATTTCGTCGAGGCCGACGCCGTGCTGGTGACGCTGGAAGACGCTGAGCGATGGCCTGCCCGACCGCGTGCGCATCGTCGAAGTCGGCCCGCGCGACGGCCTGCAGAACGAGAAGGCGCATCGTCGCCACCGCCGACAAGATCGAGCTGATCGACCGGCTGTCGGCCACCGGCCTGCGCACGCATCGAGGCCACCAGCTTCGTCAGCCCGAAGTGGGTGCCGCAGCTGGCCGACGCCGCCGAGGTCTTCGCCGGCATCACGCGCAAGCCCGGCGTGCGCTATCCGGTGCTGGTGCCGAACGAACAGGGCTACGAGCGCGCGCGCGCCGTCGGCGCCGAGGAAGTCGCGGTGTTCACCGCCGCGTCGGAGGCCTTCAACCGCAAGAACATCAACGCCGGCATCGACGAATCGCATCGAGCGCTTCCGCCCGGTGCTCGAGCGCGCGCAGCGCCGACGGCGTGCGCGTGCGCGGCTACGTGTCCACCGTGCTCGGCTGCCCCTACCAGGGCGAGGTGCCGGTGGCCGACGTGGTGCGCGTCGCGCGTGCGCTGCACGCGATGGGCTGCTACGAGATCTCGCTGGGCGACACCATCGGCGTCGGCACGCCCGGCCAAGGCGCGCGCGATGCTGCAGCGCCGTCGCGCAGCGAAGTGCCGATGCCGCGCGCTGGCCGTGCATTTCCACGACACCTACGGCCAGGCGCTGGCCAACATCCTGGCCTGCCTGGAGGAAGGCGTGCGCGTGGTCGACTCGGCGGTGTCCGGCACCGGCGGCTGCCCGTACGCGCAAGGGCGCCAGCGGCAACGTCGCCAGCGAGGACGTGGTCTACATGCTGCACGGCCTGGGCATGCGAGACCGGCATCGACCTGCGACAAGCTGGCCGAAACCGGCCGCTGGCTGGCCGCGCTGCTGGGGCGCGAGACCGGCAGCAAGGTCGGCAAGGCGCTGGCGGCGGCATGACCGCGCAAGCCGCCCGCGCCCGGCCTGCCCCGCCCGTCCGAAGCGGCGGACGCGGCCGGCGACGCTGGCGGCGCTGGAAGCGGCCTGCGACGGCCGCCGACCTGCCGGACGCGACCGCGCGCGCTGCTGCAGCAGGCGCTGCGATGCCCTGCGGCGCAGCAGCGCTCGACGCCGACACCGCGCGGCTGCGCTACCGCGCGCTGTTCGACGCGGTGCCCGACCCGGTCAGCATCCTCGACTGAGGACGGCACCGTGCTCGACCTCAACAAGGCCGGCATGGCCGCCTACAAGCGGCCGCGCGAGGAGATCGTCGGCAAGCCGATCGACGTGCTCAATCCCGACCTGCCGCGCGACCACCTGGCGCCGGTGTGGGAAGCGCTCAACCGCGGCGAGACCTACGTCATCGAAGTCACCAACATGCGCGGCGACGGCACGCGCTTCCCGGTGGAAGTGCATTCGGCCGGGTTCGTGTACGACGGACGCAACGCGCATCGTCGCGGTGGCCCGCGACCTCAGCGAGCGCCGCGAAGCCGAAGTCGCGCTACCGCGAGCTGATGGAAGTCATCGACAAGGGCATCCTCGTGCAGCAACGCCGACGGCCGCGTCGTCTACGCCAATCCGCGCGGCGATGCGCATCTTCGGCATCGGCGAGGGCGCGAGCGCTCGACGACGAACTGCGCGCTGGACCACTGGCGCGTCGTCGACGAACACGGCCAGCGAGCTGCGACCAGCGAGCACTGCCGCCGTCACGCGCGCTGCGCACCGGGCCACGATCGTCGAGAGCACGCGTGCTGGGCTTCTATCAACCGCGCAGCACGCAGCAGCTGATCTGGCTGTCGGTCACCTCGGTGCCGCAGTTCGCGGCCGGCGCAGCGACCAGCCGCAGCAGGTGCTGTCGCTGTTCCGCGACGTCACCGCGCTCAAGCGCGACAGCGCGCTGTTCGACCGCGTGCAGTCACTGGCGCACATCGGCGGCTGGGAGTGGGACGCCGGCCGCGACCACGTGTACCTCACCGACGAGGCGCAGCGCATCCTCGGCGCTGCCGCGCGCGCCGGCGACGATCGACGAGCCTGCTGGCGCTGCCTGCGCGAACCGCGACCGCAAGCGCTTGCGCGACGCGCTCGACCGCGCGGTCGAGCACGGCGCGCGGCTTCGACCTGGAACTGCAGGGCATGCCGCGCCGACGGCCAGCCGTTCTGGGTGCGCATCATCGGCGAGATCCGAAGCCGGCGACCCGACTGACCTCGCGCCTGACCGGCACGCTGCAGGACATCACCGAGCGCAAGCAGGCCGAGGAAACCCTGCGCGTGCAGGCGCGCACCGATCCGCTGACCGGGCTGCTCAACCGCGATGCCGTGCTGGACGAACTCGACGCGCGCCTGTCCGATCCCGCGCAGCCGGACGTCGCGGTGCTCTACATCGACCTGGACCGCTTCAAGATCGTCAACGACGTGCTCGGCCACGCCGCCGGCGACGCACTGCTGGTCGCAGGCCGCGCGCCGCATCCAGCGCGCGGTCGGCACCGAAGGCCTGATCGCGCGCTTCGGCGGCGACGAGTTCCTGGTGGTCTGCCACGACCGGCGACGACGCCGGAGCGCCCGGAACGGCTGGCCGACGCGATCCTGCGACGCCTTCGGCGACAGCTTCCGCATGGACGGCGAGGAATTCACGCATCACCGCCAGCATCGGCATCGCGCGCGCGCCGGACGACGGCGTGCGCCCGCAGCAGCTGATCCAGAACGCCGACGTGGCGATGTACGACAGCAAGCGCCGCGCGCCGCAACGGCTGGCAGGCGTTCACGCCGGAACTGGCGCGAGCAGCAGCAGCACCGCCTGCAGATGGAAACCCACCTGCGGCGCGCGGTCGACAACGAGCGAGTTCCACCTGGTCTACCAGCCGCAGGTCGACCTGCGCCACGGGCCGCATCGTCGCGCGCCGAGGCGCTGATCCGCTGGCAGCAACCCGCAGCTGGGCGAGATGCGCCCGGACCACTTCATCGGCCACGCCGAGACCACCGGCGACATCGTCGCGCATCGGCAGCTGGGTGATGCGCGAGGCCTGCCGGCAGATGCGCCGCTGGCGCGAACACGGGCCTGCCGATCGAGCGCGTCGCGGTCAACGTCTCCTACCGCCAGTTCCTCGGCGAGGACCTGGCCGAGCAACGTGCGCCGCGGCGCTGGCCGAATCCGGCCTGCCCGGCGCTGCGCTGGAACTGGAGTTCACCGAGCGCGTGCTGATCGAGGACGCGCCGGACACGCTGCGCGACCTTCGCCGAGCTGCGCGAGCTGGGCGTGATGCTGACCATCGACGATTTCGGCGAGGGCTACAGCGCGCTCAACTACCTGCGCCGCCTGCCGATCCACGGCCTCAAGCTCAGCCAGCTGTTCGTGCAGGGCGTGCCGGGCAACCAGTCCGACGTCGCGGTGTGCCAGGCGGTCACCGGCATCGCGCGACAGCCTGGGCCTGGGCGTGGTCGCCGAAGGCGTGGAGACCGAAGCGCAGCGGCAGTTCCTGCTGCAGCTGGGCGTCCGGTCGGCCAGGGCTTCCTGTTCGCGCCCGGGCTGCCGCCCGACGAATTCGCCAGCCGGCCTGCTGCCGGCGCGAGTTGCAGAAGCGCTTCCATCGCTGCGGCGTGCCGATCCGTCCGATCGCACGGACGATGCCGCATGCCGCGATCATCCGCTGGTGATGCCCGAATTCGGCGCGAGCGGCGCGGCTTCGCCATCAACGATCCCGAAGTGGACTGGATGAGCCGCGCTATGCGCGCCGCGCTGCCTACTTCGTGGTCGAACGCGACGGCCGGTCATCGGCGGCGGCGGCGTCGCGCCGCTGGAAGGCGGCGATGCGACACCTGCGAACTGCGCAAGATGTACTTCCTGCCGAGCCGCGGATTGGCGCGGCGCGGCGATGATGGCCGCTGCCTGAGCCGCGCGGCTCGGCTTCAGCGTGCTACCTGGAAACCCTGGCGGCATGGACGCGGCGATGCGCCTGTACGAGCGCACGGGTTCCGCGCATCGACGGCCCTGGGCGCACCGGCCACGGCGGCTGCAACACGTTCTACCTGCTGATCTGTAGGAGCGGCCTGCACGGCGCGCCGCCGCGCCGCCAGGTCGCGCCATCGCGCTGCGACACTCCACCGGTCGAGGCCTCGATCCGTAAAATGCGGCTTTCCGCCCGCAGGATTCCCCATGCAGCTTTCCGATACCCGCGCCATCGTCACCGGCGGCGTTTCCGGCCTGGGCCTCGCCGTCGCCCAGCACCTGGTCGCCCACGGCGGCAAGGTCGCGCTGTTCGACGTCAACGACGACAAGGGCGCGGCCGCCGTCGCCGAACTGGGCGAGGCCAACGCGCGCTACTTCCGGACCGACGTCACCGACGAAGCCGGCGTGGCCGCCAACGTCGCCGCCGCGAAGGACTTCCTCGGCGGCCTGAACGCCGCGATCAACTGCGCCGGCATCCTCGGCGCCGGCCGCGTGCTCGGGCAAGCGAGGCGCCGATGCCGCTGGCGCAGTTCCAGACCACGGTGATGGTCAACCTGGTCGGCAGCTTCAACGTCGCCAAGGCCGCCGCCGAACCTGATGCAGCACAACGACGCCGGGCGACGACGGCGAGCGCGGCGTGATCGTCAACACCGCCTCGGTCGCCGCCTACGAAGGCCAGATCGGCCAGGCCGCGTACTCGGCCTCGAAGGGCGGCGTGGTCGGCATGACCCTGCCGATGGCGCGCGAACTTGTCGCGCTTCGGCATCCGCGTGATGACCGTCGCGCCGGGCATCTTCTGGACGCCGATGGTCGACGGCATGCCCGACGACGTGCAGCAGTCGCTGGCGGCCTCGATCCCGTTCCCCTCGCGCCTGGGCAAGCCCGGAGGAGTTCGCCGACCTGGTCGCCTACATCCTCGGCAACCGCTACCTCAACGGCGAGACCATCCGCCTGGACGGCGCGACGCGCCTGGCGCCGAAGTGATGCGGCGATTCGTGAATGTGATTCGTGATCGTGATTCGCACTGCAGCCACGTCGCCGTCCACGCACTCCGTTTCCACGAATCACTCATCCCAATTGCCAATCACAATCCCATGAAAGCCTACGACATCAAGAAAGGCAACGTCGTCGAACACAACGGCACCGTCTACCAGGTGCGCGACATCGAGCGCAGCTCGCCGCAGGGCCGCGGCGGCAACGTCAAGTTCCGCTTCACCATGTACAGCGTGCCGGGCGGCAACAAGTTCGACCTCAGCGTCGGCGGCGACGACGAGCTGCAAGGAAGTCGAACTGAGCCGCCGCCAGGCCACGTATCTCGTACAAGGACGGCGAGGCGTTCGTGTTCCTGGACGACGAGGACTACACGCCGTACACGCTCGATGCCGATGCGATCGGCGACGACGCCGGCTACATCGTCGACGGACCTCGACCGGCTGCTACGTGCAGATCATCGACGACCAGCCGGTGGCGCTGCAGCTGCCGCAGAGCGTGGCGATCGAAGTGGTCGAGACGCCGCCGGAACTCAAGGGCGGCACCGCGACCAAGCGCCCGAAGCCGGCGCAAGCTGTCGCACCGGCATCGAGATCATGGTGCCGGAGTACATCGGCAACGGCGAGAAGCGTGCTGGTCAACACCACCACCGGCGAGTTCGCCGGCCGCGCGGACTGAGCGCAGCCGCTGCGCTGCGGCCGCGCCCTTGCGTCCGCAGTGTTTGCAGTGGGCGTCACCTCTGTGGAGGCGCCGCTCGCATCAACCCGGCTGCAGCGCCATCCACTTCCGCGCCATGCGTCGCAGCGATCCGTCGCTGGCCGGGTCGCCCAGCAGCGTTGCGATGTCCACGCCACGCCAGCGCATGCGATTCGTCGCTGACGGCGAAGCGCTCGTCCTCACCGGCGCGCACGACGTAGCGCACGTCGTAATGCCAGTGCGCCGCGCACGTCCCCGCGCTCCGGGATCCAGTGGCGGTCCAGGTCGAACAGGCCCGGGTCCACCGTCAGGCCCGGCAGCCCCGACTCCTCCTCCGCCTCGCGCAGCGCGACCTGCGCGAGGTCGCGATCGCCGTCGGCATGCCCGCCCAGCTGCAGCCAGCGCTCCAGCTTGCGGTGGTGGGTCAGCAGCACGCGCTGGCTGCATCGCGACACCAGCCAGGCCGATGCGGTGAAGTGACCGGCCAACCGGCCACGGCCGAAGGGGTCGTCGGCGTCATCCAGCAGCGCGGCGAAATGCGCGACGGTCGCCGTCTCGTCGGGCCATTGCTCGCCGTAGCGTCGAAGTTCGGCGTGCAGGGCGGCATCGGTCGTGCGGGAAATGTGCATGTGCAGCAATGCGGGTGCGAACGGACGGGGGACGCGATTGTGCCCCGCCCGCCCCGCGCAAAGCGCGTCTTGCCGCTGCTTTCACCGCTGGGGTAAGGTGGCCCGCCGCTTTCGACGGCGCCCACGCGCCGCCGTCCACGCGCTTCGTCGCACCTTCGCCGACACATCATTCTTTGGGGATCCGGATGTTCAAGAACCTGTTCATCACCAAGCCGGTCGAGCCGGCGGGCCACGTCGACGCGGGCGAACCGTTCGAAGGCAGCCTGGATGGCGAAGTCACGCTCAAGCGCACGCTGACCGGCAACCAGCTGATCATGCTGGGCGTGGGCGCGGTGATTGGCGCGGGCATCTTCGTGCTGACCGGCCAGGCCGCGGCCGAACATGCCGGCCCCGCGATCATGCTGAGCTTCGTGCTGGCCGGCATCGCCTGCGCATTCGCAGGCCTGTGCTACGCGGAGTTCTCCGCGATGATGCCGGTGTCGGGCAGCGCGTACTCGTATTCGTACGCGACCCTGGGCGAGTTCGTCGCCTGGTTCATCGGCTGGTGCCTGGTGCTGGAGTACCTGTTCGCCGCATCCACCGTCGCGGTGGGCTGGTCGGGCTACCTCAACAGTTTCCTGGGGACGCTGGGCACGCCCATCCCCGACATCCTCGCCACCGCGCCGCTGACCTTCGCCGAAGGTGCGTTCACGCGGACCGGCGCGATCCTCAACCTGCCGGCGGTGTTCATCGTCGCGCTGGTCACCGGCATCGGCTATGTCGGCATCACCCAGTCGGCGGCGGCCAACGCGATTGTCGTCGCGATCAAGATCACGGTGATCCTGCTGTTCATCGGCTTCGGCATTGCCTATATCGACCCGGCCAACTGGACGCCCTTCATCCCCGAGAACGAAGGCCCGGGCCGCTTCGGCATGGACGGCGTGATGCGCGCGGCCGCCATCGTGTTCTTCGCCTACATCGGCTTCGATGCGGTGTCCACCGCCGCCGGCGAGGCCAAGAACCCGCAGCGCGACATGCCCATCGGCATCCTGGGTTCGCTGGCCATCTGCACCGTGATCTACATCGCCATGTGCGCGGTGCTGACCGGCATGCTGCCCTACAACCTGCTGGGCACGCCCAAGCCGGTCGCGACCGCGCTGGAGGCCTACCCCAGCCTGCTGTGGCTGAAGACGCTGGTGGAGATCGCCGCGATCGCCGGCCTGTCGTCGGTCATCCTGGTGATGCTGATGGCGCAGCCGCGCATCTTCTATTCGATGTCGCGCGACGGCCTGCTGCCGAAGATCTTCGGCAAGGTGCACCCCAAGTACCACACGCCGTACGTGGGCACGGTCATCGTCGGTGTGATCGCCGCGGCGCTGGCCGGCTTCCTGCCGATCGGCCTGCTGGGCGAGATGGTCTCCATGGGCACGCTGCTGGCGTTCGCGACCGTGTGCGCGGGCGTGCTGATCCTTCGTTACACCAAGCCCGGCCTGCACCGTCCGTTCCGCGTGCCGCTGGCGATCGTGATCTGTCCGCTGGGCGTGATTTCCTGCCTGTACCTGTTCCTGCAGCCGTTCGTCGAGTACTGGTTCCTGTTCCTGGGCTGGACCGCGATCGGCATGCTGATCTACTTCGGCTACGGCTACCGCAACAGCAAGCTGCGCCAGCGTCGCTGAGGCCGCGCCGATGAGCGTCCGCAAGATCGGGCCGGTGCTGGCCACCTTCGTGGTGGCCAACAACATGATCGGCTCGGGGTTCTTCCTGCTGCCCGCCACGCTGGCGACCTTGAGGACCGGCAGCCCGGTTACTCCTCGCGGCCGAGCGCGAACGTCAGATACTTTCCGCCTTCCATGGATCCGCCTCTCAGAACCAGCCGGCGCGCTGGAGCGTTTTCAATGCGTTGTAGGTGAGGATCACGTCGAATCGCGTCTTGTTCGCCATCGGCGCCTGGTCGACGATCGCCCGCGTGAAGAACGCCGCGGCCGTCAGCTCCGGCGACAACGCGAAGGAGCTGTTCAGAACCAGGCGGCGGCCATGAAAATAGCGGTCGCCGTTCAGCCCGCCGAACTTGGGATCGATCCACACCCAGCCGGCGCCGGCAGTCGCCTTCTTGCCGAGTTTCTTCTCACCGACCACGGCGAACCCTTCGTCCGACGAGTTTCGCCGCGGAGGTACCTGCTCGTAGCGCAGCGTGTCCGCGATCCGGAGCGGGAAGGTCACCGTTACGGCGCCGTGCACGGTCGGCACGCCGTCGGCCCGCACGTAGTACGCAGACGCCGAGAGGCGGCGCGACACCTTCTCTCCGCACCAGGCCCTGGTAGTAGTTGGAGCTCTCGAGACTTTGAAAGCGCGAGAAAACGTTCGGCGTCGTCAGATCGCCGAGATAGGCCTGGGTGAGCGCGATCTCGTCGAAGAACCATTCCTTCGGACGCGAGATCGACACCCGCTTGCCGGTCACATAGGCGTCGTCGTCGAGCGTCGTGACTTCGGTCGCCTCGCCACGGAGCGGCGCGAGGCTGCCGTACTGCAGCTCGAGCCCCTTCACCGGGACGGCCGCGAAGTACAGATGCTTGACGAACATGCTGACGACGGTATCGCCGGTACCGATGCCGGTGTTGTTCCAGCCGCTGGTGATCGACGCGCCGGTCCCGGCGCCGATGTTGACGCTGTAGTTGCCGCCGCGATCGAACTTGACGCGGCCCTTGAAGACCTCGCGGTCCTGCAGCTGGTTGTTGGTCAGGACGCCCTTGCTGTTCTCGATGGCGCGGTAGCGGACCGCGGCAGTCAGCGTCTGGATATCGACGCGGGTAATCCGCGGCGCCGCCGGCGCTGCGGGGGCAGACGCCGGAGCGGCCGTCTGCGCCTGGAGTCAGGTCGGGGCGCCGAGCGACAGAGTGGCGATGAGTCCGACCGTTGATCCTGGTCATCATGGTCGCAGCATTAGAAAGTGCCGTAAGTGCCGGTGCGCAGCGGTTCATCCTCTTCCTCGGCCGTCAGCGGCAGGGCCGCCGCCGGCTTGCGGAAGGGGAGCTGAACGGCGCGCGTGGCGGCCCGACGATGCGGCGCGGGTTCGGACGCGTGGCTCTCGAGCCCCCTGCCAACTGGCGCAACTGCCCCGACCAGGTCCCGCGAGGTTTCGGCCTGCGCGTTCAGCTCTTCGCTGGCCGCCGCGCTCTCTTCCGCGGTCGCCGCGGTGGTCTGCGTGACCTTCTCCATCTGCGCAGATCGCCTGCGACACCTGATCGATGCCCTGCGCCTGCTGGCGGCTGGCGACGCTGACCTCGTCGACGAGGCCCTTCACCTTGCTGACGCTGCTCGGTGATCGCCGGCAATCGCCGCCGCGACCTGCTCGACCTGGCTGTCGCCGCTCGCGCGCCTTGGCGATCGACTCTTCGATCAGCGCCGCGGTGTCCTGCGCCGCCTGCGCCGAGCGCTGCGCCAGGTTGCGGACTTCGTCGGCGACGACCGCGAAGCCCATGCCGGCTTCGCCGGCGCGCGCCGCTTCGACCGCCGCGTTCAGCGCGAGGATGTTGGTCTGGAACGCGATCTCGTCGATCGTCTTGATGATCTTCGCGACCTTGCTGGCTCGACTCCTGGATCGACGCCATCGACGCCACCATGTCGCCGAGCGCCTGGTTGGACTGCCTGGCACCTGCCGTCGACTTCGCTCATCAGCGCGCGGCCGCGTCTGCGAGTTCTCGGCGTTCTGGCGCGTCATCGACGCCATCTCTTCCATCGACGCCGAGGTCTCTTCGAGCGACGCGGCCTGCTCGGTCGCGCCCTGCGACAGCGACTGCGCCGAGGTCGCGACCTGTCCGGAGGCGTACGTCACCTGCGCCACCCCTTCGCTCAATCCCTGCGTCAGCGTCGAGATGCGCGAGGCGACCGACGACATCGTCCAGACGAGATAGGCGCCGATGCGCCGACCAGGACGAGGATGAGGACCGCGCCAATCCACTGCGCGCGAACGATGAAGGCGTTGAGCTCGCGGTGCGCCCGGTCGAGATCGTCGGCGAGATGACTTCACGAGCTTGTCGAGCGTTTCGGTCGGCGCGCGATCCTGGCCTTTGACCTTGGCGTCGGCTGCCTGATAGTCCAGCCCCTTCGACTCTTCGAAGGCGCGCAGCGCCGCTCCGTAGTTGGCCGAGAGCGACGCGTGCGCTTCGAGGAAGCTGTCCAGCAGGCGCTCGACCTCCGGATCCGACAGATTGCTGCGCAGCTTCGCCGCGCGCTCCTTCGTCTGGGTCTCTTCCTCGCGGAACTGCTGCCGGTACTTCTCGAGCTCGGTTTCGCTGCTGCCCCGCAGCAGGATGTTCTTCCAGGTCTGGACCTGGTTCTTGAAGGTGACCTGAATCACGCGCGCCTGATCCTGCGTGCCAGACAGGCTGCGCGTCAGCAGCTCGTTGTAGCTGCGCGTCATCGTGCGGAGAAGAAAGCCCGTGGACGCGCCGCCCACGCCAGGATGGCGCCAAGCAGCCAGACCTGAAGATTCCGCGCACGCCGCAAGTTCGTCGTCATCGTCGTTCCTCGTGACTCGTCCGGAGCCACTGCGCGGCAGGCGCATGCGTCCGGGTTTCACCTCACTAATCGGCGTGGCGGAAAGAGCGCTGGATAGCCGGAGTGGGCTAGGACGGGACCGACAGGGCTAAACCTTCCATGCGCGCGGCAGGGAGGGCGGAACGTCGCGATGGGCGGAGAGCCGGACGATGGCGAGCGCTTCGGAGTCCTCGACGTCGAACACGGTCAGGAGCTTGGTAATCGCCATGACTTCGGCGACGCGCGTCGCTAGGCTGACAAGAACGAGTCCCCGCCGACCTTGACGATGGAGGTGTAACAGCCGATCAGGGCGCCGAGTCCGGTGCTGTCCACATGGGACACCCGTCCCATGTTGATCACGAAGCGGCGATGGCCTTCGAAGATGCTGCTGTCGGATCCGATCGCGCAGCGGTTCGGCCGAATCCGCGCCCAGCGGCCCGGACAGGTCCACCACCATGACGGAGCCGACAAGACGGGCGTCAATGGTCATGCGGCGAAGCGCTCCCGGTGGAACATGCGAGCAATATACGGCAATGCCGCGACAACGCGACTACAATGCGCCGGATCACCGCGTCAACGCGGTGTCACGGAGGCTCCATGGATCGACGTTCCTTTCTGACCGCGGCCGCCAGTGCCATCGTGCTGTCGCCGCTTCGCGCCGCCTCCCAGACACCGGCCGCGGGGCGGCCGCTCGACCCTGCGGCGCCGCGCGACTGGTCGCGGCCGGAGCCGCTCCGGTATCCCGATCCCGACATCATCGCGCTCGATCCGCGGTTCCGCCGGTACATGGTCAGCAACACATCGATCAAGCGCGTGCACATCGGGTCGATGTGGGCGGAAGGGCCGGCCTGGAACGGCGTCGGCCGGTATCTCATCTGGAGCGACATCCCCAACAACGTGCAGCTGCGCTGGATCGAGGAGGACGGCCGCGTCAGCGACTTCCGCAATCCGTCCGGCTACAGCAACGGCAACACCTTCGACTACGAGGGCCGGCAGATCTCCTGCGAGCACGGCGGCCGACGCGTCGTGCGCTACGAGCCCAACGGCACGGTCACGGTGATGGCCGAGAAGTATCAGGGCAAGCGGCTCAACTCCCCCAACGACGCCGTCGTCCATCCCGACGGCGGCATCTGGTTCACCGATCCGCTCTACGGCATCCGCGGCAACTACGAAGGCTTCAAGGCGGATCGGAGACTCAAGGAAGCGGTCTACCGCGTCGATCCGAAGACGGCGCAGATCGACAAGGTCACCGACGAGATCGGCAAGCCGAACGGCCTCTGCTTCTCGCCCGACTACAAGAAGCTGTACGTCGCCGACACCGGCGCGCCGCGCGACATCAAGGTGTTCGACGTCGGACGGCAAGACGCTGCGGAACGGCCAGACGTTCGCGCAGTTCGACATTCCCGGCGACCGGCGGCGCCGTCTGCGCCGACGGCATCCGCTGCGACATGGACGGCAACATCTGGGCGGGCGCGCGTCCCGGCGTGCAGGTGTTCGCGCCGACCGGCGAGCGCGATCGGCATGATCCGCCTGCCGGAGACCTGCGCCAACGTCTGCTTCGGCGGCGCCAAGCGCAACCGGCTGTTCATGACCGCGAGCCAGTCGATCTACGCGGTCTACGTCGAAACCACCGGCGCGCACATCGCCTGACGTGTGGAACGAAGTCAATTTCAGGACTTCAGGATCTCGGGATTTCAGGATTTTCGTGAAATGACGAATTTCAGGATGTGAGGATTTCAGGATCTGCTGAACGGTGCGGGCGGACGAGGGCGCAAATCCTGAAATCCTGACGTCCTCAATTTCAAAAGCTTCAACGAGATCCTGAAATTCCGAGATCCTGAAATCACTGAGATCAATGTCTACCGGACCGGCTTTGCCGTCGGCGGCGCCGCGCTCGAACCGGCGGCGCGTGCCGGCTCGCCCGCCATGAACCGGTTGCAGCCACCGCTACCGTTGATGCGCAGAAGGAACGGCTGAAGGTCATCGTCGATACACAGACCGAGGTAGTGTCGGTGCCCTTCGCTCCCGGTTCTATCTGCCACCACTCCGCAGTCTTTACAGAGGCCCCACTCCATCACGCACCTCCAGCGAGCGCTGGTGAAGCAACGGCGATGCCTGAAAACCGGAGCTGAGCCGAGCTACCGGCGATCGCGGAATGTCGGGGATAATCACTGCTCGCGTGCCTTCCTCACGACAGCTCTCGAACGCGACGACACAGCCTGCCCCACTCGCATCGAGGGTCGGCCAGCCAGGTGAGCTGTATGCTTGACCGCCGGACAGCGGTCACGAGCCCGAACAGCGGCCTGCGGTACCGCATCGAGCGGCTGCTCGGCCAGGGCGGGTTCGGCCAGGTCTATCTCGCCGCGGCGTCTCGGCCGCTCGAGCGCCGTGCCCGAACGTCGTCTGCATCAAGGTCAGCGCGCAGCATCGACGGCTGGCTGCGCGAGGCGTACTTCGGCCAGCTGCTCGACGGCCATCCGCGCGCGATCCGCGTCTTCGACGCGTTCCCGCTGATGCGGCCGCGACCGGACGCGATGCTCTACTGCCTGGCGCTCGAGTACGCGCGCGCACGGCGACCTCAGCGCGTTCCTCGCAGCGCACCGGACAAGGGCTGGACCGAGACGCGCGTCCGGCGCGAGATCGCCGGCATCCTGCAGGTGCTCGGCAAGCTGCACCGCGGCCAGCTGCTGCACCGCGACCTGACGCCGCTGAACGTGTTCGTGTGCGACGGCCGCCGCCTCAAGCTCGGCGACTTCGGCATCGTCCGGCAGCAGAGCGACCGCGCGCGGCATCACCGCGCGCACGCATGAACGCGCTGACGGCGCCGAGCGACATCCTCGCCGGCGCGGCGCCGAAGTGGCAGGCGCGCGACGACGTCTATCAGGTCGGCCAGCTGCTCGGCGATGCTGGTCAAGGGCGACGCGCGGACGCGCGATCCGCACCGCCGACGTCCGCCAGCTCGCGCTGCAGCGACCACCTGAAGGAGATCGTCTACCGCTGCATCGGCGAGCGGCGCAAGCGCTACGAGAGCGCCGACGAGCTGATCGAGGCGCTGCGCACGCCGCCCGCCGCGCTCGAAGTCGGGCGTGCTGCGCACGCTGAAGGGCGTGCACCTCGCGTTCACCGGCATCCTCGCGAGCCGCGCAACGAGGCGATCGCGCGCCGCGCGCGCGCCGGCGCCATCGTCCACGGCGGCCCGTCGGCGCGGACGACCGTCGTCGTGCGCGGCCGGCCGAACCCGCTGCAGGCCGCCGGCCGCGACGGCGGGCCTGAAGCTGATGGAGATCAAGCGGCTGCGCGAGAAGGGGCACCGCATCACGCTGCTCAACGAGGCGCAGTTCTGGCGGCTGGTCGGGAAAAAGGAGCGCTGATGCTGGCGACGCTGTTGGCGAAGACCCCCGTGACGATCGATCGACGATGCACTCGCGGTGATGACCGCGATCGACGCGCAGTTGCCGGACGCCGACGGTCTCAAATGGTTCAATCGCCTCTATCTCCGCGTGACGGAGGGCGTCAGAAAGGCGGTCGCCGGCCGGCGTTTGCCGATCCCGCCTTCATGACCGCGCTCGACGTGGTCTTCGCCAACTTGTATTTCGCGGCGATCGCGCGCGCCGATCTCGACTCCGCTGGAGCGCCTTCGGCGTGGCGTCCGCTACTCTCGTCGCGCACCGATCGCCGCCTCGCCCGGCTGCAGTTCGCGCTGGCCGGAATGAACGCCCACATCAACCGCGATCTGCCGGTCGGCATCGTCGAGGTCTTCAACGCGCTCGGCGGCGATCCAACCGACGATCGGACGCGCCGGCAGGATTTCGACAGCGTCAACTCCCTGCTCGAGCAGGTCGAGGAAGAAGTGAAGGTCGAGTTCTCGCGCGGACTGATCCAGACAGTGGACGTGGCTGCCGGACAACTCGATGACGTCGCGGCGATGTGGAAGGTGCGCGTGGCGCGAGCCGCGGCATGGACCAATGCCGGAGGTTCTCTGGACGCGGCGCCCGGTCCCGCGGCTGCGCGACCGGTTTCTCGACCGGCTCGACGGCCTCACCGGCCTCGCGGGCCGCGGCCTGCTGATTCCTACAGGCATCGAACGAGCGTAAGGGGGAGACGGTGAAAGACGTCGCTTTTCTGGGTACGGGGCTCCTCGCGTGCGGAATGGTCGAGGCCATGCTGAAGCGCGGCCGCCGGGTCACAGTGTGGAACCGGACGGAAGCGAAGGCGCGGGCGCTCGAACCATTCGGCGCCACGGTCGCCGAAACGCCGCAGGCGGCCGTCGCCGCCGCCGACGAGATCCATGTGGTCCTCTCCGACGATGCCGCGGTCGACGAGTTGCTTCCGCTCATCGTCGGCGCACTGCCGCCGAATGCGATGGTCATCGATCACACGACGACCTCGCCGGCAGGCACGAAGGTCCGCGTGCACGATGCCAACGCCGGTGGCATCCGGTTTCTTCACGCGCCGGTGTTCATGTCGCCGCAGATGTGCAGAGATGCGGTCGGCGTGATGATGGTGGCTGGCCCCGCCGCGGTCTTCGACGAGGTCAAGGACTCGCTGAGGCGATGACCGGCGACGTCTGGTACGTGGGCGAGCGGGCGGACCGCGCGGCGGCCTACAAGATCTTCGGCAACTCGATGATCTTCGTCCTCACATCCGGCATTGCCGACGTCTTTGCGATGGCCGACGTCGGCGTGTCGCGGCAGGATGCCGCCGGCCTGTTTTCGAGGTTCAAAGTCGGCAGCATCATCCCGGTCCGCGCCGAGAAGATGGCGCAACAACGATCTGACGGCGAGCTTCGAGCTGACCATGGCGCGCAAGGATCTGCGCCTGATGCTCGAAGCAGGCGGCGCCGACAACCCTGGCGCTGCTCCCGGTGATCGCGCGCCAGATGGACGAAGCGATCGCCGCTGGCCATGGCAAGGATGATCTCGGGGCGATCGTGGCTCCAGCGAAAACCCGCTGACAAACGTAGATCGTGATTGCGGTCGAACGACCGGCGCCAGGGCCGGTATCTGATCGCGGCCGCACGGACGTCGCGCCGGGAACTCGACGGCGACTCGTACTCGTTCGTTCCCGCGCCAACTACAGCCATCCCGCCGGTCAACTCTCGCGCAATCCGGCCTCGGGCGTTCCGAACTGCGCGATCGCGCGGACCGAAGTTGGCGCGAGGAATCGTCGCCGCCCAGTTCCGGATCTCTGCGCTGGCACTGAGTCCTACCGCGGCCGCGATCAGACACCGGCCCTGTCGCATTGGCCGACCGTTGGCCCAACCCGCATGGCGCTGCTCCGCGCCTCAGGTGTCGAGCGATCTCCGCAAGTAGCTGACACCAGCACAGTTGACGCCGCGGCCCGGCACGGCGACGACGCATCTCCTTTTGCGCATCACCTCACTCGCCTGCGCTGAACGCCGCTGATTTTCGGTGTTTCTTGATGTCCGCCCCACACAATGTGTATCAAGCGCGCGGATCAGGTATCTAATACGTCCAGCTGAGCAATCGGCTACTCCCCCGTTTTGAACCGCCCTCATTTGTTGAATGGTGGGTCGTCATGACGGTAACGCGCTCGCGGTGGTCGTGGTTAGTCGTAGCGGGACTCGTCGGCATGCTGGGCACTGCCCGTCCCAGCGCCGAGGACGGACGTGACTTCGCAGGAACGTTCGAAATCAGCGATGCGGTGGAAGCTGCCGGCAAGTATCGCTGACGCTGACGGTCGAGGTCGTCAACTACAGCGGCGAGGATGTCTTCCACGCGCGCGTAGTCATCGACGAATCCATCAACGTCGGGCAGCCGCTCGGCGCGTTCTTTCCCGCCCACATTGCCTACCGTGACGGCGAACGGTTTGGGGGACCTTCGTCGTCCCGGCGCCGGAGTTCCGCCTGTGGAGAAGAGCACACCGCACCTGTCGGTCCAGTTGTCAAGCTGGACAGGAACGGCGACTGGTCTCGCGTCCCGTCGAACTGAGAAGCGTGCGATTCGCCAGGAGGCGCTCTAGCCATGCGCCCCTCCCGCTTCGGCCTGTCGATCGCGCTCGCGCTCCTGGCGCCGTCTCTCGTCGCGGCTCAGAAATCATCACCACTTACGCGGGAGGCGGACCGCAGAACATTTCCGCCAGCATCGCCAACATTGCCCCCCGCGCGATCCTGGTGGATCCCGGCGGCAACGTCTTCGTCGCCGCGCGCGATCAGCAGCGTGTGTTCCGCATCGACGCCGCCACGGGAATCCTGTCGCTCGTCGCGGGGGATGGCACGGCCGGGTTCGCCAGGGAAGCGGGCCTGCCGTGACGGCGCGGCTGAACGCGCCCTATTCGCTGGCGATGGATGGCACCGGCAGGCTGTATATCGCGGACTGCAACAATCATCGAATCAGGCGCGTCGATCTTATGACCGGCGTCATTTCGACCGTCGCTGGCACCGGCAGCACGGCCTTCAACGGCGACGGAATTCCCGCCACGGCCGCCGGCCTCTCGTGTCCGCAGGGGATCGCCATCGACGCCAGCGACCGTCTTTTGATCGCCGACAGCTCGACATCACCGCGTCCGGCGCGTGAACCTGGCGACGGGTCTCATCACCACATATGCGGGAACCGGCGTCGCCGGAGCGACCGGTGACGGTGAGTTACTGGCGACGGCCGCGACCCTCAACAATCCGCACACGCTCGCCGTGGATGCCGCCGGCGGTGTCTACGTCATGGCTTCCTCGACGCATCGGGTCCGGCGGATCCACCCGGCGACGGGCCTCATCACGACCGTTGCCGGCACCGGCACACAGGGGTTCAGCGGCGACGGCGGACCGGCGATCAACGCCATGTTCAACAATCCCACGCACGTGGCCGTCGATGCTTCCGGGCGCCTGTGGATCGCTGACATTTCGAACAACCGCGTCCGTCGCGTCGACCTGGCCAACGTCGCCACCGTGGCCGGCACGGGCACGGCGGGCTTCAGCGGCGACGGCGGGCCGGCAATCAGCGCCATGCTCTGGGTCCCACCAACCTGGCGTTCGATGCGAACGGACACCTACTCATCGTCGACTTCGTCAATCTCCGGATCTGCCGGCTTGATGCGGCGACAGCGATTGTCACCACCTTCGCCGGAAACGGCACGAACTTCTACGGTGGAGACGGATGGGCCGCCGTCGACGGGTCGATGTTTGACGTCAACGGCGTGGCGCTCGATCCCCTGGGGAAGCGTGTACATCGCCGACCGCAGCAACCATCGCGTGCGGCGCGTCGATCCAACGACCGGCATCATCACCACGGTCGCTGGGAACGGCACGCAAGGCTCGACCCCCGACGGCGGTGCGGCGGCCAGCGCCGCGCTGAGCCTGCCCCGCCGGCTGGCGGTGGACGCCTCGGGCCGCGTGGACTTCACCGACGGGGACGTGCGCGTACCAACAATCGATCCGTTCACCGGGATCCTGACCACCGTGGCCGGCAACGGATTCCGGCGGCGGACAGCGGTGACGGTGGTTCGGCGCTGAGCGCGGGCATGACGTTGTCGCGATTGCGCTATGCCGGCCACCTGTTCATCGGCGGCAACAACCGATTGCGCTCGAAGGAGGTCATCGGGTCCAGCGGGCCGCGCTCGCCGCTGGCGCGGACCTCAGCGATCTTCGCCGTGGCCAGCTCCACCAGGCGCTCGCGCTGCTCGGCGCGGTGGCCGAGACGTCGAGCATCAGCCGGGAGCGCTCGCCGGTCTCGCGCCACACGGCCAGACGCGCGGCTCCTGCAGCGCATCCAGCACCTCGCCCTCGCCGCCACGAGCTGGGAACAGACCGGCGCCGACGATCGACACCGCGGCGCGGTCGCCCTCGACGTCCATGTCGATGTCGCCGTCAAGGTCGGCGATGTCGAGAAACTCCTCGAGGTAGTCCGCCGCGATGTCGCCCTCGCGCTCGAGGGCTCCACCTTCGCGAGGGGCGACCGCGCGGACGACTTGGGGCTCCCGTCGCTGTCGTCGCTCGCTCCTCGGTCTAGGGGATCTCGCCGGCTCGGTCTCTGTCGGTCCCACCTCGGTCGGGGTCAAGGGCATCGGATTCAGTCATCGTGGGGAATCTCCTTGATCGCTGCTGTCGGAATCGCGGCCCGGGGCCGCGGGGAACTGTCGGAGGCGGGTGGTCCTGCGGCTTCTTCTTCGCCTGGCGCTGCGCCTGGGTCTGGCGCTTGGGCTGCAGGCGGACTGCGGGCTTGTCCTTCGACACCGTCGACGTTCCGCCGAGTCGTCCTCACTGAGGCTCGGGGCGTCAGCCCCTTGCGCGCCGCCTTCGCGCTGTCGCGCTCCTGCTTGGCCCTGAAGCCGGGGTGCCCGGGCGCCGGGTTGTTCCGGATCACGTAGAACTGCTGGCCCATCGTCCACAGGTTCGAGGTGGTCCAGTAGAAGAGCACGCCGATCGGGAAGGCGATGCCACCGACCGCGAACACGAGCGGGCAGCACGTAGAGCAGCATCTTCTGCTGCTGGGCGTAGGGGCCCGTCAGCGCATCCGCCGGCATGTTCTTGCTCATCAGCTGGCGCTGGGTGAGGAACGTGGTCACCGTCATCGCGATCACCAGGACCGCCGCGAGGAGGCGCACCGCGTTGTCCCCGGTGTCATGAAGGTGTCGGAGATCTTGGCGCCCAGGAAGTCGCGTCCGCGAACTGGTGTTCAGCTCCTCGGTCATGAGCCCGGGGGCTCGCCGGGATTCTTCGACCGCCTGGTCGATCAGCCGGAACAGCGCCAGGAAGATCGGCATCTGGACGATGATCGGCAGGCACGAGGCGAACGGGTTGGTGCCCGACTCCTTGTAGAGCTTCATCGTCTCCTGGGCGAGACGCTCCCGGTCGTGGCCGTACTTCTTCTGCAGCTCCCGCACCTTGGGCTGGATCAGCTGCATGTTGCGGCTGGACTTGATCTGCTTGACGAACAGCGGGATCAGGGCGGCGCGGATCACCAGGGTCAGACCGATGATCGACAGCACCCAGGCGAACCGGACGTCGGGGCCGAAGATGTCACCGAAGAGCCGGTGGAAGCTCTGAGCACGAGCGAGATGGCGTAGTACAGCGGCGTCATGATGAAGCTGCCGATGGCGCCGAAGAAGTCGAGCATCGAGTCCCTGGGTCGGGGTAGGACCCGCGTCACGGTGCGGGGCGGGACGTCGAACGGGAGGAACCGGGTCGTAGCCGCCGGGGCCCAGGGGTGGCAGCGGCACCGGCGTACGGCGAGCCAGCTGCCCCGCAGGCGCCGTGCACGGTGACCGCCTCGAGTGCGTAGGCCGAGCACGACGGGTGGTAGCGGCAGACCTGCCCGTACAGCGGGCTGATCAGCGTCGCGGTAGAGCCCTGAGCAGGCCGATCAGCAGGTACTTCACGACCTCACCCTGGTCAGCACCGGCGCAGGTCGGCGCCGAGTTCCGCTAGGCCGGCGCCGACCGCCGGCAGCGCCCGGACCACGAGCACAGCAGAACCCGGCAGCCGCGCCGGGAGGCAGGTGCTCCCGGGCCAGGTGTCGCAGTCGGCGCTTGACGCGGTTGCGGACCACCGCAGGGCCGACGGCCTTGCTCACCACGATCCTACGTGTGCCGGTTGCCCGGGCCGCCTGGCCGTCGAGGTGGGCCACGAGCGTGCGCGACCCGCGCGGCGACAGCCGCGACCGCGCCCCGGAACACCCTGCCAATTAGTCGGTGCGCCGCGGCAGCACGAGCGTGGTAGCCGCAGGCGGAGACGTCAGACGGCGAGGCCGCTTGCGGCCCTTGGGGCGGCGGGCCGAGACGATGGAGCGGCCGGCCCGGGTGCGCATGCGCAGGCGGAAACCGTGCACCCTGTCGCGACGACGGTTGTTCGGCTGGTAAGTACGCTTGCTCACGGCTCTCTCCGATGCTGTTTCTTGTGGGTTGTCCACTCCACAGGCGGGACATGTGCGCACGGCGGACACAGAGAACGCCGTACGTGGCTCTTCGGCCGGCACCGCCCACCCACGCGCACGGGCCCGAAGGACCCTGACGGAGTTGTGGACATGCGGCACCCGTCGACAAGGAGTGACCGGCCAACGGTACGCGCGGTGGCGAATGAGGGTCAAACTCGGGACCCTCCCACACCCGGTCAGCCTGTGGATGACGGCTTGCCGTGGTGTTTGCCGGGTTGTTAAGTTGCGGCACACCGGGGTGGTCCCATCGTGCTGCCGCTCGAGTGCGTGTTCACGGGGTCGCCGGTGACTGGTCGCCAGACCGCTCATCCGCGGCCTGACCTGCGCATCTATGGTTCGAAAACGAGTCCGACGGACCGCTCGAAGTGTGACCCAGGGCACCTCCGGGGGCCGATGGTTCACAGACTGTGGACAACTCTGTGGACGAATCGCCGAACAACCAGATGTAGGGAAGGCAGGCCGGTGGA
>CAVROR010000007.1:0-419092 GCA_963722915.1 uncultured Gammaproteobacteria bacterium
AGCTTCTCGAACGCCATCGCGACGCCCTGGCCGACGCCGACGCAGATGGTGATCAGCGCAGTTTGCCGCCGCGCTTCTCCAGCCGTGGACCGCGGTCAACGCCAGGCGCGCGCCGCTCATGCCGAGCGGATGGCCGAGCGCGATGGCGCCGCCATGGGGGTTCACGGCTCGGCGTCGTCCGCGAGGCCGAGCTCGCGCAGGCACGGCGATGCCCTGGCGAGGCGAACGCCTCGTTCAGCTCGATGACGTCGAAATCGCCCATCTTCAGACCGAGCCGCTCCATCAGCTTCGCGTCGCCGGCGCCGGGCCGATGCCCATGATGCGCGGCGGCACGCCGGCCGCGCCAGCCGAGGACGCGCGCGCGCGGCGTCAGGCCGTGCCGCTTACCGCCGCCTCCGACGCCAGGATCATCGCGGCCGCGCCGTCGTTGACGCCGGAAGCGTTGCCGGCGGTCACCGTGCCGGCTTGCGACGAACGGCTTCAGCTTCGCCAAGCCTTCGATCGTCGTGTCGGGGCGCGGGTGTTCGTCCTGTCGACGGTGATCGGCCCGGCCTTGCCGCCGTGCACGCGTCACCGGCGTGATCTCGTCGGCGAAGAGCCCGCCCGATCGCCTGCGCCCGCGCGCTTCTGCGAGCGGAGCGCGAACGCGTCCTGGTCGGCGCGGCGAGACCTGGAATTCCTCGGCGACGTTCTCGCCGGTCTCCGGCATCGAGTCGACGCCGTACTGCGCCTTCATCAGCGGGTTGATGAAGCGCCAGCCGATCGTGGTGTCGTAGATCTCGGCCGTGCGCTGGAACGCTTCTGCGCCTTCGCCATCACGAACGGCGCGCGCGACATCGATTTCGACGCCGCCGGCGATCGCAGCTCGATCTCGCCGGCACTTGATGGCGCGGGCGGCGGCGCCGACCGCATCGAGGCCCGAAGCGCACAGCCGGTTGATGGTGGTCCCGGAACAGCTGGCGGCAGGCCCGCGAGCAGCGTCGCCATGCGCGCGACGTTGCGGTTGTCCTCGCCGGCCTTATAGATGTCGCCATAGACCCAGATGCTGTTGACGAAGTCCCAGGTGGCGTAGATGTCGGCGTCGTCGTCGAACGCCATCGCCGGGGCGGATACGGCCAGCAGGGCCGCGGTCATGATTTTCAGGTGCAGTTTCATTGAAGCCACTCCTCAAGGGGTAGCCGGGGCGGATCCCGCCCCGGCGGGGGGGTTGGATCAGTCGCAGGTACCGCAGGAGGCAACGGCGATCGCAAGGCCGTTGTGCTGTGCGTTGCCGGCACCCGCGGCGATGTTCACGCCGATGTTGCCGACCGCGGACGACAGCGCGTTGCCGCTGAGCGAGGCGGTGTTGTCCAGGTCGCAATAGGCCAGCAGCTGGTTGAACAGGGTCTGCTGCTCGCTGTCGGCGGCCGCCTTGGCCAGGTTGCCCGAGCTGTTGACCGAGGCGGCCAGGGCGTTGGTCTGCGCATTGCCCACGCCGGCGGCGACGTTCAGGCCGATGTTGCCCGAGGCGCCCTGCAGGACGTTGTTGGTGACACTCGCGGTGTAGAACAGCTGGTTGTCGGCGCGACCGGCATCGGTGCCGCCGTTGACCGCGGTGGTCTGGCTGTTGAACACCAGCGCCGAGGCGAACACGGCATTGCCGTCGACGGACGACAGTGCGACGTCATTGGCTTGCGCATTGCCCACGCCGGCGGCGATGTTGGCGCCGATGTTGCCCGACGCGCGGCGCAGGGCGTCGCCCGAGGCCGAGGCACCGTTGTCGCCGTCGCCCAGCGACAGGTTGCCCAGCGTCAGCTGGTCCTGGTCGACCAGCGCGCCGGACTCGCTGCGCACGCGGATTTCGCCGCTGGCATAGATGTCGCCATAGACCCAGATGCTGTTGACGAAGTCCCAGCTGGCATAGATGTCGGCATCGTCGCCCTGCGCGAGGGCGGCGGTGGAGAACAAGCTGCCAACGGCAAGGGCCAGCATCGCGGTACGGAATTTCATGATCTCTCTCCTGGTGGTTGTCGTCGTTGTTGTCGTGGTGCTGCAGGTAGTGCGTGTCGAGCGTGTTGCTACGGCGTGCCCCCTGGCAGCTGGAGCACGATGGCGTTGGTGGCGGTGTTGCCCACCCCCGCCGCCTGATTGACCTGCACCACGCCCTGGCTGCCGCGGAACGCGTCGTCCGCGATCACGGCCTCTCTCCGCCAGGACGGGGCTGCGGCCCCCTCAGTCGTGGTGGCATCGCCGGCGACTGCGGCCAGCGCCGCGTCGTCGATGCCTGAAATGCCTTGCAGGCCGGTGGCCGCGAACCCCAGCGGCCCCTCGCCTGACATCTGCGGTCCGGACACGCCCTGGCCGGCCAGGAACAGGTTGGCCTGCGCGTTGCCGCTGCCGGCGGTCTGGTTGACCGACAGCAGGCCGGCGCTGCCCGAGAGCGCGCCGTCGTGGATGCGTGTGACCGCATCGCGCTCGCGCGTACCGCGCTGGGTGCGCTTGTGGGCATGGACGCTGGCAACGGCCAGGCCGCCGTCGGCCGATGCCATGGCCCCGAGGTTGACCTGCGCATTGCCGCTGCCGGCGGCCTGGTTGATCGCGATGCGGCCCTGCGCCTGGCCGGCTGCGACGCCGGCGACGGTGGCCTCGTCCTGCGGCGCAGGTGCCGGGGGCGCGGAGGCGGCCGGTGCCTGCGCGAGCGCGCAGGGCACGGCCAGCACGCCGCACAGGGACACGGCCGCCATGGTGGCCGCAATGGCGCGCATGCGGCCCTTCACGGGCCACCGCCCTGGGTCTTGCCCACGGCCTGCATCACGCTGGTGCTGACGAGGCTGCCGATGTTGGCGGTGGCATTGCCCACCGCCGCGCCCACGCCACCGGCGGCGCCGCCCACGCTGGCGCCGGGCCGATCGCCGGTGCGGCGTGGCCGGCACCGGCGCCTGCCAGCGGGCTTCCGGCGAGTCCCGGAAGGGCGCGTCCGACGGTCGACTGCACCGCCGCGCCGGCCATGACACCGGCCGAGCCGTGCTGGCCGAGTTCCTCTTCGACCAGTTCGCCCATCAGCGAACCCATGGTCCCGTGGAAGACGATGCCGGGGAACGTCGTCGCCTCGCTGTGGATCGGGTTGTCCTCAAGCGGCACGCCGCGGTAGGCGATGCGGGGCTGTACGGTGCGCGCGATGATCACCGTGGGGTCCTTGGCGGACACGGCGGCGCCGGCGTACACACTTCCTGCGGGCACGGTCTCCGAGGCCGGCCCCGTGTCCTGCGCGCGGGCTGTCGCGGTGACGGCCAGCACCATCAGCGCCATGCCGGTGGCGACCCATGCCGCAGGCACCGGCAGCACCTGCGCAACGCGCGGTATGCAGCGGCGGCGGACGGCGGTGGTGGCTGGCATCGGAACTCCCCTGTCGGCGTGGCCGGCGTGCACAGGGCACGGCGGCGGCAGGGACTTGGAGCCAGTTCCGTGCCAACGCTTCAAGGCGATGATTTACAAGGGAATTTGTACCGATTTCAGGCGTCGCTGGCGCGCCGTCCGGGCGAAACGTTTCAGGCCTGAAACACGGCTTCCCGGCCTGTTCGCGCGGCGTGCACAGTGGGCGCGGGCGGAAGGCGCACGCGTAACACTTCAAGACGGGCTTTCACCCGTTTTTTACTTCTCCGGCATGGGCCGTCGCGTGCGTGTTTCGCTTTTGTAACCTCGAAAAGGCGTGCGACGATGGCCGCTTTCCGCCGCCATCACGTTGCCGATCCCGATGACCGCACCCGACGCCGCGCCGCTGCAGGACGATTTCATCGAGGTATATCCCGACGCACTGGACCCGGCCGTGTGCCGGTCACTGGTCGAGCGGTTCGCGGCCAGTGGCGACAGCCCAGCCCGGCCGCGTCGGCGGCGGCGTGATGCCCGACCTCAAGGACAGCCGCGACCTCTCCATCAGCGGCAAGCGCGGACTGGCGCGACGCGAAGAACGCGCTCAACCAGGCGGTGTTCCAGGGCCTGCTGCGCTACCTGCGCCGGTACCCGCACACGCTGATCGCGCCGCTGATGCTGGAAGCCCCCGGCGCCGACGGCGCGCCGCCACCGCCTCACCGCGCGAGCGCGTGCGCGGCATGGACGACGCCACGCTGGCGCCGGTGATGCAGCGCGTGCTCCGCCCCGGCGCGATCAACCTGCAGCGCTACACCGGCGGCCGCGGCGGCTACCCCTACTGGCATTGCGAGCTGTACCCGCGCGATCGCGCATGCGCGAGACACTGCACCGGCACCTGCTGTGGACGCTCTACCTCAACGACGGCTTCGACGAAGGCGAGACCGAGTTCCTCTACCAGCGCCGCAAGATCGCGCCGCGCACCGGCGTCCTGCTGATCGCACCGGCCGCCTTCACCCACACCCATCGCGGCAACCGGCCGCAGGGCGGCGACAAGTTCATCGCCACCAGCTGGATGCTGTTCCAGCGCGCGGAGACGTTGTTCGGGGCGTGATGCCGTAGAGCGGCCGGCGTGTCGAACTCGTGCAGGGCGGTACAAGTGCGCCGACCGTGCGCGCCGTAGCCGCGGGTGGTTCAGCACCAGCCAGTACAGGCCGACCTGCTGCACCGCCCACACGAACTGCTCGAAGTCCACCGGCTTCTGGATGTAGCTGTTGACGCCCAGCGCGTAGCTGGCCTCGACGTCGAACGGCTCGGCGCTGGTGGTCAGCACCACCACCGGCAACGGTGCGCGTGCTTCGGTTGGCGCGGATCGCCTGCAGCACCTCGCGCCCATCGAGCTTGGGCAGGTTGAGGTCCAGCAGCACGATGCGACGGCAGGTCGTCGCGGGTCGCGGCCGGCGTGCGCGCCGCGCGCGAACAGGTAGTCCAGCGCCTCGGCGCCGTCGCCGACCACCACCAGGCGGTTGGCGATCTTGGCTTCGTCGAAGGCGATCCGGGTCAGCTCGACATCGTCGGGATTGTCTTCGACCAGCAGGATGTCCTTGTTGTCATGCGGGTGCCTCCTCGGCGACACGGCGCTGCGGGCAGTTCGAGATGGAAGGTGGCGCCTTCGCCGGGCACGCGACTCGGCCGCGGATCGTACCGCCGTGGCGCGCGACGATGCGCTGCGCGATCGCCAGGCCCGAGGCCGTGGCCGCCGCCCTCTTCCGGCCCATGCAGGCGCTGGAACGGTTCGAACAGCTTGTGCGCATAGCGCATGTCGAATCCGCAGCCCGGCGTCGCAGACCTGCACATGCAGGCGATCGCCGACGCGTTGCCCTTCGACCTCGATCGCAGGTCGCGTCGCTGTCGCGCGAGAACTTCCAGGCGTTGCCCAGCAGCTGGGTGAGCAGGAGTTTCAGCAGGCGCTCGTCGCCGTCCACCTCTAGCGCCGGCTCGACCTCGATCTGCGCGACGCGGCCGGGCTCGGCGTCCTGCAACTCGGCCAGCACCCAGTCGGCCAGCAGGCGTCAGGTCCACCGGCGCAATGCCGCAGCTCGCTGCGGGTGGCGGTCGAGAGGTCGCCCAGGCCGCGATCAGGCCGCCCATGCGCTCGGCCGCCGCGCGGATGCGGCCCAGGTGGTCTCGGCCCGTGTCGTCCAGCTGGGCGCCGCAGCGGCGCTCCAGCAGCATGCGAAAAGCTCTCGATCGACCGCAGCGGCGCACGCAGGTCGTGCGCGACCGCGTCGGCGAACATCTGCAACTGCACCTCGGCGGCATGCGCGCGCGCGGCCTCGCCTTCGGCGAGCACCTGGGCATCGGCCGCCTCCACTTGCAGCAGCACCCGCACCGGTACGGCGGTGTCGCCGGCCGGCAGCGCCACCAGCGTGATCGGCCTGCGCACTCCGTCCGCGGCCTGGCGCGGCGCCCGCCGCCCGCCAGCGCGGCGCCAGCCGTTCCTGCGGCGACTGCCCGGTGGCCAGCGCCTGCAACGCGCGGGCGAACGCATCGCGATCGCCGTCATCCAGATGATCGGCAACACGCGATCCCGCGGCGGCGGGCGATGCCACGCCCAGCACTGCCGCAGTGCTGGATTGACCTCCAGCCAGCGGCCTTCACCGTCGACGATCGCCATGCCGATCCGGCGAGGCCGCCATCGCCAGCCGGAACAGGCCGTCATCCGGCACGGGGCGGTCTCCGGCCATGCGGTGGCGTGGCTTCGAACAGGGACATCGGCAACTCTCTGTATTCGTTTGTTTTCACGTGTAGTGGCCAGGCGCGTTAGCCAACGGCTGCACGCAGGGTGATGCCGGTCACGCACAATGCCGGCATGCGACCTGTCTCCCAGCTGCTGTTCCTGCTGATCCTGGCCGGTGGACTGTACCTGTTCGTCAGCGAGCGGCTGCGGGTCGACGTGACCGCGATGCTGATCGCTGCTGGCGCTGGTGCTGACCGGGCGTGCTGGATCAGCGGCAGGCGCTGTCGGGGTTCGCCAGCGAGCCGGCGATCATCGTCGCGGCGGTGTTCGTGATCTCCGGCGGGCTGGCCGCCACCGGCATCACCGAGCGCATCGGCCAGTGGATCGGACCGCGCCGCCGGCCGCAGCGAATCGCGCGCGATCGCGGTGGTGATGCCGGCGGTGGCGGCGCTGGCGGCGTTCACCCACCACGTCATGGTGACCGCGATGATGCTGCCGCATCCTGCTGCGCGCATGCGCGCGAGCACGCGGGTTGCCGGCCTCGCGCCTGCTGATGCCGATGTCGCTGGCGGCATCGCTGGGCACCACCCTGACCCTGGTCAGCGCGCCGGCGTTCCTGCTGGCCAGCGACCTGCTCGAGCGCAGCGGCGCCGACGGGCTGGGCATCTTCTCGATCACGCCCGATCGGCATCGCGCTGGTGGTGGTCGGCATGGTGTACATGCTGCTGGCGCGCTGGCTGCTGCCCAAGCGCAGCGGCGACAGCGGCGACGACGACTACCTGCGGCTGGACCGCTACCGCACCGAACTGCTGATCGTGGAGGGCTCGCGCTGGAGCACGCGCCCGCTGGCCGAATTGCAGAAGGCGCTCGGCGAGCGCTTCCGCCTGCTCGGCTGGCTGCGCGACGGCAAGCGCCGCGACGACCTGGGCGATGCCAGCCCGCTGCTGGGCGGCGACGTGCTGCTGGTGGAGGCGGCCGCCGACGAACTGATGTCGCTGCACGACGATCGCGGGCCTCGACCTCAACGCGATCGCGCGCTTCGGCGCACACCGCCGACCGGCGAGGGCGAGCCGCAGCTGGTGCAGGCGGTGGTGGCGCCGGGCTCGGAGTTCATCGGCCGCAGCGTCGCGCGAACTGGATTTCTCCCGGCGGTTCCACGGCGGTGATCGCCGGGCTGTGGCGGCGCGACGGCGACACCGCCGTCGCGGCTGGCCGACGCGCGCCTGCGCGAGGGCGACCTGCTGGTGCTGTGGGGCAAGCCGTCGCGCTTCGCCGAGCTGGCCGCGCACCACGGCTTCCTGATGCTGGTGCCGTTCGCCGGCGAGGCCAAGCGCCGGCTGCGCGCGCCGCTGGCGCTGGCGATCCTGGGCGCTGACCGTCCTCGCCGCCGCCACCGAATGGCTGCCGGCGCCGCTGGCCTTCCTGCTCGGCGCGGTGGCGATGGTGGTGACCGCGCTGCGTGGACATCGAACAGGCCTACCGCGAGCATCGACGTGCGCATCTTCGTGATGATCGCCGGCGTGATCCCGCTCGGGCATCGCGATGGAGCAGACCGGCACCGCGCGACCTGCTGGCGCAGCGGGCTGCTGCACATCGTCGTCCGGCTGGCCGCCGCTGGCGGTGCTGCTGGTGATGTTCGCCGTCGCCGCGCTGCTGACGCAGGTCATGTCGGATGCGGCCACCACCGTGCTGCTGGGGCCGATCGCGATCGCGCTGGCGCAATCGCTGGGGCTGCCGCCGACGCCGTTCGTGGTGTGCACCGCGCTGGGCGCGGTGGTCGCCGTTCCTGACCCCGATCGGCCACCACGGCAACCTGCTGATCCTCGGACCCGGCCAGTACCGCTTCGGCGACTTCCTGCGCATCGGCCTGCCGCTGACCGTGATGATGGCGCTGGTCAGCGCGTGGATGGCGCGCTGGCTGTGGCTTGGGGGGACGTTGTTTTAGCGGGATTGGGGATTGGGGATTGGGGATTGGGGATTGGGGATTGGGGATTGGGGATTGGGGATTGGGGATTGGGGATCGGGGATCGGGAATCGGGAATCGGGGATCGGGGATCGGGGATCGGGGATCGGGGATCGGGGATCGGGAATCGGGAATCGGGAATCGGGGATCGGGAATCGGTGAGAGCTGAAGATCGTCATTCCGAGTGTGGCGAGGACTCTGCTTCACTCGGGATGGCAGGGTCAGTTGAAGTTCGAATCACAAATCCCGAATCCCCAATCCCCAATCCCGCTAGAACAGCTCGCCCTGCGGCGACGGCTTGCGCGGCGCGACGAAGCGGCTGCAGTCCAGCGGCGGCAGCGCCCGAAGCCCAGCTCGCGTGCGCCTTGGCGAAGCGCTGCGCGATCAGCTCCGCGAACGGGCCTTGCCCGCGCATGCGCTTGCCGAACGCGCTGTCGTAGTCCTTGCCGCCGCGCATCTGCTGCATCAGGCTCATCACGTGCGCGGCGCGCTCGGGGTAGTGCAGCTCCAGCCATTCGCGCCACAGCTGCTTGAGCTCGTGCGGCAGGCGCAGCAGCACGTAGCCCGCCGACGCGCGCGCCGGCCTCGCGCGCGGCTTCGAGGATGTGCTTCGAGTTCGTGGTCGGTGATCATCGGGATCACCGGCGCCACCATCACGCCGACCGGCACGCCGGCCTCGTGCAGCGCGCGCATCGCCTTGCAGCGCGTGTGCGGCGCGGCGGCGCGCGGCTCCAGCTGCGACGACAGCCGGTTGTCGAGCGTGGTGATCGAGAAGTACACCGTGCACCAGCCGCTCGCGCGCCAGTCGGCGCAGCAGGTCGAGGTCGCGCGTCGATCAGCGCGCTCTTGGTGACGATGCTGCACCGGGTGCCGGCATCTCGGCCAGCACCTCGAGCAGCCGCGCGCGTGATGCCGTAGCGGCGCTCGATCGGCTGGTAGCCGTCGGTGTTGATGCCCAGCGCGATCGGCGACGGCACGGTAGCCGGGCTTGGCGAGTTCGTGCGCGCAGCCGCTCGGCCGCATTGGTCTTGGCGAACAGCTTGGTCTCGAAGTCCAGCCCCGGCGACAGGTCCAGGTAGGCGTGCGAGGGCCGCGCGAAGCAGTACACGCAGCCGTGCTCGCAGCCGCGGTACGGATTGACCGACTGGCTGAAGCCGATGTCCGGCGACTCGTTGCGGCTGATGATGCTGCGCGCGCGCTCCTCGGTGACCGTGCGTCGCGGGCGTGCGGCGCGTCGGCCAGGTCCTCGTACACCGAGCCCCAGCCGTCGTCCTCGCCCACGCGCGCCGCGGTATCTCGAAGCGGCCGGCCACGCGCGAAGCCGCGCCGCGGCCCTTGATCGGCGCCGTCGGCCGTGCGGGCATCGTCCACCGGGACGGGGGTCGTCGGGCTGGGGCGGACGGACTCTGCATCCGCGTAGCCTACGCTCGCGCGGTCGCAACGCCTGCGACGGGGCTGAACGGTTTACTGGGGGTCGCATGCTCGACCTGGTTGCACGGCCTGTGGCAGGCCTTCTGGCTCGATCCCGCAACCTGGGCCTGTACCTGACCCTGGGCTGGGTGGCGTACCTGGTCGGCCTGGGCGGCTGGATCGTGCTGCAGAAGCGCGAACCCGTGGCGACGCTCAGCTGGCTGATCAGCCTGGCGGCGCTGCCCTACGTCGGCTTCCTGATCTACTACTTGTTCGGCCCGCAGCGCATCAATCGCCAGCGCCTGCGGCGCGGTCCGCGCGCGCGTGCGTTGCCAGCCGCGCCGCCGGGCCTGGACCCCAGCGCCGAGGCCATCGAACTGGCGCGCCTGGCGCAGGCGACCACCCGGCTGCCGCCGACCACCGCCACCTGGGTGCGACCTGCTGGTGGACGGCGCGGCAAGTACGCCGCGCTGCTGGCCGCCATCGCCCAGGCCCGCGCACCACGTGCACCTCGAGTACTACATCTACGAGCCCGACCTGACCGGCACCGCGCTGCGCGACGCACTGGTCGAGCGCGCGCGGGCGGGGTCAAGGTGCGCCTGCTGCTGGATGCGGTCGGCTCGGGCAAGGTCAGCCGCCGCTTCCTGCAGCCGCTGCTCGAGCCGGCGGCGAGCTCGCCTGGTTCCACCCGATGCGCCTGCGGCTGGTTCTGGAAGCGGCCGTGGCTCAACCTGCGCACCCACCGCAAGATCGTGGTGATCGACGGCGCCGATCGGCTTCACCGGCGGCATCAACATCACCGACGAGCAGGACGAGCGCCTGCGCGAGGACGCCTACCGCGACCTGCACCTGCGCCTGGAGGGCGACGTGGTGCGCGCGCTGCAGCTGGTGTTCGTCGAGGACTGGGCCTACGCCACCGGCCAGCCGCGCCGTTGCCGAGTGCCCGATGCGGCACCGCCCGTGCCCGGCGCCGATCGCCGACGCAGGTGCTGGTGTCCGGGCCGGACTCGCCATGGGAGGCGATCCACCGCCTGCATGTCGGCGCGATCCATGCCGCCCGCCAGCGGGTGCTGGCTGGTCACGCCGTATTTCGTGCCCGGCGAGGCCGCGCTGATGGCGCTGACCTCGGCCGCGCTGGGCGGCCTGGACGTGCGCCTGCTGGTGCCCAAGCTGAGCGACAGCCGGCTGGTGACGCTCGCCGCGCGTTCCTACTTCGACGAGCTGCTGGCCGCCGGCGTGAAGGTCTACGAGTACGGCCCGCGCATGCTGCACACCAAGGCGCTGCTGTGCGACGACGACCTGGCCATCATCGGCAGCGCCAATTTCGACCACCGCAGCTTCCGCCTCAATTTCGAGATGTCGGTGCTGTTCCGCGACGCCGGCGTGGCCGCGCGGCTCGAAGCGCTGATCGAGGCGAGTGCGCCGACTGCGCCGCGGGTGCGCGACGACCGCGACCGGCCGCTGTTGCGCGCGCGCCTGCCCGAGGCGCTGGCGCGGCTGGTGTCGCCGCTGCTGTAAGACGGGCGGCTATCCGATACGCTTGGCCTTCGGGCGCGGGTGTCATCGTTCCCACGAAGGCGCGACCCCCGTGACTTCGTATTCGAACGCTCGTCCGTCGATTGCTGTCCGCAGGCGTGGCGAGCGGATACAGGCCGATTCGAGGTTCCACCCGGGTTTTGTACGGGCCCTGCCTGGCGGGAGTGACCCGGGTGCGGTTTCCCGATGACCCGCACTGGCGAGGCCACGCGCCCGCCATCACGGGCGCGCACTCCCCGTTTGAGCGCCACCGCCCGCCCGCTACACTGGCGCGGTCTTTCACCGGAGGGTGTGCCATGTGGCCTTGGCTTTGCCTGCTGCTCGGCGTGGCCGCATTGGCGGGCGCCTTCAAGACCGGCTCGATCGGCATGCTGGTGGCGTGCCTGCTCGCGGCGCTCGTGCTGCTGTCGGCCTGGATCCTGGGCTGGCTGGCACAGCGCGTCGGGCGCCGCTCGCGCGACGAGTCGCAGCTGGTCGATCCCGCCGAGCTGCGCCGCCTGCGTGAGCAGGCCCAGGCGCGGCGCGAGCAGGCCTTGGACGCCGACGGCCCTGCCTGAGCGCCACTGTCCGCGTCATCTGCCCGCATGCGGGCACCGTCCGCCGGTCGCTGCCGGCCGTTCTCCCATGCGGCCCGGCCGCGCATTCCGGACTTTTGCCATGACGCTGCTGAGCGTCAACGTCAACAAGGTGGCGGTGCTGCGCAACTCGCGCGGCGGGCACGAACCGGATGTGGTGGCCGCCGCCACTGCCTGCCTGGACGCCGGTGCCCACGGCATCACCGTGCACCCGCGCCCGGATGCTCGCCACATCCGCACCGATGACGTGCTGGCGCTGGCCGAGCTGACGCGGCAGCGGGGTGTCGAGTTCAACCTCGAAGGCAATCCGTTCGCGCCCGCCGCGGCCGGGCTACCCCGGCTTTCTCGCCCTGTGCGAGCAGGTCCGTCCCGCGCAGGCCACGCTGGTGCCTGACGGCGACGCCCAGCTGACCTCCGACCACGGCTTCGACTTCGTCCGCGAACGACGCGCGCCTGCGCCCGCTGGTCGCAGCAGCTCAAGACGCTGGGGTGCCGCGTCAGCCTGTTCGCGGACGCGTACGACGATGCCGGCGCAGGCGTTGCCGATCCCGACGGCGCCGCTACGCGGCAGGCCCGGGCGGCCGCGGCCAGCGGCGCCGACCGCCTCGAGCTGTACACCGGCCCTTATGCCGAGGCCGCCGCGGCCGGCGACGGTGCATGCGAGGCCGCTCTCGCCCGCTTCGCCCGCATGGCCCGTGCCGCGGTGGACGCCGGTCTGGCGGTCAATGCCGGCCACGATCTCAGCCAGGCCAACCTGGCGGCGTTCCTCGCCCGTGTCCCGGGGGTGCGTCGAGGTGTCGATCGGGCATGCGCTGATCGGCGAAGCGCTGTACGCCGGCCTGGCCGCCACCGTGCGGGCCTACCGCGCCATCGTCGACGCCGCGCCACGGCCGTAGCCCCGGCGCCGGCCGTACGCCGACGCGCCTGCGACATCATTGCGGGCATCGCACCGATCCAAAAAAAACGCCGCCCGAAGGCGGCGTTGAAATCGAGCTGGTAAGCGTCGTGCGGACTGGCAATGTCATCGCGCCGACCGGTTGTTGCGATTAGTGCTGGACGAAGCCGATCTTCACCATCTGGGCGTTCTTGGCGTGCGCCAGCACCTTGGCCAGCACGCCGTAATCGGCGTCGCGCGTTGGTATCGATCTCGAGCGTCGGCTGGTTGGTCGGGTCGCGCCTGGACCTCCGACTTCCATCATGCTCTGGCAGCGCCGAGATCGGCGTCGGGCTGTCGTTCCAGAACACCTGGCCCCGGCGTCGATGCGCAGCCGGATCGGCGGCGGCGGTTCCGCCGCGGGCGGCGGGTTCAGTCGAGTGCTGCGGCAGGTCGACGTCGATCGGGTAGGACAGGATCGGCGCGGTCACCATGAAGATGATCAGCAGCACCAGCATCACGTCCACCAGCGGCGTGACGTTGATGTCGGCCATCGGGCCGCCGCCGGAGTCGGATGAAAATGCCATGCGTGTTGTCTCCGGTAAGGGCGTTACTTGCTTCGGGCTCGCCACGAAGCCGACCTTGCGCATGCCTGGGCCTGCGCGGTCTGCACCACTTCGCTTGACGATCCGGTACTTGGTGGTCGCGGTCGCCGCGGACGTTGACCTGCGGCTGCGGCGTCTTCTGCGCTTCGACCGAGAGACGGCTTTCCAGCAGAGCCGCGCGTGATCGGCTCGTCGTTCCAGAACAGCGAACCGTCCTGCCGTCACCGCCAGCGTGATCGGCGGGACGTGCTGTCCTTGCTCTCCCGCTTGTCCAGGTTGGCCTCCGGCAGCTCGACCTTGATCTTGTGCGTCATCAGCGGCGCCGTGATCATGAAGATGATCAGCAGCACCAGCATCACGTCGACGAGCGGCGTGACGTTGATGTCGGCCATGGGCCCGCCGCTGTCATTGCCTGAACTGAAGGCCATGTCTGAACTCCAACTGACTGCGAGACGTTGACGATACTGCCGATTAGCGCTTGCCGGCCACTTCGCCGACGCGCGAGCCGGTGGCGAAGAAGTCGTGCAGGTCGTGCGCGAACGTGTCGAACTTGTTGTTGGTGACGCGGTTCAGGCGCACGAAGAAGTTGTACGCCAGCACCGCCGGGATCGCGACGAACAGACCGATCGCGGTCATGATCAGCGCCTCGCCGACCGGGCCGGCCACGGCGCTCGATCGAGGCGTCGCCGCTGGCAGCCGATGCGGATCAGCGCGTGGTAGATGCCCCACACGGTGCCGAGCAGGCCGACGAACGGCGCGGTCGAACCGACGGTGGCGAGCACGGTCAGGCCGTCTCGAGGCTCGAGCGACTCGCGGGTCACGGCCTGGCGCAGGGCGCGGTCGACGAACTCGGAGCGGTTCAGCGACTCGACCAGGCGCGAACCTTCATGGCGCTGGTGGTGCGCGGCGGCCTGGGCGGCGTCGAGCGCGATCTTGGAGAACGGCTCGCTGCGCGGCTGCTCTTCCATGAAGCGGATCGCGTCCTGCGCGTTCGGGGTTTCCCAGAACGTGCTGATCACGCGGTCGGAGCTGCCACGCAGACGCGCGTTCTTGATCGAAGTTGACGATGATCCAGTAGATCGACATGACCGACATGATCACCAGCGTGATGAACACGATCCAGCCGACGAGAGTCGAAGTGCTGCGATCATGTGGGCGAAGCCCATCTGCTGCAGGGCTTCGGCGTTGGAGCCCCGGCAGCAGCGGCGGTGGTGGTTTCCTGCAGCATGACGCTTACCTTTAGATAGTCGTGGATAGGAAAGAGTTGGAACGTGTTGCGTGAGAACTCGTCCCGTGACGCCCGGATCAGGTCGGCGGGACTGAAATCGACCGGGACGCGGACGCGGCTCGGCACACCGGCTTGCCGTCGCGCATCTCGGGGTTGAACGCCACTTGCGGGCGGCTTCCATCGCGGCGCGGTCGAGGTTGCGGTTGCGGCTGGACTTCTCGACCGTCACGTTGAGCACGTTGCCCTGGGCGTCGATGCTGATGACCAGCACGACCGTGCCACCCACGCCCTGGCGCGGCTTCGGTCGGGCGGGTACCTCGGCGGGTTCAGGCGCTTGCGACGAGGGGTCCACGCTGGAGCCGATGTCGGCGACCGGCGCAGGCGGCGACGGCGGCGCACGGCGGCGGGGCGGGCACGTCGACCGGCGACGGCGTCGTCGAACACGACCGGCGGCTGCTTCCGGCGGCGGCGGCACCGGCGTCGGGCGCGGCGGCGTCAGCTTCTTGCGGCGGCTGTGAGCTCTTGGGCGGCTCCGGCGGCGGCGGCGGCGGCGGCGGGGGCGGCGGCGGCGGTTTGATGATGTTGACGAGGGTGACTTCTTCTTCGTCTGTGCCTGCGTCCGGCGGCGCCATCGGGCGCCAGCAGCAGCAGCAGGGCCGCGGCATGCACGGCGATCGCCATGGTGATACCGGCGATGCGCGCCCAGTTCAGCCCTTCGCGGTCGTCATCGTTGCTTATGGATTTCGAGGTCTTGCGTCATGCGGCGTAGCTCGGGAGTGGTTTCCGGACGCCTGGGCGCCGCGGGCCATCAGTCGATGCCCGCCACCGTTTCCGGTCGACGGGAACCTCCTAGCATATACCAAACCGGACCGTGGTGTTCCAAGCCGGTTGCAGCGATTCCGTGACTGGCCGGATCATTTCGCCTCGCAGCGCGAGAATCTTCTCGGCGTCGTCGGGCTTCTTCAGTCCCTTGGCGATCGGCCTGCTTTGCGGCTTCCTTGGCTTCGGGGATGCGGTCTTCCTGCCACAGCACCGGGCGAGGTTGAGGTACGTCTCGCCGTTATCGGCCAGCGGCGCGGCCTTCTTGTAGGCGTCGATCGCCGGCGCCGATCTGGTCGGAGAAATAGTAGGCCTGCGCCAGCGCCAGGTAGGTCTGGTGATCCGGCCTGCAGCATGCCCTTCTCCAGCCCTTCGTTGATCACCGCGACCGCCTTGCGCTCCTTGCCGTCCATGTTGAGGTACGTGGCATAGAGCTGGCGGTATTCACGGTCCTCGGTCAGCTGGCCGGCGGCGCGCAGGCTCTCCAGCACCTCGGCCGATTTGTCCAGCAGGTCGGCCTGCTGGTAGATCGCCGCCAGGTTGAGCTGGGAGCGCTTGTCGTTGGGGTTCTTCGCGCCGATGCGCTCGGCCAGGGCCAGGCCCTCGGCGTCCTGGCCGGTTTCCACGTAGGCCCCCATCAGCAGCTGCAGCCAGTCGGCGCGCGGCGCGGGCGAGGCGTCGATGGCCTGCTTGAGGACCTGCGCGGCCTCGGCGAAGCGATCCAGGCGGTACAGCGCATTGCCCTTGAGCACCAGGTGCTCGGGCTTGCGGCTGCCGGACTCGGTAAGGAAGCGGTCGAAGGTGGTCAGCGACTGCGCGTACTGGTCTTCCTGCAGTTGCAGCTGGGCCAGCATCAGCATCGCGCCGAAGTGGCCGTTGTTGTCCAGACCGTTGAACTGCAGCGCCTTTTCCAGGTACGCCATCGCCGTGGCCATGTCGTCGGCGTCGTAGGCCGTCTGCGCGGCGATCTGCGCCGCGAACGCGCGGTCGTACTCGTTGGCGCGGTCGGAGGCGATGATCTCCTCGGCCTCGGCGATGGCCTCGGCGCCCTTGTCGTCGTCGTAGGCCTTGACCATCTTCTGCAGGCGCGGCGACATGCGCGCCGACGCCTTGGCGGCCGGCGCGGTGCGGGTGGCGTTGGCGTAGTCGGATGAAGCCGGGGCAGCGGGCGCCGCATCGGCCTGCGTCTGCTGCGCGCGCTCGCGGCGCTCCTGCGCACGGTCGGCGGGCGTCTGCGCGGACACACCGACGCTGGCTGCCAGCAACAGACCGGCGATAGCGGTCGACAGGATCGAACGGGACAGGGATGCGGTCATCGGGTCACCTACGTGCAAGGGGGAAGCGTGCGGCCGCGGGGCGCGGTGGCGCGTGGCATCACCGGCGGGATGCCACGCGCGGGGGCTGGTCACGCTACCAGAAGCCAACGCGCCGCGGTACACCGATACGCGCGGTGTTCAGCCGCAGCGGGGCGTGCGACCGGCCGCGCGAGCCTGCTGGTAGGTGGGCGCCAGGCTGCCGGCCCGCTGGCGCAGTTCCTGGATGCGCGACTGCGGATCAGGGTGGGTCGACAGCCACTGCGGCTGGCGGGCACCACTGCTGGCGGCGATCATGTTCTGCCAGAGATTGACCGCCTGTTCGGGATTGAACCCAGCCTGCGCCATCAGCTGCTGGCCGACCACATCGGCCTCGATTTCCTGGGTGCGGTTGTTGGGCAACAGCAGTCCGGCCTGCACGGCCGCGCCGCCGAGCTGGCCGGCGGTGTTGGCCGCGCCCTGGCCATACTGCGAGCCGACGATCGCGCCGAGGATGCCAAGTCCGGCCTGCGCGCCCATCTGGCGGGTGATGCGCTCGTCGTGGTGGCGCGAGACGACATGGCCCACTTCATGGGCGATCACCGCGGCCAGCTGGTCCTGGTTCCTGGCGACGGTGAAGATGCCGGTGTGCACGCCGACCTTGCCGCCGGGCAGTGCGAACGCATTGGGCGATTCGTCGACGAACAGCGCGGTTTCCCAGTTGGCCTGCCAGGTGGCCGGCAACTCGCGCGTCACGGCGTTGACGACGCAGCGCACGTAGTTGTTCTGGGTGGCGTCGGTGCTCTGGCGGTTCTGCGCCTTGGCCTGTGCGAAGGCCTGCTCGCCCATCTGGTTGAGTTGCTCCTGCGACACCGCGCCGACCTGCTGGCTGCGCCCGGTGGGAGAAGTGGCGGTGGCACAGGCGGTGACGGTGGCGGCGATGGCCAGGCCGAGCAGCAACGGTTTCATGGGCGGTATCCAAAGGTCGGGAAGCGCCTGTTGTAGACACGCCGGGATCAAAGACCCGTCAATTCAGCAGTGCCGTGCAACGCCCGTTCAGCCGGGCGCCACCCTCAGCCCGCCCCGGACAGCAGCACCGCGGACGCCAGCAGGTTGTTGATGGCGTGGGCTGCGATCGGCGCCCACAGCGTTCCCGTCCGCCAGTACACCCAGGCGAACGCCGCGCCCATCGCGCCGTAGACCAGCCACAGCATGGCCAGAGCAGGCCACGGGTTGTGGCTGATGCCGGGCAGTTCATGGACCAGGGCAAACACCGCACTGCTCAGCACCAGGCCCAGCCACGGTCGCCCCGCACGCCACAGGCGCCCGAACAGCACCCGGCGGAACAGCAGTTCCTCGTACAGCGGCGCCAGCACCCCGGCCACCAGCAGCACCGCCCAGGGCCGCGCCACCAGCGCATCGATCAGCGCCAGATTGGTCGGTTCGGGCTCAATGCCCAGGTGCCGGCCCAGCCACGCGACTGTCGCGCTGAAGACGAATACCGCGATGCCGATGGCGACCGCCCACCGCCACGTGGCCGGCTGCCGCGCGGCCCGCCGCGAGTGCAGACGCTCCTGCGCGCTGGCACGGCCGCGCCATCGGTACACCGCCCATGCCGCAAAGGCGGTGGCGCCCAAGCCGATCGCCACCTGGGCCAGCGGCCCGGGCAGGCCGGTCACGCCGGCGGCCGCAGCCGGCGACAGGCCGCGAAGCAGGACCCACGCTGCCATGCCGGCGGCCGTGGCGGCCGCCACCAGCACGCCGGCCAGCAGCAGGTCGAGTGCGAAGCCGGCCAGGGGCCGGCCAAGGGGTGGACGCCCACTCGGAGCAGCAGGCGGCGCGGGTGCGGCGTCCATGCGGCGGCGGCCGTCAGATGTCGAGGTTGGCGACCTTCAGCGCGTTGTCCTCGATGAACTCGCGCCGCGGCTCCACCACGTCGCCCATCAGCGTGCTGAAGATCTGGTCGGCGGCCACGGCGTCCTCGATCCGCACCTGCAGCAGGCGGCGGGTCTCGGGGTTGACCGTGGTGTCCCACAGCTGCTCGGGGTTCATTTCGCCCAGGCCCTTGAAGCGCTGGATCTGGCGGCCCTTCTTGGCCTCGTCCATGAGCCAGGCCTGCGCCTGGGCAAAGCTCGTGACGGGCTGGGTGCGGTTGCCGCGCACGATCTGCGCGCCCTCGCGGATCAGCCCGTGCAGCTGCCTGGCAGCCTCGCGCAATGCGCGCAGCTCGCCCTGCTCGAACACCGACACCGGCAGCACCTGGGTGATCTCCTCCCCCATGTGGCGGCGGGTGACGCTCAGTGCGGCCGGATGCTGGTCGGTGGCCGGCACCAGCGCCAGCGCGTAGCGCGGCCTGCCCAGCCCGCCCCGGTTGAGGCGCGCCTGCAGCGCCTCGATCTCGTGCTGCTCGTCGATGTTGCCCGCCAGGTGCGTGCTGTCCAGCGGGGTGAAATCGATCAGCGCCTCCAGCACCGCCGGGTCGTAGCGGTGTGCGTTGCGGGCGATGGTGTCGCGCGCGCCGGCATACACCAGCAGCAGCTTCTCCAGCGCCGGGCCCTCGATCGCGGGCTCGCCGGTCGCCGGCACCAGCGATGCGCCCTCCACCGCGTTGCCGGCCAGGTAGGCGTCCAGCGCCGCGTCGTCCTTGAGGTAGAGCTCGTTCTTGCCCTGCTTGATCTTGTACAGCGGCGGCAGGCCGATGTAGATGTGGCCGCGCTCGATCAGCTCGGGCATCTGCCGGTAGAAGAACGTCAGCAGCAGCGTGCGGATATGGCTGCCGTCCACGTCGGCGTCGGTCATCAGGATGATGCGGTGGTAGCGCAGCTTGTCCGGGTTGTACTCGTCCTTGCCGATGCCGGTGCCCAGCGCGGTGATCAGCGTGCCCACCTCGGCGCTGGCCAGCATGCGGTCGAAACGTGCGCGTTCGACGTTCAGGATCTTGCCCTTGAGCGGCAGGATCGCCTGCGTGCGGCGGTTGCGGCCCTGCTTGGCCGAGCCGCCGGCCGAGTCACCCTCGACGATGAACAGTTCCGACAGCGCCGGGTCCTTCTCCTGGCAGTCGGCCAGCTTGCCCGGCAGGCCGGCGATGTCCAGCGCGCCCTTGCGGCGGGTCAGGTCGCGGGCCTTGCGCGCGGCCTCGCGGGCGCGGGCGGCATCGACGATCTTGCCGGCGATGGCACGGGCCTCGTGGGGGTTTTCCTGCAGGAACTCCTCCAAACGTGCACCGAACGTGCTTTCAACTACCGGCCTCACGTCGGAACTGACCAATTTCTCCTTGGTCTGGCTGGAGAAGCTCGGATCCGGCACTTTCACCGACAGCACGGCGATCATGCCTTCGCGCATGTCATCGCCCGACAGCGCGACCTTCGCCTGCTTGGCGATCCCGTTCTGCTCGATGTAATTGGTCAGCGTGCGGGTCAGCGCGGCGCGGAAGCCGATCAGGTGGGTGCCGCCGTCCTTCTGCGGGATGTTGTTGGTGAAGCAGAACATCGTTTCCTGGTAGGCGTCGGTCCACTGCAGGGCCACGTCCACCGTGATGCCGTTCTGCTCGCCGGTCACCGAGATGACATTGGGGTGTAGAGGGGTCTTGAGCTGGGACAGGTGCTCGACGAACGAGCGGATGCCGCCGGCGTACTGGAAGACGTCGCGCTTGCCATCGCCGCGCTCGTCGATGAGCGTGATCTTGACGCCCGAGTTGAGGAAGGACAGCTCGCGCAGGCGCTTGGCCAGGATGTCGTAGTGGAATTCGACGTCCGAGAACGTCTCCACCGAAGGCCAGAAGCGCAGCGTGGTGCCCCGGCGATCCGAATCGCCCACGCGCTTGAGCGGGTACACCGGCTCGCCGTGGGCGTATTCCTGCTGGTGGTGTCCGCCATCGCGCCAGATGTCGAGCGTCAGCTTCGAGGACAACGCGTTGACCACCGACACGCCGACGCCGTGCAGGCCGCCCGACACCTTATAACTGTTGTCGTCGAATTTACCGCCGGCGTGAAGCACGGTGAGGATCACCTCTGCCGCCGAACGCCCCTCCTCCTTGTGGATGTCCACCGGGATGCCGCGGCCGTTGTCGGAGACCGAGGCCGAGCCGTCCTCATGCAGGGTGACCACCACCTCGTCGGCGTGGCCTGCCAGGGCCTCGTCGATGGAGTTGTCCACCACCTCGAACACCATGTGGTGCAGGCCGGTGCCGTCGTGCACATCGCCGATGTACATGCCCGGGCGCTTGCGCACGGCCTCCAGACCCTTCAGCACTGTAATCCGGCTGGAGTCGTAGGTCTGGCTGGTGGGCGGGGAGTCGACGGCGGGGTCGTGCGAGGGGTCGTGCTCGATCTGGGTCATTGCGCAGCGGGCTCCGACGACGCGGCCGCGGTTGCGCGGCGGCGTCGAGACACATTAGCTATACGTCGCGGCAGTATAGCAGCCGGGGGCCACCGCCCCCTGACCAGGGCCTGGTCTACAGGCGTCGGGGAACCCCGTGTTCCACGTGGAACACGGCGGGTTGAAGCGCTAGATCGACAACCGCCGGCGGGATTTCAGTGCCGGTCATCACCACCTGCGCGCCCCAGCCCGACAACTGCTCCAGCACACGGGTCTGATGCGCTCGGTCCAGTTCGGACGCCAGGTCATCGAGGGCCACGACCGGCCAGTCCCCACGGCGGACAGCATGGTGCTCCCCTTGGCCCAGGATGGCCGCCAGCGCCGTGACCTTGGCCTGCCCGCGCGACAGGGCGTCGCGTCCCGGCAGTGCGGAAAAGTCGACACGCCAGTCGGCGCGGTGCGGGCCCACCGAGGTGTAGCCGGTCAGCAGGTCGCGCTCGCGCGACAGCAGCAGCGCATCCGCCAACGGCAGCGCCTCGCGGCGCCAGCCCGCGTGGTACTCCAGTCGGATGTTGCCCAGTGCGGGCGCCCAGGCCTGCAGCAGGCCGGCGACATGGGAGTGCAGGGCGACAAGGTAAGCCTCGCGCTGGCGCGTGACCCGCTCACCCGCTTCGGCCATCTCGCGCTCCCAGGCCTCCAGCTCAGTCGTGCTGCCACGGCGTTTGAGCAGGGCATTCCGCTGCTTCAGGGCCCGTGCGTAGCGCCGCCAGGCCGGCAGGAACTCATGTTCCACGTGGAACAAACCCCAATCCAGATACCGCCGCCGGTGCTCGGCCGACCCGGTGATCAGCGCATGGCTACCCGGCTCGAACGTGACCACGGCCAGCGCCGCGCACAGGTCGCCCAACTGGTCGACATCGCCTCCATCCAGACGCCCGGTCCAGTCGCTGCCCGTATGACGCAAACCGGCGCGGCGTCGGCGGACACCGGCCTGCTCGCCGGCCGTCGGGGCCGCTTCCTCCCACTCGACGAACACTTCGACCGCCGGCTGACCCTGCCGCACCAGTCCGTCACGAACACGGCCCCGGAAGCTCCGTCCGTAGGCCATCAGGTGCAGCGCCTCGAGCAGGCTGGTCTTTCCGGCACCGTTGCCGCCGGTAATGAGGTTGAGTCCCGGGGACGGCTCGATCGACACCTCGTCGAACCGGCGCAGCTGGCGGGCCTGGAGCCGGACCACCCTCATGCCCGAGGGCTCCCCGCGGACACCGGTTGCCGAGGCTCGACACGAACACGCCCGGACGAGCCGGGCGTGTCGGGTGCGTCATGTTCCACGTGGAACCGTTCCGGCATCAGCGTCCCGGCAGTCAGAGTCGGAGCGGCATCACCACGTGGCGGCAGCGGTCATTGGAGGCCTCGCGAACCAGAGCGGACGAATTGGCATCGCGCAGCGCCAGCACCACCTGCTCGTCGCGCAGCGCGGTCAGTGCATCCAGCAGGTAGTTCACGTTGAAGCCCACCGACAGGTCGTCCACGCGGGTGTCGGCCTCGACTTCCTCCTGCGCCTCTTCCTGTTCGGGATTGTGAGCGCTGATCTTCAGCTGGCCCGGGGACACTTCGATGCGGACGCCGCGGTACTTCTCGTTGGACAGGATGGCCGCGCGCTGCAGCGAGGCGCGCAGCACCTCGCGGTCGATGCGGACCTCCTTGTCGGCGCCGATCGGAATCACCGCCTCGTAGTCCGGGAAGCGGCCGTCGATCAGCTTGCTGGTAAAGGTGACATCGTCGCGCTTGACGCGGATGTGGCCGCGGCCCATTTCCAGTTCAAGCTCGCGGTCGCCGCCCTCCAGCAGACGCTGCAGCTCGGTCACGCCCTTGCGCGGAACGATGATCTGGCGCTTGGTCTGGGCGCCGCCCTCGTACTGCGCCTCGCACAGCGCCAGGCGATGCCCGTCGGTGGCCACGCAGCGCAGGGAGTTCTCGCGCAGGTCGAAGAGCAGCCCGTTGAGGTAGTAGCGCACGTCCTGTTGCGCCATCGCGAAGGCCGTGCGCTCGATCAGTTCCTTCAGGGCGGCCTCAGGCACTCGCACGCGCTCGGTGGCCTCGACCTCGTCGATCGACGGAAAGTCGTTGGCCGGCAGGCTGGCCAGGGTGAAGCGCGAGCGCCCCGCCGAGACGGTGATCTTTTCGGCCGTCTGCGACACCGTCACCTTGCTGCCATCGGGCAGGGCGCGAACGATCTCGAACAGCTTGCGCGCCGGGATGGTGGTTTCGCCGTCCTGCGCCTCGTCCACCGCAATGCGCGAGATCATCTCGACCTCCAGGTCGGTGCCGGTCAGCGACAGCTGGCCGTCCTTGACCTGGACCAGCAGGTTGGCCAGGACCGGCAGGGTCTGGCGGCGTTCGACCACATTGACGACCTGCGCCAACGGCTTGAGGAAAACTTCGCGTTGCAGACTGAAACGCATGCGGAACGTGCTCCCCTATGCCCAAGACAAGATGTTGGATAAATCAAAAGCGTGGTGGTGATGGAGTCGGCCAAAACCCGGGAAAACCCACCCATCCCACTGAATTTACTGGATAAAACCACTTGCTGAACGCATGTAAAACTCACCAACGGACGGCGGACAAGCTGTGGACAACTTTCGGGCCGGGTCGCGGCTGGCGACTTATCCCCATGTTGTCCCGACATCGTCCACCGGGTTTGCCGCGACCTACTCGCTGAGCTTGCGGATCAGCTTGTCCCAGTCCTCGCGCATCTTGCCGTCGGTTTCCATCAGGGTGCGGATCTGCCGGCAGGCATGCAGCACCGTGGTGTGGTCGCGACCGGCGAACGCGTCGCCGATTTCCGGCAGGCTGTGCTCGGTCAGTTCCTTGGTCAGCGCCATCGCCATCTGGCGCGGCCGGGCCAGCGAGCGGGTCCGCCGTTTCGACAACAGGTCCTTGATCTGCAGGCCGTAGTAGTCTGCCACGGTCTTCTGGATGTTGGGGATGCCGATGGCCTGCTGCTGCGCGCGCAGCAGGTCGCGCAGGGTTTCCTGGGCGAAGTCCACGGTAATGGCGCGGCCGGTGAAGTTGGCCCGGGCGGCCAGCGTGTTGAGCGCGCCCTCCAGGTCGCGCACGTTGCTGCGCATCTTCTTGGCCAGCAGGAACGCCACGTCCTCGGGGATGTTGGCGCCGCGCTCGCGTGGCCTTGGACAGCACGATCTGCGCGCGGGTCTCGAAGTCGGGCGGCTCGATCGCCACGACAGGCCCCAGGCCAGCCGCGACTTCAGCCGCGGCTCCAGGCCCTCGACCTCGCGCGGGTAGCGGTCGCAGGTCAGGATGATCTGCTGCTTGCCGTCGAACAGCGCATTGAAGGTGTGGAAGAACTCCTCCTGCGTGCGGTCCTTGCCGGCGAAGAACTGGATGTCGTCGATCAGCAGCGCGTCGACCTGCTGGAACTGGCGCTTGAAGCCGTCCATCGCCTTTTCCTGCAGTGCCTTCATCATCGCGCTGAAGAACTGCTCACTGCGCAGGTACATCACGCGCGTGGCCGGGTTCTGCCGGCGCATCTCGTTGCCGGCGGCGAACATCAGGTGGGTCTTGCCCAGGCCGGTGCCGCCGTAGAGCAGCAGCGGGTTGTGGGCGCGCTCGCCGGGCTTGAGCGCGGCCTGCCACGCCGCGGCGCGGCCGAGCTGGTTGCTGCGGCCCTCGACGAAGTTCTCGAAGGTGTAGTGGCTGTCCAGGTTGCCGTTGAAGGGCTCGCCGGTGGTGGTGACCGGCCGGGTGCCGGGCGCCACGCCCGGCGGACCTGCCGCCGGGGCCACGGCCGCCACGGGCCGGCGCGGGGCAGCGAGCCGATTTCCAGGCTGACCTCGTCGCTGCCGGCGAAGTGCGCCAGCAGCTCGCGGATACGCGCCAGGTAGCGCTCGCGTACGTGTTCGACGCACGAAGGCGTTGGGCGCGTACAGCACCGTCACGTCGTCGCGGCGGGTCGCCTGCAGCGGTCTTGAGCCAGGTGTGGACGTCCTCGGCCGGCAGTTCGGCTTCCAGGCGTTCCAGGCAGCGGGGCCAGGCATCCAGGTTGGAGGATGGCATGGGGTGAAGCTCGGGCACGGGGCAAGGCTCGGATGAGGGCGGAGCCCGGAAGCGGCGGAAAAACCGGCTAAACAGGCGCCTGCACTTCGCCGCCGCACGGCACTGTGGGCGCCGCGCCGGAGGGCGGTGAGGGGTCGGCCAGACTACCATCTGCGTGCGCTCCGACACAGGTTGTCCACAGGCCTTTCGACACGTCCCGTCCGGGGATGCACATGCGCCGGGCGGCGGGGCGTCGCGCCCATGCGCGTGGCCCGGCTTGACGCGCACTTTGCCCGGCCGCTATGATCGACGGTCTTTTCCGCCGTATATCGCAGAGCCGACCATGGCCACCAAGCGCACCTACCAGCCCAGCAACCTCAAGCGCAAGCGCGACCACGGTTTCCGTGCCCGCATGGCGACCGCCGACGGCCGCAAGATCCTGGCCCGTCGCCGCGCCAAGGGCCGCAAGCGTCTCTGCGCCTAAGCGCGCTGGCCGACGGTGCCGCGGCCGCTCCTCGCGCCGCCGCCTGTCCGATGATGTCCGCCCCGGCTTCCCGCGCACCGCGCGGGTTCGCGCGCGTCCGGAATTCGACCGCGTCTTCAAGCACGGGCGCCGCGTGGCGCTGCCCGTGCTGGCCTTGCATGTCTGCCCGCCCGTGCAACCCGACGGCCCGGCCCGGCTGGGCTGGCGGTCTCGCGCAAGGTCGACCCGCGAGCGGTCGGACGCAACCGCATCAAGCGCGTGTTGCGCGACGCCTTCCGCGACATGCCGCAGCCCAGCTGCCGGCGGCCGACTACGTCGTGGTGGCCCGCCCCGGCGCCTCGGCGTGTGACGGCGACGCGCTGCGCACGGCCTTCGCGACGCTGCTGCAGCGTGCCGGCGCGTTGCCCGGCCCCGCCCGCGACGGCACAATGCCGGCCGCTGCATCCTCTGCACCGGGTGCTGCACTGACCGTTTCCGACGTGTCTGCGGCCGAGTGCCCCATCGATCCAGACCCCGCCTCGCCGGACCGCGCCGGCTGGCACCCTCGCGCGCGGCCGAGCCTGCCTGCCCGTCCATGAACCAGACCCGCGTCTTCCTGATCTTCGCCTGGCTGATGGTGGCAACCCTGCTGTGGATGGAGTGGGGCAAGGAGCGCGACGTGGCGCGTGCACCCCGCCCCGCCGTGGCCACGGTGCCGGCCGGCATGGACGGTGCCCCGGGTGCGGTGCCGCAGGCGGGGCAGCAGGGTCCGGCGGTGCCGAGCGCGACCCCGGGCATGCCCGCCGCATCGGCCCAGGCCACGGGCAGCGACCCGGTGGTCACCGTGGCAACCGACGTGCTGCGGCTGGAAATGACCGGTGGCGAGATCCGCCAGGCCGACCTGCTCGAGCTACCCCAGCGAGGCCGACGATGACAGCCCGCCGGTGCGCCTGTTCGACCAGGCCGCGGGCCGCTACTTCGTCGCCCGCAGCGGCTGGGCGCGGTGCTGACGCCGCCCCGTCGCACGCGTCCGGTTTCCAGCCGGAAGGCGCGGCGCGGCGACTACGTGCTGGCCGACGGCGCGCCGTCGCTGGTCGTGCCGTTCCAGTGGACCGGCGCCGACGGCGTGACCATCCGCCGCACCTACACCTTCGAGCGCGGCCAGCTACGCGATCAACGTGCGCGACGAGGTGGTCAACGCCGGCAGCGCGCCTTGGCAGGGCCACGTCTATCGGCAGCTGCGGCGCGAGCCGCGCGCGCTGGTCGCAGCAGCGGCCCGATGAACGCCGAGCAGTACAGCTTCCAGGGCGCGGCGTGGTACAGCGCGGCCGACAAGTACGAGAAGCGCAAGTACGACGACTTCGTCGAGCGACGGCCCGCTCAACCGCCAGGTCACCGGCGGCTGGGTCGGCGATGCTGCAGCACCACTTCTTCGCCGCCTGGATCCCGCAGGCCGACCAGGCCGCGCTGTTCTCGCTGGACCACGGCGATGGCCAGCTACGGCATCGAGACGCGCGGTCCGGCCGTTCACCGTCGCGCCGGGTGGCACGGCGTCAGCACGCAGGCGCGCCTGTGGGTCGGCCCGAAGCTGGTCGGCCAGATCGAGGCCCAGGGCGTGCCGGGCCTGGACCGCGCGGTGGACTTCAGCCGCTTCAGCATCTTCGCGACCCTGGCCAACTGGCTGTTCTGGCTGCTCGATGCCATCCACTCGCTGGTCGGCAACTGGGGCTGGGCGATCGTCGGCCTGGTGGTGGTGATCAAGGCTGCTGCTGTTTCCGCTGTCGGCCGCGCAGTACAAGTCGATGGCGCAAGATGCGCAAGTTCCAGCCGCGCATCGCGCAGCTCAAGGAGCGCTACGGCGACGACAAGCAGAAGTTCCAGATGGCGATGATGGAGCTGTACAAGAAGGAGAAGATCAACCCGGTCGGCGGCTGCCTGCCGATCCTGGTGCAGATGCCGGTGTTCCTGGCGCTGTACTGGGTGCTGCTGGAGTCGGTCGAACTGCGCCACGCGCCGTGGATCCTGGTGGATCAACGACCTCACCGCGCGCGACCCGTACTTCATCCTGCCGGTCATCAACATGGCGGTGATGTGGGTCGACGCAGAAGCTCAACGCCGATGGTCGGCATGGATCCGATGCAGCAGAAGATGATGCAGTTCATGCCGCTGGTGTTCGGCGTGATGTTCGCCTTCTTCCCGGCCGGCCTGGTGCTGTACTGGGTCACCAACGGCGCGCTGGGCCTGCTGCAGCAGTGGTGGATGACCCGCAACGCTACGCCGAGGCGCCGGCCAAGGCCTGAGCCGCGCACGACCGCACGAAGCCCGCCACCCGGCGGGCTTCTGCATTGCGGCCTGCGGCACACTGCGCCATTGCCCTGCCACCTCCGAACACCGATGACCGACCGCGACACCATCGCCGCCATCGCCACCGCCGCCGGGCGCCGGCGGCGTCGGCATCGTGCGGCTGTCGGGGCCGCGCGCGCGCGCGATCGGCGAAGGCGTCGTCGGCCGCGACGCTGCATCGCGCGGCGCGCGCGCGTACGCCCGCTTCCGCGACGCCGACGGCGCCATCATCGACGACGGCATCGCGCTGTATTTCGCCGCGCCGGCCAGCTACACCGGCGAGGACGTGGTCGAGCTGCAGGCGCATGGCAGCCCGGCGGTGCTGCAGCAGCTGGTCGACGCGCTGCTGTCGCGCTGGGCGCGCGCCGCGCCCGGCCCGGCGAATTCAGCGAGCGCGCCTTCCTCAACGGCAAGCTCGACCTGGCCCAGGCCGAGGCGGTGGCCGACCTGATCGCCGCCGGCGACGTGCGCGCCGCCCGCGCCGCCCGGCGCGCGCTGGACGGCGAGTTCTCGCGCCGGGTCGAGGCGCTCGCCGACGCAGTTGCTGGCGATCCGCGATCCACGTCGAGGCGGCGATCGATTTCGCCGACGAACCGCATCGACACCCTCGGCGGCGACCGGCTGCAGGCGCGACCTGGCCGCGACCGCCGACGCGCTGGACGCGCTGCTGCGCGATGCCGAACGCGGCCGGCGCCTGCGCGACGGCCTGCACGCGGTGATCGTCGGCCCGCCCAACGCCGGCAAGAGTTCGCTGCTCAATGCGCTGGCCGGCAGCGACCGCGCCATCGTCACCGACATCGCCGGCACCACCCGCGACCTGCTGCACGAAGCGGTGCGCATCGACGGCGTCGAGCTGACCCTGGTCGACACCGCCGGCCTGCGCGAGGGCGGCGACGCGATCGAGCGCGAGGGCATGCGCCGCGCACGCGCGCGAACTGGAGCGCGCCGACCTGGCGATCGTGGTGCTCGATGCGCGCGACCCGGCGGCGGGCCGCGATGCGGTGGCGGACGCCGTCGGCCGGCGTGCCGCGTCGCAGCTGTGGCTGCACAACAAGGCCGACCTGCTGCCGGGAGCGCGCCGCCACGTCGAGCGACCGCGACGCGACGGCGCCTGGCGATGTCTTCGGACGGCATGACCGGCCACGGGCTCGATGCCCTGCACGCGCGCCTGCGGGCACTGGCTGCCGGTGAGTCGGGCGCGGACGGCGCCGGCGCGGGCGCGTTCACCGCCCGCGCCCGGCATGTCGACGCCCTGCGCCGGCGCCGCGACCGAGCTGGCGCAGGCCCGCGGCGAACTCGCGCGCGAGGCGCTGGACCTGGCCGCCGAGGCGCTGCGCCAGGCGCACGACGCGCTGGGCGAGATCACCGGACGCGTGCGCGCCGACGACCTGCTCGGCCACATCTTCGCCAGCTTCTGCATCGGCAAGTAGCGCGCCGCCGGCCGCGCGCACCCGCGCGGCGGATCCACCGCATTCAGCCGGCCACGCTTGACAAATGCCCCGCGCTGTCGCGTCCTACGCGTCTGTGCGCCATGCCTGGCGTACTTCAGGGGAGTTCCGCCAATGACCGTAGTTGACCAGCCGGGCCGCCCGTCGCGTCGCCCGTCCACCATCCTGAATCTGTCGCTGCTGCTGGCCCTGGCGTTGCGCGTCTGGCCGCGTGCAAGAAGGACGAGTCCGCCCAGGACGCCACCACCGCGGCACGCACGCCGGCCGCCGAGCAGATCACGCCGGAGACCGCGGTCTCCAGCCGCGGTCGCCGCGATGAGCGAGCGAGCAGCTGCGCGACGCGGCCCGCAAGGCCTACGCCGAGAACCGCCTGTACGCGCCGGCCGAGCGACAACGCGGTCGAGTACTACCTGGCCCTGCGCGACAAGCAGCCCGGCGATGCCGGCGTGTCCAGCGCGCTGACCGACCTGCTGCCGATGACGGTGATCGCCACCGAGCAGAGCGTCGACCGCGAGGACTTCGCCGAAGCGCAGCGCCTGCCGGCCCTGCTCGAGAAGGCCGACGCCAGCATCCGGCGCTGGCGCGCCTGAAGGCGCAGCATCCAGCAGCGCGAGCAGAGCGCACAGGCGCGCCTCGCGCAGGCAGCGCTGACCGCCGAGGCAGCAGGCCAAGCGCCAGGTCGAACTCGGAACGCGAGCGCCTGGCCCAGCAGCAGAGCCAGCAGGAACAGGCCGCGCAGCGACCTGGCCACGCAGCCAGGCCGCCGAGCGCCAGGCCGCCGCCGAACAGGCCGCCGCCGAGCGAGCGCGCGCGGCCGAACAGCGCGCCGCCGAGCAGCGCGCGCCGCGGCCGCGCAGCCGGCCGCCGGCCGCCGGCGCAGCCGGCCCAGCCCGCCACCCCGACCGCGGCCACCGCCGCGGACCTGCGTCCGATCGTCCACGCCGGCGCCGCGGTATCCCGCCGGAGGCGCTGCGCGCCGGGCAGTCCGGCGAGGTGCAGGTGGAGTTCACCGTCGGCACCGACGGCTCGCGTCACCGCGGCGCGCGTGGTGCGCTCCAACCCGGCGCGCGTGTTCGATCGCGAGGCCGTCAACGCGGTGCGCAGCTGGCGCTTCCAGCCGGTGCCCGACGCCGTCACCACCCGCCGCACGATCGGCTTCAACCCGGGCGGCTGAGCACGGCGCTCATCGCGTCACGCCCACGAAAAAGCCCGGCCTGTGCCGGGCTTTTTCTTGGGTGGAGGCAGGCGGGGGGCCAGGCGGGACGTGCGTCGTGTCCCGTCCGGCATCGCCCCGGTCACCCGGCGATCGCCAGGCGCTCCTGCCGGTAGCGCCGCACCGCCGCGAACCACAGCACGGCGGCCAGACCGAACGCGGCGGCGAGGTACACCGCCCATGACTGCGCATCGACCGGCTCGGCCCGGATCACCTTCAGCAGCAGCTGGTTCTGCGCCAGGAACGGCACCGCGTACTGCCACAGCTGCGTCTTGATCGGATTCACCATCAGCACGAAGGTCGGGATCATCGGCAGCAGCATCAGCCACGTCATGTGGCTCTGCGCCTCCTTCATGCTCTTGGCCGAGGCCGCCAGCAGCGTCAGCAGCGCCGTGCCGATGAACAGCATCGGCAGCAGCACCAGCAGCATCTTGCCGATCGCCAGGAAGCTCACGTCCATCATCCGTGCCATGCCGCCGGCCAGCTGCGCGCTGACAGCTTGAACGCCAGCAGCGTCAGCAGCAGCGACAGCAGCCCCAGCGCGCAGGCCGCGGCGATCTTGCCGCTGACGATCGACGCCGCGCGTGGCCGGCGTGGCCAGCAGCGGCTCCAGCGACTGGCGCTCGCGCTCGCCGGCGGTGGCGTCCAGGATCAGGTACGCGCCGCCGATGAAGGACGTGAGGATCAGCAGGTAGGGCAACAGGGTGGACAGCAGCATGCCGCGCTTGGCGGCGTCCGTGGCCATGTCGCGCGTGCCGACGCTGACCGGCCGTGTGACCGAGGGGTCGATGCCGCGCGCCATCAGCCGCAGCATGCCGACCTGGCTGGCATAGCCGTCCAGCGCGCTGCGCACGCGCGCCACCGGGATCTCGGCATTGCGGCGCGTGCTGTCGTGCACCACCGACACCGTGGCGGGGCGCCCGGCCCGCCAGTCCTGCGCGAAGTCGGCGTCGATCTCCAGCGCCACGTCGATGCTCTGCTCGGCGATCGCGCGGTCCAGGTCGGCCGGCGGGGCGGTGGCGGTGATGCCGTGGCCGGCCAGGAACGCCACCAGGTTGGGCGCGTGTTCGGCACCGACCACCGGCACCTCCAGTACCTTGTCGAGCTGGGTCTTCATCGCGGTTTTCCATCAGCGAGCCCATGCCCAGCATCAGCACCGGGTAGAACACCGGGCCCATCAACAGCACCAGGGCGAGGGTGCGCCGGTCGCGCGAGATGTCCAGCAGTTCCTTGCGCATCACCGCCCACAGCGAGGCGAACACGTTGGTCGGCTTCATGCGTGCAGGCCCTCCTCCGAGCCGATCGCCCTGACGAAGGCGTCCTCCAGGTTGGCCTCGCCGAAGCGCGCGCGCAGTTCGTCCGGCGGTGCCGGCGGCGACCACCTGGCCCTTGGCGATGATGACGATGCGGTCACACAGCGCCGCGACCTCCTGCATGATGTGGCTGGAGAAGATCACGCAGCGGCCCTCGGCCTTGAGCTGCTGCAGGAAGCCGCGCATCGCGCGCGTGGTCATCACGTCCAGGCCGTTGGTAGGCTCGTCCAGGATCACGTTGCGCGGGTCGTGCACCAGTGCGCGGGCGATCGCGGTCTTGGTGCGCTGGCCCTGGCTGAAGCCCTCGGTCTGGCGGTCGAGGATGTCGTCCATGTCCAGCGCCGCCGACAGCGCGCGCGTGCGCTCGGCGATCGCCGCCTTCGACATGCCGTGCAGCTGCCCGAAGTAGGCGATGTTCTCGCGCGCGGTCAGGCGCTTGTAGACGCCGCGCGCGTCGGGCAGCACGCCCAGCGCGCGACGCACCGCGGCCGGCTGCGCGGCGGCGTCGATGCCGTCGACCTCGACGCGGCCGCTGTCGGGCGTCATCAGCGTGTAGAGCATGCGCAGCGTGGTGGTCTTGCCCGCGCCATTGGGCCCGAGCAGGCCGGTGATCTGGCCGTCCGGGGCCTGGAAGTCGACGCCGTCGACCGCCTTCACCATGCCGGTCCTGGTCTTGAATGCCTTGTGCAGGCCGTGTGCGGTGATCATGGTTCCCATCCATTGAAACTGGTGAACGGCGGCACGCCCGCCAGGCGATCCAGGCACGCGGTGTCCAGCGCGGCGGCATCGGTGGACTCGATGAACTGGCCGACCAGCTTGGGCATGCAGCCCAGCGTCAGCGTGCCGTGGCCCTGGCCGGCGAGCACGAGGTGGCGGCCGTTCGACAGGCCTTCGAGCACCGCCTCGCCGTAGCGCGGCGGCGTCACCGGATCCAGCGCGCCCGACAGCAGCAACGCCGGGATGTCCGAGCGCAGCGGGGCGGTGAAACCCTCGCCACGAGCGCCGCGCGGCCAGACCGAGCAGGCCGCGAAGAACAGCTCGGCCACCTCCGGCCCCAGCAGGGTGGCATCGGCGCGGGCAACGGCCTGCTGGCGGTCGGCATCCTCGGCGCACAGCACCGACCACTGCATGCCACGCGTCATCTGGTCGCCCATGGAGCGGTTCATCATGTCCGACAGCGCCATCAGCGGCGCGTGCCGGCCCTGCGCGGCCTCGTCCAGCACCAGCGGCAGCAGCGCGGCGGTCTGCGGCGCGTACGAAAAAGCGAATGCCAGCCCGACGACGTGGTCGGGCGTCACCGTCGCGGTGCGGCTCTGGCCGGTGGACGCGTCGCGGTAGTCGACCTGGACGGGCGCGGCCTGCAGCGCGGCCATCACCTGCGACAGGCGAGTGCGGGTGTCGACCGGGAAGCGCGCCTTGCACGCGGGCAGGGTGCCGCAGTACTCGGACTGCAGCCGGATCGCGTCCTCGAAGGTGTGCGCGAACTCGCCCCCGACCACCAGGTCGTTGGGCGCCACGCCGTCCAGCACCAGCGCGCGGGTGTGCTGCGGGTGCGCGGCCGCGTACTGCTGCGCCACGCGCGTGCCGTAGGAGCCGCCGACCAGGTTGACCTGGGCGGCGCCCAGCGCCCGGCGCACGTTGTCCAGATCGGCGACGGCCTGCGTCGTCGTGTACAGGCGCGGGTCCGCGCGACCCGCCAGCCCGACCAGGCATGCGCGCGCGAACGCCTGCAGCGGCTCGACGCTGGCGCTCTGGGCGGTGTCGATCTCCAGGGGCGTGCCGTCGGCGTCGAGGCAGTCCAGCGGGTTGGAGCGGCCGGTGCCGCGCTGGTCGACCAGGATGATGTCGCGCTGCTTGCGCACCTCGCGCAGCGCGATGTTGACGGTGGCGGCGTGCTGGGTCGCGGCCTGGCCCGGCCCGCCGGCGATGAAGAACACCGGGTCGCCCGTGCCGCCGCCGCTGCCCGTCGCGGGCAGCCAGGCGATGTGGAGGCCGATGCTGCGCCCGGTCGGTGCGGCCGGGTCCTCCGGCACGTCATGCGTCGCGCAGAACGCCTCGGTCGCCTGGCCGCCCGTGACGCCGGTCAGCGAGCAGGGCTCGAAGGCAATGTCGCCGAAGTGGCGCGTGGCGCCCTCGCTGCCGGCGGTGGCCGGCGGTGCGTCGGCGGGCTGGCACCCGGCCAGCAGCACCGCCGATACGGCGGCCGCTGCGAGCGCGGCCGTCTTCAATCCCTGGTAAGGCATGCATCGTCCTGTGGTTCGCGCTGGAACGCGCAGGATGACAGACGCTTGCATCGTCGAAAACGTGACACAAGTCAGGCGACACGCATCCGCCTGCTAACCCGCCAGCCGCGCCTCCAGCCGGTCGAGCTGGTCGCCGGCCCACTGAGCGCCCCCTTGATCCCAGCTGCGGTGCAAGCCGTCGCGCGCGGCACGGATCGCACGCCGCGCATCGTCGGCCTGGCCCTGCAGATGCGCGATGGCGGCCTCCACGCGATGACGGTCACTGGCATCGGTGATGCCGCCAGCGGCTTCGGTGCGCCACGCCACCGCAGCGTCCGCATCGCCGCACATGGCCGCGTGCCAGGCCAGTTCCAGTGCGAACTGGGCGCGCATCGCCGCGGGCATGTCCGCTACCAATGCGGCCACGCGCGCCATGCGCATGTCGCGCGTGGCCGTGTCGCCGGCATCGTCAGCCTGCAGCGCCGCCAGCATCAGCGGGAACGCACGTATGCCCGGGTCCAGCCCGGGATCGCCATCGGCCAACGCCAGGCCTTCCGAGATCAGGCGCGCGTCCAAGTCGCGCGGGCGCACGCCGGACAGACTCTGGACGGTCAGCCCCATGACAATGGCCTTGACCTGCGCGCCGCGACCGCCGCGCGCAAGATCCAGCAGCTGGGCGCCGTCGGTTTCCATCCCGCCCACCCGCATCGGCACCGCGGTCATGACCAGCACCACTGCCGATGTCGCGATGAACGCGAGGGCATGGAAGCGCGGCGTGCCGTCGAGCGACATCGCTGCAACACCGGCCACTACCGCGCAGGCAAAGCTGGCCAAGGGCCCGCCCGCGGCCAGCGCCCGCAGCTGTGGCGCGAACGGACGCAGAGGGTTGGGCAGCATCGACACGAACCCCAGCAGGCCATGCCGCAAGGAGTGGCGCGACCACTGCCAGCCATGTGCGGTACGGGTCACGCGTACCGGACCGGCGGCAAACATCAGCGGCCGCATCCCGCACAGGCGTCCGCCGAGCGCATGTCCCAGCTCATGCAGGAACACGGCGAGCGCCATCCAGGCGAGCACGCTGACCACATGCCAGGCCTCGACGTCCTGCGATGGCAGCTCGCCGCCGGCCACCTTGGCGCCCCACGCGAGTCCCGCTCCGGTAAGTGCGCCCAGCGCGAAGCCGGCCACGATGTGCCACACGGATGTTTTCCGGGCCGAAGTGGGGCGGGGGATAGTCGATTCGTTGGTGGCGCGCGCGTCCATGCGGTCTCCCGGCAGCGGTCGGGACGAGGATACAAGAACGAATGACGGGCACCGCGCGCAAGAAGGAACCAGCGCGCTGCGCGTGGCCGGGGATCTGCCGCAGACGCTACTTGCTGCTGACGTACTTCTCGCGGCGGATCTGCTTCACCTCCAACCCGCATTCCTTCAGCGACTCGAAGCACGCATCGACCATGTTCGGATTGCCGCACAGGTAGGCGATGTCGCCGGCAGCGTCGGGCGCGAACTCGGCCAGGAACTGCTGCACGTAGCCGTGGCGCACGTCCGCGTGGTCGTGCGCCGAGCCCGGCGCCGGCAGCTCGCGCGAGAAGCACGGCACGAAGCGGAAGTGGTCGGGATGCGCAGCGGCGAAGGCGCGGAACTCGTCGCCGTACAGCAGCTCCTCCGGGGTGCGCGCGCCGAACAGCAGTACGACCTGGATGCCGCGCTCGGCGATCGCCTCGGCCAGCTGCGGCAGCATCGAGCGGTACGGCGTCACCCCGGTGCCGGTGCCGATCAGCAGGTAGCGCCGATTGGCGTCGGCCGGCATCAGGCAGAAGCGGCCGAACGGGCCACTGGCATCGACCGTGCCGCCGACCTCCAGGCCTTCGAACAGGGCGGTGGCCGCGCCCCCGGGCACGTAGCTGACGGCGATCTCCACCGCCTCGCCCGGGCCGATGGCGTGGTCGTGGATCGTCGCCAGCGAGTACGAACGCTTGGTCGCGGTGCCGTCGGCGTACTGGAAATGGACCTGGATGAACTGGCCGGGGATGAAGTCCAGTGGCTGGCCGTCGTCGCGGACGAACGCGTAGTGGCCGACCGAGGGCGCCAGCATGCGGCGCGAGACGAGCTTGAGGGGGAAATGCTGGATGGCCACGGGACCGGTGCCTGGAACACAGCGTGGCGCGGGGCTTGGCCACAGGGCCGCCTATACTACCGGCATTCGCCGCGCGGCCCGCCCGCGTGGCTTTCCGCAGGACAGGTGAGCGCCCCATGCCCCAGACCCCGTCGGCCGCACCGGCCGCCGTTAACGCGGCGATCCCCGCGCTTTCCGTGCGCGGCCTGCGCAAGACCTACGGCAACCGTGTCGAAGCCCTCAGGGGCGTGTCGCTGGATGTCGCGCAGGGCGACTTCTTCGCGCTGCTCGGCCCCAACGGCGCCGGCAAGTCGACGCTGATCGGCATCGTCAGTTCGCTGGTCAACCTCAGCGAGGGCAGCGTGTCGATCTTCGGCACCGACCTGGTGCGTGAGCGCGACGCGGCGATGCGCCTGATCGGGCTGGTGCCGCAGGAGCTCAACTTCAACATGTTCGAGAAGCCGCTCGACATCCTGGTCAACTACGCAGGCTTCTACGGCGTGCCGCGCAGCGAAGCGATCGAGCGCGCCGAGGTCGAGCTGCGCCGCGCGCAGCTGTGGGACAAGGCACAGATGATGAGCCGCACGCTGTCGGGCGGCATGAAGCGGCGGTTGATGATCGCCCGCGCGATGATGACGCGCCCGCGCCTGCTGATCCTCGACGAGCCCACCGCCGGCGTGGACATCGAGATCCGACGCGGCATGTGGCACACCCTTCGCGAAATCAACGCCGCCGGCACCACCATCATCCTCACCACGCATTACCTGGAAGAGGCCGAACACCTGTGCCGCAACCTGGCCATCATCGACCGCGGCGCGATCGTCGCCTCGGGCCCGATGAAGACGCTGCTGGCGCGGCTGGACGTGGAAGGCTTCCTGCTCGATATCGACGGCGCCCTGCCCGCCTCCCTGCCGGTGATCGAAGGCGCGACGCTGGTCGCCAGCGATGACCACACCCTGGACGTGGAGATGCCGCGCGCGATGGACCTCAACCGCGTGTTCGCCGCGCTCGGCGAGGCCGGCATCCGCGTGCGCTCGATGCGCACCAAGTCCAACCGGCTGGAGGAACTATTTGTGCGCATGACCGGCGAGAACGCACAGGATTCGACCGCGCAACCCGCGCCCGAACCCGTCGCCTGACAGCTCCCTTCCCTGCAGTGCAGGGGAGGGTTGGGGAGGGGTGCTTCTCACGCGCCGCCTCCCCCGAGATGAGCAGCACCCCCTCCCAACCTCCCCCTGCACGCAGGGTGAGGAGAATGAAGAGCCCCATGCCGACCGACACCGCCACCGAAGCCACCCCGATGCAGCGCAACCTCGTCGCGCTGGGCACCATCGTCCGCCGCGAGATCACCCGCATCCTGCGCATCTGGGGGCAGACCCTGGTGCCGCCGGCGATCACCATGACGCTGTACTTCCTGATCTTCGGCGGCCTGATCGGCTCGCGCATCGGGACCATGGACGGCATCGACTACATGGACTTCATCGTGCCCGGGCTGGTGATGATGTCGATCATCCAGAACAGCTACGGCAACATCTCGTCGAGCTTCTTCGGGGCCAAGTTCGGCCGCCATGTCGAGGAACTGCTGGTCAGCCCGATGCCCAGCTGGGTGATCCTGACCGGCTACGTCGCCGGCGCCGTCGCGCGCGGCCTGGCGGTCGGTGCGATCGTGCTGATGATCGCGATGCTGTTCACGCGCGTCAGCATCCCGCACCCGCTGGTCACCCTCACCACTGTCATCCTCGGGGCGACGATCTTCGCGCTGGCCGGCTTCGTCAACGCGGTGTACGCCAAGAAGTTCGACGACATCGCCATTGTCCCGACCTTCATCCTGACGCCGCTGACGTATCTCGGCGGCGTGTTCTATTCGGTCAGCCTGCTGCCGGACTGGGCCGAGGCCGCCACCCACGCCAACCCGATCTTCTACATGGTCAACGCGTTCCGCTACGGCCTGCTGGGCGTGAGCGACGTGCCGCTTTGGATCGCCTACGCGCTGATGCTGGGCTTCGTGGTGGTGCTGGCCGCCGTCGGCCTGAGCCTGCTCAAGCGCGGCGTCGGCCTGCGCAGCTGAGACCATCGCCCTGCAGGAGCGGCTTCAGCCGCGATGGACCCCCGTGGCTTTATGTAGGAGCGACGCAAGTCGCGACCGCGTCAGCTTCGGATCGTGAGATCGCGACGAACGTCGCTCCTACGGAAGCGGCAGCCGGAAGAATGCAGCGGCCGTCGCGGTGGTCGCGGCCGCCGTCGCCTCGACCGTTTCGCCCCGGTCGCGCGCCAGCTCCTCGACGATGTGCGGCAGGAACATCGGCTCGTTGCGCCGGTCCTTCGGTGCCGGCTTGAGCGAGCGCGGCAGCAGGTAGGGCGCGTCGGTCTCCACCATCAGCCGATGGGCGGGAATATTGCCGACGATTTCGCGCAGGTGCTGGCCGCGACGCTCGTCGCACAGCCAGCCGGTGATGCCGATGTGCCAGTCGTGGTCCAGACAGTCGAACAGTTCCTCGCGGGTGCCGGTGAAACAGTGCACCACGGCCGGGCCAATCCGGCCCTCGAAGTTGCGCATGATCGCCACGAAGTCGGCATGCGCGTCGCGCTGGTGCAGGAACAGCGGTTTTCCCGTGTCCACCGCGATCTGCAGCTGGCGCTCGAACGCGCGCCGCTGCGCGGGGCGCGGCGAGAAGTCGCGGAAGTAGTCCAGCCCGCATTCGCCCACCGCGACCACCTCGTCGTGCGCCAGCAACGCGCGCATCTCGGCGTCGCATTCGTCGGTGTACTCGGTGGCGTGGTGCGGGTGCACGCCGGCCGTGGCGTAAAGCAACCCGGGATGGGCGCGCGCCAGGTCCAGCGCCTTCGGCGAATGCTCGCGGCTGGCGCCGGTGACGACCATGCGCGCCACGCCGGCGGCGCGCGCGCGCGCGATCACCGCAGCGCGGTCGTGATCGAAAGATTCGTGGGTGAGGTTGGCGCCGATGTCGATCAGGTGCACGGGCGGCTGAAGACTGGATGCGAAAGGGGGCGCAAGCATACGCCCTGGATTCCGGCGTTCGGCCGTCATCCCGCGCGCAGCGGGGATCTGCGTTGTCGATCAGCGTGCGTGGGAACCAGATCCCCCGCTGCGCTCGGGACGACAAGATCTCCAAATCACGAATCACGAATCACGAATCACGAATCACAAATCACGAATCACGAATCACGAATCACGAATCACGAATCACGAATCACAAATCACAAATCACAAATCACAAATCCCCAATCCCCAATCCCCAATCCCGAATCCCGAATCCCCACCTGCGCCGTATCCTTCGCCCGTGAACCGCCCCGCCTTTCCCATCGACCATGTGCTGCCGCACATCCGCGACAGCCTCGCGTCGCACCCGCGCCTGGTGCTGGAAGCGCCGCCGGGTGCCGGCAAGACCACGCAGGTCCCGCCGGCGTTGTTGGACGCGCCGTGGCTGGACGGACGCCGCATCCTGCTGCTGGAGCCACGCCGGGTCGCGGCACGCGCGGCAGCGTATTTCATGGCCGCGCAGCGCGGCGAAGACGTCGGCGCGACCGTCGGCTACCGCATCCGCTTCGAGAACCGGGTATCGGCGGCGACACGCATCGAGGTCGTCACCGAAGGCATCCTCACGCGGATGCTCCAGAACGACCCGATGCTCGAAGGGGTCGGCGCGATCGTGCTGGACGAATTCCACGAGCGGCACCTGGCTGCCGACCTCGGCCTGGCGCTGGCACTGGACGTGCAGGCGTCGTTGCGCGACGACCTGCGTATCGTGGTGATGTCGGCGACGCTGGATGGCGAGCGGTTGGCGGCGTTCCTGGAGGCGCCGCGCATCACCAGCGAAGGACGCGCACACCCCGTGGCGATCGCGCACTTTCCCGCGCGCCGCGACGAACGGCTCGAGCACCAGACGCGTCGCGCGGTGGAGCACGCGCTGGCCGCACACCCGGGCGATGTGCTGGTGTTCCTGCCGGGCAGGCGCGAGATCGCACGGGTCGAGGCGCTGCTGCAGGCCATGCCGCGCGACGAAAACACCGATGCCGTCGAGGTGCTCACCCTCCACGGCCACCTGCCGGTCGAGCAGCAGACCCGCGTGCTGCAACCCGCACCCGACGGCACCCGTCGCGTGGTGCTGGCCACCAACGTCGCCGAGTCCAGCGTGACGCTTCCGGGCGTGCGCGTGGTGATCGACAGCGGCCTGGCGCGCGAGCCGCGCTACGACCCCAACTCCGGGTTCCCGCGCCTGGATGTGGTCGCCATTGCCCAGGCGTCGGCCGACCAGCGCGCCGGTCGCGCCGGCCGCGTCGCGGCGGGTTGGGCGTACCGGTTGTGGCCGGACTCGCAGCGGCTGGAGCCGCAGCGCCGCGCCGAAATCGGCCAGGTCGAACTGGCCGGCCTGGCGCTTGAGCTGGCCGCCTGGGGCGACGCCGGCCTGCGCTTCGTCGACACGCCCCCGCCCGGGCCGATGGCCGCCGCGCGGGACCTGCTGCAGCGCCTGGGCGCGATCGATGGCGCGGCGATCACCGCGCTGGGCCGGCGCATGCTCGCGCTCGGCACGCATCCGCGGCTGGCGGCGATGCTGCTGGCCTCCGATGACGACACCGGGCGCGCACTGGCGTGCGACCTGGCCGCGCTGGTCGAAGCCCGCGACCCGTTGCGCGACGGCGGCGATGCGCTGGCCGCGCGCTGGCATGCGCTGGCGGCGTTCCGCGGCGGGCGCGTGCCCACGACCGCCTCGCGGTCGGCACTGGCGACCATCGACCAGGCCGCACGGCAGTGGCGACGCCGCCTGCGTGCCGGACCGCCCCCCGGCGACATCGAGGCGCATCGCCTGGGCGATCTGCTCGCGCATGCGTATCCGGACCGCATTGCGCGGCAGCACCCCGATGATGCCTGGCGCTACCAGCTCGCCAACGGCCGCAGCGCGCGGTTGCACGATGACACCGCGCTGATGGGCGAGCCGTGGCTGGTGGTGTCGGAGCTGCGCCATGACCGTCGCGAAGCCCGCATCCAGCGCGCCACGCCGGTGGACGAGGCGGGTTTGCGTCGCGAGTTCGCCGACCGCTTCGCCACCGAGGACCGCGTGCTCTGGGATGCCGACGCACGCGGCATCGCAGCCGTTCGCGAATCGCGCTTCGACCGCATCGTGCTGGAGCGCCGCCCCCTGGCACGGCCCGATCCGTCGCGCTACGCCGAGGCGCTGCTCGACGCCGTGCGCCAGCTCGGGCTGGGCGCGTTGCCGTGGTCGGACGCCACCACGCAGTGGCGCGCGCGCGTCCAGTGCGCGCGCCACTGGCAACCCGAGGCCGGCCTGCCGGACATGTCCGATGCCGCGCTCATGGATTCGCTGGACATCTGGCTGGCGCCCGCGCTGGCGGGAAAGACACGCCTCGATGCGCTAGGTGAAGCCGCACTCGCCGATGCATTGAAGTCGCGCCTCGACTGGCCGCAACGCAACCGCGTCGATGCACTCGCGCCGGCACGCATCCAGGTGCCCTCCGGTCAGGAACGCCACATCGAGTACGCGCTCGACGAAGCGGGAACGCCGCAGCCGCCGGTGTTGCCGGTCAAGCTGCAGGAGCTGTTCGGCCTCGCCGATACCCCGCGCATCGCCGACGGTCGTGTCCCGCTCACCCTGCACCTGCTCTCGCCCGCCGGCCGCCCGCTGCAGGTCACACAGGACCTGCGCGGGTTCTGGGAGCGCACCTACCCCGAAGTGCGCAAGGAGATGAAAGGACGCTACCCGCGCCATCCGTGGCCCGACGACCCCTGGAGCGCCACCGCCACCCACCGCGCCAAACCGCGCGGGACGTGAGCTCCGCCGCGCGGAGCAGGCGTGGTGGCGCGGCGCGGATGAGCCGGGCACCCATCGCCATCGCCATCGCCATCGCCATAGCCGCCGGCCAGCGGCCGCTAGACTGCCGCCCATGTCCACGTCCGCCCCGATGTCCCCATTCGATGACGCGGAACTGCTGCCGTTCAAGCTTGATCTGATCGGCCGGCGGGTGCTGTGGGTGAGGTTGACCGCGGCGCAGCGCACGGCCGCAGCGTTCCTCGACGAGCGGGCGTTGCCGCCCTCGGCGCAGGGGGCCTGGTTGCCGCTGGCCTCACTGGCCACGCAGGACGCGATCGCAGCGCCCGTGCATGCCGTTTTCCACATCGGCCATTGCGGTTCGACGCTGCTGGCCCGCCTGCTCGAGTCCTGGGCGACGGTGCAGGTGCTGCGCGAGCCGCTGCCGCTGCGCGCGCTGGCCGAGGCCTGGGCCGTGCGCGGACGACCGGAGGCGCGCCTCTCGTCCATGCAGGTGCAGGCGATGCTGCAGGCATTGCAGGTGGCATGGAGCCGCCCGCTGGGTGGCACCCGGACGACCGTGGTCAAGGCCACCAGCAGCTGCAACGGCCTGGCGGCGCCCCTGCTCGCTTCGGGGCCGATGAGGGCGGTGCTGCTGGGCATGCCGCTGCGCACGTACCTGGCGGCCCTGCTGAAATCCCCTGACTCCGTCCACGACGCGGCGGTCGCGGCCGGCGAACGCCTGGTCAGCCTCCAGCGCGCAGGGTGGGCGGAGGGCACGTCGTTGCACCAGTTGTCGCTGCCCGAGCAATGCGCCATGGGGTGGCTGGCCGAACGCGTGCGGTTTGACGGGCTGGCCCGCGGCACAGACGGCCCACGCGTGCTGCACGTGGACTTCGAAGATCTGCTGTCCGATCCGCGCGCCGGGCTGACCGCCGTGGCAGTGCATCTGGGCCTGCCACCGGACGGTATCGACGCCGCCCTGGCGTCGCCGGCATGGACGCGCTATTCCAAGGCGCAGTCCCATGCGTACGCCGCATCGGACCGCGCCCACGATCTCGCACTCTCCCGGCAGCGATTCGCAGCGGAGATCGATGAGGGACTGGGGTGGGTGGACAGCCAGCTGTGTCAGGCCGGCGGACATATCGACCGCGATCGCTGGACCTGATCGGCTCCATGCCGCGGCCGAAGCCGGACGTACCGGATCAGGTATCGGACCACATGCGGAACAGGTTGGTCCGCAGCGACTCCAGCAGTACCTGCAACCGCGCATCGGGCTGGCCGGCGTGCGCGGCCAAGGCGCGCGCTTCCTCCAGTTGCACCAGCAGTTCGCGCCGGGAGGTATCGGCCACCCAGCTCTGGAACCAGGTGATGGCAGCGAGGCGCGCGCCACGCGTTACCGGCGTCACACGGTGGATGGTGGTGGACGGATAGAGGATCGCGCTGCCCGGATCAAGCTTGTAGGCCAACTCCTGCGCACCCAGCTGGATCACCAGTTCGCCGCCGTCATAGTCGGCCGGCGGGCTCAGGAAGATCGTGCACGACAGATCGCTCCGCATCGGCGGAGTCGATGCGAACAGGGCCTCATCGACATGCCAGCCGTAATCCATGCCCGGCTCGTAGCGGACCACGGTTGTCCGTGCCATCTGCCTGGGCAGGGCGAACGTGCGCACATCCGGCACCTGCACCAGCGCATCGCGCACGAGCTGGGCAATCGCGGCGTTGGCCGGGTCTTCCTGCGGCGCCTGCAGGTTGTGCTTGACGCTCGACTCGCGGTTGGTCGCGCGTCCGTCATCGAAGCGGACCTTCCAGACCAAGTCGCGGACCGTCGCCAGCTGCTGGGCCGACAGCACATTGGGCAGTACGCGGATCATCGGACAGGGCTCCTGCGGACCGCGGCATCATCGGCATTCAGCCGGCAGCAGGCAACCGGCCCTGCCGCTCACGCCGCTTCAACGGCGCGCGGCCGAGACTGCCGGTCGTTTCCCCCGACACGGGTTTTCCCACGATGAGCACGTTCAACTCCATCTCCGACCGCGCACTGGACCTGGCCAACTCGGTTGGTGGCAACCTCAAGCACGTGGTGCCCAGCGCCGGGAAGTGGCTGGAAGCCGGCGCCAAGCTGGGTGCGATCAAGGGCGGGGCGCGGGTGGCAGGCATGCTGGTGCGCCGCAATCCGGCCATCGCCATCGCCACGGCCGCCGGCGCGGGCCTGCTGTGGTACGCAGCGCGCCGCAAGGCTCGCCAGGCCGAAAACGGCAACGGCACGATCGAAGGGTCGTCCAAGCGCGTGGAGGCCAAGCGCACCACCACGGCGCGCAAGCGTCCGGCCCGCAAGCGCACCAGCGCGCGCCGGAGCGCAGCGGCGTCGGACACCAGCGCAAGCTGAGTTTCTTCAGGATGAGCATCGCCGGCCGGATACTGCTGGTGGCGCGAAAACGCCAGGCATGACGCCTGGCGTTTTTTTGGCATTGCGACGCCGGCGCTGACGGCCCGCGCCGGGCACTGCGCGGTCAACGCGCGGCAGGCAGCTCGATGATGAAACGCGAACCGCCGCTCCTGCGCCCCTCGTACCAGAGATGGCCGCCCGCGTCGGCGATGATCTGCCGCGCCAGGGACAGGCCCAGGCCGCTGGAAATGCCGTCGTCGCCTTCGTGCAGCCGCGTGAACGGCTTGAACAGTTCGCGCTGGCGTGCGGCCGGAATGCCGGGCCCGCGATCGGCCACCACCAGCTGCCAGAAACCGGGCGCACCCGCGCGGCCCATCAGCAGCAACTCGCTGCCTGGCGCGTACTTGATGGCGTTGGTCACCAGGTTCTCGCTGACCTGCCGCAGCACGCGCTCGTCGATGGCCACGGCGGCGGCCTCCGGCGGCATCACCAGTTCCACCTGGATGCCACAGGCGTCCATCTGGATCTCGTAGCGCTTGCACAACCACTGCAGCGTCTCGCCCAGCGGCGCGCGCATCTCGCTGGACGGGCGCCGCGCACCGGACTGCGTTTCCAGGTAATGGCGGATGTAGCCCAGCGCGTCGTCGGCGCTCTCGTGGATCATTTCCAGATAACGCGGCACGCGTTCGGGCTTGCAGCCGTCGCTGCGCAGCAGGTCGCTGGCGAACAGCACGCTGGTCAGCGGGTTCTTGAGGTCGTGCGCGACCAGGTTGACCAGCTCCTCGCGCTCACGCGCGACGCGCTCCAGGCGGTCGCGCGTCATCTTCAGGCCGATGTGCGCGTTGACGCGCGCCAGCAGCTCCTCGGGCAGGAAGGGTTTGGTGACGTAATCGACCACGCCGGCATCGAACGCACGCAGCAGCAGGTCGCGGTCCTGCGCGGCGGTCACGAACACCACCGGCACCCGCAGCGGCGGCGCCAGTGCGCGCAGCGCGCCCAGCACGTCGAAGCCGTCCATGCCCGGCATCATCATGTCCAGCAGGACGAGGTCGGGCGTGGCCGCCTCGAACTGCGTCAGCGCATCCTCGCCGTTGTCGGCCGTGACCACCTCGTAGCCCTGGCGGCTGAGCAGGTTGCTGACCACGCGCAGATTGGCGGCCTGGTCATCGACGACGAGGATGCGGCCGGAGCTTGAGGCGGAGGCGGTCATTGACGTGTGTGGTGTCCCCGGGACGCAGTGAATGCATGGATGGGACCGCCCCCCGCGGGGCCATCCGGCAATCCTGAACAGGGGACGTTAACAGAAAGATACACGCGCCGGCAGGCTTCAAATGAACCGTTCATCGACTGGTGCCGGCAACGCCATCCACCCGCCGCCACGCCCCGGGCGGCAGGCCTTCCAGGGCCACGGCACCCACCGCCGCGCGGACCAGTCGCAGGGTCGGCAGGCCCACCGCCGCGGTCATCCTGCGCACCTGGCGGTTGCGGCCTTCGGTGATGACCAGCGCCAGCCAGGCGTCGGGCACGGTCTTGCGGAACCTCACGGGCGGGTCGCGCGCCCACAGCGCGGGCGCATCGATGGCCTGGACCCGGGCGGGGCGGGTCGGACCGTCGCGCAGGTCCACGCCGCTGCGCAACTGCTGCAGCTGGTCATGGCTGGGCGTGCCCTCGACCTGGACCCAGTAGGTCTTGGGCTGCTTGTGGCGCGGGTCGGTCAAGCGGTGTGCCAGGGCGCCGTCGTCGGTCAGAAGCAGCAGGCCCTCGCTGTCGTGGTCCAGCCGGCCCGCGGCGTAGACCCCGGGCGGCAAGCCGAACCCCGCCAGCGTTGGCCGCGCCGGCACACTGCGGTCGGTGAACTGGCACAGCACCCCGTAGGGCTTGTTGAACGCGATCAGCATGCGGCGGGATCGGCGACGGGCATGGGGCGCCACTGTAAGCCGAGGCCGGCCCTGCGCCGGGACGCCGCAAGCACGCACTTACAATGCGCGTCATGACACCCGAGCACGATCCCGACTTCATCCGCGTCCGCGACTGGCTGGTCGGACTGCAGGACCGCATCTGCCACGCGATTGAATCGGCCGACGGCCAGGCACGGTTCGTCGAGGACGCCTGGACGCGCGATCCCGGCCATGGCGCCGCGGCCCTGCAGGGGGGCGGGCGCACGCGCATCCTGCGCGACGGCGCGGTGTTCGAGCAGGCCGGCATCGGGTTCTCGGATGTCGCCGGCACGGCGCTGCCGCCGGCAGCAACGGCGCGTGCGGCCGGAACTGGCCGGCGCATCGTGGCGCGCGGTCGGCGTGTCGCTGGTGTTCCACCCGCGCAATCCCTACGTGCCGACCACGCACGCCAACGTGCGCCACTTCGCGCGCCATGCGCGAGGGCCGGACGGTGGCGTGGTGGTTCGGCGGCGGCTTCGACCTCACGCCGTTCTATCCGTTCGACGAGGACGTGCGGCATTGGCACGCGCACCGCGCGCGCGCTGTGCGAGCCGTTCGGTGGCCAGGCCCGCTACGCCGCGCACAAGCGCTGGTGCGACGACTACTTCTTCCTCAAGCACCGCGACGAGACGCGCGGCGTCGGCGGGCTGTTCTTCGACGACCTGCACGGGCGACTTCGAAGCGCGACTTCGCCTACCAGCGCGCCGTCGGCGACGGCTTCCTCGATGCCTACCTGCCGATCGTCGCGCGCGCGGCGCGATGCGCCGTACGGCGAGCGCGAGCGCGAGTTCCAGCTGTACCGGCGCGGCCGCTACGTCGAGTTCAACCTGGTGCTGGGACCGCGGCACGCTGTTCGGCCTGCAGTCCGGCGGGCGCACCGAGATCGATCCTGATGAGCCTGCCGCCGCTGGTGCGCTGGGAGTACGGCTTCCAGCCCGAGCCCGGCAGCCAGGAGGCGCGACTGGCCGACTATCTGCAGCCGCGCGACTGGCTGGCCGAGCTGCGGCCCTGAAGGCAGCGCCCCTATAGGGGGGAGAGGTCGCCTCCGCTCGGCGGGTTTACGGCCGAATCGCGGGCAATAAAAAGCCCCGCAGGCAGGGGGGGCCGGCGGGGCTGGTGGAAGCGGGACCTGGGGAGAGGTCGTCGCTCCTGGCGGATCACTCCAGGGGAGGGAGAGATCTGCGACAGGCGTTGCACCTGTCGCGAGCTATATGACCACTCGGCACATGGATGGTTCGTGAAGAACCGGGTTAAATATTCAGTCGGATTCAGGACGCATTCATGAGGCCAACGTCGGCGAACAAGCGTGTTAAAAACACGTTATTAGCCGCTCCTGTGGCCAACCGCCCTACTCAGTGGGCCTCGTCCCAGTTGTCGCCCACGCCGCTGTCGACCACCAGCGGCACCCGCAGGTCCGCCGCGGCCGCCATGCGCGCGGCGCACCTCGGCCAGCAGGGTCGGCGACGAAGCCGTCGTCGACCTCGAACACCAGTTCGTCGTGCACCTGCAGGATCATCAGCGCGCGGTCGGCGATGCCCGGCCAGCCAGGCGTCGACTGTCGATCATCGCGCGCTTGATGATGTCGGCGGCGGTGCCCTGCATCGGCGCGTTGATCGCGGCGCGCTCGGCGCCGGCGCGCTGGCCCTGGTTGCGCGCGTGGATGTCGTCCAGGTACAGGCGGCGGCCGAACACGGTTTCGACGTAGCCGTGCTCGCGCGCCTGCTGCGCGCGTGCGCTCCATGAAGTCGCGCACGCCCGGGATAGCGGCTGAAGTACAGCGCGATGTAGTCCTGCGCCTCGCCGCGGCCGATGCCGAGCTGGCGCGCCAGGCCGAACGCGCTCATGCCGTACATCAGGCCGAAGTTGATCGCCTTGGCGGCGCGGCGCTCGTTGCGCGCTCACCGTCGTCCAGCGTCATGCCGAACACTTCCGCGGCGGTGGCGCGGTGGATGTCGGCGCCGGACTGCGAACGCGCGCACCAGCCCCGGGTCCTCGGACAGGTGCGCCATGATCCGCAGCTCGATCTGCGAGTAGTCGCAGGCCACGATCTTGCGGCCCGGCGGCGCGACGAACGCGGTGCGGATGCGGCGGCCGTCCTCGGTGCGGATCGGGATGTTCTGCAGGTTCGGGTCGGTCGAGGACAGCCGCCCGGTCGCCGCGCCGGCCTGGTGGTAGCTGGTGTGCACGCGGCCGGTGTCGCGGGTTGACCATCTCCGGCAGCTTGTCGGTGTAGGTGCTGCGCAGCTTGGCCAGGCCGCGGTACTCGAGGATCACGCGCGGCAGCTCGTGCTGGTCGGCGATCGCTTCCAGCGCTTCCTCGTTGGTCGAGGGCTGGCCGGTCGGCGTCTTCACCAGCGCCGGCAGCTTCAGCTCCTCGAACAGCAGCGCGCCCAGCTGCTTGGGCGAATCCAGGTTGAAGTTGCGCCCGGCGAGCTCGCGTCGCGCGTCTGCTGCGCGGCGAGCATGCGCTGCGCCAGGTCGGCGCTCTGCCGGCGCAGTTCGTCGGCGTCGATCAGCACGCCGTTGGCCTCCATGCGCGTCGAGCACCGGCACCAGCGGCATCTCGATGTCGCGGTAGACGCGCTCCAGCGCCGGCTCGGCCGCCAGCTTCGGCGACAGCGCGCGATGCAGGCGCAGGGTGACGTCGGCGTCCTCGGCGGCGTAGCGGGTGGCGTCGTCGAGCGCGACCTGCGAGAACGGGATCTGCTTGGCGCCCTTGCCGGCCACGTCCTCGTACTTGATGGTGTCGTAGCCGAGGTAGCGCTGCGCCAGCGAGTCCATGTCGTGGCGCGTCGCTGCCGGCGTTCAGCACGAAGCTCTCCAGCATGGTGTCGTCGGCGTAGCCCGCGCACCTCCACGCCGTGGCGGCGCAGCACGTGCAGGTCGTACTTGCCGTGCTGGCCGAGCTTGCGCTTCGCCGGCGTCCGCGAACAGCGGGCGCAGCGCGTCCAGCACCGCGTCGCGATCGGCAGCTGCGCCGGCGCGCCGGGATAGTCGTGCGCCAGCGGGATGTAGCAGGCGCGTGCCGGGTTCGACGCGCGAAGCTCAGGCCGACCAGGTTGGCGCGCATCGGGTCGAGCGAGTCGGTTTCGGTGTCGAAGGCGAACTCGTCGGCCGCGCTGCAGCCGCGCCACCCAGCGCGTCGAGCTGCGCCGCGCGTCAGCACGGCTTCGTACTCGCCCGGCGCCGACAGCGCCGGATCGAGCGCATCGCGCCGCCGGCGCGGCCGCGCGCGCGAAGCCGGCGCCGCGCGCACGCCGGGCTCCTTCTCGGCGCCGGCGCGCCGCGCCGCGCGCCGCCGTCGAGCTCCTGCAGCGCCTGCGTTGAAGCCGTAGCGCGCGTACAGCTCGCGCAGCGCGTCGACGTCGCGCTCGCGCAGCACCAGCGCGTCGCGGCGCTGCCGTCCAGCGCGACGTCGGTCTTGATCGTGGCCAGCTCGCGGTTGAGCGGCAGCCGCGGCAGCGCCGCGCGCAGGTTCTCGCCGATCTTGCCGCTCGATCTCGCCGGCGTTGGCGATCACGCCGTCCAGCGTGCCGTACTCGGCCAGCCACTTGGCCGCGGTCTTCGGCCCGCACTTGTCCACGCCGGGGATGTTGTCGACGCTGTCGCCCATCAGCGCCAGGAAGTCGACGATCTGGTCGGCGCGCACGCCGAACTTCTCGATCACCGCGGCTCGCGAATCCATGCGGCTGCCGCTCATGGTGTTGACCAGCGCGATGCCCGGGCCGCACCAGCTGCGCGAAGTCCTTGTCGCCGGTGGAGATGGTGACGTCGATGCCGGCTCGGCCGCGGCCTGCAGCGCCAGCGTGCCGATCACGTCGTCGGCCTCCACGCCGTCGACGCGCAGGATCGGGAAGCCCAGCGCCTGCACGATCTCGCAGCATCGGCTCGACCTGCGCGCGCAGCTCGTCCGGCATCGGCGGGCGGTTGGCCTTGTACTGCGGGTACAGGTCGTCGCGGAAGGTCGTGCCCGGGCGCATCGACCACGAAGGCGACGTAGTCGGGCTTCTCCTTCAGCGTGCGCGCGCAGCATGTTGACCACGCCGAACAGCGCGCCGGTGGGCTCGCCGTGCGCGTTGGTCAGCGGCGGCAGCGCATGGAAGGCGCGGTAGAGGTAGGAGGAACCGTCGATCAGGACGAGTCTTTCATCCGGCGATTCTACGCCGCGCCCGTTGCACCGCCGCGTCGCGCGCGCGCGCGGCGTATCCTGCGGGTCACGCCACCCGTGGAGACCGCCATGCGCCTCGCCTTCGCCCCGCTGCTCCTGCTGCTGGTCGGCCTGCGCCACGATGGGCGGCGGCGACCCCACCGCCGGGCTCGCCAACGCCGACGTCACCCGGCGCACACTCGAACGACGGCGACGTGGTCGAGGAGTACCGCGTCGCCGGCCAGCTGCGCGTGGTCAAGGTCACCCCGCTCGCGCGGCCCCACCTATTACCTGGTCGACAGCAACGGCGACGGCACGCTCGACAGCAGCAAGGGCGAGGGTCCCATCTCGCCGGTGCAGTACAAGCTGTTCGAGTGGTAATGCGCGTGGCCGACGGATCCATCCGCGATGCCGGTGACGAGGCGGGCCTGCGCGCGGCGTGGCCGGTGGTGCAGCAATTGCGTCCGCACCTGGACGCGGACGGTTTCGTCGCACAGGCCTTGCGGCAGATGCAGGGCGGCTTCCGCGCCACCGTGCGCGTGGATGACGACGGCATCGTGCGCGCGTTCGCCGGCTGGCGCGTGCTGGAAATGCTGGCGACCGGCCGCCAGCTGTACGTCGACGACCTGGTCACCGACGCCCGCGTGCGCAGCCGCCGGCTACGGCAAGGCGCTGCTGGACTGGCTGAAGGCGGAGGCCCGCCGCCAGGACTGCGCGCGCCTGCAGCTGGATTCGGGCACCCACCGGCAGGACGCGCATGCGTTCTACCTGCGCGAACGGCTGCGGATCGAGGCCTTCCATTTCGGGTTCGGGGTGAGGTGACCGCTGCCTCGCCCATGCGCGAGGTGGTGGGCATCCGGCATCCACAGCACCCTCCCCTGTGTACGCAGGGGAGGGAGAAAAAGAGCTACGCCGGCTGCAGGTTGGCGTAGGCCAGCACCAGCCACTTGCTGCCGGCGTCGTCGAAGTTGACCTGCACGCGGGCGTGCGCGCCGCTGCCTTCGTAGTCGGTGACCACGCCGGTGCCGAACTTGGCGTGGCGCACGCTGGCGCCCAGCTTGCACCGCCGGGCGTTTCGATGGCGGCGTGGCCGATAGTCGCGGCGCGGCGCGTGCCGGGAACGCCGGGCGCGACACCTGCACCTTCGGCCGCACCTCGTGCAGCAGTGCCGGCGGGATCTCGCGCAGGAAGCGCGAGGGGATGCCGTACATGTCCTGGCCGTGGATGCGGCGGGTCTCGGCGTAGCTGAGCACCAGCTTCTGCCGCGCGCGGGTGATGCCGACGTAGGCCAGCCGGCGCTCCTCCTCCAGGCGGCCCGCTCTCGTCCAGCAGACTTGCTGCTGGGGAACAGGCCTTCCTCCAGCCCGGCCAGGAACACCAGCGGGAATTCCAGGCCCTTGGCGCTGTGCAGCGTCATCAGCTGCACGCCGTCCTCGCCGGCCTGCGCCTGGCCTTCGCCGGCCTCCAGCGCGGCGTAGCTCAGGAAGGCGACCAGCTCGGGCATGCTGCGGCGGCTTCGTCGTCGCTCGCTGCGCGCGAAGCGCGAGGCGACCGAGACCAGTTCGTCGAGGTTGTCGGTGCGCGAATCCGAGTCCAGCCCGCCGCGGCTCTCGTTCGACGTAGTGCTCGCGCAGGCCCGAGCGCGCCAGCACGTGGTCGATCTTCTCCGGCAGCGGCATCGGCGCGAACTCCGCGATCAGCGCGTCGATCAGCGTCGGCGAACGCCGCCAGCGCATTGCGCGCGCGCGCCGGCCAGCGCCGATTGCCGCTGAGCTGCGCGATGCGCCGCCTCGCCACAGCGGCGATGCCGTCGGCGCGCGCGCGCCGGCGCACTTCGTCCAGCGTGCGCTCGCCGATGCCGCGCGTGGGCGTGTTGACCGCGCGCTCGAACGCCGCGTCGTCGTCGCGGTTGGCGACCAGGCGCAGGTAGGCCAGCGTGTCCTTGATTTCGGCGCGCTCGAAGAAGCGCATGCCGCCGTACACGCGGTACGGCACCTGCTCGCGCCAGCAGCGCCTCTTCGAACGCGCGCGACTGCGCGTTGCTGCGGTAGAGGATGGCGGCCTCGCCGATGGCTGCCGCCGTCGCGCACCCACTGGCGCGATGCGCTCGACCACGAAGCGCGCCTCGTCGATCTCGTTGTAGGCGGCGTACAGGTCGATCGGCTCGCCGCTCGCCGCTGTCGGTCCACAGCTTCTTGCCGAGGCGGTCGGGGTTGTGCGCGATCACCGCGTTGGCGGCGTCGAGGATGTTGGCGCTGGAGCGGTAGTTCTGCTCCAGGCGGATGGTCTGCGCGCCGTCGGAAATCGCTGCAGGAAGCGCTGCACGTTCTCGACCTTGGCGCCGCGCCAGCCGTAGATCGCCTGGTCGTCGTCGCCGACCACGAACACCTGGCCGCGTGTCGCCGGCCAGCACGCGCACGAACGCGTACTGGATGGCGTTGGTGTCCTGGAACTCGTCGACCAGCAGCTGGCCGAAGCGGTGGCGGTAATGCGCCAGCAGCGCCGGCGTTGTCGCGCAGCAGCTCGTGCGCGCGCAGCAGCAGCTCGGCGAAATCGACCAGCCCGGCGCGCTCGCAGCGCTCCTGGTAGGCGGCGTAGGCAGCGGCGCATGGTGTCAGCCCACTGGTCGCCCGGCTCCGGCTGGATGTGCTGCGGGCGGCGGCCCTCGTCCTTCTGCGCGTTGATCCACCACGCGATCTGCCGCGGCGGGAAGCGCGCTGTCGTCGAGTTCCAGCGCCTGCACCACGCGCTTGACCAGCCGCAGCTGGTCGTCGCTGAATCCAGCACCTGGAAGCTCTCCGGCAGCTTCGCCTCCTGCCAGTGCAGGCGCAGCAGGCGGTGGGCCAGGCCGTGGAAGGTGCCGATCCACATGCCGCGCGTGCCGCCTGCGCAGCTGCGCGTCGACGCGCTGGCGCATCTCGCCGGCGGCCTTGTTGGTGAAGGTCACCGCGAGGATGCCGTGCGCCGGCACGCCGTGCACCTCGTTGCAGCCAGGCGATGCGGTGGGTGAGCACGCGGGTCTTGCCGGAGCCGGCGCCGGCCAGCACCAGGTAGTGGCCGGGCGGCGCGCTGACGGCCTCGCGCTGGGCCGGGTTCAGGCCGTCGAGCAGGTGGGAGACATCCATCGCGCCATTCTACCGGTGGCCGTCGCAGCGGCCGGGACCGGTGGTGTGGCCTGCAGGAGCGGCTTCAGCCGCAACCGCACGCTGCGCACTTTCCTGCCAGAAGCCGTCATTCCCGCGAAGGCGGGCTCACGCTTCACTTCCGCAGAGCCGAACATCCAGGGACTTTGTTCCTGGCTGGACCGCGACAGCAGTCGAAACCAACGTCCATGGACTCCCGCCTTCGCGGGGATGACGATCAAGAAGCTTTTTTCGGGAGCGCGGAGACCATCGACGCAGGACGCGCGAATGGGATGCCGTCCCGCCTCAATGCGCCCCAGCGGCGACCTTGGTCTTGCCGGCGTGGGCCATGAGCTTGTCGGTCCAGGCGATGCCGATGGCCGACAGGATGAAGGCGCCATGGATGATCGTCTGCCACATCACGCCGGTCTCGGTGGTGGTCACGCACAGCTTGGTGGCGTTGATGCCCAGCGCCGCGGCCTCGCGCGCGGCGTTGATGGCATCCACCGTGCCGCACAGCGGCAGGTCGCTGCCCATGCTGCCGGCCTCGATGAAGGTCTTGAGCAGGTGGATCGAGCTGATGCCGATGATCGCCATCGCCAGCTTCACCTTCAGCACGCTGGCGTTGACGTGGCTCAGCCACTCCGGCTGGTCGGGGTGGCCCTCCAGCCGCAGGCGCGAGACGAAGGTCTCGTAGCCGCCGACGATCACCATCATCAGCAGGTTGGAGATCATCACCACGTCGATCAGGCCCAGCACGATCAGCATGATCACCTGCTCGGTCATGCTGGTGGCGTCGCTGACCAGGTGCACACAGTTCCTTCACGAACAGGAACACGTACACGCCCTGCGCGACGATCAGGCCCAGGTACAGCGGCAGCTGCAGCCAGCGCGAACTGAAGATCAGCGCGGGCAGTGGATTGAGGCGGGCGGTGCGGGGACTGGACATGGGCGCGGGCGTGGCGAGGGCGCGCTAGGGTAGCGGCCCGGCCGGCCGCATGCCACGCCCGCGCAGATCCGATGCACGCCGCGCCGCATGCCCGGCGGCCCAGGCCGCGGCTGGGAGTCGCGCGCGGCCATGCGCCGGCGCCGACCGGCTTCAGCGCGAGCCGCTCAGGGCCTCGTCGCGGGCGCCGTCGATCAACCGTCGAAGGTCGGTCTCCAGCGTCGCGATGCCGGTGTCCAGCTGCGAGCTCTGCGATGCGTCCAGGTGGACGAGTCCGTCGATCAGGCCCGAGAGCTGCTGCAGGCGGGCTTTCTGGTCGCGCAGCGCCTGGTGCCGGTGCTGTCCGTCCAGGTCGCCGGGGTCCGGGGCCAGCCAGCGCAGGCGCTGTTCGCGCAGCACGCGGTGCAGGCGCTCGGCACCGCGACGGTCGCTGTCGCTCCAGTCGATGCTGCAGCCGTGCACGGTCTGCTTCCATTCCGCGAAGCTCTTGCGCGGTGCGATGCGGGTGCCGTCGTCGGTGGTGACCAGCGCCTTGGCCGGCTCGCCGGCCCAGCGCACGTCCTCGACCTGCTCGCGGCGGAACAGGAACAGCCAGTCCTGCGGCGTGCCCATGTTGATCGCCAGCACCCCGGCCAGCCCCTCGGCCAGCAGCGCCGGGGTGCGCCAGTCGGCGGCGCGGTCGGTCATCGCCAGCACGGGGCGGCCCAGGCGTTCGACCCACTCCAGCAGCGGGGCGACATCCAGCGCGGCCGGTACGCGCCCGGCCTGGTGCCAGCGGCCGTCCAGCCAGAGCGCGGCGCCGTCGCTGTCGAGCACGTCCTGCAGCAGCGGCAGTTCGCCCGACAGCGCGGTCGCGAAATCGCCGGCCTGCGCCTGCGACAGCCGCGTGCCGATCGCATCGCGCACCAGCTGGGCGCGTTCGTACCGGCGCATCGTGTCTTCCTGCTCGCGGGCGGCCACGCGCATTGACACGAACATGCCGAACAGGTCGGCGGCCGCGCGCACGCCCGGTGGGACCGCGCGCGGTTCGCGGTGGTGGCAGGCGATCAGCCCCCACAGCCGGCCGCCGCTGATGATCGAGATCGACATCGACGCGGCCACGCCCATGTTGCGCAGGTACTCCAGGTGCACCGGCGACACGCTGCGCAGCGCGTGCTGGCTCATGTCCAGCGGCATGCCCTGCGGGGTGCGGCCCGGCACCACCGGCACCGGCACGTAGCCGGCATCCGGAATCACCCGCAGGCGGTTGCGCAGGTACAGCGCGCGCGCCTGCGGCGGAATGTCGGAAGCCGGGAAGCGCAGGCCCAGGTAGGGCTCCACCTCCTCGGTGCGCGCCTCGGCGATCACCTCGCCGGCGTGGTCGTGGCGGAAGCGGTAGACCATCACGCGGTCATAGCCGGTCAGCAGGCGCACCTGCTCGGCGGCGCGCTGGTGGAAATCCTCGAATTCGGAGGAGGCCGCCACGCGGGCGATCATGGCCTGCGCCACGCCGGTGGGGGCGTTGCCACGCTGGTTGAAGGGCTGGGCCTCGATCTCGATGTGCACCAGGCCGTCGGCCACGTGCACGCCCAGGTCGCACAGCGTGCCCAGCGCGCCGATGTTGCCGGTGCCGGCCCGCTGCGGCGGGGCATCAGGCTCGGCGAAGGCGACCGTGTCGGCCACCACGTCCAGCACGTCCTGGTTCACGAAGTCCGTCAGCGATTCGCCCAGCAGTGCGGCCGCCGGCACTTCCAGCAGCGCCTCGATGTTGGCCGAGGCCTGGCACACGGTCCAGTCGGGCAACGTGACGCTGACCAGGTAGCCGTGCGGCTGGATCGCACCGGACAGGTGGATGGGCTCGCGCGCACAGTCATCGATGCCGGGCGTCGCGCGCGGCGTCGGTCGGGGGTCGAGTGCGTCGGTGGCGCCGGGCACGCGGGGGGTGCTACGCGGATGGGTCGGGGGGGCGGCGGTCATCTCAGGCCTCCTTCGCGCGGCGCAGGGCGGATTCGGCGTGGCCGAACGCGTCCCCGGCGGCCGCGCACCGACGCGGGTGGTCGGTATCGGTCAGCGCGGCCGTGTCCAGCGCGCGCAGGAAGTCGGGCCAGGCATCGCCGCCGGCATGGCCGCTCAGGAAGTCGGCGCCGTGGCCGGCAGCGCACCCCAGTGCGCGGGCCTCGCGCAGGAGGAAACGCGCGCCGATCGACGAGCCCGCCACCACGTAACCCCAGCCCAGCTGGCCGGCGCGGTCGGTGACGGCGGCCGGCGGCGGGGCGTCCGGCAGCGGCGGTACGTTCAAGGCGGCCATGTCGCGTTCCAGCTGGCTGCGCTGCGTCGTCAAGGCGTGGGACACATGCGCCAGCGCGGCCTGGCCGTCGCGTACGAACCCGTGCATGCCCCGCAGGTAGGCCCCGTAATCGGCCATGGATCGCAGCCCACCGCCCAGCACCGCATCCACCCGGGCATGGGCGTCGGTGGTGGCAGCCCGCAATGCACGGTGGGCTGGAAGGAGGGCGGCGCTGGCGGTCATCGGCTCCACAGGTGGGGGCGCGGTCGCCCCTTTCACAACGCCGTCACTCTAAGCGGCGAGGCCTGTTCAGGTTCCGGCGTCCGGTTCACGAACGTTAACGACGACGGCCGTGCCGGCAGGCCGGAAAGCGCACAGCGCCATCCACGTACACTCCCGGGCCTGTCCGGCTGAATGAACGACCCATGACCCGTGCCTGGATTGCCGCCCTTTTCGCCTGTTCGAGCCTGCTTGTGAGCCCCGCCAGCGCGCAGACCGCGCCCTCCACCGCCCGCCCGCTGACGCTCGAGGCCATCGCCGGCGATGCGCCGCTGTCCGGCCCCAGCCTGGTCAAGCCGAAGGTGTCGCCGGACGGGGGTCGGGTCGGCTTCCTGCGCGGGCGCGATACCGACCGCAACCGCCTCGACCTGTGGGCGTACGACATCGAGGCCGGCGCCAGCGCGCGCCTGGTCGATGCCGACGACGTGCTGCCGGGCGAGGAGCGGCTGTCGGACGAGGAGAAGGCGCGTCGCGAGCGCCAACGCATCGCAGGCCTCAGCGGCATCGTCGATTACCAGTGGTCGCCGGACGGGCAGTCGGTGCTGTTCCCGCTGGGCGGGGAGCTCTACCTGGTCGACCTGCGCCAGTCCGGCCGCGATGCCGTGCGCAAGCTGACCGACGGCGGCGGTTTCGCCACCGACCCCAAGCTCTCGCCCAAGGGCGGCTTCGTCAGCTTCATCCGCGACCGCAACCTGTGGGTGATCGAGCTGGCCAGCGGCCGGGCCATCCAGCTGACGGACGACGGCAGCGACACCATCGGCAACGGCGTGGCCGAGTTCGTCGCCGACGAGGAGATGGACCGCCACACCGGGTACTGGTGGGCGCCGGACGACTCGGCGATCGCCTTCGCGCGCATCGACGAATCCCCCGTGCCGGTGCAGAAGCGCTACGAGGTCTACCCGGACCGCACCGACGTCATCGAGCAGCGCTACCCGTCGGCCGGCGATCCCAACGTCCGCGTGCAGCTGGGCGTCCTTGTCCCCCGCGCGGGCGCGCGGCCCCGGTGGGTCGATCTGGGCGAAAACCCCGACATCTATCTGGCGCGCGTGGACTGGCGCGACCCGCAGCGGCTCACCTTCCAGCGGCAGTCGCGTGACCAGCAGCGGCTCGACCTGGTGGAGACCGACCTGGCCACCGGCGCGCAGCGCACGCTGGTCACCGAAACCAGCGATACGTGGGTGCCGCTGCACCACGACCTGCGCTTCCTGTCGGACGGGCGCCTGCTGTGGAGCAGCGAGCGCAGCGGCTACCAGCACCTCTATGTCATCGACACCCGGGGCGGCGCCACCGCGCTGACGTCCGGCGACTGGCCGGTGGACCGCGTGCTGGCGCTGGACGAAGCCGCCGGCCACGTCTACTTCGCCGCAGGCAAGGACCGCCCGACCGACGTGCAGGTGTATCGCGTGCCGCTGGCGGGCGGGGCCGTGGAGCGCCTGTCGTCCGAGGACGGCGTGCATTCGGCCAGCTTCGCCGGCAATGCCCGCGTCTACGTGGACAGCTGGTCGACCCCGACCACGCCGCCGCAGCTGACCCTGCACCGCAACGACGGCACCCGCATCGCCGCGCTGGTCGACAACGACCTGGCCGACCCGGCGCATCCGTATGCGCCCTACCGCGCCGCGCACCGGCCGGTCGAGTTCGGCACGCTCAAGGCGGCCGACGGCGTGACCGACCTGCACTACAGCCTGGTCAAGCCGGCCGGGTTCGATCCGCGCCCGCCGCTACCCGGTGGTGGTGTACGTGTACGGCGGCCCCGCGGCGCAGACCGTGACCCGCGCCTGGCCCGGGCGCGCCGACGCATGGTTCAACCAGTACCTGGCCCAGCAGGGCTACGTGGTGTTCTCCCTGGACAACCGCGGCACGCCGCGCCGTGGTGCCGCCTTCGGCGGTGCGCTGTACGGCAAGCAGGGCACGGTGGAGGTGCCCGACCAGGTGGCGGGCGTGAACTGGCTGCGCGGCCAGCCCTGGGTCGACAGCGGCCGCATCGGCGTGCACGGCTGGTCCAACGGCGGCTACATGACGCTGATGCTGCTGGGCCAGGCGCCCGATGCGTACGCCTGCGGCGCCGCCGGCGCGCCGGTCACCGACTGGGCGCTGTACGACACGCACTACACCGAGCGCTACATGAACCTGCCGGGCGCCAATGTCGACGGCTACCGGCACGCGCGCGTGCTGGAGCACATCGACGGCCTGGTCGGCCCGGACGCGCCGCAGCTGCTGCTGGTCCACGGCATGGCCGACGACAACGTGCTCTTCAGCAACGCCACCGTGCTGATGAGTGCCCTGCAGCAGCGCGGCCAACCGTTCGAGCTGATGACCTACCCCGGCGCCAAGCACGGCCTGCGCGGCGCCGACCTGCTGCATCGCCTGCGCATGACCCGGGACTTCTTCGGCCGCTGCCTGCAGCGGTGAGGCGTCCGTAGGCGCGGCTTTTTACGCCCTCCCCTGCTTGTAAGGGGGTAAGGAGGGCTGCTTGCAAGCCACGGCGCGCAGCCCGACGAACGCCCGCTGGCTGTGCCAGTGGGCCGGACGGGTTGGGGAGGGGTGCGTTGCACGCGGTGGTCGCACTTGAGTGCGGAACCGGTTCCCGGTCGCGACACGCGCCGCTCTACAGCGGCCCGGTACTTGAGAGACGCTGCTCCTGAGAGACGCTGCTCCGCTCGATCATCCGCTGGTCGATCAGCTGCGCCAGCGCGCACGTTGTCCGCCGCCGGGACACTTGAACCGGACGCGAACCGCGGCATTGCATGTGGCGCGGACCCATGCCGGGGCACGACGGCGCGCTGGCTATACTCGCCACCCCCACCCCCACCCCTCGCCCCCCGCAGGAACGTCGTGCCCGCCGACTCCGCGCCCGCTGCATCTCCAGCCACCGCCGCCGTGCCGATGCGCGCCGCTGGCGGTGCGCGCCTACACCGCCACCACCGCGCTCGGTCGCGGCCGGCAGGCCCAGGCCGATGCCCTGCACGCGCGCCGGAGTGGCCTGCGCCGCAACGACTTCGGCCCGCTGCCCGAGGGCGAGGAACCCCTGGCCTGCTGGATCGGTCGCGTCGAGGGCGTCGAGGACGCGCCGCTGCCCGCGGAACTTGCCCAGTGGGAGTGCCGCAACAACCGCCTGGCCTGGATGGCGCTGCAGTCCGACGGCCTGATGGACGCCATCAAGGAACAGGTCGCCCGCCACGGCGCCGACCGCGTGGCGGTGGTGGTCGGCACCTCGACCTCCAGCATCGGCGCCAGCGAGGAGGCCTACCGCCGGCTCGAGGGCGAGGGCGCCTATGCGCGCTTCCCCGACGACCTCGCACGCCCCATCGTGCATACCCCGCATTCGCTGGGCGACTTCGTGCAGCAGGCCACCGGCCTGCGCGGCCCGTGCGTGACGGTGGCCACCGCATGCTCGTCCAGCGCCAAGGTGTTCGCGCAGGCCGCGCGCCTGATCAACGCCGGGCTGGCCGACGCCGCGCTGGTCGGCGGCGTGGACACCCTGTGCGGCAGCGTGATCTACGGCTTCAACTCGCTGCAGCTGGTGGCGGTGGACCCGTGCCGCCCGTTCGATACCGCGCGCACCGGCCTGTCGCTGGGCGAGGCCGGCGGCTTTGCGGTGGTCGAGCGCGCGACGGCCGGCGACGCCGGCCTGCAGCTGCGCGGCTATGGCGAGTCCAGCGACGCCCACCACATGTCCGCGCCGCACCCCGAGGGGCTCGGTGCGCAGCTGGCGATGCGCGAGGCGATCGCGCGCGCCGGCATTGACGCCGGCGAGGTCGGCTACCTCAACCTGCACGGCACCGCCACGCCTGCCAACGACTCGATCGAAGCCGCCGCCGTCGCCGCGCTGTTTCCCGACACGCTGCACGCCAGCTCCACCAAGGGCTGGACCGGCCACACGCTCGGCGCGGCGGGCATCGTCGAGTCGGTGATCGCGCTGCTCGCGCTCGACACCGGACTGCTGCCCGGCATCCTGCACAGCGACACGCCCGACCCGGCGTGCGGCCCGCAGATCCGTTTCGACAACGTGCAACGCGGGATCCGCTACGCGATGAACAACTCCTTCGGCTTCGGCGGCAACAACTGCTCGCTGGTGTTCGGCCGCGCATGACGATGCTCACCGCCCGCATCGAAGGCATCGCCTTCTGGACCCGGGGCCTGCCGTCGTGGGACGCCGCGGTGTCATACGCGCGCAGCGGAGCGCGGCCCGATGACGCCCCCACGCGCCCCTCGCCGCAGCTGCTGGCGCCCAACGAGCGCCGCCGCGCGCCGGAGACGGTCGCCGTCGCGCTGGATGTCGCGCTCGCCGCCTGCCAGGCCGCCGGCCGCGACCCGGCCACGCTGCCCTCGGTGTTCGCCTCCACCCACGGCGAGCTGGGCATCACCGACTACATGTGCGAAACGCTGGCCACCGCGCCGCGCACCATCTCGCCGATCCGCTTCCACAACTCCGTGCACAACGCCGCCGCCGGCTACTGGACCATCGGCGCGGGCGCCATGGCAGCGGCCACCGCGATCAGCGCGCTGCACGGAAGTTTCGCGCAGGGCCTGCTGGAAGCGCTGGCGCAACTGGCCGACGGCGCGCCGGCGGTGCTGCTGGTCGGCTACGACGGCGCCTCGGCCGGGCCGCTGGCGGGCGTGACCCGCAGCGACGGCCTGCTCGGTGGCGCGCTGGTGCTGTCGCGCGACACCTCCAGCGGCCGCGGCCCGATGACGCTGCGCGTGACCTTGTCCGATGGCACGCCACCGGCCAATGATGGCCCGCTCGCGCGCTTCGCCGCCGCCAACGCGATGGCGACGATGCTGCCGCTGTTCGACGCGCTTGCCGCGGGCCACGCCCACGCCACGCTCGATGCCGGGCCGGGCCGCGTGCTCGAGCTCTCGCTGGCGCATGCGCTGGCCCATGCCACGCCTTCCAATGAGCCCCTGCATGCCTGATCGCAGCTCCATCGCCGTCGTCATCCCTGCCCTCAACGAGGCGCTGCGCCTGCGTGGGGTGGTGGAGGGCGCGCTGGCCGAATGCCCGACTGTCATCGTGATCGACGACGGATCCGACGACGGCACCGCCGACACCATCGCCGACCTGCCGGTCACGCTGATCCGCCACGAGCGCCGCATGGGCAAGGGCGCCAGCCTGCGCACCGGCTTTGCCGAAGCGCTGCGGCGCGGCGTTGCCGGCGTGGTCACCATGGACGGCGACGGCCAGCACGCGGCCAGCGACATCCCGCGCCTGCTCGATGCCGCGCGCTACCACCCGCGCCACATCGTCATCGGCGCGCGCCTGCGCAAGCGCGAGCAGCAGCCGACCTACCGGCGCCTGGCCAACGAGTTCGGCGACTGGGGCATCGCCTGGGGCACCGGCTACCGCATCGCCGACACCCAGAGCGGGCAGCGCTATTACCCGGCCGAGGTGCTGGCGCTGGGCGACGTGCCGGGCGAGGACTTCGTGTACGAAGCGCAGATCCTGATTTCCGCCGCGCGCACCCTGGGCACGCGCTGCGTCTCGGTGCCGATCGAGTCGCGCTACGCCTGCGTGCATGCCGGCGACGATCCGGCGAACCAGTTCCGCGCCAGCCACTTCAAGCCGCTGCGCGATTTCTCGCGCATCACCTCGCACATCGTCGGCCAGGTGCTGGCGCACGGCGGAATGCTGGAGGTGTACCGCCGCATCCGCGCCAACCCGCCGCTGATCCACGACCCCGACGGCGAATTCGCTGCATATCCGTCCGCACACCCGGCCAAGACCCCATGACCCCCACCGCCGCCCCGCACGACACCGACGTGGTCATCCTGGGCGGCGGCCTGGCCGGCCTGACGTTGGCCATCCAGCTCAAGCGCCAGGACTCGGGCATCAAGGTCACCGTGCTTGAGCGTCGCAGCCATCCCGTGCGCGAGGCCGCATTCAAGGTCGGCGAATCCACGGTGGAGATCGGCGCGCACTACCTGGCCGACGTACTCGGCCTGCGCGAGCACCTGGAGACCGAGCAGATCCGCAAGTTCGGCTTCCGCTTCTTCTTCAGCGAGGGCCGCGAGGATTTCGACCGCACGCTCGAACTCGGCGTGAGCCGTCTGCTGCCGACACCATCGTGGCAGATCGACCGCGGCCGCTTCGAGAACTTCCTCGGCGAGCATGCGCGCGGGCTGGGCGTGGACTTCATCGACGGCGCCACCGTGCGCGGGTTCGACATCGACGAGAGCGATGCCCCGCACACCGTGCGCTTCGATCACGACGGCGGCGCGCGCCAACTCTCCGCGCGCTGGCTGGTGGACGCGGCTGGCCGCGCCGGACTGGTCAAGCGCAAGCGCGACCTCGCCCAATCCAACGACCACGACGCCAATGCCGTGTGGTGGCGCGTGGACGGCTTCATCAAACCCGACGACTGGTCCGAGGACCCGGCCTGGCGCGCGCGCTGCACGCCGCCGGAGCGCTGGCGCTCGACCAACCACCTGTGCGGGCCGGGCTACTGGTTCTGGCTGATCCCGCTGGCCTCGGGCGCGCATTCGCTGGGCATCGTCTGCGACGCGAAAATGCATCCGCTCGACACCATGAACACGCACGACAAGGCGATGGACTGGCTGCGCGTGCACCAGCCGCGCGTGGCGCGCGCACTCGACGAGGCGCAACCGGCGCTGCAGGACTTCCTGTTCCTGCGCCACTTTTCCTACGGCTGCAAGCAGGTGTTCTCGGGCGATCGCTGGGCGCTGACCGGCGAGGCCGGGCTGTTCCTGGACCCGTTCTACTCGCCCGGCAGCGACTTCATCGCCTTCAGCAACACCTACATCTGCGACCTCATCGCCAAGGACCGGGCGGGGCTGTCGTTAGCGCCGTTCGCGCAGATCTACCAGCAGCTGTACTTCGCGTTCTACGAGAACACGCTCAGCCTCTACCAGGACCAGTACCCGCTGTTCGGTGATGCGCAGGTCATGCCGGTGAAGGTGATCTGGGACTACACCTTCTACTGGGCGCTGCTGGCGCAGCTGTACTTCGCGCAGCGGCAGTGCGACATCGCCGCGCTGGGCCGCACGCGCGATGCGTTCAAGCGCGGCGAGGCGCTCAACATCCACGTGCAGGCGCTGCTGCGCGAGTGGGGCCGGCGCAACACCGCGGCCGGCCTGCCGGTGGACATCGCCACCGACACGATGCTCGACCAGAGCCGGATCCCGTGGTTCGCCGAGATGAACCGCGCGCTCAACGACACGCTCGACGACGAGGCGTTCGTCGCGCGCATCCATGCCAACGTCGCCCGCATGGAGACGCTTGCAGCCGAGGTGCTGGCGCGCGCGCGCGCCGCGCATCCTGGGATCGACGGCGACGCATTGGAGTCGGCGCTGGGCGAGACCGGCAGGGTCGGCGAGGAGTCGTTGGCCGCGCGCTGGTACCAGGCGGCGTAGCGCCACGGCCACCGCGTCTGATCCCGCACGTCGCCCCGCCCACCATCCCATCGCGAATTGCGTCGCACCAGCATGGGTCCGGTCCGTCCCGCCGCGCCGGACCGGGATCGACGCGCTAGGCTTGCCGTGGGCCGGTGCCCGCAATCCACAGGTGACCCCATGGAGCTCGGTGCGTTTTCCGTCAGCCTTGCGGTCAAGGACCTGCAGGCCTCCCGCGCGTTCTACGAGAAGCTCGGGTTTTCCGCGATGGCCGGCGACGCCTCGCAGGGCTGGCTGATCCTGAAGAACGGCGCGACCGTGATCGGCCTGTTCCAGGGCATGTTCGAGAAGAACATCCTCACCTTCAACCCGGGCTGGGACCAGGCGGCGCAGCCGCTGGCGTCGTTCGCCGACGTACGCGAGATCCAGGCATCGCTGGATGCCGACGGCGTCGAGATCACCACGCGCGCCGACCCGGACACCACCGGCCCGGCGCACATCATCCTGTCGGATCCCGACGGCAACGTCGTCATGCTCGACCAGCACGTGTAGCCACGTAGCACGGGCAGCGGTGCGCTCGGTACCAGCGACATAAGTCGCGACCCCAAGCGAGCTCGTAATTTCCCGGTCGCGACTCACGTCGCTCCTCCCGAGGGGCGGGGTCAGCCGCGGGGATCGGGCGACTGGCTGCGCGGATACCGCGCCCGCATCGCCGCGACCGACGCGTCCACCAGCTGGCGCAGCACGTCCATGTCGACGTCGGACAGGCGTTTGACGTAGAGGCAGGACTTGCCGGTGGTGTGCTTGCCGAGCCGCGTCAGCAGGGATTCGTAGGCGTCGAAGCCCGGCATGATGTAGAGCGTCAGCGCCTGCTTGCGCGGGGAAAAACCGACGATGGGCCAGTCGCCCTCGCGCCCGCTTTCGTAGCGGTAGGTGCAGGTGTCGAAGCCGACGATGGACGGCCCCCAAAGCACCGGGCCGCAGCCGGTGGCCTCCTGCATCAGTTCGACCAGCGTGTCGCAGTCGGCGCGGCGTGCCGGCTCCTGCGCGGACAGGAAGGCCTCGACCGAACCGGCGTTCGGTTTCGTCTTCGCTTCAGCCGCCACGCGGCGCTCCGTCAGCCACCCGGTGCCGGGACCGGCGCAGGCATGGGCGGCGGATTTGCGACGTAGATGGCCACCCCGCGTGCGTACTTCTGCGTCGGGGTGACACTGACGCCGATGCCGCCGCTGCTGAAACTGCTGCCGCCGTAGCTGCCGCCGCCCGCGCCGACGCTGACGCCGGTGCCGCCCCAGCTGTCGGACGTGCCCTGGAACAGCACGCCGTTGGCGCCCAGCTTGGCGGCCTCGATGCGCAGCTTCTCGATCACCTGGTTGGTCTTGTTCTGCTCGCCGTAGGTGAACGCGCCGCTGCGCGTGTCGAGCAGGGCGATCTCCTCGTACCCGCCCGGCGGCGGCTGGAAGTACACGCGCACCTGCGCGGGATCGATCGGCGCGCGCGGCTGGCCGGTCAGGATGTGCGAGGTGGCGCAGGCAGCCAGCGTCAGGGCCAGCAGCGCGGCGATGAGGATGCGGGGCATGGGCGCCTCCGGGGCAGGGGTCGTGCCCGGGATGCTACGCCGGGCGCGTCGGCACCGGGTGACTGTGGCCCGACCGCGGGGGGCGCGGCTGAAGGGTTCAGCGGCGTGGTCAGCCCATGCCGCCGTTGATGCCGATCACCTGCCCGTTGATGTAGCCGGCCGCGTCCGAGCACAGGAACGCCACCAGCGCGGCGACCTCCTCCGGCGTGCCGGCGCGGCCGGCGGGCACGATCTGCTTGATCAGCTTCGGCCGGGAACGCGTCGCCGGCCATGCTGCCCTCGATCACGCCCGGCGCGACCACGTTGACGGTGATGCCGCGCGAGGCCATCTCGCGCGCCAGCGACTTGCTCGCGCCGTGCAGCGCGGCCTTGGCCGCGGCGTAGTTGGCCTGGCCGCGGTTGCCCAGCACCGCCGCCACCGAGGAGATGCTGACGATGCGGCCCCAGCGCGTGCGCGCCATCGGCAGCAGCAGCGGCTGGGTGACGTGGAAGAAGCCGTGCAGCGAGACGTCGATCACCCGCTTCCACTGCGCATCGGTCATGCCCGCCATCGGCGCGTCGTCGTGGATGCCGGCGTTGTTGACGACGACCTGGATGGGCCCGTCCGCCAGCAGCGCATCGATGCGCGCTGCGCGTGGCATCGCCGTCGGCCACGTCGAACGCCACCGCCTCGCGCGCTGCCGCCGGCGTCGTGGATCGCGTCGACGACCGCCTGCGCGCGTCGCAGGTTGCCGTTGGCATGGACGATCACGTGCAGCCGTCCTCGGCGAGGCGCTGGCAGATCGCGCTGCCGAGGTCGCCGCTGCCGCCGGTGACGAGGGCGCGGCGGGGGGTGGTGGCAGGAGTCGGGGTCATGGGTGTGGTCCGGGTGTCGGCAGGCGGGCATTGTCGCGCGTGGCGGCGGTGTCACGCATGCAGGCGCTGGGAGCCGCGACCACGGACCCGGTCTGTCGCGTTGCAGGAATGACGGCAGGTGGTGTCCTCCAAGGAGGCGGCAGGCGGCCCGAAGCCTCGCGCCGCTGGTCGCGCGCCCGTATCAGGGCGCCGCGCCAGCATCACCGCCGCGCGCCCTTCGGCCAGCAGCGTGCCGGCGTGGGTGATGCGGAAGGCGTACTGCTGGCTGCCCTCGCCTTCGACCAGCACGTCGGCCTCGCATTCCAGCTCGCCGGGCAGGTCGTCGATGCGCGCGACGTGCAGCTGCGACGCCGCGCAGCGCGACCAGCATGCCGGGTCGCGCAGCGCCGCCGGTGTCGCGACGCACGCAGGCCGCCGTGCACCGCCATCGCCTGCGCGCCGTATTCGCACAGGTGCACCGCGCGCAGCCGGTCGCCGCTGCGCAGCGGATGTGACGGGTCGCGGTGGTTGGCCGCGCGCAGGCGGATCGACTGCCGCGTCCCACGCCGCCACCTCGTCCCACAGGCACATGCCGCCCTGGTGCGGGATCAGCTGCAGGATGCGGGCGCGGTCGACGGGGTCGCTCAAGGCACGGGTCCGGTCATGAAGCGGGCGCATCGTCATGCGCATGGCGGCCACCGGCCGGCGCGTCACCAGCAGCGCCAGCACGAAATTGCACACCACGCCGAGCGCGACGGTGGTGCCGATCGCGCGCAGCACCGGGATGGACGACAGCGCCAGCAGGCTGAACACCAGCAAGCGTCATCAGGCTGCAGACGATCACCGCGTGCAGCGTGCGCAACTGGTCGGCGCGGTCGTCGCCGGCATGGTCGAAGAACAGCGCGTAGTCCAGGCCCAGGCCGGCGGCCAGGATCAGCGCGACCAGGTGGAACAGGTTGAGCTCGACGCCGAAGCCGCGCAGCACGCGCCAGCACCAGCAGCGTGGTCAGCGCCATCGGCAGCCAGCACGCGCAAGACGCGGCGCGGCTGGCGCAGCGCGATCCAGCACCGTGGCCGCCAGCAGCACCGCGGCGACGCGCCAGCGCCGCCAGCACGCGGCCGCGGTACTGCGGCCACCAGCGATTCGGAGGCCTGCTTGAGGTCCAGCAACTGCGCCGCCGTGCTGGCTGCGCCACGCGTCGCGACCGCGCCGGGATCGTGCAGGCCGGTCAGCGACACCAGCGCGGTGGCGTGGTCGTCGCGTTGCAGCAGCAGGCCGTCGACGCTGGCCGCCAGCGGCGTGCCGCGCAGGTCGTCGACGCCGCAGCGGTGCGGCGTCGCGCGCGGTCTCGACGTCGGCGAGGAACGGCTCGAAGGCATCGGCCACGAACGGGCTGATCGGCCAGCGCGGCTCGCCAGCGTCGCTTGCAGCGTCGGCGTCGCCGGCAGGCGCTGCCTGGCGCGCGCGCTGCGTCGGCGGCGCTGGGCAGGTAGCGCGCGGCCAGGTCGTAGCCGTCGAGCGCGCCGTCGGCGACGCAGCTGCGTCCAGCGCCGGGCGCAGCGCTTCGCGCGGCCTGCAGCACGGCCTCGGCGTCGGCGCCGTCGAGCGCGAGCACGTAGCGCACGTCGGGCGCGCCCAGTTCGCGCGCGCAGCTGCGCGTCGCAGCGCCAGCGCGGCGGCGGGCACCGGCGTGAGCTTGCGAGAGATCGTTCTGCCAGAACCGGCCCGGCGCCAGCGCGGCCACGGCGACCGCGACGGCGGCCAGCGCGAGCACGGCCAGCGGCCAGCGCAGCCGCGGCAGGCGGTCGATCGCGCGCCACAGCGCGTGGCCAGGCCCGGCGAGTCGGCGAGGTCGCGCGGCGCCGGGTCGATCAGCGCCGGCAGCAGGAAACGCGTGGCCAGCGCGGCGGCGCCCAGGCCGGCGATGGTGAACACCGCCAGCTGCTGCAGGCCGTCGACGCCGGAGAACAGGAAGGTCACGTAGGCGATGCAGGTCGAGACCACGCCGGTGGCCAGCGTCGGCCACAGCGCGCGCGCGTTGTCCCACGGCGACACGCCGGGGCGCTGGTGGCTGAAGAGGTGGATCGGATAGTCCTGCACCACGCCGATCAGGGTGAAGCCGAAGGCGACGGTGATGCCGTGCACGCCGTCGAACAGCAGCGCCACCGCGCCCAGCCCGGCCAGCCCGCCGCTGGCCAGCGGCAGCGCGCCCAGCAGCGGCATGCTTCCAGCTGCGGTAGGCCAGCAACAGCAGCAGCGCGAAGCCGATCGATGTCGACCATGCCGATCCAGGCTGGCCTCGCGCTGCGGTGCGCCCGCCGATCTCCACGGAGAACGCGCCCGGGCCGGTCAGCAGCCATGCGCGCCGCGGCTGTCGCCACGCGCGGCGTCGAACGCGGCGTGGATCGCGTCGACGCGCCGCTGCTGGCCGGTCGGATCGAAGCCCGCCGCGCGCGTCTCGCACCACCAGCAGCGCGCGCTGCCCGGCGCGGTCGAACCAGACGTCGTGCAGCCGCTGCGGCGCGTTCGCCGGCTGCCAGCGCCTCGGCCAGCTGCAGCGTTTCCAGCGTGGGATCGGCGGGCAGCAGCGGCTCGATCAGCGCGGCGGCCGGCGAGCCCAGGTCCTGCACGCGCGCGTCGAGCGCCTCGCGCAGCGTGGCGGCATCGAAGCGCTGCGGTGTCGAGCGTCGGCGACAGCAGGTAGCGGTAGGGACGCAGCGTCTCGGGGATGGCGTCCAGGCCCGCGTCGCCGCCGTTGGCGACCAGCGCGAACGCGGTCGTCGGCCGCGAGCGCTGCGCGCAGCGCCTGCGACTGCGCGGCCAGCGTCTCGGGCGCGTCGCCCGCCAGCGCCACCAGCAGCAGGCGCGAGCCCGGACCTTCGCCCAGCTCGTCGATCAGCAGCTTCTGTGCCGGCGTCTGCGGCGCCGGCATGAACTTGCGCAGGTCGCCGCTGAGTTCCAGCCGTGCGCGACACCGCCCAGCCGGCCAGCAGCAGCACCGCCAGCCACAGCAGCGCCAGCGCGAGCCGGGTGCGCGGACGTCATTGCGCGCGGGCTTGCGTGCCGCGTGCACAGCGCGGCCAGCGCGGCCGCGTCGCGACCCGTCTCGGCCGTGCGCGCGGCGCCGGCCAGCAGCGTGCGCTGCAGGTCGCCCTGTGTCGGGTCGCGTCTCGATGCAGCGCAGCTCGGCGCCGCGGCCGTGCAGGGTGATGCCGCGCAGCTGCCCGCGACCGCGGCATCACGCGGCGCCAGCGCCAGCGTCCATGCGCTGCGGCTGCCGCGGGTGTCGATCCTGTAGTGCTTTTCCAGCAGCGCGCGGTCGCCCGACAGCAGCGCGCCGAAACTCGCCTGCAGCGCGGCCAGTTCGGGCACGCGCGACAGCGAGAAGTCGCGCGCGCCGCGCCCGTCGCGCTCGATGCGCACCGCGCCGGCGCGGATCGTGGTGGTTTCGGCATACGGCGCGCGCACCTCGCGCACCAGCGTGTCGCCATCGGGCCGGCGGTATTCGCCGGTCAGCCGCAGCGGCGCCTTCAGCAGTGCCGAGCCGCGCAGCTCGACGAAGGCCGTGCGCATGGGCGCCGGCCGCGCCAGGCGCGCCAGGATCCAGTCGGCATCGGCGCGCGAGGCCGGGGCGCCGCCGTAGCCCCGGATTCAGCGGCGCAGACCGACGCCGGCAGTGCGGGCGCAGCACAGGGCCAGCGCCAGCGTCCGCAGCCGGAACCACGCCGGACGGCGGCGGGTCGACGCGTGCGGGCGACGCGGGGTCGTGCAGGCCAACGGATTCGCATGGGGGTCATCGCTCTGCCAGAAGTCGTAGAAGTTGAACCAGTTGTACGGCGCGCTCCGGGCGTGATGTTCCAGCCGCTGCGCGTAGCGCGCGACCAGAGCGTTCAACTGGGCTGCACGGTTATGCCGCGGTGATGCTCAAGCCTTCGCTGAACACCTCGAACATCCAGGTCGTAGCGGTTGCCGCCGCGGTACAGGCCGAAAGCCAGCACCACCGGCACCTTGAGCGCGGCGGCGATCAGCCACGGCGCGACCGGGAACGGCGCGGGCACGCCCAGGAACGGCGCCGGCAGCGACGGCTCGCCCGGGCGGGCGCGGTCGACCAGCAGCGCCACCAGCGCGCCTGCGTCGGTGGCCTGCTTGATCGCCAGCACGATCGACGGCCCGTCCTGGCCGGCGTCGATGACGGTGCGCGGCGATCTCCGGGTTCAGCGCGTCCAGCAGCTGCGTCATCGCCGGGTTGTGGGCCTTGTCGAGCACCACGCGGACCTGCACGTCCGGGCGCGCTGGCGGCCAGCACGCGCAGCGCTTCGAAACTGCCCAGGTGCGAGCCGAACACCAGCACGCCCTGGCCGCGGTCGAGCTGTGCGTGCAGGCCCTCCAGCCCGAGGTGCGGATGTCGAAGCGCTGCATCTGCCCGCTCAGCAGGAACACGCGGTCGAGGATGGTGCGGCGAAGGTGTGGATGTGGCGGGCGATGTCGCGCAGCCGCGCCGGCCGACCCAGCACGCGCGTCAGGTAGGCGCGCGACGCGGCGCGCTCGGGCGCGCGGCGAGCCAGGAAGTAGGCGGTGATCGGATACAGGCAGGCACGGCCCGCGGCGCGGCCGCCGTGGCGGGCGACGGCGCGGATCAGGCGCAACGAGAACCGGGTGCCGCCTTCGCGCTGGCGGGTCCAGTCGCGTGGCGCGGTGCTCACGCTACCACCTCGCCGCTGGCCAGCAGCGTGTCGCCGCGCCGCACGCGGAAGCGCCAGCGGCCCGGGGCCGCGCGGTCGAGTTCGACCTCGGCAGCCTCGCCCGGCAGCAGCGGCTGCATGAATTTCACCTGCGGCAGGCGCAGTGGCCCGAGCGGGCCATGCACCGCCTCGATCGCCTCCACCACCCGGTCCAGCACCACCACGCCGGGCACCACCGGGCGGCCGGGGAAATGGCCCGGCAGGCAGGGGTGGTCGGGATCGATGGTGAAACGCATGCGGCGGTTCGGGCGGGTCGGCCGCACAGGATAAGCGACGCGGGTGCTGGACGAGCTGCGGCCAGCGTTTGCCGCTGCGACCCGGCCCCTGCAGGAGCCGCCTGAGGCGCGACAGCCTGCGGGTTGTTCCGGCCTGGTGGCCGCGACCCACGGGAGCCTCGAATGACTTGCCTTTGCCCGTCATTCCCGCCTTCGCGGGAATGACGACGAGCGTTTCAGGTTGTCGAGGTTCCGTTACGTTGCTGCTGGGAGAGCGCTCTCACGGCACCGGTTACCGGAACAGCTCGCGCCAGAAGCCCGGGCCCAACGCGCCCATCTGCCGGATGAAATCGACAAAGTTGCGGTACGGGCGGTCGCGGAACAGGCGGTGGCGGACGACGTACTCGCCGAGGAAGAAGCCGCCCAGCACGCCGTAGTTGAGGATGTTGGCGAACACCGAGCCGGCCTCCTGCGACACCGGCCACGGCGAGGCCAGCCCCAGCCGGGCGAACACGCCGTCGGGCACCACCACCAGCGCCAGCACGCCATTGGCCAGCGTTAGCAGGGTCAGCAGCAGCGCCCACGCGGCGGTCAGGCGGCGCGTGTAGCGCAGCAGGTCGGGTGCCAGCTGCTGCGGTTCGCGCCGCTCCATGGCGGCCACGATGCGGGTGATCAGCGCGCCGCGCGGCGAGGCCAGGCTGCGGCCGAACAGCCACGCCAGGAACCCGGTGAACAGCATCGGCGGCGCCAGCAGCAGCAGCGCCGGCCACGGCGTGCCGATGAGCAGCCACAGCCCGGCCGCGCTGGCCAACAGCAGTGCCCACGCCCAGGCCCGGGGTTTCAGCAGCGCATCGGCCAGCACCAGCGCCACCAGGTCGAGCAGCGCCAGGCCCGCGGCGAGGTCGCCGCCGCCGACGCTGGCCCAGTGCGCCAGCAGCGGGTAGGCCACCAGCATGGCGATGCGGAGCACGGTGCTGGTCATCGACGCGGGACCGTCGCCGGGCGCGGGTCCGGCGCGGGCGGGGCCGGTGCCGTCGCGGGGCGCGTTCAGGCGGTCTTGTGCTGCTCGACGTGCGCCGACAGCGCGCGCAGCGAGCCGAAGATGCGGCGGTTCTCGTCGCTGTCGGACCGCAGCTGGAAGCCGTAGCGCTTGGACACCGCCAGCGCCAGTTCCAGCGCGTCGATCGAATCCAGCCCCAGGCCGTCGCCGAACAGCGGTGCCTCCGGGTCGATGCCGGCGGGCTCCACGCCCTCCAGGTTCAGGCTTTCGACCAGCAGTTCGGCCAGTTCGCGTTCGGCGGTGCTCTGTTCAGACATCGGGCGGTCCGGTGACGATTTCGGGGCGCCACGATCCGGCATCGCGCCCGCGCGCGCAAGCACCGCGCCCGCGGCGTCGGGCACGGTGGCCGTCAAAGCCGCCCGTGTGCGCGGCTATCATGCGCGGATGAATCGCTTTCGCGTGGCGGCCGCACATGCCCCCGCCATGGCCGGCCCCGGCGCCGGCCACCTGTCCCGACACCGCCCGTGCAGCGGCGCGTGGTCCGGCCTCCGTGCCGGCGCGGTCGCTGGTGCCACGGTGGCCTGCCGGGCGATCGCCACCGCCGTGGCAGGCCGCGCATGAACGCGTTGCCGGCCCGCGCCCCCGTGTTGCCGCGACTGGACGTCGGCTACACCGACGCCGCGTTGCCCGCGCTGCTGGGCGACGATGCGGTGCTGGCGGTGTTCGGCTTCGGCACGGATGCGCCCGACCACGACGACCCGCGCTACCTGCGTGTGGCGCTGGAGCCGGCCGGCCGTGCGCCGCTGGAGGTGTGGCGCGGCCACGCGCCGGTGCGCCGCGGACGCGACGGCGCGCTGGCCTGGTCGGACGATGGCGCGCTGCTGTTCGCGTCGATGGAGCTGGACGAGGACGCGCTGGCGGGCGACGCCCGCGACGACGACATCGAGCGGGCCGCGCAGGCCGCCTACGCCCGGTTGTCGGCGTTCGTGCGCGAGCGCGGCTACCCGCACCTGCTGCGCATGTGGAACTACCTGGACGGCATCACCGCCGGCGAGGGCGATGCCGAGCGCTACCGCCGGTTCTGCGTCGGGCGTGCCGGCGGGCTGGGCGCGTTCGACCCGCACGCGCTGCCGGCGGCCACCGCCATCGGCCGCGTGGATGGCGTGAGGCGCCTGCAGGTGTACCTGCTGGCCGCGCGCGTACCGGGCACGCCGCTGGAAAACCCGCGCCAGGTCAGCGCCTACCGCTACCCGCGCCAGTACGGCCCGCAGCCGCCCAGCTTCGCCCGCGCGATGCTGCCGCCGGCCGGCAGCGCGATGCCGATGCTGCTGTCGGGCACCGCGGCGGTGGTCGGCCACGAGTCGCGCCACGCCGACTGCGTGGCCGCGCAGCTGGACGAGACGCTGGTGAATTTCGACAGCCTGCTCGCCGCTGCCTGCGCCCGCGCACCCCACCTGCCGGCGCAGTTCGGTGGCGGCACGCGGCTGAAGGTGTATGTCCGCGACGCGGCGGAAATCGCCCACGTGCGGGACCTGCTGGCCCAGCGGCTGGACCCGGCGGTGCAGTGCGTGGTGCTGCATGCGGCGATCTGCCGGCGCGAGTTGCGCATCGAGATCGATGGGGTGCATGGGGGCGTTGACGACGCCTGAGTGCCTGAGCGCCCGCGCGCGTCGGCGATTCCCGTGCTTTGCGGCACATCAACATCGATGGCAATGGCTCGCTCCCGCTCCCCCGAATCCCGAATCCCGAATCCCGAATCCCGAATCCCCAATCCCGAATCCCCAATCCCGAATCCCGAATCCCCAATCCCCAATCCCCAATCCCCAATCCCCAATCCCCAATCCCCAATCCCCAATCCCGACCCCGCCTTGATCCCCGTTCCACTAGGCTTGCCGCATCGAAGGCCGCACCGGCCGGGACTGGAGAGGATGCGATGGGCTTGATCAGCCTGCTGTGGGGCCTGGTGGCGATGGTGTGGATGGTGGTCGCGTTCATTCCGCTGCTGGGGTGGGGCAACTGGTTCCTGATCCCGTTCGCGGCCGTCGGTGCCATCATCGGCGCGATCGGCATCGCCATGACCCGCCCGGAAAACCGCGGGCGTGCCAAGACCGGGCTGGTACTCAATGCGATCGTCATCGTCGTGGGCATCGCCCGCCTGAGCCTGGGCGGCGGCATCATCTGAGCGCCGGACCGCAACCTTCTGACCAATCGAGCCGGGCACTGCCCGGCTTTTTCGTGGTCGCTCCGCTGTCGCGTGTTGCATTGGCGCAACACGCGGCCTGCCGTTCGTCGCATGAACGGAAAAAGGCGTCGCCGGCGCATTGAGGCCGCGCCCGGCCGGGGGGCAGACTGGCCCTCGGCGCGGGAAGGGGATGTCGTCCGCGTGTCCCATGACCGAACCGAGCTGTCATCGCCCCCTCGGGCTGCTCCCCCGTGGCCCCAGGGTTGCTGTCTCCCTGTCCGAGGAACACGTCACGATGAACATCCGCACCCTGCGGCTGGCCCTGCTGTCGGCCGGTCTTTCCCTGAGCGCCGCGGCCACCGCGGCCGAGCCCCCCGCCCCCGACGCCGACACCGGCTACTTCGCCGGCGTAAAGGTGGCGATCGACCCGGCCACCGGCCGCCTGCGCACCCCGACCGCCAGCGAGATCCGCGAACTGCGCGCGGCCGCTGCCGGGCAGGGCACGATGTCCGCCCAGGCCCACGGCAAGCGCGCGCCGCGCGACGAAGCCGAGGCCCGGCAGACGCTGCGCCGGCATGCCAGCGGCTCGGGCGTGATGGCCGAGGTACCCGAGGACCGCATGAGCGCGCTGGTCGCCGTGCAGACCGCCGACGGCCGCGTGGTGCTGCAGCACCTGCCGCTGGACGCCGACGGACACCCCGTGCAGGACGCATCGCACACGGGGGTGGCCCGTGAATAAGCCCCTCGCGTTCGCGCTGTCGCTGGCCGTTGCGTCCGCGCTGGCCCTCGGCGGTGCCCAGGCCGCCACCATCGTGCCGGTCAACATGGACCCCGCCGGCCAGGGCCTCAACGATCCGACGCCCGCCGCGCCCGTCGGCGGCAACCCCGGCACCACCATTGGCGAACAGCGCCGCATCGCCTACCAGTTCGCCGCCGACCTGTGGGGCGCCATCCTGGAATCCGGCCCGACCATCAACGTGCAGGCCAGCTTCGTGCCGCAGTCGTGCACCGCCACCAGCGGCGTGCTCGGCTCGGCCGGCACCACCACCGTGCACCGCGACTTCGAGGGCGCGCTGCTGCCCGGCACCTGGTACGGCGCCGCGCTGGCCAACGCCCTGTTCGGGGCGGACCTGGACGCGGTCAACAACGAGATCAACAGCCGCTTCAACGCCAACCTCGGCACCCCCGGCTGCCTGGAGAACTCGGGCTGGTATTACGGGCTGGACGGCAACACCCCGCAGGGGCGCATCAATTTCCTGGACGTGGTGATGCACGAGATCGGCCACGGCCTGGGCTTCCAGGGCTTCACCAGCCTGGCCAACGGCGCGCCGTTCCTGGGCTTCCCGGACGTGTACGGTAGCAACGTGCGCGACAACGCCTCCGGCCAGTCGTGGAACGCGCTCAGCAACGCCGGGCGTGCGGCCGCGGCCGTCGGTGGGCAACTGGTGTGGACCGGTGCCAACGTCACCGGCCAGGCACCGGTCGCGCTGGGGCCGCTGGTCAACCTGGTCGCCAGCGGCACGCTGTCGGCCAATTACGAGTACGGCACCGCGCAGTTCGGTCCCCCCGCGACCTCGGCCAACTTCAACGGCCAGGTGGTACTGGTCAACGACGGCAGCGCATCGCCTTCGCTGGGGTGCCAGGCCTCGCCGGCCGGTGCGTATGCCGGGCGCGTTGCGCTGGTGGACCGTGGCGTGTGCGCGTTCGAGATCAAGGCCCGCTTCGCCCAGGATGCCGGGGCCACGGCGGTGCTGGTGGCCAACAACGTCGCCGGCGTCATCAACATGGCCGCCGATCCGACCGTGGACGCCACCATCCCGGCGCTCATGGTGTCGCTGGCCGACGGCAACGCCATCAAGGCCGCGCTGCCCGGCGTGGCGGTGACGCTGGGCGAGGTGCCGGGCCGGCTGGCCGGCGCCGACGCGACCGGGCGCGCGCGCCTGTACGCACCGGCGGCGCTGGCGCAGGGCTCGAGCTTCTCGCACTACGACGTGTCGCACTCGCCCAACGCGCTGATGGAGCCGTCCATCAATGCCGACCTGGACGCCAACCTGCGGCTGGACCTGACGCCGGCGCTGTACCAGGACGAGGGCTGGCGCACCAACGCCGGCAACGCCTTCATGGGCAACTGCGACACGTTCGTGCCGGTGCTGCAGGAAGGCGGGCTGATCGTGGGTGCCAACGTGCAGGCGCAGAACAATGTCTGCCTGAACTACAGCTCCAACAAGGGCCAGTACCAGCAGTGCATGGCCAACTACCGCGACCGCCTGCAGGCCCAGGGCCTGCTGGAGCCGCGGTTCTCGGGCCGGATCGTCAGTTGCGCGGCGCGTACGCGGTTCTGACCGACACCGCGCCCACGGATGGGCGTTAGACCGGAACCGGCGCCGCAAGGCGCCGGTTTTTTTCGTGGCGTCCGTGTCGGCACCGCGTCGCATCGCGGCGTGCGGCGCCGCCCGCCACGACGGCCACCGCGTGCGTCGCCGGACTCAGGCCGACAGGTGCTCGATCGCCGCCACGCTGCCCAGCCGGTCGCTGAGCCGCCTGAGCAGGGCGAGGCGGTTGGCGCGCACGGCCGGGTCATCGGCGTTGACCATGACCTCGTCGAAGAAGCGGTCCACCTGCGGGCGCAGCCGCGCCAAGCGGCCGAGCACGGCGACGTAGTCGCGCGCGGCCAGCAGCGGGTCGGTGTCGGCGATGGCCGCATCGACGGCCTCGGCCAGTTCGCGCTCGGCGGCATCGTTGAACAATGCCGGGTTGATCGCCGTCGGCACCTCGCCCTCGACCTTCTTCAGGATGTTGCGGCTGCGCTTGTTGGCCGCGGCGAGCGCCTCGGCCTCGGGCAGCGCGGCGAATTCGACCAGGGCCTTGAGGCGGCGGTCGAAGTCGAGGAGGGAGCCGGCCGACGACGCGCCCGCAGCGGCGTTCGCGGCTGAAGCCGCTCCTACCGACGCCTCCTCATTCCCGTCATTCCCGCGAAGGCGGGAATCCATGGACGTCGATGCGGCGTCCGCACCAGCGACAGCCAGCACCGCTTCGAACTGCTGTGGGGTGACCCCCTGGTCGGCGTAGTAGCCGCGCAGGCGGTCGAGAATGAAGTCCGCTATCTCGCTGGGTCGCGAATCCGGAGTAACAGTTCCGATGCCATGGCCAATAAGGCCGCCTCGAGCTTCCGCCGTTATCCGGCGCAATGAAACTTCGGACAGAGACGGATCCAAAATCTTGTAAGTAGCTTCGGTCGCGATGCCTAGTGGCAGATCGACACCGCCTTCGATCAACGTCCGCGCCAACCCCAGCGCATTGCGCCGCAGCGCGAACGGATCCTTGTTGCCGGTCGGCTTCAGGCCCGCGGCGAAGCCGCCGGCCAGCGTGTCCAGGCGTTCGGCGATCGCCAGCACCTGGCCCAGCTTCGACGGCGCGATGGCGTCGCCGGCGAAGCGCGGCATGTAGGCCTCGTCGATCGCGGCGGCCACGGCGGTGCGTTCGGCATCGACAGCTCCGACAGCGCCGCGTCCTGCATCGCGTAATAGCGGCCGGCGATGCCCTGCAGCTCGGGGAACTCGTCGACCATGCCGCGACTGCAGGTCGGCCTTCGACAGCTGCGCGGCGCGGCGCGCCAGCGCGGGGTCGACGCCGACCTGCGGCGCGATCGCCTCGGCCAGCGCGGCCACGCGCGCGACCTTGTCGGCCACGGTGCCCAGCTTGGCTCTGGTAGGTGACGGTCTTCAGGCCCGTCGTTCATCGACGCCAGGCCCTGCTTCAGGTCTTCGTCGAAGAAGAACTTGGCGTCGGCGAAGCGCGGGCGGATCACGCGCTCGTAGCCCTTGCGGACCTCGCGCCGGATCCTTGCGACTCGATGTTGGCGATGCCGATGAAGTGCTCGGTCAGCCGGCCGTCGGCGTCCAGCACCGGGAAGAACTTCTGGTTGGTCTCCATCGTCGCGATCAGCGCTTCCTGCGGCACGGCGAGGAACTCGCGCTCGAAGCTGCAGGCCACCGCGCTGGGCCACTCGACCAGGCAGTTGACTTCCTCGAGGATGCCGCCGTCGATGCGCGCGCTGCCGCCGGCGTTGCGCGCGGCGGCCTTCGACCTCCGCGACGATGCGCGCGCGGCGCTCGTCCGGATCGACCAGCACCTTCGCGCCGCGCAGGGCGTCGACGTAGTCGTCCGGCGCCGCCGATCCACACCGGCTTGTCGTGCATGAAGCGATGGCCGCGGCTCATGCGGTCGGCTGCGCACGCCGAGCACTTCGGCGTCCACGACCTCGTCGCCGAGCAGCAGCACCAGCCAGTGCACCGGCCGCGCGAAGCGCGTAGTCGTGCGCGCCCCAGCGCATCGGCTTGGGGATCGGCATCGCCGCGATGCGCCTCGCGCACGATCTCCGCGCAGCAGCGCGGCGGTGCGCGCGCCCGGCGTCACCGCGCGGTGCACGAAGCGCTCGCCCTTGGCGTCGGCTGGTGCTTCTCCAGCGCGGTCCACTCGACGCCGGCCTTGGCGGCGAAGCCCTGCCAGCGCCGCGCGTCGGCTGGCCGTCGGCGTCCAGCGCGATGTTGAGGTACGGGCCCAGCACTTCCGAACGCTGCTCCGGCTGCTCGACGGCGACGCGCCGGCAACAGCCACCGCCAGCCGGCGCGGCGTGTACAGCGGCTTGGCCGCGCCGCGCTCGAAGGCGATGCCGCGCTTGTCCAGCGCCGTCGAGCACGCCGTCGAAGAAGGCCTGCGCCAGTCCGGGCAGCGCCTTGACCGGCAGTTCTTCGGTGCCGAGTTCGATCAGCAGCGGTTTCATGTCAGTCATGGCAATGGGGTCTTTGCTGTTCCCTTCTCCCTGCGGGAGAAGGTGCCGCGAAGCGCCGGATGAGGGTTCGGTGCGGGACGGCAATGAAGCGTTCGTGGGCTGATGAAGTCAGTGGCAGTTCGCCAGTGCTGCTCCGCCAAACCCTCTCCCCAACCCTCTCCCGGAGGGAGAGGGGCCCAATCCACTACGCCGCCTTGGAGTCCTGCTTCAACCCCGGAAACCCCAGCTTCTCGCGCTGCGCGTAATACGCCTCGGCCACGCCCTGCGCGAGCTTGCGCACGCGCAGGATGTAGCGCTGGCGCTCGGTCACGCAGATCGCGCGGCGCGCGTCGAGCAGGTTGAAGCTGTGGCTGGCCTTGCACACCTGCTCGTAGGCCGGCAGCGGCAGGCCCAGCTCGATCAGCTTCAGCGCCTCGGCCTCGCAGGCGTCGAAGCGGTGGAACAGTTCGGCGACGTCGGCGTGCTCGAAGTTGTAGGTGCTCTGCTCGACCTCGTTCTGGTGGTAGACGTCGCGGTAGGTCACCGGCGCGCCGTCGCGGGCCGTGCGTCCACACCAGGTCGAACACGTTGTCGACGTTCTGCAGGTACATGCACAGGCGTTCGAGGCCGTAGGTGATCTCGCCGAGCACCGGCTTGCACTCGAGGCCGCCGGCCTGCTGGAAGTAGGTGAACTGGGTGACCTCCATGCCGTTGAGCCAGACCTCCCAGCCCAGGCCCCAGGCGCCGAGCGTCGGCGATTCCCAGTTGTCCTCGACCAGGCGCAGGTCGTGCACCAGCGGATCGATGCCCAGCGCCTTGAGCGAGTCGAAGTACAGCTCGACGATGTTGTCGGGGTTCGGCTTCATCACCACCTGGTACTGGTAGTAGCGCTGCAGGCGGTTGGGGTTGTCGCCGTAGCGGCCGTCGGTGGGGCGGCGGCAGGGCTGCACGTAGGCGGCGTTCCACGGCTCGGGGCCGAGCGCGCGCAGGAACGTGGCCGGGTGGAAGGTGCCGGCGCCGACCTCGAGGTCGAGCGGCTGGATCAGCACGCAGCCCTGCTCCGCCCAGTAGGCGTTGAGGCGTCTGGATCAGCTGCTGGAACGTGCGGCGTCGGTCATGGCGGAAAGGGCGCGTGCTGCAGGCGGCGCGCTAGTATAGCCAGCGCCTTCACGGCGTCCGACCGCACGCGGCCGCCGCCGCTTCCATCGCGCATTCTTTTGTCGACCGCACCCGCAGGAGCGACGGCTTGAGCGAGCCGCGATACGTGCCCGGCGAGGTCGCCCCGCCGGCGCCCTCGCGTCTCGCCGCCCGGGCGTCTGACGCTGGCGCGGGTCGCCGCGACCCTGGCCGAGGACGGCCTGCTCGCCGCGAGCGACGCCGAGCGCGCGCGCGGCACCGCGGCCGCCCGCGCACCCGGGCGACGTCCATCCGCTGGTGCTGCTGGCCAACCTCAAGCTGGACTCGACGCCGCCACCCCGGCACCGAGCTGAGCCTGGAGCGCCTGACCGAATGGCTGGCGCACGAGACCGGCCGCCGCTACCTGCGCATCGATCCGACCAAGGTCGACGTGGCCGCCGTCACCGCGGTGGTCTCGCACGCCTACGCGCGCGCGCCACCGCATCCTGCCGGTCGCGGTCAGCCACGAGCGCGTGCTGATCGCCACCAGCGAGCCGATCGACACTGGCGCTGGCTGCGCCGACCTGCAGCACCTGCTGCGCCGCGAGATCGAACTGGTCGTGGCCAACCCGCTGGACCTGCACCGCTACACGATGGAGTTCTTCGGCGTGACGCGCTCGGTGCGCGGCGCGCAAGGACGAGGGCGACGAGCAGGCGCGGCGGCATGCCCAGCTTCGAGCAGCTGGTCGAGCTGGGCCGCGCCGGCGAGGTCGGCGCCGACGACCAGCACGTCGTGCACATCGTCGACTGGCTGCTGCAGTACGCCTACGAGCAGCGCGCCTCCGACATCCACCTCGAGCCGCGCCGCGACATCGGCGCGCATGCGCTTCCGCATCGACGGCGTGCTGCACAAGGTGTTCGAATTGCCGCACGCCGGTGATGACCGCGGTGGTCAGCCGCATCAAGGTGCTCGGGCCGCATGGACCTGGCCGAGCGCCGCCGCCCGCAGGACGGGCGCATCAAGACGCGCTCGCCGGGCGGGCGCGAGGTCGAGATGCGCCTGTCGACCATGCCGACCGCGTTCGGCGAGAAGTGCGTGATGCGCATCTTCGACCCGGACACGGCGATCAAGACATCGAGCCAGCTCGGTTTCAGCGCCGGACGAGGCAGCCGCATGGAACGCGCTGGTCGAGCGCCCGCACGGCATCGTGCTGGTCACCGGCCCGACCGGCTCGGGCAAGACCACCACGCTGTACTCGACGCTCAAGCGGCTCGCGACGCCCGACGTCAACGTCTGCACGCGTCGAGGACCCGATCGAGATGGTCGCGCCGGAGTTCAACCAGATGCAGGTGCAGCCGCGCGATCGACCTGGACTTCGCCGCCGGGCGTGCGCACGCTGCTGCGGCAGGATCCGGACATCATCATGATCGGCGAGATCCGCGACCTGGAAACCGCGCAGATGGCGGTGCAGGCCTCGCTCACCGGCCACCTGGTGCTGTCGACCCTGCACACCAACGATGCGCCGTCGGCGATCACCCGCCTGCTCGACCTGGGCGTGCCGCACTACCTGATCGCGTCCACGCTCAACGGCGTGCTGGCGCAGCGCCTGGTGCGCACGCTGTGCCCGCACTGCAAGCAGCCCGCGACAATGGACGCCGGGGACTGGCGCAGCCTGCTGGGCGACGCGCCGCCGCCTCCGGTCCAGCACCCGCACGCCGCGGTCGGCTGCCTGGAGTGCCGGCGCACCGGCTATCTGGGCCGGGTCGGCCTGTACGAGCTGCTGACCGATCACCCCGCGCCTGCGCGGGCGCATCACCGCCGACATCGACCTGGCCGCGTTCTCGCGCGCGGCCGGCGAGGACGGCATGCGCACGCTGCGGATGGCGGCGGCCGACAAGGTGGCGCAGGGGCTGACTACAATCGCCGAAGTCGTGTCCGTCCTCCCGCCGCAAGACTGATCCTGCAGGTCCCATGCCCCCTTTCCTGATCCTCGAGACCGGCCAGCCGGTCGCCTCCATGCGCCGTTACCGCGGCTTCCCCCACTGGATCCGCGTCGCCGCCGGCCTGCACGAGGATGAGGCGCCAGCCGTCAATGTCCAGGGCGGCGAGCCGCTGCCGCCGCGCGAGGGCTTCGGCGGAGTGATCGTCACCGGTTCCGGCGCGATGGTCACCGACCGCGCCGACTGGTCCGAGGCCAGTGCCGCCTGGCTGCGCGACGCCGCGCACGCCGGCACGCCGGTGTTCGGCATCTGCTACGGCCACCAGCTGCTGGCGCATGCGCTGGGCGGGCAGGTCGGCGACCACCCGGGCGGCCGCGAAATGGGCACGGTCGACATCCAGCTGCACCCGGCCGCGCAGGACGATCCGGTATTCGGCCCGATCCCCGAGCGCTTCGCCGCCCAGGTCACGCACCTGCAGACGGTGCTGACGCCGCCGCCGGGCGCCACCGTGCTGGCGCGCTCGGAGCACGACGCCTGCCACGCCTTCCGCTGGGGCGAGGCGGCGTGGGGCGTGCAGTTCCACCCTGAATTCAGCGCCACCCACATGCGCGGCTACGTGCACGCCCGCCGCGTCGCCCTGCAGCAGGAGGGCCACTGCCCGAAGACGATCACCCGCAACGTGCGCGCCGCCCCGGAGGCGCGCCGGGTGCTCAAGCGCTTCGTTCACCACGCCCGCGGGCTGGCACGGCGGTAACGCCCGGGCTCCCGCGGCAACGCCACGCTCCCCTCGCCGGTCCGGTCCGGCCGCGCGCTGGCTTAAGATGCGCGCTGGCCGCACCACACATGCACCCGGGGACCGTGATGACGCAGATTCGCAAAGTGCCGTTCAACGCCGGCGCGGAATGGCTGTTGGCCGGCTTCGGCCTGTGGCGCAAGGCGCCGCTGGCATTGGGCCTGCTGGGCGCGATCTGGGGTGCGCTGTCGCTGGGCGCGGCGATGACCGGCCAGCTGTGGCTGACCTTCCTGGTGGCGCTGCTGGGCCCCATCCTGTTCGGCGGCATCATCTATGCCGCGCGCGAGGTCGAGCAGGGCCGCAGCGCGCAGCCCGCGCACCTGGCCCAGGGCGTGCGCGACGGCAAGACCGGGCGGCTGCTGGCGATGCTGCTGCCCCAGGTCGCCGCGCTGATCGTGCTGGTCGTCCTGCTGCTGGTGATGTTCGGCCCCGAGCAGCTGCAGCAGATGGCCAACGTCATGCAGCAGATGCAGGACAACCCGGACCCGGCGCTCATGGAAACCCTGCCGACCGACCGCATGTTCGGCTGGCTGCTGCTGGCGATGGTGGTGGGCGTGGCGGTGGGCTTCTTCACCTTCATCGCCATTCCGGACGTGATGTTCACCGACCGTGGCGCGTTCGCCGCGATGGGCGCCAGCTTCCGCGCCTGCCTGCGCAACCTGCCGGCGGTGCTGCTGCTGATTGTGCTGACCGTCATCGCCGTGCTGGCGATCAGCGTGGCGATCAATATCGTCACCGCGCTGCTCGGGTGGGCCGTCGGCCAGACCGCGGCGCTGTTCGTCGGCCAGTTGCTGATGATGGCGGTGCTGATGCCGGTGATGGCCGGTGCGCTGTACCACGCCTGGCGGCAGATGCTGGGCGATGCGCCCGCACCTCCGGCGGTGACACCGGCGGCGGGTGGCTTCGAGGCGTAGGCGCCGCTCCCACCTCCGGCAGTGGTGCCTCTCCGATGGACACGTCCGGCTTCACTCCATCGCTGATCCTCCCGCTTTCGCTCGCGCACTGGCCGCCGCCAGTCGCGCCGGTGACCATCGACGGCATCACACTGCAGCCCAAGGCCGAACTGCACGTCACGCTGGTCGGGTCGACGCTGGGCGAGGAACTGCTGCGCACCGTCCCGCGCGAGCGCCTGCGCGCCACCGTGGCCCGCGTGCTGCACGCGCACGGTGCCACGCCCCGGCGCACCGGCCGCCTGCAACTGCTGTGCAGGGCATTGGACGAGGACGGACAGCGCGGCATCGCGCATTCGGTGATCGAACACGTCCACCTGCCCGCGATGGCCCCGCTGCAGATCGAACTCGGCCGCCTGCTGGGCCGCCAGCTGCCCGTGCCACCGCCGCACGTGACGCTGTACACCGCCGGCGACCCCCGTGGCATCGGCGTGTCCAGCCCGCGGCGGCTGCGCGCGCGTGCAGCAAGGGACGTCGATCGGTCCGAACTGCAGCCCTGACCTGCCCAGTCTCACCGCGTGCGACGCCTTCCGGGCCCACTGCCTGCCTTCGGCGGCAGGGGTGGGAGACGGCATGGGGCACGCACTGGCACGGCGGGTGGAGGACGAGCAGCAGGCGCTGGCCCTGCCCGGGAACGGCCGTCGCGCGGGCGACGGCGGAGCGCTGACGCAGGCGCTGGAGCGCCGCTATGCCGACCGCATCACCGGCAGCTTCACCATTCCCGGCCGCGAAGGCCGCTACGCCCCGATTCCCGACGACGTGCCCGAGGCGCTGGCCTCGGCATTGCGCGCGCGCGGCATCGACCGGCTCTACTCGCACCAGGCCGAGGCGTGGGAGGCGACGCAGCGCGGCGAACACGTCGCCATCGTCACCCCCACCGCCTCGGGCAAGTCGCTGTGCTACACGCTGCCGGTTGCCGCGTCGGTGATGAATGCGCGCAGCAGCGGCGGGGCAGCCAAGGCGCTCTATCTGTTTCCGACCAAGGCGCTGGCGCAGGACCAGGTGGCCGAGCTGCTGGAGCTCAACCGCGCCGGCGACCTCGGGCTGAAGGCCTTCACCTTCGACGGCGATACGCCCGGCGATGCACGCCAGGCGATCCGCCTGCACGGCGACATCGTCGTGTCCAACCCGGACATGCTCCACCAGGCGATCCTGCCGCACCACACCAAGTGGGCGCAGTTCTTCGAGAACCTGCGCTTCGTCGTGATCGACGAGGTGCACACCTACCGCGGCGTGTTCGGCAGCCACGTCGCCAACGTGCTGCGGCGGCTCAAGCGCATCTGCGCGTTCTACGGCGTGCGCCCGCAGTTCATCCTGTGCTCGGCGACGATCGGCAACCCGGCCGAGCACGCGCGCGCGCTGATCGAGGACCGCGTGCACGCCATCACCGAGTCCGGCGCCCCCACCGGCGACAAGCACGTGCTGCTGTGGAACCCGCCGGTGGTAAACCCCGACCTCGGCCTGCGCGCTTCGGCGCGCTCGCAGAGCAACCGCATCGCGCGCATCGCGATCAAGTCGGGGCTCAAGACGCTGGTATTCGCGCAGACGCGTTTGATGGTCGAGGTGCTGACCAAGTACCTCAAGGACATCTTCGACTCCGATCCGCGCAAGCCCGCGCGCATCCGCGCCTACCGCGGCGGCTACCTGCCGACCGAGCGGCGCGAGGTCGAGCGCTCGATGCGCGCCGGCAACGTCGACGGCATCGTCAGCACCTCGGCGCTGGAACTGGGCGTGGACATCGGTGCGCTCGACGTGGTCGTGCTCAACGGCTACCCGGGCACGGTGGCGGCCACGTGGCAGCGCTTCGGCCGCGCCGGGCGCCGGCAGCAACCGAGCCTGGGGGTGATGGTTGCCAGCAGCCAGCCGCTGGACCAGTACGTGGGCCGGCATCCGGACTTCTTCGCCGACGCCTCGCCCGAGCACGCACGCATCGCCCCGGACCAGCCGCTGGTGCTGTTCGACCACATCCGTTGCGCCGCCTTCGAACTGCCCTTCACCACGCGCGAGATGTTCGGGCCGATCGACCCGTCGGTGTACCTGGAGGCGCTGGCCGAGACCGAGGTCGTGCACCGCGAGGGCGAGCGCTGGGAATGGATCGCCGACAGCTACCCCGCCAATGCGGTGTCGCTGCGTTCGGTGGCTGACGGCAACTTCGTGGTGGTCGACCGCAGCGACGGCCGCCAGACGATCATCGCCGAGGTCGACTACTCGGCCGCCGCGCTCACCCTGTACGAGGGCGCGATCCACATGGTGCAGTCCACGCCCTACCAGGTGGAGCGATTGGACTGGGAAGGCCGCAAGGCGTTCGTGACGCGCACGTTCGTGGACTACTACACCGACTCGATCGACTACACGAAGTTGAAGGTGCTCGAGCGCTTCGACGGCTGCGCCGCAGGCCGGGGCGATGCCCAGCACGGCGAGGTGCACGTGGTCCGGCGCGTGGCCGGCTACAAGAAGATCCGCTACTACACGCACGAGAACATCGGCTACGGCCCGGTCAACCTGCCCGACCAGGAGTTGCACACCACCGCGGCGTGGTGGCAGCTGCCGCAGGCGGTGCTGCTGGCGTGGTTCGCCTCGCGCCAGGACGCCTTGGACGGGTTCCTCGGCGCGGCGCACGCGCTGCATGTGGTGGCGACGGTCGCCGTGATGGCCGACGCGCGCGACCTGCAGAAGGCGGTCGGCAATGGCGACGGCGCGTGGTTCGCCACCGCCGATGCCAAGGGCCGCGGCCAGCTGCGCGGCGTGGAGGGCGGCAACGCGCTGGTGCCCGGCGGCGTGGACGGGGACGCGCTGGAGTCTTGCCGCCAGTTCGTGCCGACGGTGTACCTGTACGACAACTTCCCCGGCGGCGTCGGGCTGAGCGAACCGTTGTGGACGCGGCAGGAGGAACTGGTGCGGCGCGCGGCCGAACTGGTCGAACGCTGCGACTGCCGCGCCGGGTGTCCCGCGTGCGTGGGTCCGGTGCTGGCGGTCGACGAGGGGCGCGAGGAGGCCACCCCGAAATCGCTGGCGCTGCGTGTGCTGGGATTGATGGTTGGTGACGCGGCATGAGCGTCACTCTGGAAAAACTGCGCGCACTGAAACGCCAGGCCGGCACCGGCTCACCTGTGCACCCCGCACCGGCCATGTCGCCGCATCCGGCGCCCACCGCTTCGATACCGCCTGCACACGCGCCCGCCGCCAACGACGGCGCCGCGCCGACGTCCATCGATACCCTGCGGCGCCTGCTCGGCGTACGCGAACGCAAGCCTTTCGTCGCCGTGCCGCGCGGGCCGGTCGACCGCTCGCTGCCGGGCGAGGAGATCGCCCCGGGCCTGCGCCTGATCGAAGCCCACCTGCCGCTGCCGGCACCGCCCCTGCCGCTTTCGCTCGCCTTCGCCAGGCGCGAGGGCGAATGCATCGACCCGCGCGCGCTGCTGTTCTTGGACACCGAAACCACCGGCCTGGCCGGCGGCACCGGCACGCGCGCGTTCCAGATCGGCGCGGCCGACTGGCACGTGCACCCGCTGCACGGCGACGGCCTGCGCGTGCGCCAGCTGCTGATCACCACGCTGGCTGCCGAATCGGCAATGTTGCGCGAGTTCGCGACGTGGCTGGCGCCGACCACCGTGCTGTCGAGCTACAACGGCCGCTGCTACGACGCGCCGCTGTTGAAAACCCGCTACCGGCTGGCGCGGCTGCCGTGCCCGGTCTCGCCGCTGGACCACGTCGACCTGCTGTTCCCGACGCGCCGCCGCTACCGCGGCACGTGGGAGAACTGCCGCCTGGCGACGGTCGAACGCGAGCTGCTCGGCATCGTGCGCGAGGACGACCTGCCGGGCGCGCAGGCGCCAGCGGCCTGGCTGTCGTACCTGCGCGGCGGCGTCGTCGTCGCTGCTGCGCCGCGTGTGCGCGCACAACCACCAGGACGTGGTGACGCTCGCGCGGTTGGTGCAGCGGCTGGTGGACGTGCACGAGGCCGATGCGCAGCACTCAGGTTGACGCGATCGCAACGTGTCGCCGCGCACACTGCGCAGTGTCGCCGTGCTGGAGCCCCGATGTCCGTTTCGCCCCCGATGCTGCCCCGGATATCGCTGGCCCTGTTGCTGGCGACCGCGTCCACCGCGTGCGCCCCGGACCCGACGACCGACGCCACCACCGCCACGCGTACTGCCGTACCCGCCATGGACAGCATCGCGACCGCGGACAGCCGCGCGGTGCAGGATCGTCCGGCTGTCCGTGAGGGGCAAGCCACGCGTGCCTGTGACGCATCGCGCGTGGATGCGCTGGCCGGACACGCGGCGACGCCGTCCAACCTCGACCTGGCGCGCGAACTGGGCAGCGCCGACAGCGTGCGCGTGATCGGGCCCCGGGAACCGGTGACGGCGGACTACAGCGCGTCGCGGCTCAACCTGGACGTCGACGACAACGGCGTGATCCTGCGCGCCGCCTGCGGCTGAACGCGACGGTTTTTTGTCTTCATGCGCCCCACACGCGGGCGCCGGCAGGCTCCCGCGATCCCCACCCGGAGCGTTGCCATGACCCGCAGTGCCCTTGCCTTGCCCGTACTGCCGGCCCTGGTGCTGGTGCTGTCCGTCGCCGCCTGCGCCACCATGCCGCCGCCACCCGGCACCGCGCCGATGACCGGACCCTGCAATGCCGAGGGCGCGCGCTGGGCCGTGGGCCAGGCCGTCAACGACGACGTGGTCAACCGCATCCTGCGCGACACCAACAGCCGCGACGCGCGCGTGCTGCGTCCGGGCGATGCCGCGACTATGGATTACCGCCCCGACCGCATCAACGTCGACGTCAACGACCGCGGCGCCATCACCGGCCTGCGCTGCGGCTGATCGTTCCGCACGCTGACCTGCATCTCACGCCGTACCGGAGCCCGACCATGCGCCACGCCCTTGTTGCTGTCCTGCTGCCCTTCGTGATGGCCGCCTGCACCGGCACCGTGCCGGGCACCGGCGAGCCCGAAACCGCAGCCGATGCCGCTGCACCGACGGACACCGCTGCGGGCCCGGCAGCTCCTGACGACGGCGAGCGAGCGCGCGGGGTATCGGCGGCCGCGCCCGAAGCAATGCCCACCGACCCCGCCACTCCCACTCAGGCCGGTGCTCCGCCGATGTCGGATCCGCAGCCGGCCGTGGCGCAGACCTGCAATGCCGACGCCGCATCCGCATACGTCGGGCAGGCGGCCACCGATGCGACGGTCGAGCGCGCACGCGTGGCGGCCGGCGCACGCACGGTACGGGTCATCCCGCCTGACCACATGGTGACGATGGACTTCATCGAAAGCCGGCTCAACATCGATGTCGACGCCAACAACGTCATCGCCGGCGTTCGCTGCGGTTGAGCGCGACCTCATTTGCCATCCAGCTCGCTGTCGCACCCGAAACCCAGAGCCGTCATTCCGGCGAAGGCGGGAATCCAGGCACGTTGGATTTCAGCGGCATAACGTCCATCGATTCCCGCCTTCGCGGGAATGACAAGACTGCCAGGTTATTCAAAGTGCCCTGACGTTCCTACGCCTTGACCTTGGCACCGCGCCGCGCCGCCATGCGCGCGCGCCTGAGGAACTTGAGCGTCGCCGCTTCCCACTGCCGCGCGCCGCGTGCGCCATCGGCCGCGCGGGCCAGCGAGCCGTCGCGCCAACCGGCCAGCACCGACGGGTCGACATACGCCTTGCGGCACACCGCCGGCGTGTTGCCCAGCACGTGCGCCACCTCGCTGATGACTGCTTTCTCCACCGCCCGCAGGGCGGTGTCACTGGGTTGGTCGCCACGCGTCGGCTCCGGCAGCGGCGTACCGGCAAAACGCTGGAACGCCGCCAGCGTGCCGCCCCAGGTGCGGAAGTCCTTGGCGGTGAATTCGGTGCCCATCGCCTCGCGCAGGTAGTCGTTGATGTCCCCGGAGTCCACCGGCTGCAGCGTGCCGTCGTCGTCGCGGTACTGGAACAGTGCCTGCCCCGGCAGCTGCTGGATCTTGCGGATGGCCCCCGCCAGGCGCACGTCGTCCAGCTCGATGTCGTGTTCGAGCCCGCCCTTGCCGCGGAACTTCAGCCGCGCCCGGCCGCCGCGCAGGAACGCGATGTGCCGGTTGCGCAGCGTGGTCAGCCCGAAGGACTTGTTGCTGCGCGCGTAGGTGTCGTTGCCCACGCGGATCAGCGTGGCCGCCATCACGCCCACGGCAATGGCCAGCACCTTGTCGCGCGGATGGCCGGGCAGGGCGAGGTCGCGCTTGAGCCGCCGCCGCAGCCGGGGCAGGGCCTGGCCGAAGGCGATGATGCGGTCGAACTTGCCCTCGCCGCGCACCCGCTGCCACTCGGCGTGGTAGCGGTACTGCTTGCGCCGGCGCGCGTCGCGCCCGGTGGCCTGCAGGTGGCCCTTGGGATGCGGGCAGATCCACACCTCGGTGTACGCCGGTGGCACCGCCAGCGCGCGGATGCGCTGCAGCTCCTCGGCATCGCGCACCGCGCGGCCCTGCGGGTCCTGGTAGCTGAAGCCGCTGCCGGTGCGCCGGCGCGTGTAGCCCGGATCCAGGTCGCTGACGTAGCGCAGGCCCGCGGCACGGGCGTGGGCGATGGCGGCGTCGTTGCCGGCGGCGGTCGGCGGGGTCGGGGAAGGTGGGGGTCGACGGGGCATCGCGCGAGCTTCGGCAGCGCGCCGTCAACGCCGCGGCAAGGCGGGTGCATGCCCGGTGGGCGAGGACATGCGGCCGCCCGTGCCGGACGCGCCGTAGAATCGTGTCCATGAGCTATCCCACTACACGCCTGCGGCGGATGCGCCGCGACGAGTTCTCGCGCCGGCTGATGCGCGAGACGGTCCTGACCGCCGACGACCTGATCTACCCGGTGTTCGTGCACGAGCAGGCCGGCCGCGAGGCGGTCGCCTCGATGCCGGGCGTGGAGCGGCTGTCGATCGACGAGCTGCTGCGCGTGGCCGAGCAGGCGCGTGCGAGCTGGGCATCCCGGCGCTGGCGCTGTTCCCGGTCACCGCGCCCGAGGCCAAGTCGCTCGACTGCCGAGGCGGCATGGGCCGAGGACGGCCTGGTGCAGCGCGCGGTGCGTCGCGCTCAAGCAGCGCTTCCCGGAACTGGGCGTGATCACCGACGTCGCACTCGACCCCTACACCACGCACGGCCAGGACGGCCTGATCGACGACACCGGCTACGTCCTCAACGACGAGACCGTCGAGGCGCTGGTGCAAGCAGGCGCTGTCGCATGCCGCGCGCCGGCGCCGACGTGGTCGCGCCCAGCGACATGATGGACGGGCGCATCGGCGCGATCCGCGACGCGCTGGAGCACGGCGGCCACGTGCACACGCGCATCCTGGCCTACAGCGCCAAGTACGCCAGCGCGTTCTACGGCCCGTTCCGCGACGCGGTCGGCCGCGCCGGCGCGCTGGGCAAGGGCAACAAGTACACCTACCAGATGGACCCGGCCAACACCGACGAGGCGCTGCGCGAAGTCGCGCTCGACCTGGACGAGGGCGCCGACATGGTGATGGTCAAGCCGGGCCTGCCGTACCTGGACATCGTGCGCCGGGTGAAGGACGACTTCGGCGTGCCGACGTTCGTCTACCAGGTCAGCGGCGAGTACGCGATGCTCAAGGCCGCCGCGCAGAACGGCTGGCTGGACGAACGCGCCTGCGCGCTGGAGGCGCTGGTGTCGATCAAGCGCGCCGGCGCCGACGCCGTGCTGACCTACTTCGCGCTGGATGCGGCGCGCTGGCTGCGCGAGGGCTGACGCCCGCGCCTGTGTGGCGCGCTCACTCGCAGGCTTCGCCCGCCGCGGCCCGCGGCGCACGCATCCGGTAGAGGTCGAGCCCGCCGGCCCGTGGCGCACGCGCGCTGCCGGCGACCAGCAGCTCGTCCGGCGCGTTCCAGTCGGGCATCGGCCGCCGCGTCGTGCCCGTGTCGGTGTTGAACGACAGCGCCAGCGGTTCGTTTTCGACGAGCGCGCCGCCCCGGCAGCGGGCCAGGTACAACCGCGCCGCGGCGCCGTCGCCCGCACGCTCGAACACCACAACGCCGGTCGGCAGCCACGCGGCGCCGGCCTCGTCGGCCGGGGTGTTGAGGGCCGACAGGGGCGTCGGCATCGCCCACGCATCGCCCGACCACCGCGACTGCAACAGGTCCAGCCCGCCGGCACCGCCGTGGCCGTCGCTGGCCAGCAGCAGGCGCGTGCCGTCGGGCGAAGGCATGGGCGCGCGCTCGTGGCCGGCGGTGTTGACGGGGCCGGGCAGTGCTTCGGCCGCATCGATGCCACCCTCGTGCACGGCAGCGCGGTAGAGGTCGAAGCCGCCCGCTCCGCCGCTGCGGTCGGAGGCGAAATACAGCCAGGCCCCGTCGGCACTGAAGGCCGGTTCAACCTCATCGGCCGCGGTGTTGAGCGCCAGCGGCGCGGCCTCCTGCCAGCGTCCTTCGGACAGCACCGCCTGCCACAGATCCGAACCGCCGCGGCCGCCTTCGCGGTCGCTGGCGAACACGATGCGCCGGCCGTCGGGCGACACCGTCGCGCCGGTTTCGTTGGCGCGCGTGGACACCACGCCCATGCCCTCGATGCCGAACTCGGCCAGCGCCTGCGCCGCACCCGCGGACGGCGCCAGCGCCAGTGCCAGCATTGGCGCGAGTAGACTCGGAAGCCCGAAGGCCGGGGCGCGTCGTGTCATGCGTAGTCCTGTCCAGGGGGTCAACCGCGGGGCCGCACACGATGGCCGTCCGCACCGCATCCGTCCAGCGAGGTGTCCGATGTCTCCTGCCCGCTACGCCGTCATCGGCCACCCAGTGGCGCACTCGCTGTCGCCGCGCATCCACGCCGCGTTCGGCCGGCAGACCGGCATAGCCCTCGACTACACCGCGATCGATGCCGATCCCGAGCGCTTCGACGCGGTACTGGCCGACTTCGCCGCCCAGGGCGGGCGCGGCGCCAACATCACCCTGCCGCACAAGGCGCACGCCGCGACCATCTGTCAGCACCTGAGCGATCGCGCCCGCCGCGCCGGCGCGGTCAACACGCTGATCCGCACGACCACCGGCTGGGAAGGCGACAACACCGACGGTGCCGGGCTGGTGCGCGACCTCACCGAGCGCCACGGCCAGGACCTGCGCGGCCGCCGCACGCTGCTGATCGGGGCGGGAGGCGCCGCGCATGGCGTGGCCCCGGCGCTGCTGGACGCGGGCGTGGAAGACCTCTACATCGTCAACCGCAACGGTGCCCACGCCGACGCGCTGGCCGACGCGCTGGGCGAGCCCGGCCGCGTGCACCCGCGCTACCTCAGTGATGTCGGCACGCTCGGCGTGTTCGACCTGGTCGTCAACGCGACCTCGGCCGCGCGTGGCGGCACTCCGCTGGAGCTGCCGGGCCGCCTGTTCGCCCCGCGCGGCGACGCCGTCGACCTGAGCTATGGCGAGGCGGCGATCGGCTTCCTGTCGTGGGCGCGCGCCTCCGGCGCCGACAAGGCGATCGACGGGCTGGGCATGCTGGTCGAACAGGCCGCCGAGAGCTTCCTGCGCTGGCATGGCGTGCGTCCCGAGACGGATCCGGTCTCGCGATGCTGCGCGCGCATGACGACGTGCTGGTCACCGCCGATTGAAGTCAGGGTGACTGCGTTCGCACCCATGGCAGCGGTCGCATGAGCGCGCTGTCCCAGCCCGTGTCCTGCCGCGCCGGTTGCGGGGCGTGCTGCATCGCCCCGTCGATCGCCTCGCCGATCCCCGGCATGCCACACGGCAAACCCGCCGGCATGCCCTGCGTGCAACTGGACGACGAGCAGCGCTGCCGCCTGTTCGGTCGGCCGGAGCGGCCGACGTTCTGCGTTTCGCTGCGGCCATCGGCGGACATGTGCGGCACCGACCGCACGGATGCGCTCACGCGCCTGGCGGAACTGGAATCGCTGACCGCACCCGCCGCACTGGCGTCTCGCGACCCAAGGCCGTTGTAGGAGCGGCTTCAGCCGCGATGCTTTTCGGCTGCCCTGCCGACGCAAGCCCCGGCTTCGTTGTAGGAGCGACGTGAGTCGCGACCCGTCGGTAGCCGGGGGTGCGGTCGCGACTTACATCGCGCCTACAAGGATCCGATACCGACGAACCGCGCAAACGCATCGCGGCTGAAGCCGCTCCTACAGGCGGGACGGGGCGGGCGACTCAGACCTCGGTGATGCCCAGGTACTGGTCCTTCAGGCGCACGTAGTGCTGCGCCGAGTAGTACAGCCCCTCGATCTCGCGTCTCCGACAGCATGCGCACCTGGCGCGCCGGGTTGCCCAGCCACAGCTCGCCCTCGCCGACGGTCTTGCCCGGCGGCACCACCGCGCCGGCGCCGACGAAGCCGTGCGTTCCACCACCGCGCCGTCGAGCACGATCGCGCCCATGCCGATCAGGCCGCGTCGCCGATGCGTGCAGGCGTGGATGATGGCCTCGTGGCCGATGGTCACGTCCTCGCCGATCACCGTGGAGAAGCCGCCGAGCTTGGCGTGCGGGCCGTCGTGGCTGACATGGATGACGGTGCCGTCCTGGACGTTGGTGCGCGCGCCGATGCGGATGAAGTTGACGTCGCCGCGGACCACGGTGCCGGGCCAGACCGACACGTCGTCGCCGAGCTCGACGTCGCCGATCACGGTGGCGGCCGGGTCGACGTAGACGCGCTCGCCGAGGCGGGGGGACTGGTCGAGGTAGGGGCGCAGGGTCATGCCCGCATTCTAGTCCGCGTGTCGCGCGCGGGCAGCCGTTGATCGCCGCGCAACGTCGCGGTCCTACACTGCCGCCATGGACACCGCCGCCGACACCACGCCCGACCGAGCTCGCCGCCACCCACCGCCGGCTGCGCGCCGCCTGGCAGGCGCGCAAGCCCGACTAGGCCCAGCGCCGCGCCGACCTGCAGCGCCTGCGCGCGCGCGCTGCGCGAGCGGCTGCCGGCGATGGACGCGGCGATCCAGGCCGACTTCGGCCACCGCAGCGAGCACGAGAACCTGATCTCCGAGGCATGATCGTGCTGGCCGAGATCGACCACGTGCTGCGCCACCTGCGGCGCTGGATGCGGCCGCGAGCGCGTGGCCGTCGGCTGGCGCTTCTGGCCGGCGCGCGCGCGGAGCTGCGGCGCGAGCCGCGTCGGCGTGGTCGGCATCATCTCGCCGTGGAACTACCCGGTGAACCTGGCGCTGGTGCCGCTGGTCTCCGCCATCGCCGCCGGCAACCACGTGTACCTGAAGCCGTCCGAGCACACGCCCGCGCACCAGCGCATGGCTGCGCGCAGCTGCTGGCCGACGTCTTCCCGGCCGACGCGTGGCGGTCGCGCTGGGCGGCGCGGAGGTCGGCCGCGGCATTCGCCGCGCTGCCGTTCGACCACCTGCTGTTCACCGGCTCCACCGCGGTCGGCCGCAAGGTGATGGCCGCGGCCGCGCCGAACCTGACCCCGGTGACGCTGGAGCTGGGCGGCAAGTCGCCGGCGATGGTATGCGCCGGGGTTCCCGGTCGAGCTGCGCGGCCGCGCGCATCGCCACCGGCAAGTGGTTCAACGCCGGCCAGACCTGCATCGGCGTGGACTACGTGCTGGTCGACGCAGGCCGGCGCGACGCGCTTCGTCGCGGCGCTGCGAGCACGTAGTGCGCGCGCGCTACGGCGACCTCGCGCGCATCACCGACTACACCCGCATCATCAACGACGCGCAGTACGCGCGCCTGCGCGGCTACCTCGACGACGCGCACGCGCGCGGCCTGCAGGTGATCGAGCCGCTGTCGGTCGACACCGAGCTCGCGCGCGACGCGCGAACGGCTGTTGCCGCCGACCTTGGTGATCGACCCGCCGGCCGATACGCCGCGGTGATGCGCGAGGAGATCTTCGGCCCGATCCTGCCGGTGCTGGCCTACGACGCGCTGGACGAGGCGATCGACCGCATCAACGCGCTCGACCGGCCGCTGGCGCTGTACCCTTCAGCGCACGACAACGCGAGCCATCGAACGCATCCTCGCCTCCACACTGGCCGGCGGCGTCACCGTCAACGACACCCTGCTGCACTTCGGCGTGCACGGCCTGCCGTTCGGCGGCATCGGCCCCAGCGGCATCGGCGCGATCCACGGCCGCGCCGGCTTCGACACCTTCAGCAAGCTGCTGCCGGTGTTCCGCCAACGCGGCTGGGCAGCGCAGCGACCTGCTCAAGCCGCCCTACCGCGGCGCTGGTCGACCGCGTGATCCGCTGGTTGGCGAGATAGTCAGCCCCGAAACCCCGCCCAAGCATCGACCACGCGCTTCAGGCCGGCGTCGTCGACATCCAGGTGCAGTACCAGCCGGAGCTTGCCTCCAGTAGCCGGTGCGACACCCGCACGCCGGCGTCGGCCATGTGTCCGCGAGCGACGCCGTCGATTCCGGCGCGGCACCTGCACGAACACCATGTTGGTGTGCTGCCCGGCGACGCTCGACGCCGCAGTCGCGGACAGCGCCGCCGCCAGCCGCGCGGCGCGCGCGTGGTCCTCGGCCAGCCGCTCGACGTGGTGGTCGAGCGCATGCAGCGCGGCCGCGGCCAGGATGCCGGCCTGGCGCATGCCGCCGCCGGCGACCTTGCGCCAGCGCCGCGCCTGGTCGATCAGCGCACGCTGAGCCCAGCAGCACCGAGCCCACCGGCGCGCCCAGCCCCTTGGACAGGCACACCGACACGCTGTCGAAGTGGCGCGCGATCTCGCCGCACCGGCACGCCCTGCGCCACCGCGGCGTTGAACAGGCGCGCGCCGTCCAGGTGCAGCGCCAGCCCGTGCCGGTCGCACAGCGCGCGCGCCTCGCGCCAGGTAGTCGAGCGGCACGGCGCGGCCGTGCCAGGTGTTCTCCAGGCACAGCAGCCGGGTGCGGGCGAAGTGCGGGTCGATCGGGCTTGATCGCCGCGCTCCACCGCGTCCAGCGGCAGCGTGCCGTCGGCTGCGTGCGCGATCGGCTGCGGCTGGATCGAGCCCAGCACCGCCGCGCCGCCGCCTTCGTACTTGTAGGTGTGCGCGTCCATGCCGACCAGGTACTCGTCGCCGCGCTGCGCAGTGCGCCAGCAGCGCCAGCAGGTTGGACTGCGTGCCGCTGGGCACGAACAGCGCCGGCCTCGAAGCCGAGGTCGCCGGCCAGCCGGTCCTGCAGCGCGTTGACCGTCGGGTCCTCGCCATAGACGTCGTCGCCGACCTCGCGCGCGCCGCCATCGCCTGCGCGCATGGCGGCGGTGGGGCGGGTGACGGTGTCGCTGCGCAGGTCGATCCAGTCTTGGGGCATCGCGTGCTGTCCTCGTGGGGCGTGCGTCCGATGATGCCAGCCCCGGCCAGTCCGACCCGCGCAGGCGTGCACTAGACTTCGCCAATGACCTCGACGCCGATCAGGATCGCCAGCTGGAACGTCAACTCGCTCAACGTGCGCCTGCCGCACCTGCAGCAGTGGCTGCGGCAGCGCCGCGCCCGACGTCGTCGGCGCTGCAGGAGACCAAGCTCGAGGACGCGCGCTTCCCCGACGACGGCGCTGGCCGAGGCCGGCTACCGCAGCGTGTTCGCCGGGCAGAAGACCTACAACGGCGTGGCGATCCTCTCGCGCGACGCCGGCGCAGCGACGTGCAGGTCGGCATCCCGGGCTTCGAGGACGAGCAGAAGCGCGTGATCGCCGCGACCGTCGGCGACGTGCGCATCGTCAACCTGTACGTGGTCAACGGCCAGGACGTCGGCACCGACAAGTACGCCTACAAGCTGCGCTGGCTGGAGGCGGTGCACGGCTGGCTGACGAAGGAGCTGCGCGCGCACCCGCAAGCTGGTGGTGCTGGGCGACTTCAACATCGCCCCGGACGACGCGCGACGTGCACGACCCGGCGGTGTGGAACGAGGGCCACATCCTGACCTCGACCGCCGAACGCGACGCGCTGCGCCGGCTGTACGACCTCGGCCTGCACGACGCCTACCGCCTGCATCACGAGGACGGCGGCGTGTTCAGCTGGTGGGACTACCGGCAGGCGGCGTTCCGCCGCAACCTGGGCCTGCGCATCGACCTGACGCTGGTGTCGGAGGCGCTTGCGCGGCGCAGTGCAGCGGCGCCGGCATCGACCGCGAGCCGCGCACCTGGGACCGGCCGAGCGACCACGCGCCGGCGTGGGTGTCGTTGGGGTGAGGCAGGGAGTGGGGAATCGGGAATAGGGAACCGGAATGGACCTAACGATGTCGTGCCGAGCGAAGCGAGGGACCTGCCCTACCGCCCGGACCTGAACAGCCACAGCAGATCCCTCGCTTCGCTCGGGATGACATGGGCGGGATGACATGGGAAGGAAGCGATGCTTCCCGACTCCCGACTCCCGACTCCCGACTCCCGACTCCCGAATCCCGAATCCCGAATCCCGAATCCCGAATCCCGAATCCCGAATCCCGAATCCCGAATCCCGAATCCACACACCCCCAAAACAACGAAGGCCCGGCAATGCCGGGCCTTCGCGTGTCCGGATGTCGGCGGTGCTTAGCGCACGCGACCGCGACGGAACAGGTTGACGATCGCCAGCAGCACGACCGCGCCGACCAGCGAGAGCAGCAGGCCCGACAGGCTGAAGTCGCCGTCGTTGATGTCGCCGCCGCCGATACCCAGCATGCCGCCGATCCAGCCGCCGAGGAACGCGCCGACGATGCCGACGATGACGTTCAGGATGATGCCCTGCTGGCCATCGGTCTTCATGATCATGCTGGCAATCCAGCCGATGATGCCGCCAACGATCAGCCAAATGATGATACCCATCGCGTGTGTCTCCTTAATCTGGTCAGAGGGATTCGTGCTCCCCTGCGTCAGGGGCAGGCACAGTCTTAACAGCGCGATGTGACGGCGGATGTCGGCGAAAGCGGCCGTCCCGGTAGGCGACACGGCCGCCGATGTGCGAATCGCGCCTCAGGGCGAGGCCAGCAGCGCGGCCAGCGGCCTGCGCGCGGCAGCTTGCCGGTTTCGTTGCGTGGCAATGCTGCGATGCAGCGCAGCGGCCGGGGCAGGAACACGGGGTCGATCGCGCCGCGCAGTGCGCGCAGGATGCCCGCCTCGTCCGCGTCCGGGCGCCACCACCAGCGCGGCGATGCGGCGGATGCCCGCGTCCTCGGTCGGGTCGAGCTGGAATACCACGCCATCGAGCACGCCCGGCATGGCCAGCAGCTTGCGGGTGAGGTCGCCGAGCGAGGCGCGCTTGCCGGCGATCTCCAGCAGGTCGGCGCTGCGCCCGCGCAGCACGAAGCGGCCGTCGTCGAGCATTTCGACCAGGTCGGCCAGCGCGACCGGCTGCGGCAGGTGCGGCGCGTGCACCGCGGTGCCGTCGGGCTGCGGCGGCAGGCGCACGCCCGGCAGCAGGCGTCCAGGCCTCGTCGACCGCGGTGCGGCGGCGTGCGAACACGCAGGTTTCGGTCGAGCCGAACAGCTCGCGCACCTCGCAGCCGAAGCGCGACTCGGCCTCGCGCGGCCAGTTCGGCGCGACAGCGGCGCGGTGGCCGAGACGATGCCGGCCATCGGCGGCATCGCGATGCCCGATTCGCAGCAGCGCGCGCAGGTGCACCGGCGTGGTCACCAGCAGCGCCGGCGCGGCCGAGTCGGCGCAGCGCGCGCGCGACATCGCCGGGGAAGAACGGGCGCGCGCCGTGCATCGCCGACGGCGCCCAGCAGCGGCAGCAGCACCGACATCTCCATGCCGTACATGTGCTGCGGCGGCACGGTGGCCACCACATGGGTGCTGCCGTGCGGCGCCAGCAGATCGGCCAGCGCGGCGAGGTTCTGCGCGGTGCTGGTGCGGAAGGCGGCCCAGGTCTTCGGGTTGGGCTCGCGGCTGGCCGGTGCTGCCGGAGGTGAAGCCGATGGCGACCAGCGCGCCATCGTCCAGCACCGGCGGCGGGCCGTCGAGCCTGCGGCAGCGCGGTCGGGCAGGCGCAGGTAGCGCGGCGGCGCCGGATGCCAGCGGCCCGTCGCCCAGGCAGTAGGCGTCCGGGTGCTGGGCCAGCACGTCGTCGACCACGCGCGGCGCGCGCGACGGCGGCAACAGCGTGATCTGGCCGCGCAGGGCGGCCGCGCAGAAGGCGACCAGGAACCGGTAGCGGTCCTCGCACAGGTTGATGGCGTGGCGGCCGTCGGGCAGCAGCGCCGCCAGCGCGCGCACCTCGGCATGGAAGCGCGCCAGCGAGCGCTCACCGGTGGCGTCGAACACGATCGCGCGCGTTGCGTCGCCCAAGGCCATGGGGGACGTCGCGGGGCGATGCCCGGGCGGGCCGGCGTGGCCGGTGTCGATTACCGCTGACATCGATGCATGGCCCCTGCTGAGCTCCGTACCGTGGTGCCGGCCGCCTGCGATCCGCACCACCCCCTGTGGACGGCCGTGGCCGCATCCGGCCCGTAGCTTACGCTGGCGGTCCCGCACCCGCCCACCCGCCCATTCATGTCGCTGTCGTCGCCCATGCATTCCGGGGTTGTCCCCGCCTGGTCCTGGCAACCGCGCCAGCCCGGGATTGCGCCCGAGGCGCAGGTGCAGGCGTGGCTGCAGGCGCAGCTGGCCGGCGAGGGCGGCCCGGTCACCCTGCAACGCGACGCGCGCGGCCGGCCGCAACTCTGCACGCCGCGCGCCTGCCACGACTGCAACTGGAGCCACAGTGGCGACGGCCTGCTGGTCGCGCTGGGCGAGCACGTGGCGGTCGGGGTCGACATGGAGTGGCGGCGGCCCCGGCCGCGCGCGCTGGCGGTGGCGCGCGCGCTACTTCACGGCGGGCGAGCACGACTGGCTGGCTGCGCAGGCCACGGGCGACGCCCGCGACCACGCCTTCCTGCGGCTGTGGTGCGCCAAGGAGGCGGTGCTGAAGGCGCACGGCCACGGCCTGTCGTTCGGGCTGCACCGGCTGCGCTTCGAGGACACGGCCACCGGACTGCGTCTTGCGCGACTGCGACCCCGCGCTCGGCCGCCCCGGCGACTGGCGCCTGCACGAGCTGGTGCCGGCGCCGGGCTTTGTGCGGCGCTGGCGTGGCGCCCGCGCATGGCCGGCTGAGCGTTGCTGCGGCGATACTGTTGCATCATGAACATGCCCCACGCCCTTCCCGACGACCTGGCGCCGCCTGCTGCGCGCGGGCCTGATCGACCTGCAGCTCGACCCGGTCCTGGCGACGCCGCTGCTCGCCTACCTGGCGCTGCTGGCGCGCTGGAACCGCACCTACAACCTGACCGCGATCCGCGACCCGCGCGAGATGGTGGCCAAGCACCTGCTCGACTCGCTGGCGATGCATCCCTGTCGACCTCGCCGCGCCGGCGGCGCGCTGGCCGACCTGGGCACCGGCCCCGGCCTGCCGGGCATCCCGCTGGCGATCGCCAAGCCCGGCCTGCAGGTCACGCTGGTGGAGAGCAACGGCAAGAAGGCGCGCTTCCTGCGCGAGGCGGTGCGCACAGCTGGGGCTGGCCAACGCGCGCGTGGCCGAGTCGCGCGCCGAGGCGCTGGACGAGCCGGGCGCCTTCGACGCGATCACCGCCCGCGCGCTGGCCACGCTGCCGCTGCATCATCGAACGTGGGCGGCCACCTGCTGAAGCCGGGCGGCCGCCTGCTGGCGATGAAGGGCGTGCAGCCGGACGAGGAGATCGCCGCGCTGCCCGCGGGCTGGGCGGTGGCGGCCGTGCACCCGCTGTGCGTGCCGGGCCTGGCGGCGAGCGCCACCTGGTGGTCGTCGCCGCGAGGCCTGACGCGCCGGCCCACGCTGAACCGGGTGGCGGCGACGCCCGGTCGCGGGCGTTCGCCAAGCGCCTGACGGGCGCGGGCATAATCGCCGGTCCGGCGCCGCGCCCCGCGCGGGCCGTCCGCTTCGCATGCCGGCTCGCGCACGACCGGCCCATCACGGGCACGACGCCGCATGGCCCGCATCATCGCCATCGCCAACCAGAAGGGCGGCGTCGGCAAGACCACCACCGCGGTCAACCTGGCCGCCGCGCTGGCGCGCGCGCCCAAGCGCGTGCTGCTGGTCGACCTGGACCCGCAGGGCAACGCGACCATGGGCAGCGGCGTCGACAAGCGCGAGCTCGAGGCCTCCATCTGCGACGTGCTGCTGCGGCGAAGCGCGACGCGCGCCGCGCGATCGTGACGCACGCCGGAAGGCTTCGACCTGCTGCCCGGCAACATCGACCTGACCGCCGCCGAGATCCAGCTGATGGACGATCGACGGCCGCGAGCAGCGCCTCAAGCAGCGCGCTGGAACCGCTGCGCGAGCGACTACGACTTCATCCTCATCGACTGCCCGCCGGCGCTGTCGCTGCTCACGCTCAACGCGCTGACCGCGGCCGACTCGGTGCTGGTGCCGATGCAGTGCGAGTACTACGCGCTGGAAGGCCTGAGCGCGCTGCTGGACACCATCGAGGCGCTCAAGGCGCGGCTCAACCCGAAGCTGGAGATCGAAGGCGTGCTGCGCACCATGTTCGACGTGCGCAACAACCTGGCCAACGCGGTGTCGGCCGAACTGACCAACCATTTCGGCGACCAGGTGTTCCGCACCATCGTGCCGCGCAACGTGCGCCTGGCCGAGGCGCCCAGCCACGGCCAGAGCATCGTCGGCTACGACAGGGCCAGCCGCGGCGGCGTCGCCTACCTGGGCCTGGCCGGCGAGATCCTGCGCCGCCAGCGCGAACGCGACAGGCCAGCCCGCCAGGCCGCAATCACCGCCGACCCGGAGAACGCGCCAAGATGCACGCCCGCCAAGAAGCGCGGCCTCGGCCGCGGCCTGGAAGCCCTGCTCGGCCCGCAAGGCCGCCGCCGACGCCGCCGCTGGAAGCCGCAGCCGGGCGACACCCTGCGCACGCTGCCGGTCGAGCGCTGCAGCCGCGGCAAGTACCAGCCGCGCACGCACATGGACGCCGGCCAAGCTGACCGAGCTGGCCGAGTCGATCAAGGCGCAGGGCGTGATCCAGCCGATCGTCGTGCGCGAGATCGCCGCCTGGCGGCCGCACGTTCGAGATCATCGCCGGCGAACGCCGCTGGCGCGCCTCGCAAGCAGGCCGGCCTGGCCGAAGTGCCGGTGGTGGTGCGCGAGGTCGACGACCGCACCGTGGTCGCGATGGCGCTGATCGAGAACATCCAGCGCGAGGACCTCAACCCGCTGGAAGAGGCGCAGTGCGCTGCAGCGCCTGATCGACGAATTCGACCTGACCCATGCCGCAGGCCGCCGAAGCGGTGGGCCGCTCGCGCGCCGCGGTGTCCAACCTGCTGCGCCTGCTGGAACTGCCGCCGGCGATCCGCGCGCTGCTGGAAGCCGCGCCGCCTGGAGATGGGCCACGCCCGCGCCCTGCTGACCCTGGCGCCGGACCTGGCCAGCAAGCTGGCCTCGCGAGGCGGCCGAGCACGGCTGGTCGGTGCGCGAGGTCGAGCACCGCGCCCAGCAGTTCGCCGCCGGCAAGGTGCCCGGCAGCGGCAAGCGCAGGCCAAGCCGGCCAAGGCCGCGGCCGCAGGCCGACATCGTCGCGCTGGAGACGCGAACTGTCCGAGTCGCTCGGCACCAGGGTCAACGTCGCTGCACGGCCGCGGCGGCAAGGGCAAGCCTGGTGATCCACTACAGCGACCTGGACGCGCTGGACGGCGTGCTGGAAAAGCTGCGCGGCCCGGCCGCCTGAGCCCGGCAGGGCGTTTTTGCCCGTCATTCCCGCGAAGGCGGGCTCGCGCTTCACTTCGGCAGAGCCGAACATCCAGTGCCCCCGCCTTTCAGGGGCTCTCAAGGCGCTGACCCTCGGGCGGCAGTTGCTCCGGGGCTTCCCAAGTGCTTGCCGCCAAAGGAAAAGGCCCGCATAATGCGCGGCTCGCTGCGTCCGGCTGCCCGTCAGGGCCGCCACCGGCGCGACCCGGAAACGCGATTCCGGGGCCGCCCGACGCATCCGCCTGATGCCTTCACCCGGCTTGCCGGACCCGCACCAGGGCTGTCTCCCGCATCGCGTGCCGCCCCGTGCGGCGGGGCCGCCGCCTCCCTGGCTAAGGGAAGCCCCAACATCCTTTCGAGGTGCACATGTCCCGAGTATGCCAAGTCACCGGCAAGCGAACGACGACCGGCAACAACGTCTCGCATGCCATGAACAAGACCCGCCGCCGCTTCCTCCCGAACCTGCACGAGCGCCGGTTCTGGGTCGCCAGCGAGAACCGCTGGATCAAGCTGCGTGTTTCCACCAAGGCCCTGCGCACCATCGACAAGAACGGCATCGACGCCGTGCTCGCCGATCTCCGTGCCCGCGGCGAAAAGATCTGAGGACTGACCGATGGCTTCCAAGCGCGACAAGATCCGTCTGATCTCGACGGCCAACACCGGCCACTTCTACACCACCGACAAGAACAAGAAGAACACCCCGGGCAAGATGGAGATCAAGAAGTACGATCCCGTCGTCCGCAAGCACGTGATCTACAAGGAAGGCAAGATCAAGTGACGCATTGACGCGTTCGCAACGCGAACGCCTCTGTCATTGCGTCATCCCGCCGAAAGCCGGGATCCAGCAGAGCCCGCCGCAAGGCGGGCTTTTCTTTTGCGGACTCCGCAACGCGAACGCCCGTGTCGCTGTGCCGTTCCGGCACTCACCGACGAGGTCGTTTCTGCAGACGGAGCAAACGGTCAGGCACGGTCCGGCGCGCATGCCGCGCTTCTGGTTAACGGCTGAGCAATGACGGGCGCGGCGTGGGTAATGCCGGGTCGGTCTTCTTACGACGCCGGGCCTACCCTGGTAATCCCCCCGCCCATTAGCTGACACCAGAAGTGGAATTTTCTCGTACGCTTTCCCGAGGAGGTTCCATGAAGAAGTCCCGCTTCACCGACAGCCAGATCATCGCCGTGCTCAAGCAGGCCGAGGCCGGTACGCCCGTGCCGGAGCTGTGCCGCGAACACGGCATCAGCTCGGCGACGTTCTACAAGTGGCGCAGCAAGTTCGGCGGCATGGACGCGTCGCTGATGTCGCAGCTCAAGGAGCTGCAGGACGAGAACCGGCGCCTGAAGAAGATGTACGCCGAGGCGCAGCTCAGCGCCGACCTGCTGAAGGAGGCGATGTCAAAAAAATGGTGAGGCCATCTCAGCGCCGGGAGATGGCCCGATCGGCGGTGGAAGGCGGACGCACGAACATCCGGCATGCGTGTCGCACGTTCGAGGTCAGCCAGACCTGCTACCGCTACCAGGCGAAAGCATGCGAGGAGAACGCCCGGATCGCCGACTGGCTGGTGCGGCTGACGACGGCCTATCGCGATTGGGGCTTCGGGCTGTGCTTCCTGCACCTGCGCAACGTCAAGGGCTTTGGCTGGAACCACAAGCGGGTCTACCGGATCTACCGGGAGTTGGAGTTGAACCTGCGGATCAAGCCGAAGAAGCGCCTGGTGCGCGAGCGCCCGGAGCCTCTGGCGGTGCCCGATGCGATCAACGAGGTCTGGTCGATGGACTTCATGCACGACCAGCTCAGCGACGGGCGCAGCTTCCGGCTGTTCAACGTGCTGGACGACTTCAACCGCGAAGGGCTGGCGATCGAGGTCGACCTGTCGCTGCCATCGGCCCGGGTGATCCGGTCACTGGAGCAGATCATCGAGTGGCGCGGCAGGCCGAAGACGATCCGCTGCGACAACGGGCCGGAATACATCAGCGGTGCGCTGCTGGGTTGGGCCGAAAAGCAGGGCATCCGGATTGAACACATCCAGCCGGGCAAGCCGCAGCAGAACGCCTATGTCGAACGCTACAACCGCACCGTGCGCTACGCCTGGCTTGCCCGGACACTGTTCGACTCGATCGAGCAGGTGCAGGACAAGGCCACGCGCTGGTTATGGACGTACAACCACGAGCGGCCGAACATGGCGCTGGGAGGCATCACCCCAATGCAGAAACTGGCACTCGCCGCTTAGCTCCACTTCTGCTGTCCGCTAAAAGCGGGGGGATTACCCCCTGACGTGCCTGCCCGGGGGTTACGGTAGAAGCACCCGCGACCGGCGCGCGCGCGCAGCGGTCCGTGCACCGCTCCCCGATGCCATCAAGGCACGGACCGCCCGCTCTCCGCCGTACACTCCACCGACGTTCCACAGGGGAGAGGCGCGCCGGTGATCCCGGGCTGGTGGCTGCTGCTGGTGTCGGTGGGCTACGTCGGCGCTGCTGTTCGCGGTGGCCTATGTCGGCGACCAGCGCGCGCGCGCCCGCGGGCGGGCGCAGCTGGCTGCGGCCCGCGGTGTATTCGCTGGCGCTGGCGGTGTACTGCTCGTCGTGGACGTTCTACGGCGCGGTCGGCACCGCCGCGCGCACCGGGCTGGGCTTCCTGCCGATCTACCTCGGGCCGCTGCTGTTGCTGCTGTTCGGCTGGCGCATCCTCGAACGGCTGGTGCTGATCGTCCGGCGAGCAGCGCATCGTCTCGATCGCCGACTTCCTGTCCTCGCGCTACGGCCGCGCGCCGGGGCTGGCGGCGCTGGTCGCGGTGATCGCGCTGGTCGGCGGCGGTGCCGTACCTCGCGCTGCAGTTCAAGGCCGTGGCGATGAGCGTGGAGCGTGCTGGCCGGCGTGCCGGCCGACACCGGGCCACTGTCGCCGACCCGGCGTTGTACGTCGCCCTGCTGCTGGCGCTGTTCGCGATCCTGTTCGGCACGCGCCAGATCGACGCCACCGAGCACCACCGCGGCATGGTGCTGGCGGTCGCGCTGGAATCGCTGGTCAAGCTGGTGGCGTTCGTGGCGGTCGGCGTGTTCGCGCTGTGGCACCTGCCCGGTACCGGGCACATGGGCGAGCGCATGGTGCAGGCCGCGCACGTCGTCACCGCGCACGGGCTGCCGGCGGGCTTCGTCGCGCAGACCCTGCTCGGCGTTCACCGCCATCATCTGCCTGCCGCGGCAGTTCCACGTCGCGGTGGTGGAGTGTCAGGACGTCGGCGACCTCCGCCGCGCGCGCTGGCTGTTCGGCGGCTACCTGGTGCTGATCTCGCTGCTGGTGGTGCCGATCGCGCTGGCCGGGCAGTCGGTGCTGGGCGGCAACGGCGCCGTCGCCCGACACCTACGTGCTGGCGCTGCCGCTGGCGCTGGACCACGACGCGCTGGCGCTGGTGGCCTACATCGGCGGGTTCTCGGCGGCCACCGGCATGGTGATCGTGGCCAGCGTCGCGCTGGCGACCATGGTCAGCAACGACCTGGTGATGCCGGCTGCTGCTGCGCCGCGGCTGCGCTGCACGCAAGGCCGAGCAACGATCGACCGCGCCGGTGCTGTGGGTGCGGCGCCTCGACCATCGCTGCTGCTCGCGCTGATGGCCTACGGCTACTACCGCGGCGCGCTGGGCAACGACAGGCGCTGGCGCAGCACGGGCTGCTGGCGTTCGCCGCGGTGGCGCAGTTCGCGCCGGCGCTGATCGGCGGCCTGTACTGGCGCGGCGCCAGCCGCGCCGGCGCGTTCAGCGGCCTGCTCGCCGGCTTCGCGGCGTGGGCCTACACGCTGCTGCTGCCGGCGCTCTCGCGCACCGGCTGGCTCGATCGCGCAATGGATCGAGCCGGCCCGTTCGGCATGGCGCTGGCTGCGGCCGCGAGCAGCTGTTCGGCCTGAGCGGCTGGGACTCCGCTGACCCACGGCATGTTCTGGTCGCTGCTGTTCAACGTCGGGCGTGTTCGTGTTCGTCTCCGCGCGCTAGCGCCCGCGCCTGCAGGAGCAGCTGCTGGCCGCGCCGTTCCTGGATCCCGTACGCGCAGCGGCCGGCGCTGGCGGCCGGCGGCTGGGCCGGCAGCGTGCGCGTGCGGCGAACTGCTGGCGCTGGCCGAACGCATCGTCGGCGAGCGCCACGCGCGCCGCGCGTTCGACGAGCACGCCGCAGCGGCAGGGCGCGCACTGGCAGCCCGGCGCAGCCGCCGACCGCGCGCTGGCTGCAGTTCACCGAACGCCTGCTGGCCTCGGCGATCGGCGCCGCGTCGGCGCGCCTGGCGCTGACCAGCGCGCTGCGCGGCTCGGGCATGGAGCTGGGCGAAGTGGTCGCGCTGCTGGACGAGGCCAGCCAGGAGCTGCGCTTCAACCGCGAGGTGCTGTCGACGACGCTGGAGAACATCAGCCAGGGCGTCAGCGTGGTCGATCGCACGACATGCGGCTGGTGGCCTGGAACCGCCGCTACCAGCAGCTGTTCGGCTATCCCGACGGCATGCTCTACGTCGGCCGCCCGGTCGCCGACCTGATCCGCTGCAACGCCGAGCGCGGCGAGATGGGCGAGCGGCGACATCGACGACACAGGTCGCAACGCCGCATCGAGCACATGCGCGCCGGCTCGCCGCACGTCTTCGAGCGCGTGCGCGCCAACGGCCAGGTCATCGAGATGCGCGGCCAGCCGCTGCCCGGCGGCGGCTACGTCACCAGCTACAGCGACATCACCGACTACAAGCGCGCCGAGCAGCGCGCTGCGCGAGATCAACGAAACGCTGGAGCAGCGCGTCGAGCAGCGCACCCGCGAAGCCGAGTCCGCGCAGCAGTCGCAAGACGCGCTTCCTCGCCGCGGTCAGCCACGACGTGCTGCAGCCGCTGAACGCCGCGCGCCTGTTCACCTCGGCGCTGCGCGAAAGCGACGATGCCGGCGAGCAGGCGCGGCTGGCCGAGCGCGTGGACGCGTCGCTGCGCGCCGCCGAGGAACTGCTCGACGGCCTGCTGGATGTCTCGCGCCTGGACGCCGGCGCGCTGCAGACCGAGATCAGCGACTTTCGATGCCGGCGACGCTGCTGCGCGAACTCGCCGCACAGTACGCGCCGGGCGCGGCGGCGCGCGGGCTGGCGCTGCGCGTGCACGCCTGCCGCGCCGATGCCCGTGCGCAGCGATCGCCGCCTGCTGCGCCGCGCGCTGCAGAACTTCCTCGCCAACGCGCTGCGCTACACCCGCAGCGGCGGCGTATCTGCTGGCGCGCGCCGGCGCGTGCGGCGATCGGGTGCGGTTGCAGGTCTGGGACACCGGCCCCGGCATTCCCGAACACCACCTCGGCCAGATCTTCGAGGAGTTCCACCGCTTCGAGCAGCCCTTCGACTGGGGCGAGCGCGGCCTGGGCCTGGGCCTGTCGATCTGCCAGCGCATCTCGCGCATGCTCGGCCACCCGCTGACGGTGCGCTCGCGCGGTCGGCCGCGGCAGCATGTTCTCGATCAGCGTGCCGCGCGCCGCAGCAGCCGTGTCCGTGCCGGCGCCAGCGGCGGCCTGCGGCGGTGCATGCGTCCAACGATCGCTGGCCGGCCTGCGCGTGCTGTGCGTGGACAACGACCCCGAAATCCTCGACGGCATGCGTGCCCTGCTGCGCGCTGGCAGGCGATCGCCATCACCGCGACGACCGTCGACGAGGCGCTGGCGCACTGGAGGCGCACCCGCCGGATGTCGCTGCTGGTCGACTACCACCTGCACGACCGCCTCGACGGCCTCGGCATGCTCGACGCGCTGCGTGCGGCTGGCGACCGCCCGCTGCCGGCGCGCTGCTGACCGCCGACGGCAGCGACGCGGTCGCGCGGCAGGCACGCGCACGCGGTTGCCCGGTGCTGACCAAGCCGGTGCAGGCCCGCCTCGCTGCGCGCCTTCCTCGCGGCCCAGCGCTCGGCGGCCGATGCGTGAACACGGCAGCGTCAAAGCTGTCTGCGGCCTGACCAGGACAGCCGCGCATGCGTGATCAGCCGCGCGCGTCGACATTGCCGTGACCGGCACCCCAGCATCCTGCACGCAGTCCCCACCTGCCGCGCCCCCGTCCGATGCGCACCTCCACCTCCCGCGCCCATCCCCGCAACTGGCTCACCTGCTGCGCAGGCGAGTGCTTCTGGACCTGCGTGTCCGCCGCCGCGGCGGTCGGGTTGCTGACGTTGTTCGTGCTGGTGTTCGAGGCGCGGCTGGACATCGATGCACTGCGCGGGGCGATCCTGCAGCCGGTCAACCTGGTGCGGCTGGTGGTGCTGACGGCGTGCATCGCACTGTGGAGCTATATCGCCCGCGTGATCCGCACCGCACCGGGTGGCGGGGCGCAGATGCAGCGCGCCCATGCGGGGTCCACGCACGCTCACTGAATCGAATCGCTGAGTCCGATTACAGATACAGACGCGAGCGCGGCCCTCCTGCCGCCTGCTGTTCACAACAGGCTCCCGATTGCCTCGCGACACAGGCGACATGGGCCCGTCGGCGCCGTTCCCAGGGCGGCAACCTTCCTTCCGTTGGTTCAAAGGCCGGACCCGTCGCGTCGTCGACGGGCAAGCCGCTACTCGGCTTTCCCGTCCACGGCGAGCGGGCCTTCGGCCCCCGGGTCCACCGCCAGGCGCCCGGCGACCAGCACGGCCTGCGTGCGGTTGCCCGCCCCGAGCTTGCGCAGGACCGCCGTCACGTGAGCCTTCACCGTCGCCTCCGACACGCCCAGCTCGAACGCGATCTGCTTGTTCAGCAACCCCGCCCCCAGCATCTGCAGCACGCGGAACTGCTGCGGGGTGAGGTCGCGCAGGCGCCGTGCGGCGTCGCGTTCGGCCGGGTCGGCCGGTGCCGCCGCCCAGGCCGATTCGGGCGCCCAGGCCGATTCGGGCGCCCAGCGGTCGCCGGCCAGCACCGCTGCGATGGCCTGGCCCAACGTTGCGGCATCGGCCGACTTGGGAATGAAGCCGACCGCGCCGTGATCCAGCGCGCGGCGCATCACCGCCGGCTCCTCGCGCGCCGACACCACCACCACCGGCAGGCCCGGCTGCAGTGCACGCAGGTGCACCAGCGCGGAGAAGCCCTGCGCGCCCGGCATGTTGAGGTCGAGCAACAGCAGGTCGGCATCGGCGTGTGCGTCGACCAGTGCGTGCAGGGATTGGACGCTGTCGGCCTCGTGCAGCCGGGCATCGGGCAGTACGCGCGCGATCGCACCGCGCAGTGCTTCGCGGAACAGCGGGTGGTCGTCGGCGATCAGCAGCGTGGGCATGGGGATACCGGAGGCCTGTGGGATTCGTCTTCGCCCGCGCGCCACCTCACTTGCCCAGCCTCTCCTTCACCAGTGAATCCACCACCGACGGATCCGCCAGCGTGGAGGTGTCGCCCAGCTGGTCCGGGGCGTTCTCGGCGATCTTGCGCAGGATGCGCCGCATGATCTTGCCGCTGCGGGTCTTGGGCAGGCCGGGCGCCCACTGCAGGTGGTCGGGCGTGGCGATCGGGCCGATCTCGCGGCGCACGTGTGCGACCAGCTCCGCGCGCAGGTCGTCTCCGGCCGGCTCGCCGGCCACCAGCGTCACGTAGGCGTAGATGCCCTGGCCCTTGATGTCGTGCGGGAAGCCGACCACCGCGGCCTCTGCGACCTTCGGATGCGATACCAGCGCGCTCTCGACCTCGGCCGTGCCGATGCGATGGCCGCTGACATTGATCACGTCGTCGACGCGGCCGGTGATCCACCAGTCGCCATCGGCATCGCGCCGCGCGCCGTCGCCGGTGAAGTAGCGGCCGGGGTACGTCCGGAAATAGGTGTCGATGAAGCGGCCGTGGTCGCCGTAGACGGTGCGCATCTGGCCCGGCCAGGAGTCGGTCAGCACCAGGTTGCCCTCGGCTTCGCCCTCGAGCGTGGTGCCGTTGGCATCGACCAGCGCGGGCTGCACGCCGAAGAACGGCGTCGTGGCCGAACCGGGCTTGAGGTCGGTCGCGCCGGGCAGCGGGGTGATCAGGATGCCGCCGGTCTCGGTCTGCCACCACGTGTCGACGATCGGGCAGCGCGACCCGCCGACGACCTCGAAGTACCAGCGCCACGCCTCTGGGTTGATGGGCTCGCCGACCGTGCCCAGCACGCGCAGTGAGGCGCGCGTTGTCGCCTGCACCGGCGCCTCGCCCTCGCGCATCAGGGCGCGGATCGCGGTGGGCGCGGTGTAGAACACCGTGACCTTGTGGCGGTCAATGACCTGCCAGAAACGCGAGGCGTCGGGATAGTTGGGCACGCCCTCGAACACCAGCGCGGTGGCGCCGTTGGCCAGCGGGCCGTAGACGATGTAGCTGTGGCCGGTGACCCAGCCGACGTCGGCGGTGCACCAGTAGACGTCGTCCTCGCGCAGGTCGAACACGCACTCGTGGGTGTAGCTGGCGTAGACCAGGTAGCCGCCGGTGGTGTGCAGCACGCCCTTGGGTTTGCCGGTGCTGCCGGAGGTGTAGAGGATGAACAGCGGGTCCTCGGCGTTCATGCGCTCGGGTTCGCAGGCATCGCTCTGGCTGTCGACCACCGCGTCGAACCAGCGGTCGCGCGGCATCTGCATATCCACCGCCGCAGAGGTGTGGCGCACCACCAGCACCGTCTCCACCGAGTCGGTGCCCGGCAGCTGCAATGCGGCATCGACATTGGCCTTGAGCGCGATGCGCTTGCCGCCGCGCAGGCCCTCGTCGGCGGTGATGACCAGCTTGCTTGCGCAGTCGGCGACGCGGTCGGCGATCGACTGCGGCGCAAAGCCGCCGAACACCACCGAGTGGACCGCGCCGATGCGCGCACAGGCGAGCATCGCCACCACCGCGTCCGGGATCATCGGCAGGTAGATCGTCACCCGATCGCCCTTGCGCACGCCCAGCGCGCGCAGTGCGTTGCCCAGGCGGCAGACGCGCGCGTGCAGCTCGCGGTAGCTGATGCGTTCGGCCGGCAGCGACGGGTCGTCGTGTTCAAACAGCAGCGCGGTCTTGTCGCCGCGCGTGGCCAGGTGCCGGTCCAGGCAGTTGACGCTGGCATTGAGTTCGCCATCGCCGTACCAGCGGATGCGGAAATCGTCCAGGTCGAAGCTGGTGTCCTTGATGACGGTCGGCGGCGTCATCCAGTCCAGCCGCTGGCCGATGCGGGCCCAGAAGCGCTCCGGATCGCGCACCGATTCCTCGTAATCGCGGCGGTAGCCCTCGCGCGTGATTCGCGCGAGGGCGGCGAAGGCCGGGTCGACGGGATGGACGGGGGGCTGGGTCATGGCGCACTTCCTGAAGCGTGGGGCTGGCAAGGCCCCCAGTGTGCCGCAACCGCCGCTGCCACCGGGCGCGGCGGCATTAGACCTTCGTCGTAGTGCGGCCCCGTCTACGACCAATGGCCAATGGTGATGCAGCGCGATGCACGTGCAGGCTGCCCCGGGCCGCGCGCTGGGCGCGGCGTTGCCGGCCTCGGCCGGGGCACGGATCGGAGGGGGTTCATGTCCATATCCACGTTGACCGCGCGGCGCCGGAGGTTGGCGGCCGCGGTGGTGCTGGCGCTGGTGTCCGGCGGCGCACTGGCGCAGACGGCCAAGGAGGCCGAGCTGGAAGCGCGCGTCGCGCAGCTGGAGGCCATGGTCCAGCAGCTGATGCAGGAGCGTTCGCCGCCGGCACCGGCCGCCACCGCGCAGGCCGCGCCACCGGCGCCTGCACCGTCGGCGCCGATGATCCAGTCCAAACCGATCCTCCCGGCCGCCAACGCCGGCACCACCTTCGGCTTCGGCGGATTCATCAAGCTCGACGCCATGGCCACCGACACCAGCGACGGGCGCATCGCCGACGGCAGCACCGGGCGTCTGTTCTACCTGCCGGGCGCGATCCCGGTGGGCGCCGCCACCGCCGACGGCGGCGACGCCTACACCGACATGCACGCGCAGTTCTCGCGGTTCTGGTTCAGCGCCGACCACGTGACCGACGGCGGCGACACGGTCAAGGCGTACATCGAGGCCGACATGTTCGGCGGCGGCAGCAACACGCTGGCCGGCAACGAGACGGCCACCAACACCTACGCCCTGTCGCTGCGGCAGGCGTACGTCAGCTGGGCCAACCGCGACGGCGCGCAATGGCTGGCCGGCCAGGCGTGGTCCAACTTCCAGGACGTGGCCGCGCTGCCGGACGCGGTGGACTTCGTCGGCCCGACCGACGGCACGATCTTCGTGCGCCAGGCGCAGCTGCGCTACAGCAACGGCCCGTGGTCGTTCTCGGTGGAAAACCCGCAGACCACGGTGACGCCGCACCTCAATGCCGCGGCACGCTTCAACTCCGGCGACAACCTCGTACCCGACGCCACCGCCCGATGGATCACCCGCGGCGATTGGGGCCACTTCACCGTGGCCGGGCTGCTGCGGCAGTTCAAGGCCGGCGACGACACCGCCAGCGGCGGCGCGCTCAGCGTATCGGGCAGGTTCAACCTCGGCGCCAGCGACGACCTGCGCTACGCGGTCAACGGCGGCAGCGGCATCGGCCGGTATCTCGCCCTCGGGCTGGGCAGCGACGTGGTGCAACGGGCCGACGGCGACCTCGAAGCGCTGGACGGCTATGGCGGCTTCGTCGCCTGGCGGCATGTGTTCTCGCCGAAGCTGCGCAGCAACCTGATGTACTCGGCCGCGCACTTCGACAACGACGTGGCGCTGACCGGCTTCGGGGTGACCGAGCGCGCGCACTCGCTGCACGCCAACCTCATCTATTCGCCGATGCCCAAGCTCGATGTCGGCGCCGAGTTGATCTTCGGCCAGCGCATGCTCGAGGACGACCGCGAGGGCGACCTCAACCGTGTGCACACCACGATCAAGTACAGCTTCTGACGCGCCACCGACCCGAACCCGACGACAACCAAGGGGAACACCATGTCCGCCACCAGCACCACTGCCGGCGCACCACCCGCCGGCACCCTCACCCAGGGCCACAGGAAGGTCATCCTGGCCTCCAGCCTGGGCACCGTGTTCGAGTGGTACGACTTCTACCTGTACGGCTCGCTGGCGGCGATCATCGCCATGCAGTTCTTCAGCGGCGTCAACGAGACGACGGGCTTCATCTTCGCGCTGCTGGCGTTCGCCGCCGGTTTCGCGGTGCGGCCGTTCGGCGCGATCGTGTTCGGCCGCATCGGCGACATGATCGGACGCAAGTACACGTTCCTGGTGACCATCGTGATCATGGGCATCTCGACGTTCCTGGTCGGCGTGTTGCCCAGTTACGCCAGCATCGGCATCGCCGCGCCGGTCATCCTCATCGTCCTGCGAATGCTGCAGGGCCTGGCGCTGGGCGGCGAGTATGGCGGCGCGGCGACCTACGTGGCCGAGCACGCCCCCAACGGCAAGCGCGGCCTGTACACCAGCTTCATCCAGACCACCGCGACCGTGGGCCTGCTGCTGTCGCTGGTCGTGATCCTGTCGGTGCGCACCATCGTCGGCACCGAGGCGTTCAACGAGTGGGGCTGGCGCATTCCGTTCCTGCTGTCGATCGTGCTGCTGGGCATCTCGGTGTGGATCCGCATGCAGCTCCACGAGTCGCCGCTGTTCCAGCAGATGAAAGCCGAGGGCAAGACGTCCAAGGCGCCGATCACCGAGAGCTTCTTCAGCCGCAACGGCAGGACCGTGCTGCTGGCGCTGCTGGGCGCGACCGCCGGCCAGGCGGTGGTGTGGTACGCCGGGCAGTTCTACGCGATGTACTTCCTGACGCAGTCGCTGAAGGTCGATGCCACCACCACGTGGCTGCTGATCGGCGCCGCGCTGCTGATCGGCACGCCGTTCTTCGTGTTCTTCGGCTGGCTGTCCGACAAGATCGGCCGCAAGAAGATCATCATGGCCGGCTGCCTGATCGCAGCGCTGACCTACTTCCCGTTGTTCAAGGCGCTGACCCATTACGCCAACCCGGCGATCGCCGAGGCCAGTGCCAATGCGCCGGCGGTGGTGACGGCCGACCCCTCGACCTGCAGCTTCCAGTTCGATCCTGTCGGCAAGAAGCAGTTCACCAGCTCCTGCGACATCGCGACCGCGGCCCTGGCCAAGGCCGGCGTGCCCTACAGCGTCGAGTCGGCGCCGGCGGGCAGCGTGGCGCAGGTCGCCATCGGCACGCAAACGCTGGCCAGCTACGAGGCGGGCGGCCTGGACGCGACCACCGCCGGCGAGCAGGCCAGCCGCTTCGGTGACGAGCTCAAGGCCGCGCTCACGGCCGGCGGCTATCCGGACGCGGCCGACCCGGCACGCATCAACAAGCCGATGGTGGTGCTGATCCTGACGATCCTGGTGCTCTACGTGACCATGGTCTACGGGCCGATCGCGGCGTGGCTGGTGGAGCTGTTCCCCACACGCATCCGCTACACCTCGATGTCGCTCCCGTACCACATCGGCAACGGCTGGTTCGGTGGCTTCCTGCCGACCATTTCCTTCGCGCTGGTCGCAGCCACGGGCAACATGTACTACGGTCTCTGGTACCCGATCGTCATCGCGCTGATGACGTTCGTCATCGGCACCCTGTTCCTGCGCGAGACCAAGGACGTCGACATCACGAAATAGGGCGTTGCGACGCAGTGGAAACGACGCCGGCCCACGGGCCGGCGTTTTCATCTGCGGCAGGTTGGACGATTCGGTCGCGGGTCGCGGTTGCGGGCGTCACCGCATCGCATGCAGGATGTCCACGGGGGAACCGATGGCCTACCGAGTCACGTTGGACACACTGCGCGGCCTGATCGACGTGCGCTACTGGGACTGCGTCGCGGTCGAGCAGCGCCAGATGGCGTTCGAGGAAACCCGCGAACTGCTCGCCCAGGGCGCGCCGCGCCGGATCCTGATCGACTTCAGTGCCGCGTGCCAGCCGGCCGAGCCGCTGGCCAGGGTCAGCGACTTCGCGTCACGGCTGGCGGCGGACGAGGCGCTGCGGCAGTGCCGCATCGCCTTCATCGGCCCGGCGTCCAGCCGTTTCAACATTGCGCTGGAGACGCTGTCGAGTGCGCGCGGCTACGCGTTCCGGCGGTTCTTCGATCGCGAGGACGGACTGGCCTGGCTGCACGACCGCGAACCGGCCCCCGCGCCGCCACTGGCCCGCTGACTACTGCGGCGGAGCGGCGAGTTCGCGCGCGTCCAGCACGCCGTCGCCGTTGAGGTCCTGCCGCGCGAATGCCGCGGCCAACCGCGCCAGGTGCGCCTGCCGCGTCACCGCCTGGCCCCGGCCCCCGGGCAGTTCGTCGGGCGACAGCGTGCCGTCGCCGTTGCGGTCCATGCGCTCGAATGCGTAGCCCATCCACTGCTGGTACTCGGCCAACGACACCCGCCCGTCACCGTTGCTGTCCATGCGCGCGAGGTAATCGCCGGTCTGGTGGACCTGCGCCTGGGCGAGGCCGGCCGCCGCCAGCAGCAGCGATGCGCCGACGGTGCGGTGCCACGCCGGTCGCAGGCCCATGCCCGCCCGTTCCGGGCACAAAAAACCCGCGCGGTCAGGCGCGGGTCGTTTGCGGTGCGATGCCGTCACGGCGGTGACCGGTCAGGCGCGCGCCGGTGCCAGCGCGTAGCCTTTCAGGCGCTGCGAGAACTGCTCCAGCGACTTGATGCCGCTGGCCTCGGCCTCGGCGCACCACGCATGCAGGCGCTGCAGCGTGGCCTGGGCGTCGTGCGAACGGTCGTCCAGCACCTGTGCCAAACGCTCGCGGAACTGCGCCAGCGTCGCCATCTTCGGGCGCTCGGCGATCCACGCCTGCAGGCGGGCGCGCTTCTCGTCGTCCAGCCAGCGGCCGCCGTCGGCCAGTGCCTTGCGCAGCGTGCGCGGCAGCTTGTCGTCGGTGGCGCGCAACGTCGGCAGGGTCACGCCGCGGTAGTAGTCGGTCATGGCCTGGAAGCGGATCGCCAGCAGCGCCTTGAGCGTCTCGCCGTCGGGCATGGCGATGTTCGGGCGCACATCCAGCGACGGCGCCACGCGCAGCACCTTGGCCAGGCCCAGCTTCTCGAACAGCTTGATCGGTGCTCCAGCCGATGTCGAACTCGAACTTGCGCAGCGCGAACTTCGCCGAGCTCGGGAACGCGTGGTGGTTGTTGTGCAGCTCCTCGCCGCCGATCCAGAAGCCCCACGGCGTGAGGTTGGTCGAGGTGTCGGCGGTCTCGAAGTTGCGATAGCCCCACCAGTGGCCCAGGCCGTTGACGACGCCGGCGGCCCAGAACGGGATCCACGCCATCTGCAGCGCCCAGATCGCCACGCCCGCGAAGCCGAACAGCGCGAAGCTGATGAACAGCAGCAGCGTCGGGCCCATCGTCGCGTGCGGGGTATAGAGGTTGCGCTCGATCCAGTCGTCCGGGCAGCCCTTGCCGTACTTCTCGATCGACTCGCGGTCGCTGCGCGCCTCGCGGTACAGCTCCACGCCGCGCCAGAACACGGTCTTGATGCCCTTGACCTGCGGGCTGTGCGGATCCTCTTCGGTCTCGCACTTGGCGTGGTGCTTGCGGTGGATCGCCGCCCACTCGCTTGGTGATCATCGAGGTGGTCAGCCAGGTCCAGAAGCGGAACACGTGCGCGACGGCCGGATGGAAGTCGACCGCCGCGGTGCGCCTCGGCTGCGGTGCAGGTACAGCGTCACCGAGAAGATGGTGAGCTGGGTGGCGACCAGGAAGTAGATGACAAGCGTGCCGAGGCTGGCTTGCAGCAGGCCACCGGCGAGGAAATCGAGCAGGGAAGCGGGCATTGCGGTACTCCGGGAACGGATGGCGACCGGCTTCACGCCAGGTCCACGCGCGATGATGCCACCCCGGGCCCACCGTTCGCGCGGGTATGGAGGCGGGGCGTTCAGGTGCGCGGCATGCGTGACGCCTTCACATGGCGTTTGCGTGTTCAGGAAGCCTGCTCCCGTTCGGGGAAAACGGTGCCATTCCAGCCGATGCCGCCCGCTAAGCTGGCGCGATGCCCGAACTGCCCGAAGTCGAAACCACCCGCGCCGGACTGGCGCCGCACCTGGTCGGCCGCAGGGTCGTTTCGACCACGTTGCGCCGGCCGGACCTGCGCTGGCCGATCCCGCGCGAGGTGGCCGAGCGGCTGCCTGGCCATCGCATCGACGCCGTGCGCCGCCGCGCCAAGTACCTGTTGCTCGACAGCGCAGCTGGGCAGCGCGCTGCTGCACCTGGGCATGTCCGGCAGCCTGCGCGTGCTGCCCGGCGACACGCCGCTGCGCGCCCACGACCACGTCGATTTCGCGCTCGATGACGGCCGCGTGCTGCGCTTCAACGATCCGCGCCGCTTCGGCTGCCTGCTCTGGCAGCCGCCGGGCGACGTGCACCCGCTGCTGGCCGGACTGGGGCCGGAGCCGCTGTCGGAGGCGTTCGACGGCGATTACCTGTTCGCCGTCTCAGCCGCGGCCGCAGCGCACCGGTCAAGGCGTTCCTGATGGACCAGCGCGTGGTGGTCGGGGTCGGCAACATCTACGCCGCCGAGGCGCTGTTCGCGGCCGGCATCTCGCCGTTGCGCGCCGCCGGGCGCATCTCGCGGGAGCGTTACGCCCGATTGGCCGAGGCGGTGAAGGCGATCCTCGCCTACGCCATCACCCGCGGCGGCACCACGCTGCGCGACTTCATCAGCCCCGACGGCGCGCCGGGCTACTTCGAGCAGGAGCTGTCGGCCTACGGCCGCGGCGGCGAGCCCTGCCCGCGCTGCGGACGGCGCTGCTGCGGCAGGCGTCGATCGGCCAGCGCGCGACGGTGTGGTGCGGGCACTGCCAGCGGTAGCCGACGCAGGTTCCGTGCCATCTGTCGGGCCGCACGCCGCAGTGTTTCAGCGTCGCAACGACGCGCTATAGTCCGCCCAATCGCCACGGGGGACACGATGGCCGACACCGCCGAGATCACGGTACTGCTGGATGCAGCGCGCGACGGCGACCGCGGCGCGCTCGATCGCGTGCTTGCGACGCTCTACCAGGAACTGCACACCATGGCCCGCCGGCAGCTGGCCGGGCAGCACGGGCACACGCTCGATGCCACCGCGCTGGTGCACGAGGCCTACCTCAAGCTGATCGGGCGCGCGCGAGGCGCAGTTCGACGACCGCGCGCATTTCTTCGCCTACGCCGCTTCGGCCATGCGCAGCGTGGTGGTGGACTACGCCCGCCAGCGCCTGGCGCAGAAGCGCGGTGGCGACCTGCACCGCGTCACCGACCTGCCCGAGGACCTCGAAGGCGGCGTGCGCCTGGACGAGGAGATGCTCGGCCTGGACACCGCGCTGACGCGCCTGGCCGCGGTCGATGCGAAGCTGGCGCAGGTGGTGGAGCTGCGCTATTTCGCCGGCCTGTCCGAGCTTGAGATCGCCGCGCTGCTGCAACGCTCCGAACGCAGCATGCGCCGCGACTGGCAGAAGGCGCGGCTGTTCCTGCTGGCCTCGCTGCAAGGACGCCTGACCAGCCAGCGCTCATGGACGCCGAGCGCTGGCAACGGCTGTCCCCGCTGCTCGATGCCCTGCTCGAGCTTGACCCGCCGGCGCGCGAGCGGCGCCTGGCCGAACTGCGCGACGAGGACGCCGATCTGGCAGCCGAACTCGAGGCGCTGGTCGCGCTGGAGGACGGAAGCGAGGACTTCCTGTCCAGGCCGGTCGGTGCCGCCGCTGGCCGGCGTCGCAGCCCGGGCAGGAGGTCGGCCCGTACCGGCTGGACCGGCCGCATCGGCGAGGGCGGCATGGGCCAGGTGTGGCTGCGCCGTCGCGCGCCGACGGCCTGTACGAGCGCCGGGTCGCGCTCAAGCTGCTGCGCCCGGGGCTGGCCGATACCAACCTGCGGCTGCGCTTCACCCGCGAGCGGCAGATCCTGGCGCGCCTGGCGCATCCCCACATCGCGCGCCTGCTGGATGCCGGCATCAGCGGCGACGGCCAGCCCTACCTCGCGCTCGAGTACGTCGACGGCGAGCCGATCACCGACTACTGCCGCGAGCACGACGTCGCCGCTGCGAGCGCGGCTGCGCATGTTCGCGCAGGTGTGCGACGCGGTCAGCCACGCCCACGCCAACCTGATCGTGCACCGCGACCTCAAGCCGTCCAACATCCTGGTGACGCCCGCCGGCGAGGTCGGCCTGCTCGACTTCGGCATCGCCAAGCTGCTCGACGGGGAGTCCGCCGCGCGCCGAGCACACCCGCACCGGCGTGCGCGCCTTCACCCTGCACTACGCCGCGCCCGAGCAGATCCGCGGCGAGCCGATCACCACGATGACCGACGTCTATTCGCTGGGCGTGGTGCTGTACGAGCTGCTGACCGGCTGCAAGCCCTACCGGCTCACGCGCACCAGCGATGCCGCGTGGGAGGAGGCGATCCTCGACCGGCGAGCCGTGCCGGCCTTCGCAGGCCGCGTGCACTGCGCGCGATACCGGGAGCCGGTGGGGCGGCTGCTGCGCAAGCGCGCGCGCGGCACTGGCCGGCGACCTCGACAACATCGTGCTCAAGGCGCTGGCGAGCGGCCCGAGCAGCGCTACCCCTCGGTCGAGGCGCTGGCGCAGGACCTGCGTCGGCTACCTCGCCGGCCGGCCGGTGCTGGCGCGCGCCGCAGAGCGTCGGCTACCGCGTGCGCAAGTACGTGCACCGCCACCGCTGGGCGGTCGCCAGCGGGTCGCTCGTGGGCCTGGTGGTCGCGATCGCGCTGGCCATCGTCTCCTGGCAGGCGCGCGAAGCCGTGGACGAGGCCGCGCGCGCGCAGGCGATGCAGGAGTTCGTCGTCGGGCTGTTCGAGACCGCCCGCACCGGCGGCATCGAAGGGCCGCTGGACCTGCGCGAACTGCTCGACGCGGCGGTGGAGCGCGGCGACCGCGAACTGGCGCGGCAGCCGCGGGCGCGCGCCGAATTGCTGGGCGTGGTGGCGCGCGTGCGCATCGGCATGGGCGATTACGACCAGGCGGCGCAGTTGCTGGACCGGCAGGCGGTGCTGGTCGACACGCTGGAGGGCATTCCCGACGGCCTGCGGCTGGAATCGATCACCCAGCGCGCCCGGGTGCATCGGCTGCGCGGCCAGCCGCAGGCCTGCATCGACCTGCTCCAGCCGTCGCTGGCGTTCGCCCGCGCCGAGCAGTCGCAGCTGCCGCTGCAGGCCGCGGAGTTCAAGTCGCAGCTGGGCCGCTGCTACCGCGCCACCGGCGAGCGGCAGCAGGCGCGCCAGCTGTTCGAACGGGCGCTGGCGGTGCGCATCGCCAGCCGCAATGCGCTGGGCGAGGTCGAGAACCGCATGGACCTGGCCGGGCTGGAGGCCGACGCCGGCCGGTTGCGGGCGGCATTGCGCGGCTTCGAGCAGGCGCGCACGCGCCTGACGCGCGAGGTCGGCGACCGCCACGGGTTGATGGTCGAGATCGGCCACAACATCGGCCGCCTGCACCGCGCGCTGGGGCAGCCGGCCGCCGCCGAGCGCGACCTGCGCGGTGCGCTGGCGGTGTCCCTGGCGATCGACGGCCCCTCGCACCCGGCCACGCTGGCCGTGCGCCGCGAACTGGCGGCGGTGCTGGTCGAGCGCGGCCGCCTGGCCGACGCACGCGGCGAACTGGAGGAAACCCATGCGCGGCTGGTGCAGCGCCTCGGCCCGCACCATGTCGACCTGGCCGGCAGCCATGCCCAACGCGGCCAGGTCGCTCTGGAACAGGGCCAGGACGACGCAGCCGAGGCCGCCTACCGGCAGGCGCTTGCGATCGGCCGCGCCAGTGGCGATCCCGTGCGCATCGCCGAGGCCGAAGCCGGCCTGGCGCACGCGCTGGTGCGCAGCCGGCCCGAACAGGCCCGCGCACTGCTGCGCCAGGCGCGCACGCGGCGCGCGGACGCCTGGGGGGCGTCGGACCCGCGCGTGGCCGAACTGGACCTGCGGCTGGGGGCGGTGGAGTTCGACCTGGGCCTGCGCGACGCCGGGCTGGCCCGCATGCGCGATGCCGTTGCACGCCTGCGGGTCGCTTACGGCGAGGACGCTGCCGCTACCCGGCAGGGCCTGCTGGAGTGGTCATGGCGGGCGGCGTTGGCGGGCGATGCGCGGGCGACGGCGGAGCTGGCCCGGCTCGCACGCGACGATGTGCCCCCGCAGACCAGCGACGAAGCGCGTCGGCTGGCCTGGCATGCACGTGCCCTTGATGCCGACGTGGCCTGCCGCAACGGCCGCCGGGATGCGGCGCTGCGCTCGCTGTCGGTCCTGATGCGCCAACTCGCGCAGGCGCACCCGGAAGGCGGCCTGCTGCGCCGCGATGTCGAGGCGATCGCGCAGGCGTGCCAGGCGCGATGAGATTCCTTCCCCCCTCGGGAGAAGGTGCCCGAAGGGCGGATGAGGTTCGGAGGGGGTGAAGGGGTGACCGGCAGCGCCGGATGACACGCTACGTCGATGCTCGGACGTCTGCGGGTCCGCCGAACCCTCTCCCCAACCCCTTTCCCGAGGGGAGAGGGGCTCGACAGCTGACGCTTGGCGCTGGATGTCTGCAAGACCTTATGCCGTCATTCCCGCGAAGGCGGGAACCCATGGACGTCAAACTTTCGCACGGCCTCTAAAGCGGCAGCGGTGGCTGCATCGGCTCGATCCGCCCCTCGCCGCGCATCACCGCCTTGAACTCGGCCCTCGACACCGACACGTAGCGCTCGTTGCCGCCGATCTCCACCTGCGGCCCGTCGCGCACCGCGTGGCCGGCCTCGTCCACGCGCACCGTCATGGTCGCCTTCTTGCCGGTGTGGCAGATCGTCTTGATCTCGGCCAGTTCGTCGGCCCAGGCCAGCAGCGCCGCGCTGCCCTCGAACAGTTCGCCGCGGAAGTCCGTGCGCAGCCCGTAGCAGAGCACCGGGATGCGCAGCGCATCGACCACTTCCGACAGCTGCCAGGCCTGGCTGCGCGACAGGAACTGCGCCTCGTCCACCAGCACGCAGTGCAGCGGCCCGTGCGCGGCGATGTCCGCGCGCACCCGCGCCTCCAGGTCGTCGTCCGGTCCGAACCCGACCGCCTGCGCGCTCAGCCCGATGCGCGAGGCCACCGTGCCGCTGCCGGCGCGGTGGTCCAGCGACGGCGTCAGGATCGCCACCCGCATCCCGCGCTCGCGGTAGTTGTGCGCCGACTGCAGCAGCGTCGTGGTCTTCCCGGCGTTCATCGCCGAGTAGTAGAAGTAGAGCTTGGCCATGGGGGAGCGGTGATTCGTGATTCGTGACTGGTGATTGGTAATTCGAACGAGCAGAAGCTGTGTCGGCGGCGATTGTATGATTGCGCGCGGTCGGGCTCCCGTTTTCACATCAATGCTGCTTTCCGTGCAGCCAGCAACGCCGTCTAGCAACCCTGCTTCCAGTTGCATCGAAGCCACGATGGACCGTGGGACGACAAGGAAAGTCGTGTCGTCCAAGCCGCCTGTGCGATGACCGCTTCCACCAATCACCAATCACGAATCCCCAATCACGGCTCCATGCACGGCCTCAATCCCCCCCAACGCGACGCGGTCCTGCACACCGACGGTCCGCTGCTGGTGCTCGCCGGCGCGGGCAGCGGCAAGACCCGGGTGATCGTCGAGAAGATCGCGCACCTGATCGCGTCGGGCCGGATGCCGGCCAAGCGCATCGCCGCGATCACCTTCACCAACAAGGCCGCCAAGGAAATGCGCGAGCGCGTCGCCAAGCGCATCAAGGGCGACGCCGCCGAAGGCCTGACCGATCTGCACCTTCCATGCGCTGGGGCTGAGGTTCCTGCAGATCGAGCACGCCAAGCCGTCGGCCTGAGGCGCGGCTTCTCGATCTTCGATGCCGACGACAGCACCGCGCAGATCAAGGACCTGATGCCGCGGGCGCCAAGCCCGATGCGATCGACGGCGTCCGCGAACCTGATCTCGCGCGCCAAGAACGCCGGCCTGTCGCCCGAGCAGGCGCTGGCCGCGGCGCAGAGCCCGCGCGAGGTCGGAGGCGGCCACAGCTGTACGCGCGCTACCAGGCGCGGCTGTCCACGTTCAACGCGGTGGATTTCGACGACCTGATCCGCCTGCCGGTGCAGGTGCTGGAAAACGACGAGGAGATGCGCGCTGGGCTGGCGCGAGCGCATCGGCTACCTGCTGGTGGACGAGTGCCAGGACACCAACGACGCGCAGTACCGCCTGCTCAAGGCGCTGGCCGGCGCCGCGCGGCGCTGTTCACCTGCGTGGGCGACGACGACCAGAGCATCTATGCCTGGCGCGGCGCCAACCCCGACAACCTGCTGCAGCTGGCGCAGGACTATCCGGCGCTGCAGATCGATCAAGCTGGAGCAGAACTACCGCTGCAGCAACCGCGTGCTGCGCGCGGCCAACGCGCTGATCGCGCAACAACCCGCACGAGCACCCCAAGAAGCTGTGGAGCGACCAGCCCGACGGCGAGCGCATCCGCGTCTGGGAATGCCGCGACAACGAGCACGAGGCCGAGAAGGTCGCCGCCGAGATCCACTTCCTCGCACACGGCGCACGCAGGCGCCGTGGAGCGACTTCTGCATCCTGTTCCGCGGCAACCACCAGTCGCGCGCGCTGGAAAAGGCGATGCAGCTGCTGCGCGTGCCCTACCACCTGACCGGCGGCACCGCGTTCCTGGAACGCGGCGAGGTGAAGGACGCGCTGTCGTGGCTGCGGCTGGTCGCCAATCCGGACGACGACGCGGCCTTCCTGCGCGCGGTGCAGTCGCCCAAGCGCGAGGTCGGCGCGACCACGCTGGCGAAGCTGGCCGAACTGGCGCAGCACGCCGGCATGCCGATGTCGCGCGCGGCCGAGTCGATGGGCGCGCTCAAGCAGCTGCGCCGCGCGCGGCCAACGCGCTGGACGCGCTTCGTCGACATCGTGCGCGACCTGCGCGACGAGGCGCGCGCAGCTGTCCGCCGGCCGAACTGGTGCGGCGCGCTGGCCGAGCGCAGCGGGCTGCTCGCCGCGCTGCGCGCGCAGTGCAAGGACGAGGCCTCGCTTCGCAGCGCCGCAAGGCCAACCTGGACGAACTGGCCGACTGGTTCGACGGCGCGCGCGAGCGCGCGGCCCGCGGCGAACTGGCCGCGCAGCTGGCGCTGCTGTCGCACGCCGACAAGGGCGATGCCGGCAACCAGGTGCGGCTGATGAGCCTGCACGCGGCCAAGGGCCTGGAGTTCCGCTACGTCTTCATCGTCGGCGTGCGAGGACGGCACGCTGCCGCACGAGAGCCAGCCTGGAGGAAGGCCGCCTGGACGAGGAGCGCCGCCTGATGTACGTCGGGCATCACCCGCGCCAAGGAGCAGCTCTGGCTCAGTCGCACGCGCGCGAGACGCAGCGCTGGGGCGACCGCATCCGGCTCAAGCCCAGCCGCTTCCTCGACGAACTGCCCGCCGGCGAACTGCAGCGCGACGGCGCCGACCCGGTCGCCGACGCCGCCCGCAAGCAGGAACGCGCCAGCGCCGGGCTGGCGGCGATCCAGGCGATGCTGGACGCGTAGCCGGGGTACGCGCGGCGTACCCGGACAGTCCGGCGCCACGTCCCGTCGTGCCCGGCCGCCAGCCGTTCAGCCCCGCAACCCCGGGTACGGCGTCGCCTCGTCCCGCCACACGACAATCGACCCCTGACACTCGCCGGGTAGGACATGGGTCCCCGTGCCGCGTGCCCTTGTTGGGCGCGCCGGGCCATCGCTCGCGCAAACTCGTGCTGCATCGCAGCATGAGCTGTCAAGCCGAAAACGCCTACCTATCTGCCTGAGCCGGCAAAAACTGAGCCATTCAGCGTCAAAAACGCGATGTGGTTCACGTTCTGCTCAGACTTGTGCTATCGATTGTGACAGGTGTCTCAGTTCTCATGTGCGCTGTGCACCGGCCCGATCGTCACGTTCGCCGCCCAGTTTGAGGCAGCGATCCCCCCGTGCCGTTCCCCGCCCAGACCACCGGGCCAGGGGAGTGCGTGCGCGGGGAAAGCGACGGGCTGCCACCAGGGGGAGCCGCGAAGACGCGGTTCTGAAATCGAAAGCACCAAGGGAACCGTTTATGCCTTCGCAGAAGTCCGTCTCAAGCAGCAGCAACCGCCGCGGCTCGGCAACGCTTCGCCATGCACCGCTTGCCGTTGCGCTGGTTGCCGCTCTGTCGTTCGCGGCGCCGCCCGCCCAAGGCCAGCACGCATGCGTACTGGATGATGGCGTTACCACTGACACCGCGGGGAGCAGCGCCACGGGCGTCGATAGCCTCGCGTGCGGCAGCAACAGCAGTGCCACAGCAGACAACAGCGTGGCGCTGGGAACCGGCTCGGTGGCTGATCGCACCAACACGGTGTCGGTAGGTAGCACGACGGTCGGCGGGCAGCGCCAGATCATCAACGTCGCCGCCGGCACGCAGGACACCGACGCGGTGAACCTCGCGCAGCTGCAGGAGGTGGAGGCCAACGCGGCCTCTGCGCAGTACTTCCAGGCCGACGGTGCGGGTACTGCGGCGGCACTGGGCATCGAGTCCACGGCGTCGGGTTCGGATGCCCTGGCGCTAGGCGACTACTCCACCGCCAACGGCTCGCTCGCCAGCGCGCTTGAAGAGGGCAGCTCGGCCTTCGGCTCTGGTGCCAATGCCATCGGCCTGTACTCCACGGCTGTGGGCTACAACGCCAACGCGACGGGCGCCAGCGCGATCGCCAGCGGCCACAACGCCAGTGCCGGCGGTGCCAATGCCGCCGCGTACGGCAGCAATGCCAATGCCGCCGGTGCGGGCAGCGCGGCGCTGGGCAGCGGTGCGTCGGCCAGCACGGCCGGTGCACTGGCCGCCGGCAGCAATGCCAATGCCAGCGGCACGGCATCCACGGCCGTGGGCGGCAGCGCCCTGGCCTCGGGCGTGCAGTCGGTGGCGGTGGGCAACGCGGCCGAGGCCACGGGCGCCAACTCGACGGCCGTGGGCGGCAGCGACACCAGCGGCTTCTATGCCGAAGCCAACGGCGCGCAGTCCACGGCGCTGGGTGCTGGCGCATGGGGCAACGCGCTGGAGTCCTCGGCGGTCGGCTACCAGGCGTACGCCGTGGGCAGCGGTGCCACCGCGGTGGGCGCTCTGAGCCGCGCGGTCAGCGCCAACAGCGTGGCCATCGGCACGCGCAGCAGCGTGGCGAGCACCGCCACCGGCGGCATGGCCCTCGGTACGAACGCCTCCGTCACGGGTACGGGTGTCAACAGCGTGGCGCTGGGCACCGGTTCGGTGGCCACGCGTGCCAACACGGTGTCGGTGGGCACCACGGCGGTGGGCGGGCAGCGCCAGATCGTCAACGTCGCGGCCGGTACGGCCGATACGGACGCGGTGAACAAGGCGCAGCTGGACGCCGTAGCCGCGGGCGCGGCATCTACCAGCCAGTACTTCCAGGCCGACGGTGCGGGTACTGCGGCGGCACTGGGTATCGAGTCCACGGCGTCGGGTTCGGATGCCCTGGCCCTGGGCGACTACTCCACTGCCAACGGCTCGCTCGCCAGCGCTTTTGAAGAGGGCAGCTCGGCCTTCGGTAGCGGCGCCAATGCCCTCGGCGTGTTCTCCACCGCCGTGGGCTACAACGCCAACGCGACGGGCACCAGCGCGATCGCCAGCGGCCACAACGCCAGTGCCGGCGGTGCCAATGCCGCCGCCTACGGCAGCAATGCCAATGCCGCCGGTGCGGGCAGCGCGGCGCTGGGCAGCGGTGCGTCGGCCAGCACGGCCGGTGCACTGGCCGCCGGCAGCAATGCCAATGCCAGCGGCACGGCATCCACGGCGGTGGGCGGCAGCGCCCTGGCCTCGGGCGTGCAGTCGGTGGCGGTGGGCAACGCGGCCGCGGCCACGGGTGCCAACTCGACGGCCGTGGGCGGCAGCGACACCAGCGGCTTCTATGCCGAAGCCAACGGCGCGCAGTCCACGGCGCTGGGTGCTGGCGCATGGGGCAACGCGCTGGAGTCCTCGGCGGTCGGCTACCAGGCGTACGCCGTGGGCAGCGGTGCCACCGCGGTGGGCGCTCTGAGCCGCGCGGTCAGCGCCAACAGCGTGGCCATCGGCACGCGCAGCAGCGTGGCGAGCACCGCCACCGGCGGCATGGCCCTCGGTACGAACGCCTCCGTCACGGGTACGGGTGTCAACAGCGTGGCGCTGGGCACCGGTTCGGTGGCCACGCGTGCCAACACGGTGTCGGTGGGCACCACGGCGGTGGGTGGACAGCGCCAGATCGTCAACGTCGCGGCCGGTACGGCCGACACCGATGCGGTCAACAAGGGACAGATGGACGCTGGCGACGCCTCCACCCTCGCATCGGCCAATGGTTACACCGATACCCGCGAGGCGGCGGTGCGCTCGGATATGGCGGATGGTGATGCCGCCACCCTGGCCACTGCAAACGGATATACCGATACCCGGGAAGCGGCCATCCGTGCCGACATGGCGTCGGACGGTGCGGCCACGCTGGCCTCGGCCAACGGCTACACCGACACCCGCGAAGTCGCGATCCGCAACGACATGGCGGACGGCGACGCAGCCACGCTGGCCTCGGCTAACGGCTACACCGACACCCGCGAAGCAGCGGTGCGCGGCGACATGGCGGACGGGGATGCAGCGACGTTGGCGTCGGCCAATGGTTACACCGATACGCGTGAGTCGGCGATCCGGGCCGACATGGCCGACACGGGCAGCGCGGCGGTGGCTACGGCCAATGCCTATACCGATACCCGTGAGGCTGCCGTCCGCACGGACATGGTCTCCGGCGATGCGGCGACGTTGGCGTCGGCCAATACGTACACCAGTACGCGGGAAACGGCTGTGCGCACGGACATGTCGGCCGGCGATGCCGCCACGCTGGCGTCGGCGCGTACGTACACCAACACCACCGCCGCGCAGACGCTGAGCTCGGCCAATGCCTACACCGATTCGCGCTTCAACATGCTCAGCGATGACTTCCAGTCGCTGCGCGATGAGGTCGGACAGCGCCACTACGACATCGACAAGCGTTTCGACCGCACCGGTGCGATGGGCGCGGCCATGCTGAACATGGCGACCAGCGCCGCCGGCATCCGCACCCAGAACCGCGTGGGCGTGGGCATCGGCTTCCAGAACGGCGAAAGCGCGCTGTCGATCGGCTATCAGCGTGCGCTGTCGGACCGCGCCACGGTCACTGTGGGCGGCGCCTTCAGTGGAGACGACAACTCCGTCGGTGCCGGCGTCGGCTTCGGCTGGTAATGCACGCATGCGTTTTTCAACGACATTCCAGAACACTGCAAAGGACTCCCGAATGAATACGAACCACCGCACCCTCCGCATCCGCATGCTGGCCGCCATGGTCGCCACCGGCCTGGGCACCGCCCCGGCGCTGGCCGCCGGCCCGGTCGTGACCGCCGATGCCTCGTCCACCCAGCCGGTGGCGATTTCCTCCAGCCGCATCGTCGTGAAGTACAGGGACGCCGCGCTGGCGCCGTCGGTGAAGGCCGCCACCGTCAACGCCGCCGCTCGCCGCGCACGTGCCGCGCAGATGGGCGTGGCCGGCCGCATGGCCGCCACCGTTGACTCGCCGACCGCGTCGCTGGTGCGCCGCCTGGGCACGGGTGCTGACCTGCTGCGCCTCTCGCGCAACGTATCGGCCTCAGAGCTGCGCGCCACCGTGGCCGAGTTGCAGGCCGACCCCAGCGTCGCCTACGCCGAGGTCGACCAGCTGCTGCAGCACACCGCCATCGACACCCAGCCCCAGCTGGTACCCAACGACCCGCTCTACGGTCAGTACCAGTGGCACCTCAAGGCCACCGCTGGTGGCACCAACGCCGAGCCGGCCTGGGACGTCTCTACCGGCGAAGGCGTGGTGGTGGCGGTGCTGGACACCGGTATCGTTCCGCACCCGGACATGGACGCGAACATGCTGCCCGGCTACGACTTCATCAGTGACACCTTCCTGTCGCGCCGCGCCACCAATGATCGCGTGCCGGGTGCGCTCGATTACGGTGACTGGAACGCTGCCGGCGAATGCGGCACGGGTTCGGCCGCACGCAACAGTTCCTGGCACGGCACACATGTGGCGGGCACGGTGGCCCAGCTGACTGACAACGGCGTCGGCATGGCCGGTGTCGCCTACGGCGCCAAGGTGTTGCCGGTCCGCGTGCTCGGCCGTTGCGGCGGCTACACCTCCGATATCGCCGACGCCATCATCTGGGCGTCGGGCGGCTCGGTACCGGGCGTGCCGGACAACCAGTACCCGGCCGAGATCATCAACATGAGCCTGGGTGGCGGTCAGCCGTGCAACCCGATCAGCCAGGAGGCGATCACGCAGGCAGTCGGGCGCGGCACGCTGGTGGTGGTGGCGGCGGGCAACTCCAACGGCGACGTGGCCAATTTCAACCCCGCCAGCTGCAACGGCGTGGTGGCGGTGGCTGCGGCCGGCATCACCGGCGCGCGCGCGTCGTACTCCAACTACGGCAGCCTGATCGACCTGGCCGCCGCGGGTGGCGGCGGTGCGGCCGATGGCAACCCGGGCGGCTACGTGTGGCAGGCGGTCAACTCCTCCACCACCAGCCCTGAGCTGGGCACCCCGACCTACGGTGGCAAGGCCGGCACCTCGATGGCGGCACCGCACGTGGCCGGCGTGGCTGCGCTGGTGCAGTCCGCCATGCAGAGCCCACTGACGCCGGCGGAACTGGAGGACCTGTTGAAGAACAGCGTGCGCGGCTTCCCGTCCGCCATCCCCAGCGGCACCCCGATCGGCACCGGTCTGCTGGATGCCACCCAGGCGCTGGAGCTGGCCCTGACCCCGCCGGGCGAGATCCCCGCCACGCCGCTGACCAACAAGGTCGCCGTCACCGGCGTGTCCGGCGGTGCCAACAACCTCAAGCTGTATTCGATCGAGGTCCCGGCCGGCGCGCGCCTGCTCAACCTGATGGTCTTCGGCGGCAGCGGCGACGTCAGCCTCTACGCCAAGCGCGATGACCGCCCGACCACGTCGGACTACAGCCACATGTCCGCGCGTCCGGGCAACAACGAGACCATCCGCATCAGCAGCCCTGCGGCCGGCACGTATTACATGCTGGTGCAGGGCGTGACGGGCTATGCCGGCCTGAGCGTGCAGGCGCGCATCGACTGACCGCGACGCGGCGGTAACGAGCATCACCCTTCGACCCCGGCTCCGGCCGGGGTCTTTCTTTATATATATGCGTGTCTGTATGGCTGGCCCGGTGCCCCGGAGCGGTCGCCTGCCTGGGCTACACTCGCCGGCCCGAGCGATGCCACGAGTCCCGCATGTCCCCACGCCTCCTGCTCCTGCCCGTGCTGCTGACGCTGTCGCTGGCCGCCTGCAAGCGCACCGATGCGCCCGTGCCCGAACCGTCCGTGGCCGCGGCGTCCACCGCCTCGCCCGCCTCGGCCGAGGCCGCCAGTGGCGCCGACGACAACCTCAACGCCGTGCTGTGGGTACAGACCTCCAGTGAGTACCAGGCGCTGTCCATCCAGACCTACCGCGCCGCCGCCGACCACCTGGACAAGGCGCTGGCCGAGGCCAACTGGGACGCGCTGGTGCCGGACGAGCGTGCCAACGCCGCCACCGGCCTGCCGCCGGCGGTGATCCTGGACATCGACGAAACCGTGTTGGACAACTCGCCGTACCAGGCGCGCCTGGTGCACAACGGCGAGGAGTACAACGAGGTGACGTGGGCCGAGTGGGTCGCCGAGAAAAAAGCCGAGCCGCTGCCGGGCGTGGTCGATTTCGCCAGGGCCGCCGAGGCCCGCGGCGTGACGCTGCTGTACATCTCCAACCGCGCCCAGCACCTCAACGAGGCGACCCTGGCCAACCTGCGCGCCGTGGGCATGCCGGTGAAGGACGACAGCGTGTTCCTGGGCCTGGGCACCGTGGTGGACGGGTGTGAGCAGGCGGGCAGCGAGAAGAACTGCCGCCGCCAGTGGGCCGGCCGGCAGTACCGCGTGCTGATGCAGTTCGGCGACCAGCTGGGCGACTTCGTGGAGGTGGCAGTCAACACGCCCGAGGGCCGCGCCGGCCTGATGGAGGAGTACGGCGACTGGTTCGGCGAGCGCTGGTGGATGCTGCCCAACCCGACCTACGGCTCGTGGGAGCCGGCGGCCTTCAGCAACGACTGGACCCAGCCGCGCGCGCAGCGCCGCCAGGCCAAGCGCACCGCGCTGGAGCTGGCCCGGTAAGCCAGGACCGATACGGCGGCCCTTTGAAATCAATTATTTGACGGGTAATATCTAACGTGTTGCCTTAAGTCGGCAGGCCGGTTAGGCTGGCCGCGTCCGGTTCGCCGGAATGTGCCACCACCGAAGTCCTCCGGCCCAGGCCGGTTTTCAGGAGGCCCTTGCGGCCTCCTTTTTCTTGCCCGCCGCGTGGCATCGCGCCGTGCGGCCGCGGGTCGATCCGCGACCGGGTTGGCTTGCCCCCGCCCACCGCCCCGGCCAAGATGCCGCCATTGCCGCGCTGTTGCCGCCTGGGTGGGCCCGCAGCGCCGGCACGTGTTCCGGGGAAGAAGGTCGGGTGCCGGGGAGGTGCCGTTGAAGGGGAGCATCCGCCATGCCGTGGCGGCGACCGCGCTGCTGGTCGCCGGACTGGGCGCCGTGCTGTCGGGGTGCCGCCCCGCCGCCGACACGCCCGAGCAGGACCGCATGCCGAAGCAACCGGTGGAGGCGGTGCGGATGCTGGCCGCCGACCTGCGTCGCAACGACCTGGCCGCCTACGCGCGGCACGCACTGCCGCCGGACCTGCATGCACGCCTGCAGGCCCGCTGGCGTGACGGCGCGACGGTCTGGCCGCTCAGCGAGCTGCCGCTGCATGCGCAGCTGCCCGCGATGCTGTCGGCGCTGTCCGCACCCGATGCCGAGCGTGCCCTGCTGGACCGCTACCGCCGCCAGTTCGCCGGTGCCCACGGCGAGTTGCGCTCCACCGCGGCGGCACTGGGCCTGTTCGCCGCGCAGTACGTGCAACGCGAGTCGCGCTACAGCGACTTCGAGCGCGAGCACTACGTGCAGGCGGTCGCCGCGCTGGGGCGATGGGGGCAGCAGGCGCCCCTGGGCGACCCCGCGCGTGCCGCCGCCCTGCTCGACGCGCTGGCTCCGGCCGCGCGGGCGACGGGACTCGGTGCGCCGGGCCAGCCCTCCCGGCCCGTTGCCGGCCAAGCGCCATCCAACACGACCGTACCGGCTGGAGGTGCGCCAAGGCCCGGACCCATCGACGCGGCTGCGTCCGGGCAGGTCTCCATGGCCACCGATCGGGCCGCCGCCGACCCCTTTGCCCGTGCCGGCATGGACGGCAGCCTGCAGCGGCTCGGTCCGTTCATCGCCGCGTTGAAGCAGGGCCTGGCCGCGCACTACGGCCTGGACCTGGATGCCGCGCTCGACAGCGTGCAGGTGGACGAGGTCGAACGCCGCGGCGACCGTGCGCGGGTGCGGCTGCGCTACACCCTGGCCGGCAGCCCGATCGATGCGCAGGTCGAGCTCGAGCGCCACGGGTCGCACTGGTACCTGACCGACCTGTTGCGCCACGCCCGTGACGAGGCCGCTCGCGCTGCCGATGGCACCGCGGCCGGTGCCGCGCCGGCGACCACCGCGCGGCGCTGAACACGCTGACGGCGTCGGTCGCTGGCGACGGCGCGAGGGTGGCAACCTCCAGCCATGGGGGATCGGCCCGGACCCGTTGCCCACAGGCCCACACCTTCCCGGCAAGCCCGATCGGCATAATGGCGCGGATGCCCGACCAGACGCCCCTGCCTTTTCCCGACGGATCGCCGCCTGAGGGCGTGCCCGGCGCGGACCGCCGCCCGCCGATGCAGGCCGGCGCCGCGCCCGAGCCTGACGCTGCCGAACGCCGCTCCGCCCTGCCGCCGACACCCGGGGCCCCCGCTGCGGACGCCAGTACTCAAGAAGAGGCGCCGGCGGCGGAACGGCAGCCTGCGGCCATCGCCGCGGAGGCCGGCCCGGCATCGGCCACCGCCGGCATGCAATCCGAACTGCCCATGCCGCCGCCCGTGCGCGAACCGATGGCCCGTCCGTCCAGCCCGGCCACGCGCCGCCCCTGGTGGGCACGCCTGCTGGGTCGGGTGATGGCGCCGTGGGTCGCGCTGAAGATCGAACCCGACGCCCCGGCCGAGCACGACGACGGCCACGGCCGTCCGGTCTGCTACGTGCTGGAGGACTACGGCCTGTCCAACGCGCTGATCCTGGACCGCGCCTGCCGCGAGGCCGGCCTGCCGTCGCCGCTGCAGCCGCTGCCGGGCGATCCGCTGGGCCGCAAGCGCGCCTACGTGGCGCTGTCGCGCCGCAACGCCGGCGGCGCGCTCGCACCGCTGCGCCGCTCGACCCGGGCCCGCCGCAGCCAAGACCCATTCCGGGTCGCTGGCGCGGCTGCTCGAGGCGCACCGCGCGCGACCCGGCGCTGGACGTGCAGCTGGTGCCGGTGTCGATCTTCGTCGGCCGCGCGCCGGACAAGACCAGCGGCTGGTTCTCGGTGCTGTTCTCGGAGAACTGGGCACTGGTCGGCCGCTTCCGCCGCCTGCTGGCGATCCTGCTCAACGGCCGCGACACCGTCGTGCGCTTCGCCGCCGCCGGTGTCGCTGCGCGGCATGCATCGACGAGGGCCTGCCGCCCGAACGCACCGTGCGCAAGCTCTCGCGCGTGCTGCGCACGCACTTCCGACCGCATCCGCGCAAGCGGTCATCGGCCCGGACCTGTCGACCCGCCGCCTGCTGGTCGACCGGGTGCTCGGCCGCCGACGCCGGTGCGCGAGGCGATCGCCGACCAGGCGCGCCGCGACAGCACCGAACGCCCGAGGACGCCTGGAAGAAGGCCCACGCGCTACGCCTACGAGATCGCCGCCGACTATTCGCACCCGGTGGTGCGCTCGGCTCAGCTTCCTGCTGACGCCGGTCTGGAACCGCATCTACCGACGGCGTGCTGGTGCACCACCTGGACAAGCTCAAGGAGGCCGCGCCCGGGCCACGAAGTCGTCTACGTGCCCTGCCACCGCAGCCACATGGACTACCTGCTGCTGAGCTACCTGCTGTACGCGCGCGGCATCGTGCCGCCGCACATCGTCGCCGGCATCAACCTCAACCTGCCGGTGGTCGGCACGCTGCTGCGCAAGGGCGGCGCGTTCTTCATCCGCCGCAGCTTCCGCGGCAACGCGCTGTACTCGGCGGTGTTCACCGAATACGTGGCGCAGCTGGTCGGCCGGCGGCTATTCGATCGAGTACTTCATCGAGGGCGGGCGCTCGCGCACCGGCCGCCTGCTGCCGCCCAAGGGCGGCATGATCGTCGATGACCGTGCGCGCGCTTCCTGCGCCAGCCGACGCGGCCGGTGCTGTTCCAGCCGGTCTACATCGGCTACGAGAAGCTGATGGAGGGCAACAGCTACCTGGACGAGCTGTCGGGCAAGCCCAAGGAGAAGGAATCGATCTGGGCAGCTGCTGCGCGGCATCCCCAAGGTGCTGCGCTCGAACTACGGCCAGGTGGTGGTGAACTTCGGCGAGCCGATCCGCCTCAACGACGTGCTGGCCGAGCACGCGCCCGACTGGGACGGCAGGCCGGTGGCCGACGACGAGAAGCCGGCGTGGCTGTCGGACACGGTCGACGCGCTGGCGCAGCAGATCCAGGTCAACATCAACCGCGCCGCCGACGTCAACCCGATCAACCTGCTGGCGCTGGCGCTGCTGTCCACGCCCAAGCACGCGATGGGCGAGGCCGACCTGCTGGCGCAGATCGCGCTGTGCAAGACGCTGCTGGCCGAACTGCCGTACTCGGACCGCGTCACCGTCACCCCGCACACGCCCGAGCGAGATCATCGCCCACGGCGAGGAGATCGGCGTGCTCGCGCGCATCGCGCACCCGCTCGGCGACGTGCTGAGCGTCGACGACGACACCGCGGTGCTGCTGAGCTACTTCCGCAACAACGTGCTGCACCTGTTCACCGCCGCGGCGTGGATCGCCTGCTGCTTCCAGAACAACCGGCGCATGAGCCGCGCGCGGCGTGCTGCGCCTGGGCCGCACGCTGTACCCGTTCCTGCAGGCCGAGCTGTTCCTGCCGTGGGACGAGGACGACGTTCGCCGAGCGCCTCGACGCGCACCATCGAGGTGTTCATCCGCGAAGGCCTGCTGCGAGCAGGTCAGCGACGACGACGGCGGCATCCTCGCGCGCAACGCCGGCCAGACCGACGAGGTGTTCCGCCTGCGCGCGATCGGCCATTCGCTGCAGCAGGCGTTCGAGCGCTACTACATCGCCATCTCGGTGCTGGTGAAGAACGGCCCCGGCACGCTCGGCGCCGGCGAACTGGAAAGCCTGTGCCAGCTGGCCGCGCAGCGCCTGAGCCTGCTGTACGCGCCGGCCGCGCCGGAGTTCTTCGACAAGACGCTGTTCCGCGGCTTCATCCAGAAGCTGCGCGAGCTGAAGCTGGTGTGGCCCGACGACAACGGCAAGCTCGCCTTCGACGAGCGCCTGGACGCCTGGGCGCAAGCGACGCCAAGGTCATCCTCGGCCGCGAGCTGCGCCACACCATCGAGAAGGTCAGCCCGGAAGCGGTGAAGCCGGCCGCCCCGGCCCTGCCCGCAGGCGACGACCGACCGGCGGCCTGAACCGGGCGCGCGGGGCGTTCTAGTGTTGCAGCGGGCGCGCCGTGCGCCCCGCGGTCGGCCGTAGGCCGACACACGCCAGCGATACGCCATGTCCCGGTCGATACCGCAGTTCGCGCCGTCCGCGCGCCCATCCCGCTCCAGCCGCGCGCTGGTCGAGTCATTGCTGGCGCGCGCCGACATCCGCATCGACGGCCCGCGGCCGTGGGACATGCAGGTGCACGATGCGGCCGTGTTCGACCGCGTGCTGGCCCAGGGCAGCCTCGGGCTGGGCGAGTCCTACATGGCCGGTGCCTGGGACTGCGGGCAACTGGACGATTTCTTCGACCGCCTGCTGCGCGCGCGCCTGCACCGCCAGGTCCAGCCGGCGGCGATGGCATGGCCCGCGTTGCGGGAGAGGCTGTTCAACCGCCAGCGCGGCCGGCGGGCGTGGATCGTGGGCCAGGCGCACTACGACCTGGGCAACGGTTTCTACGCGGCCATGCTCGACCCGTGGATGGTCTACTCCTGCGGTTACTGGGCCGACGCCGACACGCTCGACGCCGCGCAGGAGGCCAAGCTCGACCTGGCCTGCCGCAAGCTCGGCCTCCGGCCGGGCATGCGCCTGCTGGACATCGGCTGCGGCTGGGGAAGCCTGATGGCATTCGCGGCCCAGCGGCATGGCGTGTCGTGCATCGGCGTGACGGTGTCGCGCGAGCAGGCCGCATTCGTGCGCGAACGCCATGCCGGGCTGCCGATCGAGATGCGGCTGCAGGACTACCGCGACCTCGACCCGGCCGCGCTCGGCGGGCGCGTGGACCGCATTGCCAGCATCGGCATGTTCGAGCACGTCGGCCGTCGCAACCACCGCGCGTTCATGCAGGTGCTTGAACGGTGCCTCGCGCCCGATGGCCTCGCACTGCTGCACACCATCGGCCGCAACTGCCGCGATGCCGTCCCGGATCCGTGGATCGACAGACACATCTTCCCCAACGGCGACCTGCCGTCGCTGGGGCAGATCGGTGACGCGCTCGACGGCCTGCTGGTGGCCGAGGACCTGCACAACTTCGGCGCCGACTACGACCGCACGCTGATGGCGTGGCACGCGAACTTCGAAGCGGCATGGCCGCACTTCGCCGCGCAGCTGGGCGAGACCTTCCACCGCAAATGGCGCTACTACCTGCTGTCCTGCGCCGGCGCCTTCCGCGCCCGCAAGCTGCAGCTGTGGCAGTGGGTGCTGTCGCCGCGCGGCGTGAGCGGCGGCTGGCGACGGCCCAGTTGAGTTGTCGATGAGAGGTTGACAACGAAATCCGGCGCGACATAAGGTCACGCCCGTAAGCGGCCCAAGGGATGGGCCACGGCAGCATCAGGGACGATGACGCAACCGCTTTTCCGACCCGAAGTTCTCGCAGCGAAACGCACCAGCTGGCTGGGCGGCATCTCGCTGGCGCAGCCGATCCGGCTCTGGGTCCTCACCGCCTTCGCCGCGTTCGTGGCGCTCGCGGTCATCCTCTTCCTCGTCTTCGGCACCTATACCCGCCGCTCGCGTGTGGTCGGCCAGCTGGTGCCCGTGCAGGGCATGGCGACCGTCCTGGCGCCTGCCACCGGAGTGGTTGCGCGCGTGGACATCCCGGAAGGCGGCCGGATCGAAGCCGGCCAGACCATCGCCATTGTCAGCGTTCCGCGTGCCACCGTGGCCGGAGGCGACACCGTCGTCGCGCTCCAGCAGCGCCTCGCGCGCCGCGCCGATGGGCTGGAATCCGCTCGGTCGGCCCAAGAACAGTTGCTGGATGCGCAGGGCACGGGCCTCACCAGCCAGCTCGCCACCGCGCGACGCGAATTGGCGCAGATCAACGCCGAGGTCGCCACCCGCCAGGAGCAGGTCCGCCTCGCCAACGAAACCCTCGACCGCCTGCGCCAGTTGCGCGACGACCAGTACGTGAGCGAGCTGCAGCTCAAGCAGCAGGAGGCCACGGCGCTGTCGCAGGTCAGTGAAATGCAGGTCTTGCAACGCCAAGCCATCGCCACCGGCCGCTTAATTGCCCAACTGCAACAGGCCATGCAGGAAGTGCCTAGCCAACGCCAAGCGAGCCAGGCCGGCTTCCAGCGCGAACTCGCCCTGCTGGAGCAGGAGCAGGTCGAGTTGCAGGCCCGCGGCGAACTCGCCATCACCGCGCCGGTGACCGGCGTCATCGCCACCCAGCTGTTCAAGCCCGGCCAAGCTGTGCAGGCCGGCCAGCTGCTGATGAGCGTGCTGCCCGGCGACGGAATGTTGGAAGCCGAGCTGCTGGTACCCAGCCGCGCGATCGGGTTTATCAATCCAGGCGGCGAGGTGCTGCTGCGTTACCAGGCGTACCCGTACCAGAAGTTCGGGCATCACCAGGGGCGTGTCGCGCGCATTAGCCGCAGCACGCTTAATCCAGTCGCGCAGGCATCATCGCCCGGCGACAACACGAGCGAACCGTATTACCGCGTCAACGTCGCGCTGGCCCGGCAGGCAATCACCGCCTACGGTCAGCCCGAAGCCCTCAAGCCCGGCATGGTGCTGGAGGCCGACGTGCTGGGCGAGCGACGCACATTGATCGAGTGGGTGCTGGAACCGCTGTACTCACTGCACGGATCTGTGTTCGGCCGATGACTGCAGCATGGGACGAAAGCAGGAAGCTGCCGGAATCATTCCGGACCCAAGGCGCAGGGAAGTGCGTCGCATTCAAGGAGAAGAAAATGCGTGATCTTAAGGCAAACGAGTTCGAGGCTGTTGCTGGCGGGCCCGGGCCGGTCGTGTATCTGGCGGGGGCGGCGATCATGGCGGCGGGCTCCGCGATCGGTGGATACATTGCAGGGAGGAATGCCGCTACTGCCCAAGCGTCCGCAACGATGAACACGCGCGAGGGGACGGTGCAGCTGAGTTGCAGCGCCCAGTAATAGATTCGGAAGTGGGTTAAGGGGTGGAGATTCTCCACCCCTTTTATGGTAGAGCATAATGAGCAAATATTTAGGCGCATGGATCGTTATAGCGACGACCCTTTTGATCGCCGGATTTTCAGGGTGGGCATACGACCGCCAAAAAATAGCCCGGGACCAACACCGCATTAATTGCGAGGTTGTGGCGAAATCAAGAATTAACCAGCCCAAGCACCTGCATGTCTTCGGCTCTGAGGGGGCGAAAGATGGTGGTACCGCATGGGACATTAAAGTGAGGAGAGCAGGCAATCATGACGTCTATATCCTAATCAAAGGCATTAACCCTAATTTGACTGATGGTGCCAACTCCATTTTTGTGAGAGCGTCTGCCGAAGAAAGAGTCTACAGGACAGTAAGGGCGGCGCAGCCAATGATAAGTTTTGAACCTGAAGTATCATACGGACATATAGCATCAGACTACCCATATAATGCTGACCGCAGGCTGCCATTCGATTATCCAGTGATGGGTTCAAGTGAAGTCATACAAGCTGAAGGCAAGGTGCCTTTTTTCGGAAGGAATACTCATCTTGGAGGCATGTTCTACGCAGTTGACATCGCTGCAGACATTGGGTCTGCGGTTGTCGCAGGTCGAGCTGGCGAGGTGGTGTTTGTCATTGACGAATTCCCCGACCTGGGCTGTTATTTGCCTGAGCTAGAAGCAAGGTCAAACATTGTGGTAATCCGTCACGATGACGGGTCTGAGGCCCTGTATGGCCACCTGATGCGTGGGTCGATAAAGGTGGTGCCCGGAGAGCGCGTTAGCGCGGGAGGGTTAATAGCCCGAGTTGGAAACTCTGGGATGACTTCAGTCCCCCATCTGCATGTTCATGTAGGTGGCCTGACAGAAAATGGTTACAAGACGGTTCCTCTCTTGTTAAGGGGCTGCACTGGAAATACATCTGCGCCGAAGCTAGGTAAATCAAATTGCAATTGACGGGCTTCACAGGTTTTTTTATAAGCTTTGGTGGCGATTTGGACACCCCAATATTTCTCGCTTCTGAATCAGCCGAGTGCGGGCTCGCATCTTTAGTTATGGTGGCCGGCGCCCACAGCCTTTGCGTCAGCATGCCGGAAATGCGACAACGCTATCCCTTGTCTTTGAAGGGAGCAAAGCTCAATCAACTGATCCACGTCGCCCAGCAATTGGGATTCCAGACGCGACCCTTGCGATTGGATATGGAAGATCTGGGCAAGCTCAAGCTGCCCTGCATCCTGCACTGGGATCTCAACCACTTCGTCGTGCTGGCCAAGGTCGGCAAGACTAAAATCACGGTCCTCGACCCCTCTGTCGGCGAGCGCACGCTGACACGTGCGGAAGTCTCCGAGCACTTCACCGGGGTCGCGCTGGAGATGACGCCGTCTGCCGATTTCAAGCCGCGAAAAGCGGCCCCGACGATCAGTGTCCGGCAGCTGACCGGTCCGGTCCGCGGCATCTGGCGCGCGCTGGCTCAGATACTGGTGCTGTCGGTCGCGCTGCAGGTGTTCGTGGTGCTGGCGCCGTTCCTCATGCAGTGGGTGGTCGACCAGGTGCTGGTGTCGGCCGACCGTGACCTGCTGGTAGTGCTGGGCTTGGGATTCGGGCTGGCGATGCTGCTGCAGGTGGGGATCGGCCTGCTGCGCGGCTGGTCGGTGGTGTACCTGTCGTCCAGGCTCGGGCTGCAATGGATGGGCAACGTCTTCGCCCACGCCTTGCGCCTGCCGCTGGACTATTTCGAGAAGCGGCACCTGGGCGACATCACCTCGCGGATGTCGTCGGTGCAGGCGATCCAGCGCACGCTGACCACGAGCTTTGTCGAGGCCCTCATCGACGGGCTGATGGCGTTGGTTACGCTGGGCATGATGCTGCTCTACAGCTGGAAGCTGGCGCTGGTGACGCTGGCGGCCGTGGTGCTGTACCTGGGCATCCGCGCGATCGCCTATCGTCCTGTTCGCGACCGTACCGAGCAGCAGCTGGTTGCGGCGGCCAAACAGCAGACGCACCTGCTGGAATCGCTGCGCGGGATGCAGAGCCTGAAGGTCGCCGGCCATGAGTCGATGCGCCGCTCCACCTACGACAACCTGATGCACGACACCGTCAACCACGACGTGCGCCTGGCGCGCATGGGGCTGGGTTTCAACAGCGCCAGCCAGTTCGTGTTCGGCGTCGAACGCATCGCGGTGATCTGGATCGGCGCCCTGCTCGCGCTGCAGAACGTGTTCTCGGTGGGCATGCTGATCGCGTACCTGGCCTACAAGGACCAGTTCGCCGGCCGCATGGCCGCGCTGATCGACAAGTGGGTCGAGTTCCGCATGCTGCGCCTGCACGGGGAACGACTCGCCGACATCGTATTGACCGAGCCGGAGGACGCAGAACCGCGGCCTGAAGTGCCGGCGCCCGCCTCCCCCCGGATAGAAGTCGAGAACCTCTCGTTCCGCTACGCCGACGGCGAGCCGTGGGTGCTCAAGGACTGCAGCTTCAACGTGGAAGCGGGCGAGTCGCTGGCGATCATCGGCGGCTCGGGCTGCGGCAAGACCACGCTCGTCAAGTTGATGCTCGGGCTGCTCAAGCCGACCGCGGGCCGCATCCGTGTCGGCGGCCTGGATCTGCATCAGGTGGGGCCACGCACCATCCGCGGCATCGTCGGCGCGGTGATGCAGGACGACCAGCTGTTCGCCGGTTCAATCGCAGACAACATCAGTTTCTTCGACCCCGCCCACGACCAGCAGCGGATCGAGGCGGCGGCCAAGTTGGCGGCCATCCACGACGAAATTGCGGCGATGCCGATGGGCTACCACAGCCTGATCGGCGACATGGGCAGCTCGCTCTCCGGCGGGCAGAAGCAGCGCGTCATCCTGGCGCGTGCGCTCTACCGGGACCCAAAGCTGCTGTTCCTCGACGAAGCCACCAGCCATCTGGACGTGATGAAGGAGCGCCTGGTCAACGACGCGGTCAGGCAGCTCAAGCTGACCAAGGTGATCGTGGCGCACCGCCCCGAGACCATCGCCAGTGCCGACCGCGTGTTGGTACTGGAGCAGGGACGGATCATCCAGGAGCTTCGGCCACAGCGGGGTGCATCAACCGGGCCGAACGAGGCGGACAGCGAACAACCGTCCTGCGTCGAAGCCTGACCCTGCAGCAGCGGCTTCAGCCGCGAATGGATTCCGGTTGAGTCGGGAGTCCTTGTAGGAGCCGACGTACGTCGCGACCGCGCAGCATCCCGGGGGTTCGGATCGCGACTTGCGTCGCTCCTACAAAAGAAGGTTGCCGAACCGGATCGCCGCTGAAACCGCTCCTACAGGAGCGGGGGTCAGGCCGGGGTATCGGGGATCAGTGCCGACTCGAGCCGTGCGATGCAGTCCTTCAGCCAGAGCTTGCGCTTCTTCATGCGCTTGAGCGTGAGTTCGTCGTTGGGGTCGGTGTCCAGCAGCGCGAGGCGGGCGATGGCGGCGTCGAGGTCGCGGTGCTCCTGCCGCAGCTCGGTCAGGCGTCGGGTGACTGCGGCGGGATCGTCGCTCTCGTGCATGGCGGCGAGCTTAGCGCGCCACCCGTGCCGCCGTCAGGCGTCGGACCGGCTGTCGCGCCGCAGCTGAACACGCCGTCCGCACCGCGACGGGTGCCCACGTCCGGCGCCACAGGGCCGGTAGAATGGCTGGTCCATGAGCGCCGTCCTTCCCCTGCACCCCGACTCCACGCCGCGCGACGCGACGTCCGCGCTGCCGCTGGCCGAACCCGAGCCGCGCGCCGGAACGGTGGAGAAGCTCGCCACCCGCCTGCGCCACCAGGTCGGCCAGGCCATCGCCGACTTCGGGATGATCGAGGACGGCGACCGGGTGATGGTCTGCCTGTCCGGGGGCAAGGACAGCTACACCATGCTGGACGTGCTGCTGCAGCTGCAGAAAAAGGCGCCGGTGAAGTTCGAGCTGGTCGCGGTCAACCTCGACCAGAAGCAGCCGGACTTCCCCGGGGACGTGCTGCCGCGGTACCTGGAATCGGTCGGGGTGCCGTACACGATCCTCGAGCAGGACACCTACTCGGTGGTGACGCGCGTGGTGCCGGAAGGCAAGACGATGTGCTCGCTGTGTTCGCGCCTGAGGCGCGGCGCGCTGTACACGCACGCGGCCGAGCACGGCTTCACCAAGATCGCGCTGGGCCACCACCGTGACGACCTCATCGCCACGTTCTTCCTCAACCTGTTCTTCCACGCCAAGCTCTCGGGCATGCCGCCCAAGCTGCTGTCGGACGACGGCCGCCACGTGGTGATCCGCCCGCTGGCCTACGTGCGAGAGGACGACATCGCGCGCTACGCGCAGCTCAAGCAGTTCCCGATCATCCCCTGCAACCTGTGCGGCAGCCAGGAGAACCTGCAGCGCAAGCAGGTGCAGCGGATGATGGCCGACTGGGAGCGCGAGTCGCCGGGGCGACTGGAGACCATCGCGCGCGCGCTGGGTGACATCCGGCCGTCGCAGTTGAGCGATCCGAAGCTGTTTGATTTCCTGGGGTTGGCCGCGCAACGCGACCCGCCCGGCCAATGATGCCCTGCACCTCCCCTTGCGAAGCAGGGGGAGGCCGGGAGGGGGCACGGTCACCGCGCGCCCAAGAGCACCCCTCCCCAACCCCCTGCGCCGCAGGGGAGGGCGCCCGGCACCCCCTCTCACCTCTTCCCGGATTCTCGATGTTCTTTCGCAACCTGACGCTGTTCCGCTTCCCCACCGCCCATTCCTTCGACGCGCTCGATACCGGCCTGGCCGAATGCCTGCTCAAGCCGGTCGGCCCCATGGAGCTGTCCAGCCGCGGTTTCGTGCCGCCGCTGGGCCGTGACACCGAGGCGATGTCGCACACCCGCGGCGATGCCACCTGGGTCAGCGTCGGCAGCGAGGAGCGCCTGCTGCCCGGTTCGGTGGTCAACGACCTGCTGGCCAAGAAGCTGGCCGAGATCGAGCACAAGGAGGGCCGCAAACCCGGCGGCCGCACGCGCAAGCGCATCAAGGACGAACTCATCGTCGACCTGCTGCCGCGCGCCTTCATCAAGCCCGGCCGCACCGACGCGCTGATCGACCGCGAGCACGGCCTGCTGGTGGTCGACAGCTCCAGCCGCAAGTCGGCCGAGAACGTCGCCAGCGAGATCCGCCGCGCGCTGGGCAGCTTCCCGGCGCTGCCGCTCAATGCCGAGGTCGCGCCGCGCTCGGTGTTGACCGGTTGGGTCGCCGGCGAGCCGCTGCCGGACGGCCTGACGCTCGGCGACGAGTGCGAGATGCGCGACCCGGTCGACCAGGGCGCGGTGGTGAAGTGCCAGCGCATGGAGCTGGCCGACAACGCCGAGATCGCCAAGCATTTGGAGACCGGCAAGCAGGTCACGCGCCTGGCGTTGAACCTGGACGACCACGTGCAGTTCGTGCTCGGCGAGGACCTGGTGATCCGCAAGTTCAAGCTGCTCGACGGCGCGGTCGACCAGCTCGACAGCGGCGATGGCGGCGACATGCTGGCCGAACTGGACGCGCGCTTCGCGTTGATGAGCGCGGAGATCAAGCGCCTGTTCGTGGTGCTGGAACGCGCGTTGAAGCTGAGCCGCGCCGAAGCGTGACGCACGCGGCGTCGCGGCATGGCCGCGCGTCGCCACGCGCAATCGCGCGCTATCATCCGGGGCGTTCCACGGACGGACGCCCGACCCGTCAGCTGCCTGCTTCCGCCAGAGTCCGTGCCGTCCATGCCGTCCCCCAAGCGCCTGCTCGCGCCTGTGCCGCGCGCGCCCGAGCGTGCGTCCTTCGATGTCGAACTGGCCGATGGCCGCATCGTGCCCGTGCGCTGCGTGCGCGATGCGCGCTCGCGCCGGGTGAAGCTGTCGGTCGACGAGCGCGGCGCGCGGCTGTCGCTGCCGTTGCGCGCCAGTGCCGCGGCGGGCGAGCGTTTCGTGCGCGACCACCGCGACTGGCTGGGCCAGCAGATCGACCGCCACGCGCTGGATGCGCTGCCGGAGCTGGTGCGCGGCGTGACCGCGGCGCTGCCGCTGCGTGGTGCCGACTGCGCGCTGGAATGGCGCGGGGGCCGCTTCACCGGCCTGCAGCTGGACACCGCCACTAACGAAGGCGCGCCGCGCGCGGTGTTCACCGTGGCCGCGCGTGCCGGCGACGCTACTCTGCACCGTGCACTGCGCGACTTCTACGAAGCGCAGGCGCGTGCCGACGTCGGCCGCTGGCTGCCGCGCCATGCGCATGGCCTGCCGCGCCCGCTGCGGCGAGTCGTGTTCAAGGTAATGTCCTCGCAGTGGGGCTCGCTGGCACCGGACGGCACCATGGCGCTGGACCTTTCGCTGGTGCTGGCGAGGCCGTCGGCCTTCGAGTACGTGCTGGTGCACGAGCTCTGCCATCTGATCCGCGCCGACCACTCGCGCGCGTTCTGGGCGGAGGTCGAGGCGCGGTTCCCGGACTGGCGCGGCGAGCGTGACTACTTCCGCAGTGAAGGCCGGCGACTGAAGGCAACGCTGCGCGGGTTGCTGGGCGGCTGACTGGCCGGCTGGGGTGGCCGGCTGGGGTGGCCGGCACGTGTCGCGCGCTGCGTTGAACCGGTCGCGGCGCTGTTGCCGCGACGCCGCCTGCCGCCATGTCCCGATTCCCGTTCGCGCGTGCCGCCCTGTGCGTCGCCCTGCCTGCCGCTTTTGCACTGGCCGGCTGCAGCAGGTCGTCCGATGAACTGGCGACCGAAGCCGCGATCCGCGCCGCCACCGGGCACGACGTCAAGGTCGACCGCGATGGCGAACAGGTGACGGTCAAGACCGACGAGGGCGAGATGCGCATCGCCGGCGGCGACGACCTTGCGCTGCCCGAGACCTTTCCCGGCGACGTCTACCTGCCGCCCGAATACCGCGTCACCAGCGTCATGGACATGGGCGGCACGCACGTGGTCAGCCTGAGCACGCGGGGCCGTGCCGGCGCGATGTTCGAGGAGGCGCGCGACGCCATGCGGAAGGCCGGCTGGCAACAGACGATGGCGATGCAGCACGATGCCGACAACGCGATGCTCGCCTTCGAGAAGGGCGGCCGTGCCTCGGTGCTGTCCTTCAGCGGCGCCGATGGCGGCGAGGTGCAGATCGGCGTGCAGCTGCGCGAAACGCAGCAGTAATCAGACCGCGAAGAAGTCGCCGATCGCCGCGGCCACCCCGGCCGGGTCTTCCATGTGCAGGTGGTGGCTGCCGTCCATCACCACCACCTCGCCGCGCTGCAGGCAGCCGGCGCGGGCGTGGCGCAGCACGTCGGGGAAGTACGTCGGCGCCGGGTTGGCGTAGATCACCCGCACCGGGCACTGGATGCCGGCCACCAGGTCGCGCACCTGGGATTCGCTGATGCGCACGGCGGTGGGCTGGGTCAGCCGCGGGTCGCTGCGCCAGGCGTAGCCGCGGCTGCCGGCCGCGTCTTGCGTGGGCACGATGCCGCGTTCCACCAGCAGCCGCGCCACCGGCTCGCTCAGTCCGTTGGCCTGCATGCGCGCGCGCACCGCGGTGGCGATGTCGGGAAATACCCGCAATGGCCGACGCGGCGCGGCAAAGGCCTGGAAGGCTTCGCGCAGGCGCTGCGCCGTGCGGTCCTCGCGCTCGGCCAGCGCACCCAGCGATTCCACCAGCGCCAGCCGGCCGATGCGGTCGGGCCGCGCGGCCGCCATCACGCTAGCCACTGCGCCGCCCAGCGAATGCGCCAACAGGTCGAAGCGGTCCCAGCCCAGCGCATCGGCCATGGCGAACCCGGCGCGGGCGAAGGCCACCATGCTGTAGTCCGCCGCCGGTGGGAGGTGCGCGCTGGCGCCATGGCCGGGCATGTCGATGGCGGCCAGGTCCAGGTGCGGCAGGAGCGGCGCCAGCGGCGCGAAGCTGTCGGCGTTGTCGAGCCAGCCGTGCAACGCCAGCACCCGCGGCCCGCTGCCGTCGCGGCGCCAGCCGGCCAGGCGGCCGTACGGGGTGTCCAGGGTGATCTCGCGCCGGCTGCCCACGGCGTTGTCCATCAACCCCATGCGGCCAGCTCCCGGCGCGCGATGGCGGCAAGAGCGGTCGCATGGTCGGCGCGGTCGTTGAGGCAGGGGATGTAGCGCAGGCTGCCGCCCGCCGAGTGGCCGGCGAACTCCTCGGCCAGCATCATCGCCACCTCCTCCAGCGTTTCCAGGCAATCCACCGCGAATCCCGGCGCGGCCACATCCACCGTGCGGATGCCGCTCGATGCCAATGCGGCCAGCGTGTCGCTGGTGGAGGGTTCCAGCCAGCGCTCGCGGCCGAACCGCGACTGGTAGCTCAGGGTCCATTGCGACGGTTCCAACCCGAGCGCACCGGCAATCGCCGCGGCGCTGGCCTCGCACTGCGCCGCGTACGGGTCGCCCTGGTCGACCAGCCGCTGCGGCAGGCCGTGGAAGGAGAACAGCAGGTGGCCGCTGTCGCCGTGGCGTGCGCGGTAGTCGCGGATCGACATCGCCACCGCCTCCACCCAGCCGGCATCGAGGTGGTAGTCGTCGACCATCCGCGTCGCCAGGCCGTCGGCGCGCTCGAGCACGTCGCCCACCGAGGCCGTGGTGGAGGTCGAGTACTGCGGGTACAGCGGCAGCGCCAGCACGCGGCCGATGCCCTCGCCGCGCAGGCGCGCCAACAGCGCGCGCAGGTTCGGGTTGCCGTAGCGCATGGCATCGACCACGCGCACGCCCGGCAGTTCGCGCTGCACGGCCTGTGCGAGCCGCCGGGTATGCACTGCCAGCGGTGAGCCGCCCGGCCCTGCGGCGTCGTCGGCCAGCCAGATCGAGGCGTACTTGTGCGCCACCTTCGGCCCGCGGATGGGCAGGATCACGAAGTGCAGCAGCGGGCACCACAGCCAGCGCGTCAGGCTGACCACGCGGTGGTCGTGCAGGAACTCGGCCAGGTAGCGGCGCACCGCCGTCGCGGTGGGGGCGTCGGGCGTGCCCAGGTTGACCAGCACGACGGCGGTATCGGCGTGGGCCGGCGCATCGCCGTGCGCTGGGGGGGCGGTATCGCGTGCGGAAGTCGCATTCATCGGCATAGGATGACAGCTGCCGCGATGCCCGGCAGCCGCCCCGCGTTGCAATGGCGTGTTGCGCAGTTGGGCACCGATTCATTGCCGCATCACTAGCCTGAGCCGGCTGCCGCGGCGTGATGCGCCCGGCAGTGCGCCGAACGCGGCGCCCCGGGCGCGGTCCAAGCGCCACCCCGATCAATCCGATGGAGCACGCCATGCGCCGCCTTGCCGTCCTGCTGCTGTCCCTCACGCTCGCGTCCACGGCCGTCGCCGGCCCCGCCGAGGACGCACGCGCGCAGAACGCGCTGCGGGTGTTGAACGACATCCAGCGCATTCCCGAGTCGGCCATCCCCGACAAGCTGCTGGACGAGGCCCGGGCGATTGTCGTGGTGCCCGACACGCTCAAGATCGGCCTGGTGTTCGGCGGCCGCCGCGGCCACGGCGTGGTGTCGGTCAAGAACCCCGACGGCACCTGGTCCAACCCCGCCTTCGTCACGCTCACCGGCGGCAGCGTCGGCTTCCAGGCCGGGGTGCAGTCCTCCGACGTGGTGCTGGTGTTCCGCACCGACCGTGGGCTGGATTCGATCGTCAACGGCAAGATCACCCTGGGCGCCGATGCCGGCGTCGCCGCCGGCCCGGTGGGGCGCAATGCCGCCACCGCCACCGATGGCCAGCTCAAGGCCGAGATCTGGTCGTGGTCGCGCGCGCGCGGCCTGTTCGCGGGCGTGGCGCTGGATGGGGCGGTGCTGGCCATCGACGACGCCGCCAACCAGGCGGTCTACGGCGCCGGCACCACGCCGCGGGCCATCTTCGAGGGCCGCGCGCCGCGCGCGCCGTCCAGCGCCGTGGTCGATTTCCGCGACCAGCTGGAGGAGGCCACCGCCAGCGCCCGCATCGTGCGCGGCACGCAGGGGCGCGGCACCACCGCCAACACCGGCGCGCAGGTCCGCGCCGGTGGCGCCGTGACTGCGCCGGTGCAGGTCACGCCGGCGGATGCGCCGCAGCCGCAGCCGTTCGAGACGGTGGAGAGCCCCACCATCGAGCCGCTGCCGTAAGCGCGGCGATTACGGTCCGGCCCACGCACGGCGTGGCCGGACCCGCTGCGGTATCCTGAGCGCCCGTCCGTACAGGCATTCCCATGGGCAGTTTCAGCATCTGGCACTGGCTGGTCGTGCTGGTGATCGTGGTCCTGGTGTTCGGCACCAAGCGACTCAAGAACGTCGGCAAGGACCTGGGCGAAGCCGTGAAGGGCTTCAAGCAGGGCGTGCACGACGACGACAAGAACGGCCCCGACGCGCGACTGTCGGACCAGCGGAGCGACGCCCCCGTGCCGCCGCGCCGCGAGCCGTCCGCGCCGGAGCGCGACGTGGACGACGCCCCGCGCTGACCGCGCTGCGGTGCAGAGCCCTCGCGCGCCATGTTCGACATCGGTTTTTCCGAGCTTTTCCTCGTCGCGGTGGTGGCGTTGATCGTGCTCGGCCCCGAACGCCTGCCCAGGGCCGCGAGGTTTGCCGGCCTGTGGGTGCGCCGCGCGCGTGCGCAGTGGTACTCGGTCAAGGCCGAACTGGAGAACGAACTGGCCGACGAGGAGCTGCGCCGCAGCCTGCGCCAGGCCCATGCCGACCTGGATGACGCGCGCGCCGCGGTGGCCGCCAGCGGCGCGGCGGTGCGCGAGGGGTTCAATGTCGGCGCGCGCGACCCGCTGCCGGAACCGGGCGGGCCGCCCAGGGGTGACCCGGACCGCGGCGAGCCCCCGGTGGACGACCCCGGCACCGGTGAACCGCCGCGGCGCGATCCCGGCATCGATGCGCCTGTGGAGGAGCCCCCCCGGCGCCGGACGCGCCCATCCCCACCCCGGTCCCCGATGACCATGACCCGCGACGACGCTGAGCGCGCCGCCGCCGCGCCGGCCGAGCCGCGCCTGATCGACCACCTGCTGGAACTGCGCGCGCGGCTGCTGCGCGCGGTGGTCGGGCTGGTGCTGGTGCTGCTCGTGCTGCTGCCGTTCGCCAACGACCTCTACGCCTGGCTGTCGGCGCCGCTGCTGGCCAAGCTGCCGGCGGGCGGCCAGCTGATCGCGGTGGAGGTCGCCTCGCCGTTCTTCGCGCCGCTCAAACTGGCGTTCTTCGTCGCGCTGATGCTGTCGATGCCGTGGCTGCTCTACCAGGCGTGGGCGTTCGTCGCGCCCGGGCTGTACCAGCGCGAAAAGCGCTTGGCGCTGCCGCTGCTGGTGTCGGCGGTGGCGCTGTTCTACGCGGGGTGCGCGTTCGCGTTCTACCTGGTGCTGCCGACGGTGTTCGGCTTTCTGACCAGCATCACGCCCGAGGGCGTGGCGATGATGACCGACATCAACGCCTACCTGGACTTCGTGCTGGTGATCTTCCTGGCGTTCGGCGTGAGTTTCGAGCTGCCGGTCGCGCTGGTGGTGCTGGCGCTGCTGGGCTGGGTGACCCCGGCGCAGCTGGCCGAATCGCGCGGCTATGCCATCGTCGGCATGTTCGTGGTCGCGGCCATCATCACGCCGCCGGATGTCGTGTCGCAGCTGATGCTGGCGATCCCGATGTGCCTTCTGTACGAGGTCGGCATCATCGCCGCTCGGCTGCTGGCGCGACGCCGGTCCTGATGCGCAGTCCCTGCGACTGTCCACTGCCATGTCCGTGACGCCCCTGCCCGATGCCCCGTCCTGCGCGCGCAACCGCGAGCCGATCCTGGCGGTGCTGCAGCGCCACTTCGCCGGCTGCCGGCATGTGCTCGAGATCGGCAGCGGCACCGGCCAGCATGCCGTGCACTTCGCTGCGGCGATGCCGTGGCTGCAATGGCAGTGCAGCGACCGCGCCGAGCACCTGCCCGGCATCCGCGCGTGGCTGGACCATGCCGCGTTGCCCAACACGCCCGCACCGCTCGCGCTGGACGTGGCCGACAGCGCCTGGCCGCATCGACACGGCGCCGATACCGAGGCGGGCGACGTCGGGGGCGGGGGTTTCGACGCCGTGTTCAGCGCCAACACCCTGCACATCATGGGGTGGCCGGAGGTGGGGGCGATGTTCGATGGCCTGGCACGGGTGCTGGCACCCGGCGGCATGCTCGCGGTGTACGGACCGTTCAATTACGGCGGCGACTTCACCAGCGACAGCAACCGCCAGTTCGACGGCTGGCTGAAGGCGCGCGATGTGCGCTCGGGCATCCGCGACTTCGAGGCCGTCGATGCACTGGCACGCGGCATCGGCGGTGTCCTGGTCGAGGACGCGGCGATGCCTGCGCACAACCGGACGCTGGTGTGGCGGCGCGACGGCTGACTCGCCGCCGGTCACGCCATGCGGGCCATCGCGCCGCCGCCCGCTGAACCGTTCAACCCGAGCGTGTGCTGCGTCCACGCCGTCATGCCGCGGTCACGCGTTGGCGACGGCCGGTTAACCGTGTCTGGGCGAGGGTAAGCGTCCCCCGGGCCGGCGTTGCCGGCCTTTCTCCAGGAGCACCCCCATGACGCAACCCAAAGACACCGCGCACCGCGACCTCAACCGCGATCCCATCTCCGGCCAGCCCGGCTCGCACCCCGTGGGTGTGGGCGTGGGCGGCGCCGCGGGTGGCGCTGCCGCCGGCGCGCTGGCCGGCACCATGTTCGGCCCGCTCGGTACCCTCATCGGTGCGGGCGTTGGCGTGATCGCCGGCGCCGCCGCGGGCAAGCGCGTAGCCGAGCGCATCGACCCGACCGGCGAGGTCGAATACTGGCGTCACGCGCATGCCGATCGGCCGTACACCGACACCACCGCCTACGACTACGAACGCGATTATTCGCCGGCCTACGGCTTTGGCCTGCAGGCGCGTGAGCAGTACGCCGGCCAGGGCTTCGAGCAGTCCGAGAGCGAGCTCAAGGGCCAATGGGAAGCGGCCCGCGGCCAGTCGCGGCTGGACTGGGAGCAGGCCAAACCGGCGGTGCGCGATTCGTGGACCCGCGCCGACGTCACCCACGACACCTACGCGGCGGCGGACGAGCACTTCGAATCGCGGTTCGCGCAGGCCGAGTACACCACCGCCGACGACCGGTTCGAGGATTACCGTCCCGCCTACCGCTACGGCGTGCTGGCACGCACCCGCCACGGCAAGCGCGAGTGGGACGACACGTTGGATGCCGAACTGGCGCGCGACTGGGACCGCCACCGCGGCGAGTCGCGACTTGCGTGGGAACAGGTGCGTCTGGGCGTGCGCGACGCGTTTTCCTCGCCGTACATCAGCGACGACTACAACTCGCCCTACGACCAGAAGCCGGACTACAACACCAACGACACCAACGTGCGTCGTGGCCTGTTCCGCGTCTCGGGCTGACAGTTTTGATCACTCGCATGGCCTGTCCGGACTGAACATGCGTTCGGCCGGCACGTGGATGGACCGGACAATAAAAAAAAGCCCCGCAGATGCGGGGCTTTTTCGTGGCTGGCGTGGCCGGCGAGCGTCAGGCCACCTGCACGATCCGCAGCGGGTTGTTCCACTGCGCCAGCAGCTCGGCCTCGCGCGCCTTGGCCTTGTGCAGGTGGTCTTCCTTGACGTGGCCGTAGCCGCGGATGTGCTCCGGGATCGAGGCGATCTCGGCGGCCAGGTCGACGTTGCCGCGGTCGAGCGTGCCCAGCAGGCCGTCGACGGTGGCGAAGTAGTCCTCGATCAGGCGGCGCTCCATGCGGCGCTCCTCGGTGCTGCCGAAGATGTCGAGCGCGGTGCCGCGCAGGCCCTTGAACTTCGCCAGCACGCTGAACGCTGTCAGCATCCACGGCCCGAACTCGTGCTTGATCAGGCGGCCCTGCGCGTCCTTCTTCGCCAGCAGCGGCGGGGCGAGGTGGAACTTGAGCTTGTAGTCGCCTTCGAACTGCTGCTCGAGCTTCTTCTGGAAGTCGCCGCTGGTGTACAGGCGCGCGACTTCGTACTCGTCCTTGTAGGCCATCAGCTTGAACGCGTAGCGCGCGACGGCTTCGGTCAGGTCGGTGCTGCCCGGCGCGCGCTCGGCGCTCGGCCTCGCGCACGCGCGCGACGAAATCGGCGTAGCGCTTGGCGTAGGCGGCGTCCTGGTAGTCGGTCAGGAAGGCGACGCGGCGCGCGATCAGTTCGTCCAGCGAACGCGACAGGCGCGCGTCGTCGAGCGGCAGGAACGCGACGTTGTCGCCGGCCGCCGTGCGCCGGCACGTGGCGCAGTTCGTCCTCGTTGCGCGTCGGCGCGCGGCGCGGCATTCGCGCCCCACTCGTGGCCTTCCCACTCGCCGGGCGGCAGCATCGGCAGCGCGTGCGGCGTGGCTTCGGCCGCGGTCGGCGCATTGCGCACCAGGCCGGCGGCCTGCGATCACCGCCGGCATGATCGACCACCGCCAGGCGGCCCCAGGCGAACGCGGTCTTGTTCATCTCGATCGCGGCGCCGTTGAGCTCGACCGCACGCATGATCGAGTCCAGCGACAGCGGCACCAGGCCCTGCTGCCAGGCGTAGCCGAGGATGAAGAGGTTGGTGGCGATCGCATCGCCCATCAGCGCGGTGGCGAGCTGGGTGGCGTCGACCACGTGCAGGCCGTCCTTGGCGCTGTCGCCGAGTGCCTTGCGCACCGCGGCGATGATGTCGGTGGCCGGGAACTGCATGTCCGGACGCGTGGTGAACGTGCCGGGCATCGCCTCGTAGCTGTTGAGCACGACGTTGGAGCGGCCGGCGCGGACCTTCGACAGCGCCCAGTAGTCGTTGACCACGACCATGTCGCAGCCCAGCACCAGGTCGGCCTCGCCGGCGGCGATGCGCACGGCGTGGATGTCGGCCGGCGTCTTGGCGATGCGGATGTGCGTGGTGACCGCGCCGCCCTTCTGCGCCAGGCCGGTCTGGTCGAGCACGCTGGAACCGCGGCCCTCCAGGTGGCCGGCCATGCCCAGCAGCGCGCCGATCGTGACCACGCCGGTGCCGCCGACGCCGGTGATCAGGATGTTCCAGGGGCTGCTCGAGCGACGGCAGCACCGGCATCGGCAGGTTGGCCAGGCGGTCGGCGGCGTTGCTGCCCTTCTTCTTGCGCAGGCGCGCCGCCTTCGACGGTCACGAAGCTCGGGCAGAAGCCATTGACGCAGGAGTAGTCCTTGTTGCAGTTGGACTGGTCGATGTCGCGCTTGCGGCCGAACTCGGTTTCCTTCGGCAGCACCGACACGCAGAACGACTTCTTGCCGCAGTCGCCGCAGCCTTCGCACACCAGCGAGTTGACCATCACGCGCTTCTGCGGGTCGACCATCTTGCCGCGCTTGCGGCGGCGGCGCTTCTCGGTGGCGCAGGTCTGGTCATAGATCAGCACGCTGGTGCCGCTTGACCTCGCGCAGGCGCTTCTGCACCTCGTCGAGTTCCTTGCGGTCGAAGAACTCCACGCCCGACGGGAAGATCTCGCGCTTGTTCCACTTGGCGATGTCGTCGGACACCAGCACGATGGTGTCCACGCCTTCGCTGCGCACCTGGTGGGCGATCTGCGGCACCGACAGCGTGCCGTCGACCGGCTGGCCGCCGGTCATGGCGACCGCGTCGTTGTAGAGGATCTTGTAGGTGATGTTGACGCCGGCCGCGACCGACTGGCGGATCGCCAGCGTGCCGGAGTGGAAGTAGGTGCCGTCGCCGAGGTTCTGGAACACGTGCGGGGTGTCGGTGAACGCCGCCTGCCCGGCCCAGGTCACGCCTTCGCCGCCCATGTGGGTGAAGGTGTCGGTGTAGCGGTCCATCCACGTGACCATGTAGTGGCAGCCGATGCCGCCCAGCGCGCGCGAACCTTCCGGCACCACGGTGGAGGTGTTGTGCGGGCAGCCCGAGCAGTAGTGCGGCACGCGCGGGAACTGCGCGCGCGGCAGGGCGAGCTCGGCTTCCTTCTGCGCCATCCACGCGCAGCACGCTGCTCGATGTGCTCGGACCGGTGGAACCGGTCTGGATGCGCCCGGCGATGACGCCGGCGATGCGTGCCGGGGTCAGTTCGCCGGTGGACGGCAGGATCCACTCGCCGTGCTCGTCGTACTTGCCGACGATGCTCGGCCGCGCGCTGCCGGCCCAGTTGTACATCGACTCCTTCATCTGGCTCTCGATGAAGGCGTGCTTCTCCTCGACGACCAGGATGTCCTCCAGCCCGCGCGCGAAGCGCTGCAGGCCGACCGGTTCCAGCGGCCAGGTCATGCCGACCTTGTAGATGCGGATGCCCAGGTCCAGGCACGCGCGCTCGTCCAGGCCCAGGTACTCCAGCGCCTGCAGCACGTCCAGGTAGGACTTGCCGGTGGTGATGATGCCCAGGCGCGCCTGCGCCGGATCGATCACCAGGCGGTCGATGCCATTGGCGCGCGCGAACGCCTGCGCGGCCTTGACCGCGTACTGGTGCAGGCGCATTTCCTGCTCCAGCGGCGGGTCGGGCCAGCGGATGTTGAGGCCGCCGACCGGCATCTCGAAGTCCTCCGGCAGCACGATGGTGCGCGCCAGCGGGTTGACGTCGACCGAGGCCGAGGACTCGACCGTTTCGGCAATCGTCTTGAAGCCGACCCAGCGCCCGGTGAAGCGGCTCATCGCCCAGCCGACCAGGCCCATGTCGAGGATGTCCTGCACGCCGGCCGGGTTGAGCACCGGCATCATCGCGCAGACGAACTCGTGCTCGGAGCCGTGCGGCAGGGTGGAGCTGCGGCAGGCATGGTCGTCGGCGGCCAGCGCCAGCACGCCGCCGCGCGGCGCGGTGCCGGCGGCATTGGCGTGCTTGAACACGTCGCCGCAGCGGTCCACGCCCGGGCCCTTGCCGTACCACATGCCGAACACGCCATCGTGCTTCGCGCCCGGGAACAGCCCGGTCTGCTGCGTGCCCCAGACCATCGTCGCGCCCAGGTCCTCGTTGAGGCCGGGGGTGAACTTCACGCCCGCGCCTTCCAGGTGCTTGCGCGCGCGCCACAGCTCCAGGTCGAAGCCGCCCAGCGGGCTGCCGCGGTAGCCGGAAATGAAGCCGGCCGTGTCCAGGCCCTGCGCGGCGTCGCGCATGCGCTGCATCAGCGGCAGGCGCACCAGCGCCTGCACGCCCGACAGGTAGATGCGGCCCGATTCGCGGCTGTACTTGTGGTCCAGGGTGTAATCCGGATCGACCACGCTGCCGGTGAGGGTGGTGTTGGCCGAGGACGGCGAGCTGAGTTCGGCGGTGCTGGTCATGCGTGGCTCCGGCGCGGCATGGGCCGCGTGGGTGGCTGGGCGGGGGACGGGCCGGGGCGCGGGCAGGGCGGCGGGCGGCACCGGCGCTCAAGTCGCCGGCGCGATGGCCGCTACCGTGTCGGACCCATGTCGAAAATGGCCGGGCAAAGCCCCGGAATTGTACCAGCCGCCGGCCCTTTTACCCGTACGGGCTAGAATGGACGGGCCTTACACGGGGAAAACCATCGATGTCCGTCCGTCGCATTTTCATGTCCGCATGCCTGCTGGCCGGTGCCGTCCTGACCGGTGGCGCGGGGGCGCAGGCCCTGCCGCGCCCGGCGGAGTTCTACTTCGACGCCGATGCCGCCGCGACCCAGCGCCTGACCGCCAGCACGCGGACCGGCGATGCCGCCGTGCAGGACCTGCTTTCGAAGATCGCGCGCAACCCGCGCGACATCGCCGCCACCGCGCACCTGGCGCACCTGGCCATGGCCGGTGGCCGCGAGCCGCTGGGGCGCGAGCTGTACGCGCGCGCGCTGGCCACCGTGCAACCCAGCGACCGCCACTACCGGCCGGTGGTCTGGGCGTTCGGGTGGGACCTGTACCGCGCCGGCCACCACCAGGAGGCGCTGGACCAGTGGCGCACGCTGGTGGTCTCGCGCGCGATCAGCGCGCAGTGGATGCCGCAGACGCTGGCGCTGGCGCTGTGGACCACCGGCGATCGCGCCCAGGCCGTCCAGTGGTATGCCGCCGCCGTGCGGACCGAGCCGGGCCAGTGGTCCAACCCCGATCGTTTCGTGGCCCTGCTGCCGGACTGGACCGACGCCGAGCGTGCGACGCTGGCGCAGGTGCATGCGGCGTGGGCCGCGAATCCGCCGTCCTACCGCTGACCCTGGCCACCGCGGCCGGTTGATCGCGCCACGTCCAGCGCGCCGGCCCATGAAAGGGCACCATCGACGCTGGGTCGAGGAGTAGGCGATGGCGTTCGATGCGTTCGCGCTGGTGCTGGCGATGCTGGTGCTCGGCGTGGTGTTCCAGCGGCTGCGGCTGTTGCCGGACGATGCCGCGCAGGCGTTGACGCTGGTGGTGCTGTACGTCTGCCTGCCCGCGGCGGTGCTGCGCTACGCGCCGCGGCTGGAGCTGACGCCCGCGCTGCTGGGCGTGGCCGCCGTGCCGTGGCTGCTGCTGGTGGCCACCGTGCTGCTGGTCGGCGCGCTGGCAAGGTTTTTTGCATTGCGGCGCGACCAGCACGGGGTGCTGCTGCTGACCGTCGCGCTGGGCAATACCAGTTTCCTGGGCTACCCGCTGACGCGCGCGCTGATCGGCGAGCACGCATTGCCGTATGCGGTGGTGTACGACCAGTTCGGCGCGTTCCTGATCATGTCCACGTTCGGGCTGTGGGTGCTGGCGCGCTACGGCGGCGACGCCGAGCCCTCGCCGCGCGAGATGGCGCGCAAGATGGTGCTGTTTCCGCCGCTGTGGGCGCTCGTGGTCGGATTGACCGTGATGCCGGCATCGCCGCCGTCGTGGATCGACGGCGCGCTGCTGCGCCTGTCCGAAGCGCTGCTGCCGCTGGCGATGCTGACCATCGGGCTGTCGGTGCGGTTCGGGTTGCCGCGCGATGAACTCAAGCCGCTGGCGGCGGGCCTGGCGCTGAAGCTGGTGGTGATGCCGGCACTGGCCCTGCTGCTGGTGCCGCTGCTGGGCATGGGCGGCGACATGGCCCGCACCACCGTGCTGGAAGCGGCGATGCCCTCGATGGTCACCGCCGGCGCGCTCGCCATCGCCCAGGGCATGGCGCCCCGGCTGGCGGCAGCGATGGTCGGCTACGGGCTGCTGCTGTCGCTGGTCACGCTGCCGCTGTGGGCACGGGTGGCGGTGGGGTAAAGCGAACCGCCAAGTGATGACCGCCTTGATCGCACCGGTGTAGGCTGCGGAGCCGGCCGCGCCGGATCGGCGCGACACCAAGGGGATTCGATGAAGACCGTACTGGTGGCCAGTTCAAAAGGCGGGGTGGGAAAGACCACCCTCGCCACGCACCTTGCCGCGCAGGCGGCGCTCGACGGACTCAACACCGCGCTGGTCGATGCCGATCCGCAGGGCTCGGCCACGCGCTGGGCGCAGCGGCGGGCCGGCCTGGACTCGGCGGTCCTGCCGCTGGACGGCACCCACCGCAAGGCCTGGAAGAAGCAACTGCCCGACGACACCCAGCGCATGGTGGTCGATGCGCGCGCCGGTGCGATGGCCGACGACCTGGACGTGTTCCTGGACATCGCCGACGCGGTGGTCGTGCCGGTGCAGCCGTCCACGCTGGACATCGAGGCCACCGTGCCGTTCCTGGACACGCTGGCGCGCCATCCGCGCGTGCGCCGGGGCGAGCTGCGCGTCGGCCTGGTCGGCAACAAGCTCAAGCCCTGGACCAACGCCTCGCAGCAGGCCGTCGACCTGCTGAAGGCGTGGCCGTACCCGGTGGTGGCGCAGCTGCGCGACAGCCAGGCCTACGTGGTGCTGACGTCGCTGGGCAAGAGCCTGTTCGACTACCACTCCGCCCAGGTGCGCGACCACCAGGCCGACTGGCAGCCGCTGCTGCGGTGGCTGCGCAAATGAGCACGCGCGGGGACGCCGGTGGCGACGCCACGCCGTGGCCCACCTGGGCCACGCGCCCGCTGGACGCCTCCGTGCCGCAGCCGCGCGCCACGCCGTTGCCTTTCATCATCTGCCGCCGCCGCACCGGGCCGGCACCGGGCGTTGCACCCATCCATTTCGGATTCGAACGACCATGCGTGAACTGATCCTGCTGCGCCATGCCCATGCCGAACCCGCCAGCACCGGACAGGCCGACCTGGACCGCCCGCTGTCGGCCGAAGGTCTGGCCGAGGCCGAGGCCGCCGGCCGCTGGCTCAAGCAGAACCAGCTGGTGCCCGACTGCGTGCTGTGCTCGCCGGCGCGGCGCACGCGCGAGACGCTGGAGGCGGTGCTTGGCGAGGTCGGCTACATCGACCAGCGCATCGAGCCGTCGATCTACGAGGCCACGCCCGGCACGTCTGATCGCGCTGGCCGATGCCCACCGCGATGTCGGCCGGCTGATGCTGGTGGGCCACAACCCCGGGTTCGAGCGGCTGGCCGCGCTGCTGCACAGCGGCCAGTCCGGCGACTACCGCGGCATGCCGCCGGGCGGCATTGCGGTGCTGACCGTGCCGGCCGACGCCGCCCTGGAACCGGGCATCGCGCGCCTCGGCGCGTTCTGGTGGCCGTGACGCCAGCGGCTCGCGCGCTACTCGCGCCGCGCACCCGGGTGCTGGCCGGACTGCTGGCCCTGCTGGCCGGGTTGCCGGGCGATGCGGCGGCCGCACCGGCGGGCGCGTTCGACCCCGCCCATACCCGCTTCCGCTTCGAGCTGCGCACGCTGTGGGGACAGAAGGTGATGGGCGAGTTTCCCGCCTACACCGGGCAGGTGCTGGCCCTGCCCGACGGCCAGCGCCAGGTGCGCATCGCACTTCGCACCGATGCGGTGGTGGTGGCCGGGTCCGCGCGCTACACCCAGATGGCGCGGGGCGAGGGGTTCTTCGACGCGGCGCGCCATCCGCTGATCGAATTCGTGTCCGAACCGCACCCGCTGGCGCTGGTGCGCGATGGCGGCGAGCTGCGCGGCCGGTTGACCATGCACGGCATCAGCCGCGAGGAGTCGTTCCAGCTCGCGCCCGCCGCATGCGACCGGCCGGGCCTGGACTGTGCGGTCATCGCGCGCGGGAGCGTCGACCGTCGCGATTACGGCGCTGGACGGCTACCGCGTCGTGCTGGGTCCGCAGGTGCGGTTCACCCTGCACGTGCGGCTGCAGGCGGCCGCGGAGTGAGTGTGACTACGCATGCGATGCGGGGGGTCGTGCTGGCGCTGGCGCTGCTGGCGTCGGCCTGCGCCACGCTGTCACCGGCACAGCGCGACCGCGCCAGCGCCATCGCCGAGGCCGCGCGACCGGACGCGCAGACCTGCCAGGCGCGCAACGCCTGCGCCGAGCCCTCGCCGCTGCGCGAGCTGGCCGCGCAGGCCTTTGCCGACTCCACGCCCGCGGCGCCGCGCCACTACGCGCTGATCCTGGACGGCGGGCCCGGACGCGCTGCTGGCGCGCATCAACCTGATCCGCAGCGCGCACCACCAGCATCGACCTGCAGACCTACATCTTCGACGAGGACGACGCCGGCCAGCTGGTGCTGGACGAGCTGCTGGCCGCCGCGCGCCGCGGCGTGCGCGTGCGCCTGCTGATCGACCAGCTGTCGGCGCTGCGAGCGGGTGGACACGCTGGCCGCGCTGGCCGGCGCGCACGCGCAACCTCGAGGTGCGCGTCTACAACCCGGTGCTGGGCCGCGCGCGCATCAGCTACCCGCAGTACGTGCTGGCCGCGGCCTGCTGCTGGCGCCAGCTCAACCAGCGCATGCACACCAAGCTGCTGCTGGTGGACGGCGCGGTGGGCATCACCGGCGGACGCAACTACCAGGACGACTATTACGACTGGGACGCCGAGCTACAACTTCCGCGACCGCGACCTGCTGGTGGCCGGCCCGGTGGCGCGCACGATGGATGCGGATTTCCTGAGTTTCTGGAACGACCCGCGCAGCGTGCCGGTGGAACGGCTGGCCGACGTCGGCCGCCAGCTGCTCGACCATGGCGTGCCGGCGCTGGCCGCGCCCGCCTACACGCGCCCGGAGCGCGCGCAGGCGATGGCGCGCGACGCCGGCGACGCCGCGCTGCGTACGTGAGCGCCTGGCCGACCGCGCACTGCCGGTGGGCGAGGTGCGCTACATCTCCGACCTGCCCGGCAAGCACGATGCGGGCGCCGGCGCCGCCATCGGCGATGCCGCGGTGGCATCGCACTCGCTGCGCGGGCTGATCGAGTCCGCGCGCGAGGAGGTGCTGCTGCAGACGCCCGTACCTGGTGCTGTCGCAGCCCGGCGCAGGACATGTTCCGCACGATGCACGCGCGCCCGGATGCGCCGCGGGTGGTGGTGTCCACCAACAGCCTGGCCGCGACCGACGCGTTCATCGCCTACGCGCTGTCGTACAAGTACAAGCGCCGCTACCTGCGCGAGTTCGGCTTCGACATCTACGAGTACAAGCCCTTCCCGCTGGACGCGCCGATCGACATCGCCGCCACCGGTGCGACGCAGCCTGACCTCGGGCCGCCCGGCGTGCAGGGTTCTGACGTGCATGGTTCCGACGTGCCGGGTCCCGGCGTGCCCGGTCCCGCGTTGTCCGTCACCGCTCCGGAGGCCCCCGGATCCGGCCCCCCCGGATCGGCCGGAAGCAAGGACGCCCCGGCCGCGCCCTTCGACCCGCGCGCACTGCGCGACCGCTACGACACCCGCACCGTGCAGGGCCGCGACGGCTACCGCCGCGCACTGTCGCGCGAGTACGCCGCGCTGCGCTACGCCAGCCGGCGCACCAACGAGCCGGTGCCGCTGAAGCGCGCCGGCGTGCGCGTCGGCCTGCACGCCAAGTCGCTGGTGATCGACGATCGCATGGGCGTGGTCGGCACCCACAACTTCGATCCGCGCGGCGACCACTACAACACCGAGAGCGCGGTGGTGATCGAGGACCCGGCTTTCGCCGCGCGCGCTGGCCGACAGCATCCGCCGCGACATCGCCCCGGACAACTCGTGGGTGATCGCCCCGCGCGACAAGCCGCCGGTGCTGTCGGGGCTGGACTACTCGATGGCGAAGGTGTTCGAGCACCTGCCGATGTTCGACCTGTGGCCGATGCGCTACGCCACCAGCTACGAGTTCGTGCCCGGCCCCGGCTGCCCGCAGCCGCTGCCGCCCGACCACCCCGGCTTTCGCGCCTGCCACGTGCCGGTCGGGGACTTCCCCGAAGTCGACATGGTCGGGCTGAAGGGGCTGGGGACGCGGATCTTCACCGCGTTCGGAGCGGGACTGGCGCCGATTCTTTGAGGCGGGGGCCAGGGGCTGGAGCCTGGGGACAGAGGCTAGGGGCCAGGGGCCAGGGCTGGGACCGGGCCGGGCGCAGGTCGCCTCGCCGCGTGCCGTGCCGGGCAGCGCGACGAAGCTCGCAGGCAGTGGCAGCGCACATCCAACCCCGTGCTTGGGAGCGCGCAATGCGCTCCCGGACGCCCCGATGGCGACAAGTGAATGTGATACCGGTCACATTCGTCCGGGCGCATGGATCGCCGCCAGCCACCCCGACCCTGTCGTCAGTCATGCCTCCGGGCTGCAACTCTGCGCCCCTCAAACCCATCTGTTATGGGCGATACGCCAGTGCGTGCCGCCACCAGGCCATCGGTGGGGTGACTTCCGGCACATGGTAAATCCGGTTAGGTGTTGTACTTTACCAACACACCAATTCACCAACCCACCCGACAGGACCCTCAGATGAACGCCTCCCCGACCTTCGCCCGCCCCACCGACAACGTCGCCCCCCGCAACCTGCAAGCCGCCGTCTACGTCGCCCGCCGCCCCCGTGGCACCGGCGTCGGTTATGGCCACAGCAGCGGCTACGGCAGCACCCGCCAGTACGCCAACCCGGTAAACCGCCCGCTGTTCCGCTTCGCCTGATCCTCCCGCCGCACCGCACCACCCGCAGCACCGCCCCCCGCCCGTTTCAAACTCCGCCCCCCAGGACACTGAAATGAACGCTTCCGTCATCGACCGCCCCGCCATCGCCGCCCCGTCCGTCCAGGCCGCCGCGATCCCGGTTTCCCAGCCGCAGGCCCAGGTCCGCCGTCTCGTCCACCGCGAGCGCGACTTCGGCATCGGCTACGGCAGCAGCAGCGGCTACGGCTGCACGCGCCGCTACGCCACCCTGTCCAACCAGCGCCTGTTCCGTTGTGCGTGAGGGCTGGCGCCCCCTGACGGACCGCCTCCTCCCCCGGCGGCCCTGCACGACATCCTCCCCTGCGACCCCGGCCGGCGCGCTACGTCCCTCTCCGCGTAGCCCGCCGGCCTTCTTTTTCCGGCGGCTCGGCTATCGTGTCGCGATGAACGACACCGCATCGCCCTTCCGCCACCGCCCGTCGCTGGACGCGCTGAACGCCCTGTCGGCCGACACCGCGATCGCCGCGCTCGGCATCGTCTTCACCGAACTCGGCCACGATTTCCTGCGCGCCACCATGCCGGTCGATGCGCGCACCCACCAGCCCTACGGCCTGCTGCACGGCGGCGCCTCGGTGCTGCTGGCCGAGACCCTGGGCAGCAGCGCCGGCAACCTGTGCGTGCCCGAGGGCAGGCGCTGCGTCGGCATCGAGATCAACGCCAACCACGTGCGCGGCGTGCGCGAGGGCATCGTGACCGGCACGGCCCGGCCGCTGCACGTCGGCGCGCAGCACCCAGGTGTGGGAGATCCGCATCGAGGACGAGCGCGGCAAGCTGGTGTGCGTGTCGCGCCTGACGCTGGCCGTCGTGGACGTGCCGTCCGACGCAGGCTAGCGCCGCCGAGCGCGCGTCGCCCCGTATCGTTCCCCGATGACTGCGCCGCCTCCCCCCGGCGCGGCCGCGCCGTCCCGCGCGCCGGCCGCGCGTGCCCTGCGCTACCTGGTCCGCGTGCCGATGCTGCTGTGGCACCTGCTGGTGCACCTGCCGTTGACGCTGCTGCTGATCACGCCGTTGACGGCCGGCCTGCGCGTGGCCGGTGGCGAGCGCCTGGACCACCGCGTGATCCGCGCGTGGTCGGCCGGGTTGATGCGGGTGTTCGGCTTTCGCCTGCGCCGCGTCGGCACGCCGCTGCCGGGCGCGGTGATGTTCGTCGCCAACCACGTCAGCTGGATCGACATCGAGGTCCTGCACAGCCAGCGGATGATGGGCTTCGTGGCCAAGCGCGAGATCTCGCAGCTGGCCGGTGGTGGGCTGGCTGGCGGCGCGCGGGGAGACCATCTTCCACGCCCGCGGCAGCACCGAATCGCTGGGCGGCGTGCTGCACGAGATGCTGGCGCGGTTGCGCAGCGGCCGCTCGGTCGGCGTGTTTCCCGAGGGCGGCACCCGCGGCGGGCGCGAGATCGGCCCGTTCCATGCGCGCATCTTCCTGGCGGCGGTGGAGGCCGGCGTGCCGGTGCAGCCGGTGGCGCTGAAGTACGGCGAGGGCGGCAGCGCGCAGGCCGTGGTCGCCTTCGGCCCGCGCGAGAGTTTCGTGGCCAACTTCTTCCGCCTGCTGGGCGAGCCGGCGCGGCTGGCCGAGGTGCACTTCCTCGAGCCGATCGTCCCCGGCGACACCGACGGCCGCCGCCGCATTGCCGATCTGGCGCGGCAGCGCATCGTGGACGCGATGGGTTTTGAGGCAGGGAGTGGGATTAGGGATTAGGGATTTGGGATTGGGGAGAGGCCACAAATGCCCAGGCCGCTTCCTGTTGAGTCCCCACTGATTGTCGTCCCGAGCGCAGCGAGGGACCTGCTTCACCCACATCCTGGAGGCGGTTTACGGCAGATCCCTCGCTACGCTCGCGCCGACACGGCTTAGGCTTCCCGAATCCCGAATCCCGAATCCCCGCCCCACACAATGCTCACCGCCGCCGACTACAACCCGCCGCGCTGGCTGCGCAACCCCCACGTGCAGTCGGTGCTGGGGTCCAGCCCGCTGCGCCGGCGCCACGGCGAGCGCAGCCTGGCGGCGACCGGCGCGCAGCACGACGGTGCACCTGGTCGATGGCGGCGACGGCGTGCGCCTGCAGGGCCTGCACAGCACCGTGCCGGGGCGCGAGCCGCACGGCCTGGCGCTGCTGCTGCACGGCTGGGAGGGCAGCGTCGATTCCAGCTACATGCGCCTGACCGCGGCCGCAGCTGCTGCGGCGCGGGTTCGAGGTGTTCCGGCTCAATTTCCGCGACCACGGCGACACCCACCACCTCAACGAGGCGCTGTTCCACTCCAACCGCATCGACGAAGTGGTGCGCGCCGCCTGCGAAGTCGCGCAGCGCTTCGGGCGGCGGCCGCTGACGGTGGCCGGCTATTCGCTGGGCGGCAATTTCGCCCTGCGCCTGGCCTTGCGCGCGCCGCGCGGCCGGGCTGCCGCTGGCGCACGTGGCCGCGGTGTGCCCGGTGCTGGACCCGGCCCGCACCATGGACGCGATGGAGCACGGCTTCCCGCTGTACCTGTGGTACTTCGAGCGCAAGTGGCGCCGCTCGCTGGCCCGCAAGCGCGCAGCTGTTTCCCGCCAGCCACGATTTCGACGACCGCACGCTGGGCCTGCGCATGCGCCCGCTGACGCAATGGATGGTCGAGCGCCACACCGACTTCGGCACGCTGGACCGCTACTTCGACGGCTACTCCATCGCCGGCGACCGCCTGGCGGCGCTGGACGTGCCGGCCAGCATGCTGATGGCGGCCGACGACCCGGTGATCCCGGTGGACGGCTTCCGCGCGCTGTCGCTGCCCGACGCGGTGCGGCTGGAGATCGCGCCCTGGGGCGGGCACTGCGGCTTCCTGCAGGGCGCGCGGCTGGACGGCTTCGCCGAGCGCTGGGTCGCCGACCGCCTGGTCGGCGGCCGCCACCGGTGCGGCCTGACCGCGGACCCGACGCCGGCAGGCCCCGCGCGGCGCCCGTACAATCGCCGGTTCGACCCGAAATCCGAGTGTCCCGAGTGTCCGACCACGCCACCACCCTCGATGCGCTGCGCCGTGGCGCCGCCGCCGAAGCCCTGTCCGCCGCCCGCGAGGCCGCTGCCGCCCAGCCCGACGACGCCACCGCCCAGCGCCTGCTGGCCGCCGCCCTGCGCCTGTCGGGCGAGCGCGAGGCCGCGCTGGAGGCCATCGACCGCGCCATCGACCTGGCCCCGGACGACGCCGGCCTGCACCTGGAGCGCGCCGGCCTGATGCTGGACGAGCGCAAGCTCGACGAGGCGCAGGCCTCGCTGGCGCGCAGCATCGGCCTGGACCCCAACCAGTTCCCCGCCTACATCGTGCAGGGCCAGCTCGCGCTGGGCCGCGGCGACCTCGACGAGGCCGAGCGGCTGGTGCGCACCGCCGCCCGCATCGCCCCCGACCACCCGCACGTGGCCGCGCTGGAGGGCACGCTGGCGCTGCGCCGCGGCGACGCCGACCGCGCGCTGGTGGTGCTCAGCCGCGCCAGCGAGCAGTTCCCGGACGAGCCGCAGCTGCAGCATGCGCTGGCGTTCGCGTATCTGGCCAAGGGCCATCTGGCGTTCGCCGAGCAGGCCTTCCGCCGGTTGCTGGAGCGCGGCGGCACCTCGCGGGCGCTGCGCGCGCTGATCGCCGAGTTGCTGATGCGCCAGGGCCGCCCCGCCGATGCCGCCGACATGCTGGCGCCGCTGGTCGAGCAGGACCCGGACAACCCCGCGCTGGCGCGCATGCTGGGCGAGATCGAACTGCACGCCGGCCGCCACGACGAAGCCGCCGTCCATCTGCGGCGCGCCTTTGCCGCCCAGCCCGGTGACCGCCGCGCACTGGGTGCGCTGGTGGAGGCGTGGCGCCGGATGGGCGCGCAGGACGAGGCACGCGAGGCGCTGGACGCCGCGCTGCAGGCCGACCCGCAGTCGGTCGACCTGTGGCACGCACGCCTGGCGTTCGAGCCCTTCGCCGGCGACGGCGCGCGCGAGGTGATCGCGCGCTGGCAGGCGGCGATGCCCGACTTCATTCCGGCGCTGGAAGCGCAGGTGATCGTGCACGACCATGCCGGCGACGCCGATGCCGCCGAAGCGGTGTCCCGCCGCATCGTCGAGCTCGAGCCCGGCCACGCCCGCGCCGAGCTGCGCCTGCTGGACGGCTTCTTGCGCCGCGGCGAGCCCGACGCCGCGGTCGCGCGCGTCAACGAACTGCTGGCGGCGGCCACCGACGATGCTGCACGCCAGAACCTGCAGGGGCTGCTGGCCCGCACCCACGACCTGGCCGGCCAGCCGGACCAGGCGCTGGCGCTGTGGTCGCGGTTCAACTCGCAGGCCGCGCCGCAGCGCCTGCCGTTGCCGCCGCTGTCGGAGTCCCCGCAGGGCGCCGGCTGGCCGGAGCCGGCGCCGCTGCCCGAGGACGCCCAGGCCACCCTGCTGCTGTGGGGCCCGCCGGGTTCGCGCGTGGAGCGCGTGGCGATGACGCTGGAGGCCACCGGCGCGTTGCTGTCGGCCGACCGTTTCGGCCCCAACCCGCCGGGCGACGCCCTGCAGCGCTACGACACCGCGCAGCAGCTGCTCGACGGCAGCCTCGACGGCCAGACCCTGGTGGCCGGGTGGCGCGAGGCGCTGGCCGCGCGCCGCCCCGGCGTGCCCGTCGAAGCGCCGGTGGTGGACTGGCTGCTGACCTGGGACAACGCGCTGGCGCACGCGCTGCGCCCCGCGTGGCCGGAAGCGCGGCTGCTGGTGGCCGTGCGCGACCCGCGCGACATGCTGCTGGACTGGATTGCCCACGGCGCACCGGTACCGCTGGCATTGGAGTCGCCCGAAGCCGCCGCCGCCTGGCTGGCGCGCATGTGCGACCAGATCGCCGACCTCGCCGAACACGACCTGGTGCCGCACCGCGTGCTGCGCCTGGACGACTGCGCCGACGACCCGGCCGCACTGGCCCAGGCCATGGCCGATGCACTGGGCGTGGAAGTGCGCAGCGTGCCGCCCGGCGCCTTCGCCGCGCACTTCCCGCCCGGCCACTGGCGCGCCTATGCCGGCCCGTTGGGCGAGGCCTTCGCCCTGCTGACGCCCGCTGCACGCCGCCTGGGCTATCCCGAGGCCTGACCCCGGCCACGACGAGGACACCATGCAGATTCGCAGCGACAGTTTCGGTAACCGCCAGCGCCTGCCGGCCGACGTCGCCGCCGGCGTGCGCACCGGCGAGGACGTCGGCTTCGGTCCCAACCGCAACCCGCACCTGGCCTGGAGCGACGTGCCCGACGGCACGCGCTCCTTCGCCCTGCTGTGCATCGACCCGGACGTGCCGACGATGGGCGAGATGGTCGGCAAGCCGGGCGTGGAAATCCCCGTCGACCAGGTCCGCGCGGACTTCGTGCACTGGGTGATGGCCGACATCCCGGCCGACGTGCGCGAGATCGCCGCCGGCAGCTGCAGCGACGGCGTCGTCCCGCACGGCAAGGCCGACCCGGCCGGTCCCGACGGCGCGCGGCAGGGCCTGAACGACTACACCGGCTGGTTCGACGGCAACCCCGACATGGCGGGGCAGTGGCGCGGGTATGACGGCCCGTACCCGCCGCCCAACGACCTGCGCCTGCACCGCTACTTCTTCCGCCTGTTCGCGCTGGACGTGGCCAAGCTCGACCTGCCGGCCGACTTCACCGCCAGCCACGTGCACCGGGCCATGCACGGCCACGTGCTGGCCGAATGCGCGATCCACGGCACGTACTCGCTGCATCCGAAGGTCGAGGGCTGAGGCGTCGGCAATCCGCGTGTCGACACGTGGAGCGCCCGCGGAATTCAGGAACACTCGGCCTTGTCAGCCGCGATCGCGAACAACGGGCTGCCCGCGCACTTCCACGTGTTGCAGGAGCGACGTAAGGGAGCAACGAGTAAATTGCCTTTGCCCGTCATTCCCGCGAAGGCGGGAATCCAGGGACGTTGCTGCTCAAGGCGCTAGGGCCATGGATGTTCGGCTCCGCCGAATCAAAGTGCGAGCCCGCCTTCGCGACCCGGGCACAAGCACCGCCACACGCGGTCGCTAGCCACGGCGCTCTTCATCGTCAAACCCCCGCCGGCAGCCACAGCAGCAGCACCACGCCCAGCACGATCCGGTAGATCGCGAACGGCGTGAACCGGTGCTGCTTCACGTAGCCCAGCAACCAGCGCACCGCGATGAAGCCCGTTGCCGTGGCCGCGGCAAACGCCAGCCCCAGCTCGCCCCAGGCCTCGTCGCCGGTGCCCGATTCCATGAAGTGCTCCAGCAGCGCGTAGCCGCTGGCGGCGAACATCGTCGGGATGCCCACCAGGAACACGAACTCGGTGGCCGCCGAGCGCTTGCCGGTGCCGGCCATCATCGCCATGAAGATCGCCGCCGCCGAGCGCGACGTGCCGGGAAACACGCCGGCCACCACCTGCGCCAGGCCCACCAGCACCGCCACCACCCAGGTCACGTGCGCCGAGTCGCCGCGGCGCTCGGCGATGCGCTCGGCGAACAGCATCCACACGCCGCCCAGGATCAGCGCCCATGCGATCGGCGTCACCGTGTCGGGCAGCTCCCAGCCCATCAGCCGCACCGGCAGGCCGATCACCGCCGTCACCGCGAAGGCCACGCCGATCTTCATCAGGTAGTCGCGGTTGGCGGCATCGCGCAGGCCCGTCGCCAGCGACCACAGCCGCTGCCGGAACACCAGCGTGATCGCCAGGATCGCGCCGGCCTGGATGACGATGTTGAACAGGTCCGAGCGGGCGCCCAGCCAGTGCTGCGCGATCAGCAGGTGGCCCGTGCTGGAGATCGGCAGGAACTCCGTCAGCCCCTCGATGATGCCCAGCAGCAGCGCTGCAAGCATGTCGGTCACGGGGCTGGCGGGGGCGGTGGTGGCGATCGGCATTGCACGGGCGTCGGAGGAAGCGGCCGCCTAGGATAGGCGATGGTGCCGGCACGGCTGCAGCTGCATCCGGCCGCGCGTCGCTGGAATGAAGACGCGCACCCCTGTAGGAGCGGCTTCAGCCGCGACCGCGAACCCACCCCCTCGACGCAAGCGACGGCTGTTGCAGGAACGACATGAGTCGCGACCCACGCAATCCGCTGCAGCCGGGCGGGTCGCGACCCAGCTCGCACCTGCTGGTGGAAGGTTTCCGCGGAAGAGCCCTCGCGGCTGGGGCCGCTCCTGCAGGCGGGCGGGGCGGCTCAGCCGTCCAGGGACGCCATGTCGATCACGAACCGGTACTTCACGTCGCTGCGCAGCATCCGCTCGTAGGCGTCGTCGATCTGCTGCATGCGGATCATCTCGATGTCCGACACGATCCCGTGCTCGGCGCAGAAGTCGAGCATCTCCTGCGTTTCTTTGATGCCGCCGATCAGCGAGCCGGCGATCGCGCGGCGGCGGAAGATCAGCGGACCGACGTTGGGCGAGGGATGCGGGTTCTCCGGCACGCCCACCAGGCACAGCGTGCCGTCGCGCTTGAGCAGCGCGGTGTAGGCGTCCAGGTCGTGGCTGGCCGCGACCGTGTCCAGGATGAAGTCGAAGCTGCCGGTGTGCGCCTTCATCTCGTCTTTGTTGCGCGATACCACCACCTCGTCGGCACCCAGCGCATGGGCATCGTTCTTCTTGCTCTCCGACGTGGTGAACGCCACCACGCGCGCGCCCATCGCGTGCGCCAGCTTGATGCCCATGTGGCCCAGCCCGCCGATGCCGACGATGCCCACCTTCTGCCCCGGCCCCACCTTCCAGTGGCGCAACGGCGAGTAGGTGGTGATGCCCGCGCACAGCAGCGGCGCGACCGCGGCCAGCTGGTCGGCGGGGTGTCGCACCTTCAGCACGAAGCCCTCGTCCACCACGATGCGTTGCGAGTAGCCCCCCAGGGTGTGGCCGGGTTCGTCCTGCGTCGGCCCGTTGTAGGTGGCGACAAAGCCGTTGTCGCAGTACTGCTCCAGCCCTTCGTCGCACGCCGCGCAGCGCTGGCAGCTGCCGACCAGGCAGCCCACGCCCACCGTGTCGCCGACGTTGAAGCCGGTGACCTCGCCGCCCACCGCGCTGACGTGCCCGACGATCTCGTGCCCCGGCACGCACGGGTACAGCGTGCCCGGCCATTCCGACCGCACCGTGTGCAGGTCCGAATGGCACACCCCGCAGTAGGCGATGTCGACCTGCACGTCGTGCGGCCCGGGCGCACGACGCTGGATGGTCAGGGCTTCGAGCGGCTTGTCGGCGGCGTGGGCGCCGTAGGCTTGAGTGGTCATGGAGATAGCTCGCTGAGTGGAGAGGGAACGGCGGTAGGAAATGCTTTATGACGTGCGATTGAAGCAAACCCGGCCGACCCAGGGGTTGCCCTTCAAGTGTGCGCGCAACGTCGCATTGAAGAGCTTGCCGTGATTGCGTACCCGCAGATGCAAGAGCTCATGCACGATGACGTAATCCTGGAAGTCGACAGGCTGCTCCAGAAGATCGCTGGCGAACGAAACGCGTCCTTGCGGCGAACAGGAAGCCCACTTGCGGGACATTGCCTGGACACGGACTTGCGTGGGGCGAACCCTGAGCTTTTGGGACCATTCGCTGACGCGGTCGCCGAACACGGTCCGTTTCATGATCAGACGGGATTCCGACGCAGCAGGCGGAGCAGCGACTCTCCCGCGGCCACCATTCGGCTGCCGTCAAATTTTCGTATCACCAGGCTGCGGTAGATCTCGGCCTTGAGCTGCCGGTATTCCTCCTCGTTGTCGGCATGGTCGGGGTAGAGGGCAGCCGCTGCCAGTACTTCGTGGGCCGCCTCAAGCGCCTCATTCACGCCCTCACCCTGCAAATGCCAGTAGATGGCAAATGTCCTGGGGTCCAGCCCAAGCTTCTCGCGGGCCTCATCAGCCGACTCACGCTCGCGGGTCAATACCTCCAGTTGTTCAATTGCCTGCTGAGTACTGACAGCGCGCTGCTCCAGCGCGTCGAGAATCGATCGGGCACGTTGCGCGATATCGATCAGCAGAGGCTGCTCTTCGTCCTTCTCCTCGGCTTCTCGCTCAACTGCACGAACCAGATTGATCACCGATGCGTTGTCGTCGTCTCCTTCACTGCGGAGTGACTGCAAGGTCTTCAGGTCGAACTCGATCATCTTGCCCGCAACGACCGGCCCATAACTGGCGGCACCGTCACGCACCATCTGTTCGGTCTTGCGCGCAACGTCGTCATAGAAGCGGGTCGGGCTGCCATAGGCATTTCGGACCATCAGGTACAGGTCCGCCAGCTTGCGGAAGGCAGCAATGTGATCGCGCAACTCGGGTGAGGGCGACAGGATCTCGTATAGGCCCTCAATCTGCCGGTAGCGTTCGATGAATTCGTGGCGGGCGGCAGGATCCAGTAGCACGTCGTAAAGCAGGTGTTCCAACTGCTTGTCCTTGCCGCCCTGCAGCGGGCCGAGATACATCGCTTCGGCCTCGGCCAGAAGCCTGCGGAACTCGACCAGCAACAGGTCAAGGTCCTCGATCACGCCGGATACGTCCTGCGAGTCGAATGCCAGCGCCTTGTTGAGATCGCGCAACATGCCGATGAAGTCGATGATCAGCCCACTGGGCTTCTGACGGCCTTCGTTGTCCTCGTAAGGGCGGTTAACGCGCGAAATCGCCTGCAGCAGCACGTGATCGCGCATCGGCTTGTCCAGGTACATCGCATAAAGCACAGGCGCGTCGAACCCCGTCAGGAGCTTGTCGGTAACGATCAGGATCTTCGGTTGGCGGTCGGCCCTGCGGAACTGTTTGCGGATGCTCTTTTCCTGGGCAGCGTCCACTTGGTAGCGGGCCACCAACGGGTAGTCGATCGTGTCGGCGGCGCTCGACGTGTACACCGGCACCGTGTACTCCGGCGGCAGGTGCTTGTCCAAGGCCTGCTTGTAGAGCGCGCAGGCCTCACGGTCCACGCCCACCAGAAACGCCTTGTAGCCCAGTGGCTCCACGTTCTCGCGAAAATGCTGCGCAACGAACCGTGCCACCTCATCGACCCGCTCGTCGGATTTCAGGAATGCGCGCAGGTTGACCGCGCGATCGAGGATGCGATTGAGTTCAGCGATGTCGCTGATCCCCTCGCTTTCTGCAAGCGCATAGAACTCCGATTCCAGCCGTTCGGTCGGAAGCACGACCCGTGTCGGCGCCAGGGTGTGGCGCAGCTTGACCGTCGTACCGTCGGCGATCGACTCCGCGATCGAGTACTTGTCGAGATAGCCGACGTCGTCCTCGGCGCCGAACGTCTTGAACGTCCCCTTGCCGTAGGCGGTCTTGTCAACGGGGGTGCCGGTGAAGCCGATCAGCGTGGCATTGGGCAGCGCGCCCATCAGGTAGTTGCCAAGGTCGCCTCCCGTGGACCGGTGGGCCTCGTCGATGAGCACGAAGACGTTGTCGCGGGTAGACAGGTCGGCATCGGCCTTGTCGAACTTGTGGATCATGGTGACTACCAGCCCGCTGAACTGCTGGCGCAGCAGCATCTGCAGGTTACGCTTGCTGTCGGCAATCTTCACTGCGATCCGGCTGCCCTGCAGGTCGCCCATCAGGGCCTCGACCCACCCGCTGAGCTGGCCTTCCAGCTCGTTGCGGTCGATCACCATCACCACAGTCGCTCCGGGGAAGCGCTTCGTGTTTTCAAGGATCAGCCGGGCCGCGGTGATCATGGTGAAGGTCTTGCCGGACCCCTGCGTGTGCCATACGAGGCCACTGCGCCTGCCGGGCTCCGCGCAACGCTCGGCGACCTTGATCGCCGCGCGGGTCTGGTGCTGGCGCAGAATGGTCTTGCGCAGCTCGTCGTCCTCGACGAAGAACAGGATCCAATCCTTCAGCATCCGCAGGAAGCGGCCGTGGTCGAAGAACCGCTTGACGCGATCCTCGTAGCAGCCGGGCTGCTCGTCTTTCCAGTTGAAAACGAACTTGCGCTGCAGGTTCCAGGTGACGCCGTAGAAGTACTCGATCAAGTGCGTGATGTTGAACACCTGCGCCGCTGCCAGCAGCTCGGGGGTTTCCATCTCGTACCGGCGCAGCTGCACCAGCGCCTTGCCCATCGCATCCTTTGACTTGGGGTTCTTGTTCTCGACGATGGCCACCGGCACGCCATTGACCAGGAACACCACGTCGGCCCGGTTGCACTTGCGGCCATTGCGGTAGGACCACTCCCAGGTCACCTGGAAGACGTTATCAGTGCCCTCGAAGTCCAGCAGCCGGACATTGCGGTGGCGGTTCTCGCCGTCGACGTGGATCGTCTTGTGGCCCCGCAGCCACTCCAGCACCTCACGGTTGCCGGCGATGCTGCCCGGCAGGCTGTCGAGCTGCTGGATGATGCCGGGCACGTCCGCGGCTGTGACCACCCCGGGGTTGAGCCGAAGCAGTGCGGCTTCCAGCTCGTCGTAGAAGAACAGCCCGCCCTCGCCCCGGCGCTTGCCCAGGGCCGCCTCGGGCGTGACCCGCTGCCAGTCGATGGCGGCCGCGTGGTCGACCAGCGGGAACTGGACGGTGGTCGATTCGACGGCGAGTTTCGATTGCTTCGCCGGCTTGCTCATGGCGACTCCGGGATCATCTTGTTGGGCGCAACAAGATGATCTGCCTTTAAAATCAGCAGCTTAGATGCTTCATATCGCCTGTCTGTCCGATGAATCCGTCCGTCGGAACGGCGCATGAGAAAGTGGCAATTGACTGTTTGGGCTGGCATCATCCCTCCCCTGAGCGCTGGGTGTTGGGCTTACTTGTCCCGACCGCGGACCGTGAGGTCGCCTGGCGCTTTTTCTTTGCCTGCGATTTGGGACGTCGCTTTCCTGAAGCTTCTGTCGCGCGGTCATGGATGATCTTCAAGCCGGTGACGCGATGACCGTCTACCGACTCCCAATGAGGGATAGCCCTCTTCAGCCGGTCGCAATAGGGGTCCACGTTCTCGTTGTGCGAGTGCTTGGCACTGATCACAGTTGTGACGAAGTCGGCGAGCTGCAAGCCGATGTTCTGAGCCTGCGAGATCGCGAAGAACGGCGTCCTCACAATTGAATCCATGGCCAGCCCTGGTGGGCTGCGCTGCAAAAAATTGGTAATCGCCGTTGAGTTCTTGTTGTTGATGCCATAGTCGCGGTCATCGAACACCAGGCAAGCCATGTCCTTCGGGTATCGGCGCTTCATGTAGGTGTCGATTCGCTCAAACAGGTACTTGAACGTCTTGTCCAGCGCCGTCACGTCGTTGACCTGGAACTTCTGCATGGCCTTCTCGAAGCAAATGCATCCGAATACCGGGAGGCGTTTGGCGACGATGTAGTCGACCAGTTCGCTCGCGAAATCCAGATTCCTTGACTGCCTGCCCATGGCTTGTTGGCGGAACACCCAGTTCTTCAGTAGCTCTTTGCCTTTGATCTCGCTGTCGCGCGCGAAGTCCGCGCCGAAGTGCTTGTATTTCAGTTCGTAGACATCGCGGGAGACTGCCGCCAGTTGGCTCTCCTGAATGCCGATGCCGCACAGGCCGCCGAGGGTGATGGCTGGATCCTTTTCGGAGGTGCGGAAGCTTTCGTCGAAGAAGATCAGCATTGCGCCGCCCTTGTGGTCTTTGATCCTTCCGCCACCTCGACCATTTTTCCGGCGCCTGGAAATTGGTCGACTACTTCCGAGGTGTCGATGTCGAGGTCGGCGACGCGGACCTCGCCGGCCATCAGCCGGCGCAGGGTGGTCTGAAAGAGGGCGTCCAACGTGGCGTGCTTGCGGCGGTGGTAGGCGAGCTTGCCGTCAAGGGTAGCGAGGGCGGCAGCAATGTCGGCAGCTTCGTCCGTGTCAGCCGGTGGGCATGCGACCTGGAACGACTGAAGGTCGTCGAGGTTCAGCGTCATGGTGCCGTGCGCGGAGGGCACGATTCGGCTGCGCAGACGCTCCTTGCCAGCGTAGATTGCGGAGCGGATGAAACCGCCCGAGTACTCGCCTCGGGGTATCAGCCCCTTGATGTCCTGATTGAAGGCCATCGGCCTACTGATGACCGCGACAGGAAGGTCTTTGGCCAGTCCCATCCCGCGCACCAGCAACAAAACACTGTCGGCAGGCGCGAGTCGGCTCCCAGCCTCCACACCAGCTGTCGAGACGTGATCGATGGCATCGTCGAGCGTGACGGATTTGAGGTCTTTACCAGAAACCCACGGAATTGTGCCTTGCCAGTATTCCGCTATGGACTTGCGCGGCGTGCCACCGCTCCAGATGTCACACAGCTCCGGTAGCGCCCGAGGACTCCAGCTCTTCGGCATCAGCCCGATCTCGGTGTCCTTGAGCGGTTCGCCGCGCAGGCCATGGGTAAAGAGGCGCTGCATCGCGGATTGCTTGAGGTCGGCGGTGGCCTTGAGCAGCTTGCCCTGGGTAGCGATGGCGCGCTGCAGCTTCCACAGGATGGCAGCGATCTTTTCCTGTTCCGGTTTCGGAGGAAGCGGGAGCGACTTCTCTTTGAGGAACGTGTAATGGCGGTTGTATCCGCGGCTGGGAAGGTCGAGCTGTAGGCAGGCGTAGTAGAAGAAGCGTGGGCAGTACTCGGCTGACGGTTTGAGTAACTGTGTGCCGTCGGCACCCAGAGCGAAGGGCTGATCGACGTACTTGAAGGCTCGCGTGTGGTCGCCGAACACGACATAGGGAAGGCTGCTGTCGATGACAAGCGATTCGTCGTTCGTCCATCCGGCAATTTCGCTCTGACCCTGATCGATGACGGGGTATCTGCCTGCGGGTTGGTAGTCGCGCGCCTGCAGTTTTCCGCGCCGAGGCGGCTTCTCGGTTGAGATTGCTTGGTCGAACTCGCGGACTTGCCAGTCGGCTTTGCTTTCGCAAGCCGCTGGGCGCCCACCTTCGCGGGAATGACGAACAAGGGGCGTCGAGCGGTTCATCTCGTTCATAGCTGTGCCAGCACCTTCGTCAGCTCCGCATCCAGCTTCGCTTCTTCCTTCTTCAGGGCAGTCAGTTCGGCGACGATTTCCGGAATCTTGCGCAGCGTCCTGGCGTCGCCATTGGCGATGTAGCGCGAGGGCGAGAGGTTGTAGTCGTTTTCCTGGGCCTCTGCCCGATCGATCACCGTGACCAGGCCATCCAGCGGTTCGCCCTTGAGGTAGGCCGCAGCGATACGCGCAACAGCGTCCTCGGGCATGTGGTTCTTGGGGTTGCCCTTCCTGAACTCGCGGCTCGCGTTGACCAGGACGATCTTGCCTTTGCGATCCTTGGGCTTGCTCTTGCGCAGCACCACGACAATGCCGGCGGCGGTGGTGTTGTAGAACAGGTTGTCCGGCAGCAGGATCACGCCGTCGATCAGGTCGTTGTCCACGAACCAGCGGCGAATGTTGCGTTCTTTGTCCTCGTTCTTGCTGCCGCTGCCACGGGTCACCGCGCCGGTGTCGAGCACCACGGCGGCGCGGCCCGTGTCCTTCAGGCTGGCGATGGTGTGCTGCAGCCAGGCCCAGTCCGCCTTGCCGGTGGTGATGCCGCCGGTGTCCTCGAAGCGGTTGAACGGGTCGTCGTCGTAGATCTTCGGGTCGAACGACTGGTTCCACATCGGGTTGGCAATCACCAGGTCGAACTTCTTGAGCGCATTGCCGTCCCGGTACTTGGGGTTGCGCATCGAATCGCCGCGCAGCACCTCGCCCTGCATGTCGTGGATGATGCGGTTCATGCAGGCGATGGCGTAGGACGAGCCGGTGAGTTCCTGCCCGTAAAGCTTCAGTGGGATGCGGCTGAGCGGGTCGAGCCGCTTGCCGACCAGCTGCAGCTTGATCAGCAGGCCGAAGCTGCCGCAGGCATAGTCGTAGGCTTCCTCACCCGGGCGTGGGCGCAGGATCTCGGCCATCAGGAAACCCACCTCGCGTGGGGTGAAGAACTCGCCGGCACTCTGGCCCTGGCCCTCGGCAAACTTGCGCAACAGGTACTCGTAACAGCGGCCGAGGAAGTCCGGCTCGACGTCATGCAGCCCGAGCCGGTAACGCGGGTCCGAGAACGTTTCAACGATGCCCTTGAGCGCCTTGTCGGAGATCTCGCGCTCGCCGTTGCGCGTCTCGTTGAAGTCCACCGTATCGATGACGCCCGCCAGCGTCGGGTTGGCTTTGACGATGCGGCGGACAGTGGTGGTGAGCTGTTCGCCGAGCGTCTTGGGGGCCTCCTTTTCAGGCCAGTCGAACGGCTCGCGGCCATTGACGACCGCCCAGCGGGTTTCCGGCGGCAGGTAGAAGCGGACCAGTGAGGGATCGGCGTCGATGATGCTCAGCGCGGTGTCCCGGTCGCCGTAGGTCTCCGTCAGGCGCTGGACTTCGTCGTCGAACACGTCCGAAAGGCGCTTGATGAAAAGCAGGGGAAGCAAGTAGTCCTTGAACTTTGGGGCGTCCTTTTCGCCGCGGATCTGGCAGGCGGCATCCCAGAGCATCTGTTCCATCGACTTGGTGCCCAGTACGGCGCTGTGCTTCACGCCGCGGCGTCGACGGGTGGAGCCCGACGCCGCTGGCTCCGGGGCGTGCCGCTCTTCGGCGTCGTCCAGTGTGATGTCATGCTCCTCCGCAAGGGACAGGAGGGCGTCAACCTTGGCCCGGTGAGGTTTGGACTGCCCTTGCTCCCAGCGATTCACAGTCGCAAAGGACACATCGAGTTTGGCGGCCAGTTCTTCTTGGCTGAAATCCAGTCGCTGGCGAAGGGCGGCGACGAGGTGGGCGGTCTGTTCGGCATTCATGAAGTAATGCTATAGCAAAAATATCAAAGATCAAATTGTCGCCTGCAACAGTTTTGGCCCCAACTGCTCTAGGATTTCTCTCCCGTTTCCCGTCCGGAGCCCTTCCATGCCCCTGCGCCCCCTGACCCTTGCCGTCGCCCTTGTCCTGGCCGGCGGGCTGCTCGCCTGCCAGCCGCAGACCGCCAGCGACACCGTCGCGCCCGCGACCACGGACGCGGCCGACCAGGCCGAGGGCGCCAGCGACATCGCGGCCAAGGTGGCGGCGTACAAGGAGGTCGAACTGACCGCCGACCTGTCGCACCTGGCGCCGGGCGACCGCGAGGCGATCGGCTACCTGCTGCAGGCCGGCGAGATCATGGACGCGCTCTTCTGGAGGCAGTCCTACGGCGACCGCGACGCCCTGCTGGCCGGGATCAGCGACCCGGCGACGCGCCGGTTCGTGGAGATCAACTACGGGCCGTGGGACCGGCTGGATGGCAGCGCACCGTTCGTTCCGGGCGCGCAGGCGCGGCCACCGGGCGCCGGCTTCTACCCGGCCGACATGACCAAGGCCGAGTTCGACGCCGCCGACCTGCCGGGCAAGGACAGCCTGTACACGGTGGTGAAGCGCAACGACGCCGGCAAGCTGGTGGTGGTGCCGTACCACGAGGAATACGCCGAGGAGTTGGGCCGCGCCGCGGAGCTGCTGCGCCAGGCCGCCAAGGTCGCCACCGATGCCGGCTTCCGCAAGTACCTGGAGTTGCGCGCCGACGCGCTGGTCACCGGCGAGTACCAGCCCAGCGACATGGCATGGATGGACATGAAGACCAGCCCGATCGACGTCGTGATCGGACCGATCGAGAGCTACGAGGACGGGCTGTACGGCAGGAAGGCCGCGTTCGAGGCGTTCGTGCTGGTCAAGGACGTGGAGTGGAGCGAGCGCCTGGCGAAGTTCGCCCGGCACCTGCCGGCGCTGCAGCGCGAGCTGCCGGTGGACGCCAGGTACAAGGCCGAGACGCCGGGCTCGGACGCCGACCTCAACGCCTACGACGCCATCTACTACGGCGGCGACGCCAACGCCGGCGCCAAGACCATCGCCATCAACCTGCCCAACGACGAGGAGGTGCAGCTGGCCAAGGGCTCGCGCCGCCTGCAGCTGAAGAACGCGATGCGCGCCAAGTTCGACACCATCATGGAGCCCATCGCCGACGAGTTGATCGCGCCGGAACAACGCGAGCACGTCACGTTCGATGCGTTCTTCGAGAACGTGATGTTCCACGAGGTGGCGCACGGGCTGGGCATCAAGAACACGCTCGACGGCAAGGGCACCGTGCGCGACGCGCTGACCGACCTGGCCAGCGCCTTCGAGGAAGGCAAGGCCGACATCCTGGGCCTGTACATGATCGGCCAGCTGGCCGAGATGGGCGAGCTGGATGCGGAGAAGCTGGACGACAACTACGTGACGTTCCTGGCCGGCATCTTCCGCTCCGTGCGCTTCGGCGCCAGCAGCGCGCACGGCCAGGCCAACATGGCCGCGTTCAACTTCCTCAAGGAGCAGGGCGCCTTCAGCCGCGACGCGGCCACCGGCCGCTACCGCGTGGACTTCGAAAAAATGAAGCCGGCGGTCGACGCGCTGTCGGCGAAGATCCTCACCCTGCAGGGCGACGGCGACCACGCCGGCGCACGCGCGTTCCTGGACCAGTACGGCAAGATCGGCCCGGAGCTGCAGGCCGACCTGGACCGCATCGCCAAGGCCAACATCCCGGTGGACATCGTGTTCAGGCAGGGTCGCGACGTGCTGGGGCTGCCGGCGGCGCAGTAAAGGCAATAGCAGCGGCGGACAACAACCAGGCGGCGGCGTCGAATGATGCCGCCGTTTTCATTGGGTACGGGTGTCCAAGCGCGGCTTATTAGCGGCGGCTTCGTCGCGACTCTTTTTCCGTAGCAGCGGCTTCAGCCGCGACCGCGTAACCGCACCGACGACGAGTGCCTAACGACCGCTGTCCAGCAGGGTCGCGACCTGCGTCGCTACACACGGATCATGAACTCGCCGCATCGCAGGCGCGGTCGCCGCTGGAGCCGCTCTGCAGGGGGGGCGACGTACGCGCTCACCACACCAGGTCATCCGGCACCTGGAACTGCGCGTAGTACGCGTCGTCCTCCGAGGTCGACGCGGCCGGCGTGGCGTCGGCCTTGGCCGTGGTCGAGCACGATCATCGCCGGGTCGCGTTCGCGCACCTTGTCGGCGGCGGCGCGCGGCAGCAGCTCGAAGCGCTCGCCGATGGCGGCGATGACCAGCGCGCCGGTGGCGAGCAGCTTGCGCTGGTCGTCGTTGACCAGCAGCGTGCGGATGGCGCCATCGGCGTTGAAGCGGTACTCGCTCTCGCCGGTGCGCGGCACCTTCTTGTCCTGGATGATCTGCCGCGCCTGCGCGCGCAGTTCCGCGGCATGGGCCTGCGCCTTGCGCTCGGCGGCCAGCGCGCGGTCGCGCTCGGCCTTTTCGGCGCGCGCGCGCTCGGCCTCGCGCGGCGATGTGCGTCCGGTTTGGCCGGGCCCTTGGCGTGCCGCGCCTTGTTCTGCTCGCGCGCCACGTCGGCCACCTTGGACTTCTTGACCAGGCCGGCCTTGAGCAGCTGTTCCTGGAGCGGATTGGGCTTGGCCATGGCGTGGGGCTCGCCGGGTGGGGCGGGGCGGTCATGATAGCGGCGGTGTCGCAATGCGCCTCGGGCACCCGGTGGTACGGCCTGCGAAAGATTCCCAGGCCGTCATCCCCGCGAAGGCGGGGATCCAGTGACTTCGTTCCTGGGTCCAGCGCGCCAGACCAACGTCACTGGGTATTCGGCTCCGCCGAAGTGAAGCGCGAGCCCGCCTTCGCGGGAATGACGATCAGGAGCGAACCGCCACCTCGTCGATTCGCAAGCAGGCTTCCCATGCAGCCCCTGAAGTACCTCGCCGGCTATCCATCGCATCTGCAGGACAAGGTTCGCGCGCTGATCGAGCAGGGCCGGCTCGGCACGATGCTGGCCGACCGGTACCCGCAGGCCCATGCAGTGCGCAACGACGGCCAGCTGTACGACTACGTGCAGGCCTTGAAGGACCGCCACCTGCGCAAGGCGGTGCCGCTGGGCAAGGTGGTCTACGACGGCACGCTGCAGGTGATGAAGCACGCGCTGGGCACGCACACCGCCATCTCCCGCGTGCATGGCGGCCGGCTCAAGGCCAGCCGCGAGATCCGCATCGCCAGCGTGTTCCGCGATGCGCCGGCCGAGTTCCTGAAGATGATCGTGGTGCACGAACTCGCGCACCTGAAGGAAGCCGACCACAACAAGGCCTTCTACCAGCTGTGCACGCACATGGAGCCGGACTACCACCAGCTGGAGTTCGACCTGCGGCTGTACCTGACGCACCGGGATGCCCTGCGAACGCCGTAGCGGCGCCGCCACGTGGGTGGGCGGGGAGGGAGGCGTCGATCCGGCCGCGTCTTGCTACCCGTGAGGCCGGCTACCGGCAAGCGCACCAGATCGGTGCGACACGTGCATTTATCGCACTCGCTTGGTGCAAACTGGGCGCCGACAACGCGCGTTGCATCGGATAATCAATGCTTTACGGCGCAACGGGAGCTGGCACGGTGCTTGCGTTGCTACATGCCATCCCATCACCCGCGGAGTTGCCCGTATGTCCATCGAGAATGTCGAGAAGCTGATCAAGGACCACAAGGTCGAATTCGTCGACCTGCGTTTCGCCGATATGCGCGGCGTCCAGCATCACGTCACCTATCCGGCCTCGATCGTTGACGACGCGCTGCTGGAAGACGGCAAGATGTTCGACGGCAGCTCGATCGGCGGCTGGAAGGGCATCAACGAGTCCGACATGGTGCTGCTGCCGGATGCCTCGACCGCCTTTCTGGACCCGTTCACCGCCGACCCGACCCTGGTACTGAGCTGCGACATCCTCGACCCGTCGACGATGCAGGCCTACTCGCGCGACCCGCGCGGCGTCGCCAAGCGCGCCGAGGCCTACCTCAAGGCCAGCGGCATCGCCGAGCAGGCGTTCTTCGGGCCGGAGCCGGAGTTCTTCATCTTCGACTCGGTGCGCTACGCCAACGACATGGGCCACACCTTCTTCCACGTCGATTCCGAAGAGGCCGCGTGGAACTCCGGCCGCGAGTACGAAGGCGGCAACACCGGCTACCGCCCCGGCGTGAAGGGCGGCTACTTCCCCGTCGCGCCGCTGGACTCGCTGCACGACATCCGCGCCGAGATGTGCAAGACGCTGGAGGCGGTCGGCATCGAGGTCGAGGTGCACCACCACGAGGTCGCCAACGCCGGCCAGTGCGAGATCGGCACCAAGTTCAACTCGCTGGTGCGCAAGGCCGACGAGCTGCTGATGATGAAGTACATCATCAAGAACGTGGCGCATCGCAACGGCAAGACCGCCACCTTCATGCCGAAACCCATCGTCGGCGACAACGGCAGCGGCATGCACGTGCACCAGAGCCTGGCCAAGGGCGGCACCAACCTGTTCGCCGGCGACGGCTACGGTGGCCTGAGCCAGATGGCGCTGTGGTACATCGGCGGCGTGTTCAAGCACGCGCGTGCGCTGAACGCCTTCACCAACTCCACCACCAACAGCTACAAGCGCCTGGTGCCGGGGTACGAGGCGCCGGTGATGCTGGCGTACTCGGCCAGCAACCGCTCGGCCAGCTGCCGCATCCCGTACGTGTCCAACCCGAAGGCGCGCCGCATCGAGTTCCGCTTCCCGGACCCGATGCAGTCGGGCTACCTGACGTTCGCGGCGCTGATGATGGCCGGCCTGGACGGCATCAAGAACCAGATCGACCCGGGTGCGCCGAGCGACAAGGACCTCTACGACCTGCCGCCGGAGGAGGAGAAGAACATCCCGACCGTGTGCCACTCGCTGGACCAGGCGCTGGAAGCCCTCGACAAGGACCGCGAGTTCCTCAAGGCCGGCGGCGTGTTCACCGACGACATGATCGACGCCTACATCGGCTTGAAGATGAAGGAGGTCACCGCGTTCCGCGCCGCGACCCATCCGCTCGAGTACCAGATGTATTACGCGATCTGATCCGGACCCGGTACCCGGAGCGCGCGACTCCGGGCCGGCGGATGTCCGGCCCGGCGCAGCGCGCCGGGCGTTCGGCCGGGATGCACGGCAGTGCCGCGCAAGCATCCCGTCCTCACCCGCTGGAGTACCAGATGTACTACGCGATCTGATCCCGACCCGGTACCCGGAGCGCGCGGCTCCGGGCCGGCGGATGTCCGGCCCGGCGCAGCGCGCCGGGCGTTCGGCCGGGATGCGCGGCTGTGCCGCGCAAGCATCCCGTCCTCACCCGCTCGAGTACCAGATGTACTACGCGATCTGATCCGGACCCGGTACCCGGAGCGCGCGACTCCGGGCCGGCGGATGTCCGGCCCGGCGCAGCGCGCCGGGCGTTCGGCCGGGATGCGCGGCAGTGCCGCGCAAGCATCCCGTCCTCACCCGCTCGAGTACCAGATGTACTACGCGATCTGACGGGGTCATTCTTCTCGATATGCAGCACTCGCAGGCCCGGAGCAATCCGGGCCTGTTTTCGTTTGCCACGGAGTAGACATCGCCGATGACGGTGCTGGGCACCGTGGTCGGCATCCGAGCCCACGCCTTAAACCTTTCCGGCCACCCCGGCATCGGACTGGATATGCTCACCGCCGTGGCCGATTTCGCACCCCATTGCACACCGGCCGACGCCGAGGACCGGGCGCTGGTGGGGGCGGCCGCCCGGGGCGAGGTGCCGGCCTTCGAGACCCTGTACCGGCGCCACGCCGGCCGCGTGCACGGCGTCATCGGACGCCTGGTCGGCGGCCACGGCGCGCGCGCCGAGGACCTCACGCAGGAAGCCTTCGTCCGCGCGTGGCAGGCGCTGCCGGCCTTCCGCTTCGAGTCGGCGTTCTCCACCTGGCTGCACCGGCTTGCGGTCAACACTGCCTTGATGGAGCTGCGCCGCCAGCGCAGCCGCCCGGGCGAGGACGACGATGCCGCCTTCGACGTGCTCGGCACGCCGGATTCGGCCGGCCACGGCACCGCGCTGGCGATGGACCTGGAGCGCGCGGTGGCGACCCTGCCGCCGCGCGCCCGCGCCGTGCTGGTGCTGTTCGACGTGGAAGGCTGGACGCACGAAGAGATCGCCGCCGAACTGGACATGGCGGTGGGCAGTTCCAAGGCGCAATTGCACCGCGCGCGGCGCCTGCTGCGCGACCGGCTGGGAGACCCCGCATGACCCACGACCCCCGAACCCCGTCTGTCGGCGATGCCGTCTCCGATGGCCTGCCCGAGTCCCTGCGTGCATCCCTGCGCGCACTGCGTCGTGACGTCGCGCCGCCGGCTTACGGCTGGGAGGCGGTGGCCGCGCGCATCGCCAGCGCCTCGCCCGCGGCCGCCCCGCATGCGCGTCCGCAGGTGGCCGCTCCGCGCCGACGTCGGCGCTGGGCAGTGCCGCTGGCGCTGGCGGCGTCGCTGGCGGGCGTGCTCGCGCTGACCGGTACCTGGCAGCGGGGCGTGCAACCGGCGCCGTCCGATGCCGTCGTGCAGGCCGATGCCCGGCCCGACGTGCCCGCGCACGCCGAGGGCCTGGTGCGCGAGTACCGCGCCGCGCTGGCGCAGATCGATCCCGCCGCCTTGCCTCCCGCGCTGCAGCCCGGCCTGGCCGAGCTGGACCGCAACGCCGCCCACATCCTGGCCGCACTGCAGGAGGCGCCCGACTCGGCGCTGCTGCTGCAGCAGTTGCGCCGCACCTATGCACGCCGTCTCGCGCTGGCCCAGCGCGCGGCCCTGACCTGACCGGAGTTCCCCATGCGTCGCTTCCTGCTGTTGTCCCTCGTGCTGGCCGCCGCCCTGCCGGCGGTGGCCGCCACACCCGTCAATGAAACCCGTGCGCTCGACAGCGATGGCCGCCTGCAGGTGGAAAACCTCAAGGGCCTGATCCAGGTGCGCGCCTGGGATCGCCCGGAAGTACGCATCGAGGGCGAACTGGGCGAGGGCGTGGAGCGCCTGGAAATCCAGGGTGACCGCCGCGCGCTGGACGTGCGCGTCAAATACCCCAACCGCGTCGGCGTGTGGGGCGGGCGCGACCGCAGCGGTGCCACGCAGCTGCGCCTGATGGTGCCGTTGCAGGCGGCGCTGGCGATCGAAGGCGTGGCCGCCCGCATCGACGTGCAGGGCGTCGCCTCGCGCGAGCTGTCCATCGAGAGCGTCAGCGGCGAGGTCACCGTGGTCGGCGCGCCGCGCAAGGCCAACATCGAAAGCGTCAGCGGCAACCAGACCCTGACCCTCAACAGCCCCGACGTGGACGCGCAGAGCGTCAGCGGCGACATCCGCCTGACCGGGCGCCTGGACGGCGAGGTCAACGTCGAGACGGTGTCGGGCGGCGTGCAGGTACGCGTGGTCGAGAGTCGCGTGCGCGAGCTGTCGGGCAACAGCGTCTCCGGCGGCATCCACGTCGCCACCGCGCTGGCACCCGGCGCGGAAGTCTCGCTTGAGAGCGTCAGCGGCAGCCTGCGCCTGGACCTGCCGCGCGATGCCTCGGCCACGGTGTCGGCCAAGAGCTTCAGCGGCACGCTCAGTGCCCCGGACGCGCAGGTACAGCGACCGCGCCACGGCCCCGGCGCCAGCCTGCGTCACCGCTACGGCAGCGGGGACGCCCAGGTGGAGATCGAAACCTTTTCCGGCGACGCCCGGGTGCAGCTCGACTGAGAGGTGCAAAGGCGGTCGCCGCCGCGCGCTGCACTACCATGGCGCGGTGCCCACCTCCGCGCCCGCCCCCGACGTCGATGCCCTGACCACGCCCGTGGCATGGGCCGGCGCGGACAAGACGATCGCCGGTTGCAACCAGGCGTTTGCACGCTGGCTCGGGGTGGGCGCGCGGCGACTGCGGGGCTGGCCGCTGTCGGGGCTGGACGCGGGCGATGGGCGGGTATCGGCCGCGCTGGCCCGGGTCGAGGCCAGCGGTGCGCCGCTGCGGATCCGTCGGGTCCGCCTGCAGTATCCCGACGCCGCCGAGCGGTTCGCCGATGTATGGCTCACCGCGATCGAAGACGGCTGGCTGCTCGAGGCGCATCCGGTCGACGAGTTTCCCGGCGACGACCCGGCGCTGCTGCTGCCGGCGGCGCTGTCGGCCTCGCTCAAGGGGCTGGCGCACGAGTTGCGCAACCCGCTGGCGGGCCTGAAGGGCGCGGCGCAGCTGCTGGGCCGGCGCACCGAGGACGCGCAGTCGCGCGAGCTTGTGGCGCTGATCGACGATGAGGTCGCGCGCCTGGCCGGGCTGCTGGACCAGCTGCTGGTGCCGTCGCCGCCGCGGCCGCACGCCGCGCTCAACATCCACGCCGTGCTCGAGCGCGTGCTGCGCCTGGCCGAGAACGATGCCGGCTGGGCGGTGAGGCTGGTGCGCGATTACGACCCCAGCCTGCCGGAGTTCGCCGGCGATCCCGACCGCCTGGTGCAGGCGGTGTGGAACCTGGCCCGCAACGCCATCGAGGCCGGCGCCGGCACGGTCACCCTGCGCACGCGCGCCGAGCACGGCCTGCGCATCGGCGATGTCGCCCACCCCATCGCGTTGCGGCTGGAGATCGTCGACGACGGCCACGGCGTGCCCGACGAACTGGCCGAGCGCGTGTTCCTGCCGCTGGTGTCGGGCCGCGCCGAGGGCAGCGGCCTGGGCCTGGCGCTGGCACAGCAGGTGGCGCGCGAGCACCGCGGCTCGCTGGCGTACCGCTCGCGACCCGGGCATACCGTGTTCACGGTGTTGCTGCCGATGGCGGTCAACGAGGCCGGCGCCGAATGAACGGATCGAGAGCTGGCAGCGCAGCCGCTTTTAACTCCCTCTCCCCAGCGGGAGAGGGGGCCAAAGGCGCATTTCAGCCATGACCGCCTCCATCTGGATCGTCGACGACGACCGAAGCATCCGCTTCGTGCTGGGCGCGGCGCTGCGCGAGGCCGGTTATCGCGTGCAGGACTACGCCAGCGCGGGCGAGGCACTCGACGCGCTGGCCGTGCGCGAGGCGCCGGATCTGCTGTTCACCGACGTGCGCATGCCGGGCGACGACGGGCTGGTCCTGCTGGAGGCGCTCAAGCAGCGCCTGCCCGTGTTGCCGGTGGTGGTGATGAGCGCCTACACCGATGTGGCCAGCACGGCCGGTGCCTTCCGCGGTGGCGCGCACGAGTTCCTGTCCAAGCCGTTCGACCTGGACGAAGCGGTGTCGGTGGCCGCGCGCGCGCTGCAGCACATCGGCACGCGCGCCGACGCGGGCACCGGCCCCGATGCCGCGCCACCGGCGGACACCGGCGACCGGCTGGTCGGCGGGACACCGCAGATGCGGCAGTTGTTCCGCGCCATCGGCCGGCTGGCGCAGGCGCCGCTGTCGGTGCTGGTCACCGGCGAGACGGGCACCGGCAAGGAGCTGGTGGCCCGCGCGCTGCACCGCGAGTCGCCGCGTGCGGCGCGCCCGTTCGTGGCGCTCAACACCGCCGCGATTCCCGCCGAGTTGCTGGAGTCGGAGCTGTTCGGCCACGAGGCGGGCGCGTTCACCGGGGCGCAGCGCCGGCACATCGGCCGCTTCGAGCAGGCCGACGGCGGCACCCTGTTCCTCGACGAGATCGGCGACATGCCGCTGCCGCTGCAGACGCGGCTGCTGCGCGTGCTGGCCGAGGGCGAGTTCTTCCGCGTCGGCGGGCGCGAGCTGATCCGCGTCGACGTGCGCGTGATCGCCGCCACCCACCAGGACCTGCAGGCGCGGGTCGCCGACGGCCGCTTCCGCGAGGACCTGCTGCACCGCCTGGACGTGGTGCGCCTGCACGTGCCGCCGCTGCGCGAGCGGGGCGACGACATCGCGCACCTGGCCGAACGCTTCCTCGCACGGGCCGCGCAGCGCTTCGACGCGCCGGCCAAAACGCTGTCGCGCGCGGCGGTTGAACGGCTGCGCGCGCACCCGTGGCCGGGCAACGTGCGCGAGCTGGAAAACCTGTGCTGGCGCATGGCCGCGCTGGCCCCGGGCGACCGGCTGGATGCCGACGACGTGCAGGCCGCCTTGGGCGCATCGGCGTCGTCGGCGGTCGCGGACGACTGGGCGACGCAGCTGGATGCGTGGGTGCGCACGCAGCTGGCCGATGGCGTGGAGGGGTTGCATGGCCAGGTGGTGGAGCGCGTCGAACGCGTCCTGCTGGAGGCCGCGCTGGACCACACCGGCGGCCGCCGCGCCGAGGCCGCGGCGCGCCTGGGAGTGGGCCGCAACACGCTGACGCGCAAGCTCGGGCCGGGCAGGCGTGATCGATAGGGCGGTGTGGACGCAATACGTTGACGCGCAAGCCCAGGCCGGGCGAGCGGGAGGGTCGATAGGCATCGGAGTGCATGGAATGCGCGGTGCACCTGCATGACGCGCTGCGGTTGTGGTCGTCATTCCTCCAATGCCGGACGTTGGCGGAATATCCCGGCGGTCATTCCCGCGCAGGCGGGAACCCAGCGACTTGGCTCGTTCCATCAAAGGCAAACGCCACCGGGTTCCCGCCTGCGCGGGAATGACGACATCGGCATCGCAAAGATCTGATCGTCACGGCAGTCACGGGGGCGTGCCCGATGCGGCTCAACGTTGCGTCAACAGCAGGTGTCACACCGGATGGGCGACGACAGCGGACGGGACGTTGCCAAGGGGTGCAACAAAGCGCTCAACAAACGGCGTAACCAGGGACGTAACCAGGGGCAATCGAGCCGGATTCACCCGCGCTGTACCCGCGTTCCGTTAGCGTGCGCAGCCCAGTTCCGATAACCCGACGGAGTCGCCATGAAAGCCGGACTGCTTGCCGCCGCCTGTGCCCTGACCCTTGCCGCCTGCGCGTCCACGCCTCCTTCGGGCACCACGCCCGGCGCGTCCGGGCCGGCCGTGTCCACCGCCAAGGCCGCGCGCGTGGTGCTGGCGCCCGCCTCGGGCAGCCTGGTCAGCGGCACGCTCAACCTGGTGCCCACGCCCGATGGCGTGCGCATCGCCGGCGAGATCGGCGGGCTGTCGCGTGGCGGGACGCACGCCATCCATATCCACGAGACCGGCGACTGCTCCGCCGCCGATGCCAGCAGCGCAGGCGGGCACTTCAATCCCGGCAACGACCCGCACGGCCGCGCCGGCCAGGGTGCGCACCACGGCGGCGACATGGACAACCTCGTCGCCGACGCGCAGGGCGTGGCGCAGGTCGGGGTCCACGCCCACGGCGTGACGCTGGGCGGTGGCGCGGCCAACGACGTGGCACGCCGCGCGGTGGTGGTGCACAGGCAGGCCGACGATTACCGCAGCCAGCCGGCCGGCAACGCCGGCGACCGCATCGCCTGCGGCATCATTGAAATTACCGACTGATCCGGCCCCCCATGTCCCGCATGCAGCCGCTGTCCTGCGCATGAGCATCCCCGCATTGCGCGTGCGTCCTGCCGTGGCCGGTGACGTGGACCTGCTGGCGCGCTGGGCGGCGGCGATGGCCTGGGAGACCGAGCACAAGCGTCTGGACGCAGGCACGGTCGCCGCCGGTGTCGCCGCCGGCATCGCCGATGCCACCAGGGCGCGCTACTACGTCGCCTCGCTGGAGGCGACCGTCGCCGGTCGCGAAACGCTGGCGCAGCCGGTCGGCACGTTGATGCTGACCAGCGAATGGAGCGATTGGCGCAACGGCTGGTGGTGGTGGGTCCAGAGCGTGTATGTCGACCCAAGCCACCGCCGGCAGGGCGTGTTTGCCGCGCTGTACCGGCACGTCCGCTCGCAGGCGCTGGCCGCCGGCGACGTGGTGGGCCTGCGCCTGTACGTGGAAAAGGACAACGAGGCCGCGCGGCGCACCTACGCGGCCATGGGCATGGAGGATGCCGGGTACACGTTGCTGGCGGAGACCTTCGAGCGATAGGCCCGACAGGCCTCTACAGGCTGTGCAACGCGTCCCTGCCGTCCTGGTCGCTGTCGCAGTGCACGAACGTGACCGGTACCGCGTGCGCCCGCAGCACCGCGGCGATCTGCCGCTGGCGCGCTTCGAACTGCTGGTGCCGGCGCTGCAGGCGCTCGCGGTTCTCGTCGGTATCGCAGGGTTCGGCGGGCGCGTATCGGGCGTGCCAGGCGGCCGGCGAGAACAGTGCCATGCGCGTTTCGCCGCCCGCGTAGCGCAGCAAGCGGTTCGGGCGGTGCATCCAGCCACGCCTCTTCGCCCGGCGCCAGCAGCGCGGTTTCCAGCACGGGCCACAGCGGCGCGAGGCCGGCGTGGTCGTACTGCATCGCGGTCATCGCCGCCAGGTCGTGCACGGTGAGGTAGCGCGCGTGTTCGACCTGAAGGCCGAACGCGGCCTGCGCCGCCAGTGCGGTGTCGGCCGCGGCCATGCCGCGCTCCAGCAACTGCAGCTCGAACGCCTCGCCGACCGTCGCCGCCATCGACGCATCGCCGCCCAGCACGAACGGCACCAGTCGCAGCGGCCCGCCGGCGTGTTCGGTGGACGGCGCCAGCGCGCCGGGCAGGCGGCCGTCGTGCGCGCCGAATGCGATCACGCGACCGCCGGCGACGCCCGGGGCGCGTCCCGCAAGCTGGTCGAGTTCTCGGTGCAGCGGCCAGCCCGGGCGCAGCAGTTCGACGGGGTCGTAGTGCGCGCCGACGGTGACCAGGTCCAGCCGTGCGGCATCCGGCACCAGCGCGGCCAGGTCGCGCGCGACCAGGCCGCCGAGGGTCTCGACATCGGTTTGTGCCAGCGTGTCGCGCGCGACGGCGGCATCGCCGCGAAGCTCCAGCGCGAGCGCGCCCAGCACGTGCACGGCATCGGTGTCGTTGGCGGCGAAGGCGGCGGGTGCGGTCATCGTGTCCGGAAGGCGTCCAGAAGGAAGAGCGGTGCAGTCGCCAGGCGTGCATACGCAGCCGTTTGGTCGTGCGGGAGCCCGGCGCTACACTCGCCGTCATTATGCCCCGACGGTGTTGCGGGCATGCTGGCCCGCACAGTCCCCCGAGGTGAATCCGATGCGCCAATCCCGTCCCGTCGCCGTGCTCGGTGGCGTCCGCATCCCCTTCTGCCGCCAGAACACCGCCTACGCGGACGTCGGCAACCTGGGCATGTCGGTGCGCACGCTGGGCGCGCTGGTCGAGCGCTTCGGCCTGCACGGGCAGCAGCTGGGCGAAGTCGCGATGGGCGCGGTGATCAAGCACAGCAGCGACTGGAACCTGGGCCGCGAGGCCGCGCTGTCGTCGGGCCTGTCGCCGCTGACGCCGGGCATCACCCTGCAGCGCGCGTGCGGCACCTCGCTGGATTCGATCATCACCATCGCCAACAAGATCGCGGTCGGGCAGATCGAGTCGGGCATCGGCGGCGGCTCGCGACACGCACCTCGGACGTGCCGATCGTCTACGGCAAGAAGCTGCGTCGGCGCCTGCTGCAGGCGGCCGCCGGCCAAGACGCCCAAGGACAAGCTGGCCGCGTTCAAGGGCTTCTCCCCGCGCGAGCTCAAGCCCGAGTTCCCCGGCGTGGCCGAGCCGCGCACCGGCAAGAGCATGGGCGAGCACTGCGAGGACATGGCCAAGGAGTGGAACATCTCGCGCGACTCGCAGGACGAGTGGGCGCTGGCCTCGCACCAGCAAGCTCGCCGCGGCCTACGAGCGCGGCTTCTTCGACGACCTGGTCGTCAGCTTCCGCGGCGTGTCGCGCGACAACATCCTGCGCGCCGGACATCGACGCTGGAAAAGCTGGCGTCACTGAAGCCGGCCTTCGACAAGACCTCCGGCCGCGGCACGCTGACCGCCGCCAACTCCACGCCGCTGACCGACGGCGCGTCGGCGTGCCTGCTGGCCTCGGACGAATGGGCGCAGCGCGCACGGCCACGAGGTGCTGTGCTACCTGCGCGACGCGCAGGTGGCCGCGGTCGACTTCGTCCATGGCGAGGGCCTGCTGATGGCGCCGACCGTGGCCGTGCCCGAGATGCTCAGAGCGCAACGGCCTGACCCTGCAGGACTTCGACATCTACGAGATCCACGAGGCGTTCGCCGCGCAGGTGCTGTGCACGCTGCGCGCGTGGGAGAGCGAGGAGTACTGCCGCAACCGCCTCGGGCCTGGACGCGCCGCTGGGCCGCATCGACCCGGCCAAGATCAATCCGAACGGCTCGTCGCTGGCGACCGGCCATCCGTTCGCCGCCACCGGCGCGCGCATCGTCGCCACGGCCGCGAAGGAGCTGAAGCGAGCGCGGCGGCGGCCGCTGCCTGGTCTCGATCTGCACCGCCGGCGGCATGGGCGTGGTGGCGATCCTGGAGCGGTAGGTGGGTTGGGGATAGGGATTGGGGATTGGGGATTGGGGATTGGGGATCAGGGAATCGGAACCTATCCCGCAAGCTGCCGCCCACCGTCCAGGTGGATGACCTGGCCGGTGCAGTACGTGGCGTCCTGCAGCAGCCAGCGCACCGCCTCGGCGACCTCCTCCGGCGTGCCGGTGCGCGCCAGCGGCGTGCGCTGCAGCATCGCCTGGCGGGCGGCGGCATCGGCGCCATCCTCCGGCCACAGGATCGCGCCGGGCGCTACCGCATTGACCCGCACGTCCGGAGCCAGCTCGAGCGCCAGCGATTGCGTCGCCATCAGCAGCGCGGCCTTGGCCATGCAGTAGATCGAATGCCCGGCCAGCGGCCGCTCGCCGTACAGGTCGGCCAGGCTGACGATCGCGCCGCCGCTGCGCGCCAGGTGCGGGGCGGCGGCCTGGGACAGGAAGAAGGGCGCGCGCGCGTTGGTGGCGAACAGCGCATCCCACTGCGCCGGCGTGGCCTGGCCGAGGGGTGTGGGAAAAAACCCCGAGGCGTTGTTGACCAGCGCATCCAGCCGGCCGAAGTGGCCGACGGTGCGGGCGACCAGTTCGGGCAGGCGGTCGAACGCGGCCAGGTCGGCCTGCAGCTGCAGCGTGCTGCCCGGCCGCGCGCGTTCGAGGTCGTCGACCAGCACGGCCATGTCATCGGACGAGGAGCGGTAGTGCAGCGCCAGGTCGTATCCGGCCGCGTGCAGCGCGCGTGCGATGGCGGCGCCGATGCGGCGGGCGGACGCCGGTGACCAGGGCGACGGGCGTTGCAGGCATGGGGCGTTCCGGGTGGGCGATGCAACACCCGCGCACCGGGCATTCGCATCCGAGCGGCTATCCTGCGCGACCCACTCCGTCGATGCCAGCGCATGAAGCCGTTCGACCTGCCCGAACCCGATGCCGACGCCGCCGCGCACAGCGCGCGCCTGGCGGCGCTGATCCACGGGGAGATCGCCGCGGCCGGCGGCGCGATGCCGTTTTCGCGCTTCATGGAGCTGGCGCTGTACGCGCCCGGGCTGGGCTACTACAGCGCCGGTGCCAGCAAGTTCGGCGCCGGCCGGGGACTTCATCACCGCGCCCGAGCTGGGCCCGGTATTCGCCGCGTGCGTGGCCGAGGCCGTCGCGCCGGTGCTGCAGCAGCTCGGCGCGCAGGCGCGCTTTCTGGAGCTGGGCGGCGGCACCGGCGCATTCGCGGCGGTCGCGCTCAAGCGGCTGATGGAACTGGACGCGCTGCCCGACCGCTACGCCATCCTGGAGCCCAGCGCGGAGCTGCGCGCAGCGCCAGCGCGACACCCTGCGCGAGCGCCTGCCGCCGCCGTTGTTCGAGCTGGTGGAGTGGCTGGACGCGCCGTTCGCCGATGACTGGGGCGGCGTGCTGTTCGCCAACGAGGTGATCGACGCGCTGCCGACGCCGCGCTTCGCCATCGACGACGGCGAGGTGTACGAGGAGCACGTCGTGGTCGAGGGCGGCGTCGTTCGCGCGCGTGGACCGGCCGGCCGACGCCTCCTGTCGCGCCGCGGTGCGCCACATCGAGCGCGGCTGCGAGCGCGCACTGCCCGACGGCTACCGCAGCGAAGTGCTGCCGCAGCTGCCGTACTGGATCCAGGCCGTGTCGGGCGGCATGCGCACGCGGCGCGATGCTGTTCGTCGACTACGGCCACCCGCGCGCGGAGTACTACGCTCCCGATCGCCACGATGGCACGCTGCGTGCGTTCCACCGCCACCGCATGCACGACGACCCGTTGCGCTGGCCGGGCCTGCAGGACATCACCGCCTCCGTCGACTTCACCGCGCTGGCCGAGGCCGGCGTGTCGGCGGGTTTCGACTTCGCCGGCTACTGCAGCCAGGCCAGCTTCCTGCTCGGCAACGGGCTGGCCGGCGTGCTGGAGCGCATCGAGCGCATCAGCGATGACAGCGAGCGCCTGCGTCGCACCGAGGAGGTCAAGAAGCTCACCCTGCCCAGCGGCATGGGCGAGCGGTTCGGCGTGATGGGCTTCGAGAAGGACGTCGAGTTCGGTGCGGCGTTCCTGGCAGGCGACCTGAGTTTCCGGCTGTGAGCGCGGCCGTGTCCGGCAACCGCACCGCGGCGATGCGTCCGCTGCAGCACCCGCGGCGGTGGCTTGCGCTGTGGCTGGTGGCGACGGCGGTGGCGGTCTCGGTGTCGCTGCTGCCGGCGGGCGACGTGCCGGCACCATCGATCCCGGGCTTCGACAAGGCGGTGCATTTCATCGCCTACCTGGCGCTGTCGGCCTACGCGTCGATGCTGTTTGCCAGCCCGCGCGCGCGGTCGCTGGCGGCGCTCTGGCTGCTGGCGGTGGGCGTCGGCGTGGAGGCCGCGCAGCATTTCTTCACCGCGACGCGCCAGGCCGAGGCGGCCGACGTGTTCGCCAACATGCTGGGCGTGGTGGGTGGGCTGGCGCTGGGCGCGACGCCGCTTGCGCGCGGGTTGCAGTGGCTCGAGGCGCGGCTGCCTGGCGCCCCGCCGCGCGCCCTGTAGGAGCGGCTTCAGCCGCGACAGGAATTCATTCGATGCCCTTTGCAGGAGCGACGTAAGTCGCGACCCGCTCTTGTCCGACTGTTGGGGGCGCGAATTACGGGAAGGAAATTCCTGTCGTCATTCCCGCCTTCGCGGGAATGACGGGCACAGGCATGTTATTCGAGGCTTACTTGCGTCGCTCCATAACCCTATGGACAGTTCGGGTCGCGGCTGAAGCATAAGGCCTAGGTGCGCTTGCCGGTTGCCTGCGCGATCGCCTCGATGCGGGCGCGGCGCAGCGCCTCGCCGATGGCGGGGCCGGACAGGCCGTCGGCGACTTCGCCCGACTTCACCGCGCACGCGGCCTCATGCGGCCGCACGCAGCGCATCGCCCTGCGGATAGCGCACGGTCCTCCAGGCCGGTGCGGCCGCGCTTGTCGGCTTCGCAGACCGTGGCCAGCGGGCCGATGCGCTGCGGGCCGGCGGAAACCGTCGCAGCGTGCGATCAGGTCGTGCACGGTCGCCGCGCGCAGCTCGGTCGAAGCGGTGCACGTTGAGGTGCTCGCGGCAGGCGGCTTCGGCCAGCTGGCGGTGCGCGGTCGGCACCTTCAGGCGTTCGCAGAGCGCGCGCAGCGGCGCCAGGCCGGCGCGCTCGTGGCCGATGTGGCTCGGGCAGCACGTCGCGGGCGTCAGCGCCTTGCCCAGGTCGTGCACCAGCGCGGCGAAGCCGATGCACGTCGTCGCCCGGCGCCAGCCGCGCGGCCATGTCGCAGACCAGTCGACGTGGCACGCCGGTGTCGACCTCGGGGTGGTACTCGGCGCGCTGCGGGACGCCGTACAGCGCGTCCACTTCCGGCAGCAGCCACCGCGAGCGCGCCGCAGTCGCGCAGCGTGCGCGATGAAGGCCGACGGCGCCGGCGCGGCCAGCGCGCGGCGCAGTTCCTGCCAGACGCGCTCGGGCGTCAGTTGGGCCAGCTCGCCGGTCTGCGACCATGCGCGCGCATCAGCGCCAGCGTCTCCGGCGGCGACGGTGAAGCCGAGCGGCGCGAAGCGCGCCAGGAAACGCGCCGCGCGCAGCACCCGCACCGGGTCCTCGACGAAGGCCGGCGCCGACGTGGCGCAGCACGCGCGCCTCGAGGTCGCGCGACGCCGCCGAACGGATCGACCAGCGTTGCCGTCATCGCGCCTGCGCGATGGCGTTGATGGTGAAGTCGCGCCGGCCCAGGTCCTCCTCCAGCGTGACCGACGGGTCGGCATGCGACCACGAAGCCGCGGTAGCCCGCGCCCGGACTTGCGCTCGGTGCGCGCCAGCGCGTACTCCTCGCCGGTGTCGCGGATGCAGGAACACCGGGAAGTCGCGGCCCACGGGCTTGAAGCCGCGCGCCACCATCGCCTGCTGGCGTCTGCGCCGACGACGACGTAGTCGCGGTCGCCCGGCGGCAGGCCGAGCAGGCGGTCGCGCACGGCGCCGCCGACCAGATAGGCCTCCATCGTCAGCGCGCGTACGTGGCGTCCATGCTCAGCGGGGCGCCGCCGCGATGCCCGAGGATGTCCGGCAGCCGCGGCGCCACGGGCGTCGGCGTGATGCCGAGCCGGTGCAGGCCGTCGATGCCGCCGACCGAATCGAACTGCAGCGAGCGCCAGTTGTCGCGGCAGAACGGCTTGCCCGGCAGAAGTCGCCGACCCGGCCTGCAGCCGCCCAGCGACGGCGGCAGCGGCAGGACCAGCCGGTGGCGGCCGCGCGCGGCGCGCGGTCATGCGCACGATCTCCGCCAGCGTGAGCACGTCCGGCCCGTACCAGGTCGTAAGCTCTGCCGATGCTGGCGGCGGTCGTGCCAGCGCGCGCGCGAACGCCTCGACCACGTCGCCGACGTACACCGGCGCGAAGCGCGCGTCGGCGCGCGCCAGCGGCAGCACCGGCGTGAATTCGCAGCAGCCCGTCGAAGCGGCAGAACAGGCCATCGCCGGGGCCGAAGATCACCGACGGCTCGAGCAGCGTCCAGTCCAGGCCGGAGGCGCTGCACCGCGTGCCTCGGCGTCGCCGCGGGCCTGCAGGTAGTGGCTGTCGCCGTCGGCCGGCGTTGAGCGCGCTCATCTGCAGCAGCCGGCGCACGCCGTGCGGCTTGCATGGCGGCGATCAGCGTGCTCGGTCAGCTCGACGTGCGCGCGGTGGAAGCCGCGGCCGTCGTCGCCCTGCTCGTTGAGGATGCCGACCAGGTTGACCACCGCGTCCGCACCGTCGAGCGCGGCGCGCAGGAACGCGCCGTCGTGCACGTCGCCTTCGATCAGGCTGCGCCTGGCGCGAGCAGGCGCGCGCGCGCGCGCGCCGAGGTCGCGGCTGAGCACCGTGACGCGGTGGCCGTCGGCGCAGCAGGCGCGCGCACCAGGTGGCGGCCGACGAAGCCGGTGCCGCCCAGCACCACGACATGCTGGCGCGTGCCGGGCATGTCAGCCGGCCGGTCGCGTCCGCGCCGCCCGCGGCAGGCGCCGTGGCGACCGGGGCCGGGCAGGCGAAGCGCTTGCGCGGGCCGTCGATGCGGCCGCGCATGCGGTCGCTCAGCGGCGCAGCGCGTCGCCGTTCAGGCGCCAGTCGTAGATCACGCTGAAGGCGAGCACGCGGGCGACGTATTCGCGCGTTTCCTTGTAGCTGATGGTCTCGATCCAGAAGTCCGGGTCCATGCCCGGGCGCTGCGCGCTGCCAGCGGTCGAGCGGCGCGGGGCCGGCGTTGTAGCCGGCGATGGCCAGGTAGGGCTGGCCGCCGTACTCGTCCAGCAGCTGGCGCAGGTAGGCGGTGCCGAGGGCGATGTTGGTGTCCGGGTCGTACAGGCTGTCGGCGCCGCGCCCACGGGCATGCCGAGCGCCGCGCGACCGCCGCGCCGGTGCGACGGCAGCACCTGCATCAGGCCCATCGCGTCGGCGGCGGAGCGCGCGCGCGGGATTGAAGATGCTCTCGGCGCGGATCTCGGCCGCGACCCAGGCCGGGTCGAGCCGTGCTTGCGCGCGACTTCGCGGCGGATGGTGGCGGCGTGGTGCAGCGGGAAGCGCAGCGTGGTACAGGCGCAGTTCCTCGGGCTGGGCGGCGCCGCTGCGGTCGCGGCCGAGCGAGAACACCGCGCGGTCGTACCAGCCGTTGGCCTGCGCGAACTCCACCGCGATGCGGCGCTGGGCGTCGTCGAAGCGCGACAGCGCCTCGCTCCACTCGCGCCGCGGCCCAGCCGTTGCGCTCGATGCGGTACAGCGCCATCGCGCGCACGATGGCCGGGTCGCGCGCGACGGCGGCGCGTTCGGCCGGCGTCGCCGTCGCGAGCTCCACGGGCACAGCGCGTACGGGCGCGTCGAGGCGGTCGGCGGCGAGGAAGCCGTGGAACTCGGGCTTGCGCGCCGCGCTGCGGTACAGGCGGCTCGGCGCGCGGCCTTGTCGCCGGCGAGCTCGGCCAGGCGCGCCTCGAAATACTGCCAGCGCGAATCGTCGCGCTGCGCTGTCGCCCATCCTGCGGATCGCCGCCAGCGCGCCGGCCAGTCGCGAGCGCGCCATCGCCTCGCGCACGCGCCACTCGTGCAGGCGCTCGTCGTAGGCCGCCTCCGGCACCGGCGTTGAGCCGGCGCGCGGAATCGGGCAGGTAGGAGGCCACGGTCCACAGCGCGATCTGGTACAGCACGCGGCCGCGGTCGGCCTCGGTGAAGCCCAGCGCCTGCGCGTGCTGCGGCAGCAGCGACTTCGGCCGGCCGGGGCGTCCTTGCCGAGCTTGCGCCAGCCCGTGCGAGGCGACCAGCGCGGCTGCGCTCGGTCTTCGGCCAGTTGACGGCGCGCGGCGTGCAGGCGCGTCGAGGAAGGCGGCGTAGTCGTTGGCCAGCGCGCGCTCGGCCGCCGGCAGGCCGCGGGCGATGCGCGCGCATCACGCCCGGCTGCCATTCGGCCGCGGCCTTGTCGATGCGCTCCCAGCGCAGCGCCGGGGTCAGGCCGCCGCTGCGCTGCGAGCGCGGCGAACACCGGCGTCGCACGCGTCCGGCAGCGACTTGCCGCTGCTGCGCCAGATCGCCTGCGCGTCGCGTGGTCCAGTCGCGCGTCGGTGCGGCCCAGCGCCTGCGCGCGCGTTGAGCGCGCTGCGCAGCGCAGCGCGGTGTTGTCGATCGCGGGATTCCACGCCGCGCGGAAGCCGGCCCAGTCGTTGCGGCGCGCCAGTGCGGCCAGCCAGCTGTCGCGCAGTGCCTTCGGCCACGGCCTGGCCGCGGTAGCGCTGCAGGAATGCGTCCACGCGCGCCGGTGGTGCCGTGTCGAGCGTAGCGCCGCAGGTCGGCGCACTCGATCCACGGGTACAGCGGGTGGTCGGCCAGGTCGGCGTAGTCGGCAGCGTTGAACCCGCCGCGCTCGGCCGCCTCCAGCGCGGCGCGTGCCCGGCCCAGGCGCGGATCGGCCAGGGGCGTCATCGGCGACTTCAGCGGCGGCGGTTTCAGGCCGTCGACCGTGCCGGCGGCGCCGGGTGGTGGGCGGCGCTCGGGCGAGGACGGCTGGGCGCAGGCGCTGGTGGCAACGGCCGTGGCCAGCGCGGCGATTAGGATGGGGAGGGTGCGGGAGGCAGGCATCGGCCGACTATAACCGCGCGAATATGAAGCGCCGATGGGGTTCGGGCGCGGTGCCGCACGCCTCTGCGGCAGGTACATCAACGCAAGGGAGACCGGTTTGACGATGGGTGCGGAGTGGGCGTGGCTGGCGGCGCATGGCTGGCATGTTCCTCGCGCTGGGCGCGGTGGCCGGCGTGCTGGCCGGGCTGCTCGGCGTCGGCGGCGGGCTGGTGCTGGTGGCGGCGCTGGCGTGGCTGCTGCCGACGCATGGGCGTGCCGGCGCGACGCGGCGATGCATGCGGCGCTGGCGAGTTCGCTGGCGAGCATCGTGCTGACCGCCGCGTCGTCGGCGCGCGCGCACCACGCGGCGCGGCAGCGTGCTGTGGCCGACGCGTGGCGTGGATGGTGCCGGGCCTGCTGCTGGGCGGCTGGCTGGGCAGCGGCGTCGCCGTGCGCATCGATGGCGACGTGCTGCGCTGGATCGTCGCCGGCTACTGCCTGCTGGCCGCGGCGCAGCTGCTGCTCGGCGCGGGCCGCGGCGCGGGCGCGCGGCGTCGACGCCGCCGCCGCGCGGCCTGGCCGATGACCGCGGCCGGCACCGGCATCGGCGCGGTGTCGGCGGTGGTCGGCATCGGCGGCGGCAGCATGACCGTGCCGCTGCTGGTCTGGCGCGGGGTCGCGCCGGTGCGGGCGGTCGGCACGTCCTCTGCCTGCGGCGTGGCGATCGGCCTGGCCAGCGCGCCGGCTATGCCCTGCATGCGCCCGCCCGGCGCGCTGCCGCGAGCACGCCGTCGGCTACGTCTACCTGCCCGCCGCCATCGGCGTGGCGGTGGCCTCGGTGCTGGCCGCGCCGTACGGCACGCGGCTGGCGCACCGGCTCAGCGGGAGGCGCTGAAGCGGGTGTTCGCGGCGTTCCTGGTGGCCGTGGCGCGGCGCTGGCCCTCGGCGGCTGAAGGCGCGGCCCGTCAGCGGCTGCCCACCGCGCTGCCGGTCTGACGAATGACGCCCGTCGCTGGCCTAGCACGGGCCGGCACCCTGCCTTTGCCGCTTGTGGCGGTTTCACGAATTGTTTACAACCGTGTGACGCCGCCCTGCAGGGGAGCGGCGCCGCCTATGGCTGTTCGCCACTGATTTCTACGGAGAGAGATCCATGAAAGCGCAACGCCGCCACGCCCTGGCACAAGCCATCCAGTTGTCCGCTGCTGCTCGCCTGCCCGGCCGTCGCCGTGGCGCAGGACGCCGCCCCGCCCGAGCCCACCACGCTCGACACCGTCACAGGTCACCGGCTCGCGCATCAAGCGGCCGAGATCGAAGGCCAGGTGCCGGTGCAGACGCTCACGCGCGAGGACATCGAGCGCACCGGCCTGACCTCGGTCGGCGACATCGTGCAGCAGCTGACCGGCCTCGGGCTCGGCGCTCAACACCAAGTTCAATTCCGCGGCAACTTCGGCTTCCCGCCCGACGGCGGCGGCGTCGGCGCGGGCTCGGCCACAGGTCGACCTGCGCCACCTCGGTTCCAAGCGCGTGCTGGTGCTGGTCGACGGCATGCGCTGGGTCAACGAGTCCTCGGCCTCGGGCGTGCGGCGCGGCGACCGACCTCAACACCATCCCGCTGGCGATCGTCGAGCGCATCGAAGTGCTGGAGGACGGCGCCTCGGCGATCTACGGCTCCGACGCCATCGCCGGCGTGGTCAACATCATCACCCGCCGCAAGTTCGACGGCGCGTCAGCGTCGCGTGCACTACGGCGAGTACGAGCGACGGCGACGGCGAGACCACCGAGCGGCGACCTGGCGCTGGGGCGGCAGCAGCGAGCGCTGCAGCCTGGTTCCTCGGCGCCAGCTACACCGAGCAGGACGGCATCAGCTCGGCGCGACCGCGACCAGCGCCGCGTTCCCGGTGCCGGGCACCGGCATCGCCTTCGGCAGTCGGCGTCGCCGCAGCGGCCGCTTCGTCTTCACGCGATCCGAACGGCGGCGACAGCTAGCGACCTGCGCTGACCAACAACGGCGTGACCGACCCGGTCTACAACCCGGCCTGCCAGACTGCGATCCGGCGTCGCGCACCGACGACTTCCACTGCTTCGACCGACGCCGACCGCTTCAACTTCGCGCCGTTCAACCTGCTGCTCACGCCGTCCGAGCGCACGGGCGTGTTCGGCCAGTGCCGCTTCGACTCACCGACAACGTCACCTGGCTACATCACGCGCGCTGTACAACCACCGCGAATCGCCCAACCAGGCCGCGCCCGAGCCGATCTTCCTCGGCCCGGGCGCGGGCAACTGCCTATCGCCGACAACATCGGTCATCTCGGCGCAGCAACCCGTTCAACCCGTTCGGCTTCGACCTGGTCGGTGGGCCCGACGGCAACATCGACCTGCTCGGCCGCCGCCCGGTGGAAGGCGGGCCGCGCATCTTCGACCAGGACGTCGACACCTGGTACTTCGCCGCCGGGCTCGAAGGCACGTTCGACGTCGGCGAGCGCACGCTTCTTCTGGGACGTCAACCTACGCCGCAGCGAGAACGAGGCCGAGCAGACCAACTTCGGCAGCTACAACATCCGCCGCATCGCGCACGGCGCTGGGCGACCCGGCGGTGTGCGCGGCCGATCGCCGGCTGCACGCCGCTCGAACATCTTCGGCGGCCCGGCACCGATCACGCCCGGCGATGCTCGACTACATCCAGCCGGTGGTCCGCGACTGCGAGCGAGAACGAGCTGAGCCTGGTCTCGGCCAACATCACCGGCGACCTGTTCGAGCTGCCGGCCGGCCCGCTGGCGTTCGCCGCCGGCTTCGAGTACCGCAAGTACGAGGGCTAGCTACACGCCCGATCCGCATGACCGTGGCCGGCGAGTACAACGGCGTGCCGTCGCTGCCCGACCCGCGGCGAGTACGACGTCAACGAGGACTACGCCGAGTTCAACGTGCCGCTGCTGCGCCGACACGGCGTCGGCGCAGCAAGCTCGACCTCAGCCTGGCCGGCCGCTATTCGGACTACTCGACCTTCGGCGGCGAGACCACCGGCAAGATCGGCCTGCGCTGGCAGGTCGGTCGACGAGCTGCTGCTGCGCGGCACCTATGCCGAGGGCTTCCGCGCGCCGTCGATCGGCGAGCTGTACGGCTCGGCCGAGCCGCTTCGACGCGACCGCTGGTCGATCCCTGCCTGGTGCGGCCCGGCGCGCCGCCGCCGACCGGCCTGCGCCGACTGCGCGCGCCCGGCGTGCCGGCCGGCGCGCGCCAGACCGACCCGCAGATCTCGGTCGTCACCGGCGGCAATCCCGCGCTGCAGCCGGAGACGCGCCGACAGCTTCAGCGTCGGCTTCGGTGTGGAGCCCGGCGTTCGCGGACGACGCGGCGTGGTCGGACGCGCTCGACTTCGAGCGTCACCTACTACCGCCACGACATCGAGGGCGCGATCCAGGCCATCGATGCGCAGACCCAGCTCGACCTGCTGCGTCGCAGACGCCCAGGATCCGCCGTACTGCGACGGCATCACGCCGCTGCGCATCGCGGCGAGATCGATCACGCTTCGACAACTTCCTGGTCAACCTCGGCTTCGATCAAGACCGACGGCTGGGACTTCGACCTGTTCTGGACCCTGCCGGAAACCGGACTGGGGCCAGTTCAAGCTGCGCTGGCAGAACACCTGGGTCGACGCGCTACGAAGCCATCGGCGCGGCGGCGCAGTCGCAGCCGCAGCGGCCCGGGCATGGAGGTCAACGACAGCGCGATTCCGGAATGGACCTCCACCGCGGTCCTGGACTGGAGCCGCGGCGACTGGAGCGCCTCGTGGACGCGTGCGCTACATCGACGCGAGCTGAGCGAAGCCTGCGGCGACGCCGCCGGCTTCGCCGATCTGCAGCGACCCGGCCGACGGCAGCAACACGCTGGGCTCGACCACCTACCACGACCTGCAGGTCGGCTGGAAGACTCGACGTGGCTGAAGGGCCTGCAGCTGACCGCCGGCGTCAACAACATCTTCGCAAGGATCCGCCGGTGTGCCTGACGCTGCTCGCTCAACGGCTACGACGCCTCGACCTACGACCTGCCGGGCGGCCGCTTCTGGTACGTGCGCGCGGACCTGAAGTTCTAGCGTGCCGGCGTCAGGCTCGTCCGCGAACAGGACGGAAGGCCGGCGATTGCCGGCCGTCCGTGCGATTGCAGCTTCTGCGCGTGAGCGGGGCTCGGCGGGCGTCAGCGCAACGACGCTGTCGCGGCACGTCGATGCTCATCGACAGCGCCAGGTGGTCGGAGAACGCCGCCGGGCATGGCGCGCGCGTCGGCGAACTGCAGGCCGTCGCTGACCAGGATGTGGTCGATCGCGCGCTGCGGGCGCCAGCTGGGGAAGGTGGGCACGCAGCAGCTCGGGCGGCTGCAGGCGGGTGCGCTGGTAGAGCAGCTCCATTTCCGGCCGGTCCGGCAGCGCAGTTGAAGTCGCCCATCAGCACCGCGTGCGGATGGTCGCGCCAGCAGTTCGGCGATGAAGGCCAGCTGCGAGCGCCGCGACTGCCGCGCCCAGCGACAGGTGCGCGACCGCGACCATCAGGCCGTCGTCGCCCTCGCCGAAGCGCGCCAGCAGCACGCCGCGGCCGCCGATGCGGCCGGGCAGGGCATGGTCGATGACTTCGCACCGGCTCGAGCTTGCTCAGCAGGCCGTTGGCGCTGGAGGCGACGCCGCCGACGCGGCGGTTGGGCTGGTGGCTCCAGTAGTCGAAGCCGCCGCGCTCGGCCAGGTAATGGGTCTGGTTGGTGAAGCCCGAACGCAGGCTGCCCGGGTCGCTCTCCTGCAGGCCGACGATGTCGTGCTCGCCGGCCAGCTTCGCGATCGTGTCCAGGCTGCCGCGCTTGTTGCCGGCCGGCAGCACGTGCGACCAGCTGCGCGTCACGTAGTCGCTGTAGCGGCGCGTGCTGGAGCCGGCCTGGATGTTGGCGCTGAGCAGCCTGAGCCGGCGCGTGTCCGTCGGTCGCGGTCACGTGGGCAGGGTCGGCGCGGCTTACTTCGCCGGCGCCGGCCAGCGCCGCGCGTTCGCTGCGCGACCAGGTGGTCGGCGATGCGCAGCATGTCCTCGTAGCTGCGCTGGCCACCGACACGCGGTACTTGCCGTTGACCACGATGCGTGGGCGTGCCGTCGACCCTGCTGCGCGCACGGCGAACTGCTTGGCGCGGTTGAGCTTGGCGTCCACCGCGAAGCTGCTGCATGGTGCTGGCGAACTGCTTGGCGTCGACGCCGTACTTGGCGTAGAACGCGGCGATCTGCTCGTCGGTCGCGCGCCTTCAGCCGGCAGGCTGCGCTCGCACGTGGATGGCGTTGAACATCGCGTCATGGGTCTTGTCCAGCACGCCCATCGCCTCGGCGGCGTAGAAGGCCTTGGCGTAGGCGCCCAGTAGCCGCCGAACGCCGCCGGCACCGGCGTGACGCGCACGTCGGCCGGCTGCTTGCCTTCCAGGCGGCTGACCAGCGGCTCGAACTGCGCGCAGTGCGGGCAGGTGTAGCCGAACACCTCGACGACTTCGATCTTGCCGTCGAGCGGCGCGAACGGCTGGCCGCCGGCGATCTCGACGTAGTCGGTGCCGGCGACCGGCGCCGGGCCCTGCGGCGGCGCGGCCGGCGGCCGGTGCGGCGGCGCGGCGGCGTCGGCCGGTGGCCGGCGCGGCGGCCGCGGCCGGCGGCGGCGCCGGTGCCGTCGGCGGCGGGTGCGGCGGTGGCCGCGGGCGCGGCCGGTGCTGGCGGCTGCCGGCGGCCGGCGCCGGTGTCGGTGCGCTTCGAGCTGCAGGCGGACAGGGCGAGCAGGCGCAGCGCAGCGGCCAGCGCATGCAGGACGTGGCGGGCAGCGCGCGATGCTCATGGAATCGATGGATCGGACGGCAATGTAAGGAGTCGCCGGCGCAGTGCAGGATGCCGCCGACGGCATGCACGGCCGCGCACGGGCGACGGTATCCGCGACGCGCACTCGCGACTTGCGGCGCGTTCGCGGGCGACCAGCGCGTCGGCGATGCGCAGGCTGTCCTCGAAGCTGCGCCCAGCACCCGGTACTTGCCGTTGACGATCAGCGTCGGCGTGCCCTCGACGCCGGCTGCGCTCGACGAAGTCCCGAGCGCGCGTCCAGCTCGCGTCGTACGGCCGGGCTGTCCATCGCCGCCACGAAGGCCGCGGGTCGACGCCGTAGCCGGCATAGAACGCCGGCGATTTCCTCGGCGGATGCATTCTGGATCGGCAGCGTGCCGGTCTCGTGCAGGGCCTGGAACATCGCGTCGTGCGCTTCGGCCACGCCCAGCTTCTGCGGCGGCGTAGTAGGCGCGGGCATACGGCGTCCAGTAGCCGCCGAACGCCGCCGGCACCGGCGGTGAAGCGCACGTCCGCGCGGCGCTTCCCTTCCAGGCCTGCAGCATGCGGCTGGAAGTGCGCGCAGTGGAGGCAGGTGTAGCCGAACACCTCCACCACTTCGACCTTGCCCTCGACGCGGCGCGAACGGCTGGCCGCCGGCGATCACGACGTAGTCCGTGCCCTCGACCGGCGCCGGCGCGGGCCTGCGGCCATGCGCGGCGATGCGGCGCAGCGGCGGCAGCCAGCGCAGGGCAAGCAGGGCGACGCACGGGCAGCAGACGGAGGACGTCGGCATCATTCGATCGGGACGGGCGTCAGCCGCGCACGGGGTGGCGCGGAAAAGAAAACGCCGGCCATGATCGCGGCCGGCGCGATGAACAAGAGCTGTGAGCTGCGACCGCGGTCGGGCGGCGAAGTTCACGACTGCTGCGGCGCGGGCGCCGGCGCCGTCAGCGGCGCGGGCCGGCGCGGTCGCCGGCGCGGCTGCGGCCGGAGCGCGCCGGGGCCGGCGCTGCGGCGGCGCGCGTGCCGGCGCGTCGGCCGCGGCGACGTCGTCGGCGCGCGGCGTGCAGGCCCTGCAGGTAGCTGGCCAGCGCCTGGATTTCCTGGTCGGTCAGCGTTGCTTGGCGACCTGGCCATGATGTTGAACAGGCGCCGGATCGCTGTCAGGTGGTGGTGCCGGCGCGGTATTCCTGCAGGCGGCGCTGCGGTGTACGCCGGCTGCTGGCCGGCGACGTGCGGGTAGGCCGGGCCCGGGTTGCCGGCGCCGGCGGGGCCGTGGCAGGCCATGCAGGCCGGGATGCCGCGGGCGGCGTCGCCGCTGCGGAACAGCTGCTGGCCGACTTCGTAGAACTTCATGCCCTTGTAGGGACCGCTCGGCGATCACGGTGTCGTCGGCGACGCCGGCGCCGGCCTTCTGGGTGGCGAAGTAGGCGCCGATGTCGCGCATGTCCTGCGCGCTGAGCGCGTCGGCGAACGGCTTCATCACCGCGGCCATGCCGGTGTTGCGCTCGCCGCTCTTGAACAGGGCGAGCTGGTGGGCGACGTAGCGCTCGCTCTGGCCGGCGATGCGCGGGTACTGCGGGTCGGTGCGGGTTGCCGTCGAGGCCGTGGCAGGCCGCGCAGGGCCGGCCTTGGTCTGGCCCGGCCTTGGCGTCGCCCCACGTGGCCTTGCTCGCGGCGCGATCGTCCAGCGGCGCGGTCTGCACCGGCGCGTTGTCCGGCAGCGGGGTGACGGTGGTCTGGGCGAAGGCGACCGCGCCGCGGCCGCAAGGGCGGCGAGACCGAGCAAGACCGAGGACGCGGGCGTGGCGCATGCTGGGCTCCGAGAACTCTGAGACGGCGGCGCCGATGCGGCACGCCGCGAAACCGCGGAATTATCGTCGCGGCGCCCTGCCGGGTCAACGCGGCCGGTCATTCCGGACTGCGCGCACCGGGCGTGCGTGACCGGGCCGCCGGCGCGTGCCATGCGATCCTATGGCGCATGTCCAATCCCCTCGCCCGCGCCCGCTACCTGCTGGCCGCCCACACCCCGCGCCAGCTGCCGCCCGACGGCGGCTTCGAGGTCGCCTTCGCCGGCCGCTCCAACGCCGGCAAGTCCAGCGCGCTCAATGCGCTGTGCCAGCAGAACGCGCTGGCGCGGGTCTCCAAGACCCCGGGCCGCACCCAGCAGCTGGTGTTCTTCGACTCACCCGTCCGCAACGCCGGACCGACGCTACCTGGTCGACCTGCCCGGCTACGGCTACGCCAAGGTGCCGCAGGACCTGCAGGCGCACTGGCAGGCCTTCCTCGACGCTACTTCCGCACCCGCGAGGCGCTCAAGGGCCTGGTGGTGGTGATGGACATCCGCCATCCGCTGAAGGAATACGACCGGCAGATGCTCGGCTACGCCGTGCGAGCGCGGCCTGCCCGCGCACGCGCTGCTGACCAAGGCCGACAAGCTCGGCCGCGGCGCAGCAGGGCAACACGCTGCAGGCGGTGCGCAAGGAGCTGTTCAGCGCCGTTCGGCGACACGGTCAGCGTGCAGACGTTCTCCGGCGAGTCGAAGCAGGGCGTGGACGAGGCGCGCGCGGTGGTCGGACGCTGGCTGGAGCTTTGAGCCTGCCCGCCCTTGCAGGAGTGGCTTCAGCCGAGATCGGAGTCCCACCCGGGCGCGCTGCAGGAGCGACGTGAGTCGCAACCGCATCGCCGCCGGATCGTGTGATCGCGACCTGCGTCGTTCCTCAACACGCCCGGCGCCTCCGGTTTCGTTCGCGGCTGAAGCCGCTCCTGCAGGGGCGCGGCGGGCACTGCACCGGCGCACTGCACCGTTGCAGCGGCGACGTTGCCGCCACATCCCCCGCCGCTACACTCCCCGGCTCTTGCGAATGCAGGCCCCACCCGCATATCGCCCGCTCCAGTCGACAGCGAGGTGCGTGTGTCCGGTCCCAGCCAGGTCAAGGATGTCCCGATCGAATCCGGCGCCGCCGGCCGTACCAGCTGATCGAGTACCTCGCCTCGGGCGTGCGTCCGCGCGAGGACTGGAGGATCGGCACCGAGCACGAGAAGTTCGGCTTCCGCCTCGACGACCTGCGCCCGCCGACGTTCGATGGCGATCGCGGCATCGAGGCGCTGCTCAACGGGCTGACCCGCTTCGGCTGGGCACCGGTGGAGGAGCACGGCCGCGTCATCGCGCTGACGCCGCGACGGCGCGTCGGTCACGCTGGAGCCGGCCGGCCAGCTCGAACTGTCGGGCGCGCCGCTGGACAACCTCCACGAGACCTGCAGCGAGGCCGGCGCCCACCTGCGCGAAGTGCGCACGGTCGCCGAGCCGATGGGGCTGGGCTTCCTCGGCATGGGCTTCCAGCCCAAGTGGCGGCGCGACGAGATGCCGTGGATGCCCAAGGGCCGCTACAAGATCATGCGCGACTACATGCCCAAGGTCGGCACCCTCGGCCTGGACATGATGACCCGCACCTGCACCGTGCAGGTCAACCTCGACTTCGGCCAGCGAAGCGGACATGGTGAAGAAGTTCCGCGTGTCGCTGGCGCTGCAGCCGATCGCCACCGCGCTGTTCGCCGACTCGCCGTTCACCGAAGGCAAGCCCAACGGCTACCTGACCTACCGCTCGCACATCTGGACCGACACCGATCCCGACCGCACCGGCATGCTCGATTTCGTGTTCGAGGACGGCTTCGGCTACGAGCGCTACGTCGACTACCTGCTCGACGTGCCGATGTACTTCGTCTACCGCGACGGCGAGTACATCGATGCCGCCGGGCAGTCGTTCCGCGACTTCATCGCAGGCGGGCTGCCGGCGCTACCCGGGCGCAGCTGCCGACGCTGCGCGACTGGGCCGACCACATGACCACCGCGTTCCCCGAAGTGCGGCTGAAGAAGTACCTGGAGATGCGCGGCGCCGATCGGCGGCCCGTGGAACCGCCTGTGCGCGCTGCCGGCGTTCTGGGTCGGCCTGCTGTACGACGACACCGCGCTCGATGCGGCGTGGGACCTGGTGCAAGCGACTTCACCATGGCCGAGCGCAACGCGCTGCGCGACGGCGTGCCGCGGCATGCGTTCAAGCTGCCGGCGCGTTCGGCAACGGGCAGGGCACCGTGCGCGACCTGGCGCGAGAGCGCTGAAGATCTCCGCGCACGGCCTGCGCGCGGCGCGCCCGCCTCAACCGCAACGGCGCCGACGAGACGAGCTTCCTGGAACCGCTGATGGAGTTCGTCGAAGCCGGCCAGACCGCCGGCCGAGCGCAAGCTCGAGCTGTTCCACGGGGCGTGGAGCGGCAACATCGATCCGGTGTTCCGCGAGTTCGCGTACTGAAGGTCGTCCCGGCCCGGACGTGGCCGACCCGCGGTCATCGGTCCACGACACGGCCCAGCATCTGCCCCTGCGCTAGCCTGCGCGGATGACACTGACGACCGCTCCCGATCCCGCAGACGACCTCCTGCGCACCTTCGAATTCGCCCCCACCGACAGCCTGCTGCGCGAGGACGTCAAGCAGCTCGGCGCGATGGTCGGCGAGATCCTGGCCGAGCAGCGTCGGCCGGCGTTCCTCGCAGCAGGTCGAGCGGCTGCGCCGCGCCGCGATCGCGCGGCGCGAAGCCGGCGCGCCCGTCGACGAACTGGCCGACGCGCCTGGCACGGCGTCGACCTGGCGCACGCCGACGACCTGGTGCGCGCCTTCGCCACCTATTTCCAGGCCGTCAACCTGGCCGAGCGCGTGCACCGCATCCGCCGCCGCCGCGACTACCAGCGCGCCGGGCGACGGCGCCGCAGCCCGGTGGCCTGCCGACGGTGCTCGCGCGCGCTGCGCGGGCGAGGGCGTCGACGCCGACGAGCTGCCGGCGCTGCTGCCGCGCCTGCGCATCGAGCCGGTGTTCACCGCGCATCCCGACCGAAGCGGTGCGCCGCGCGCTGCTGGAGAAGGAGCGCGACGATCGTCGACGTGCCTGGTCGCCGACATCGACCGCAGCCGCACGCCGGCCGAGCGCCGCGCCGACCGCGAGCGCATCGCGCCTGGCGCTGACCGCCGGCTGGCAGACCGCCGAGGCGCCGCCGCGCGAGCCGAGCGTCGCCGACGAGCTCGAGCACGTCGGCTTCTACCTGTCCGACGTGCTGTACCGCGTGCTGCCGGTGTTCTACGAGGCGTTCGAGCGACGCGCTGCGAGGCAGTCTACGGCGCACGCTCGACGCTGCCGCCGCGTGCTGCGCTTCGGCACCTGGGTCGGCGGCGACATGGACGGCAACCCGAACGTCGGCGCCGACACCATCGCGCGCCGCGCTCGCCGGCGCAGCGCGCGCTGGTGCTCGCCGCGCTACCGGCGCGACCTGCGCGCGCTCGGCGACGTGCTGAGCCAGTCGACCGCGCGCGTGCGGCGTCGACGACGCGGTGCTCGCGCGCATCGACGACTACCGCGCGCTGCTGCCGAAGGCCGCGGCGCGCGCTGCAAGCCGCGCCACGCCGACATGCCGTACCGCAACCTGCTGACGCTGATGCAGCGCGCGCCTGGCGGCGACCGGCGCACGACGAGCGCAGCGGCTATCCCGATGCCGGCGCGTTCCTCGCCGACCTGCGACTGATCGAGCGCAGCCTGCGCGCGCACCGCGGCGAGCATGCCGGCGCGCTTCGCGCGTGCGGCGCGCTGCGCCGGCGCGTGCGCAGCTTCGGCTTCCACCTGGCCAGCGCTCGACCTGCGCCAGGATTCGGCGATGCACGACGCCGCGCTGGCGGCGCTGCTGGACGACGCGCGACTGGGCCGGCGCGGCCGCGTGGCCGAGCGCGTCGCGACGCCTGCACGCGCTGCTCGACGGCGCGGCCGGCGCCGACGCCGCGGCGACGCCGACGCGCGCGGCATCGACGCTGGACGGTGTTCCGCACCGTCGCCGAGCTGCGCCGCACGCTACGGCGACGCGCGCGTTCGGCCCGTACATCATCAGCATGAGCCGCAGCGCCGCCGATGCGCTGGCGGTGCTGGCGCTGGCGCGCATCGCCGGCTGCGTCGACGACGACGGCAGGTGCCGCTGGACGTCGCGCCGCTGTTCGAGACCGTCGACGACCTCGACGCCGCGCGCCGACACGCTGCGCGCGCTGTTCGCCGACCCGGTCTACCGCGCGCCACCTGCGCCGCGCGCGGCGACCGCCAGGTGGTGATGCTCGGGCTATTCCGACAGCGCCAAGGACGGCGGCATGCTCGCCTCGCGCTGGGCGCTGCAGCGGACGCAGGTGGCAGCTGACCGCGACTGGCGCGCGGAGAGCCGGCGTGCGCATCGCGTTCTTCCACGGCCGCGGCGGCTCGGTCAGCCGCGGCGGCGGCAAGACCGAGCGCGCGGTGATCGCCGCGCCGCGCGGCTCGGTCGACGGCGTGCCTGCGCCTGACCGAGCAGGGCGAGGTGATCCACCGCAAGTACGGCATCCGCGCGCTGGCGCTGCGCAACCTCGAGCAGGCCACCGGCGCGGTGCTGCGCGCCACCCTGCGGCCGCGCCCGCCGGAGCCGCGCGAGGCGCGCTGGCGCGACGATCGCCGGCGAGCTCGGCCGGCGATGCGCGCGCGCACTACCGCGCGCTGGTGCACGAGCGACCCGGACTTCCCCGCCTATTTCCGCGCCGCCACGCCGATCGACGTGATCGAGCGCCTGCGCATCGGCTCGCGCCCGACGCAAGCGCGCCGGCGATGCGCGGCGTCGGCATCGCTGCGCGCGATCCCGTGGGTGTTCGCGTGGTCGCAGAACCGCTGCCGGCCTGACCGGCTGGTACGGCGTCGGCACGCGCGCTGGCAGCACGGCATCGCACGCGCACGGCCGCGAGGCGCTGGCGGAGATGGCGCGCGACTGGCCGTTCTTCGCGCACGCTGGTCGACGACGTCGAGATGGTGCTGGCCAAGTCCGACCTCGGCCATCTTCGAGCGCTACTCGCGCGCTGGCCGGCGACGCTGCACGACGCGCTTCTTCCCGGGCATCGCCGCCGAGTTCGAGCGCACCCGCGACGCGATCCTGGCGATCAAGGGCAGCGACGAGCTGCTGGCGGACGACTACCGCCTGCGCCAGTCGATCCGCCTGCGCAATCCCTACGTCGATCCGATCAGCCTGCTGCAGGTCGACCTGCTGCGCGCGCTGGCGCGACGGCGGGCCGCGAGGACGACGCGCTGCTGCCGCGCGCTGGTGGCGACGGTCAACGGCATCGCGGCGGGCATCCAGAACACGGGTTGAAGGCGCTCGCGCACGTTGCCAGCATCGCGAAGCGGCACGGCTGTCTGCATCCCGGCGCGATCGGCCACGCAATGCGTCGACTGTGCTTCGCCGCCATGGCTGCCGATGTCGGATGCCGCTCGCCAGGGATGGCGTGAGCTGGGCCGAAGCCCCGGTCGGCAAGGTCGTCGGCCTGGTGCGCTCCTACCTGAAATGACGCGCCACGCGTGCGCCAAGCCGCCTCCCCATCCCCGTTCTGGAGATCGCCATGAAATCCCGCGCCGCCGTCGCCTTCGCCGCCGGCGAGCCGCTGCAGATCGTCGAGATCGACGTCGCCCCGCCGCGCAAGGGCGAGGTGCTGGTGCGGATCACCCACACCGGCGTCTGCCACACCGACGCGTTCACCCTGTCGCGGCGACGATCCGGAAGGCCTGTTCCCGGCGGTGCTGGGCCACGAAGGCGCGGGCATCGTGGTCGAAGTCGGCGAGGGCGTGACCAGCGTCAAGCCCGGCGACCACGTGATCCCGCTGTACACCGCCGAATGCGGCGAGTGCCTGTTCTGCACAGTCCGGCAAGACCAACCTGTGCCTGGCGGTGCGCGCCACCCAGGGCAAGGGCGTGATGCCGGACGGCACCACGCGCTTCTCCTACAACGGCCAGCCGATCTACCACTACATGGGCTGCTCGACCTTCAGCGAGTACACGGTGGTCGCCGAGGTCTCGCTGGCGAAGATCAACCCGGAGGCGAACCCGGAACAGGTCTGCCTGCTCGGCTGCGGCGTCACCACCGGCATCGGCGCCGTGCACAACACGGCCAAGGTGCAGGCCGGGCGACACGGTCGCGGTGTTCGGGCTGGGCGGCATCGGCCTGGCGGTGATCCAGGGCGCGGTGCAGGCGAAGGCGGGGCGCATCATCGCCATCGACACCAACCCCGACAAGTTCGAGCTGGCCCGCGAGATGGGCGCGACCGACTGCGTCAACCCGAAGGACCACGACAAGCCGATCCAGCAGGTGATCGTCGAGATGACCGGCTGGGGCGTGGACCATTCAGCTTCGAGTGCATCGGCAACGTCAACGTGATGCGCGCGGCGCTGGAATGCGCGCACCGGGGCTGGGGCCAGAGCGTGATCATCGGCGTCGCCGGCGCGGGGCAGGAGATCAGCACGCGGCCGTTCCAGCTGGTGACCGGGCGCAAGTGGCTGGGCACCGCGTTCGGCGGCGTCAAGGGCCGCACCCAGTTGCCGGGCATGGTCGAGGACGCGATGCGCGGCGACATCCAACTGGCGCCGTTCGTCACCCACACGCTGCCGCTGGAGCGGCATCAACGAGGCCTTCGACCTGATGCACGAGGGCAAGTCGATCCGCGCGTGATGCACTACTGACGCAGGCATCATCCCCTGCAGTCGCCGCTTCAGTCCCCGATCGCAATTCGCCATAGGCCGGGGCGTTGCAGGAGCGACGTGAGTCCGGTTCGCCTCATCCGCGCCGGTTCGATTGCAACCCGCGTCGCCCCCTCCGGAAAGCACGATCGCGGCTGAAGCCGCTCCTACAGAACGCAGGTGGAATTTTCCATGCAGAAGATCGAACCCCACGCCTGCTTCGGCGGCTGGCAGGACGTCTAGCGAGCACGCGTCCAGCGACGCTCGGCTGCACATGCGGTTCGGCGTCTACCTGCCGCCGCAGGCCGCCGACGGCCCGTGCCGGTGCTGTACTGGCTGTCGGGCCTGACCTGCACCGAGCAGAACTTCATCACCAAGGCCGGCGCGCAGCGGTACGCCGCCGAGCACGGCGTGATCCTGGTCGCGCCCGACACCAGCCCGCGCGGCGACGACGTGGCCGATGCCGACGGCTACGACCTCGGCAAGGGCGCGGGCTTCTACGTCAATGCCACGCAGGCGCCGTGGGCCGCGCACTACCGCATGCACGACTACGTGGTCGACGAGCTGCCGGCGCTGGTCGAGGCGCATTTCCCGGCGACCGACGCGCGCGCGATCAGCGGCCACTCGATGGGCGGGCACGGCGCGCTGGTGCTGGCGCTGCGCAATCCGGGGCGCTACCGCAGCGTGTCGGCGTTCTCGCCGATCGTCGCGCCGTCGCAGGTGCCGTGGGGCGAGAAGGCGTTCACCGCCTACCTGGGCGACGACCGCGAGGCGTGGAAGGCGCTGGGATGCGTGCGAGCTGGTGCGCAGGCGCGACCGGAGCGGCTGCCGCTGCTGGTCGACCAGGGCGACGCCGACGAATTCCTCGACGCGCAGCTGCGCCCGGAACTGCTGCAGGCCGCCTGCGAGCGCCGCCGGCCATCCGCTGAAGCTGCGCATGCAGCCCGGCTACGACCACAGCTACTACTTCATCGCCAGCTTCATCGGCGAGCACATCGCGCATCACGCGCGGCGCTGAAGGGCTGAGGGCGCGCCCTGCAGGAGCGGCCACAGCCGCGAATGCCCCGTACAAGCTGCGCCTACAGGCGTTGATTGGCCTGCGGCGTGGGCGCTTCAAGCTCGAAATCGGTGTAGGCGAATCGTCCATCGCGCAGCACGGTCTCGCCACGCGCTACCGGCAGCGGCGCAGCGAACATCGGACCGGCATGCACCAGCGTGTGGAACTCGCCGTTCTCGCCGCACGGGTCGCACGATGCGGGCAGGGCGTCGAGCAGGGCGTCATCGAAATCCATGCCGCTGAACGCCGCATCCAGCTGCTGCGTGTCGACGCAGCACAACGTGGCGTGCAGGCCGTGCGCGATCATGTCCCGCGCCAGCACCCCGGTGTCGCTGCCGAACAGCGGGAACCGCGCCGACCAGCCCAGGCGCGCGCACAGCGCCTCGCGCCAGGCGCGGATGTCGGCCAGGAACAGGTCGCCGAACGCCAGCGTCGACAGCCCCGGCCAACGCGCCTGCGCGCGGACCAGGGCTTCGGCGAAGGAGGCTTCGTAGACGGCGTTGTCGGCGCGCTGCGGGATCCAGGCCTCGATGACCGGCAGGCCGGCGGCCCCGGCCTGTGCGTGCAGCACGTCGCGGCGGATGCCCTGCATCGAGATGCGGTCGAAGCCTTCCGTCAACGTGGTCAGCAGGCCGACCACGCGAACGTCGTCGCGCTGGCGCAGGGTGTGCAGGGTCCAGGCGGCGTCCTTGCCGCCGCTCCAGGAAAGCAGGATCTCGGTCATGCGGGGATTATCGCCGGCGCGATCACGGGCGCGCCGCGTCGGAGGTTGCACCGCGCGGCACCCACACCCCGGTTCCCTGTAGGAGCGGCTCCAGCCGCGCGCCATGCCTCAGGCCGCGGTCACGTCCCGCAGTTCCCACGCGCTGCCGGCCAGCAGGCGCAGGCGCTGCTTGAGCACCTGGCCGGGGATGGTTGTGGTGACCCGAAGCTCGATGTGCAGGTCGTTCTGCTCGCCCTGCACCACGGCGCCGGGATCGGTGACGCCCAGGGACGGGTCGACCTCGTCGGGTTCGTCCTGCAGCAGGCGCCAGCGTTCGAACAGGCCCGGCTCGCGCAGCGCGTCCTGCAGCTGCTCGGCGAAACCGTCCGCGCCCTGCGCGGTGAACGACAGCGAGGGCGTGGTGCCGCGTGCGCGGCTGCCGTCGGGGAGGCGGATGTAGTAGCGGGTGGCCATGTTCGGCGTCTCGTTCGGGTATGGCGTCAGCGTAGGCGGGCACGGTTCCACCGGCCGTGAACGCTCCGCGCGTGAACGGTCCGCCATGGGTCCCCGGCCGCGCGAGGCGCGCGGCGAGAAGAACGGGACGTCCGGACCCGGCCGGACGCCCCGTTGCCGGCCCCGCGCCCGTCGCGCGATCCGGCCCCCTGCGTCTCAGTGAACGTGGCCTGCGCCGCCCTTCGGACAGTGGCACACCGCGGTCGGGCCGAACTGGGTGCCGAACGTCTGCCCGTCGCGGTGGCGCTGCCAGTAGAAGACCGGCGCCGGTGCGGCGGCGTTGCCGATCTCGGCCATGTCCGCGTCGACGTCGAACAGCCGGCCGTCGACCATCACGTAGCGCGTGTCGACGGTGGCGCGGATGTCCTCCAGCGGGTTGCGGTTCAGCACCACCAGGTCGGCCTGCTTGCCGACTTCCAGGGACCCGATCTGCCCGGCCAGGCCGAGGTACCCGGCGCCGTCGATGGTGAACGCGCGCAGCGCCTCGAAGTTGCTGAACCCGCCCTGCGTGAACATCCACGCTTCCCAGTTCGGCGACAGGCCCTGCAGCTGGCCGTGGCCGCCGACCTGGATCTTGACGCCCGCGTCGCGCAGGGTCTTCGCGGCCTTGGCCACCTCGATGTGCCAGTAATCCCAGTCCGGCGCGGTCTCGCGACGGATGCTGCGCGCGTCCAGCGTCTCGCGCGGGAAGAAGCGGTTGAGCTTGGCTGTCCTCCCAGACGTTGTCGCGCGCATACCACCAGTATTCGCCCGACAGGCCGCCGTAGCTGACCACCAGCGTGGGCGTGTTGCGCACGTCGGTCTGCGACCACAGCTGCACCACGTCCCGGTAGAGCGGCGCCACCGGGCAGGTTGTGCTCGATGCCGGTGGCGCCGTCGAGGATCATCGGTCATGTTGTGGTGGAAGCGTGGAGCCGCCTTCCTCCACCACCAGCATGCCCAGCTCGCGCGCGGCCTGGTTGATCTGCTGGCGCTGGTCGCGACGCGGCTGGTTGTAGCTCTTCACCGAGAACGCGCCGTTCGCCTTCATGCGGCGCAGGTGCGCTGCGCGCGTCGTCGAGCGAATTGACCACCGCCTTGAAGTCGCCGTCGGCGCCGTAGAGGATCGTGCCGGTGGAGAACACGCGCGGGCCGACCATGCGCCCGGCCTTCATGCAGTTCGGCCTGCGAGAACACGAACTCGGTCGTCGCCGAGGGGTCGTGCATGGTCGTGATGCCGAAGGCGAGGTTGGCGTAGTAGGCCCAGTTCTGCTGCGGGACGACGCCCTGGCCGAAGTGCGCGGCGTGCGCGTGCACGTCGACGTAGCCCGGCACGATGGTCTTGCCGCTGGCATCGATCACGCGGGCGCCGGCCGGAACATGCCGCGACGCTCCGACCGCGCACCGACCGCCTCGATCGCGTCGCCGCGCAGCACGATGGTGCCGTCCTCGATCACCTCCTGCGTGGTCTCGGCATCGCGCATGGTGACGATGCGCGCGCCGGTGAAGGCGACCACGTCGCGCGGCGCGTCGACCGGCACGCTCAGGCCGATGGCGATGCCGGGCCTCGTGGCTGGTCGGGCTTCGGCATTCCTTCGGCGCGCCGGGCAGGAAGGCGAACAGCCTGGCCGAGGTCGCGCGAGTGGTAGCGGTCACCGACCATCCAGTGCAGCGATTTCGAATCCGCGCCCCAGTGCAGGTAGCGAGCCGACGTCGCGCGCTGATCGCGCGTCACCGGGACCGCCTTGCTGTCCTTGTCAGTTCGACCGCCTTGCCGGTGGTGACCAGCGGCGCGACGTAGGCGTTGAACAGTTCGGTGAAGGCGACCCACTGGCCATCCGGGCTGACGTGCACGAGATCGACGTACTTCAGGTCGAACACCTCGCGCGGCTCCTCGCCGTTGAGGCCCACCGACATCAGCTTCTTCTCCAGTCCGCCGCCGGTGAGGTAGAGCACGCGCGTGCCATCGGCGTTGAACTGCGGCGACTCGCCGTCGCTTCGGCCACGCGCACCGCGGCGCCACCGCGCGGACGGCATGACGTAGATGCCGCGGTCCTGCGACCACAGGCTGCCGGTCAGCCCGCCGCCGCCGGACTTGCTGTAGACGATGCGGCGGCCGTCGGGCGAGTAACGTCGGGCCGTAGTAGAAGCCCTTGTCATCGGTCAGGCGCTTGCCGGTGCCGCCGCCATTGGCGTCGCGCACGTCGATTGCACCCAGCGCCTCGTCCGACCACGTCGTGTACAGCAGCTTGCGGCCGTCGGCGCTGAAGCTGGGCTGGTACTCGTACAGGCCGGTGTTGCCGGTCAGCCGCTGCGGCGCGCCATCGGGCAACTGCTTGCGCCACAGCTGGCCGACCGCATGGAACACCACGCGTGCTGGCCGTCGGCGCTGGTGGCCACGTCGCGGATCATCTTCGGCGCGAACGTGCCCTCGTCGAGGCTTGCGCTCGAAGCGCAGCGGCGTCGGTCGACCGTCTGCTCGACACTCGGCGCTGAAGGGGATGTTGCGTCGCGCTGCCCGCTGGCGACGTCGACGCGCCACAGCTTGCCCTGCGCCCAGACCACCACCGCGCGGTTGAATCCGGCGGTCCAGTCGAAGTTCGTGTACGGGCCGAAGATCGCCCACGCTTCCTGCTGGTCGTGGCTGAGGCCGTCCCACACCGGACGCACCTCGCCGCTGGCTCAGGTCGATCACATGCAGCACGCGACTTCTCGCGCACGCGCTTGACGAACGCCAGCGACTTGCCGTCCGGCGAGGGCTGCGGGCGCACCGCGCCGCCCGGGGTGCTGACCAGCGTGTCGACCTCGCCGGTCTGCCGGTCCAGGCGCTTGATCGCATAGATCACGCCGTGCGGGTTCTTGTTGTACTGGAAGTCGGGCCGCTGCTGACGTCCTCGGAGAAATACACGTAGCGGCCGTCGGGCGAGACCGCCGGTTCGCCCAGGTCCTGCTGGTCGTTCTTCTGCTTGGTCAGCTGCACGCCGCCGCCCAGGCCCGCGCCGCTGCGGTGGTACATCCACAGCTCGCCGGCGCCGAGCGAGCGCTGCCCGGTGAAGTGCTTGCGGCCGATGATGAACTGCCCGTCGGGCGTCCATGCCGGGTTGTTAAGCAGGCGGAAGTCCTCCTTGGTGACCTGCACGGCATTGCGCCCGTCGAGGCCGACGCGCCAGAGGTTGTTGCCGCCGCCGCGGTCGGAGGTGAAGGCCAGCTCGCGACCGTCGGGCGAGAACCGCGGCTGCACGTCCCACGCCGGGCCGCTGGTGATGCGCTGCGCGGCGCCGCCGCCGATCGGCAGCAGGTAGAGGTCGCCCAGCAGCGAGAACACGAGCTGGCGGCCGTCGGGCGAGACGTCCACGTCCATCCACGTGCCTTCGTCGGTGTCGAAGGCGATGGTCTTTGTCGGGCCGTGCGTGGCCGACACGTCCCACTTGGCGTCCTCGGCTTCGCCGGGCTTGCGTGCGCCCCGCGCGGTCTGCAGCGGCGCCTGCGCCGGGTCGTTGCCGACCGGTTCGAGCGCGTCCTGTTCCAGTTGCACGGGCGGTGCGTCGGCGTCGGCCTGCTCCTGCGGCGCGGGCGGCGGGACCGGCTGCGGCTGCTGGGCGAACGCGGGGGTGGCGAGCGCGCTGGCGAGCGCGAGGACGAGCAGGCGACGGGTCGGGGTCATTGCATGGCCGGGTGGCGGACGAATCCGGCAGCCTAGCCCCGATCGGCCCGCGCCATGTAGGCCGGAAGTCCTGCCGGGCCGTGCCGCATGTGGCGGTTCGGGCCGTTGCCCCGTTTTTATGTAGGAGCGGCTTCAGCCGCGATCGGCCGCCTTCGCATGCGGCATGGGGCGGGGTGCGCGGCTGAACCCGCTCCTGCAGACGCGCGCGGTCACTCGAACGGCACCGTCTCGGCGGCGAAGCCCACCACCAGCGCGCCCTTGCCGACGTTGACCATGCCGGTGAGGCTCATGACGCTTTCGAACAGTTCGATGTTGTGCTCGGCGCACGCATCCTTCAGGCGGGTATAGCCCGGCAGCGCGCGCATTTCCTCCAGTTCGCCGCCGTAGCTCAGGCACACCGTCGGCGTCATCAGTCCGGCACGGATGCGCTGGATGGTGAAGTCGAACAGCCGCTCGCACGCGGGCTCGAAGCCCTTGATCTTGGCCGCCGGCGCGGTCTCGCCGCGGTTGCAGTGCAGCACCGGCTTGATGTCCAGCGCGCTGCCCAGCGCGGCGCTGAGCAGGCTGACGCTGCGGTCGTTCTTCTTGCGGGCGCGGGCGCGCAGGTAGTACAGGTCGCGCGGCACCAGGTAACCCTGCGTGTGCAGGGCCAGATGCTCCAGCCGCGCGCGGATCTTGGGCGCGCCCTCGCCGGCGTCGCGCAGGCGCACGGCCTCCACGGCAGTGATGCCCTGGGCCGAGAACAGGTTCTGCGTGTCGACCACGCGCAGGGCGAACGGCGTGGCGTTGCCGGCCGCGGCGCGCACCGACTTGTAGTCGTTGAGGATGGCGAAGCTGGCCTGCTGCGCGTTGTCGAAGATCGGGCTGCGGCTGCGCGTGATCGTCATGCAGAACACGTAGTCGTGGTCGATCACCAGGCGCTGCAGGAACAGGTCGCGGATCTGCTGCACCGTAAAGGGCATGGTCTCGGCCTCGGCGCCGCGCTCGGCGACGTGGGCGTGCAGGAATTCCAGCGTCGCCTGCTCGTCGCGGTGGTCGGCCAGCACGGCCTCGCCGATGCGCACGGTGATCGGCAGGACCGTCACGTCATGCTGCTTCAGATAGTCCAGCGGCAAGTCGCAAGCAGAGTCGACGACGAGTCCAATGCGCATGATCCCCCCCCGGGTGCTGCCACAAAAATGTGACGCGGAGCATACATTGGGCCGGCGTCGCGCTCATGCTGCATCGCGGCGGCCACGCTGCCGGTGGTCAGTGCGGGCGGCGGATCCCCACCGGCAGCGCGCTGACCCGCGCCATCCCGGCATCGTCCAGCAGGCCCGGGTCCCTAATTGCGGCCACGGCGAAGTCGTGGGCGTCGTTGCCCCAGAACAGCTCGCCGTCGACCGAGAGCGTCGGCACACCGAAGACACCGGCTTCGATGGCCGCTTCGGTATTGGCGCGCAACGCGGCCTTGGTGGTGTCGGACGACAGTGCGGATGGATCGACACCGAGAGAATGCGCCAGCGGCGCAATCGCCTCGACGCTGTCGGCGGCCCGCCCGTCGCGCCAGATCCAGGCGAAGACCGCATCCACCGCGGCATGGGTGCTGCCGGCGGCGATGCACAGGCGCAGCGCCGGCAGCGGGTTGAACGGGTGCGCGGGCGGGAACTCCAGCGGCACGCCCTCGCGGTGCGCCTGCCACAGCACGTGGCGGTAGGTGAGCTCGCGTTTGCCGGCGATCTCCGCCGGGCCCTTCTGCCCATGCGCACCGAGCACCGCGGCGAACATCACCGGAACCGGCGTAACCGCTGCCTCCAGGGTGCCGTCCAGGTGGAGGCGGCGCACCTTCTGCCAGTGCAGGTAGGAGAAGGGCGAGATGAAGTCGAAGTACCAGAGCACGGCCATCGCTGGACTCCAGGTGTCGGGAGGCGTCAGCGCCAGGCGCCGAGGATCAGGCCGTACAGCGAAAACTGCAGCACGTGGTAGCCCGAATCGATCATCCACAGCTTCACGCTGCGCTGGGCGAACGCGTAGTTGATGCCGAAGCTCATCGCCACGAAGAACACGCCCACCACGAAGCCGGCGCCGAAGCCGTCGGCGGCGCTGGCGTCGGGCGGCAGGAATGCGGCGAACATCAGTGCCGACAGCAGACTGCACACGAACGCGGTGGCGAAGATGCGGCCCTGGTGCGACGGCGCGGCGGCCGGGTCCATGCCCATCTCGCGGCACCAGGCGTTCTTGAAGACCCCGTACCAGAGCCCGCCCAGCGCGAACGCCGACACCGCGGCGGCGAGGATGGCGAACCAGTTGAGGTCGAGTGCGGGCAGGGGCGGCATGGCGGTGTCCGGTGGTGGGATCGGGGAAGCCTAGCGCGCTGTCAGGTTTGCCGGGCTGCTCCTCCCCCTGCGTGCAGGGGGAGGCTGGGAGGGGGTGCTCTTGAGGCGGCGTCGCTCCACAAGCACCCCTCCCCAACCCGTCCAGCCCGTCGGCATAGCCGCCGGGCGTTCGGCGGACCGCAAGCCGATGGCTTGCAAGCGGTCCTTCTCACCCCCTGCGCGCAGGGGAGACAAACATCAGCGCCCGGTATCCCCCGACGGATACGCCCGCGGCAGACCGCCGTTGTCGGCCGGCACCGGGGTGCGCAGGTAGCGGTCGCGCAGTTCGGTCTGGCGCGAGCGCATCGGGATCGCGCGGCCGTCCAGCCACACCTGCGCGGCCACGTTGGCCGACGTCCAGCGGATCGCCGCTCCACAGCACCAGGTCGGCGCGCTTGCCCGGCGCGATGCGTGCCCACCCGGTCGCCCACGCCCAATGCCTGCGCCGGCACGCGGGTCAGGCCGGCCAGGCCGTGCTTCCCACGGCAGGCCGTTGGCCACCGCATTGCCGGCCAGCTGGCGGATCTTGCGCGCGTTGTGCGAGGCGTCGCCGGACTGGCGAGAAGCTCGACCGCGCACGCCGGCCGCATGCAGGCGCGCGGCGTTCTCCAGCGTGGCGCCGATCTGGTCGAAGTCGGCCGGCAGGTTGGCCAGCGCATCGACGAACACCGGCACCTTGGCCGCGCGCCAGCTGCGGCGCCAGCTTCCAGGCTTCGGCGCCGCCGGCGATGGCGATGCGCACGTTGTCGCGCTGCGCCCAGCGCAGCAGCTGGCGGATGTCGGCGGCGCGGTTGACGCCGACCACGATGCGGCCGCCGCCGGCGAGATAGCGCGCCAGCGTGGCGCGGCCGGCCGGCGTCAGCAGCGCGTGCGGCGAATCCGGCGGCGATGCGGCCGCGCGCCTCGTCGATCAGCTGGTCCAGCAGCATCCACTGCGCCGCGCGCGAGTTGCCGCTCAGGCCCGGCGCGTCGCTGCCCAGGTCGACGAACAGCGCGCGCGGGCCGACCGGGTCGGCGCTGCCGTCCAGCCGCACCACGCCGCCCTGGCCGGCGATGAACGAGCCGCCGCGCCGGTGCCGGCGCCCAGCAGGGTCAAGCCGATGCCTTCCACGCGCGCCACCGGCATCAGCACCGAGTCCGGGTTGTAGGCCAGCGTCACGTCGAACTCCGGACGCACCGTCATCTGCTGGTCTCGGCCCAGCGTCAGCGGCGCGTCGACGGTGCTGCGCTTCGCCGGACACTTCCTCCAGGCCGATCTCGGTGATGCCGCCGAACAGCGCCGGCGTCAGCGGCCTGCCGCTGGCATCGACCACCGTGCGCGCCGGCGGGCGCCGCCAGGCCGCTGCCGACCGGCGCGGATGATGCCGTCGCTGCACCAGCACGTCGGCGTTCTGCAGCGTGCCCTGCGCGCCGGCGGTGTGCACGGTGGCGTTGCGGATCAGCACGTCCTGCGCGCTGCGCGGCACGCCAGCAGCGCGACAGCGCGGCCGCGAGCGCGCGAGCGCACTTCGATCGCGAAGCGGCTCATCGCACAGCTCGCTCATCCGGCGGCATCGGCGCCCTGCCCGAGCATGAAGTCCGACATCGGCTGCCGCGCGCGGTCGTTGCGGTCGTACAGGCGCGCGCCGTCGACGTAGACCTGCTCGGCTTGCGCGTACACGCTGAAGGGATTGCCGTTCCACACCACCACGTCGGCCATCTTGCCGGCCTCCAGCGTGCCGGTCTGCGTCGAGGATGCCCAGCGACTTGGCCGGGTTGGCGGTCAGCCAGCGGATCGCGCGCTCCGGCGCGATGTCGATGCCGGCGCGGCGCGCGTTGCGCCATCACCTTGGCCGCTTCCTGGTTGAGGCGCTGGATGCCTTCGTCCGAATCCGAATGCACGATCGCGCAGCTGTTGGCGGGGCGGTCGACCAGCGCGATGTTCTCCTGGATGCCGTCGAAGGCTTCCATCTTGAAGCCCCACCAGTCGGCCCACAGCGCGCCGCACACGCCTTCGGCGGCCAGGCGGTCGGCGAGCTTGTAGGCCTCCACGCCGTGGTGGAAGGCGGCGACCTTGAAGCCGAACTCCTTGGCCAGGTCGAGCATGGTCGCCATCTCGTCGGCGCGGTAGCAGTGGATGTGCACCCGGATGTCGCCGTTGATCGCGCCGGCCAGCGTGTCCAGCTTCAGGTCGCGCTTGCCGCCGGTGTCGCCGTCGCTGTCGGCGCTGTCGTCGCCACTGGCGCGCTGCCACCAGCGCTTCTTCTTGCGGCGTGCGCGGTCTTGGGCGTGTTCTTCTTCAGGTACTCGCTGGCGTCGATGAAGGCCGCGCGGTAGCCGGCGACGTTGCCCATGCGCGTGGACGGGCCGCCCTTCTGGCCGTACACGCGCTTGGGGTTCTCGCCGCAGGCCATCTTCAGGCCCCACGGCGCGCCGGGGAACTTCATCGCCTGGTAGGTGGTGGCCGGCACGTTCTTCAGCGTCACGCCGCGGCCGCCGACCAGGTTGGCCGAGCCGGGCAGGATCTGCAGCGAGGTGACGCCGCCGGCCAGCGCGGTGTGGAAGCCCGGGTCCTGCGGCCAGATCGAATGCTCGGCCCACACGTTCGGCGGTGACCGGCGCGGTGGCCTCGTTGCCGTCGCTGTGCGCGCTGCACGCCCGGGCTGGGATACACGCCCAGGTGCGAGTGCACGTCGATGATGCCCGGCGTCACCCACTTGCCGGTGCGCGTCCACGCGCGTGCGCGTCGGCCGGCGCTGCCAGGCCGCGGCCGACCGCGACGATCCGTGCCGTCGCGCATCAGCACGTCGGCGTCGTCCAGGCGCTCGCCGGTGCCGGTCAGCACGGTGGCGTGCTGGATCAGCACCGGCCCGGCGGCGATCGGCGCGGTAGGTGCTGGGGTACGGGTCCTGCGGTGAAGCGGCGATTTCGCGGCGGCGTGTGCGGCGATCGGCGCGCGCGCGCGCGACGCGAAGCCAGGACCAGCACGGCGGCCAGCAAGGTGACATGGTCGCATGGTGTATCCCCGGGAGTGCAGACCCGAAACCTGCAACCGGCCGCGGCCGCTGCGCGTCTGCCAAGTGCCGCGCGTCGCGGACGTCGCATGCCGGCACGAATTGCACGATAGCGACAACAACAAGAACAAGGAGGCCGCGATGAAAGACAAGAACGAGATCGTCGACAACTGGCTGCCGCGCTACACCGGCGTGCCGCTGGACCAGTTCGGCGAGCACATCCTGCTGACCAATTTCGGCGGCTACCTGCACACCTTCGCGCGCCTGACCGGCGCGCCGGTCGTCGGCCTGGACCGGCCGATGCCCAGCGCCACCGCCGACGGCATCACCATGATCAACTTCGGCATGGGCAGCCCCAACGCCGCGACGATGATGGACCTGCTGTCGCGCGATCATGCCCAAGGCGGTGCTGTTCCTCGGCAAGTGCGGCGGCCTGAAGCGCAAGAACCAGCTCGGCGACCTGGTGCTGCCGATCGCGGCGATCCGCGGCGAGGGCACCAGCAACGACTACCTGCCGCCGGAAGTGCCGGCGCTGCCGGCGTTCGCGCTGCAGCGCGCGGTCTCGACGATGATCCGCGACCTCGGCCACGACTACTGGACCGGCACCGTCTACACCACCAACCGCCGCGTCTGGGAACACGACGACGCGTTCAAGGAATACCTGCGCAAGATGCGCTGCATGGCCATCGACATGGAGACCGCGACGATCTTCGCCGCCGGCTTCGCCAACCGCATTCCCTGCGGCGCGCTGCTGCTGGTCAGCGACCAGCCGATGATCCCGGAAGGCGTGAAGACCGAAGCCTCGCGACGCGCGCGGTCAGCGCCGACTTCGTCGAGCGACCACATCACAGGTCGGCATCGAGGCGCTGCAGCCTGATCCGCCGCCACGGCAAGTCGGTGCGGCACCTGCGCTTCGACGAGTGAGCTGACGCATCGTCTTCCGGCCGAAGGCGTGCAGCGGCATGGTGGCGTCAACCGGCGCGCGCCAGCGGCCCCGACAGCCGCGCCATCAGGTGCGCGTCGACGTACCCGCCGTTGCGCCAGGCGTAGCCGCGCGCCGTGCCCTCGAGCACGAACCCGCAGGCCTCGTACAGCGCGATGGCCGCGGTGTTGTCGGTGTAGACCTCCAGCTCGATCCGGTGCACCGCCAGCCAGCCCTCGCACAGGTCGATGGCGGCCTGCAGCAGCGCCCGGCCGACGCCGCAGCCGCGGGCGGTTTCCGATACCGCCATGCCGATGTTGGCCACGTGCCGGCGCCGGTGGCGGGCGAGGCTGGCGATGCCGATCTGGCCGAGGATCTCATCGCCCTCGCACGCCACCAGGCTGTGGAAGTGTTCGTCGGTCCCGCCGAGCCGCTGCTCCCACAGCGCGCGCGACGGATGCGGCAGTTGCAGCGTTGAGGCGTAGTTGCTGGGCTGGGCGTAGATCGCGCGGACCGCGTCGACGTCGCCGGGCCCGCTGTGGCGGATGTGCATGGGTGGCTCCGGGGCCGGTTCATGTACCGGCCATCGCAGCCTGCCCCGTCGCGCGGCGGTCGGCAATGCATTTCGCGATGGCTGTTCCAGCGCCAGTCCCAGCGCCTGCGATGCCGACGCGGCACACTGGCGCCCGGCCGGGACTCCCCGGCCCCGATCCGGAGGAATCCCGCATGGAGCAGGCCCTGTACCTGGTGCTCGGCGCCGCGCTGACCTGGGCGTTCTACTTCGTCCAGCGGCGGGTGGAGCGCCGCCCCGATATGGAAGCCATCGACCGCCACGAGAAGCTGCTCGCGCTCAAGCAGGGGCTGGAGCGCGCCGACGTGTCGCTGGACGACCTGCGCCGCTTCGAGGCGCGGTTGATCGGCCAGGCCGAAACCGCCGCGCGCATCGCCGACCGCTACTTCACCCAGGCCGAGCACGTCGCCCGACAGGTTGCGGTCGACGACATCAGCGACGCGCAGATGCAACAGCGCGCAGTGCAGTCATACGAGGCCGCCGACGCGCGCCTGCGCGCGCTGGTCGCGCACCTGCGCACGCAGCTCGACGGCGAGGCGCTGGCGACGTTCGAGCACGCGCACGCCACCTGGCTGGAACTGCGCGAGCGCTACGCCGCCTTCATCGCCGCCAGTTACGCCGGTGGCGGCATCCGTCCGCTGATCCACGCGGTGACCCTGGAAGGCATCACCCTGGGCTGGATCGCGGAGCTGGAGACGCAGCTGGGCGATGGCGAGGACGGCATCGAAGGCGAGGACATCGGCGACTGACGGTATCCATCGGCAGCCGCGCGCTGCGCGATCGCGCACGGGCTGTTCGCGCACGGATTGCTAGGGTAGGTGGCCCCAACGCAGCAAGGAGACCCCATGACCGTGACCGCCAAGGAAGTCGTCGATTTCTGGCGAGACGCCGGCCCGCAGCGCTGGTTCGCCAGGGACGAGACCTTCGACGACATGTGCGAGATGGCCTTCGGTGACGCCTCCGACGAGGCTGTGGCCGGCGGTCTGGAGGATTGGGAGTCGGATGCCGAGGGCGCGCTGGCGCTGGTGATCCTGCTTGACCAGATCCCGCGCAACATCCACCGCGATGACGTCAGGACCTATGCCGGCGACGAACGCGCCCGGCGCGTGGCCGATGCCGCGATACAGAACGGCTTCGACGTGCAGGTTGCCCCGGAGCTGCAGCGCTTCTTCTACATCCCGTTCATGCATTCGGAATCGCTGGAAGACCAGCAGCGCTCGGTCGAGTTGAACACCGCGTCCGGCGATGCCGACTCGGCGAAGTGGGCGCAGCACCACCACGACATCATCGAGCGCTTCGGTCGCTTCCCGCACCGCAATGCGCTGCTGGGACGCGACAGCACGGACGAGGAAAAGGCGTTCCTCGCCGAGGGCGGCTTCGGCAGCTGAGGGTCTCGCCTCACTGGAAGTGCGCTTTGGCCCCTCTCCCGTCGGGGCGAAGCCGCGCGGCTTGCGCGCCACTGGCGCGCGTGCGGCGGAGCGGCCGTGCCGACAGGCACGGACTGGGGCGCGGAGCGGGGGTTGGGGTGAGGGTTCGGCGGAATCAGCGAATGCTGAAGATACGTCGCTTCTCCGAACCCTCATCCGCCGCTTCGCGCCACCTTCTCCCGCAGTGAGAAGGAAGCCGGGACCTGATTCAGTACGCCGCCACAGATGTATCGACGTCCTTTGCCCACGCATCGATCCCGCCCGACACGTTGAACACCCGCGTGAAGCCCAGGCCGCGGAAATGCTCGGCCGCCTGCGCGCTGCGCCGGCCGTGGTGGCACAGGAACGCGAGCGGAGTGTCCTTCGGCAGCGCCTCCAGCTTCTCCAGCCCGGCATTGCCCTCCAGCGTCTCGAACGGCACGTTGACCGACGCCATCGCGCGTTCCTCGGCCGGGCGCACGTCCACCAGCGTCAGCTCGCCGGCCTGCACGCGCGCGGCGGCATCGCCGGCGCTGATCGCCTGCACCTTCGGCGGCGCGTTCGGGTTCTCGATCACCAGGCCGCGGCCGCGCGCGTCGTCGACCCAGTCGATCGACAGCCCGCGCGCGCGGCGCGCGCTGGCCGCGTCGAACTGCACGCGCACGCCGTCCACCTCGGCGGCGATGGCGCTGGCGTCCAGCGGCGCGAGCGCCAGCTTGGCGGTGTAGTGGCGGTCGATCTCCAGCGATACCGCGTACTGGCCCTGCGCCGATGCGCCGGCCACCGACTCGCGCAGCATTTTGGCCGCGGCCGGGGCGATGGTGATCTCCGGCGGGGTGCGGTCCGGCGGCGGCAGGCCGAGGGCGGCGTTGAGTTCACCGCTGGCCGCCATCTGGCTGATGATGTCGCTGCCGCCGACCAGCTCGCCGCCGATGTAGAGCTGCGGGATGGTCGGCCACTGGCCGTACGCCTTGATGCCTTCGCGGATCTCCGGGTCCGACAGCACATCGACGTGCGCGTACTCCACGTCCAGTGCGTCCAGTGCTCCGGCCGCCTTGGCCGAGAAGCCGCACTGCGGTGCCTGCGGCTGGCCCTTCATGAACAGCACGACGCGGTTGTCGCGCAGCAGGGTTTCGATGCGGGTTTGCAGGGCGGGGTCGAGCGACATGACGGTGATCCGGTAACGACGTGGGGGCGTGGATTGTACGCCCGGCCGCCTGAGCGACCGCTGGTGCGAGGGGCCGGCGCGGCGCGGTGGCATCATCGCCGCCATGTCCAACCCCACGTCCAAGTCCCTGAACGCCGATCCGCACCGTCCGCCGCGGCGGCCGCACGCCTGGGCGTGGGCCTTCGCGGTGTCGCAGATCGTGCTGGTCGCGGCATGGTGGCAGTGGGGCTGGCGCGTCGGCGTGCCGCTGCTCTTCCTCACCCACGGCGCGCTGGTGTGGGGCACGCTGTGGCCGGCGTCGCGCCTGTTCGGACCGGTGCTGACCCGGCTGCCCACGCGCGAACCCGTCGTCTGGCTGACGATCGACGACGGCCCGTCCGATGACACGGCGGCGATGCTGGACCTGCTGGACGCGCACGGCGCACGCGCGACGTTCTTCCTCGTCGCCGACCGCGCGGCCGCGCGGCCGGATGCGGTGCGCGAGATCGTCCGGCGCGGCCACACCGTCGGCAACCACAGCGCCGCGCATCCGTCGGCGTGGTTCTGGGCATTGCCTCCTGCCCGGATGCGGGCCGAGATCGACCGGGGCCAGGCGATCCTGGGTGAACTGGCCGGCGCGCCGCCGCGCTGGTTCCGCGCCGTGGTCGGCATGGCGAACCCGTTCGTGCACGCGCCGCTGCGCCGTCATGGCCTGGCCCGCGTGGGCTGGAGCGCGCGCGGCTTCGACGCGGTCGCCGCCGATCCCGCGGCGGTGGTCGCGCGCATCGAGCGTGGATTGAAGCCCGGCGCGATCGTGCTGCTGCACGAGGGCGCGGGTCACGGCCGCAACGTCGAGATCCTCGCCCTGCTGCTGCAGCGGCTGGACGCGCTGGGCTATCGCGCGGTGCTGCCGGAGCAGCTGGCTGCGGCAGAGTTGCGGGAAGCAGTCGTCGATCCGGGCTGAGGACCCGGGCTGAAGTAGAGCGCGTCTTCTGCCACGGAGTTGCACGGATAAGAGCGGATGAAGGCAGGGCACACATCCAAGGAACGCCTTTAGCTGGTCATTCCCGCGAAGGCGGGAACCCATGGACGTCAGATTTCTTGCCGGCAGCGATGTGCACGACAAAGCAGAGCAACGTCACTGGGTTCCCGCCTTCGCGGGAATGACGGACCGAAGTGGCACGGGTTGCCGGGGGGCAGGGAACACCCGTCCTGCAAATTCCGCCATGCCCCGCGGATATGCGAAAGTCCGCCGACCCCGTTGCGCCCACCGCCCCCGGACCCCATCCCATGAAGCCCACGCTGCTGCTTGCGACGCTGATGACCCTGACTTCGACCGCCACCGCCCAGACCCTGCCGACTCCGCCCGACGCCGAGCGCCGCCCGCACGTGGTCAAGGCACCGCACGGCGCCGAGCGCAATGACGAGTACTACTGGCTGCGCGACGACGCCCGCAAGGCGCCGGACATGCTGGCCTACCTCAATGCCGAGAACGCCTACGCCGATGCGGTGATGGCGCCGCTCAAGCCGCTGGAGGACGCGCTGTACGAGGAGATCGTCGGGCGCATCAAGCAGGACGACAGCTCGGTGCCGTACCGCGAGCGCGGCTGGTGGTACTACAGCCGCTTCCAGGCCGGCCAGGACTACCCGATCCATGCCCGCCGCCGCGACGGTGAGGGCGTCGACGCCGTGTCCATCCAGGCGGCCAACGACGCCGGCGACTTCGCCGGCGAGCAGGTGCTGCTGGACGTCAACACGATGGCCGCCGACAAGGACTACTTCAACGTCGGCGACTGGGAAGTCAGCCAGGACAACCGCCTGCTGGCGTGGGCGGAGGACGACGTCGGCCGCCGCCAGTACGTCATCCGCATCAAGAACCTGGAGACCGGCGAAGTCCACGCCGAACGAATCGAGGGTGTGTCGGCCAACCTGGTGTGGGCCGACGACAACCGCACGCTGTTCTATGTCGAGAACGATCCGGAAACGCTGCTCACCGTCCGGGTGAAGAAGCACGTGCTGGGCACGCCGGCCAGCGACGACGCGCTGGTGTACGAGGAAACCGACGACAGCTTCTACATGGGCATCGGCCGCACCCGCAACGACCGCTACATCTGCATCGGCGTGGAAAGCACGGTATCGAGCGAGATGCGCTGCGCCCCGGCGGCCGACCCGCAGGCCTTCACCGTGCTGGCGCCGCGCCAGCGCGATGTGGAGTACGACGCCGACCACCACGGCGGCCGCTGGGTGATCCGCACCAACGCACCGGGCGCGGACGGCACGCCTGCGAAGAACTTCAAGATCGTGACTGCGCCCAGCGACGCCACTTCGCGCGCGCAGTGGCAGGACTGGGTCGCGCACGACCCCGAGGTGTTCATCGACGGCTTCGAGCTGTTCGACGGCTTCACCGCGGTGGCCGAGCGCTCCGGCGGCCTGGAGCGGCTGCGCCTGCTGCGCGGTACGCCGGGCACCGCGGATGCCTCGCAGGACTACGTCAAGGTGGACGAGCCGGCGTACTCGATCGGCCTGTCGACCAACGCCGAGCCCGACACCGACTGGCTGCGCTACAGCTACACCTCGATGACCACGCCGGCGACGACGTACGAGGTCAACATCGCCACCGGCGAACGCCGCCAGCTCAAGCAGCAGCCGGTGATCGGCTACGACCCGGCCAAGTACGAGACCGAGCGCCTGTGGGCGACCGCGCGCGACGGCACGAAGATCCCGGTGTCGCTGGTCTACCGCAAGGGCTACAAGAAGGACGGCACCGCCGCGCTGCTGCAGTACGCTTACGGCAGCTACGGCAACTCCATCGACCCGACCTTCAACCTGCCGGCGGTCAGCCTGCTCGACCGCGGCGTGGTCTACGCCATCGCCCACATCCGCGGCGGCCAGGAAATGGGCCGCGCCTGGTACGACGCCGGCAAGCTGCTCAACAAGAAGAACACCTTCACCGACTTCATCGACGTCACCCGCTTCCTGGTGGAGCAGGGCGTGGCCGCGCCCGACCGCGTGGCGGCCTACGGCGGCAGTGCCGGCGGCCTGCTGATGGGAGCGATCGCCAACATGGCGCCGCAGGATTACCGCGTGATCCTGTCGCAGGTGCCGTTCGTGGACGTGGTCACCACCATGCTCGACGCCAGCATCCCGCTGACCACCAACGAGTACGACGAGTGGGGCAACCCCGAGGACGCGCAGTACTACGACTACATGCTGTCGTACTCGCCCTACGACAACCTCACCGCGCAGGCGTATCCGGCGACGTTCGTCGGCACCGGGCTGTGGGACTCGCAGGTGCAGTACTGGGAGCCGGCCAAGTACGTGGCGAAGCTGCGCGACGTCAACACCGGGACCGAGCCGGTGGTGTTCCGCACCAACATGGACGCCGGCCACGGCGGCAAGTCCGGCCGCTTCCGCCGGTACCGCGAGATGGCGGAGATGTATGCGTTCGCGCTCGACAGGCTGGGCGTGACGCCTGCCGCGTCGGCGTCGGCGTCGGCCGCGAAGGCGGACTGACGCCGGCGGTTTGGCCCCGTCGCGCCCGTTGTCATCCTGAACGCAGTGAAGGATCTGCTTGCCGCTTGAGCGAGCGAGCCGGAAAAGCAGGTCCCTCGCTGCGCTCGGGATGACAGCAGGGATGATTCTCGAGGGGGCGCATCGCTGAAATGAATCGACACGCTCCGGACGCCGGGCCCGACGCCACGACCCGCTTCCGCTGGCTCTGGTGGCTGCTCGCCTACGCCTCGCTCGGCCTGGGCATCATCGGCGTCGTCGTGCCGGGACTGCCGACCGTTCCGTTCATCCTGCTGTCGGCGTACGCGGCGGCACGCGGCTCGCGGCGCCTGCACCGCTGGCTGCTGGCGCACCCGCGCTTCGGGCCGATGATCCATGACTGGCAGGCGCACGGCGCGGTCGCGCGGCGCTCAAAGGTGCTCGCGCTCGGCACCATGGCGCTGTGCGCGGGGGTGATGTTCCTGACGGCGCCGCGGGTGTGGATGGCCGTGAGCGGCACGGCGATCATGGCGGTGGTCGGCACCTGGCTGTGGCACCGGCCCGAGCCGCCGCGCTGACCTACGCAGCCGCCGGCCCCGGGGCTACACTGCGGCGATGGATATCCGCCCCGCATTGAACCTCCTCGTCCCGGCGCTGCTGGCCCTGTCGCTGGCCGCCTGCGGCAACAAGGGCCCGCTGGTGCTGCCGACCACGCCGGTCGATCCCGACCTGGCCCCCGCCACACCCACCGGCGAAGTGCCGGTGGAACTCGCGCCCGCGCAGGCCGACACCGACACCTCCGATGAGATCGTGGAGGACGGCCTGCTGATCAACGAGGACGAGGCCACCGACCCGGTGGACCCGCCGGCTGACGAGGCCGTGCCACCCGACCCGACCGACGACGACGGGAATGGTTGACCGCGCCGCCGCGCCGGACCCTGCCGCACTGCGATTCAGCAAGATGCACGGCGCGGGCAACGACTTCGTCGTGCTCGACCTGCGCGGCGGCCGCGCCGCGCCGATCGCCGCAGCTGTGCCGCGCGCTGGCCGACCGCCACACCGGCGTCGGCTGCGACCAGATCCTGACGGTCGAGGACGCGCCGCGACAACGGCGTCGCCGCCGCGTACCGCATCTGGAACAGCCGACGGCAGCGCGGCCGCGGCAGTGCGGCAACGGCGCGCGCTGCGTCGCCGCCTGGCTGGTGCGCGATGGCGGCGGCGGCGCGCGGCCGACTTCGTGCTCGACAGCCCGGCCGGCCGCCACGCGCGTGCAGCGGCTGGACGACGGCCGCTACCGCATCGCGATGGGCGTGCCGCGACTTCGAGCCGGCGCGCATCCCGCTGCGCGGGCTTCGACGCGCGCGCGACGATTACACGCTGCAGTCCGAAGGCGGCGCGGTCGCCTTCGGCGCGGTGTCGATGGGCAACCCGCACGCGGTGATCGAGGTCGACGACGTCGACACCGCGCCGGTCGAGGCGCTGGGCCGCTGGCTGCAGGCGCAGCCGGCGTTCCCGGACTCGGTCAACGTCGGCTTCGCGCAGGTCGCCGCGCGCGGACCGCATCCGCCTGCGCGTGTTCGAGCGCGGCGTCGGCGAGACGCTGGCCTGCGGCAGCGGCGCCTGCGCGGCCGTGGCGGTGCTGATGCGGCGCGGGCGCGTCGACGCGCAGCGTCGACGGTCGCGTTGCCCGGCGGCGACGCTTGCACATCGACTGGCCCGACGATGACGCGGCGCATCACGATGGCCGGGCCGGCCGCATTCGTGTTCGAAGGAGAGTGGTGGCGGCATGAGCGAGACAGCGACGAAGCGCTGGGCGCGCACGAGGTCGCAGCCTGGCTGCGCCGGCACCCGAAGTTCCTGCAGCAGTTCCCGGACCTGGCGCTGACGCTGGTGGTGCCGCGCGACGAAGGCCCGGCCGCGTCGCTGGCGAGCTACCAGCTGGAAGTGCTGCGCGACAAGAACCGCGAGCTGACCCGGCGCCTGCACGAGCTGTTCGCCAACGCGCAGGAGAACGAGCGCCTGGCCGTGCGCACGCACCAGCTGACGCTGGCGCTGATGCGCCAGCCCAGCGCCCGCCGACACGCGTGCGCGCGATGGCGGCCACGCTGGCCGAGGATTTCAACGGCGACCTCGTGCGCATCGTGCTGTTCGACGCCGGTCGACGGGCTGGACGACGCCGACTGGCTGCAGGTGATCGCGCGCGACGATGCGCGCCTGGCGCCGTTCCGCGACTGCCTCGGCCGACGGCGAGCCGCTGTGCGGCCGCCTGCAGCCGGACAAGCTCGCGCTGCTGTACGGCGACCGCGCGCCGAGACGTGCAGTCCGCGGCGCTGCTGCCGCTGCCGGGCGTCGGCCTGGTCGCGGTCGGCAGCCGCGATGCCAACCGCTTCTTCCCCGGCATGGGCACGCTGTTCCTGCGCATGATGGGCGAGGCGCTTGCCGCGGCGCTGGCGCGGTTCGACCGCGCGGCCTGAGGCCGGCGATGACCGCGCGGGCGCTGCCGTCGAGCGAGGTCGACGCAGTTCCTCGTCCACCTGGCCGTCGAGCGGCGCATGTCGCCGCACACGCTCGACGCCTACCGCCGCGACCTGGCGCGCTGCTCGCACTGGGCGCGGCGACAACGGGCATGCGACGCTGGACGGCGCTGCAGGCCGACCAGATGCGCGCCTTCGTCGCCGCCGAACACCGCCGCGGCCTGTCGCCCAAGAGCCTGCAGCGCCGGCTGTCGGCCTGCCGCAGCTTCTATGCACTGGCTGCTCGCGCACGGCCGGATCGCGGCCAATCCCGGCCGCCGCGATCCGCGCGCCGAAGGCGCCGCGCAAGCTGCCGCAGGTGCTCGACCCGGACGAAGCCAAGGCGCTGGTCGAAGTGCCGACCGACGCGCCGCTGGGCCTGCGCGACCGCGCGATGCTCGAGCTGTTCTATTCCTCCGGCCTGCGCCTGTCGCGAACTGTGCGCGCTGCGCTGGCGCGACCTCGACCTCGACGACGGGCCTGGTGCACGTGCTCGGCAAGGGCAGCAAGCAGCGCATCGTGCCGGTGGGCTCGCACGCGCGCACCGCGCTGCAGGCGCTGGCGCGCGAGTCCGCCGGCGCCGCGCGACGCGCCGGTGTTCCCCGGCCGCGGCGGCGCGCCGATCACGCCGCGCGCGGTGCAGTTGCGCCTGCGCCAGCTGGCGCAGCGCCAGGGCCTGTTCAAGCGCGTGCATCCGCACCTGCTGCGGCATTCCTTCGCCAGCCACATGCTGGAATCCTCCGGCGACCTGCGCGGCGTGCAGGAGCTGCTCGGCCACGCCGACATCGCCACCACGCAGATCTACACGCACCTGGACTTCCAGCACCTGGCCAAGGTGTACGACGCGGCGCATCCGCGGGCGAAGCGCAAGCGTAGTCAGCGCGTGCTCTCCTCGTAGGAGCGGGCTGTCAGCCGCGAACGGCAGTCGCTCGACCTGTGCCGGTCCACGATCGCGGCTGAGGCCGCTCCTGCAGCCGCGCATGCACACCCGCCCTTGCGCCGCCCCGCGCCGGCCCCCATCCACGGGGCTCGACCCCCGGAGGCCGCATGGACCCCAGCCAGAACCCCAACGTCTTCCACGCCACCACCATCGTCTCGGTGCGCCGCAACGGCCGCGTCGTCGTCGCCGGCGACGGCCAGGTCACGCTCGGCAACACGGTGATGAAGGCCAACGCGCGCAAGGTGCGCCGGCTCGGCCGCGACGGCCAGGTGCTGGCCGGTTTCGCCGGCGCCGCCGCCGATGCGTTCACCCTGTTCGAGCTGTTCGAGGCGAAGCTCGAGAAGCACGGCCAGCTGCACGCGCGCCGCGGTGGAACTGGCCAAGGACTGGCGCACCGAGCGCCGCTTCGGCAAGCTCGAGGCGCTGCTCGCGGTCGCCGACAAGCGAGACCTCGCTGATCATCAGCGGCACCGGCGACGTGATCGAGCCGGAGGACGGCCTGATCGCGATCGGCTCCGGCGGCCTGTACGCGCTGTCCGCGGCGCGCGCGCTGCTCGCGCACACCGAGCTGGACGCGAAGACCATCGCCACCGAGGCGCTGAACATCGCCGGCGACATCTGCATCTACACCAACCGCAACATCGTCGTCGAAGAGCTCTGACGTCGTGCATCGGCCGATGCGAAGGCGGCCGGATCCGCGACTCAGCTCGATCCCTGCACGACATCGCGATTCGCCGCTCCTGCGCGGCACATGACTGACCAATCGACCAATCCCATGCACCAAGCTCGACAACACCTCCGCCACCATGACCCCGCGCGAGATCGTGCAGGAGCTCGACCGCCACATCATCGGCCAGCACGCGGCCAAGCGCGCGGTCGCGATCGCCCTGCGCAACCGCTGGCGGCGCATGCAGCTCGAGCCGGAGCTGCGCAACGAGGTGATGCCGAAGAACATCCTGATGATCGGCCCCACCGGCGTCGGCAAGACCGAGATCGCGCGCCGCCTGGCCACGCTGGCCAACGCGCCGTTCGTCAAGGTCGAGGCGACGCGCTTCACCGAGGTCGGCTACGTCGGCAAGGACGTCGAGCAGATCATCCGCGACCTCGCCGACACCGCGGTCAAGCTGTATCGCGAGCAGGCCAAGGCAGCGCGTGCGCACGCAGGCCGAGGAGCGCGCCGAGGACCGCATCCTCGATGCGCTGCTGCCGCAGCGCGCAGGCCGCAGCCGGCGTTCGGCTTCAACGCCGACGCGACCACGACGCGTCGACATCGGCGCCGAGCCGTCCGCGCAGGAATCGAGACCCGCGCAGAAGCTGCGCAAGCAGCTGCGCGCCGGCGAGCTCGACGAACGCGAGATCGAGCTCGACACTCGCGGTGAACGTCGGCGTCGACATCATGGCGCCGCCGGGCATGGAGGAAATGGGCCAGCAGCTGCGGCAGATGTTCTCGCAGCTGGCCGGCGGCAAGACCCAGAAGCGCAAGCTGACGATCAAGGCCGCGCGCCCGCTGCTGATCGAGGAAGAGGCCGGCAAGCTGGTCAACGAGGACGACGTCCGCGAGGCCGCGATCGAAGCCTGCGAGCAGCACGGCATCGTCTTCATCGACGAGATCGACAAGGTCGCCAAGCGCAGCGAGAGGCATGCGGCGCCGACGTCAGCCGCGAAGGCGTGCAGCGCGACCTGCTGCCGCTGGTCGAAGGCTCCACGGTCAGCACCAAGTACGGCGCGGTGAAGACCGACCACATCCTGTTCATCGCCTCGCGGCGCGTTCCACCTGGCCAAGCCCTCCGACCTGATCCCGGAACTGCAGGGCCGCTTCCCGATCCGCGTCGAACTCGGCGCGCTGAGCAAGGACGACTTCGTGCGCATCCTCACCGAACCCAAGGCCGCGCTGACCAAGCAGTACGTCGAGCTGCTGAAGACCGAAGGCGTGACGCTGGCGTTCGCCGCCGACGCGGTCGAGCGCCTCGCCGAGATCGCCGCGCAGGTCAACGAGCGCCAGGAGAACATCGGCGCGCGCCGCCTGCACACCGTGCTCGAGCGCCTGCTCGACACCCTGAGCTTCGAGGCGCCCGACCGCGGCGGCGCAGCGGTCGCCATCGACCGCGCCTATGTCGACGCGCACCTGGGCGAACTGGTGCAGGACCCGGACCTGAGCCGCTACATCCTCTGATACCTGGCAGGCATCGGTGGGGCGTTAATCCTCGCCGATGTCCTCGTTCCACACCTCGGGATTGGCGGCGATCCAGTCGCCCAGCATGTCGATGCAGCCTCCGTCGTTGAGGTCGACGACGTTGACGCCGTTCTCGCGCAGCCAGTCGATGCCGCCGCGGAAGTTGACCGACTCGCCCACCACCACGGTGCCGATGTTGAACTGGCGCACCAGGCCACTGCAGTACCAGCACGGGGCAAGCGTGGTGACCATGATCGTGTCGCGGTAGCGGCGCTGGCGGCCGGCCTTGCGGAAGGCGTCGGTCTCGCCGTGCACGGAGGGGTCGTTCTCCTGGATGCGGCGGTTGTGGCCGCAGCCGAGCAGGCGGCCGTCCTGGTGATAAAGCGCGGCACCGATCGGGATGCCGCCCTCGGCCAGCCCGGCGCGGGCCTCGGCGACGGCGGTGTCGAGCAGGGCGCGGTAGTCGGGGGTGTCGATCATGGGCGGCGTCTCCGTTCGGGCCCGCCATTGTCCCCCGAGGGGACTTCCTTCGGGGCGCAGGAGCGGCTTCCGTCGCGAATCGGATGTTGCCTTTGGGCTGGATGGTCCATCCCTTGTATGAGCGACGTAAGTCGCGGCGGCGCTGGCCTCTGAGGTCCGGTCGCGACTCACCTCGCTCCTACAGGAACCCGTGGATTCGATCGCGGCTGAAGCCGCTCCTACAAGGGCTGCGGGGCGGTGCGATAATCGCCGCCATGAACGCACCCCACGACGACCGCGCCGGCGAGCGCGACGGCACCACCCATTTCGGCTTCCGCGACGTGCCCGCCGGCGAGAAGCAGAAGCTGGTCGGCGAGGTGTTCTCCTCGGTCGCCGGCAACTACGACCTGATGAACGACCTGATGTAGCTGGGCATCCACCGGGTGTGGAAGCGCTACTTCGTCGGCACCGCGCAGGTGAAGCGCGGCGACCGCGTGCTCGACCTGGCCGGCGGCACCGGCGACATCGCCGCTGCTGCTGCGCGACCGCGTCGGCGACACCGGGCAGCATCGTGCTGGGCGACATCAACGGCGACATGCTGCGCGTCGGCCGCGACCGCATGACCGACCGCGGCCTGGTGCGCGGGCTTCGAGTACGTGCAGTGCAATGCCGAGGCGCTGCCGTTCCCGGACGCCAGCTTCGACCTGGTGACCATTGCCTTCGGCCTGCGCAACGTCACCGACAAGGACGCGGCGCTGCGCGAGATGCACCGCGTGCTGAAGGTCGGCGGGCAGGCGCGCGTGCTGGAGTTCTCCGAGGTCACCGCGCGACTGGTTCAAGCCGGTCTACGACTTCCACTCGTTCAAGGTGCTGCCGAAGCTGGGCAAGCTGTTCGCCAGCGACGCCGACAGCTACCAGTACCTGGCCGAGAGCATCCGCAAGCATCCGCCGCAGGACGAGCTGCAAGGCGATGATGGAGGCCGCGGGCTTCGCGCGCTGCGACTACCGCAACCTGTCGGCGGGCATCGTCGCCATCCATACCGGCTACAAGGTCTGAGCGGTACGGCGCTGACGCAGCTCCGGCGGCGGGCTCGGTCCCGGCCTGCTGCGAAGCCGCGCATGCGTAAACTGCGAACCTGCCTCGACGCTCGATGTCCCTGATGCCGTTGCGCTTGCCTGCCGGCTGCCTGCGCCGCCGTGCTGGCCGCCGGTTGTCCGCGACCGCCCGACCCCGACACCGCCCCGGCCGCCACGGAGCCCGCCGTGCAGACCCAGAACGCGACGTCGACGAGCATTCCTACGCCGAACCCGACAAGGTGCGCATCACCGACCTGGCGCTGGACGCTGGACGTCGACTTCGAGCCAAGCAGCTCGGCGGCAGCGCGACCTACACGCTGGACTGGGTCGACCCGGCAGGCCACCCAGCTGGTGCTGGACACCCGCGACCTGACCATCGACAAGGTCGGTCGGCGAGCGCAGCGACGGCAAGTGGGCGACCTGGCTGCAGTACGCGCTGGCCGAGCCGACGACACGCTGCTGGGCAGCAAGCTGACCATCGAGGCGCCGGACGCGCAACGCCAGCGCATCCGCGTCACCTACGCCACCTCGCCGGAGGCCTCGGGCCTGCAGTGGCTGACGCCGGCGATGACGCAGGGCAAGAAGACGCCCTTCATGTTCAGCCAGTCGCAGCAGATCCACGCGCGCTCCTGGGTGCCGCTGCAGGACACGCCGGCGGTGCGCTTCACCTACACCGCGCACGTGACCGCGCCCAAGGACGTGATGGTGCTGATGAGCGCCGACAACGATCCGAAGGCGGCGCGCGACGGCGACTACAGCTTCAAGATGCCGCAGCCGATCCCGTCGTACCTGCTGGCGATCGCCGCCGGCGACCTGGTGTTCAAGCCGATCTCCGCGCGCGCCGGCGTGTGGGCCGAGCCGGCGATGGTCGACGCGGCGGTCGACCGAGTTCGACGACACCGAGAAGATGATCGCCAGCCGACCGAGTCGCTGTACGGCCCGTACCGCTGGGAGCGCTACGACATGCTGGTGCTGCCGCCGTCGTTCCCGTACGGCGGCATGGAGAACCCGCGCCTGACCTTCATCACGCCCACCGTGATCGTCGGCGACAAGTCGCTGGTGTCGCTGATCGCGCACGAGCTGGCGCACAGCTGGTCGGGCAACCTGGTGACCTTCTCCAGCGCCAAGCACGGCTGGCTGAACGAAGGGCTTCACCAGCTACGTCGAGAACCGCATCGTCGAGGCGCTGTACGGCAAGGAACGCGCCGACATGGAGTACGCGATCTCGCGCAATGCACTGGCGCGAGTACATCGAGGAGATGCGAGCCGGCCAAGCAGGCGCTGGCGGTGCGCCCGGGCGCGGAGCTGGATCCGGACGACGCGCTCAGCGCGGTGTCCTACGACAAGGGCGCGTGGTTCCTGCAGTTCCTGGAGCAGCGTTTCGGGCGCGAGACCTTCGATGCGTTCCTGCGCGAGCTATTTCGACCACTTCGCGTTCCAGAGCGATCCCCACGCAGACCAGTTCATCGACTACGCCGAAGAGCAACCTGCTCGACGAAGCATCCGGGCAAGGTGACCGAGGCCGAGCTCGACGACGTGGATCTACGAGCCGGGCATCCCCGCCAGCGCGCCGAAGGTGCGTGTCGCGCGGCTTCGATGCGGTCGACGCCGCGCGCAAGGCCTGGCTGGACGGCGGCGCACTGCCGGCCAAGGCCAGTCACCGACGCCTGGACCACGCAGGAGTGGGTGCACTTCCTCGAAGGCATGCCGCGAGACGCTGACGGCGGAGCAGCTGCGCGCAGCTGGACGAGCGCGTACGCGTTCACCGGCACGCCCAACGGCGAGATCGCGCAGCGCTGGTATCCGCTGGCGGTGCGCAGCGGCTACACCGCAGGCCAGCCGGCGATCGGCGATGTTCCTGCGAGCGCATCGGCCGCCGCAAGCTGATCATGCCGACCTACGAGGAGCTGGCGGCGACGCCCGAAGGCCTGGCCTTCGCCGAGGACACCTTCGCCCGCGCGCGCCCGGGCTACCACCCGATCACCACCGGCTCGGTCGAAGCGGTGATCGCCAAGGCCAAGGGCACCGCTGCGCCGGCGAATCCGGCCGGGTAAGCCGCCGGTTTGTTCGACGCAGTACCTGCGGCCGCCTTCGGGCGGCCGCGTTGTTTGCGCGGCTCGCGGCCACGGCAGGAGCGGCTCCAGGCGCGAAGACCGCCCTCCTGCACCCCGGCATCGGCCCCGCCGTGGACAATGGCGCACCCCTCCGTCGAGCAAGCGCCATGAAGACATCCGCCATTGCCCTGCGCGCCGCGTTGCTGGCGTCGGCCCTCGCCCTCGCGGCCTGCCGGCCCGCACCCGATCCCGCGCAGGCCGAGGCCGCCCGCGCGGAGGCGGCCGCCGCCGCCGCCGAAGCGATGGCGGCGCAGTTCGAGACCGCCGTCAGTGAAAAGAACTGGGACATGGCCCGCGCCCACGGCGACGTGCTGCTGGCCGAGCACCCCGACAGCGCCGCGGCCGACCGCATCCGCGAGCGCCACCAGGAAGCGACCGCACAGGCCAACCAGGCGCGCGAGGACCGCCGCCTGCAGGCGCTGTGGGTCTACCAGACGCAACCCGTCGACGGCGGCGAGCAACGCTCGGCGGCGATCTACGCCAGGGACCGCGTGGACGTCGACGGCAGCGGCGCGCGCCCCGTGCGGCTGATCTTCCGCGACCACCCCTCGTGGAAGCGCAGCAGCTACCTGGTGCTGGAGACGGGCGACTTCCAGTGCTACGGCGGCTGCCGCGTGCAGGTCACCGTCGATGACGCCGCGCCGCGCGCGATGGCGGCCAGCCGCCCGAAGACCGACGAGGCCATCGCGATGTTCATCGAGGATGAGGCCGCGCTGTGGCGGCGCGTGCGCGATGCCGGCACCCTGGCCATCGAGTTCCCGGTCAAGGCCGGCGGCACGCGCACGGCGCTGTTCGAGGTCGGCGGACTGGATCCGTCGCGCATGCCGGGCTGGCAGTGAGCGCCAGCCCCGGCCGCGCCGTTACAGCGCGTACCCGAACTGCTGCTTGAACTGCTCGGCGAACTCGTCGTAGTCGAAGCGCTGGTTCTGCGTGCCCGGGTGTTCGACCTTCAGCGCGCCCATCAGGTTGCCCATGCGGCCGATGGTCAGCCAGTCGTAGCCCTTCTCGATGCCGAAGATCAGGCCGGCGCGGAAGGCGTCGCCGCAGCCGGTCGGGTCGGTCACGCGGCGCTCGTGCGCGGGCGGGATGTCGTAGGTCTTGTCCGTGCGGCGTGGATCTGCGAGCCGTGCGGGCCGCGCGTGGTGATGTAGGCCTTCACCTGCTGGCGATCTCGTTCTCGCTCCAGCCGGTGCGTTCCTGCAGCAGGTTGGACTCGTAGTCGTTGACGGTGACGTAGTCGGCCTGCTCGATGAAGTGCGCGCAGTTCCTCGCCGTTGAACAGCGGCATGGCCTGGCCCGGGTCGAAGATGAAGGGAATGCCCGCCTCGGCGAACTCGCGTGGCGTTCTGCAGCATGCCCTCGCGGCCGTCGGGGCTGACGATGCCGAAGGTCACGCCCGGCCACGTCGCTTCACGTGGTTCTCGTAGCTGCGCATCATCGCGCCCGGGTGGAAGGCGGTGATCTGGTTGTTGTCGAGGTCGGTGGTGATGAAGGCCTGCGGGGTGAACAGCTCGTCGATCACCTTGACCTGGTCCAGGCGGATGCCCTGCTCCTCGAACCACTCGCGGTACGGGCCGAAATCCTGGCCCACGGTGGCCATCGGGATCGGGTCGCCGCCCAGCAGCTTGAGGTTGTAGGCGATGTTGCCGGCGCAGCCGCCGAACTCGCGGCGCATGCGCGGCACCAGGAACGACACGTTCAGGATGTGCACCTTGTCCGGCAGGATGTGGTTCTTGAACTGGTCCGGGAACACCATGATGGTGTCGTAGGCCAGGGAACCGCAGATCAGTGCAGACATCGGCGAGTCTCCTGAGTGAAGAGCGGCGCGGGCCGCGCGGGCCGCGCAGGGTAGCGGGCGGCGCCGCACCGGCGGCCGAGCGAGCGGCTGGCCGCGAGCGCTAGCCAGCGCGATTGCCGTGTCGCGGGCGCAACGCGGCGGGCTGTCGCTGGAACGCCGCGAAGCCGCCGCGTTACCGCGGTTTTTCCTTGCTGCGCCCAGGGGCGGTTGCTAGGCTAGCGGACCCCTGCTTTCCCCACCACACGGCCCTCGACCGCCGCCAGCAGGACCCTTCCCCGATGTTCAAGAAGTTCCGCGGCATGTTTTCCAACGACCTGTCCATCGACCTGGGCACGGCCAACACCCTGATCTACGTCCGCGGCCAGGGCATCGTGCTGAACGAGCCCTCGGTGGTCGCCGTGCGCCAGGACCGCGCCGTCGGCGGCAACCGCGCCGGTCGCGGCGGTCGGCGCCGAGGCCAAGCAGATGCTCGGCCGCACGCCCGGGCCACATCACCACGCATCCGCCCGATGAAGGACGGCGTCATCGCCGACTTCACCTACACCGAGGAAATGCTCAAGCACTTCATCCGCAAGGTGCACAAGTCGCGCTTCCTGCGCCCCAGCCCGCGCGTGCTGGTCTGCGTGCCGGCCGGCTCGCACCCAGGTCGAGCGCCGCGCGATCAAGGAATCGGCCGAAGAGGCCGGCGCCCGCGAGGTCTACCTGATCGAGGAGCCGATGGCCGCGGCGATCGGCGCCGGCATGCCGGTGACCGAGGCGCGCGGCTCGATGGTCGTCGACATCGGCGGCGGCACCACCGAGGTCGCGGTGATCGCGCTCAACGGCATCGTCTACTCGCAGTCGGTGCGCATCGGCGGCGACCGCTTCGACGAGTCGATCATCAACTACGTGCGCCGCAACCACGGCATGCTGATCGGCGAGGCCACCGCCGAGCGCATCAAGCTCGAGATCGGCTGCGCCTACCCGCAGCCGGAAGTGCGCGGAGATGGAGATCTCCGGCCGCAACCTCGCCGAGGGCGTGCCGAAGATGATCACGATCAACTCCAACGAGGTGCTGGAAGCGCTGCGCGAGCCGCTGGCCGGCATCGTCACGCGCGGTCAAGCTGGCGCTGGAGCAGACCCCGCCGGAACTGTGCGCCGACGTCGCCGAGCGCGGCATCGTGCTGACCGGCGGCGGCGCGCTGCTGCGCGACCTGGACCGCCTGATCAGCGAGGAAACCGGCCTGCACGTGCAGGTGGCCGACGACCCGCTGACCTGCGTGGCCCGCGGCGGCGGCCGCGCGCTGGAGCTGGTGGACATGCACGGCAACGAGTTCTTCGCGCCGGAATGAACGCCGGCAATGCGCCGTGGACGGGTGATCGCAGGCCGGTCGCGCCCGGCGATGCGGTGCATGAGCCGCGCACGCCAGTCGCGACGCCGCGTGCGTGCGGCCTTCCTCCGCGCCGCGCCCCGCGCCTGCACCCGCTTCCGCACCACCTCCTTACCGTACTGAGCCAGTGCCTCCCTACGCCGGTCCTCCACGCCTGCCCGCCCCGGCGAAGTCGCCGGCACGCTGCGGCTGCTGGCGTATCTGGCGCTGGCGCTGGCGCTGATGGTGCTGGACCACCGCGGCGGCTGGCTGCGCCAGGCGCGCGAGCAGGCCAGCGTGGTGGTGCAGCCGCTGTGGTGGCTGGCCGGCCTGCCCGGCGCGCATGGGCGACGCGCGTGCAGCGACGACGCCGGCACGCTGCGCGCCAGCTGACCGACGAGAACCGCGGCCTGCGCAACGAGCTGCTGGTCGACCAGCGCGCGGCTGGCGCGCCTGCAGACCGCGGCCGCCGACAACGCGCGGCTGCGCGGCCTGCTGGGCGCGGCCGAGCAGCGGCGGCCTGGACGTGCAGCTGGCGCCGATCCTCGACATCGACCTGGACCCCACCCGCCAGCGCCTGGTGCTGGACGCCGGCAGCCGCGACGGCGTGCGCGTCGGCCAGGCGTGATCGATGCCGGCGGCCTGATGGGCCAGGTCATCGAGGCCACGCCCGATCCACGCCACCGTGCTGCTGCTGACCGATCCCGACCACGCGGTGCCGGTGGTGGTCGCGCGCAACGGCGTGCGCCTGGTGGTCTACGGCAGCGGCCGCAGCGACCGGCTGGAGCCTGGCCGACGTGCCGCTGTCCAGCGACGTCAAGGTCGGCGACCTGCTGGTGACCTCCGGCCTGGGCGGGCGCTTCCCGGCCGGTTTCCCGGTGGGCACGGTGGCCGCGCCTGCGCCCGACGACAGCCGCGCCTTCCTGATCGGCGACGTGACGCCGGCCGCGCAGCTGGACCGCGGCCGCGACGTGCTGCTGCTGCGCAGTCGGCGCCGGCTGACGGCCCTGCCGATCCGCGCCGCCGCTGCCGGCGGCGAGCGGAGGCTGCCGACCGCGGCCCAGCGCCGCGGCGGCGTCGCGCCGCCAGCCGGCCGCGACGCCGCTCCGCAGCCGGCGCCCCGATCACCGCGCCGGCGCCCGCCGCCAGCGCGCCGCCGCCGCCACAGGAGCCACGCCGATGAGCCGCCCCCGCAGCGGCTGGGTGCTGCCGGTCAGCGTGCTGGTCGCGCTGCTGCTGGGCCTGCTGCCGCTGCCGGGCGGCTGCAGCCGCTGCGCCCGTACTGGCTGGCGCTGGTGGTGGCGTACTGGGTGATCGAGGACCCGGACCGCGTCGGGCTGGGCTTCGCCTTCGTCGTCGGGCCTGCTCGCCGACCTGGCCTTCGGCAGCCTGCTGGGCGAGCAGGCGCTGCGGCTGGTGGTGATGGCCTTCATCCTGCAGCGCTTCCGCGCGCGCCTGCGGTTCTTCCCGATGTCGCAGCAGGCGCTGGCCATCGGCGGCGCTGCTGCTCAACGACCGCATGGTCGACCGCGGTGCTGCACCTGACGCTGGGCGTGCCGCCGCACTGCCGCTGGCGTACTGGCTGGCGCCGCTGCTGGGCATGCTGCTGTGGCCGCCGGTGTTCGTGCTGCTGGACGCGCTGCGCCTGGGCGGCGGCCGGAGGCGCTGAGCCGATGGGTCCGCGCCGCCGCGCCGCTCAAGAACGCGCACCGCCGAAGCCGACCAGTTCCGCCGCCGCGCGGTGCTCGGCTTCGTGGTGGTGGTGCTGGCGCTGGGCGGGCTGGCGCTGTGGTACTTCAAGCCTGCAGGTGCTCGAGCACGACGAATACGCCACGCGCTCGGAGGCCAACCGCATCAAGCTGCGGCCGGTGGTGCCGGCGCGCGGGCTGATCTACGACCGCAAGGGCCGCATGCTGGCCGACAACGTGCCGGCCTTCCGGCTCGACGTGATGCCGGAGGAGGCCGGCCGATGCGAGGAGCTGGCTGCCGGCGCTGCAGCGCGATCGTCGCGCTGACGCCCGAGGACATCGCGCGCTTCGAAGCGACGACCGCCAGCGCCACCCGCGGGTTCCGCCCGATCACCGCTGAAGCTGCGCGTCACCGAGGACGAGACGGCGCGCTTCGCGGTGGACCGCTGGCGCTTCCCGGGCGTCGAGCTGGTGCCGTACCTCAACCGCCGCTACCCGTACGGCGACGCTGTTCGCGCACGTGGTCGGCTACGTCGGCCGCATCGACGCCAAGGACCTGGAGACGCTGGGCGAGGCCAACGCCGCGCTGACCCACATCGGCAAGACCGGCCTGGAGCGCTACTACGAAGACGCGCTGCGCGGCAAGCATCGGCTACGAGCAGGTCGAGACCAACGTCGACGGCCGCGCGCTGCGCGCGGTCGGCCGCGTGCCGGCGCACGCCCGGCGCCGACCTGCGCCTGAGCGTCGACGCCGACCTGCAGCAGGCGATGGTGCACGCCTTCGGCGAGCTGGAAGGCTCGGCGGTGGCGGTGGATCCGCGCACCGGCGAGGTGCTGGCGCATGGTCAGCCTGCCCAGCTACGACCCCAACCTGTTCGTCAACGGCATCTCGCACACCGACTACCGCGCGCTGATGGACAACCCCTCGCGGCCGCAGTTCAACCGCAACGTGCTGGGCGGCGTCGCGCCGGGTTCGACGCATCAAGCCGCTGATCGGCGCTGGCCGGGCCTGGACAGCGGCCTGCGCACGCCGCGAGGACACGGTGCTCTCCACCGGCGATGTTCCGCCTCCCCGGCCAGGCGCCGCGGCTGGCGCGACGCCGCCGCGGCGGCGCACGGCTGGACCGACCTGCGCAAGTCGATCTCGCGACTCGGTCAACTACTACTACTACAGGCTCGCCTACGACATGGGCATCGAGCGGTTCGACCAGTACATGCACCGCTACGGCTTCGGCGAGCCGACCGGCATCGACCTGCTCGGCGAGATCGCCGGCATCGTGCCGTCGCCGGCGTGCAAGCGCAACGCGCACGCGCGAACCGCTGGTATCCGGGCGAGACGGTGATCGCCGGCATCGGCCAGGGCTACTGGAAGGTGACCGCGCTGCAGCTGGCGCGCGGCACCGCGGCGCATCGCCGACGGCGGCCAGCTGCGCGCGCCTGCACCTGGTCGCCGGCGCGGCGCGACGGCTTCGACGCGCCGTGGACGCCGCGTGCCGCAGCCCGCCGCCGGTGCGCATCACCGACAACCCCGCGCACCTGCGCGCGGTGCAGGAAGGCATGGAGCGACCATCCACGGCCGGCGGCACCGCGCACGGCGATGGCCATCGGCGCGCCGTACCGCATGGCCGGCAAGACCGGCACCGCGCAGGTGATCAGCCGCAGCGGCAGCGCCAGCATCGATCCGCAAGTCGCTGCCCTATCACCTGCGCCACCAGGCGCTGTTCGTCGGCTACGCGCCGGCCGACAACCCGACCATCGCGATGGCGGTGGTGGTCGAGCACGGCGGCTACGGCGGCACCACCGCCGCGCCGATCGCGCGCAAGATCTTCGATGCCTGGCTGCTGGGCAAGATGCCGCGAGACCGATCCGGTCGCCGGAGCGCCGCGCGGCGATCGCAGCATCCAGTCCGCGTGCGCTCGGCGTGTCCTCGCGGCAGCCGCGCGCCTGCGCCGCCCCGCCGCGGCCTGGCGGCGCCCGATGAGCGACATCCTGCGCTGGCTGTCGACCTGTTGCGCTTCCGCGCACCTCGACTGGCCGCTGCTGGCGCGCTGGCGCTGATGGGCATCGGCCTGGCGGTGCTGTACAGCGCCGGCGGCGAAGTCCTCGCACGCTGGTGGTGGCGCAGGGCGCGCGCTTCGCCGTCGGGCTGGCGGCGATGTGGGCGCTGTCGCGCATTCCGCCGGCGCAGCTGCGCAACTGGACGCCGGTGGTGTACGGCGTGTCGCTGCGTGCCGCTGGTGCTGGTGCTGTTCATCGGCAGCGGCAAGCACGGCGCGCACTGGATCAACCTGGGCGTGTTCTACTTCCAGCCGTCGGAGCTGCTCAAGCTCAGCCTGCCGATGATGGTGGCCTGGTACCTGGACCGCGGCCGCTGCCGCCGCGCCTGCCTGCGGTGCTGGTGGCCGGCGCGATCATCGGCGTGCCGACCGGGCTGATCCTGCTGCAGCCGGACTTCGGCACGGCGATGCTGGTGGCCGCCAGCGGCGCGTTCGCGCTGTTCCTGGCCGGGCTGTCGTGGTGGTGGTTCGCCGCGGCCGTCGGCGGCGGTCGCCGCCGATCGCGCCGGTGGCGTGGTTCTGGTTGCTGCGGCCGTACCAGAAGGACCGCATCCTGACCTTCCTCGACCCGGAGTCCGATCCGCTGGGCGCGGGCTGGAACATCATCCAGTCCAAGATCGCGATCGGCGGCGGCGGCCTGACCGGCAAGGGCTGGGGCGAGGGCACGCAGTCGCACCTCGACTACCTGCCCGAGCACACCACCGACTTCATCTTCGCGGTGCTCAGCGAGGAGTTCGGCTGGGTCGGCGTGGCGGTGGTGCTGGCGCTGTACCTGTTCGTGTCGGGCGCTGCCTGTGGATCGCCAGCCGAGGCGCGCGACGGCTATTCGCGCCTGCTGGCCGGCGCGCTGGGGCTGGCGTTCTTCGTCTACGTGATCGTCAACGGCGGCATGATCTCCGGCCTGCTGCCGGTGGTGGGCGTGCCGATGCCGCTGCTCAGCTACGGCGGCACCTCGGCGGTGTCGCTGCTGGCCGGGCTGGGCGTGGTGATGGCGGTGCGCGGCGCACCGCCCGGTGCACGCGCGCTGACGACGACGTGCATCGACGGGCGCGAAGCGCTGAAACGCATGCCCTCCATCCGCGCCGATGAACGGGAACACAACCTGACTCGCCCCCGCACGGGCGTACCTGGTGCGCGTTTCGCATCGCGGGATGCGTGCTACCCTCGCCGCGATGACTGCACGCCCCCTACGCAACGCGTTTCCGCTCGTGATTTCGTTGGCGCTTGGCGCCTGCGCCACGCCCACCCCGCCCCGACGCCGGTTGCCTCGCAGGATGCGCCCGCCGCCGCACGCGGTGACCTGCCGCCGCAGGGCACCCGTACGCGTCCGCCGGTGCCCGGCACCAGCCCGCTGCCCGACCCCTTGCCCGCGATGCCGCTGGAACAGGCGCAAGGCCGCGTTCGTGCGCGACACCGCCGCGAAGTACGGCGTCGATGCCGGCTACATCGAGTCGGTGCTGGCCAGCGCCGCAGATCCGCGAGAGCATCATCAAGGCGATGTCGCGGCCGGCCGAAGGCCAAGCCCTGGCGCGACTACCGCCCGATCTTCATCAGCCCGGCGCGCATCGAGCGGCGGCCGCGCCTTCATGGCCGCGCACCGCGATGCGCTGGCACGCGTCGCAGGCCCGCACCGGCGTGCCGGCCGAGATCATCGTCGCGATCATCGGCGTGGAGACCAGCTACGGCGCGCAACACCGGCAGCTACCCGGTGCTCGATGCGCTGTACACGCTGGCCTTCGCCTACCCGCGCACGGGCGACCCGGCCAAGGCCGCCCGCGAGAACCGGCGCGAGGCGTTCTTCCGCGGCGAGCTGGCGCAGCTGTTCGCGCTGGGCAAGGAGCAGCAGCCTGGACATCACCACGCTCAAGGGCAGCTATGCCGGCGCGATGGGCTGGGGCCAGTTCATGCCGTCCAGCTACCGCGAGTTCGCCGTCGACGGCAACGGCGACGGCCGCCGCGACCTGTTCAACAGCACCGACGACGTGTTCGCCTCGATCGCCAACTACTTCGTCGAAGAAGGGCGGCTGGGTGCGCGGCGGGCCGGTGACGCGTGCGCGCCGCGCCGTGCCGCCGGACGCGCGCGATTTCGAGCCCGAGGAGCTGGACGCCCGACATGACCGCTCGCCGAGCTGGCGCAACGGGCTACCGGCCGCTGGCCGCCTCCGATCGCGCCCGACGAGCCGCCGCTGCTGGTCAACGCTGGAAGGCGCGCCGGCCGCGAGTACTGGCTCGGCTTCCACAACTTCTACGCGATCACCCGCTACAACATCTCCAAGATGTACGCGATGGCGGTGTACCAGCTGTCGCAGGCGATCGCCGGGCGTGAGAACCCGCTGGCGGCCACCGCACCCGCGGCCGCCCCCGACGCATGAGGGCGTGGTTCGCCGCCGCGCTGGCGCTGGCCCTGGCGGCCTGCGCCGGCGCGTCCGAAGAAGTCGCTCGCCAGCCGGCACCGTTGCCGGGCAGCGGGCCGGCGCGCGCGATGCGCTGCCGGTCGCCGGGCTGCCGGCGCGCTGCAAGGGCTCGCCGTATGCGCCGGCGCAGGAAGATCCCGAGCACGCGCGGCGACTACGTGGCCGGCGGCCTGTACGCGCCCGGCGTCTCCGACACCGCGCCCGACTACGTGCCCGACGTCGAGTGCATCCCCGAGCCCGAGGTCGTGCGACGAGCCGCGCTCGCAGGTCGGCAACCGTCGCCGCTACACCGTGCTCGGCAAGACACTACAAGGTGCATGGACGACGCACCGACGGCTACGTCGAGCAGGGCACGCGCGTCGTACTACGGCAACAAGTTCCACGGCCGCCGCACCTCCAACCAGGAGGTGTACGACATGTACGCCTTCACCGCCGCGCACAAGACGTTGCCGCTGCCCAGCTTCGCGCGCGTCACCAACCTGGACAACGGCAAGTCGGTGGTGGTGCGCGTCAACGACCGCGGCCCGTTCCACGACGGCCGCGTGATCGACCTCAGCTACGCCGCGGCGGTCAAGCTCGGCTTCATCCGGCACGGCACCGCGCGCGTGGAGGTGCGGGCGCTGACGCCGGCCGATGCCGGCACCGTGCTGGCCGCCACGCCAGCCCGGCTGCCGCACCCAGCCGCATGGACCGCCTGGTGGCGGCGATTCCCGCCACTGCCACGTCCGCCGCGACCGGTGCGCCCGCACTGGCTCGCCAGCGTGCGCATCGCCACCGGGCGCCCGGCCACGCCCGCATCGGCGACGGCGACAGCGCCGTACGCTCCGGTCCCGCCTCGGCGGCCCCGGTGTCGACGGCCCGATCGCGCCGTGCCGGCGGCCGGCCGAACCCGTTGCAGGCGCAGGCCAGCCGCGTCCGGGCCCGGATTACCGCTTCGACATGCGCCAGGACGGTCGCGCGATGAGCGCGGACGAGTTCGACGCCTGGATGCGCACGCGCCGCGTGCGCGTGGCGACCGGCAAGCCGGGTACCCCGACGCATCCGATGCCGCAGCGTCCGCGCCAACGGCGGCGGCACCGGTCGCTTCGCCCGGCCCGATCGCCTCCGCGACTCCGGCGAGTGCCGGCGGCGCAGTGACCCTGCAGGTCGCCAGCTTCGCCGCCCGCGACAACGCCGACCGCGCGCTGGCGATGCTGCGCGGCGCCGGCATCGACGGCGCCAGCGTGCACGACGGCCAGTCCAACGGCCGCAAGGTGTGGCGCCTGCGCGTGGGGCCGCTGGCCGCCGCGGCGGCGCCGGACTTGCGGCCCGCATCGCCGGCCTGGGGTTCGGCCAGCCGCAGCGCGTGCGCGAGTAGAGTCGCGCCCCGCGCCGCTGCGCCCGCTATCCTCCCGAATCCGTTTTCAGGCCGCCGCTGCGGCTCCGGAGTTCGCAGTAACCATGAAAGCTCCGCTTCGCCCTCGCCGCACTGGCGACCGTTCGCCGTCGGCCTGGCCCTCGCCCAGTCGCCGCAGCCGGCCACCCCGCGGCCGCCACGCCGGCGACCGCTCGCCCGCCGCCAGCGACGCGCTGCCGGTGCCGCCGCCGCCGGAGTCACCGGCACGGCGTGGGTGCTGATGGACTACGCCACCGGCCAGGTGCTGGCCGGCGAGAACGTCGACCAGCGCGTGGAGCCGGCCAGCATCACCAAGGTGATGACCAGCTACGTGATCGCCGCGGAGATGGCGGCCGGCAAGGTCAAGCCGACGACCAGGTGATGATGAGCGAGAACGCCTGGCGCACCGGCGGCGCCGGCACCGACGGCAGCTACAGCGGCTTCGAGGTCAACAAGACCGCGCCGCTGCTGCGAGATGGAAAAGGGCATGGTGGTGCAGTCGGGCAACGACGCCGCGATCGCCCTGGCCGAGCACGTCGCCGGCAGCGAGCGAGGCCTTCGCCGCGCTGATGAACAGCTACGCCGCAGCGCATCGGCATGAAGAACTCGCACTTCGTCAACCCGCACGGCCTGCCGGCGCGAGGGCCACTACACCACCGCGCGCGACCTGGCCCTGCTGGGCCGCGCGCTGATCCGCGATTTCCCCGAGGCGTACGCCTACAACAAGATCAAGGAATTCACGGTCGGCACCGATCACCCAGCCCAACCGCAACCTGCTGCTGTGGCGCGATCCAGCGTGGACGGCATCAAGACCGGCCACACTCCGCGCGCCGGCTACTGCCTGATGGCCTCGGCCAAGCGCGGCGACCAGCGCCTGATCTCGGTGGTGATGGGCTCCACCTCCGAGAACCAGCGCGCCGGCGACAGCGCAGGCGCTGCTCAACTGGGGCTTCCGCTTCTTCGAAACCCACGCCTGTACGACGCCGGCAAGCGCGATCGCCACAGCACAAGGTGTGGAAGGGCAGCGCCGACGAGGTGCGCCTGGGCGTGGCCGAGCCGCTGCTGGTCACCGTCCCGCGCGGCCGGTACGACGCAGCTCAAGCCGATCGATGGACGTGCCGAAGACGCTGGTCGCGCCGATCGAGAAGGGCCAGGAGATCGGCACGGTGAAGGTGATGCTGGACGGCAAGGTCGTCGCCCAGCGCCGCTGGTGGCGATCGACGGCGGTCGAGGAGGCCGGCTTCTTCAAGCGCCTGTGGCACGAACTGCTGATGTGGTGGCATCGATGTAAGGCCGGCGCCGGCCGCGACGCGACCCCGCGTCCCGGCTGCGTGGCGACGGGACGCGTGACGACGGAAGGCCGGCCATCGCCGGCCTTTCGCGTTCAGCGGGGGAGGCCTGCCGCAGTCCGCGAGCCCGGGGCCGTGGGTCCCGCTGCCGCCTGCCCGGGTCCTCCTGGTGGAGGGGCCGGCTTGGGTTGGGCGCGGGGCACACCCATAATCGGCGGCATGGACATCAACTCCGACAACCCCGACCACGGCTTCCAGTTCCCCGGCACGTTCGAGCTCTCGGCCATGGGCACGGCCGAGAAGGACCTGGAAACGCGTCCTGCCGACCCGGCTGCTGGACGCCGGCATCGAGGTGCTGCACGAACAGGTCAGCTGGAAGCATTCCTCCAACGGCCGCTATGTCTCGGTGCGGATCAGCCTTCCGCGCCGAGATCGCGCGAGCAGTACGACCTCGCCCACCAGGTGCTGCGCGACCATCCGGAAGTGAAGTGGACGCTGTAGCCGTCGCCACCGGCGAGGCCGTCGCCACGGCGCTGCCGGTTGCGCAGGTCCGCGACCTGGGCCGCCAGCCCTACGAGCCGGTGTGGCGCGCGATGCAGGCCTTCACCGACGCGCGCGACGAGGCCACCCCCGACGAACTGTGGCTGGTCGAGCACGACCCGGTGTTCACCCTCGGCCAGGCCGGCAAGCCCGAACACGTGCTGATGCCCGGCGACATCCCGGTGCTGCACGTCGACCGCGGCGGCCAGGTGACCTACCACGGCCCCGGCCAGATCGTGCTGTACCCGCTGCTGGACCTGAAGCCGGCTGAAGGTCGGCGTGCGCGAGTACGTGTGCCGGATCGAGCAGGCGATCATCGACACGCTGGCCGACTGGAACATCGAGGCCGCGCGCCGCGAGGGCGCGCCCGGCGTGTACGTCGAACGGCGCCAAGGTCGCCGCGCTGGGCATCCGCGTGCGCCGCGGCTGCACCTTCCACGGCCTGGCCTTCAACATCGCCATGGACCTGTCGCCGTTCCAGCGCATCAATCCCTGCGGCTACCAGGGGCTGCAGGTGACCTCGCTGGTAGACTTGGGCGGCCCGTCCGGCGCTGGATGCGGTCAAGCCGGTGCTGCTGGCGCACATCGGCCGCGCAGTTCGGCCTGGACGTCGAAACCGCGCACGTCGCCGATCGCTGCCGAGCCGCCTGACGCCGTCGGCCTGATAGCCCCGCGTCCATCGACGCGATCCAATCGCCAGCCATGACCGCATGCCCGCCTCGCGCGACCATCCCGCTTGCCGTCGTCGCCGACGCGCCCGCGTCGCTGCAGCCGGGCGTGAAGCAGGTCGGCCGGCGACAAGATCGGCCGCTCGCCGGTGCAGTTCGCCGACGCGCCGGTGCTGCGCAAGCCGTCGTGGATCCGCGTGCGCATCCCGTCGGGCAACTCGGTGCCGCAGCTCAAGGCCAAGCTGCGCGAGAACCGCCTGGTCACGGTCTGCGAGGAGGCCAGCTGCCCGAACATCCACGAGTGCTTCAGCCACGGCACCGCGACCTTCATGATCCTCGGCGAGGTCTGCACGCGCCGCTGCAGCTTCTGCGACGTCGCCCACGGCCGGCCCAAGCCGCCGGACGCGGGCGAACCGCTGACGCCTGGCGCAGCACCGTCGCCGACATGGGCCTGAAGTACGTCGTGGTCACCAGCGTCGACCGCGACGACCTGCGCGACGGCGGCGCCCAGCATTTCGTCGACTGCATCCGCGCGATCCGCGCAGCACAGCCCGGCACGCGCGATCGAGATCCTGACGCCCGACTTCCGCGGCAAGGGCCGCATGGAACGCGCGCTGGAGATCCTCGCCGCCGCAGCCGCCGGACGTGTTCAACCACAACATCGAGACCGTGCCCGACCTGTACCGCAACGTGCGCCCGGGCGCGGACTACCAGTGGTCGCTGACCCTGCTGCAGAAGTTCAAGGCGCAGCACCCGGAGGTCGCCACCAAGTCCGGGATCATGCTCGGCCTGGGCGAGACCATGGAGCAGGTGCAGGCGACGCTGCGCGACCTGCGCGCGCACGACGTCGACATGATCACCATCGGCCAGTACCTGCAGCCCAGCGCCGCACCACCACCCGGTGCTGCGCTACTGGACGCCGGACGAGTTCAAGGCAGCTGGAGGACTACGGCATGGCGCTGGGGTTCACCCACGTTGCGTCCGGGCCCGCTGGTGCGTTCGTCCTACCACGCCGACCGCTCGGCGGCCGAAGCCGGGGTGGCGGCGCTGGCCTGATCCAGGCCCGGAGGCCGTGCGCCGGAATAACGCTTCGATAACGGCAGCAGCGGCACGCGCGCGGCCCGCGTCCGGCATGCAATCTGAACGGTGCTGACAGCGTCGCCGCCGAACGTTGCGCAGGGCGCGTGACACGCCGGGCAACTTTCGGCACTGTGGGGCTGTCCAAGCCCGGCCCATGCTGCCGTGGCAGGTGATCCAGCCTGCCGCACCGGGTGTCGACCCCCACCCCAAAGATCAGGCCGCGCTGCGGCCGCGAAGTCGCCGCGATGACTCCAAGACCACCCTGCTCGCCTTTTTGCTGACCGTCCCGCTGGCGTTGCTGGCGCGCGACAACGGCGTTGCGCAGACGGCCCAGGCCGACACGACGCCCGAGTCCACCGCCACGCGAACGCCCGCGCGCGACCCGGGGTCGCTGGCGTTGCCGGGCGGGCCCACCGCCGACCAGGCCACCGCCGCCAAGCTGGTCTACGGCCTGCTGTCCGACAGCCGGTACGCCTACCGGCCGCTGCCGCTGGACGATGCGCTGTCGGCGGACATGTACAAGCGCTACCTGGAGATGCTCGACGGCGGCAAGCAGTACTTCACTGCCGCGGACATCGCCGGCTTCAGCCGCTACAAGACGCAGCTGGACGACGCGATCAAGAGCGGCCAGCTCGAGCCGGCATACGCGATGTTCGCCGTCTACCGGCAGCGCATGGACGAGCGCGTGGCCTATCGCGCGCGAGCTGCTCAAGCGCGACATCTTCGACCTTCACACGGCGACGACCGCTTCGACTACGACCGCGAGGACGCGCCGTGGGCGAAGGACAGCGCCGAACTGGATGCGCTGTGGACGCAGTCGGTGCGCAACGACTGGCTGCGCCTGAAGCTGGCCGGCAAGCAGCCGAGGCCGACATCCGCAAGACGCTGGACAAGCGTTACGCCAACCTGGGCAAGAGCGTGGCCGAGCTGAAGGGCGAGGACGTGTTCCAGACCTTCCTCAACAGCTACGCCAACGCGATCGACCCGCACACCGACTACCTGACGCCGCGCTCGGCCGACAACTTCAACCTGTCGATGTCGCTGTCGCTGGAGGGCATCGGCGCGGTGCTGCAGAAGCAGGACGACGTGGTCGCGATCCGCGAGATCGTGCCCGGCGGTCCGGCCGGCAACTCCGGCAAGGTCAAGCCCGGCGACCGCGTGGTCGCGGTGGGCCAGGGCACCAGCGGGCCGATGGAGGACGTGATCGGCTGGCGCATCGATGACGTGGTGGCCAAGATCCGCGGCAAGAAGGGCACGAGCGTGCGGCTGGACGTGATCCCCGCCGAGATGGGCCTGGACGCGCCAGCCCGCCCGTGTGGTGCTGGTGCGCGACCAGCGTGCGGCTGGAGGACCAGGCCGCCAAGTCCGAAGTGCTGGACCTGCCCGCCGTGGACGGCGGCGCGACCAAGCGCATCGGCGTGATCAAGCTGCCGGGCTTCTACCAGGACTTCGAGGGCCGTCGTACGCAACAACGGCGAGTACGCCTCCGCCACGCGCGACGTCGCCCGCCTGCTGGAGCAGCTGGGCACGCAGAACGTGGACGGCGTGGTGCTGGACCTGCGCAACAACGGCGGCGGCTCGCTGACCGAGGCGATCGAACTGACCGGCCTGTTCATCGACCGCGGCCCGGTGGTGCAGGTGCGCGAGTCCAGCGGCCGCGTCAGCGTGGAAGGCGACAGCAACCCCGGCATCGCCTGGGAAGGTCCGCTGGCGGTGCTGGTCAACCGCGGCTCGGCCTCGGCGTCGGAAATCTTCGCCGGTGCCATCCAGGACTACGGGCGCGGCCTGGTGATCGGCGAGACCACCTTCGGCAAGGGCACGGTGCAGAACCTGGTCGACCTGGACCGCTGGCCGGCCAACGAGGAGGCGCGCTTCGGCCAGCTCAAGCTGACCATCGCGCAGTTCTTCCGCGTCAGTGGCGGCTCCACGCAGAACAAGGGCATCGTGCCGGACATCGCGTTCCCGGCCTCGGTGGACGCGACGGAGTATGGCGAGAGCACCTACGACAACGCCCTGCCGTGGACCCGCATCGCCGCGGTCCCGCACATCCGCTACGGCAACTTCGAGCCGCTGGTGCCGCAGCTTGAGTCGCTGCACGCCACGCGCGTGGCCGGCGACAAGGAGTTCCAGTGGTGGACCGAGGACGTCGCCCGCTTCCGCGAGGAAAGCGAGAAGAAGTGGATCAGCCTGAACGAGGCCGAGCGCCGCAGCCGAACGCGACCGCAATGAAGCCCGCCGCAAGGAGCGCCAGGCGATGCGCGAGTCGCTGGGGCTGGCGCTGGACCCGCTGTCGGACGTGTCGGCCGACGACGGGCTGTCGGCGGGCGAGCGCGACGTGGTCGCCGACGCCGCAGCGCGAGAAGCTGGCCGAGAACCGCCCCGACCCGCTGCTGCGCGAATCGGCCGCGATCCTCGCCGACGCCGTGCGCCTGCTCAACAACGACCGGCAGTTGTCGGCGCAGGTGCTCAAGCGCGTCGACACCCCGGGGCACTGGGCTGACTGAGCCCCGCGCAGGCGGGCGGTCGATCCGTACCGGACAGGTTGAGATGCGGGCGCCTTGAGGCGCCCGTTTTCTTGTGCCGCCAGGGCACGTGCGCCCGGATTCCTCATTTCCCGGAGCTTCGGGTAACCGCTCTTGCCCGTCATCCCCGCGAAGGCGGGGATCCATGGACGTCAAGTCATGAACAGCAACGTCACTGGGTTCCCGCGTTCGCGGGAATGACGGCGTTGGAATTCGCACCCGTGCCGCCTTCTCGGCAATGACGGGGTGTGCGCGAAGGCAACCACCGCCATGACCTCCGGCGCTGTGGGGCGGGCCGGGCGTCGCGTATCCTCGCGTCCGCCAACCCCACCCCAGCCGAGCCCCGCCGGTGAGCCAGCCTGTTCCTGCCCTGCCGGCGCCCGCCGCCCGCGGCCTTGCCGTCGCGTTCGCGCTGGCCTCGGTGTACGTGCTGTGGGGTTCGACCTACCTGGCCATCCGCTACGCGCTGGAGGGCTACCCGCCGTTCCTGCTCGGCGCCTTCCGCATGTTCACCGCCGGCGCGCTGATGTACGCGGTCCTGCGGATGCGCGGGGCCGCGGCGCCGACCGCAAGGCAGTGGCGCACGCTGGGGGTGCTGTCGATCTTCATGGTGCTGCTGTCCAACGGCCTGGTGAACCTGGCCGAGACCGAGGTCGGCTCGGGCATGGCCGCCATTGCGGTGGCGTCGATGCCGCTGTTCGCGGGCGTGTTCGCGATGCTGCGCGGCCGCCACCCGACGCGCATCGAATGGGTCGGGCTGGTGGTCGGCTTCGGCGGCGTGGTGTGGCTCAACGCCGGCAGCAACCTGGCCTCGTCCACGCTGGGGCTGGTGTGCCTGACCATCGCGCCGATCGCGTGGGCCTGGGGTTCGATCTGGAGCCGTGACCAGGACCTGCCCGAACCCTTCATGGCCGCCGCCGGGCAGATGATCGCCGGCAGCGGCTGGATGCTGGCCGCCGCGCTGGTGACCGGCGAGCGCATGACCGCGATGCCGACCGTCGAAGCCACCGCCGCGCTGCTGTGGCTGATCGTGGCCGGCTCGATCTTCGGCTTCACCGCCTACATCTGGCTGCTGCACCACGTGCGCCCGGCGCTGGCCACCAGCTACGCCTACGTCAACCCGCCGATCGCGGTGCTGTTCGGCGCGGTGATCGCCGGCGAGGTGTTCACCGCCAACGACCTGGGCGCGATGGCGGTGATCCTGGCGGGCGTGGCGATCATCACGGTCGCCAAGGCGCGCCTTGGCCGGCCGGTGGTGCCGGCCACCCCCACGGAGCCGGCGGCATGACCGGGGCGATGAGCGACTACCGCCGCGGCCTGTGGATGGCCACCGGCGCGTTCGTGATCTGGGGCCTGATGCCGCTGTACTGGCACCTGCTCAAGGCGGTGCCGTCGCTGCAGATCATCGCCCACCGCATCGTCTGGAGCGCGGTGCTGGTGCTGGGCTGGCTGTTCCTGACGCAGGGCCCGCGCTGGCTGCGCGTGGTGCGCGAGCAGCCGCGGCTGGCCGGCCTGCTGGCGTTGAGCGGGCTGTTCATCGGCTTCAACTGGGGCCTGTACATCTGGGCGGTCAACGCCGGGCACGTGGTCGAGACCAGCCTGGGCTACTTCATCAACCCGCTGCTCAACGTGGTGCTGGGCGTGGCGCTGCTGCGCGAACGCCTGCGCGCCGCGCAATGGCTGGCCGTCGCCATCGCCACGGCCGGCGTGCTGTGGCTGACCTTCAACTACGGCAGCTTCCCGTGGATCGCGCTGACGCTGGCGACGTCGTTTGCGATGTACGGCTTCATCCGCAAGCTCACCGCCATCGACTCGCTGCCGGGGCTGGGTATCGAGAGTGCGTATCTGCTGTTGCCGGCGCTGGCGCTGCTGCTGTGGGGCGAGTCGACCGGGCAGGGCCACGTGCTGGGCGCGTGGTGGCCGTGGACGGACGTGCTGCTGGTGCTGGGCGGTGCGCTGACCGCACTGCCGCTGATCGGCTTCGCCTACGCGGTGCGGCGCGTGCCGCTGTCGACGGTCGGCTTGCTGCAGTACCTGGCGCCGACGCTGCAGTTGATCTGCGGGGTGGTGGTGTTCGGTGAGCCGTTCGGGCGGGATCGCGTGATCGGCTTCGTGCTGATCTGGATCGCGCTGGCGGTGTACGCGGTCGATGGGCTGCTGCGTTCGCGCCGCGCGTCTGGCGCTGGCCTCCCGCGATAAGGAGCGGTCGGCAACAGCCAAGATCAGGAGCTTTCGCCTGAAGGCGAGTCACTTTCTTTGCCTGTCCAAAGAAAGTAACCAAAGAAAGGGACAGTTTCTCGACACTGCCCCCGACGGCTGCGGGTACCGCGGGAATTTTTCGACTCTCCCTCCTTGGCTCGGTCGAAAAACGGCAGCCATCCATGGCTGCCGCCCTCAGGGTTGTTATGGTTTCTCTATCAATTTATTGGCGTTAAAGCTATGGCTCAAGGAATCTGACAGCAGGAGCCGCATATGCAGCACCACACAACATTGCAGCACTGAAAGCTTCCGCCTTGATCAGAGCAAGGGCCGCCGCAGCATCCGCCATCAGTCTGCGTAGTCACTAGCCCACTATCGCACTGCCGCAGCGAAGCCTCGCTGGAAATTTTCTTCGTGGCATGAGAAATCACCTCGATACCTGACCGCTCGCCGGAAGCGGAAGTAATGAAGGCGTTGGCGCTTTGTTGCTCGGGCGCAATAATAAGTGCCGAATCAAATATCGCTTTTTGAGGCGATCGATCTGTCCATAGCTTTGCCTGGATTCCCGTGCCCTGGACCTTTAATCCAGGTGGGCTGACGCCTTCTGTCAATTCCACTTCAAGGTTGTACTTGAGAGAAGTAGCATTATCCACAACCGAAACAATGGCCCGCCGGCCTGCCAACACATGAATGTTTGGAGTCATCACGGTCTTGCCATCCACCAATACACGCAGACTTAGTACGTGTACCTGGCGATCATCGTTTGTTGCGGCTATCGCGCTACTAAAAAGACCTAAGGCGATAAGAATCGCAAGGAAAACCCTCATCTTTCATCCTCCGTCCGTGTGGAATCCGCTGGCGCGGATAGGCTCCTTACCATGCCCTGTCCTGAATGTAAAGTTCTTGGCGACAGGTTCCTATCTCACCGATCCAGTGCTTATTTAAACGATCACGCCGCGCGCAGCGCGTCGGTCACCGGCATGCGTGCGGCGCGCAGGGCGGGGAACAGGCCGCCGACCAGGCCGATGCCCAGTGCCCACTTCAGGCCGGTCCACATCAGCTCGGGGCCGACCTGGAACTCGAACACCACCTGGCTGAAGTTGCCGCTCAATGTCGACGCGGTGTAGCCGTTGAACACCAGCCACGCCAGCGCCGCGCCGGCGATCCCGCCCAGCAGGGCCAGCAGCATCGTCTCCAGCATCACCGCCACCACCACCGGCAGGCCGCGGAAGCCCAGCGCGCGCAGCGTGGCGATCTCGCGCGCACGCGACCCCACCGCGCCGTACATGGTGTTGAGCGCGCCGAACACGGCACCAATGGCCATGATCGCGCCCACCACCGTGCCCAGGATCTGGATCACCCGGGTCAGGCCCTCGGACTGCTTGTCGTAGTAGTCGCGCGTGGTGGCGACGTCCAGCTTCAGGCGCGGGTCGGCGGCCATGGACGCCTTGAGCCTGTCGAAGCCGCCAGCTCCGTCGAGCTTGGCGGTGACGGACTGGTAGGAGGTGCGCTGGTAGGTGGTGCCCAGCACCTCGGCATCGGCCCACAGCTCGGATTCGTGCGAGTCGCCGGACTCGAACAGGCCGACCACCGTCCACGGCTGGTTGGCCAGGTCGATGGTGCTGCCCACGTCCAGCCCGACGTACTGGCGCGCCGCGCCGCGGCCGACCACCAGTTCGCGCTGGCCCGGCTCGAAGCGCCGGCCCTCGACCACCTTGACCTGCGGCCGCAGCGTCCACGCCGCGGGGCCGACGCCGCGCAACTGCGCGTTGGCGTCCGGTGCCGTCGGCACGCGTCACCAGGCTGACCACCTGCGAGGCCTCGGGCGACACCAGGGGTTGTCCGCGCTCGTCGCGGGCGATGCCGTCGAGCTGGCCGATCAGCGGCACCTGGTCGCGCATGATCACCGAGTTGGTCTCGGCCATGCGAACCGCCGCGCAGAACGATCGCGCTGTTCGTCGTTGCCGGTGCGGTTGAGCGTGGCTTCGAAGCCCGCGCCCATCGCCAGCATCGCCACCAGCACGCCGACCACGCCGGCGATGCCGACGACGATCACGCGGACGCGCCCCAGCGCTGCGGCAGGGTGGCGATGCCGACGCCGGCCACCGCCAGCGCCTGCCGGCCGCGCCGCGTCAGCACCAGCCAGAGGGCGAGCAGCGCGGCGGCGGCGAGCACGCCCCACCACGGCAGCATGATCCAGCCTGCCAGTGCCGCCGCCAGCAGCAGCACGATGCCGAAGTTGGCCAGCCCGCGGCCCAGTCGATTGCCCGAACGTTTCATGGTGCGTGTCCCCGGAAGCGTGGCGCGAGCCGGCTCAGCGGCCGGCCAGTGCGTCGACGATGTTCAGCCGCATGGCGCGCAGCGCGGGCAGCAGGCCGACCAGCGCGCCGATCCCGATCATCAGCGCCAGGCCCACGCCCCACGTGGCCGGCGGCACGACCCGCAACTGGATCATGCCGCCGCTGGCGGCGCTGACCACCGGCATGGCCGCGGCCGCGAGCCCCAGCCCGAGCAGCCCGCCGAGCACCAGCAGCAGCACCGACTCGGCCAGCACCAGCCCCAGCACGCTGCGGTCGGTGAAGCCGATGGTCTTGAGCACGGCCAGTTCCGGGATGCGTTCGCGCACCGCCTGCGCCATGGTGTTGCCGGTGAGGATGCAGCAGGGTGAAGAACACCGCGCCGATGATCGCGGTGACGATCAGGCCGATGTCGGCGAACTGCTTGACGAAGGACTGGTTGAACGCCTGCTCGATCTGGGTCTTGGTCTCGTGGTCGGAGTTCTCGCTGATGCGCGTCGATCGCGCGCGGCCACCGCATCGGCCTGCGTCGGATCCTCGAGCGTGACCATCCACCAGCCGACGCGGCCCTTGACGTAGTCGTTGGCCTCGTCGAAGTAGTCCCAGTGGAAGTACAGCGCGTTCTCCTCGCCCTCGCGCTTCGGCGTCGGCCAGGCGGAAGATGCCGACCAGCTTGAACGCCCAGTCGTTGCTGCCGTTGGTGGGGAAGATGGTGGCCTGCAGCGGGATGGTGTCGCCGATCTTCCAGCCGAACTTGCGCGCCAGCGCCTCGCCGACGATCGCGCCGTTGCGGGTGCTGGCGAAGGCGTGCAGCTGCTCCTTGGGGATCACGTACTCCGGGTAGATGTCGAAGAACCCCGGGCTGACCGACGAAGTTGGGGAAGAAGTGCGCTGGTCGCGGTAGATGCCGCCGAACCATGCCGCATGCACGACCTGCTTCACGCCCGGCACGGCCTGGATCTGCGATTCGACGCGGTACGGCAGCATCTGCGTGATCGAAAGCCGCGAGGCCACCATCATGCGGTCGTAGCCGGCCAGGTTGCTGCTGGCGTTGAAGGCCACGCGCACCGAGTCCAGCAGCCCGAACAGCAGGAAGGCGGTGACCACCGACAGCAGCGTCAGCGAACGTGCGCGTCTTGCTGCGGAACAGCGCGGCCCAGATCAGGTGCAGGTATTTCATGTCTGCGTCCTCGTGGGGCGGTCAGTGCGCCGGCGCCGCGCCGTCCGTGACCAGCGTGCCCTTGTCCAGGTGGACGTGCGGTTGGCGTAGTCGGCGGCCTTGGGATCGTGGGTGACCATCACGATGGTCTTGCCGTGGTCGCGGTTGAGCTGCTGCAGCAGCGCCAGGATCTCCTCGGCCGACTGCCGGTCGAGGTCGCCGGTGGGCTCGTCGCAGATCAGGAGGTGCGGGTCGGAGACGATGGCGCGGGCGATCGCCACGCGCTGCTGCTGGCCGCCCGACAGCTCGTTGGGCCGGTGCTTGCCGCGGTCCTTCAGGCCGACCAGCTCCAGCGCGATCTCGGCGTTGCGCTTGCGCTGCGCGGCCGACAGCCTGGTCAGCAGCAGCGGCAGCTCGACGTTCTTCTGCGCGGTCAGCATCGGCATCAGGTTGTAGAACTGGAACACGAAGCCGACGTGGTCGCTGCGCCACTGCGACAGCTGTCCGGCGCTCATGCGCGTCGATGCGCTGGCCTTCGATGTCGATCTCGCCCGCCCGTCGGCGAGTCCAGGCCGCCGATCAGGTTGAGCAGCGTGGTCTTGCCCGAGCCGGACGGCCCCATCAGCGCGACGAAGTCGCCCTCGGGGATGTCGAGGTCGATGCCGTGCAGCACTTCGACCTTTTCCTGCCCGCGCTGGTAGGCCTTGGTGAGGTTGCGGATGGTGACCAGTGACATGGCGGGTTCCCCGGCTGTGGATTCGATGGTCGGTCAGTGGAGCGACGCGCGGCATGGCTCAGGATTCGCATCGGCCGTGGCGACGCGGACGGTGCGCCGTCGCCCAGGGCCTCCGGCGGGTCGAGCACGACGGTGTCGCCGCCCGCAAGCCCGGTGGTGACCTCGCGGTCCTCGCCCAGCGCTGCGGCCGACGGTGACGTCGCGCTGCCGCACGCTGTCGCCCGTCGACCACGAAGGCGACCTGTGCGCCCTCGCGGTTGGCGATGGCCGCGCGCCGGCACCAGCACGCGCCGGGCGGCTTGGTCGCGGCGCGGCGCGGCCTTCTCCAGGAAGCTCACGCGCACGCCCATGTCGGGCACGATGCGCGCGTCGCTCTCCAGCAGCGCGATGCGCACCTTCACCGTCGCCTTGCCGCGGTCGGCGGCGGGAATGATCGCGATCACCTCGGCCGGGATCTTCCAGTCCGGGTAGGCGTTGAGCACGGCCTCGACCGGCATCTTCGGCTGCACGCGGCCGATGAAGGCCTCGCCGACGTCGACCTCGCACCTCCAGCGAATCCATGTCGACGATCGTGCCGATGCCGGTGCGGGTGAAGCCGCCGCCGGCCGACATCGGCGAGACGATCTCGCCCGGCTGCGCGGCCTTGGCGATCACCACGCCGGCGAACGGCGCGCGGATGACGGTGTTGTCGACGCCCTGTCCGGCGATGCGCAGCTGCGTCGCCGGCGACCTGCGCGTTGCGCTGCGCGGTCGCCAGCTGCGCGCGCAGGGCGTCGCGCTGGGCCACGGCCTGGTCGAACTGCGCCCGCGACGACCAGCTGCCGCCCGACCAGCTCGCCCAGGCGCCGTGCGTTGGCCTCGGCCTCGCGCCAGCTGCGCGCGGCATGGCGTCGGACTGGCTGCGCGCGGCGGCCAGCTGCGAGGCGGCCAGGTCGCGCTGCGCGTCGGCGTCGATCGGGTCGAGCGTCGCCATCACCTGGCCGGCCTGCGACGCGCTGGCCTTCCTCGATCAGCACCTCGCGCACCTTGCCGGTGATCTTGGACGACACCGTGGCCATGCGCCGCGCGACGACGTAGCCGGTGGCGTCCAGCACCGAGGCGCTGGGCGCCCGCCGCCGCCGATGGCGACGGCCTGGGCGGTGCGCACCTCGGGTCGCGCGTCGCGGCCGAACGCGAACCACGCCACGGCCAGCACAGCACCAGCACCGCCGCGGCGCTGGCCAGCGCGATCCACAGCCCGCGGCGCGGACTGTCGGGCGGCGGCGCACTGCGGTCGATGCGCAGTTCCTTGAGCAGGTCGGCCGAATTGTTCATGCCGCGTCCATGACGTGTGAAAGCGCGGAGTGTGACCGCCATCGGGCCGGCGGTTCCAACCTGCCGGAAGTCACTCCCGGCGCGATGGCCAACCGCCATCAGACCTGCGCGCTCGCGATGACGGCCTGCAGCGCCTTGAGGTGGCGGTCCACCGCCTTGCGGCCCGCGGCGGTCAGCCGGTACCAGGTCACCGGTTTGCGCTCGACGAAGTCGCGGCGCAGCGCGATGTAGCCGTCGTCCTCCAGCCGGCGCAGCTGCGCGCCCAGGTTGCCGTCGGTCAGCTGCAACTGCTGCTTGAAGCGCGGCGAAGCTGATCTCGCCGTGCCTCGCCAGCAGCACGCCGATGGCCAGCCGCACGCGGTGTTCGAGCGCGGGGTCGAGCGCATCGAGTGGATTGGCGGGGCTGGCGGTGGCCATGGCGACGCTCAGGCCGCGTGGCGGGCGGCGCGAACGGCGGACAACCCCGCCCACGCCAGCGACACGCCGATCGCCAGGCCGGTGACCGTCCAGGTGTAGGGCAGGGCGAACACCGTCAGCACCACGTACGCGGCCAGCATCACCAGGCCGCTCCACAGCAGCGGACGCTCCAGGTGCACGCCCGCCAACGCATAGACCAGGCCGGCGACCAGCAGGAAGTTGCCGACGGCCAGCTCGATCGGCGCGCCGCGCAGCACGGGGAGCCAGCAGACAGGAAGCCGATGCCGCCGACCAGCCAGTGCAGGCCGTAGCGCCGGCCGTCGGCGGTGTCATTGATGCCGGCGCGGCGCGCATCGCGCGCGCCCAGCCACCAGCTCAGCAGGCCACCGCCGATGCCGGCCACCAGCCAGTACGGCCCGGCGATGCCCGGTGCGAGATCAGGCAGGGCGAAGCCGACCGGCACCAGCACGGCCCACAGGAAGTAGATCGCGGGCACGCCCAGTGATGTGTCGTGCCGGCGCACGGCGGCGGCGACGTAGTCCAGGTCCTGCTGCAGGCGGTCGGGGCTCATGGCGGTGTCTCGAAAGTGGCGTGGGGGTGTCGCGTGTCGTCGAGTTTCCCGATGGACGGTCTGGCTTTCATCGACGGCGTGAGAGTACTCTGAAATCCAGAGTGTGCAAGTGCATCGCGCCGGCATCGGCCGGTCCGCCGACGGGCGGTTCCCGTCACCCCGTCCTTCGAGGCTCCCTGCCATGTCCCGTTCCATCCCCGCCCCGGCATCTACGCTCGCCACCGTTCCGGGCACCGACGATCTGGCCGCGCAGCGCGAGGCCTTCGCCCGCCGCCGGTTCCTGGCCATGCCGCTGGCCGGCGCGCTGGCATGGACGGTCGTCGCCATTGCCGGCGCGGTGCTGCCGCTTGCGGCCGCGATCTGGGTGCTCTTCATCGCCACCGGCGCCATCGCATACCTCGGCATCGGCCTGTCGCGCTTCACCGGCGAGCACTTCATGGACCGCAGCCGCCCACGCAACCCGTTCGACGCGCTGTTCTTCGCGACCGTGGCCATGGCGCTGCTGGTTTACGCCATCGCGATCCCGTTCTTCATGGTCGAGCCGACGTCGCTGCCACTGAGCGTCGGCATCCTCAGCGGCCTCATGTGGCTGCCGACGGCCTGGCTGATGCGCCACTGGATCGGCGCGTTCCATGCCATCGCGCGCACCGTGCTGGTGCTGGCCGCGTGGCTGGCGTGGCCGGAGGTGCGATTCGTCGCCGTGCCGGCGGTGATCGTGGCGATCTACGCCGTCACGATCGTCGTGCTGGAGCGGCGCTGGCAGCGGCTGGGCGAGGAGCGCGTCGGCGCGCCGCGGGCCGCAGTGGCCGGCGGCTGACGTGTTTCACACCCCGAATCGCGCCCGAAGCATCGCGAACGCCGACCGCAGCCCCTGCGCCTCGCCGCCGAACGGACGGCCCGGGCGGTCGCTGTCGTTCCAGCGAGTACACGTCCAGGTGCGCCCACGGCATGGCCGGCGGGCACGAAGCGCTCGAGGTACAGCGCGGCGGTGATCGCGCCGGCCATGCGCGACGGGCCGCCGTTGGCCAGGTCGGCGATGCTGCTGGTGAGATAGCGCAGGTACGGCCGCCACAGCGGCATGCGCCACACCGGGTCGCGCTCGCTGCTCGCCGGCGTCGAGCCAGTGCTGCGGCCAGCGCGTCGTCGTTGCAGTACAGCGCCGGCAGGTCCGGGCCCAGCGCGATGCGCGCCGCGCCGGTGAGCGTGGCGAAATCGAGGATCAGCGCCGGCTGCAGCTCGCCGGCGTAGGTCAGCGCATCGCACAGCACCACGCGGCCTTCGGCATCGGTGTTGTCGATCTCGACGCTGCAGGCCCTTGCGCGTGGCGATGACCTCGCCAGGGCGGAATGCATTCGGCGCCGATCGCGTTCTCGACCGCCGGCACCAGCAGCGTGATGCGCAGCGGCAGCCTGCGCGCCATGACCAGCTCGGCCAGCGCGATCGCGTGCGCGGCGCCGCCCATGTCCTTCTTCATGTTGCGCATGCCGTCGGCGGGCTTGATGTCGAGGCCGCCGGTGTCGAAGCACACGCCCTTGCCGACGATCGCCACGTGCGGATGCGCCGCGTCGCCCCAGCGCCAGCGCGATCAGCCGCGGCGCGCGATGCGCAGGCGCGGCCGACGGCGTGGATCGCGGGGAAGTTCTGCGCCAGCAGGTCGTCGCCGACGATCACTCTGATCGTCGCGCCGTGCGCGCTCGGCGATCTCGCAGCGCGACCTGCTTCCAGCTGGTCCGGGCCCATGTGCTCGGTCGGCGTGTTGACCAGGTCGCGCACGCGCACGCAGGCGGCCAGCGTGTCGACGAGCGTCGCCGTCGACCGCGTCCACCGCCAGCCGCGCCGGCGTGCGCGCGCGGCTGTCTTGTAGCGGTCGAAGCGGTACGCGCCCAGGCCCCAGCCCAGCTGCAGTGCCTGGCGCTGTGCGGCGTCGATGTCGCCCGGTCACGGCGCCAGTCGCGCGCGGGCAGCGCCATCGGCGCGTGACCGTAGCTGGCCGGGTCGAGCGGATCGCCGATGCCGACCACCGCGCCGGCCATGCCGCCGTCGCCGTCGGCCAGCAGTCATCAGCCGTGCCGGGCGAGCCGTCGAACCCCTGCGCCTGCACCCAGGCCGCGCACGGCCGCCGGCTGCGCGCCGCGCCACGCCGCCAGCGACGCGCGGTCCACCACGTGCAGCGGCAGGGCGTCGGTCGCATCGGCGGCGCCGATGAAGCAGGCGGGCAGCGGTCATGCGGTCGGTCATGGTCGATGCGTGTCCGGGGTGCGTGCCGTCTCCAGCCAGTCGGCCAGGTCGGCAAGGGTGGGGAACTCGCAGGTCGGGCTCGAGCTGCCGGTGCGGCCAGTCGCGCCCTTCGCGGTTGATCCAGCAGCTGCGCAGGCCGGCGCGGTGCGCGCCGACCACGTCCATCTCGATGTCGTCGCCCACGTGCAGCACCGTCGGCCGGCGTGCAGGCCAGGCGCGCGCAGGCGGCGTGGAAGATGCTGGCATCGGGCTTGGCGACGCCGTGCTCGCGCGCGCCGAGCTGGAACTCGAACAGGTGCATCAGCCCGATGCGTGCGCAGGCGGCGTTGCCGTTGCTGAGCGCGGCCAGCGGCACGCGTGCGGCCATGCGCTCCAGCGCCTCGACGCTGTCGGGGTAATGCTCGACCGTAAGCGCGCGGCGAAGAACGCGTCGAACGCCGGATCCACCAGCGCCACGTCGTCGCCGGCCTCGCGGAACATCCGTTCCAGCGCCAGGCGACGCAGCTGGGTGAAGTCGTGCGACAGGTCGGGCCGCTCGGCGCCCATGCGCTCGCGCAGTTCGCGCGAGGCCGACACCGGCCAGCGCTGCGCCGTGCGCGGCGCGTGCTCGCGCAGCCACGCGGCCAGCGCGTCCTCGGCACGCACGATCACCGGCGCGATCGGCCAGATCGTGTCGTCGAGGTCCAGGGTGATCGCGTGGACGGGAAAACTCACCGCGCCATTCTAGCGCCGTCGCCTCCTGCGGCCCGGATGCGGGCATGCACGGGGCGCCCGGATGCGGGCGCACCCTCCAGATCCGGCGCGCGCGGCCGATAGGGTGCATACAACCGCCCGCAGGAGCACGCCCGGTGAAATCCCCGACTGCCGCCAGCGCCACGGAGGTCAGCCCGGTGCATGTCAGCGCCCTGGAGCCCCGCAGCGCGTCGCCGTCCCCGGCCGATGCCGTGGTCATGGACCTGCTGGATGCCCGCAGCGTCGATGCCATGGCCGATGCGGTGATCCGCGGACTCGACGGCCACGGCGCCTGGCGGCTGGTGTGTTCGTCGGACTGGCCGCGCGAGATCACCTGCCACCCGCCGCTGGACGGGCGTGGCGACCCCGAGGAGGCCTGCGAGGCCGCCGAATCGGTGCTTGCCGCGGTCCGGGCGGGCGTAACCCCGGCCTGCGGCGGGCGCGTGCTGTGCGACGAGGCCGGCGCGGTGGCGGTGTTGCTGCCGGAGGACGGCGGCGCCGGTCCGAGCCGCGCCTTGGCATCACCGCGCTGCGAGCCGCTGCTGGACGCCGCCGGCAAGCGCCTGGCCGAGCTACTCAACGCGCGCCGCCTGCGCAACTCGGTGCACCAGCTGGCGCAGTCCGAGCGCCTGCAGCACGCGCTGTTCGCCATCGCCGACATGGCCGGGTCGGACCGCGACATGCCGAGCATGCTGAAGGGCCTGCACGGGATCGTCAGCGGGCTGATGTACGCGGAAAACTTCTACATCGCGATGCACGATGTGGAGCGACGACAGCCTGCGCTTCCTGTACTTCGTCGATACCGTGGACGGAGACGGGCCGAGACTCGACGCGCCGCTGTCGATGGCCGAGCTCATGTACGGCTGCACGTGGTACCTGGTGCGCGATGCCCGTCCGCTGATGGGCTCCACCGCACAGCTGCGCCGCCAGGTTTCAGGCCCGTTGCACCAGCACGGCGCGTCCTCGCGCGACTGGCTGGGGGTGCCGATGATGCGCGACGGCCAGGTGCGCGGCGTGGTGGTGGTGCAGAGCTACGTCAGCGAGGATTGCTACACCGACGCCGACCGCGCGCTGCTGGGGTTCGTGGCCGACCACATCCTGACGGCGCTGGAGCGCAAGCGCGGCCAGGAGGAACTCGAACGCCGCGTCGCCGAGCGCACGCGCCAGCTGGCCGAGGCCAACCGCGGGCTGCAGCGAGCAGGTCCGCGAGCGCGAGCGTTCCGAGCAGCTGCAGACCAGCGCTGTACCGCATCGCCGCGCTGGCCAATGTCGATGACGAGGCCGAGCGCTTCTACCGCCACATCCACCTGGCGGTCGGCGAGCTGATCAACGCGCGAGAACTTCTTCATCGCCCTGCTCAGCCGAGGACGGCCAGGGCCTGGAGTTCCCGTACTTCGTCGACGACAAGGACAGCCTGCGTCCGCCGCGGCCACTGGGGCGCGGGCTGAGCGAGTACGTGATCCGCACCGGTCGGCCGTTGCTGGTGGACACGGCGCGGGCACGCGAGCTGATGGACGCCGGCGAGATCGAGGCCACGCCCAGCGTCGGCACCATCTCGCTGTACTGGCTGGGCGTGCCGCTGCTGGACAGCGAGCGGCGTGATCGGCGTGATCGCGGTGCAGAGCTACAGCGAGCGACCTGGCCTACGACGAACGCGACGCGGAGCTGCTGCAGTTCGTGTCCTACCAGATCGCCAACACGCCTGCAGCGGCGCAGCAGCGCCGAAGCGTTGCGCCGGCTCAATGCGGAACTCGAGCAGCGCGTGCAGGACCGCACCCGGGAACTGCGCGAACAGATCAGCGTGCGCGAACAGGTCGAGGCCCAGCTCAAGCACCAGGTGATGCACGACCCGCTGACCGGCCTGCCCAACCGCCTGTACCTGCGCGACCGGCTGGAACGCGCGATCGCCGGCCTGCGTCGCAACCCGGACCGTCGCTTCGCGCTGCTGTACCTGGACGTGGACCGCTTCAAGCTGTTCAACGACAGCCTCGGCCACCTGGCCGGCGACGAGGTGCTGCGCGAAGTCGCCCGCCGCCTGCAGCGAGTGCATGCGCGAGCCGGACGTCGTGGCGCGCCTGTCGGGCGACGAGTTCGCCGTGCTGCTGGAGGACGTGCCGATGCCGCAGGTCGCCTGCAAGGTCGCCCAGCGCATCCAGGGCGCGCTGTCGGCGGCCCATGCACGTCGCCGGCCGCGAGCTGCAGACTGTCGGCCAGCATCGGCATCGCGATCGGCGACGCGCGCTACGCCAGCACCGACGCGCTGCTGCACGACGCCGACGTCGCGCTGTACCGCGCCAAGAGCGCCGGCCGGCAGCCGCTTCGTGCTGTTCGACGACAACACTGCAGCAGCAGTCGCTGGACGTGCTGGGCGTGGAGCACGAGTTGCGCAATGCGCTGGCGCGGCGCGAGTTCGAGCCCTACTTCCAGCCGCTGGTCGACCTCGCCGACGGTGGCGTGATCGGCTACGAGGCACTGGTGCGCTGGCGCCATCCCGAACGCGGCGTGCTGGCCCCGGGCGAGTTCCTGCCGGTGGCCGAGGACAGCGGCCTGCTGGAGGCCATCGACTGGGCGATGTACCGCATGGCGTGCGAGGCCGGCGCGGGGCTGGTCGGCGCGGGCCAGTACATGACGCTCAACATCTCGCCGCGGCATTTCCAGGACCCCGAATTCGACATGCGCCTGCTGGCGCTGGCGCGCGAGGCCGGCTTCGATCCTGCGCGGCTGCGCATCGAGGTCACCGAGGGCACGCTGCTGGGCGACCCCGATGCCGTTGCCGCGCATCCTGGAGCGCCTGCGCGAGGCGCGGCGTGGACGCGGCGCTGGACGACTTCGGCACCGGCTACTCGTCGCTGGGCTACGTGCACCGCTTCCCGCTGAAGATGATCAAGATCGACCGCGTCATTCGTGGAGCCGCTGGGCGATGGCCGGTCCCAGCGCAGCTCGGCGATCGTCGGCGCGATCCTGGCGCTGGCGCAGTCACTCGGGCTGGACGTGGTGGCCGAAGGCATCGAGACCGACGCGCAGCGCCGGCATTGCAGCAGATGGGCTGCGTGCACGGGCAGGGGTTCCTGTTCGGACGGCCCGAGCCCGCCTCGCACTGGCGCCACTGACGCGCTGGCCGTGGCCCCCGGCGGCGGCGACAATGCTGCCATGACCGAGACCTCCGACCTGCTCGAGACCGTCGAGCACGAGACCGCCGCACACCCGACCCATACCGTGCTCTGGCTGCACGGGCTGGGCGCGGACGGCAACGACTTCGCCCCGATCGTCCCGCAGCTGGTGCGTCCGCAGTGGCCGGCGGTGCGGTTCGTGTTCCCGCACGCCCCCGTCCGCGCGGTGACCATCAACAACGGCATGCGCATGCGCGCGTGGTACGACATCCTCGACATGAACCTGGCCCAGCGCGCCGACGAGGCCGGGGTGGACGCCTCGGTGGCGCAGGTCGAGGCCCTGATCGACCGCGAGGCCGCGCGCGGCGTGCCCGCCTCCAACATCGTGCTGGCCGGGTTCTCGCAGGGCGGCGCGATTGCGCTGGCCACGGCCGTGCGCCGCAGCACCCCGCTGGCCGGCGTCGTCGCCCTGTCGACCTACCTGCCGATGCCGGCCCGGCTGGCCCGCGAGCGCAGCGAGGGCGCGGCCGCGCAGCCCGTCTTCATGGCCCACGGCCAGTTCGACCCGGTGGTGCCGCGCACCGGCGGACAGGCCAGCGCGGCGCTGCTGCGCGACTGGGGCTTCAAGGTCGACTGGCACGACTACCCCATGGCCCACCAGGTCTGCGGCGAGGAGATCGACGCGCTGGCCGGCTGGCTGGGGCCGCGCCTGGGGTGAGGGCGGGCGGCCGGACAGGCACCCGCATGGCCGCCGCGTGGCCGTTGCTGGCACCGCCCTGCGTGGGGTGACCGCGGCCGCGGCGTGGGGCTACTATCGCGACGGGCATGCCATCCGGGGAGGGAGGCGCCATGTCGAAGCACCGTACGCCGTCGGGCCGCACTGCACAGGACGCTGCACCGTGGGCACGCCGATGAGGGTCGTGATCGCCGACGACGAGCCGCTGGCGCGCGATCGCCTGCGCGCGCTGCTGGCCAGCCAGCCCGGCATCGAGATCGTGGCCGAGGCCGCCGACGGCCACGGTGCGCTGCACGCCTGCGCGCAGCACGACCCCGACCTGGTGCTGCTGGATATCGCCATGCCCGGCATCGACGGACTGGAGGCGGCGCGCCACCTGGCCGCATTCGAGCCGCGCCCGGCGGTGGTGTTCTGCACCGCGTACGACGCGCATGCGCTGTCGGCGTTCGAGGCCGAAGCGATCGACTACCTGGTCAAGCCGGTCCGCGCCGAGCGCCTGGCCGCCGCGCTGGAGCGCGTGCGCACGTTTGCTGCCGGGCGCGAACGCAACGGCCACGGCGCCGCTGCGGAGCTGCGCACCCACCTGTGCGCGCGCCTGCGCGGCAGCCTGCGGCTGATTCCGATCGACGAGGTGCACTACCTGCATGCGGAGGAGAAGTACGTCGTGGTGCACCACGCCCGCGGCGAGGACCTGATCGAGGAGTCGCTCAAGTCGCTGGAGGAGGAGTTCGGCGAACGCTTCGTGCGCATCCACCGCAACTGCCTGGTCGCCCGCCACGAGATCGTCGAACTGCGTCGCGCCCCCGACGGCCATGTGCACGCGGTGCTGCGCCACGGCAAGCAGCCGCTGGAAGTCAGCCGCCGTTGCGTGTCGGGGCTGCGCGAAACCCTGAAGCACCTGTAGGGACCACCCGTAGGAGCGGCTGCAGCCGCGATCCGATTCCTGTAGGAGCGACGTGAGTCGCGCCCCCCCAAGCGCCGTGCCGCGACGGTCGCGACTCATGTCGCTCCTGCACGGTTCGGGTATCCCCATCGCATCTTCGCGGCTGCAGCCGCACCTGCGGGCCGGCAAGCGCGGCCGCGCCCGCCCGCGCGATAATGCCCGCATGCACACCCTCCGCATCGCCACCCGCAAGAGCCCGCTCGCCCTGTGGCAGAGCGAACACGTCGCCGACCGCCTGCGCGCCGCGCACCCGGGGCTCGAGGTTGTGCTGGTCCCGCTGTCCACCCGCGGCGACGAGATCCTGGACCGCTCGCTGGCGGCGATCGGCGGGAAGGGGCTGTTCCTCAAGGAACTGGAGATCGCGATGCAGCGCGGCGATGCCGACTGCGCGGTGCATTCGCTCAAGGACGTGCCGATGGAGCTCGAGCCCGGCTTCGTGCTGCCGGCGATCCTGCAGCGCGCCGACCACGCCGACGCCTTTGTCAGCAACGCTTTCGACGGTATCGACGCGCTGCCCGAGCGCGCCTGCGTCGGCACCTCGTCGCTGCGCCGGCAGGCGCAGTTGCGCGCGCTGCGGCCCGACCTGGTGCTGCGCGACCTGCGCGGCAACGTCAACACGCGGCTTGCGCGGCTGGATGCCGGCGACTACGACGCCATCGTGCTGGCGTGCGCGGGGCTCGAGCGGCTGGGGCTGGCGCCGCGCATCCGTGCACGCCTGGATGCACCGCAGTGGCTGCCGGCGCCGGCGCAGGGCGCCATCGCGATCGAATGCCGCGACGACGCGCCGCAGGTGCACGCGCTGTGCGCCGCGCTCGACCACGCGCGCACGCGCACCTGCGTGGAGGCCGAGCGGGCCATGAACCGCGCGCTGCACGGCAGTTGCCACGTGCCGGTGGCGGCATATGCCCAATGGCGCGACGACGGGTCGTTGCACCTCGTCGGCCAGGTAGGCTCGGCCGAGGATGGCCGTCACGTGCGTGCGGCGTCCGACGGGCCGGGCGAGGCGCCCGATGCGCTGGGCCGGGCGGTGGCGGCGTCCTTGCTGGCGCAGGGCGCCGGCGCCTTCATCACGCCGACGGCCTGATCGCCCCGCGCGCCCCGCCGGGTAGTCCCGGCGCGCGCACTCAGGGCGCGCGAACTCAGTAGTACAGCGTCACCAGATGCCGGGCCTGGGCGAAGAACAGCCAGCGTTCGACAGCGGCGCCCACCAGCGCGGATGCGGCGGCGACCGCCAGTGCGACCGGCGCGAGACCCGGTAGTGCCCACGCCAGCAGTGCCAGCGCCACCGGCACGGCGGCGAACCCCAGCAGGGCCAGCGTCCGCAACCGCGCGCCATGGCGCCGCGCCAGCACGAACGCCATCTCGCGCGTGATGTAGCTGGCCTGCGTGTGCGGCCGCTCGAATACCGTGACCCCGCGCCCGGGCAGGCCCACCGCATCGCCGCGCGTCTGCGCCAGGGGCGTGGTGTCGATGGCGCGCCAGTAGGCGTGTTTCAGCCATGCCAGCGCGGCGGCGGTGGCCGTCCCCAGCGCCAGCAGCGCATGCAGCGCTGGACCCGTCTGCATACCGGAGACCGCCAGGCCGGCGGCGGCGATCGCCACCCCCGTCAGCAGCGCGAACAGCAGGTAGCCGGGCACCACCAGCCGGTGCCGCCACGCCGGGATCGGCGGCAGCGAGGCGTAGATCATCGCGGTGCAGATGACGGTGGCCACCGCGCCGGCGATCGCCAGCAGCGCCGCGATCGTACCGCCCATGCCCAACGCCGCGGCCGCCATGCCGGTGCCATCGAGCGCGCCGGGCAGCAGGGCCGCGCCCAGTGCGAGTGCGGGCAGGTAGGTCAGCAGCGCCGTCACGCCCTCGCGCGACAGCCACGAGGTGCGCCACTGCGACATGGCGCGCCACGCCCGTTGCGGCTGGCCCAGGTGCGCGAGCGAGCTGAGCAGGCCGATGCTCACCAGCGCCATCGCCAGCAGCCACAGCACGATCAGCACGCGCGCCGGCGTGGCGCCATGCAATGCCAGCGCGGCCACGGTGGCCAGAAGCCCGTAACCGGCGCCCGACAGGGTGGTGAAGAAGATGACGGAGAAGGCGGGGTGCATGGGGTGAGTCTTGGGGCTAGGGGCCAGGGGCTGGCGAAAGTGCGAAGGCAGCGGCGGCGGCGCAGCGGATCTGCAGGTCCAGGCCGTCGCGGGCTCCCGGCCTGCAAGCGCCCGGCACCGCAGCCCTCACCGCGACAGCACCCGGTCCAGCCAGCGCAGCACCGGGGGCAGCGCGGCGGTGTCGAGCGGCTCCTGCGCCGGTGCGTCGGGCGACGGGGCGGGCCCGGCGCGGCGCGGGCGTGGCGGCAGGTAGCGGTTGACCGGTGCGTAGCCCAGCTCCGGCATCAGCGCCACGCCGCCGCGTTCGGCCACCAGCTTGGAGACGTTCGATTCCGGGTCGCCCAGGTCGCCGAAGTGGCGCGCGCGGGTCGGGCAGGCCTGCACGCACGCGGGCTGGCGCTCGGACTCGGGCAGGTTCTCGTTGTAGATCCGGTCCACGCACAGGGTGCATTTCTTCATCACCCCCTCGACCGCGCTGTACTCACGCGCGCCGTACGGGCAGGCCCAGCTGCACAGCTTGCAGCCGATGCACTTGTCCTCGTCCACCAGCACGATGCCGTCCTCGGCGCGCTTGTAGCTGGCGCCGGTGGGGCAGACGGTGACGCACGCCGGGGTTTCGCAGTGCAGGCAGGAGCGCGGGAAGTGCAGCGTCATCGCCGGCTGCGGCCCGTCGGCCGATGGCGTTGCACCGCAGCCTCCGGCGGCGGGTGGCGGTGCATCGGTCGCCTCCAGCTCATAGCTGTGCACCCGGTTGAACCACACCCCCGACGGCTCGGCGCCGTACGGCTGCTCGTCGGTCAGTGGCCCGGCGATGCCGCCTGCGTTCCATTCCTTGCAGCTCACCGCGCAGGCGTGGCAGCCCACGCAGGTATCCAGGTCGATGACCAGGCCCAGCTTCTTCTTGGTGGGTGGAGGCAGGTCGGTCATGGGCTCAGAACGGGAAGAACTTCGGGATCAGGACCGTCGCCATCATCCAGAAGATGACGTTGAGCGGCATGCCGATCCTGACGAAGTCGGCAAAACGATACCCGCCGGCGGCATACACCATCGCGTTGGTCTGGTAGCCCACGGGCGTGGCGAAACTGGTGGAGGCGGCAAAGGCCACCGCCACCAGGAATGGTTTGGCATCCACGCCCAGCGATTCGGATGCGGCGATGGCCACCGGCACCACCAGCACGGCGGCGGCATTGTTGCTCATCACCTCGGTCATCACCGAGGTCAACAGGTAGATCGCCGACAGCGTCACCACGGGGCCGAACTGGTTGAGCAGCACGATGGCGTTCTGCGCGACCCAGTCCGCGCCGCCGCTGCGCTCCAGCGCGATGCCCAGCGGCAGCACGCCCGCCAGCAGCATGACCACGCGCCAGTCGACCGCCTCGTAGGCTTCGTCGGGCTCCAGGCAGCGCAGCACCACCAGCGCGACGCACCCAAGGATGGCGGCGGCTACGATCGGCAACCAGCCGCTGGCCGCCGACAGAATCACGGCTGCCAGCACGCCCAGCGACAGCAAGGCGCGCCGACGGTCCACGCGCTGCTGGGCGCGCTGGCCCAGCACGACCACGCCGGGGTTGTCGCGCAGCGCGGCCAGCGAGGCCTCGGTGGCATCCACCAGCAGGATGTCACCCAGCGCCAGCGGTACCTGATCCACTGGCGTGCGCAGTACCACGCGCTGGCGCTGCAGGCCGTGCACGCGCACGCGGTAGGTGTGGCCAAAGCGCATGCCGGCCAGGGTATGGCCGATCAGCGGTGACCCCGGGGCAATCATCACCTCGGCATGCAGGCGTTCGCTGTCCCCGTCGTCGGCCAGGTCCGGTGCCACCCGGTCGTGATCGAGCTTGTGGCGGCGGCGCAGGGCGTCGATCTGCGCCCATTCGCCGCTCAGCAGCAGGCGGTCACCCGCACGCAGCGTGGTCTGCGAGGCGGGTGTGGTCTTGCCGCCGCGACGGATCACATCCACCAGTTCGGGGGGGCGGGCGGCAGGTATCGCGTTGTCGATATCGCTCTCGCCATCGGTACCGGGTGCCCGCGTGCCGGCACCGGGCGTTCCGGCGGCCGCACCCGGGGTGTCGGGGTCAGGAACACCTGCTGGCGTCTCGGGCTTTAGCAGCTCGCCGGCGGGGCGCTCGATGACCGCCGACCTGGCCGGCACCACCAGTTCGGCCAGGTAGCGCCCGCCGCGGCCGTCGGTGTCGGTTTCAACCACGCCCAGGTCGGGCAGCAGGAAGCGCCGCGCCACCATCAGGTACGCCAGCCCGACAGCGACGAAAATGATGCCCAGCGGGGCGAACTCGAACAGCCCGAAACCTTCGCGCCCGGTCTGCTGCGCAAGCGAGTTCACCAGCAGGTTGGTGGAGGTGCCGATCAGCGTGCACACGCCACCGAATTGCGCGGCGAACGACAGCGGGATCAGGAACTTGGATGCCGGTTGACGCTTGGCGGCGGTGGCCGCCATCACCAGCGGGATGAACACCGCGACGGCCGCGGTGTTGTTGATGAAGCCGGAAATGAACGCGACCGTGCCCATCATCACCAGCGCGAACAGCCAGCCCGAGCGGATGCGCGCCAGCATCTCGGCAATGCCCTGCAACGCGCCGCTGCGCTGCAGGCCGGCGCTGAGCACGAACATCGCCGCCACCGTGATCGTGGCCTGGCTGGAGAAGCCCGACAGCGCCTCGGCCGGCGTCACCAGGCCCAGCACCAGCACGCTGGAGAGCACCAGCAGCGCGACCACGTCGACCGGCAGCTTCTCGGTCACGAACAGGTACACCGCACCAACCAGCACCGCCAGTGTCAGCCACAGCTCCAGCCCCATGTCAGCGGCGCTCCATCGGCGGGCGCATCAGCCGTGTTCCCTGTCGCGCATGGCGGCGCCGTAGCGCAGCGGTGCGTTGTCGGCGCCGCCCAGTTGGAGCGGCTGGAACCGCGGCTCGGCTTCGTCCACCGTTTCCGCGCCCTCGACGCGGTCGATGCGCACGCGCAGGTCGAACCACGCCGCCTGCCCGGTCACCGGGTCGGCGTTGGCGTAGTCGCCGCGCGGGGTGATGTCGGAGATCAGGTGGTTGAGCAGGAAGCCCTTGCGGCCTTCCGGCGCGTCCTTGTCCAGGCGCCACGCGCCCTTGCGCTTGCCGATCGCGTTCCACGTCCACACCGTGTCGGGCTGCACGTTGGCCGCCAGCCGCGCCTGCACGGTGATGCTGCCCACGTGCGAGGTCACGCGGATCCAGTCTTCATCCCGGATGCCGTGGCGCGCGGCGGTGTCCGGGTGCAGGTACAGCCAGTTGCGCGTGGCGATCTGCCGCAGCCATGCGTTCTGGCTGCCCCAGGCGTGGTACATGAACATGGGGCGCTGGGTCACCGCGCTGAGCGGGAATCGCGTTGTGGATTCTTCGACCTGCGCCCCCTCGAACGGCTCGTACCACATCGGCAGCGGATCGAAATACGTGGCCACGCGCTCGCGGTGCTCGGCCGGCGGCACGTGCGCACCAAACCCCTGGCCGGCGAGGCGGAACTTCTGCAGCGTCTCCGAGTACACCTGCAGCACGATCGGGTCGGCGTGGCCGAGGAACCCCATCTTCTGCGCCCAGTCCAGATAGCCACGGTTGGCCATCTTGAAATAGCGCGCGTGCCCGGGGATCTCGCTGCGCCAGAAGCCGCCGTTGTCGATGTAGCGCTGCAACTGGTCGGGGTTGGGCGCGCCCTTGGCTTCGCTGTTGCCATCGGCGCCGCGCCAGCCGGCCAGCAGGCCGACGCCGGGTGCACGCTCGTGGCGGACGATGTAGTCGGCGTAGTCGCGGTACTTCGCCGAGCCGTCCTCGTTGACCATGTTCGGCAGGCCCAGCCGCGCGCCCAGCTCCAGCAGCACCGACTGGAAGCCGCGCACGTCGCGCGGCTTGCCGCCCGTGCCCTGCGTGGCCGGATCCAGCACCGGGTGGCGGATCGCGTCGCTGGCAGCGTCGGCATCGGAGATCGGGCGGTCCAGCATGCTGATCGCGTCGAACCGCTCGAGGTACGTCGTGTCCGGCAGCACCAGGTCGGCGTAGGCGACCGTCTCGGAGGCGTACGCGTCGGAATAGATGATGCGCGGGATGCGGTATTCGCCGGCCTCGTCCCTGTCGGTCAGCCAGGCGATGGTCTGCGCGGTGTTCATCGACGAATTCCAGCCCATGTTCGCCATGAACATCAGCAGCGTGTCGATGCGGTACGGATCGCCGGCCCAGGCGTTGCGGATGACGGTGTGCATCATCCCGTGCGCGCTCAGCGGGTAGCCCCAGCTGAAGGCGTGGTCGATGCGGCGCGGCTGTCCGTCGGCGTCGACCAGCAGGTCCTCCGGTCCGTGCACGAAGCCCAGCGGCGCGGCATCCAGCGTGCCGTCCGCGCGCCGGGTCTTGCCGGGGCGGTTGGGCGGCGGCACCGGCTTGGGGAACGGCGGCTGGTAGCGGAACGAGCCCGGCGCATCCACCGCGCCCAGCAGCAGCTGCAGCAGGTGCAGCGCGCGGCAGGTGTGGAAGCCGTTGCTGTGCGCGCTGATGCCGCGCATCGCGTGCATCGCCACCGGCCGGCCGGTCATGGTCGCGTGTTCGCGGCCCCAGGCGTCGGTCCAGGGGATCGGCAGTTCGAGCTTGCTGTCGAAGGCCGCTTCGGCCAGTTCGCGCGCGATGCGACGGATGGTGTCGGCCGGAATGCCGCAGCGCTCGCTGACGGCGTCGGGCGCGTATTGCGGGTCCAGGTAGCGCTCGGCCACCAGGTGGAAGGCGGGCACCGCGGTGCGGCCATCGGGCAGCGTGACTTCGCCGACGACGGCCGGCGAGATGCCGACGGCGTCGGCGCGTGGCTCCCTCCCTGCGGCGGCAGGGGGGCTGGGGAGGGGTGCTTTCACCCTGCGCAGGCAAAGGCACCCCCACCCAACCTCCCCCTGCCTCCGCAGGGGGAGGAGCACAGCGCTGCGATCCCAACACAGGCCGCCCTTCATCGTCGCGCGCAAACAACCCGTCGTCCGCGCCGCCCGGATTGCGCACCACCAGCCAGTGCGCGTTGGTGTAGCGCACCAGGTAATCCAGGTCGATGCGGTCGGCTTTCAGCAGTTCGTGGATCAGCGCGAACGCGAACAGCCCGTCGGTGCCGGGGCGGATGCCGATCCATTCGTCCGCGATCGCGCCGTACCCGCTGCGCACGGGATTCACCGCGACGATCTTCGCGCCGTGCTCCTTCAGCTTGCCCAGGCCGAGCTTGATCGGGTTGGAGTCGTGGTCCTCGGCCACGCCCCACAGCATCAGGTAGCGCGCGTGCTCCCAGTCGGGCTCGCCGAACTCCCAGAAGCTGCCGCCCACCGAGTACAGCCCGCCGGCGGCCATGTTCACCGAGCAGAAGCCGCCGTGCGCGGCGTAGTTGACCGTGCCGAACTGCTGCGCCCACCAGCCGGTCAGCGCCTGGCTCTGGTCGCGGCCGGTGAAGAACGCCAGCTCGTCGGGGTTGCGCTCGCGGATCGGCGCCAGCCATGACGTGGCGATCTCCAGCGCCTCGTCCCATTCGATCTCGCGGAACTCGCCCGAGCCGCGCTCGCCCACGCGCAGCAGCGGCTTGTCCAGCCGCGCCGGCGAGTAGTGCTGCATGATCCCGGCCGAGCCCTTGGCGCACAGCACGCCGCGGTTGACCGGATGGTCGGGGTTGCCCTGGATGTAGCGGATCTTCCCGTCCGTCAGCCACACCTTGATGCCACAGCGGCAGGCGCACATGTAGCAGGTCGTGGTCTTGACCTCGTCGCCGGGCGAGGGCGAGAGGTTGAGGTCGGGCTCGCGCATGCGGCCATTGTGCCGACAGGCGGTGACGAGGGCGAGGATGCCGGGCCGATGGCCGCACCGCGCGGGCGTCACCGGTCGCGTGTCGTGCACCTCACCGGCACAGGGCCTGCGCCAGTTCCGTGGCATGCCGGCGATCGGCCGGAGTGTCGGTCAGGCCCAGCTGCGCCACCTGCCGGTGCAACTCCGGGCACGCATCCGCGCGGTAGTCGCTGCCGCCGAAGAACGTGCCGATCCCCGCCAGCACGCGCGCGGCCGTCAACGCCTCGCGCATGCGGAAGGTGTCGGCCGGCTGGCCGGGCACCGTGACGGGCCGGTTGGCGAGGGGCCAGGGGGCGAAATCTGCACGGGGCTGCGCCGCGTCGCGCACCTGCCTCAGCAGGACCGCCGTCAGTGGCCGTGCGCCGTCGGGGTCTGGTGGCGTCGCAGGCGGTGTCGCTGCGTGCTGCGGCGCCGGCGTGGCCCGCGGCGGCTGCGATACCGCGCGCACCGGCGGCCGCGTGGGCGGCGCGGGTGCGCCGGGCGATTCAGGCGCGTCAGACTTGGGGGCGTCCGGTGCGTCGGACACGGCATCGATCCACACCACCTGCAGGGGCTGCGCGTGCGGCGTCGCGTCCTGCACCCGCAGTTGCCCGGCCAGCAACGCCAGCAGTGCCGCATTGATGGCCACCGCTGCGGCACCCGCCAGCCATCGCTCGTGTGCCAACGTCCCTGTCTCTTGCATACGCCATCCGTGCATCAGCTGACGCGGAGTGTGTGGAGCGGCGGGTTAAACACCGGTTATCCGCAGCGCGCCGCCAGTGGCGCCGTCGCACGGCCCGGTGCGATGCTAGCCGCCCCCGCTCCGAGCCCCCGCCATGGAACGCATCGAACGCATCCACGCCCTGCACCGCATCCTGACCGCGGCGCGCTACCCGGTGACGGTGCAGCGGCTGCAGGAGGAGCTGGAGTGCTCGCGCGCCACCGTCTACCGGGACCTGGCTTACCTGCGCGACTACCTGATGGCGCCGGTGGTGGGCAACGGCGAGGCCGGCTTCCGCTACGACCCCGACGAGGCCGACCGCTTCGAGTTGCCCGGCCTGTGGCTGAGCTCGCAGGAGCTGCACTCGCTGCTGGCCGCGCAGCAGCTGATGATGCGCAGCGGCGGCGGGGTGCTGTCGACCGCGCTGGCGCCGCTGCAGCACCGCATCGAGAAGCTGCTGGACGAGCATGCCGGCGGTCGCCGCGTGCCGGTGGAGCGCGTGCGTGTCATTCCCCACCGCTCGCGCCGGCTGGACGAGACCGCGTTCCGCAACGTCGCCACCGCCGTGCTGGACCGCAGGCAGCTGGCCTTCGACTACCGCGCCCGGTCCACCGACGAGCGCACCAAGCGCACGGTGTCGCCGCAGCGGCTCACCCACTACCGCGAGAACTGGTACCTGGACGCCTGGGACCACGACCGCGATGGCCTGCGCAGCTTTTCGGTCGACCGCATCACCGCCGCGCGCGTGAGCGACGAGGCCGCGCGCGACGTGCCCGACGAGGAGCTCGACCGCCAGCTGGCGTCCAGCTACGGCATCTTCTCCGGCACGCCCAAGGGCTGGGCGACGGTGATGTTCAGCGCCAAGGCTGCGCGCTGGGTCGCCGACGAGCACTGGCATTCGCAGCAGCAGGGGCGCTTCCTGGCCGACGGCCGCTATGAGTTGAAGTTGCCCTACAGCTCCGGGCGTGAGCTGCTGATGGACGTGCTGCACTACGGCAGCGATGCGGAAATCATCGAGCCGCCGTCGCTGCGCGAGCAGGCGCGCAGCCTGCTGTCGCTGGCGCTGGGCCAGTACAAGTGATGGCGGCTGCCGACGCACCGAAAATCCAGTCGGGCGAAAAGGTCGCGCTTGCCCTCGGCGCCGGCGGCGCGCGCGGGCTGGCGCAGATCGGCGTGATCGAAGCGCTGCAGGCGCGCGGCCTGAACATCGTCGCCGTGGCCGGTTCGTCCAGCGGGGCGCTGGTGGGCGGGCTGTTCGCATCCGGCCGCCTGACCGAATTCCGCGACTGGCTGCTCACGCTGGGCCGCACCGACATGCTGCGGCTGCTGGATCCGACCTTCGGCCGCAACGCGCTGTTCGAGGGCGAGCGCCTGATCCGCGCGCTGCGTGAGCGCGCCGGCGAGCCGCGCATCGAGGATCTGCCCATCGACTTCACCGCGGTCGCGGTCGACCTGCTGCGCCAGCGCGAGGTGTGGCTGCGCGAAGGCGACCTGTGGGACGCGGTGCGCGCATCGATCGCGATCCCCGGCCTGTTCACGCCGTACGCGATGCACGGCCGCGAGCTGGTCGACGGCGGCCTGCTGGCGCCGCTGCCGATCGCCGCCACGCGGCTGTCGGACGCGCACCGGCTGATCGCGGTGGACATGCACGGCTGGCCGCGGCGCCCGCCCGGCGCACCGGCGCGACCGGAACTGGAACCCTCGCCGGAGGAGCGCGACCGCCACAACCGCCTGGCGCGCTGGGTGCGCCGCCGCTGGCGCCGCGCGCACGCCGCCGGCGGTGCGCTGGCGGTGGATGAGAAGGCCGCCGGCGATTTCGGTTTCACTGAACTGATGGCGCGGTCGCTGGACACCATGCAGGCACAGATCGCCCGCGTGCAGCTGGCGCTGGACCCGCCGGAACTCGTCATCCGCATCCCGCGCGATGCCTGCCAGTTCTACGAGTTCTGGCGCGCCCGCGAACTCATCGCCATCGGTCGCGCCGAAGCCGACGCCGCGCTCGACAGCGCCGGCTACTGAAAAAGAGGCCTGTGCAGGAGCGGCTTCAGCCGCGATAGATCTGCCAGTCCGCGTGTAGGAGCGACGTAAGTCGCGACCTTGCAATAATCACCACTTGGAGATGGCGGTCGCGACTGACGTCGCTCCTGCAACGGACCCTGGCGGTAACCAGGGTGCAGGGACGTCGCGGCTGAAGCCGCCCCTGCCAGGCTACGGATCTTTCGGGTCGGCGAACCCCAGTTTCCCGACCTGTTCGCGCACCTGCGGCACGCGGTAGAGCTTGTCGGTGTCCACGCCGTGGCCTTCCATCCGCTTTACCAGGTCGCCGTAAAGCGCGTCGTCCATCACCGGCTCGCGCCCGAATACCCAGGCCAGGTCGCGCCCGGGGTAGCCGATCAACGCCCAGCTGTAATCGGGTGCGACTTCCAGGATGCGGAACTTGGTCGGGATGACGCGGAAGAACCAGGTCGTCCAGTCGCGGTTGCCGGTGCCGTCCTTGACCGTGGCGCGCGACTGGAAGGTCTTGACCGGCTGGTCGAACCCCGTGCGGTAGGTGTAGAGCACGTCGATGCCGCCGTCGGGCCGCAGGGTGTAGGTGTCGGAGCTGGCAACATGCCCGCGCTCGGCGAAATACGGGACATGGGCCACCACGTGCCACGGCCCCATGAACCGCTGCAGGTCGACCGGCTGCGTGGATGCGGCGACGGGCGTGCTGCCGGTGGCACACGCGGCGAGCAGCATCAGCCCGACGCCGGCACCGGCGAGGGCCAGGCGGCGGACGGGGCGGCGGGGTCGGGTCATGGACGGTCTCCTCGGGCGGGCGATGAAGGTACGGATCGCCCCCGGACCCGGAGGCGGCCCGCGCACGGTGGCAGCCGGCCGTGCAGCACCGCGTCAAGGCGGCGGTCGGGGCGCGGCGGCTGCGCGGAGAAACCCGGATGCCTCGCAGTGCTCGCATTCCTGTAGGAGCGGCTTCAGCCGCGAAGCCCTATCGCCCGCGAACCGAGTCCTCCTGTAGGAGCGACGTAAGTCGCGACCGCTCCACATATCGCGCCGATGCCACGCCCCTTTTCCGCATCGCGGCCCACGTCGCTCCTGCAGGGAAATGTGCGCCGCCCATCCCGGCTGAAGCCGCTCCCGCAGGCGAGGGGGTCGCAGCCCGTGAGATGCGCCGGGCGGACAGTCCGATCCACGCCGTCCGAACGCGCGTCCCATCCACACCAGGAGCCCGCCATGCACCGCACCGCCACCGGATCCGATTCGACGCCCGACGCCCTGGACATCCACGCCACGCTCGACGCCGTACTCCGGCATGGGCTGGCGGTCGCGGCCGTCGTCCTGGTGCTGGTGCCGGCCGCACGCGGCCACCACGAGGTGCTCGGGTGGCTGCCGATGTGGCTGCTGGGCATGCCGGCGATCGCGCTGTGGGCGCTGCGGGGATGCCCGGTGCCCGCGGCACGCGAGGCCGCGCCGGCCCGTGCCGCCGTGCCTGTGCGTGCGCGGCGCTCCGGGCCGCAGGCGCGACGCCGCGCGCGCCGGATGCTGACGGCGCGCCCGGTGCGCGCTGCCTGACGGGGCAGGGGACGGCCGGCCCTGGCCGGCCCTGGCCGGGCGCCGGGGCCGCCGCAACGCCCTGTGCTAGCGTTGCGCGCTGCGTTTTACGCATCCCGATCCATTCCCCATTCGCCCCGGAGCACCCTGCCGATGTCGATGTCCGCGCGTACCAAGACCCCGCTGGCCCAGGCCTGCCGCACCCTGCTGGTGTCGACGGCGATGGCTGCCGGCGCCACCGCCGCCGCGTTCGCCGTCCCGGGTGCCCTGCACGCCCAGGAGTCCGCCCCCGTGAACCAGTCCGCGACCCAGTCCGCGACCCAGTCCGCCGCCTCCGATCCCTACCTGTGGCTGGAGGATGTCGGCGGCGACACGGCGCTGGCCTGGGTGCGCGAGCAGAACGCCAAGTCCGAGGCCGAGCTGGCCGCCACGCCGGCGTTCAAGCAACTGGAAACCGATATCCGCGCCATCCTCGATTCCGACGCCAAGATCCCCGGCGTGCAGAAGATCGGCGACCACTACTACAACTTCTGGAAGGACAGGAACCACGAGCGCGGCATCTGGCGCCGCACCACGCTGGAGTCCTACCGCACCGACAACCCGCAGTGGGAAACCGTCATCGACCTGGACGCGCTGAACAAGGCCGAGGGCGAGAACTGGGTGTGGCACGGCGCCGATTGCCTCAAGCCCGATTACCAGCGCTGCCTGGTGGCGCTGTCGCGCGGCGGCGCCGACGCCAATGTCACGCGTGAGTTCGACCTGTCCACCCGGTCGTGGGTGGACGGTGGCTTTTACCGCCAGGAGGCCAAGGGCGGGCTGGGCTGGATCGACCGCGACACGGTGTACGTCTATACCGACTTCGGCCCGGACGAAGAGGGCACGAGCACCATGACCGAGTCCGGCTACCCGCGCATCGTCAAGGAGTGGAAGCGCGGCACGCCGATCAGCGAAGCGACGGTGGTGTACGAAGGCCAGCCCGGCGACATGTACATCGCCGCCGGCCACGACCACACGCCGGGGTTCGAGCGCGACTTCGTGATGCGCACGATTGCCTTCTACAACGACGAGCTGTACCTGCGCGGCGACGACGGCCAGCTGACCCGGGTCGACGCGCCCAACTCGGCCAACAAGTCCGTGCACAAGGACTGGCTGGTGCTGGAACTGCGCGAGGCCTTTGATGCCGGTGGCCGCACCTACCCCGCCGGCAGCCTGATCGCCGCGGACTTCGATGCCTTCATGGCCGGGGAGCGCGACTTCGACGTGCTGTTCGAGCCCACCGACAAGACGTCCTTGGCCGGCTACACGTGGACCGCCAACCACCTGGTGCTCAACGTGCTGGAGGACGTCAAGAACCGTCTCAGCGTGCTGACCCCGGGCGAGGGCGGCTGGGCACGCAGCGCATTCACAGGTGCGCCGGCGTTCGGCACGCTGGGCGTGTCGGCGGTGGACAGCGACGAGAGTGATGCGGTGTGGCTGACGGCCACCGACTACCTGACGCCGACCACGCTGTCGCTGGCGCAGGTCGGGCAGGCGCCGGAGGTCCTCAAGACCATGCCGACGTTCTTCGATGCCTCCACGCACGAGATCGCCCAGCACTTCGCCACCAGCCAGGACGGCACCAAGGTCCCGTACTTCGTGGTGCAGCCCAAGGGCCTGGTGCTCGACGGCAGCACGCCGACGCTGCTGTACGGCTACGGCGGCTTCGAGATTTCGCTGACGCCCGGGTATTCGGGCGGCGTCGGCAAGGGCTGGCTGGAGAAGGGCGGCGTCTACGCGGTGGCCAACATCCGCGGCGGCGGCGAGTACGGCCCGCGCTGGCACCAGGCCGCGCTCAAGGCCAACCGGCACAAGGCCTACGAGGACTTCGCCGCGGTCGCGCGCGACCTCATCGCCCGCAAGGTCACCTCGCCGCAGCACCTGGGCATCCAGGGCGGCAGCAATGGCGGCCTGCTGACCGGCAACATGCTGACGCGGTATCCGGACCTGTTCGGCGCGGTGGTCGTGCAGGTGCCGCTGCTGGACATGCAGCGCTACCACAAGCTGCTGGCAGGTGCGTCGTGGATGGCCGAGTACGGCAACCCCGACAAGCCGGAGGAGTGGGAGTTCATCCGGACCTTCTCGCCCTACCACCTGTTCGACGCGAAGCAGGACTACCCGCCGACGCTGTTCATGACCTCCACGCGCGATGACCGCGTCCACCCCGGCCACGCACGCAAGATGATGGCCAGGATGCTGGAGGCGGGCAAGGACGTGCGCTACTACGAGAACATCGAAGGCGGCCACGGCGGCGCGGCCAACAACGCGCAGGCCGCGCACATGAACGCGATGGCCTACACGTTCCTGTGGAACGAGCTGAGCGAATGAGCCGCGAGCGGTAAAAGATCGCGATGGTGACGAACAAGGGCGCCGAAAGGCGCCCTTGTTTTTTGGCGACTCCGCCTGCCCGCAGGGGAGGGAGTCAATGCGCTCCGCCGTTTTCCAGCACCTGCTTGGGCCCCTCCCCTGCCTGGAGGGGGAGGCTGGGAGGGGGCGCTTTTTAGAGCGTGGGTCCGATCTCGCTCAGGGCAACGCACTCCACCCAACCCGTCCGGCCCGCCGGCACAGCCGGCGGTCGTTCGTTCGAGCCGCGACCCGATGGCTCGCAGGCGGCTCTCCTCACCCCCTGCAAGCAGGGGGGGCTAATGGCCCAACGGCCTAATGGTCTCAGCGCCGCTCCGCCACCACGCGCCAGTTGTTGAACGGCGTGTTGCCGTACAGCGGCTCGATTTCGTACGACAGCCCGACCGCCTCGAACCGGGCCCGCAGCGCATCGGCCTCCGGGTAGTAGCGCGGCGCTGCATTCATCCAGCCCAGCACACGCGAGAACACGTCGACCGCACGCGTGATGCGCGCGCGTGAACTGCCGTCGTCCAGCCCGGTACGGATCACCAGCTTCGCACCGGGCGACAGCATCGCCACCGTGGCATCCAGCAGCCGCGCCTGCGCCTCGGGCGGGATGAACTGCAGCACGTCGAGGATGGCGACGCTGCCGCGGTGCTCCGGGATGACCCGCGCCAGATCGACCGTGTCGAATGCCGCGTGGTCCAGCCCCACGCGCGCCGCCGCGCGCTTGGCGCGACGGATCTTGGAGCCGTCGCTGTCCACGCCCCGGTACGGCAGCGCGATGCCGTCGGCCTTGAGGGCATGCGCCAGCAGGCCCAGTCCGCAGCCCAGGTCCAGCAGCGGCGCGGTCGTACCGCGCAGCGCGTCGCACACACCGGGATACAGCGGATCGCTGCCCAGCTTGCTGCGGCTGTAGAAGTAGTCCCAGTAGTTGCCCCAGGGGCGCTCGGGACGAAACGCATCGGCGATGCCGCGCGCACGCGCGCCGTCCACCGGACGGGTCGCCGCGCTCATGCGCGCGCGTCCGACAGCAGGCGGCGCGCCACCGGCAGCGCCTGCGCCGTCCACAGCGCGTACATCGCGCCGGACGGGTGCAGGCCGTCGGCCACCAGCATCTCCGCCTCGGCGCCGCGCGCACGCGACACCGGAGTGATGTCGACGAAGGCGGCGCCCGCCGCCTCGCACCTCATCCGCGCGCGTTCGTTGCAGTCGTCCAGTTCGCGCGAAACGCGTGTCGGGTCGGCACCCTCGGCCCTGGCGAACGGCGTCACGCCCCAGTCCGGGATCGACAGCACCAGCACGCGGTCCGCGCGGCCGCCGGCCAGCGAAACCGCTCGCCGCAGCAGCGCGTCGAACTGCTGCTCGTATTCGCCCGCATCGCGCCCGCGGTACTGGTTGTTGACGCCGATCAGCAGGCTGACAACGTCCCACGTACCCAGCGGCCCGGCCGCGTCCATCGCCGCCGACAGCTCGTCGGTGGTCCAGCCGGTGGTGGCGATGATGCGCGGATCGGCGATGGCGATGCCGTCCTCGCGCAGTGCCGTTGCCAGTTGCATCGGCCAACACTCATGCGGCTCGACGCCCTCGCCGATGGTGTAGCTGTCACCCAGGGCCAGGTAGGTGGGGCCGGTTGTCGTGTTCTGCATGCGGGGTCCCAAATGCGTTTGTTTTTGCCACGGATGACACGGAAGAAGCGGATCAGGCAGGGGCGGCGAAACCGGAGCCGTTGAGCCCATCTCCCATCGGGAGAGGGGTTGGGGTGAGGGTTCGCCGAAGTCGACGCCCCTCCAGCTTCGGTCGACCCCCCCGAACCCTCATCCGTCGCTTCGCGCCACTATCGCCCGGAGGACAAGGGCCTCAGGCAGCTGCGCTACCGCCATGGATCGAATCCGCTGTTATCGGCTCTTGTCCGTGGCAAAAAAAGCCTCAAGCCACCGCCGTCTGCCGCGCCTGCGCGCGCTCGGCGTGCCGGTCCAGCACGCGTTCGATGCGGGCGAACACTTCGCGCAGGTCATCGGCCGGCGGCAGCAGTGTCGCGCGGAAGTGGTGCCGGTACGGCACGTTGAAGCTCGAGCCCGGCACCACCAGCACGTCCTCGGTTTCCAGCAGTTCCAGCGCGAAGGCGTGGTCGTCGAATCCGACTCGCGCCGCGCCCGTCACCGACGGGAACGCGTACAGCGCGCCGGCCGGCTCGACCAGCGACAGGTGCGCGCTCGCATCGACGGCCTCCGACCACCGCGCGTCGCGCTTCGTACAACCGGCCGCCCGGCGCGCACAGCGCGGCGATGGTGTCCTCGCCGTGCAGCGCCGCCTCGATCGCGAACTGCCCCGGCACGTTGGCGCACAGGCGCAGCGCGCCCAGCAGGTCCATCGCGTGGTGGAACTCGCCCGAGGCCAGCGCGTCGCCCGACAGCACCGCCCAGCCCACGCGCCAGCCGCAGGCGCGGTGCACCTTGCTCAGCCCGCCGAACGACAGGCACGGCACGTCGCCGGCCAGCGGCGCCAGCGGCTGGAACACCGCGCCATCGAACAGGATCGAGTCGTAGATCTCGTCGCTCATCAGCAGCAGCCCGTGGCGGGCGGCAATCGCGACGATGCGCTCGAGCAGCTCGCGCGGGTACACCGCGCCGGTCGGGTTGTTGGGGTTGATCAGGACGATGGCGCGCGTGCGTGGCGAGACCAGCTTCTCGATCTCGTCGGGGTCGGGGAGGAAGCCGTTCTCGGGTGCGCAGCGGTAGTACACCGGCCGGCCGTCGTTGAGGATGGTCGCCGCCGACCACAGCGGGTAGTCGGGCGAGGGCAGCAGCACCTCGTCGCCCGGGTTGAGCAGCGCGCGCAGGCTGAGGTCGATCAGCTCGCTGACGCCATTGCCGATGAACACCCGCTCCGGGCTCGCGTTGGGCGTGCCGCGCTGCCGGTGGAACGCGGCGACCGCCTCGCGCGCGGCCGGCAGGCCCTGCTGGTGCGTGTACGGGTCGGTGTCGGCGATGCGGTCGGCGATCGCGCGCTGCAGGTGTTCGGGCGCGCGGAACCCGAACGCGCCGGGGTTGCCGATGTTGAGCTTGATCAGCTGCCGGCCCTGGGCCTCCAGCTCGCGCGCCCGCCGCGCCAGCTCGCCGCGGATCTCGTAACGGACTTCGGACAGGCGTTCGCGGGTCTTGAGGCTGGCGGGACATCGGGCAGGGCGTCGTGGAGGGTGCGGGCAGCCTAGCCGATTCCACCGCCGGCGTCGGAGCAGGCGCGGCAAGGCGATCCGCGACCGGTTGAACGTGCGCCCGCGCCCATTCCAGCCACGCCCTGGGCATCCACGCTCGGTCCGGTCGCGGCACGGGGCTAGAATCCGCGCCATGACCCCAGCCCGCGACCGCCGTTGACCTCCACCGCCGCCGCCCTGCAGGCGATCGGCTGGCCCCTGCAGCCCGACGGGCTGCCTGCCGTGGAGGCCTGGCGCGACGCTGATGGCCGAACACCCGCCGCCTGGCCGGCGCGCATCGTCGAGCAGCACCGCAGCGGCTACCAGATCGCGGTGGACGCCAGCGGCGACACCCGTTCCGTCGAGTCCCTGCCCGAATGGCAGCGGCCGCCCAACACGCGCAAGGGCGGGGTCGACCCCGAACAGCGGCCCGCCGTGGGCGACTGGGTGCTGGTGGAAGGCACGCTGGAAGCCGGCAAGGTCGTGGCACTGCTGCCGCGGCGCACGGCCATCAAGCGCGGCGCCGCCGGTGAGCATTACCGCCAGCAGCTGATCGCCGCCAACGTCGACACCGTGTTCGTGGTGTGCGGACTGGACGCCGACTTCAACCCGCGCCGCATCGAGCGATACCTGCTGCTGGTGCGCGGCGGCGCCGAGCCGGTCGTGGTGCTGACCAAGGCGGACGTGGCCATGGCCGAAGGCGCACACGCGCTGCCCGGCGCGGTCGCAGCCCTGGCCGAACTCGCCGCGCAAGGCGTGGCGGTGCGCACCGTCAACGCGCGCGAGGCCGACTCGGTCGCCGCGCTCAAGCCGTGGCTGGGGCCGGGCCGCACCGTGGTGCTGGTGGGCTCGTCCGGCGCGGGCAAGTCGACGCTCACCAATACGTTGCTGGGCATCGAGCGCATGAAGACCGGCGAAGTGCGCGGCAGCGACTCGCGCGGGCGCCACACCACCACCCACCGCGCGCTGATCCCGCTGCCCACCGGCGCCTGCATGATCGACACGCCCGGCATGCGCGAGCTCAAGCCCACCGGCGAGGAGGACGTGGCGGAGAATTTCGCCGACGTCGAAGCCGTCGCCGCCCAGTGCCGGTTCCGCGACTGCGCCCACGAGCGCGAACCCGGCTGCGCGGTGCGCGCCGCGATCGAGGCCGGCACGCTCGACCCGCAGCGGTTTGCCAACTACCGCAAGCTCGGCGATGAAGTCGCCGGGGCCGCCGACCGCCTCGCGCAGCGGCGCGCGCAGGACGCCAGCGAGAAGGGGCAGGGCAAGGCGCCCAACAAGCGCATGGCCGGCAAGCATGGAAAACGCTGACGCGCCGGAGATCGTCCACCACGCCGCGCTGGATGCGCGCATGGTCGCGGCCGTGCGCGACATCAAGCTGCTGACCCTGACCAGCTGGCCGGCCGAGATCGAGCGCCGTTTCCTGGCCGAGCATGCCGCCGGCAACACGGTGCTGCCGAAGATCGACTACCCGCGCCACGACTTCGGTCCGGTGCGCCGCGAGCTGTCGGCCATTGCGAAAGCGGCCGACCCCGATCACCCGCTGGGCCGGTACCTGGTCGAGTCCACCGCCAGCTGGGACGAGGCCGCCGCGCTGCTGGAATCCCTGGGCACCACCGCGGTGACAACGCATTCGGTGCGCCTGTTCGGGCGCCCCGACGAGCCGCTTCCGGGCAACGGCCCGACCACGCGTGAGGCCGCGCGGCACTTCATCTCGATCGCCGATGAGCTCGACCACGAGCTGATGGCGCCGGCCGAGCACATCTCGATCTCGGCCACCGCCCTTCAGCTGCAGCTGCAGCGCGACCTGGACAGCTACTTCGATGGCCGCGTCATCGACGTGGTGATCGATCCCAACCTGATCGCCAAGGCCGCCGCCGGCGCCACCCGCATCCGCCTGCGCGGCGGCGCCGCCTTCAGCGACTACGACCGCGACCAGCTGCTGCAGCACGAGGCGTTCGTGCACTCGCTGACCGCGCTCAACGGCCGCGAGCAGCCGGTGCTGCCGAGCCTGGCGCTGCCGTCGCCGCGCGTGACCGAGACCCAGGAAGGCCTGGCGACCTTCGCCGAGCAGATCACCGGCAGCATCGACATCGGCCGCATGAAGCGCCTCAGCCTTCGCATCGAGGCCGTGGCCATGGCGATGGACGGCGCCGACTTCATCGACGTCTTCAACTATTTCATCGCCGCCGAGCAGAGCCCGGTCGACAGCTTTTCCTCGGCGCAGCGCGTGTTCCGCGGCGTGCCGGTGGAGGGCGGCTCGGCGTTCACCAAGGATGCGGTCTACCTGCGCGGCCTGATCGGCGTGCACACCTTCTTCCGCTGGGCGCTGCGCGCGCAGAAGCTGCAGACCTGCCGCTGGCTGTTCGCCGGCAAGATGACGCTGGCCGACGTGCAGCGCTTCGAGCCGCTGTTCGAGTCCGGCGCGCTGGTGCCCGCGCGCTGGATGCCGCCGTGGATCACCCGCGCCAACGGCCTGGCCGGGATGCTCGCGTTCTCCCTGTTCGCCAACCGCATCCGCCTGGACGCCGTCAACGCCGACGACGGCCACCTGACCCTCTGAATCCTCGCGACCGCATCCGCCAGCGCCGGCAGGATCGGTGAAGAACCCGGACCACGGTCGCGACTGACGGGAACCGCAAACAACCCGAAATTCCTATCGTCATTCCCGCGAAGGCGGGAATGACGGGCAAAGGCAAGTTATTCGACGCTCCCTTACGGCGCTCCTACCAATGAGCCGCAGCCATGCCATTGCGGCGGAAGCCGCGATGGCATGAGCGGCAGGTTCCACGGTCCAGATAAGTAGTAGCTCGGGTAAGGGCCGCGCACCCGGGTTGTCCGCCAAGCGTGTAACGCAGCGCGCTGCGGCGCGCTTTGGCTGTGCAGAAGGTGGATTTCATCGCGGCGCGGCCCCGCCGCCGCGCTCCGCTAGAATCGGGGCCCCCCAGCCGCCCCTGGCCGACGCCCCGATGTCCAACACCGACGATTTCAAGCAAGCCGCGCTCGATTACCACCGCATCGCCCCGCGGGGGAAGATCAAGGTCATCGCGACCAAGGCGATGGTGACCCAGCGCGACCTCGCCCTGGCGTACTCGCCGGGCGTGGCCTACGCCTGCGAGGAGATCGCTGCCGACCCCACCACCGCGTTCGACTACACCGCGCGCGGCAACCTGGTGGCGGTGATCAGCAACGGCACCGCGGTGCTGGGGCTGGGCGACATCGGGCCGCTGGCCGGCAAGCCCGTCATGGAAGGCAAGGGCGTGCTGTTCCAGAAGTTCGCCGGCATCGACGTGTTCGACATCGAGGTCGACGAGAAGGATCCCGACAGGCTGGTCGACATCATCGCCAGCCTGGAGCCGACCTTCGGCGGCATCAACCTGGAGGACATCAAGGCGCCGGAGTGCTTCATCGTCGAGCGCAAGCTGCGCGAGCGGATGAAGATCCCGGTGTTCCACGACGACCAGCACGGCACCGCGATCATCGTCGGCGCGGCGGTGTTCAACGCGCTGGAAGTGGTCGGCAAGAGCATCGAGGACGTCAAGCTGGCCACGGCCGGTGCCGGTGCAGCCGGCATCGCGTGCCTGGACATGCTGGTGGCGCTGGGCATGAAGCCCGAGAACATCCTGGCGGTGGACCGCGACGGCGTGCTCTATACCGGCCGCCCCCACCTGGACCCCGACAAGGCGCGTTACGCCCGCGATACCGACAAGCGCACCCTGGCCGACATCGTCGAGGGCGCCGACATCTTCCTGGGCCTGTCGGCCGGCGGCGTGCTCAAGCCCGAGATGGTGGCGACGATGGCGCCGCGCCCGATCATCCTGGCGCTGGCCAATCCCTACCCGGAAATCCTCCCGGAAGAAGCCAAGGCCGTCCGCCCGGACTGCATCATCGCCACCGGCCGCAGCGACTACCCCAACCAGGTCAACAACGCGCTCTGCTTCCCGTACATCTTCCGCGGCGCGCTGGATGTGGGCGCCACCGGCATCAACGAGGCGATGAAGCTGGCCTGCGTGCGCGCCATCGCGCGGCTGGCGCGCATGGAGGCCTCCGACCTGGGCAGCGCCTACAGCGGCGACATGCCGACCTTCGGCCCCGAGTACCTGATCCCGCGCCCCTTCGACCCGCGCCTGCTGGTGATGCTGGCGCCGGCCGTGGCGCTGGCGGCGATGGAAACCGGCATCGCCACGCGCCCGATCGAGGACATGGAGGCCTACGTCGAGCAGCTGGGCCAGTTCATCCACCGCACCGGCCTGCTGATGAAGCCGGTCTACGACCGCGCCCGCAGCGACCGCAAGCGCGTGGTGTACGCCGAGGGCGAGGAGGAGACCGTCCTGCGCGCGGTGCAGACGGTGATCGACGAGCGCCTGGCCACGCCGATCCTGATCGGCCGCCCCGACGTCATCCAGACCCGCATCGACCGCCTCGGCCTGCGCATGCGCGCCGGCGTGGATTTCGAGCTGACCAACATCAACTCCGATCCGCGCTTCGACGACTACTGGCAGCAGTACCACGCGCTGACCGAGCGCCGCGGCGTGACGCCTGCCGCGGCCAAGAACCTGCTGCGCTCGCGCCCGACGCTGATCGCCGCGCTGATGGTCGAGCGCGGCGAGGCCGACGCGATGATCTGCGGCATCGTCGGCCGCTTCCACAAGAAGCTGGGCTACCTGCGCAGCGTGTTCGACTTCGACCCGGGCGTGCACGGCACCGCGGCGATGACCGGCGTCATCAACAACCAGGGCACGTGGTTCTTCCTCGACACGCACGTGCAGCTGGACCCGTCGGCCGAGCAGATCGCCGAGGCCACGCTGCAGGCCAGCTACCGACTCAAGCTGTTCGGCATCGAGCCCAAGGTCGCGCTGCTGTCGCACTCCAACTTCGGCAGCCACGACAACCCCAGCGCCGCCAAGATGCGCCGCGTGCGCGAGATCCTCGCCGCGCGCGTGCCCAGGCTCGAGGTCGACGGCGAGATGATGGCCGACACCGCCTGGGACGAAGGCATCCGCCAGCGCATCTTCCCCAACACCACGTTGAGCGGCCGCGCCAACCTGTTCGTCATGCCCAACCTGGACGCGGCCAACATCACCTACAACATGATCCGGGTGATGACCGAGGGCGTCGCGCTGGGGCCGATCCTGATGGGCCTGGACAAGGCCGCGCACATCCTGACCCCGGCCGCGACCCCGCGGCGCGTGGTCAACATGACCGCGATCGCCGCGGTCGACGCGCAGATCCGCGCCGCGTTCGGCTGACCGACCACCTCCGCGCATGACCGCGCCGCGCGCCACCGTCCTGCTGTTGAACTACAACACCGGCGCGCGCGTCGGCGCGGCGATCGCCGGTGCGCTGGCGCAGACGGTGCCGTGCCGCATCGTGGTGTCCGACGATGCGTCCCCGGACGACTCGTGGCCGCGCATCCAGCAGGCGCTCGACGCCGATCACGGCCCGCATGAGGTCCGCGCCGTGCGCAACCCGGACAACCTCGGGCTGGGCGCGCACCTGTCGGCGCGCATGGCCGAAGTCGACACCGACATCGTCGTGCAGATGGCCGGCGACGACGTGTCGTATCCGCACCGCGTCGAGCGGCTGCTGGCGGCCTTCGATGCCGATCCGCGGGTGATGGTCGCCGGCAGCGCGTATGACAAGGTCGATGACGCGGGCGCACCCCTGGGCCCGGACCGGGGGCGCGTGCCGGAGGCGTTCGACATCCGCCACTTCGCGAGCGCCGGCCGCTTCACCACGCTGATCGGTGCGTCCATGGCGTGGCGGCGTGAGGTCTTCGACCGCATCGGGCCGCTCCATGCGCAGGTCGAGGACAACGCATTGACCATGCGAGGCGCGCTGCTCGGTCGCGGCGTGCAGCTGCCCGACCGTCTGCTGCGCTACACCGCCGGCGCCGGAAACCTCAGCAGCTGGGTGTTCGCCAAGGGCGACGGCAGCCAGGAGGCGTTCCAGCGCCGCTACCGCCGCCTGCTGCGCATGTACCGCGACGTCGCGGCCGACCTCGACGGCGCCATCGCGCGCGTGGTGGAAGAGGGCGCCGCGATCGACCCTGCCGTCCTGCGCGCCGCCCGCCAGGTCGCCCGCATGTACCGCCTGGAAGCCGAGCAGCGCGAAGCCATCCTCGAACGCCCGCGCCACGAATGGATCGCCCCCCTCTGGCAGGGCCTGATTCGCCCCGGCCTGCGCCGCAAGAGCGCCGAACGCGCCGTCAAGCTGCTGCTGCCGCGCAAATGGTTCGGCAGCACCCGCTAGCGCTCCGCCGCTGGATCAACACCCCGGGGTCTTTTGTAGGAGCGACGTCAGTCGCGACCGCGCCAATCCAGGCGACGAGGCCCCCTGTAGGAGCGGCTTCAGCCGCGAACCACGCTCCACGAAACCCGCGCCGCATCCCGGTCGCGACCCACGTCGCTCATGCAAAGGTCACCGACCCACGCCACGCGCCGCTACTCATCCTCATCCCCGCTCACCACCTTGCGCTGGACCATGTCCAGGTACGCGTCGGCCTCGGCGACCGAACTGAAGATGTCGCTCATCGGCACGGCCTTGACCACGTCGAACACCTTCTGGATCTGCGGCTGCGGGTTGACCACCAGCAGCTTGCCGTTGCGCTCGGTCAGCGCCTTGCGCGCCTTGAAGATCGAGCGGATGCCGGCCGAGCTGATGTAGTTGAGCCCCGCCAGGTCCAGCACCAGCGACATCACCGGCGGGTCGCCAGCGTCCAGCACCGGCGCGAGTTCGGCGTCGAGCTGCGGATAGCTGTGGGTATCCAGCCGGCCGAACAGGGCGACGCGCTGGCTGGTGCCGCTGCGCGGCGCGGTCTGGATTTCAAGGTGCATCGCCGGTCTCCGAGGGGATGAGGTCGAGGGTCACGTCCAGCACGTTGTAGGCGCCGTCGCGTGCGTAGTCCACGCGCCGCGCCAGCTGCCGGACCAGGTGCACGCCCAGCCCGCCGACGGGGCGCTCGTCGAGGTCGGCCTCCAGGTCCGGGGCCGGTTGCGACAACGGGTCGAAGGGACGGCCGTTGTCGCGGAACTGCAGGTGCAGTGCCGACTCGGCGGCGCGGATCGCGACCACGATCTCGCGCTCCTGCCCGGCATCGAAGCCGTAGTCGGCGGTGTTGCACACCACCTCTTCCGCGATCAGCACCACGTCGTCGATCACCGGTTGCGCGATGTCGTGGCGTTCCATCACCGCGGCGATCGCGGCGGTCAGGTCGTCCAGCCGCTCCCGCTCGGCCGGTACGCTCAGGCGGATGTCCATGTCGTGGCACCTCCCGGGGTGTCGGATGGATGGGGTGTGTCGTCGTGCGTGGCCATCGCGCGGGCGATCACCAGCACCGTGATGTCGTCGGACTGTGGCGCGCCGGCGGCATGCGCGTGCGCGCCCGCCACCACCGCCGCGCACTGCGACGCCGCGTCGCGTCCAAGCTCCAGTGCGTGCAGCAGGCGCGCCTCGCCAAAGGGTTGCTGCGCGTCGTTGAACGCTTCGGTGATGCCGTCGGTGAAGGCCACCAGCGCCTCGCCCGGCGCCAGCGTGCCGCGCCACAGCGGGTAGTCGCCGCCGCTGTCCAGGCCCAGCGCACTGCCGGTAGCGAGCGGCACGAACGCCGCGCCGCCGACTGCGCGCAGCAGCGCCGGCGCATCGTGCCCGGCGCTGGCCAGCACCAGCGCGCCGGTGGCGGTGTCGAGCACGCCGCACAGCACGGTGGCGAACATGCACGCGTGGTTGCCCTCGGCCAGCTGCCACGCCGCCACGCGCAGGGCGTCGTCGGGCTGCCCGCACACGCGCGCCGCCGCCTCCAGCATCGTCACCGTGCGCGCCATGAACAGCGCAGCCGGCACGCCCTTGTCGGACACGTCGCCGATCACGAACCACAGCGACCCCGGCGTGCGCTCGAAGAAGGTGTAGAAGTCCCCGCCCACCGCCTTGGCCGGCTCCAGTGCGCCGTGCACTTCGACGATGGCGCCGCCGGCCTGCAGGCGCCGCGGCGGCGGCAGCATCGAGCGCTGGATGTCGCGCGCGATCGCCAACTCGCTGTCCAACCGCTGGCGCGCCGCGGCCATCGCCTCGATCTCGCCCATGTGCTGCTTGATCGAACTGCGCGCGCTGTCGAACGCGCGCGCCATTACTCCCACCTCGTCGCGGCGCTGCGTGTGCGGCAGCGGCCAGTCGAACTCGCCGGCGGCGAAGTACCCGGCCGATTCGGTCAACCCGCCCAACGGCCGCGTCACCCGTCGCGCGGTGATCCCCATCAACAGCCACAGGCTGAGCACCGCCAGCGCGCTGCCCAGCGCGACGGCGCGCGTGGTCTCGTTGAGTTCGGCCAGCACCACCTGCTCGGACACGCTCAGGCCCAGCGTCCAGCCGCTGTCGACCAGCGGGCGCATCAGCGTGAGCCGGTTGGCGCCGGTGGTGGGGTCGCGGTACGTCGCCTCCGCGCCCTCGCCGGCGCGCAGTGCGGTGACCAGCGTCTCCAACTGGGCGTATGCGGGCTGCGTGACCAGCTCGTCCAGCGTGACCTGCAGCTCCAGGTCCGGATTGGGATGGACCACGAAGCGCCGCTCCGGGCTCAGCAGGATGCGCCGCCTCAGGTCGCCCGTCGCCTCCTGTCCCAGGCCGATACGCAGCCAGTGCACCGGCACGTCGACGCTGACCATGCCGACGACCGGGTCCTGGTGCGCACCGCGCACCGCCCACACGGGCCGGTTGTAGGTGACGAACAGCTCGCCGCCGGTCGCCTCGCTGCGGTAGGGCTCCGACCACCACGGCTGCTTGCCGTTGCGCGTGCGGTGCCACCACGACTCGCCGCGGTAGTCGTAGCCGCGGGCTGACATGCTCTGCTCGTACAGCGTGCCGTCACCCTGCCTGCGCACGTACCACGTATGTCCCGCGCCACCGGGCGACAGCGCGCCCGGTTCCAGCACCAGCATCGCGCCGACGATGTTGGGGTCGGCCACCACCACCGTGCGCAGCAGGCCGTCGAGCCGCTCGCGGTCGTGCCCGGCCTCGCGCACGCCCTCGGCCAGCGTGGCCGCGGCAATGGCCACCGCCTCGAAGGTCCGCTCCATGCCGATGGCGATCTGCTCGGCCTGCGCACGCACGCCCTCGCGCGCCTTGTCCAGCAGGATCTGCCGCGCCGCCACGTAGGTCAGGCCGATGACGGCCAACAGCAGCGCCGCGCTGCCCAGGCTGGTCCACAGCGTCAGCCGCGTGCGCAGGCTGTGCATCCAGGCCACGGCCTCCGGGGCCGTGCCGGTGCGTTGCCCGCCTGCACCCCCCGACCCCGTCGCCATCGCATCGCCCCGTATGGCAGAGCGCGCAGCATCCGCGCGGGGTCGGGCAGCGTCAAGCGACGGCCGTCGCGGGTCTACAAAGCAGGTCGGGATCTTTTGCAGGAGCGGCATAAGTCGCGACCCCACGACCCAGTGAATCAACAAGGTCCTGTGTAGGAGCGACGTAAGTCGCGACCGCGCCACTCCGGACGGGCATGCATCGCGACTTACGTCGCTCCTACAACCGCGGCGCGTCGCCCTTGACCCAAACCGCATCCCAGAACGGGTAGTCCCCAAGCCGCCCAACCAATGACGCCCGGACCGGATTTCCGATCACGTACCGCGCCGCCGCCCGCACTCCCTCCTCCTTCCGCAATGCATGGTCGTGGTACCCGGGCGCCCAGACGCGGTACTCCACGTTCGCCTCCTGACGTACTCGCCGCGCGCTGTTGGTCTTCAACCGCTGCACGACGCGGTCCAGCGAATCGCGCTCGCCGAGCTGTACGAGCCCATGCCAGTGGTCAGGCATCAGCACCCATGCCAGCAGCTTGGCATCACGCCATACCCTCGGATCGACCATCGCCGCTGCAGCCACGGCGCCGGTCCAGAACTGCGTGAACAGGAGCCGCCGCGCGTCCGTCGTGAACGTCACCAGGTAGACCTGCCCGGGCAAGGAAACACGCCCGCGACGCAGCGCGACGTGGCCGGAGTGGGGAATGGAGTTCGGCATCCAGGAACGATGCGACCGGATACCAGCCACCGCAGTCGGACGATGCCCCATCGGCGCGTGGGGTTCGGTCGCGACTCACGTCGCTCCTACAGGTGCAAAGCCGCGCCACCCACGCACCACACGCCCACGTACGTTCCCGGCCCTGTTCTCTGCCTCTCCAACGATGCAGCCCAACCCCAAGGCCACCCCCACCCCCACTGCTAGAATCCCCGCTCTATTTCCCCCATCGACAACGAGGCGCGGCCACGGGGCCGCGAGGCGCATGACGACGACGTACCAGAGCCCCTTCGACGACCTGCTGCAGACCGATCCGGACCCCACCGAGACCCAGCGAATGGGTCGAGTCGGTCCAGGCCGTCATCGCCCGTGATGGCGCGCAGCGCGCCCACCAGCTGCTGCAGGGCATGGTCGAGGTGACGCGCCGCGCCGGCGCGCACCTGCCGTTCTCGCCGACCACCGAATACATCAACACCATCCCGCCGCACCTGGAGGCCAAGAGCCCCGGCGACCGCCGATGGAATGGCGCATCCGCTCGATCATCCGCTGGAACGCGATGGCCATGGTCGTGCGCGCCAACCGCAAGCCCGGCGACCTGGGCGGCCACATCGCCAGCTTCGCCTCCGCTGCCACGCTGTACGACGTCGGCTTCAACCACTTCTGGCGCGCGCCGTCCGACGACCACCCCGGCGACCTCATCGGCATCCAGGGCCACAGCTCGCCGGGCATCTATGCGCGCAGCTTCCTCGAAGGCCGCCTGACCGAGGACCAGCTCGACCACTTCCGCATGGAAGTCGACGGCCGCGGCATCAGCTCCTACCCGCACCCCTGGCTGATGCCCGACTACTGGCAGCTGCCCACCGTATCGATGGGCCTGGGCCCGATCGCCGCCATCTACCAGGCGCGCAACTGGAAGTACCTCGAAGCCCGCGGCCTGATGCCCAAGTCCGACCGCAAGGTGTGGTGCTTCCTGGGCGACGGCGAGACCGACGAGCCCGAGTCGCCTCGGCGCCATCTCCGTGGCCGGCCGCGAAGGCCTCGACAACCTGGTCTTCGTCATCAACTGCAACCTGCAGCGCCTCGACGGCCCGGTGCGCGGCAACGGCAAGATCATCCAGGAGCTGGAAGGCCAGTTCCGCGGCGCCGGCTGGAACGTCATCAAGACCATCTGGGGCAGCTACTGGGACCCGCTGCTGGCGCGCGACACCACCGGCAAGCTGCGCCAGCTGATGATGGAAACCGTCGACGGCGAGTACCAGAACTGCAAGGCCTTCGGCGGCGCGTACACGCGCGAGCACTTCTTCGGCAAATACCCGGAGACCGCCGCGCTCGTCGCCAACCTCAGCGACGACGACATCTGGCGCCTCAACCGCGGCGGCCACGACCCGCACAAGGTCTACGCCGCCTACCACGAGGCCGCCAACACCAAGGGCATGCCCACCGTCGATCCTGGCCAAGACGGTCAAGGGCTACGGCATGGGCGCGCTCGGGCGAGTCGCTCAACCCCACCCACGGCACCAAGAAGATGGACGACGAGGCCGTGCGCGCCGTTCCGCGACCGCTTCAAGCATCCCGGTCACCGACGACGCAGCTCAAGGACGGCGCCGTGCCGTTCTACCACCCGGGCAAGGACTCGGCCGGAAGTCCAGTACATGCTCGAGCGCCGCAAGGCGCTGGGCGGCTTCCTGCCGCAGCGCCGCCGCAAGGCCACGCAGTCGCTGGAGGTGCCGAAGCTCGAAGTCTTCGACCGCCTGCTCAAGTCCACCGGCGAGCGCGAGATCAGCACCACCATGGCCTTCGTGCAGATGCTCAACATCATCCTGCGCGACAAGCAGGTCGGCCCGCGCTGCGTGCCGATCGTCGCCGACGAAGCGCGCACCTTCGGCATGGAAGGCCTGTTCCGCCAGCTGGGCATCTACGCGCCCGCAGGGCCAGAAGTACAAGCCGGTCGACCGCGACCAGCTGATGTACTACCGCGAGGACGCGGCCGGCCAGGTGCTGGAGGAAGGCATCACCGAGGCCGGCGCGTTCGCCTGCTGGATGGCCGCGGCCACCAGCTACAGCACCAACGACCTGCAGATGCTGCCGTTCTACATCTACTACTCGATGTTCGGCTTCCAGCGCATCGGCGACTCCGCCTGGCAGGCGGCCGACATGCGCGCGCGCGGCTTTCTGCTCGGCGCCACCGCCGGCCGCACCACGCTCAACGGCGAAGGCCTGCAGCACGAGGACGGCCACGGCATCGTGCTGGCCGGCGCCATCCCCAACTGCCGCAGCCTACGACCCCACCTTCGGCTACGAAGTGGTGACCATCATCCAGCACGGCATGCAGCGCATGCTCGGCCGAGCAGCAGGACGAGTACTACTACCTCACCCTGATGAACGAGAACTACGCCCACCCGGACATGCCCGAAGGCAGCGCCGAGGGGATCATCAAGGGCATGTACCTGCTCAAGGACGCCGGCAAGCCCAAGAAGGGCGAGCTGCGCGTGCAGCTGCTGGGCTCCGGCACCATCCTGCGCGAGGCCATCGCCGCCGCCGAACTGCTCGACAAGGACTTCGGCGTCACCGCCGACATCTGGTCCTGCCCCAGCTTCAACGAGCTGGCCCGCGACGGCGTGGACGCCATCCGCCACAACCGCCTGCACCCCGAAGCCAAGACCCCGCGCAAGCCGTACGTCACCCAGCTGCTGGAAGGCCGCCAGGGCCCGGCCATCGCCGCCACCGACTACATGCGCGTCTATCGCCGACCAGATCCGCGAGTTCGTGCCGATGCGCTACACCGTGCTCGGCACCGACGGCTTCGGCCGCTCCGACACCCGCGCCAACCTGCGCCGCCACTTCGAGGTGGACCGCTACTACATCGCCCAGGCCGCGATCGACGGCGCTGGCGGCGGAAGGGAAGATGAGCGGCGAAGGATGTGGCGCGGGCGATCAAGCAGTACAAGATTGATTCGGAGAAGCCGAATCCGATTGGGGTTTGATACCAGAAGCTCCCGCAGGAGGGGGCTTTTTTTGACGAAGGGGGTGATCGGAACACCGTTACGACGCGGTCTAGAGCAGGCTGTTCCTTATGGCCGAAAAGATCAGCCCCGAAGTACGTTCACGGATGATGTCTGGCATTCGTGGCGCCAACACCAAGCCGGAACTTCTGGTGCGGCGCCATCTGCATCGGGCCGGTTTACGATTTCGGCTCTTTGCCAAGGATCTGCCCGGGCGGCCGGACGTTGTTCTTCCCAAGTGGGGAACAGTGGTGCTGGTCCATGGCTGTTTCTGGCATGGCCACAAGGGCTGTCGCTACTTCCGGCTTCCCAAGACCCGTACGGATTGGTGGAAAGCCAAGATCGAAGGAAATGTTGCGCGCGATATCCGCGCCGAAGCCCAGCTGCGCGAGTCCGGCTGGCGTGTGGCAGTGGTGTGGGAGTGCGCTCTACGGGCCGATCCCGACGAGACGCTCTCTCGACTTGTGGAGTTCATTCGAAGCGACGAACCATCGGCAGAGTTCACCGAAAGCGGTACTAGGCCAGAGTCTCATGGATGACCGAGGCGATCTGCTGGGCCAGATAGGGCGGGACGGCGTTGCCCACCTGCTTGCGCTGACTCACCGGCGGGCCTTCGAACAGATAATTGTCCGGGAACGTCTGCAGGCGCGCTGCCTCGCGGACGCTCAGGCTACGCAGCTGCGATGGGTCGGGGTGGATGAAGTAGTGCCCGTCTTTCGCAAGATGGCTGGTGATCGTGGAGGAGGGCGCATCCGCGCGCTGCACCTTAAACCGATCGACGAAGTGGCTGCTCTTTTTCCAGCTCTCGTGGTTAGGGTGAAGCGCCGCCGGGAACTCGGTCGCGCCACGTGGCGATCGACCATGCACGCGGGCGTAGGCTGCCGCGTAGGCATAGCGCATGAGGTCCGACTGCATCTGCCCACGGGTAAAGTGTTGCAGCACGCCCTTGAGACGTGGGTCGTGCATCAGGCACTTCAAATGGGCAGGCAGGGCCGCGGACGGGTTCCAAGACACCCAGCGCCCGCCGACCCCGGCATCCGGGGCCGACGCTCCACGCTCGGCCAATTCGGCGAGCAGTTGAGCCGTGGCTGCATCGGTCTTGCACGCCGCTTTTGCGGTCCTCGTCAGCAGTTTCGACGCGAAGGAAGGCCAGTCCTGCGTTTCCCTGTCGGTGAGTGAGCTGCGCAGCGGAGGCAGCCCGCCAATCATCTCGCCCACCGTCGCCGATTTGGTTGAGGGCATCAGCGGCTTGATGCGCGGAAAGTCTGGCTCCAGTACGCCGATGAGAATGACGCGGTGGCGCGTCTGCGGCACGCCCAAGACCTCGCTGAAAACGAGGAAATCGCTGGGCTCCGGCACCCGGCCAGCGGCCTCGCGCACCACCAGTGGCTCGATGCGATAGCGCGGCCCCTTCGGGCCACCCGGGCGCTGCAGTTGCTGGAAAATGTCATCGAACAGGAGTTCGCCCCAAATGCGCGAGGAAAGCATGCCGCGCACGTTCTCCAGCACGAATGCCGCGGGGCGGTAGCGGGACAGAAGCCGGAGGTAATGGCGGTAGAGGAAATGCCGCTCGTCATGTTCGGCGATATAGCCCTCGTTCCCAAGGTTTCGGGCGCGGCCGGCCAGCGAGAACGCTTGGCACGGCGGTCCGCCGACCAATACCCAAGGTGTGCCGTTTCGCCCGGCCTGTTCAGCGACGTCAGCGATGCGGGCATCGAGGAGCGCGTCGTCGTGCTTCTTTCCCAGCTCGACCTGAATGGCTTCCGGTTGCGCGGCAGTCCATTTGTCACGGGTGGCTTCGGTCCAAGGCGAATCAATCTTCCCGGCGGCGTAAGCGTAGTAGCTTTCCGGCGCTTCTCCCTGGGGGAACTGGTGGAAGAACGCGCGCGTGCGCAGGGTACGCACAGCGTTGGCATCCATTTCCGCGGATAGCGCGACACGGAAGGGTCCTTGGGTGGCCCCTCGTGGACGATACGCAGCGAATCCCTCACCCAGTCCGCCGGCGCCGGCGAAGATGTCCACGACAGGAATTGCAGGCACAGCACGAAATCCCGGGCCAGAGCGGCCGTTGAGCAAGGCCGCCAGGATGGCAAGGCGCCATACCTGTTGTCAAAAAGCGATGCGCATTCTGACGTCAAAAGGGGCGCTGACCAAGCCCGCTCCCGCTGCGCCCAGGAATGCTCTACAGTCGGGACGATTGCACATTTGCCACTGCACCGGGGGGAGGCATGGCGGTAAGGGAACTGGCCGAAGAGGTGCTTCGGCCAAGCGCGGCACGGCTTCTGGAGTCGATGCGCGATATCGGGTACTCCTTTGAAAGCGCCTTGGCTGACATTGTGGACAACAGCATCTCGGCTGGTGCCACGCACATCGCCATCGTCAACGATCTGGATGGCCTAGGGCGGCCCTACCTAGGCATTCTCGATGATGGGCGGGGAATGGACCCCGACGAACTGACCGAGGCCATGCGCCACGGCAGTCGAAGCCCGAGCGAAGTGAGAGCGGAGGGCGACCTCGGCCGGTTTGGTCTGGGGATGAAAACAGCCTCGTTTTCCCAAGCTCGGCGGCTTACGGTGGTCTCGCGAAAGGGGGGAAGGCTTGTTGCCCGCCGGTGGGACCTTGACTACGTTATCGACAACGACGAGTGGCTCCTGCAGAAGCCCGATGGCGACGAGCTGCAGCGCATGCCGCTAGTCGATCAATTGCGTGGTGATGGCACCTTGGTACTTTGGGAGCACTTGGATCGCCTTGACGCGGTCGGACCCGCTCCCGAGCAGGCCTACGCGGCGATCAACGAGTTATTTGATACCGCCCGCGCGCACTTGGCCCTGACGTTCCACCGCTTCATCGCTCCGGAATCGTCCGATGGCGTCGAACGGATTGCCATGTCGATTAACGGGGCACCGATTGAAGCGCTGGATCCGTTTGCACGACTAATGCACCCGCAATCGGACGCCCACGAGGTCGAAGTGGTCGGGCACGGTGGCAGCGACATTGTGGTGCAGGCCTTTACGTTGCCGCACCACAAGCGCCTCACACTTGAACAACTTGAACAGCTGGAACTGGGCGATAGCCTCGTGCAGACCCAAGGTCTGTATGTATACCGGGCTCGGCGGTTAATTGCGGGCGGCACGTGGCTGGGGCTGGCGCGCAAGGCCGAGTTGACAAAGCTTCTGCGTGTCCGCGTCGATGTCCCCACTTCACTTGATGCCGAATGGAGCATCGACGTTCGAAAGTCCCGGGTCCGCACACCAGCGGTGATCCGCGATCGTCTGCGACCCCTGATCCGGCATATGACCGAATCGGCCAAGCGCCCTTACACCTATCGCGGCACCAAGCAGGCTGCAGCTGCCGGGCTGCCCCTGTGGGAGCGCGTCGAGGAGCGGGGCGCCGTGCGCTATCAAATCCGACGCGAGCATCCTCTGATTTCCACGTTGCAGGAGTCCGTCGGCACGCACGCCGCAGTCGAGCCGCTGTTATTGGCGATGGAAACAACACTGCCCATCGAGGCCTTGTTCGCCGACGTTGCGGGCAACCCTCAGATAGTCCGGCAGCACGAGATGGATGCGGCGGAGCTTGAACAGATGCTCGCAGCGTTTGTGGAGGCGATGGCACCTGGCAAGGACACTTTGCCTGCCGCAATCGCCAACACCGTGCTCTCCACGCCTGTTTTTGCCGCCCAACCATCTGCGCGCAGTGTGCTTGAGCGCCTGCGACGCATCGAAGACTAGATAAGAGATCAAATCCGATGCTGCACCCGCAACTTCTCGATTTCGCGCGCACCGCGATGGCCCAGCAAGTGGCCCAGACGTCCGAACAGATCGAAGATCGCGTGCGAACCCTCGCTGCGCTTCCCTTCCTCGACCCGGTTCCGACGGAAGAGGATATCTGCGACACGGCCGAGCAAATCGAGCGCGAATTCCGGGTGGTCCTCGGGGCCTCGCACACGATTAAGAATCCAGGCCACAAGCCCTGGCTTCGTGCGCGTCTACATGAGATCGACTTCCGGTACTGGGACCGCTATCGCCGCTACCTGATCAAGGAAGGAATGGGCGAGGCGGTGGTCCAGAGGATCAGCGAGATCACCGAGACGATTGTCGACTTGGCAGGTGATCCCAAGCTTGAAGGTTCATGGTCGCGCCGCGGGCTGGTTGTAGGTCATGTGCAAAGCGGCAAGACGGCCAATTACTTGGGTGTGATCAATAAGGCCGCCGACGCTGGTTACCGTGTGATCATTCTCATTGCAGGCGTTCACAACAACCTCCGCTCGCAGACACAGGAACGGGTGGATTTTGGCTTTGTCGGGCGTGACAGCGACCAGATCCTCAGCCGCCAGACCAACGCCGAGAAAATCGGCGTTGGGAGCCTCTCGCCTGGCTTCACTGCAACCGCCTACACCAGCCGCGCCTCTGATTTCAGCCGGCCCCGAGCGGAAGGACTCGGCGTTCCTATCCAGAACAGTAGCGAACCGGTCATTCTTGTCATCAAGAAGAACCCGTCCATTCTAAAGAATCTCATCGAGTGGATCCGGGGCACGAGCGCCGAACGCGGTGGCCTAACGCTTCCTATGCTGGTGATCGATGACGAGGCCGACAACGCCTCAGTGGACACCTCAAGGGATCCGGACGCGCCGCGCACCATAAACCGACTGATCCGCGAGCTGCTCAGCCTCTCTACGCGCAACGCCTACATCGGCTACACGGCTACCCCCTTTGCCAACATCTTTATCGACCCGGATACGGAGACAGGTGCTCAGGGCAAAGATCTATTCCCGCGTGACTTCATCGTAGGGCTGGACGCGCCATCCAACTACGTCGGTGCGAACGAGTATTTTCTTTCCGACGACGCAGATGCCCTTACGGTCGATCTGGAAAAGACAGAGGACTGGCTGCCCACCACCCACAAGATCGATTGGTTCGTGGACGGGCTCGATGACAGTCTGATTGAGGCCGTCGACTGCTTTGTGCTGTCAAAGGCCATTCGCATCCTTCGCCGCCAAGGCCACAAGCATCATTCGATGCTTGTCAATGTGTCGCGGTTCACCCGTATCCAAAGCGACGTCGCCCAAGAAGTCTCCCGACACCTTGGAGCTTTAAAGTCCGCGATCCAGAACCGCCACGCGATGTCGGAAGAAGCGGCGCTGCGCGATCCCATGATGCGATCCCTGCATGACACTTGGGGAAAACATTACGCAGGCGCTGGGGAGGCCTGGGTCGACATCCAGCGCGAGCTGCATCGTGCCGCGGCAGCGATGGTCGTAGTAGAGGTTAACGCCTCAAGGAGCGCCGGCAAACTCGACTACCGCGCACACGCCGAGACGGGCCTTAACGTCATTGCCGTAGGCGGAAATTCGCTCTCCCGCGGCTTTACGCTAGAAGGCCTGACGATCAGCTACTTCCTGCGTAACACGCAGATGTATGACACGTTGCTGCAGATGGGGCGATGGTTCGGCTACCGCGACGGCTTCAAGGACCTATGCCGCCTGTTCCTACGGTCAGATGCCAAGGATTGGTATGGCTTCATCGCCGGTGCCACTGAAGAGTTGCGCGACGAGATCAAGCGCATGGAGCGGGCCAATCTCACGCCCATGGACTTCGGGTTCGCGGTGAGAAACCATCCTGGCACGCTAATGATCACCGCGCGCGACAAGATGCGCACGGCGAAAGACATGGTCCGTCAGATCGGATTGGCCAATTCCATGGTCGAGACTTCGGTGTTGCTGTCGGGCGATCAGGCCCGCGAGCACAACATTGCAGTCGTGAAGACGACCGTGGCAGCGATCATGGCCGATGGATCCAAGCCAGAACACGTCAATGGCGACGCCAACCAGCCGACACGATTGTTCAAACGCGTTCGAGCTGAACGTGTGGTCGAGTTCATCGAGTCGTTCAGTGTCCATGCTGGGCTTCTGGAAATGCAGCGCATCCCGCTGATCGACTACGTTCGCAAGCGGGACTTCGCAGAATGGGACGTTGCGCTTCTGTCCAGCTCCCGTTCGATTGGAGATGACGTGCTCGATGTCGCTGGGCTGGCAGTAGGCGCGCAGAAGCGTTTCGTGCACGAGCGCAAGAATGCGCTTCTGGTGTCGGGCACCAAGCGACGCGTAGCCTCGCGAGGCGCAGAAAGGCTTGGACTGACGGAAGGTCAAATATCGGCTGCCATCGAATGGCATGGCTCAGACGTCAACGTGCCTGACCACGCCTATCGCAGGAATCGGTCGCGCCCGCTATTGATGCTTCATCTCCTGCGGGTGAGCCACAAAAACCCGGAAACGGAGATCGAAGTTGCGGGTGAGATCCACGCAGCCTATGGGTTAAGCGTTCCCCCTTTGCCTGAGGGGGTAAAGGAGCAGCTGGTCAGCTACTCCGCCAACCTCATCGCGTATCGCGAGCTGTATGGCAGCAGCATCGACGAGGAGGATGAAGAGGAGACACTGGCCGATGCGTGACGACCCGTGGTCGAGAATCGAGCCAGCGCCTCAGGTCGTTGGGTTGCGCGTCGAAGGTCGTCATCCGCTCCACGCGTATTGGATGAAGCGGCAGGACGGGGCGTGTGGCGTGCTTTTCAAGGGGTTCCCGGTGGGTGCATTGCCGGGCGAGATGCCGCGGCTTCGAGAGGTTGCGCTTGAGTGGCACGACGCCGAGCCTGCATCGTTTTCGCTGATTCTCGATGACGAGACACACAAGGAGGTCTTTCACCTTCTGTGTCGCGACATCCTAGACGCGTCGGCTCGCGCGCCAGATCCCGCTCGATCCATCGCCGCGGTGTTGCGGCGGCTCGACCATTGGCAGGCGATGCTCGCGGCCGGTCGCGCCAATGAACTAACGGAACAGGAGGTCCGTGGGCTGGTCGGCGAACTAACGGTCTTGGATCGGGTGAGTTTGCACCTCGGCATCGAGGGCGCGATCCAAGCGTGGGTGGCGCCGGATGACCACCCCCAGGACTTTGCGCTTCCGCTGGGACTGGTCGAGGTGAAGTCGCGCTTGGCGGGAAGTCGGCAGGTAGCCACGATCTCATCACTTGAGCAGCTTGAATCGACGGATCAGCCGCTGCTGCTGGTCGCAATAGAATGCGCCCCGGACGAACAGGCGCCGTCGTTGAATGCCTTGGCCGGCGCGCTGGTTGAGCGCGCCGCCGCAGCCGGAGGCGGCTTGATGGACCGCCTCGATCTGGCGCTGCTTCGTCGCGGCTATGAGTATTCCGCTCGCTACGAAACTCAGCGCTACAGAATTTCCGGCACTCGGGCCTTTGCCGTCGGCCCCAGTTTCCCACGCCTGACGCGTTCCACGACTGACATGCGCGTCCGGTCCGCGACCTATTGTCTTGACTTGTCGAGCCTAGCCGAGTTTGAAGTCGATGCCCTGCCAGCCCTTGCGACCCTGTCGAGACACGTAGATGGATGAGGAAACCTTCCGTTACCGCGAGGCCCTGCTCGGTGAATTGCATGCCGAACAGCTTGCTGAAGGAGACTACCTGCGCACGCGCTTCATTGATCGGGCGTGCTCGATTCTCGAAAGCGCGGAGGAGCTGACCGAATACCACCTATGCCGGGCGCACACCAAGACGGCCCGCGGCGGCCTGGTGCAGGTGGACGCCTATTCATTCTCCCCGAGCGATGGAGTGGTCAACCTGATCGTGGCGAACTGGTCGGGTGCGGAGAATCCGGATCCCGTCCTTACCGATGAAGCGCGCCGTCTGGTCGACGGTGCTTATCGCTTCCTCGAAGGCAGCGTGCACGACCGCCTTGCCGATCGATGGGACGAGAGCAGCGACGCGCACTCGTTCTCGCGCGAGTTGTTTACGTTTGCAACGGGCGGGGACATCGCTAAGGTTTGCATCTACCTTGTGTCCGACCGACCTCTGGGCGCGCAGACCAGCAAGAGCTTCGATCTGCAACTGGGAACCACGGCCGTGGATGTACAGCTCTGGGACATCACCCGGCTGGCACGCGTGGAAGCTTCAACTCGCGGACGGGAGGAAATACGCATTGATTTCCCCGCGGACTTTGGACGAGGCATTCCGGCGCTCGCCGCCGGCTCTGATGCCCACGGGCGCTATACATCCTACATGTGCGTAATTCCGGGACGCGTACTGGCCGGGCTATACGACACCTTTGGCGGCCGCATTCTCGAACAGAACGTTCGCGCATTTCTTGGCGAGGGCCGAAAGGTCAACAAGGGCATTCGCGAGACCCTTCGCACCGAGCCAGAGATGTTCTTCGCCTTCAATAACGGATTGACGGCGACCGCGTCGGACATTGATTTAGCCAGAACGGAAGATGGTGGCTTCGAAATAGTCGGGGCAACAGGTCTGCAGATCGTCAACGGTGGACAGACAACCGCGTCGCTGTTCTGGGCGCACAAGGCAGGAGTGGATCTGGCCAAGGTGCGTGTGCAGATGAAGCTTTCGCGCTTAGCAGAGGAGGGCTTTGACGACGCGGTGCATAACATCGCGCGCTACGCGAATGCGCAGAACGCGGTGTCAGCCTCGGATCTGTTCGCGGGGCACCCATATTTCAAGCGCTTGGAGACGCTGTCGCGGGAGACCCTTGCGCCGCAAAGCCCGACCACAGGCGTCAACGGCTACTGGTATTTCGAGCGCACCACCGGTGGTTATCGTGTGGAGCAGCGTCGGCGGTCGGGCCCCGCGCTCAAGGTCTGGCAAACGCTTAATCCCAAATCGCAGTTGCTGTCGAAAACTGACGTCGCGCGCTATGAGATGACCTTTGCCGGCCAGCCGCACCAGGTGAGCGCGGGTGCGCAGAAGAACATCACGGCATTCGGCAAGCTCATTCGCGAAAACTGGGAGAAGGATCCGGAGTATTTCAATGCCGCCTACTTCAAGCGCCTTGTGGGACGCGCCATTCTCACCCGCGCGGTCGATGGTCTGATCCCCAAGCAGAGCTGGTATGCAGGGTCGATTCTGCGTCCTTTATCCACCTATACGCTCTCGCTGATGAGCCATCGTATGGGCGAGCTGCACTTGGAGCCTGACTACAAAGCCATCTGGCGGGCACAGAAGGCGCCCACTACTTTTCTCGACGAGGTCATGCGCCTTGCTGAGATCGTCCAGCCGCTTCTGCAGGAAATTCCGGAAGAGCAGGTTCGTAATCGCCTGATCACCGAATGGGTGAAGCGCGAGGGGTGCTGGGCACGGGTGCAAACATGTCCGGCGCAACTGGACGTGACGTTCGCGCAAACGTTGGTTCCAGTCGCCGCCGCGGGCAAGAATCGTGAAACACCGTGGCCCGTGCGGGCACAGCAGCTTTGGCGCGATGGGAAGTGGAAGCGCCTGAGCGAGTGGAACTCAAGTCAGCAGGTGCTCACGCCCGATGAGAGCGACTTGGTTAGATGGGCGTCCGTGGCCGGGTCATTCGCGCCGAAAGGATTCCGCCTGACGAAACTTCGGGAAGCCTACGCGAGGGCGCTGGATCACGGCTTTGCGTGACGAATGGAGTTGTCGGGACAGGTTGAGAAACCGGGGTCAGAGTGACCTTTCTCGCCGCACGCTGAGAAGTTCGACACTGGCCCCGTATCCGCGCCTGAAGCAAAAGCCTGACCGGAACAAGGGGTCAGAGAACATTCGCGTTTGAAACGTAATGTCCCCTGACGGCATGCCGACTATGGGACATGTTTGCGCCTGTGGCGCTCCGGGCAGGGTCCGGAGCCTGGGCAAATGACAAGGGTCCGGTTCACTGACGGCAACCGTGAACCGGACCCCGATGGTGGGCAGGACTCCCGAGGGTGCGGGAGCCATCGCGCGAGCCCTGGCTCAGTGCCTGCCGCGTGCGTCCGCGCGCTTCTGGCGAGGGGTGCGGAGGATTCCCCGGTTGGTGCGTCGGTCGTAGCCGCTTGAGTTGCTGCCGGACGAGAACACGGACTTCAGGAGGCCTGCGGGGCCCCCGGACTCATGGACAGGTGTCTCTTCTCATAGCGGCCGGGCGCAGGAATGCGCTCCCGTGCCACGAGTGTCCACCGCGGCGGGTCAACGCTTGGTTCATGCGCGCCGACGGTGTTCATCAAGCCGCGGATCGCGCTGTGCTCGCCAGCCGACTGCATGCCTCTGGGCAGGTTGTGTGCCGCGCCTCTGGCGGACACGCCCCATCACTCCTGAAAAGGCGCGCCCAGCGGGCTGCATCCATCCCCGCGCCGGCGGCGTAACTGGTCGCGGCGTTGCCCCTGCAACGCACCCGTCCGCCCCACAGAGGAGCATCCCCCATGAATCGCAATCTGCTGCTCGCTGCCGGTCTTTCGCTGACCGGCCTGTCGCTGGCGTTTTCCGCCCCCGCGTCCGCCGCCGGGCCCGAGCAGGGCCGCTGGTCGTTCTCGCTGCTGGGCGGCATCGACACGCCGGTCAGCGGCGACGTGCACGACGGCGCCGTCGTCGTGGTCCCGGACCTGGGCCCGCTGAACCCGGCACTGGCCGGCGTCGACGCGGAGCTGCGCATCGGTGCGCGCGGCCACGACCGCATCTACGACATGGCCAGCACCTACGGGCTGGAGTTCGGCTACGGCCTCAGCGACCGCGCCGAGGTGTTCGGCCACCTGCGTGAGTCGCATGCCGACGAGGGCACGGTGCAGGTCGGCGGCGCGTTCGTGCCGGCACTCAACACCGAGCTGCCGGTCTTCGGCACTTTCAGCGACTACGAGGCCTGGAGCGCCGAGGTCGGCTACCGCCACTACTTCATGCAGCCTGGCGGCGCGCGCCCGTTCGTCGCCGGCCGCGTGGGCGCCACCGAAACCGAAGAGATCCGCGCGACGTTCGTGATCCCGGCCGCCGGCATCGCCATCAACGACGTGCCGTTCACCGACAAGGGCTGGGTGGTGAGCGGCGGCGTGGACATCGGCGTGCTGATCCCCGTGGGCGAGCGCTTCAGCCTGGTCGCGCAGACCGGCGTGCGCTACGTCGACGACCTGGACGGCGACGACAGCGCCATCGGCGGCCTGGGCCTGGGGTCGATCAACGACACCGGCAGCCGCGTGTCGGTCCCGGTATCGCTGTCGGCGCGCTGGGACTTCTGAGCGACGCGCCGGGCGACATTCGACCTTCCGGAGAAGCCTGGCGGGTGAGACTGCTACACCTCACCCGCCAGGCTTCAGCACTCAATGGCGACGCCTTCGGGCGTCGTCCGCCGCCCTGCCAGCAGCTGCCCGATGCAATGCGACTATCAATTTGCTATTAATTGTTTCCAGATTGATAGCAGATTGATACGTCCCTCATGAAGCTGCCCGTTGCTGCGCCTCAACTCCAGGCCCTGATGGGGTCCGGCAAGGTCCGCCTCGACCGTATCGTCGGGAGGGGGATTGGGCCGGACGTCGATGGCGTGTACGAGCACTGGGACCACCTGAGGCATTTGCCGCCCCCGGAAGGACTGACCCCGGAATCGTGGTGGGCGGGCATCAAGGTCGCCCGCGCCGCGCTGGCCCGTGCGTTGCCCCTGCGTGACAAGGAGGGGCAGCCCTTCACGGTGTCCGTCACGAGCCCCATGTTGCGGAAGCTGCACTTCCTGGACCGGGAGGCAGCCGGGCTGATCCTGGGGGCCGATCAGGATGACGATGCGTCCATTCGCCGGCGGCACCTGGTCCGCTCCCTGATCGAGGAGGCCATGACCTCCTCCCAACTGGAAGGGGCATCCACGACGCGGCGCGTGGCCAAGGAGATGCTCAGCACCGGACGCGCACCCCGCGACCGCAGCGAGCAGATGATCTTCAACAACTACGCGACGATGCAGTCACTGGGCGGGCTGCGCGACCAGCCGCTCACCGTGCCGATGATGCTGGAGATCCATCAACGGCTGATGGTGGATGCGCTGGACGATCCCGGCGAGGCCGGACGCCTGCGCACCGCGGAAGACAACATCATCATCCAGGACCGGGCCGACCCCACCGTTGTCCTCCATGTCCCGCCCCCCCCATCCGAACTGCACGCGCGGCTGCAAGCGCTGTGCGACTTCGCCAACGATGGCGGTGAAGGTGAATTCCTGCATCCGATCATCCGGGCGATCGCCATCCACTTCCAGATCGGCTACGACCACCCGTTCTGCGACGGCAACGGGCGGACCGCGCGCGCGCTGTTCTACTGGTCGATGCTGAAGTCGGGCTACTGGCTGAGCGAGTATGTCTCGATCTCCAGCGTACTGAAGAAGTCGCAATCCGCGTATGTCAGGGCCTATCTGCACTCGGAGAGTGACGGCTCCGACATGACGTATTTCATCGATCACCAGCTCGATGTTGTGATGCAGGCGGTCAACAGCCTGCGGGCGTACCTCGCACGGAAGGGCAGGGAGCGCAGGCAGGCAGAGAGCCTGCTCAAACCAGCATCCCGGCTGGGTGCGAAGCTCAACCATCGCCAACGCGCACTGCTGCTGGACGCCATCAAGCAGCCTGGCAAGCGCTACACGATTGCCGGGCACCAATCGGCGCACCGCGTGACCTACGCCACGGCCCGTTCCGACCTGCTGGGACTGAACCGGCTGAAATTGCTCGGCAAGGGCAAGGAAGGAAAGGCATTCGTCTTTCATCCGTTGCCTGACATCGCCAGGCGGTTGGAATAGTGGTGCGATAGAGCGCGCCGACCTCAAAGGGAAGATCGATCACGCAGGGCTCGCCTCACCGTCTGCGTCATCGGCAACCGGGTCGGCCGTTGGTCCTAGCATCGTTGGCTGCCGGCGACAAAATGCCCTCTGGCACGCGCCGCGACTAAACCGCATCGCGATCATGCGCATCCAACCCGGCCACCCACACGGATGCCACCGATGCCCTTGCTTCGCCGTCTTGCCTTGTTGTCGCTGCTGCCTGCCGCGTTGCTGCCGATCGGATGCACGCCGCGCGCGGACGCGCCGCCGCCCTCGACCGGCACTGCGTTCGAGAACGGCCTGTGGTTCGACGGCGAGGGCTTCGTGCCGGGCACGTGGTACGCGGTGGACGGGCGGCTGACGCGCACGGCGCCGGCGGTGATCGCGCAGCGCGTCGATCTGCAGGGCGGGCATGCGCTGCCGCCGTTCGCCGAAGCGCACAACCACAACCTGCAGAACGCGTGGGGCGTGGGGCAGGCGCACGCGCGCTACCGCGAGCACGGGGTGATGTACGCGGCGATGCTGTGCGGCAATGGCGAGTCCGCGCAGGCCGCGCGCCAGGCGCTGGGCCCGGCGCCGGGCGTGGACGTGCTGTTCGCCAGCGCGTGCATCTCCAGCTCTGACGGGCATCCGCTGCGCATGGCGCGCACGCAGCCCGACGGCACGCTGGCGCCCGTCGAAGACATCCACGACAAGGGCTACATCGTCATGGACACGGTGGCGGACGTGGACCGCAAGTGGCCGCTGGTGCATGCGGCGCAGCCTGACCTGGTCAAGGCCATCCTGGTGCACGGCGAGCGCCCCGAGCACCGCGACAACCCCGACATGCACGGCATCAACGGCCTGCCGCCGGAGGTGCTGGCGCCGCTGGTGCGCCGCGCCCACGCCGAGGGCCTGCGCGTGGTGGCGCACACCGAGTCCGCCGCCGACTTCCGCACGGCGGTCGAAGCGGGCGTGGACTGGATCGGCCACCTGCCGGGCTACCGCTTCTGGAAAGGCATGGACGAATCCGATTACCGGCTGGACGACGCGTCGATCCGGCTCGCCGCAGAGAAGGGCATCGCGGTGGTTGCCACCGCCAACCTAGCGGAGTTTTCGGCGCGCGGGGATGCGGAAGTGCTGGCGCGCGTGCAGGCACTGCAGAAGGACAACCTGTCGCGGCTGATCGGCGCCGGCGTGGTCATCGCCATCGGCAGCGACCGGTTTGATGCCACCAGCCTGGTGGAGTTCGACTACCTGCGCGGGTTGGGCGTGATGGGTGACGCCGCGCTGCTGCGCGCGATGGTGGAGCACACCCCGCGCCTGCTGTTCCCCGATCGCCGCATCGGCCGGATCGCCGACGGGCATGAGGCCAACTTCCTCGTGCTGGACGGCAATCCGCTGGTGGATGCGGGCGCGATGCGCCGTATCCGCCACCGCGTGCAGGGCGGGCGCAGGGTCGATTAGGCCTCGCAACCCCGGCGCTCGCTCCTGCATGGGTACGTCGGGTAACGCGTACGGCCGTCAGCGGCCCCGGGCCGCATCCAGGTGCTTGCGCAGCTTCCGCGCCCAGTCCGTCAGGATTTCCTCCATCGCCGCCTGGTTGGTGGTGCGGTTTGCGCGGTATCCCATGGCACCGACGCCATCATCGGCCTGCGCATCCATGATCCGCGCCAGCAGCGTGTTGCTCGACGAGTCCCACAGCTCCAGGTAGAGCGTCATCTGGCCGGCCGAGTCCACGATGACCTTCCTGAAGTCGGACGTCATCAGGTCGGGTGCCGTCACCTGCAGGTTGAGGATCGCCGGCCGCAGGACCAGCACGTCGGGGCCGGCCTCGTCCACCACCCGGTAGCCGCCGTCCTTCTGCAGCTCCCGGGAGAAGACCTCCCTGAACGCCGCGGCGACATCGGCCTTGGCGCGCTCCATGTCCCTGGTGCCGACCCGGCCCTGCAGGCCCCGGACGTTGGCGTTGTAGTCGCGCTGCCAGTCGTCCGAAAACTCGACGAGCGTATCCAGGATGGCCACGCGGTCGTACTGGCCGAAGGTCGCGCCAGGCCTCAGGTACACCAGGCGGGCGTCCTTGCTCTTCTGCAGCTGCAGGCCTTCCTCGGTGACCTGGGGCGGGGGCGTTTGCGCCCGGAGTTCGCCGGCGCCCACCCAGGCCAGGCCGGCCACCAGGCCGCAGGCCAATGGCAGCGCGCAAAGCGATCGTTTCAGGTCCATGGTGGCGGCTCCGCGGTTGGATTCGGCAGGGCCGGGCGCAATCCGGCCACGCCTGGACGGGCTTGCCACTACGAACGCGGCGCGCGGAAAAGGGGACGGGCGCCAGCGGCGTTGTCGATTCAGCGCCCGAACCAGCGGCTGCGGAAGCGTTTCCAGCGTGAGCGGCCACGTTCGCGCGGTCGCGCTTCGGTCGGGGCGCCGAGCACCCGGGCGCCGATGGCGGGGCCCGTGAACTGCGCCCACATGCGCGCGGGCAGGCCGCCGCCGGTGACGTCGCGCATCGGGGCGTTGTCGTCGTTGCCCACCCATACGCCCACGGCCAGGTCGCCGGCCAGGCCGATGAAGACGGCATCGCGGTGGTCCTGGGTGGTGCCGGTCTTGCCGAAGACCGGTTGCGAGAGGCGCGCGGCGCGGGCGGTACCGTCGTTGACGGCGGCCTCCAGCAGCTGCAGCAGGGCGACGCGCTCTTCGTCCTCCAGCACGGTGTCGCCGCCATGGTCCTTGGCATCGGCGTGCTGCACGCCGTGCGGGACGACGGGCGCGGTCGGCGAACCCAGCGCGGCGTAGGCGGCGGTCAGTTCCATCAGGTTGGTTTCCGACACGCCCAGCGCCAGCATCGGGTCGTCCTTCAACTCACTCTGGATGCCCAGGTCGCGCGCGGCGCGGATCACCGCGCGCGGGCCGACCTGCTCGGCCAGGCGCACGGCCACCACGTTGCTGGACTGCGCGAACGCCTGGCGCAGCGTGATCGGCCCGCTGTAGCTGCCGTTGTAGTTGCGCGGGGTCCAGTCGCCGATCGTCAGCGGCGTGTCCTCCACCACGGTGTCCAGCGTCATGCCGTCGCGCAGCGCGGCCAGGTAGACGAACAGCTTGAACGTGGAGCCGGGCTGGCGCTGCGCCTGGGTGACGCGGTTGAAGGCGCTGTCCTTGTAGTCGCCGCCGCCGACCATCGCCACCACCTCGCCGTTGGTGCGCATCGCCACCAGCGCCGCCTGCCCCACGCCGTCGCGCGCGCCGCCGCGCAGGGCGTCGCGCACCACGCGCTCGGCCAGCGACTGCAGGCGCGGGTCCAGCGTGGTCGGCACCTCCACTTCGCCATAGGCCGCATCGAACACGGCCTTGGCCTGCGGCGACACCCAGTCGGCGAAGTACGTGCCCACCGGCAGCGCGGCACGGCCCATGCGCAGGCGGGCGGGGCGCGCGTCGTCGGCCTCGGCCTGCGTGATCGCGCCGTGGTCGACCATGGCCTGCAGCACGACGCGGGCGCGCTTGCGGGCGCCGTCCAGGTTGTCGGTGGGGGCAAGGGTGGACGGCGCCTTGATCATGCCCGCCAGCATCGCCGCCTCGCCCAAGGAGAGGTCCTCGGGCGCGCGGTCGAAGTAGTGGCGCGCCGCGGCGCGCAGGCCGTACACGCCGTCGCCCAGGTAGATGCTGCTCAGGTAGCGCGACAGGATCTCGTCCTTGTCCAGCCGCAGCTCCAGCCACAGCGCGATCAGCGCCTCCTGGAACTTGCGGCGGAAGGTGCGATCGGATTCCAGGAACGAGGTCTTGGCCAACTGCTGGGTGATGGTGCTGCCGCCCTGCCGGATCTCGCCGGCCTCGGCGTTGTGCCGCGCCGCCCGCGCCACGCCGCGCAGGTCGATGCCGAAGTGGTCGCGGAAGCGCCGGTCCTCGATGGCCAGCACCGCGTTGACGACGTGCGGCGGCAGCGTGCGCACGTCGACGGGTTCGTCCTTGAGCTCGCCGCGCCGTGCGAACGGCGTGCCTTCACTGTCCAGCAGCACCAGCGTCGCCTCCGGCAACGGGTCCAGCGCCCGCGACAGCGGCAATGCCCAGCTCAGCCAGGTGAACACCAGCAGCAGCGCGGCGGCGGCGATGCCGACCGCGCGCCACGGGTGCGTGCGCATCCATTCGCGCACACGCGTGGTGCGGGTGGGTCGTCGGGTGGGCGTGGGGGAGGCAGGCGCGCCGTCGTCGGCGAAATCGGGCGCATCGACAATCTCGTTCATGCGCGGATTGTCGGCGGCGGGGTGTCATCGGGTGCGTGAAGCGCGGCGCGCCATCGGCACGTTTCATCTGCACGAGGACGCAAGTCGCGAGTGCGAAACCTCACGCCCGACGGACCCCTGCAGGCGCGGCTTCAGCCGGGAACACCGCCCCAGCTGACCCGCGCCGCGTCCCGATCGCGGCTGAAGCCGCTCCTGCAGACACGATGTCGGACATGCCGGCACCCCACGTCGAGGGTGCGGGCAGTCGATATGGCGCAGCGCACGGCCACGCACGGGCGGGCAGCCCGCCCGTGCAGGCCCGGAGTCAATCGCTGGCGACGCGCGCCGTGGCCATCTGCACCTGCGCCATGGCGTCCTTGCTGGCCCGGCGGGCGCATTCGTCGGGCTCGGGGGCGCCCAGGGGATGCAGCTCGACGAGTTCCTGGCAGACACGACGGGCGGCTTCGTCGACGCGGGTCTTGAGCGTTTCCATGTCCGCGATGCGTCCCAGATCGAGGTCGCTCGCATCGACCATCGCGGTCTGCTCGGTCATGCGAATTCGCCGGGGTGCCCCCGGGCCGGGCGGAAAGGCCGTCTCGTAGGTGATGCGCGGCGCGATGACGGTGACGGCCTCCAGCCGGGCATTGCCTGGCACCGACTGGGCAACGGCGGCCAGCGAGAACGCGCATGCGGCGGTTGCAGTCAGGATAGACAGGGTACGGGTCATGATCATTCTCCTCGGTGCCTGTCGGCACGTCGGGCGATCCGGGCGACCGGTGGCCGAGTCGAGTTGAGTCGAGTCGATTGCAGCGGGAGGCGCGTGCCGTCCGGTCAGGTCGTCCCAGGGGCGATCCGCTGCCGGAGCAGGCGGCGGCATCGGCCGGGTATGCCTGACGCCGGGCACGTCCCCGGCGTCCGGATCGCAGCTGCCAAACCGGCAGCGGGCAGCCGCCGGATCACAAACGGCGGATGCGCGGATGCTACGCCGCGATGCCTTTGATTGCCGTGAATCGCACGGTCCATCCGGGCCGCGCCGTCGCGCTGCGATTCCATGCGAGCTTCATGCCATGGATGGGCGTACATGCCTTCCGACACGCTGCGCCCCCCGGCGCGGTGCGGCATGATCGGCGCTCCCGGGGGCGTGGCTCCCGTCTGACCACGGAGTGTCCATGCGCCGCGTCCTTGTCGTCTCCGCGTTGTCCCTGGCCCTTTTGACCGCGTGTGCGACGGTCCCGCCGGCCGCCACCACCTCAGCCGGTACCACCCCACAGGCCACCGCCACTGCCACCGCCGAGGACGCGCGCCTCAATGCGTGGTTCGAGCGCAAGTACGAGGAGCAGCTGCAGTTCAGCCCGATCCAGCTGACGTTCCTGGGCCGCAAGGACCTGCTACGCCGAGATCGACGACATGTCGCGCGAGGCCGCGCGACCGGCAGCTGGCCTGGCGCGAGGCCGCGGTGGAGGAGATGAAGTCGAGCTTCGACTACGACGCGCTGGGCGACGATGCGCAGGCTGTCGTGGGACCTGTGCGAAGTACCAGCTGGAAGCGCGCGCGAGGCCTCGCATCCGTTCGCGGACCACGGCTATCCGTTCGAGCAGATGGGCGGCGCGCAGTCGCTGCTGCCGACGTTCCTGATCAATTTCCACAAGGTCGACGACGGAAGCCGACTACACTCGCCTACGTCGCGCGCCTGCGCGCAGGTGCCGCGCGCGTTCGGGCAGCTGATGGACCACGTGCGGCGCTCGGCCGCAGCGGGCATCCGCCCGCCGCGCTTCGCCATGAAGGCGTGATCGACCAGGCGTGCAAGGTGGTCGACCGGCGCGCCGTTCACCGCCGGCAAGCGACAGCGCGCTGTGGGCCGATGCGCAGGCCAAGGCCGATGCGCTGGTCAAGGCCGGCAAGATCGACGCCGCGCGCGCCACCGAACTCAAGGCGCAGGCGCGCGCGGCGCTGGTGGAAGCCGTCAAGCCGGCCTACGACGACGTCATCGCCTGGTTCCGGGCCGACACTGGCCAAGGCCGCGGTCAACCCGACCGGCGTGGGCAGCACGCCATCCCAACGGCGCGGCGTACTACGCCCAGCGCCTGAAGGCCGTCCACCACCACCGACATGACCGCCGAGCAGGTGCACCAGCTCGGCCTGGACGAGGTCGCGCGCATCCGCGGCGAGATGGAGGCGCTGAAGGACAAGGTCGGCTTCAAGGGCGACCTGCAGGCGTTCTTCAAGCTTCGTCGCACACCGACAAGCAGTTCAAGTACCCCGACACCGATGCCGGCCGGCAGGCCTACATCGACGACGCCACCAAGGCGCATCGCCACCATCAAGCAGCAGCTGCCCAACTACTTCGGCCTGCTGCCCAAGGCCGACCTGGTGGTCAAGCGGGTGGAGCCGTTCCGCGAGCAGTCGCCGGCGCCGCGCAGCACTACTACCCGAGCACGCCGGACGGCAGCGCGCCCGGGCGTGTACTACGCGCACCTGTCGGACATGAACGCGATGCCGAAGACCGAGCTGGAGGTGATCGCGTACCACGAGGGCCTGCCGGGCCACCACATGCAGATCGCCATCGCGCAGGAACTGAGTCGGCGTGCCGGAGTTCCGCAAGCAGGCCGGCTTCACCGCCTACGCCGAAGGCTGGGGCCTGTATTCGGAATGGCTGGCGCGCGAGATGCCCGGCACCTACACCGACCCGTACTCCGAGTACGGCCGCCTGACGTCGGAGATGTGGCGCGCGATCCGCCTGGTGGTGGACACCGGCCTGCATGCCAAGGGCTGGACCGAGGAGCAGGCGGTGGACTACTTCCGTCGCAGAACAGCTCGATTCCGCAGCCGGCGATCGAAGTCGGAGATCCGCCGCTACATCACCTGGCCGGGCCAGGCGACCGCCTACAAGATCGGCATGATCAAGATCCAGCAACTGCGCGCGAAGGCCGAGAAGCGAGCTGGGCAGCGACTTCGACATCCGCGGCTTCCACGACGCCGTCCTCGGCGGCGGCGCGATGCCGCTGGACCTGCTGGAGCGCCGCGATCGACCAGTGGATCGCATCGGAAAAGCAGGCCTGATCCACGCCGATCCGTAATCTGCGGGAAGAACGAGGGGCCCGGCCGATGCCGGGCCTCTTTTTTTGGTTCTTCTCCCATGTGAGGCAGGAAAGAACGCTGCCTAACCCGAATCCGGGATGGCGGCGGCCGGCAGGCGTGGGAGTGCTCCGCCCCGCCGACGGCATCGTGCCTTCAGGCGGGGCGCGGACATCCCTGTCCGCTGCTGCGCATTCCCACGCCTGCCGGCCGCCGCAGCCGCGTCTGCAAAGGTCGCGCCTTTGAAAGCGGTCGAAGCAGGGAATCGTCATGTACTGGCGGGCGGGGGCTGCCGGCCGGGGAGTGCGCAAGCGGGTCATGGATGACCCGCGCCCGAGTCAGGGCGGGACGCCCTGACCGAGGGACAAGCGTTCCCCGACCGACAGGCCCCGGCATCGGCCCGAAAGCCGCGATCACCTTCAGCAACGGCATCGTTCCGCTTCGGCAGATGAACCTCCTTTTTGTACCGGGGGCAGGCCGATGATTGAGTTGCACGGCGCGGCCCCCATCCTGCGTAGTCCGGCCCCTGAGACACCGCCATGACCGCCTACCGCAAAGACCCCGACGCCATCGCCCGCCTCACGCCCGAGCAGTACCGCGTCACGCAGGAGTCCGGTACCGAGCGCCCGGGCACGGGCGAGTACCTGGCCAACAAGGCGCCGGGCATCTACGTCGACATCGTGTCGGGCGAGCCGCTGTTCGCCTCCAGCGACAAGTACGAATCCGGCTGCGGCTGGCCCAGCTTCACCAGGCCGATCGAACCGGCGCACGTCAGCGAGCTGCGCGACACCACGCACGGGATGATCCGAACCGAAGTGCGCTCCACGCACGGCGACAGCCACCTCGGGCACGTGTTCCCCGACGGCCCGGCCGACCGCGGCGGGCTGCGCTACTGCATCAACTCCGCATCGCTTCGTTTCGTGCCGCGCGATCAGATGGAGGCGCAGGGCTACGGCGCGTACCTGGGCCAGGTCGAAGGGACATAACCGCGGCCCCGGCCGACACTGGAGGCCCCCCGCGGTTCGGTGCTTTACTGTGACGCCGGTCTCGCCCGAGGCCGCGCCACCGAATCTTTGGGGAGCTTCCATGCAACGACTGCACGCACCGCTGGCCGCCGCGACCGGCCTGGTCCTGGCCCTGTCCATTTCCTCCGCGCTGGCGCAGGCGCCGCGCAGCGCCGCCGACCGCATCGGCGACACCGAGCTGATCCCGCGCGAAGCCCTGTTCGGCAACCCCGAGCGCGCGCTGCGTGCTGATCAGCCCCGACGGCAAGACGCTCAGCTGGATCGCGCCGGTCGACGGCGTCATGAACGTCTGGGTCGCCCCGGCCGACAACCCCTCGGCCGCGCGCGCCGTCACCGACGACAAGGCGCGCGGCATCCGCCGTTACTTCTGGTCCTACCTGCCCGACACGCTGCTGTACCTGCGCGACACCGGCGGCGACGAGGACTTCCACCTCTACAGCGTCAACATCGCCACGGGGCAGACGCGCGACCTGACGCCGTTCCCGAAGACCACCGCGCAGGTGGTGGGCGCCAGCCATGCGCAGCCGGGCACATCCTGGTCGCCATGAACGACCGCGACCCCAAGTGGCACGACCTCTACAGGGTCGACCTGGCCACCGGCAAGCGCACGCTGGTGGAGAAGAACGACGACGAGATCGGCGGCTACCTGGCCGATGACAGACTACACGGTGCGCTACGCGACGCGCTCGCGCCCGGACGGCGGCTCCGACATCCTGCAGCCCGACGGCAAGGGCGGCTGGACGAAATACGCCGACATCCCGTTCGAGGACTCGCTGACCACGCAGCCTGCCGGCCTGACCACCGACGGCAAGACGCTGTACATGCTGGATTCGCGCGGCCGCGACACGGCGGCGCTCTACGCGGTCGACGTCGGCCGCGGCGAGAAGACGCTGGTGCTGGAGGACGCGCGCGCCGACGTCGGCGAAGCGCTGCAGCGACCCGCAGACCGGCAAGGTGCAGGCCGTGGGCGTGAACTACCTGCGCGAGGAGTGGCAGGCGCTCGACCCCGCCATCGCCGCGGACCTGGCCAGGCTGCAGGCGATCGGCCCGGGCGAGATCGGCGTCAACGCACGCACGCATGACGACCGCACGTGGATCGTCACGTACTCGGCCGCCGAAACGCCGGTGGTCTATTACCGCTACGACCGCGCCGGCGGCGGCACGCTGACCAAGCTGTTCTCCGCGCGCCCGGCGCTGGACGGCAAGCCGCTGGTGCCGCAGTGGCCGCTGGAGATCACGTCGCGCGACGGCATGACGCTGGTCAGCTACCTCACGCTGCCCCGGAGCGCCGACGCCGACAACGACGGCAAGGCCGACGCGGCGGTGCCGCTGGTGCTGTTCGTGCACGGCGGCCCGTGGGCGCGCGACGCCTACGGTTACAGCCGGCTATGCGCAGTGGCTGGCCAACCGCGGCTATGCGATCCCTGCCGGTGAACTTCCGCGGCTCCACCGGCTTCGGCAAGGACTTCACCAACGCGGGCAACGGCGAGTGGGGCAGGCAAGATGCACGACGACCTGCTCGACGCCGTCGAGTGGGCGGTCGAGCAACGGCGTCACCACGCCGGACCAGGTCGCGATCATGGGCGGCAGCTACGGCGGCTACGCCACGCTGGTCGGGCCTGACCTTCACCCCGGACGCGTTCGCGTGCGGCGTCGACATCGTCGGCCCGTCCAACCTCAACACGCTGCTGTCGACGGTGCCGCCGTACTGGGCCAGCTTCTACGAGCAGCTGACCAAGCGCATGGGCGACCCGCGCACCGAGGAAGGCAAGCGCCTGGCTGGCCGAGCGCTCGCCGCTCACCCGTGCCGACGCGATCAGGAAGCCGCTGCTGATCGGCCAGGGCGCCAACGACCCGCGCGTGAAGCAGGCCGAGTCCGACCAGATCGTCGAGGCGATGACAGGCCAAGAACATCCCGGTGACCTACGTGCTGTTCCCCGACGAAGGCCACGGCTTCGCGCGGCCGGAGAACAGCAAGGCGTTCAACGCGGTGACCGAAGGCTTCCTCGCGCAGTGCCTGGGCGGCCGCGCCGAGCCGATCGGCAACGACTTCGCCGGCTCCAGCATCAGCGTCCCGACCGGCGCCGACAGCGTGCCGGGCCTGGCCGAAGCGCTGGAAGGCGCACGAGCAGGCGATCAGGAAGTGATGGACGTGACGGGCTGATGTCCTCGTGATCAGGCCGCCTGCAGCTCATCCGTAACAAAAAAGCCCGGCAGTCAGCCGGGCTTTTTTTGCCTTGCGGTGTTTCTCCCAAGGGAGGAATCCGCCGCGATCAGTACCAGACGCTATCCGGCATGACCTCCGCGCAGGGCGATGCGCTGCCCTCGGGCATCATCTGCTGCAGCATCTGCGCCATCTGCCGCGCATAGGCGTCGGCATCCTCGACGGTCGACACGCTGCGCTTCATCGCAACGCCCGCGCAAGCGGCCCACGCCTGGACATTGGCCGGGTCGGATTCGATGCGCGCGCTGTAGTCCTGCGCCAGCTGCTCCCAGCGGCCGCTGTCGTCGGACTCGACGATCCCGGTGTCGCCGCCGACCAGCACCAGACGCGAGCCGACGTTGCCCGGCACGTCCGGCTTGAACGCCTCGATGGTGCGCTCGTCCAGGTAGCGCAGGCCGTAGTTGGTCTGGGTGTTGTCGTTCCAGAAGTGGAACTCGTCCTCGTCGTAGCGGGTGTACGGCGAGTCCTTGTTCGGCTCGCGCACCAGCAGCCCGTCGCCGTCGGCTTCGATGGTGATGGTGTAGCTGCCGCCCTCGAGCATGTAGGTGCCGGGCGTGATGGTCGCGGCGTGCACGGTCGCCGAGGCGAGCATCGCCAGCGCAAAGGTGGCGAGCATGGCGCGCGTACCCGCGCGCCGGTGGCGGTTGTTCTGCATGGTGGATCCCCCTGAAGTACTGCATCGGTCCGCTGCTACCAGCCGGCACGCCCCCCGGGCGCGGGGCGATGCTAATGCCGGCGACGGTCCGCCGGTAGTGCCCGGACGGGGGGCGCGCGCTCCGCCCGGGTCCGGAAACGGCACCGGGCCATGCCTGTGCCCGCGGCATTTAACCGGTTTTTACGCATGCCGGGAGGAGGCTGGGCGTGGCACGGGACTCCGGCTGCCGCACAACGCGGCGGCCCCTCATGGAGATGCCCGCATGAAACGTGTCACGGGATGGAGCGCGGTGGCGATGCTCGCCGCATGGGCGCCGCTGGCGACGGCGCAGGACCTGGCGGCTACCGCCGGGCCGCAGGCCAAGGTGCTGCTCGACAACGACAGGGTCCGGGTGCTGGAACTGGTCACCGCGCCGGGTGCGAAGACCGGCATGCACTCGCACGGCGAGCACTTCGTCTATTTCGTGACCGACGGCGTCGCGCTGCAGGCCAATGCCGACGGCACCACGACGCGGCGGCCGCTGGAGGCGGGCGACATCATGTGGAGCGGACCGGTCACGCACGACACCGAGAACGCTGGCGATACGGCGGTGAAAGCGTTGATCGTAGAACTCAAGGACGACTGACGTACGGTCGCCGCGCCGGGCCATGGGTTGGCATGACGGTCGCGAAGCAACCGGCGCAGAGCCCCCAAGCCATCTGTAGGAGCGGCTTCAGCCGCGAACACGCCACCCGCACTGCCGGCCACATCCGATCGCGGCTGGAGCCGCTCCTACGGGGGAACGGCGTGATCGTTGGTCGCGACGTACGTCGCTCCTGCCAGTGCCAGCCTGGGTTCGTACGCCGTCAGCGCGACGCCAGCGGCGCCGGCACGTCGCAGTCGGGGCCCGGCACCTGCGCGTCGCCGCGCACGCAGGGGCGGAATGCGGGCAGCGCGGCGACGCGCTTCTCATCGCCGGCGTCGAGCGCAAAACGCTGCAGCGGCTCGTGGCGACAGGCGGGACGCTGCACGGGCAGTGCGCTGGGCGCGGCTTCGCAGGTGGTGTCGTACAGCGTGTAGTGGCACCGCCCGCTGGCGCTGTCGATGCACTCGAATCGAGCGACGCCGGGGCTGGCCACGACGCGGCTGTAGAGCCGGTCGATGCCGCCGGCCTGCTCGCGCTGGATGAAGGTGCTGCCGCCCAGGTCGCAGCCGTAGAGGGACAGCACGTAGCAGCACAGGGCGATCAACTTGTTCATGGGGCACCTTGTTGGGTCGGCGGGCGCGGCGTCGCATGAGGCATCGACGCCGCAACGCGTCACATGTGGCGGAACAGCGCCATGAAGGGCGCGCTGACGGTCAGCGTCTCGGGGCGCGACTTCAGCCGCACGGTGCCGCGCCCGCTGTCGTCGCGGATGATCGCCGGCGATCGGCCTTGAGGTTGACGATGGTCGAGCGGTGGATCTGCTTGAAGCATGGCCGGGTCGAGCACGTCGAGCAGTTCGCGGATCGGCTTGCGCAGCAGCGCCTCGCCCTCGGCGGTCACCACCGTGGTGTACTTGTTGTCGGCGCGGAAGTAGGCGACGTCGTCGACCAGGATCAGGCGCGTCTCGCTTGCCGGCGCTGGCGGTGAGCCAGGTCAGCGGCTCGGCGCGTCCTGGCCGGCGCGGCAGCGCGCGCCCAGCCGCTGCGAGCAGGGCGGCCAGCGCGGCCGGCATCCGGTTGCCGTGGCGATGCGCGCCTGCAGGCGCTGCACGGTGGCGGCCAGGCGCTCCGGCGCGATCGGCTTGAGCAGGTAGTCGACCGCGCCGCGCTCGAAGGCGTCGATCGCGTACTGGTCGTAGGCGGTGACGAACACGACCTGCGTGCGCGGGCTGGCCTCGGCGGCGGCGGCGGCGACTTCCAGGCCGGTCAGGCCCGGCATGCGGATGTCGAGGAAGGCGACGTCGGGCTGGTGCTCGGCGATCGCCTCCAGCGCGCTGCCGCCGTCCTCGCATTCGGCGACGATCTCGCAGCTCGGGCCAGGCCTGCGCGCAGCAGCGTCGACCAGCGCCTCGCGCAGCAGCGCCTCGTCTTCGGCGATCGACGCAGGTGCAGGGCGCTCAGCCATGGCGGGCCTCCCGGGTCACGGCCGGCCTCGGCGGGGACGGTGATGCGTCGCGGCCACGCCGCTGGGGAAGTTGGCGACGACCGACAGCGACGGCCGCGCCGCCGTAGGCCAGGCGCAGGCGCTCGCGCACGTTCTTCAGGCCGATGCCGGTGCCGCTGGTCTTGGCGTTGAAGCCCTCGCCGTCGTCGGCCACGGTGACCGCCACGCGTGCCGTCGTCTGCGGCGCGCGCAGGATCCAGACGGTGCCGCCGCCGGTGCGCGGCTCCAGGCCGTGCTTGATCGCGTTCTCGACCAGCGTCTGCAGCATCATCGGCGGCAACGGCGTGGCGCGCAGCGCCTCGGGCACGTCGATCTGCACGGCCAGGCGCGCGCCCATGCGGATCTTGAGGATCTCCAGGTAGGCCGCGCGCGCTCGAGCTCCTCGCCCAGCGTGGACAGCGCGTCCTCGGTGCGCGGCAGCGAGTGGCGCAGGTACTGATCAGGTGGCCGAGCATCTCGTCGGCGCGCGCCGGGTCGCTGCGGGTCAGCAGCTGCGCGCTGGCCAGCGTGTTGTAGAGGAAGTGCGGCTCGACCTGCGCGTGCAGCAGGCTGAGCTTGGCGACGGTGAGTTCCTTCTCGGTCGCGGTCTGCGCGCGCGGCGGCCTGCTCGCCGCGGCGGCGCTCGGCGACGCGGCGGGTGATCGCGCGCGTGATCGCCTCGGCGTTCTCGAGGTTGGTGCCGTCGTCGACCAGGAACCAGTCGCTCCAGCGCCGGGCTCTCCGGTTCGCAGATCAGGGTGACGCTGCCGGTGTCGTCGCCGGGCGTGACCGTGGCCAGGATCTGGTTGCGCGTGCATGCCGAACCACAGCAGCGGGTTCCAGCGGCCGCAGCGGCTGTTCGCCGTAGGGTTGCGGGCGCGCCGACCTTGGCGCGCACCTGCAGGCTGTCGCGCGCGCTCTCGACCTGCTCGATGCGCGGCAGTTCGCGGATCGCGGCATCGACCAGGTCGAAGGCCTCGCCGGCCTCGAACGGAATCTCGATCTGCCGGCGCTGGCGGTTGGCCAGCGCGTCGCTGTCGACGCGGCCGGCGATCAGCCGCACGCGGCGCAGGTGCGAGAACGCGCCGGCGACCACCAGCGCCATGGTCAGCATGCCGGCGATGGCGACCGGCCATTCCAGCCGACCCAGCAGCGGCAGTTCGTACCAGATGCTGCTGGCGAGCAGGACCACCAGCATCCAGGCGGCACTGATGCGCAGTACGAAGAAAAGGGCCTTGAGCACGTCGGGATCCGTCGGGAATGGCGATTGCGGCCGAGGATAGCGAGGGGTGCCGGGCTGTGAAGGGGTCGGGCGACGAACCCGGGAATGGCGCGACGGAACGGGGTGGCGCGGGCGTGAATGATCGCAGCCGGTGGCGTGCTGGCCTCCAAGCCGTCATTCCCGGGTCAGGCAGGCTCTCGCTATATTTCGGCGGCTCCGAACATCCATGGATGCTGTTCCGGCCGTCCTTTCCTCGGGTTGGCGGCCTTCGGCGCCGGTCGGCAGAGCCAGTGCGCTACCCGCCGGAGCGACCTCGCAGCGAGCACGCTGAGTGCCGGGCAAAAAAAACCGGACAGGCGGGTAGGGCGCCGGTCCGGTGAGCGCGCGTTGTCGGGCAGGGCCCGGACGCACAGGAGAGAGAGGGTCACGTCATCGTGTCTTCCGCGCGATCACTTCAGGCTGGCCGTCACCTCGCCGCCGCCGTGCGCGACGGCCATGGCGTCCATCGTGTCCAACGGCAGGCCGGTGATCGCATCGATCGGGGCGCGGTCGCCGGGATAGACCACGGCCGTGCCATGCGAGGTGGTGTCGGCCACCACCACGGTCGAGCCGTGTTCCGTGGTGTCGAACAGCTTGCGGGCGAACTCGTGCGGCAACCGTACGCAGCCGTGGCTGGCCGGGTGGCCCGGGATGCGACCGCCGTGCAGCGCTATGCCGTCCCAGGTCAGGCGCTGCATGAAGGGCATCGGCGCGTTGTTGTAAAGGTTGGAGTAGTGCTCCTTGCGCTTCTGCAGGATCGGGAACACGCCGGTCGGGGTTTCATGCCCGGCTTGCCGCTGCTGATGGTCGACACGCCGATGCGCACGCCGTTGCGGTACACGTGCGCGCGCTGCTCGGGCAGGCTGACCACGCACCACCAGCGGGCCGGCCGGCGACGCGTCCGGGTTCCACAGGTACTCGCCGGGCTTCAGTTCGATGGCCGGGTCGGTGGCCACCACGTCCTTGAGCATCGGTGCCTGCACCTGGCCGTCCGTGCCGGCGGTGCCGTTGGCATCGAAGGCCGGGGCCTGCGCCGAGACCGGCAGGGCGATGGCCAGGGCGAGGGTGAGGCCGGCCAGGCGGGGCAGCAGCGCGCGGCGGGCGGCGGGGGCCTGCAGGCAGGCGTCGGACGACTGGGGGGAGGTGTGTGCGTTCATGGGGCGGACGTTAGGCAGGCCGCGGTGAGCGCACGTTTGATGAACGTGTCCGGTGATTGAACGGTGGCGAATTTTTGTCCGTTTTTCGCGGCGTTTTTTCACTGCCGCCGGACCTGTCTGGCTGGTGGCTGAGCGCAACCCGACCTGCGGCTGAATCGGCCTTGCGGGGTGGGCCGACCGGATGCCCGACTTTTTTTGTGGTCCGCCCTAAAGGATCGCCGGCGCGTGCCGTTAACCGGTGGCCAAGCGGTATTCCCTCTCCCTCCCCTGATCGAGAAGCGTCCCATGCAGCGTTCCATCCTCTCCATTGCCCTGGCCACGCTGGCCGTCGCCTTTGCCGCCCCGGTGCAGGCCCTGACCCCGGTCAAGCGCGTCGAGCCGGTCTACCCGCCGGAAGCCGCCCGCGCCGGCACGCAGGGCTTCGTCGAGGTCGAGTTCACCGTCGATGGCGGCAAGGTCGCCAACGTCTCGGTGCTCAACGCCAAGCCGGCGCGGACGTTCGAGACGGCCGCGGTGCGCGCGGTCAAGCAGTGGCAGTTCGCCAACGGCGCGGCCGGTCGCGGCAAGGTGCGCCTGGACTTCTCGCTCTGAGGATTCCCGCGCACTGACGCACCAACGAAAAACGCGCCGGCAACGGCGCGTTTTTCTTGGCGTCAATGACAGGCCCGGGGAGCAGGCGGCCTACTCCATCAGCGTCGCCCACCCCTCCATGCCTTCGATCCGCGACAGCACGATCTTGATGCACACCAGCAGCGGCACCGCCAGCAGCAGGCCGACGATGCCCCACAGCCAGCCGAACAGCATCAGCGCCAGGATCAGGATCAGCGGCGAGATGCGCATGCGCCGGCCGAGGATGATCGGCGTGAAGATCTGGCCCTCCAGCGTGTGCAGGACGAGGTAGATGCCCGCGGGCAGCAGCGACATCCACACCTCGTCGAAGGCCACGAAACCCATCACCAGCATCATCAGGATGCCGATCAGCGGACCCACGTATGGCGCGAAGTTCAGCAGCGCCGCCATCGTGCCCCACAGCAGGGCCTCGGGCAGCGGCACCTCCAGCAGGTAGAGGATGCCGGCGAAGATCATCCCGACCGTCACGTTGATGACGGTGATGGTCAGCACGTAGCGCGAGACCTCCACCTCGATGGAATGCATGATCTCCACCGTCAGCCGCTTCTGCTGCCGCGTGGGCAGCAGCGCGATGGCCTTCCGCTGCAGCTGTTCGCCGTAGACCATGAAGAACAGCGTCAGCAGCACCACCGCCAGCACCGAGGCCAGCAGCCGCGGCGTGGTGGTCAGCGACTTGTACGGATCGTCCACCTGGGTGCGCACCACCTGCACCGGGCGCTTGCCGTCGCCGCCACTGGCGGCGCGTGCGATGTTCTCCGCCGCCATGCTGGCCTCGTCCATCGGCCTGGTGACCTGGCGCAGCCGGGGCAGGATCTGGTCCATGGCACGCGGCGCCTGGCGCACCCATTCGGCGGCCGGTTCGACCAGCTGGTAGCCCAGCGCCGCGAACCCCGCCATGCCGCCCAGCAGCACCAGCAGCGCCGCCAGGAACGTCGGCAGGTAGAGCCGTCGCAGCGCGCGGATGATCGGGTTGCCGATCAGCGCGAAGAACATCGCCAGCAGCACCGGGAGCAGCACCTCCTGCGCGGCCCACAACGTATAGCCCACGGCCAGGACCGCCAGCACGATCAGCGCAGTCGAAGCGCGGCGGCGGGGCGGACGAACGGGCGGGGATGGAGGCGAGGGCGGGGCAGGCAGGGGGGAGGCGACAGCAGACGTGCCGGAGGCAGGCGGCAGTGGCGTACTCACGGCAGGTCGGCCATGGGCGCCACGCCGCCGGTGGCCTGCGTCGCCACGTCGGTGGCGGCCTCGGCGGCGTGTTCGGCCTCGGTCGAGGCCTCCTTGGCGCTCTGGCTGGCCATCAGCGTGGACACCACCGAGATCATGCGCAGGATGCTGCTGCCCTCCGAGCCCCCGGTGCGGTCGCGGCGACCGGCCAGGAAGCCCAGCGCCAGGCCCGCCGCGACGATCCGGCCCGGCGACCATGTCAGCCGCCAGGAGCGCTTGAACTGGCGCATGTCGGCGCTGTACTGGCGCTCGCGCGCCTCCAGCGCCATCTCGGCCTGTTCCACCTTGCGCAGCAGCTTGTCAAAGCTCATCGGGTTCAAGGCTCTCGGTTCCAGGGGGCCCGCGTGTCGGGAGGCATGTGGCGGGGAGCGGGGTGTCGAGCGGGACGGTGTCGCACGCGGGTCGGGTCCATCCGGCGCGCGGCGGGGTGGATCACGGCGGCGTCAGGTCCACGCCCAGTCCGTCCTTGCGCGGCGGATCGCCTTTGATGTTGGGATCTTCGGTGGCTTCGCGCGCCGAGCGCACGTCGCCGGGCCTGGGGGTGAAGTCGGCCAGTTCGCCGATCCCCAGTCGCGCCAGTTGCCGGCGCGTGGCCTGCATCCGGGTGTGGTCGAAGTAGCGCATCGCCTGCCAGCCGGCATACCAGGTGATGGCGATGCTCAGCAGCGCGGTCAGCAGCAGCGAGCCCGACCACGGCATGCCCATCCCGAGGCTGAGGAACACGATCAGCGCCCCCATCAGCAGCAGCCAGCCGGTGGCGCCGAAGGCGATCGCCATGCCGGTGAAGGCCAGCGTCCGCCCGAACGCGCTGCGCGCCAGCGAGAAGTCCGCCGACACCAGGGTGCGCAGCGCCTTGGCGGCCTCGCCGGCCGCGCCCATGCCGGCCCGCCCGGCATCGCGCAACTGGCGCAGCGACTCGAGGACATCCGGCTGCGGCTGGTCGGGGTCGGGCGTGGAGGCGATGCGCTCGGCCTCGCGGGCCAGGCGCTCGTCGCGAAGGCGGGCGGCGTGCTCGGCCGCCTCCTCCGGATCCATGTCGGCCAACGCGGCCTCCGCCCCGTCATCGCGGTCGCCGTCGGCGGCGCGGGCCTGCGCCAGCGCCTCGGCGGCGGCCTGTTCGCGCGCATGGCGCGCGATGGCCTCGCGCGCGGCGGCCGACAGGTGGTCGGCCGGCGCACCGTACTCGTCGTGCACGTCGGGTCGTGGAGGTCGTGGTGTCACCGGCACCCCTTCAGGGAATGGCCACGGGCCCGGGGTCCGGCAAGGGCGCCGGCCCCGGGCGTCAGTGCGTGCGGCATCGGCGGCGGCTCATCCGGACCGGACGCGGCGGGTTCAGCGGTCGCCGCTGCGCGCCAGCTTGGCGATGATCCAGCCGGCCGCGAAGGCCACGCCGAACGATGCCAGCGGGCGCTCGCGCACCAGCTCGGCGGCGCTGTCGATCAGGTCGCGGCCCTTGTCCATCAGCACGTCCACCTGCTCGCGCGCGGCGGCGCCGGCATTCTCGGCGGCGGCGATGCTGGCCAGCGCGCTGTCGGCCAGGTCGGCCTTGACCGACGCCTTGCCCAGCTTGATTTCCTCGCCAGCGGCGGTGGCGGCGCCCTTGAGGGCGTGGCCGGCGTCGATCGCGGCCTGCTTGAGGTTGCTGCCGGCTTCGCCGAGGTTGCTCTTCACGGCATCGGTCGAGGTGGGGGACATGGGGCGGCTCTCCTGGAATCCGGTGGGGTGAGGGCAAGCGCGGGCTACTGCATCTGCAGCACGCCCTGGCGGTTGCCGCGCATGATGCGCAGCACCAACTCTGCAGGAGCCGGTGTGAAGCCGGCGCGGAAGCCGGACAGGTCGGCGAAGTCGCCCGTGCTGGCGGCCAGGATCACGTCGTTGGCCATCAGCCCGCTGCGCGCGGCGCGCGCTGTCGGGCTGCACCGCCTCCACCAGACGCCGGCCACGCGACCGGACTGGCGCAGGCGTTCGGGCAGCTCGGCGAATCGTGGCGCCGGCCAGGCGCGGGTCAATCTGCGCCCCGGCCAGCGCGCGCGGCTGCTCGCGCAGGCGTGGCGCGTCAGCTGCAGCGGCGTGCCGTCGCGGCGCACGTCCAGCGCCACCGCGCTGCCCACCGGCTGCAGGCCCTCGAAGTTGTGCAGCGACCTCGCGTTGTCGATGCGCTGGCCGTTGGCCGCCACGATCACGTCGCCGGCGCTGCAGCCCCGGCCTGCGCCGCGGCCGAGCCGGGGTAGACGCGCGTCACCACCGCGCCGCGCGCCTCGCCCAGGCCCAGGCCCTGCGCCGAGCGCGCGTCCACGTCCTGCGCGTCCAGGCCCAGGCGTGCCGCGGCGCACCTCGCCGGTGGCGACCAGCTGCGTCCATCACCTCGCGCGCCAGGTTGGTCGGGATGGCGAAGCCCAGGCCGATGTTGCCGGCCATGCTGACCCGCGCGGGTTGAAGCTGGCGGTGTTGATGCCGACCAGTTCGCCGTTGAGGTTGACCAGCGCGCCGCCGGAGTTGCCCGGGTTGATCGAGGCATCGGTCTGGATGAAGTTCTGGTAGCCCAGCCCGCGGATGCCGCTGCGGCCCACCGCCGAGACGATGCCGCGAGGTCACCGTCTGGCCCAGGCCGAACGGGTTGCCGACCGCCACCACGAAATCGCCCACGCTGCAGCGTCGCCGGTGTCGGCCAGCGGCAGCGCGGTGAGGTTCTGGGCCTGGATGCGCATCAGCGCGATGTCGGTGTCCGGGTCGGAGCCGACGAACTCGGCCTTGCAGCGTGCGGCCGTCGCTGAGCGTCACCGACACCTCGTCGGCGTTCTCGATCACGTGGTGGTTGGTCAGCACGTAGCCGCTGGCGGCGTCGACGATCACGCCCGAGCCCAGCGATTCGTTGATGCGCTCCTGCGGCATGTCGGGGAACATGCGGCCGGAACAACGGGTCGTTGGCGAACGGGTTGCGGACCCGCACGACCTGCTTGGTGTGCACGCTGACCACCGCCGGGGTGACCCGCTGCAGCATCGGCGCCAGCGACGGCAGCGGCTGGCCGTCCACCGCCGCGGGCAGCGCCGCCACGGCCGGGCGCGGCGACGGCGGCCGGCGCGGCCTGGGCCGGCGCGTGGATCAGCATCGCGCAGGGCGGTGGCGGCGAAGCCGCCGAACGCGGCGGCGGCGGACAGGGCGAGCAGGGTCTTGTGGGAGCGGGCATCGGCGGCATCCGGGCATGCAGGCGGAAGCGAAGGCGCGCGCTGGGGCGCAGCGGCCACGCCAGTGTGGCGCCGCATCCGGCAATCGCCGGTGAAACACGGCAAGTGGAGTCGGGCATGGCGAGCGCCGGAACGGGCCACGCGTCCCGTCCGTCTGTCCGGCCGCACCGGATGCGTGCGACGCGGGCGCCGCGGTGGCGGGCCGCCTGCGCGCGGGTGCGCGAAGGGCGGCCGGCCGATGCCGCGCCGCGTCATCGAAATCAGTTGACACACCCCGGGTGCGGGCGTAGCTTGGCCCCTCGTTCCGGGCACTAGATGTTGTGGTCCGGTCCGGCGAAAGGCCCAAGCACTGGCGGATTTTCGCGGCGATGGCAGTCATTGGGACGGCAGGCGCTGCGGGGAGCGGCGCATGGACGGGAACCGCGCAGCCCACACGCACGCACAACACCGACCCTACGCGCTGGCGCCAGCGGCGCGGGCCTGCGCGTCGCCGGCGTGTGTCGGGCACCCGTCGTTCACGACCGGCGTGCCACCCGAACACAGAATCACCGACGAACCCGGACCGGCCGTCGCGACAGCATCGGGACGGCCGGACCCAAACGGAGACACGACAAGCATGAGCACGGTGCGCCTCGAGGCGGTCAAGAACGGCAGGGACAGCGAGACCGGCAAGGACATCCCGATGCAGCCCGCGTCCCTGGACATCTGGGACAAGAAGTACCGCCTGAAGACCAAGACAGGGCGAGGCGGTGGACGCCGACATCGACGGCACCTACCAGCGCGTCGCCCGGGCCCTGGCCGACGCCGAGCCCACCGCCGAGAAGCAGCAGTACTGGATACGAGCGCTTCGTCTGGGCGCTGCGCCGCGGTGCGATCCCCGCCGGCCGCATCACCTCCAACGCCGGCGCGCTGGAGCACAAGCCCGCCACCAGCACCATCAACTGCACCGTGTCGCGGCACCATCGAGGATTCGATGGACGGCATCCTGGACAAGGTCCACGAGGCCGGCCTGACCCTGAAGGCCGGCTGCGGCATCGGCTACGAATTCTCGCACGCTGCGCCCGCGCGGCGCGTTCGTCGCCGGCGCCGGCGCGTACACCTCCGGCCCGATGTCCTTCATGGATATCTACGACAAGATGTGCTTCACCGTGTCCTCGCGCCGGCGGCCGCCGCGGCGCGCAGATGGGCACCTTCGACGTCGTCGCACCCGGACGTGAAGGACTTCATCCGCGCCAAGCGCGAGGACGGCCGCCTGCGCCAGTTCAACCTGTCGCTGCTGATCACCGACGGCTTCATGGACGCGGTCGAGACCGACGCCGACTGGCCGCTGGTGTTCCCGATCAACATCAAGGAACAGCGGCGACATCGACCTCGACGACGCCGCCCAGGTGGTCTGGCGCGAGTGGCCGCACCCACAAGCAACTACGTCACCCGCGACGACGGCCTGGTCGCCTGCAAGATCTACGGCCACATCCGCGCGCGGCACCTGTGGGACATGATCATGGTCTCGACGTACGACTACGCCGAGCCGGGCTTCATCCTGATCGACCGCGTCAACGAGATGAACAACAACTGGTGGTGCGAGAACATCCGCGCCACCAACCCCTGCGGCGAGCAGCCGCTGCCGCCGTACGGCGCCTGCCTGCTGGGCTCGGTCAACCTGACCAAGTTCGTGCGCAACCCCTTCACCGACCAGGCCAGCTTCGACTGGGAGGAATACAAGGAAGTCGTGCGCGTGTTCACCCGCATGCTCGACAACGTGGTCGAGGTCAACGGCCTGCCGCTGGAGCAGCAGCGCGACGAGATCCTGCGCAAGCGCCGCCACGGCATGGGCTTCCTCGGCCTGGGCAGCACCCTGACCATGCTGCAGATGAAGTACGGCAGCCCGGAGTCCTGCGAGTTCACCGAGCGCATCGCCCGCGAGATGGCGGTGGCCGGCTGGGAAATGGGCCTGGCGCTGGCGAAGGAAAAGGGCGCCGCGCCGATCATGGACGAGCGACTTCGACGGTCACCGCCGAGATGCTGCGCAAGCGCCCGGAAATGGCGAAGGACGGCTGGAAGCTCGGCCAGCAGATCCAGGGCAAGCGTGCTGCACGCCAAGTACTAGCGCTACATGCAGCGCGTGGCCGAGGTCGCGCCCGGAGCTGGTCGACGAGCTGGCCGAGGTCGGCGCGCGCTTCACCCACCACAGCTCGATCGCGCCCACCGGCACCATCTCGCTGATCCTGGCCAACAACGCCTGCAACGGCATCGAGCCCTCGCTTCGCGCACCACTACAGCCGCAACGTGATCCGCGAAGGCAAGAAGTCCAAGGAAAAGGTCGACGTCTTCTCGCTACGAGCTGCTGGCCTACCGCGAGCTGGTCAACCCGAAGGCGATGCCGTTCGCCGAGGACGCCGCCGCGCAAGCTGCCGGACTACTTCATCTCCGCCGACGACATCACGCCCGAAGGAGCACGTCGACGTGCAGGCCGCCGCGCAGAAGTGGGTGGACAGCTCGATCTCCAAGACCGCCAACGTCCCCACCGACTACCCGTACGAGGACTTCAAGGACATCTACCGCTACGCCCACGAGCAGGGCCTGAAGGGCTGCACCACGTTCCGCTTCAACCCGGCCGCCTTCCAGGGCGTGCTGGTCAAGGAAGCGGACCTGGAGAACACCACCTACCGCTTCGAGCTGGAAGACGGCAGCGTGGTCGAGGTCAAGGGCAACGAGCAGATCGAGTACGACGGCGAGATGCACACCGCCGCCAACCTGTTCGATGCGCTGAAAGAAGGCTATTACGGCAAGTTCTGAGGCTTGATCGGATCCGGTCCGCGCGCCGCGTCGCGGCGGCGCGCATCGCGCGGGAGGCGTCGCCATCGCCTCGCGTCCGCCCGGCCGGGCGGCGTCACTCCAAAGGCCCATGCGCGAACGTTGCAGGCGGTCGCATCACTGTCATTTGCGCGCACAGCAGGTATAGCATCGCTCCGTGGAACAACCTCCACTTGCAACGCCAATGATACGCCCGCAGGAGGGCTACATGAGCAACGGCAATGGAGTGACGGCGACGCTGTCGCAGCGCCGCCGAAAACGTGAAAGAAACCGCGAGCAACATCGGCAGCGCGATCGCCAGCACCGCCAGCGGCGCGGTCGACGTCGGTCAAGAAGACCGCCAAGAAGGCACGCAAGGCCGCGACCAAGGCGGTCGGCACCGCCAAGAAGAAGCTGGCCGCCGCCAGCGCGAACGCCAAGAAGGAAGCGGGCACGCTGAAGCGCAAGACCGCCGCCAAGAAGGCATCGACCGCCAAGAAGGCCTCGGCCAAGAAGGCGCCGCCAAGAAGGCCGCCACGGCGAAGAAGGCCGCCAAGAAGGCGGCCAAGAAGGCCGCGACCAAGGCGCGCAAGTCGACCGCCAAGGCCGCCAAGAAGACGGCCGCGGCCAAGAAGACGGCCGTGCGCAAGAAGGCCGCCAAGAAGGCCGCCGCCACCGCGCCAAGAAGGCGACCGCGCAAGACGGCCGCCAAGAAGGCCGTCGCCGCAAGGCGCCGGCCAAGAAGGCGGCCGCCAAGAAGGCCGTGACCAAGAAGGCCGCCAGCAAGAAGGTCGTCGCGCAAGAAGGCCGTGCGCAAGAAGGCACCGGCCCGCAAGGCCGCCGCGAAGAAGGCCGCGCCGCGCAAGACCGCCGCCAAGGAAGCCGGTCCGCAAGGCCGACGCCAAGACGTCCGGCCGCCCGCAAGACCGCGCGCAAGACGGCGTCGGCCACGCGAAGATCGTACAGTACCCGTGACACCCGCCCTCCCCGACTGCCGGGGAGGGCGGCCCGGGTCGGCGCCGGACCGTTCGACACGCAGCACCGCGACACGCACCACACCGCATCGCACCACCGCACCAGGAACCGGCCCATGGCCGTCAAGATCGACAAGAAAATCAAGGGCTACACCGTCGTCACCCCGGAAGACAAGCGCGCGAAGCAGGCCGCGCCAGGCCGAGGCCGTGCCGCGCCAGGCCGCCGAAGCCGCCGAGCTGCCCGTCGGCCGACGTCATCCAGATGCACGAGCGCATCGAGCGCCCCGAAGTGCTGATCGGCACCACCTACAAGATCAAGTCGCCGCTGGTGGAGCACGCGCATGTACGTGACCATCAACGACATCGTGCTCAACGCCGGCACCGAGCACGAGCTGCGCCGCCCGTTCGAGATCTTCATCAACTCCAAGTACATGGACCACTTCCAGTGGATCGTGGCGCTGACCCGCATCATGTCCGCCGTGTTCCGCAAGGGCGGCGACGTGACCTTCCTGGTCGACGAGATGAAGGCCGTGTTCGACCCGCAGCGGCGGCTACTTCAAGGCCGGCGGCGTGTACATGCCGTCGCTGGTCGCCGAGCTGGGCGCGATCGTCGAGGACCACCTGAAGTCGATCGGCATGATGCACGACCCGGAGATGAGCGACGCCCAGCGCGCGCTGATCGCCGAGAAGCGCGCGCGCGTACGACGCAGCCGCTCAAAAAAAAACTCTGACGTAAGCGTGCCGGCTGCGACGATGCCAGCGGGGAGCTGTTCCCGGAGCCGAAGGCGCGGCCGCGATGCGCGCCGCGAAGACATCGACGTCACCGGCGACGGCGCCGCTTCCCGCCGTCAGCGCGACCATGTGCCACAAGTGCAGCACGAAGGCGCTGGTGATCATGGATGGGTGTGCTACTTGCTTGAATTGTGGGTATTCGAAGTGCGGGTGATTGCCGATGAGTAGCCGATAGGGGTCGGGTCATGCTCGACCCCTTTTCGTATGCGTGAAAGGGAGTCTTCTGATGGCTAGTCTTACGGATGAAGAGTTTAGTTCTGCGGCTACATCTTTAGAGAGCGTGCGGCCCAATCGGCCTCGATCAATAAACTCGAATATCAAGATCAGTGGTGCATACCGCAACCTGCTCAAGGCGGCGCCGGTCAAGCTCGTTTCTATATCAAAGGAAGAGAAGGCCTTTCACGTAGCTAGCCCGGCGTACATACACAGATTTAGTGTCTTCGGCCCCGACCTAACTGCGCTAAAGAATAATCTAGCCGTAGAGGCGGTTTTGCTGGATGGGAGCAAGTTGCCTCTCACGCCAAAATCCCGAAGCGTGGTTGCGCCTAGCGGTGGTGCAGAAGAGTGTGTCGAATATTCTGTTAAGAAGATTTGCACTTCACTGGTTGTTAGATCCGTCCGCCCGTTCCTTAGATTAAAAGCAGCCAGAGTTGACGTAGTCGGCTATACCTTTGAACAAGGGCAGGTTCTTGCAAAGAAGATTGAAAAGACATTAGAGATATCGGATCAATTGTCTGAGTATGTTTCTAGCAAGCAGGAAATTGTTAGAGAGCTAACAGACAGGAGATCTGAGCTCACTGCCGAAGTAGAAGACATTGAGGCCGAGCTTGAAGATTTGCAGAAGCAATCGAGCGAACAGTCGGAAGCTTTGGAGAGTGTCAAATCGCAGGTCACCCTGGCACAAGATGAGAAAGCGCGGCTGTCTGAAGCGCTGGCCAGCGCGAACTCGTCACTTGAAGCCGCTAAGAACAACGAGACTCAGCTCTCTGCAACGGTTAAGTCTCTAAACAAGGAAATTAGCGCGCAGCGAGCTGAGCTGGCTAGGCTTGAAAATGATCGAAGCTTAATATCCGACGAGTTCGTGGATTATGTTAAAGAGGGCAAGCGTCAAACATTCTGGTACATTTTGATACTTGCGTGCGTTATGGGTGTGCTGTTGTTTGGTGTGCTCCAACTTTACTGGGGTGCTGAGCGTATTCTGCGGAGCGACGTTGTAAATTTTGAATCGCTCGCCGTTCTCTCTCTCCAGCGATTCCCTTTCGCGCTCGCCCTTGCACTTGTAATAACCGTTTGTTGGCGGCTATCAAGTGCGCTCATTAAGCGAATTATTGATATTCACTCGCAGCGACTGGTCTTGGCGAGGCTGTTGGTTATTGCGAAGGATACAGTCTATTCGTCAACGAGCGGTCTAGAAGTGTCCGACAGCATTAGATTCAGTGAGCGCATAAAGCTCAAGATGGCTATGCTCAAAGCGCATTTGGTGTCTGAGTTGGGGCCGAACTTTACATATCCGGAGCGTGACCCTGAAGACGCCGGAAGAGATGAGATCGGCGCTACCCATAACCCTGATGTGGAAGCCGATGAAAATGTTGAGGCTGAACGCTGAGCCAGCGTATCCCGGGTAAGCGAGCGTAGGGGTCGTCATGCATCGCATCGCGGCAATCCCGGGTGCGGCCTTCGGTCTTACCCGGGCTACAGAAGCGACCGCAGGGAGGCGGGGATGGTGGGGTATCGACGCATGCGGGTCCCGGACGGGACCTTCTTTTTCACGGTGACCCTGCGCGACCGGCGTAGTGCGTTATTGACCGAACGGATCGACGACCTGCGCGCGGCGTGGCGCGCGGCCAAGGGCCGCGTGCCCCATGACGTGGTTGCCGCCGTCGTCATGCCCGACCACCTGCATGCCGTGCTGCGGATGCGCGATGGCAACGGTGACTACTCGCGCCTGTGGCAGGACCTCAAGAAGGGCTTTACCCGCCGCGTGTGCGAACCCGGCGCGCGGTCGCCATGGCAATCCCGGTTCTGGGAACACACTGTGCGCTGCGAGTCCTCGCTCGCCGCCTGCGTGGACTACGTCCACATCAACCCGGTCAAGCACGGGCGGGTCGCCCGCGTGCGTGACTGGCCGCACTCGACGTTCCATCGCTATGTCCAGTGCGGCGACCTGCCTCCCGACTGGGGCGACCCGCCCATCGATACCACCCGGTTGCCGTAACCCGGGTAAGCGCAGCGCACCCGGGGTTGTCATGCATCGCATCGCGGCAATCCCGGGTGCGGCCTACGGCCTTACCCGGGCTACGGGGTTGAAGGCCGACTTCGCAGCAACCGAGCGGGGCCAGGTTCATTTCCGCCGCTTCAAGACACCCGGTTCCTGCCTTCACGAGAATGATGGGTGGGTGGCCTGCCCAGACCCGTAGGGCGGCGGGCAGGACGCCCGCCGTTTCCCGACCGAGCCATGGGTGAGGAGGTGCGCTTGCGAGCCATCGGCTCGCGCACCGAACGAACGCCCGCGCCGCAAGCGCGGGCCGGACTTTGGCCGCGAAGTGGACAAAGGCGAGTCGGGAAATCCCCGCGTCACCGCACGTGAGGTGTCTGAAGTGTCGAGGAAGGCCCTTTTCTTTGGTTCCGTTTCTTTTGGGCCAGCAAAAGAAATGAACTCGGCCGACAGGCCGAAAGCTGTTGCTCTGGCGACAACGTCCCTGGGTTCCCGCCTTCGCGGGAATGACGGCTTGGTTTGCTCAGGGCGGGGGGAGCGTGGGCCACGCCGCCCGCCGCCGCGTATCCTGCGCATCCCCACCGGCCGCACCCGCGTCACCCCCATGATCAACAACGACGTCCTGCGCAGCGTGCGCTACATGCTCGACCTCGGCGACGCCCACGTCGCCACCCTCGTCCAGTACGCGGACCCGACGGTCGTACTGGAGCGCGACCAGGTCCAGGCCTTCCTGCTGCGGGAGGACGAGCCCGGCTTTGCGCCGCTGGACGACCGCCTGCTCGGGCTGTTCCTCGACGGCCTGGTGGTGCACCTGCGCGGCGCCCGCAGCGACGCGCCGCCGCGGCCGCCGGAGACGCGCGTCAACAACAACGCGGTGCTCAAGAAGCTGCGCGTGGCGTTCGAGCTGAAGGACGTCGACCTGGTGGAGATCTTCGAGGCCGCGGGCCGCCCGGTGACCAAGCCGGAGCTGTCGGCGCTGTTCCGCCAGCCGGGCCACAAGAACTTCCGGCTGTGTGGCGACCAGCTGCTGCGGTACTTCCTGCGCGGGCTGACGTTGCGCGTGCGCGGCGACTGACTCACCCGGGCCGGTGGCACGCCCATCCGCGCGCTGCGGATGGCCGCTGGCCCGGGCGGGCGCCGTTGCCCCGGAGAGGAACCTACCCAGCGGAACCCGTGGAGTGCCGCCGATGCCGCTCGACCGTCACCCTGCGCGCCCGGCCCTGCTGCTGGCCGCGCTGATCGCGCTGCCGGCACCGGCCGCGGCGCAGGACGTGCGCCCGGAGTCGCTGCGGCTCTATGGCGGCACCTACTCGCCGGACTGCGGTTCGCCGCAGGCACCCCGCCTGCACGTGCGCGAGGACGCGTTGGTGATCGAGCAGGGCGCCCGGAATCGCACCGGGCGGGGCGTGGTCGATGCCTACGCCAGCTTCGGCGGTGCGCCCGGCTCGGCGGTGCCGGAGGGGTTCGTGGTGGAGTTCATGAGCGACGCGTTCTCGTTCCACGTGTTCAAGGATGCCAACGGCTACTACATCCGTCCGGCCGGCTACCTGCCCGAAGCGCAGCCGGTCATCGGCGAGCGCGCCATGCACCTGCGGTTCGGCCGCTGTCCCTAGGTGGCTGCGCGGGTCCCGGGTCGCCCGGGCGCGCAGGGGATTGCATACGGCGCGGCTGCCGCCTCATCGCGCCCCGGCGGCCTGCTTGTCCAGGCCCGCCTTCACCCGCTCGATCTCCGCCGGCAACGCGCGCGCCAGCCGCGCCATGAGGTCGGCGGCCGCGGCGCTGTGCACGCGCGTGCCTGCCGGAGTCGCCACGGTCACCTCGGTCGTCAGCGTCGTGACCGTTGCCGATGCCGGCACCGCGCGCGTCAGCACCAGCAGCGACTCGCCGCGGTAGCGCACCGCGTTCAAGCCCATCATCTGCGAGCGCCCCTCCCAGGTGACGCCGGGCATGTCCACCAGCAGCTGGCCGACCGCGTTCCACGTCTCGTTCATGCCGGCGTGCACGGTGAGTTGTACCGGCGTGGCCTCGACCAGGGGCGGCGGCGTCGGCGCAGGCCTGCGCTCGGGGGTTGCGCAGCCTGCCAGCGCAAGCGCGACGCCGGTTGCAATCAGTGCGGGAAGACGACGCGGCATGCGCCGATTGCAGGCGCTGCGCCGTGAAGGGCACGCATCCGGGGTCGCCGTCGCCCGCAGCGGCGGTCAGCGCCTGCCGCCGCGCACCAGCCGCGTGCGCTGCACCGCCAGTGCGATCACCACCAGCGACACCACCACGGCCACGGCCAACACCTTCGAATCACTCCAGCCCTGCTGCCTGGACCACGCCAGTGCGACCACGTAGCCGGCCATCAACGCGCCGTACACCACGCCGTTGACCACCAGCGTGCGGCGCCGCTGCGGGTCGGATGTGCGGCGCAATGCGTCGCGGATTTCCCACGCGATGCCGCCGAGCATCACCAGCACCGTGGCCGCCAATGCGCCCACCGTCGCCAGCGCGAGTTTCGGCAGCGACTGGGCCACCGCGCCCGCCGCCAGCGCCGTGGCCGCTGCGGGCGGCGCGCCCGCGGTGAGGCCGGCGGCGACGGTGGCGGTGAACACCAGGCCCGGCGCCGACCGGGTCGCCGTTTCGCCCAGGCGTTGCAGGACGTCCGCGCGCAGGCTGTCGCGGCCGCGCTGCAGGCGCTTGCGCACGGCCGCATCGCTCAGCCCCAGCAGCGAGGCCACCGCCTGGCTGCTCTGGCCCTCGCGGTAGTACAGCAGCAGCACGTCGCGGGTGTCCCCGGGCAGCGCGTCCAGTGCCTGTGCCAGCGCGTCGGCGTGGAGGTGGCGGTCGTGCGCTTGCTCGGGCGTGTCGCCGTCGGCAGGCAGCACGTCGAGGACGTCGGCATCGGCCGTGGGCCGTGACGCGCGCAGGTGGTCGATGGCGCGGTTGCGCGCCACCTGGCGCAGCCACGGCAGGAAGCTGTCGGGGTGCTGCATCCGGCCCAGCTGCTGCCAGGCGCGCAGGTAGGTGTCCTGCGCAACGTCCTCGCTGGTGGCGACATCGCGCGTCACCGCCAGCGCCACGCTGGCGACCATGCGCTGCGTGGCCACCACCATGCGTTCGAACGCGCGGACGTTGCCGCCGCGGGCGGGGGCGAAGTTGTCGTGGATGACGGCGTGAAGGGCGTTGGGGGTCATGGCGGCTTCGCGGTGAGGGTCGATGATAGAGACACGGGCGGGCGCGGCGGATGTGACACCTGCGGCGGACGCTTCCCTTGTGGCGCGGCACCGGCCAAGCTTGCCCTCGCTGCCGACAGGGGAGGTCGACGTGCCGCACGCCATCACCACCACCGAGCTCTTCCTGATCGCCATGGCGATCATCTTCACGCGTGCCGTACCTGGTCTGGCGGCTGGGCCGCACCGACTACTTCGCGCCGCTGGTGGTGGTGCAGATCATCGCCGGCATCCTGCTGGGGCCCGGCGTGCTGGGCGCGGCGTTCCCGGACTACTACGCGTTCGTGTTCACGCGCCGACGTGGTGCAGTCGCTGAACGGCATCGCCTGGTGGGCGGTGATGCTGTTCGTGCTGGATCGCCGGCATCGAGCTCGACCTGCGCAAGGCCTGGAAGCACCGGCGCGAGAGCGGCATCACCGCCGGCCTGGCGCTCGGCGTGCCGCTGCTGTTCGGCGCGGCGGCGGCGTCGGCATGCTGCTGGCTGCGCCGGGCTGGATCGGGCGCGCAGGGCGCAGCCTGGCAGTTCGTGCTGGGCGTCGGCATGGCCTGCGCGGTGACCGCGCTGCCGATCCTGATCCTGCTGATGGAGAAGCTCGAGATCCTGCGCGCAGCCGATCGGCCAGCGCATCCTGCGCTACGCCAGCCTGGACGACATCGCCATCTGGGGCGTGCTGGCGCTGATCCTGATGGACTGGGAGCGCGTCGGCCGGCAGGCGGCGTTCCTGGTGGCGTTCGCCGTGGCTGTGCGTGCGGCTTCCGCCGGCTGATGCGTGCGCCTGCCCGAGCGCGACCGCTGGTACGTCGGCGCTGATCTGGCTGGCGGTCTGCGCGCTCGGCGCCGACTGGGCCGGGCTGCACTACATGGTCGGCGCGTTCCTGGCCGGCGCGGTGATGGACGCCGACTGGTTCGACCAGGAGCAGATGGACCGCGCTGCGCCACCACGTGCTGCTGGTGATGATGCCGGTGTTCTTCCTCAGCACCGGGCTGCGCACCAACTGGTCGGTGGGCGGCGGCGGCGGTGTTCCTCGCCGCCGGCGTGCTGCTGGTGGCGTCGGTGGCCGGCAAGCTGGCCGGCGTGCACCTGGCCGGCCGCATCCTGGGCTGGAAGCCGGGCGAGGCCTCGATCATCGGCTGGCTGCTGCAGACCAAGGCGCTGATCATGATCATCTTCGCCAACATCCTGCTGGACAAGGCGATCATCACCAACGAGACCTTCACCGCGCTGCTGCTGATGGCGGTGGCCAGCACCATGCTGACGGTGCCGGTGGTGGCGCCGCGGCTGCGGCGCTTCGCCGGGGTGCTGGCCGCGGCGCCGGCAGGTCCGCCGCCCGGGGGCCGGAACGAGGACGACCCCGGGGCGCAGCCGCATCGCGCGTAACGTGCGGCGCGTGGCGCGTGGCATGCGGCACGCGGGGTGCGGTTTGTTCAGCCTCGGGCCGCGGGATTCACGCAACGCCCGCGCGTGCTTGTCGACCATGCTGGCTCCCTTTCCGATGCCGGATGCCCCATGACCCGACCGACCCCGACCCTGCTCGCCCGCGCCGTCGTGTGCGCACTGCTGCCCGCCGCGCTGCTGGCGTGCAGCGTCGAACCCGCCGAGCGCGATGCCGCGGCCACCGCGGCGGATGACCGGGTGGCGGCGGACGGGCAGCCGATCGCGGGTGATGCCTCCGGTGCGGTGGCCGGCGGCCAGGCGCCGGGCGTTCCGGGCGTGCCCGGCGAATCCGGCTCGACCCTGCCGGTGGCGCCGGGCACGCCGGGCGGCGTGGATCCGCAGGCACCCGCGGTGGACGCGCCGCCCGAGCCGCCGGCCAAGGCCGCCGCGGCCGATGCCGAGCTGGCCGCCCACAGCCCGCTGCGCCTGCAGGTGCTGCTGGAGCGCGCGCACTTCTCGCCGGGCGAGATCGACGGCAAGGGCGGCAGCAACACCCGCCGCGCGCTGGCGGCCTACCAGCGCGCCAACGGCCTGACGGTGGCCGAGTCGCCCGACGAGGCCACGTGGGCCCGGCTCAACTCCAACGCCGCGCCGATCCTGGTGGAGTACACGCTGACGGCCGAGGATGTCGCCGGCCCCTTCCGCGACACCCCCGGCACGCCGATGCAGATGGCCAAGGAGGACGGCCTGCCGTACGCATCGCTGCAGGAAAAACTCGGCGAGCGCTTCCACGCCAGCCCGGCGCTGATCGCACAACTCAACCCGCAGGCGACATTCGCCGCGGGCGAGACCATCACCGTGCCGCACCTGGCCGGCGCCACCGCGCTGCCGGCGGCGGCGCGCATCGTGGTGGACAAGTCCGAGTCTGTGCTGCAGCTGCACGACGCCGGCGGCAAGGTGCTGGCGCAGTTCCCGGTGACCACCGGCAGCGCGCAGTTCCCGCTGCCCATCGGCGACTGGAAGGTGACCAACGTGGCGAGCGATCCGGTGTGGCATTACGACCCCAAGCTGATCGCAGGCTCCAGGCCCGGCGACACCAAGGCCGAAATCCCGCCCGGCCCGAACAACCCGGTGGGCACGACGTGGATCGGCATCACCAAGGAGCACTACGGCATCCACGGAACGCCCGAGCCGTCCAAGATCGGGAAGACCGAATCCAACGGCTGCATCCGCATGACCAACTGGTCGGCGGCCGCTCTGGCCAAGGTCGCCACGCGCGACATGCCGGTGGTGCTGCAGGAGTAAGCGCGGCGCGCCGCGTGCCGCATCGCCTGCAGGAGCGGCAACGAGCCCTCCTGCAACGTGGCTCTGGTCGAGACCTGCAGGAGCGGCTTCAGCCGCGATCAGTCACCGCGCGTCTGGCCCGCAGCCGTCGGCAGGAGCGACGTCAGGGCGTGTTGAATAACCTGAAATTCTTATCGTCATTCCCGCCTTCGCGGGAATGACGGGCAAGGGCCAGTTATTCGAGGTTCCCGCAAGTCGCGACCGCGTCCCTGTCTCCGGGTGCGCGGCTCGCGACTCACGTCGCTCCTATGCGGGGGTTGCCAGGAAAGCACTCGCGGCTGAAGCCGCTCCTGCCGGCGTGGCGGCGGGGTCGCGACGTCTCGATGTTGCGGCGTCCCGAGACCTGTCGCGGCCTGCGTCAAGCAGGCCGCGCGGCGCAGTCACTGGTGCGGGGCTCAGCCGCCGCGGCCCTTGCCATTGCCGTTGCCGTTGCCCTGGCCCTGGCCCTTGCCACCGCCACCGCGACCGCCACCGCCGCCGCCCTTGTTGCCCTCAGGGGCCTTGCCCTGCGGCCCCTTGCTGCCGCCGCCCTTGCCGGCCGGCGGTCCGCCCGCGTCATGGCCCCGGCCGGGGCCTCCCGCGTGTGCGGGGCGGCCCTTGGCAGGGCCGTCGGCGCCCGCACGTCCGGCGTGTGCAGGCGGTCCGTTGCGTCCCGGGCTATCGCGGCGCACGTTGCGGTCGCGGGGCTGCGACCAGTCCACCCGCACGTCGCGATCGATGGCGATGGGGTAGCCCCAACGGTCGTACGTCGACACCGTGCCGCGCTTGAGCGCGTGGAACGCCGGCGAACCCGGCTTGATGCCGAGCTGCTGCGCCAGTGCGCCCCAGCCCTGGCCGGGGTTGCGGTCGTAGCGGTTGACCACGTCGATGCAGGGCATGCGCACCGCCTGGGCGATGGCGCAGGCGTACCAGACGTCGGCCGGTGCCCAGCCGCGGCGGTCCAGCAGGTCCATCACCAGTGAGCGCGGGGCGCCGTAGTGGCCGGTCATCTCGCCGATGAACGGGTCGCGGTACTGCCGGCCGTACTGGTCGATTTCCCCAAGGCGGTTGTCCACCCAGACGTCGCCCGTGCGGACGTTGTAGCCGATGGTCTGCGCGGCGGCCGGCGCGGCCAGGGCCGCCAGGCCAAGGCCGGCGCACAGCGCGGCCACCACCAGACGCGGGGATGCGGTCGTGTTCTGCATGCGTGTCTCCTCCTTGGTCAATGCGCGAGGATTCTGCCGCCAAGCCTTGAACGCAGGGTGATGGCCGCGGCTCCCGCATGAACCGGGGACGAGGTGCCGGGGGTGCGGCGCCGCACCGTGATGCGGGTCGGGTGCCGCGCCGGTCCTGCACGCCGCGTTGAAGGCAAGGGCGTAGCGTGTGTCCCAGGGCCTGAAGGTCCGGACACCGCCCGTGGAGGACGCCATGCTGCCCAGCGTCGAAGTCAAATGCCCCTACTGCCAAGCGCTGTTCGATCTGGACATCGACGCCCAGGCGGACGAGCAGCGTTTCAGCCACCCGTGCCCCGAATGCGGCCGCCCCATGCTGGTGGTGGCGGACGTGGACGACGATGGAGTGGCCACCGCGACCGTCGAGTCGGAAGCGGGGTCCTGAGCATGCCGTACGAAGCCGACTACCGCCTGGACGAGCCCACGCGGGAAGACGCCGACCGCTGGGCGGGGGACACCGTGCTGGAGTTCGGCGCGCCGTGGTGCGGCCACTGCATCGCGGTGCAGCCGGAGCTGCGTGCAATGCTGGGCGGCGCGGCCGGGGTGCGGCACGTCAAGGTCGAGGACGGCCGCGGCCGGGCGCTGGGGCGGTCGTTCCGGGTGAAGCTGTGGCCGACGCTGGTGTTGCTGCGCGACGGCGAGGAAGTGATGCGGCTGGTGCGACCCACCCATGCCGACCTGGCGCAGCTGGCCGGGGCGCTGGGCACGGACTGATCGCCGCCGCGCCCGGGTCGCACATCGCTCATGCCGACCGGCGGTGGCGGCGGGCCTTTGCGGGCAGGTACCGTGGCGCATCGCCGGTGCAGCCCGCACCGGTGCCTGCCCCGGAGATCCGCCGCATGAGCACGTCCACCCCGCCGGCCCTGCCCGCCAGCTTCTGGATCATCGCCACCATCGCCCTGTTGTGGAATCTGCTGGGGGTGGCGATGTTCGCGATGCAGGTGACGATGTCGCCCGACGCGGTCGCCGCGCTGCCGGATGCGCAGCGCCAGGTCTACGAGGCGACGCCGGCCTGGATCAATGTCGCGTTCGGGGTGGCGGTGGTCGCCGGAGTGCTGGGTGCGGTCGGGCTGCTGCTGCGCCGCCGCTGGGCTGGCCTGCTGTTTGCGCTGTCGCTGGCGGCGCTGGCCGTCCAGGTGCTGGGTGCGTACCTGGTCACGCCGGCGTGGGCCGGCTACGGCGCCGCCGGCCTGGTGATGCCGGTCCTGCTGCTGGTGATCGCCACGGTGCTGTGGGCGTATGCACGCAAGGCCGCGGCACGGGGCTGGCTGCGCTGATGCCGCTGCGGCGCTGAGCCGCCGCCGCGCGAGGGTCCACGGGCATGAGCGAGCGCCTGTTCCGCGACGATGTGCTGTTCACCCAGCGGCTGCTGGCCGCCGACGGCCTGTATGCCGGTGCGCTGGATGGCCTGTGGGGTGCGCGCACGGAGGCGGCGTGGCAGGGGTTCCAGTCGCGCAGCCGCGCGCTGCGTGACCTGCATGGCGAGTTCGACCTGCGCAGCGAAGCCGCGCTGGCGACCCTGGCAGTGCCGGCGCAGGCCGCGGCGCGGGCCAGCCTCGCGCGCATCCTGGCGGCCGGGTTCGATGCCCGCATCATTTCCGGTACGCGCACCTGGGCGCAGCAGGACGCGCTGTTCCGGCAGGGGCGCTACGGCAACCCCGGGCCGGTGGTGACGCGTGCACGGGGCGGGCAGAGCCTGCACAACTTCGGCATCGCCTGGGACATCGGCCTGTTCACCGCCGCCGGTGGCTACCTGACCGATACCGCGGCTTATGCGCGCGCAGCGGAGCACGGCCGTGCTCCGGACGTTGAGTGGGGCGGGGACTGGACGGGGTTTCCGGACCCGTCGCATTACCAGCTGGCGACGGGGCGGTCGCTGGCCGCGCTGCGGCAGCGGTTCGGGGCGGGGCAGTCGCTGGTGTGAGGGGGGGCTCTGCGGGATTCGCGCTCGCGATCCGCGCCGCGCCTGCAGGTACAGCAGCAGCCAGGCGTTCTTCGCAGGGCCGGTCGCCGGTCATCCCGGCCGTCACCGCGCACCCGGTCCGCCTCCCCGCGGGCCGGATGCGCGACACGGGTTCATCCCATCCGCCCTACTTGCCCGCCCACGCCCACGCGACCGCCAGCATCAACGCCAGGCCCAGCAGCCCGCGCGCCACGCGCTCGAGCCGTTCCGCGCCCGGCCGCGATGCGCGGTCGACCTCCCCCTGTTGCATCGGTTCCATGTGACACCCCCTGTGGGGCGCCATCTGACGCCAGGATTTTGACGGCGTCTGCGACGCCCGTCACACCGCCGCGGCGGTGGAACGTCAATCCGTGACGTCGTCGGTGAACGTGGGGGTCCGCTCGGGCACCGTCCAGAAGTACACCACCGAGTCGCCGACGATGGTCTGCTGCAGCGGCTCCCAGTCGCCCATGTGGTAGTTGTGAGTGACGATGCGGGTGCCGGGCTTGAGCGCCAGCAGCGTGGGCCGCAGGCGCAGGTTGAGCCGCGGCAGCAGGTACAGCGTGACCACGGTGGCGTCGGAGAGGTCGGCGTCGAACATGTCGCCCTCGATGAAGCGCACCTTGTCGGTGACCCCGGCCTCGCGCGCGCCGGCGTTGGCCTCGGCGATGCGGTCGGGGTCGATGTCGATGCCCACCCCGCGCGTGCCCCAGCGCTGCGCGGCGGTGATCGGGATGCGGCCGTCGCCCGAGCCCAGGTCGTACAGCACATCGCCCGCGCCGACATTGGCGATGCGCAGCATCTCGTCCACCACCGGCTGCGGCGTGGGGACGTACACCACGTCGGGCACGCGGCGTGCCGGTTCACGGCCCTCCGGGGCGATCGAGGTCTGGTTGAACAGTCCGGGCGCCTCGGCCTGCACGCCATCGATCTGGGCGATGCCGTCGGGGGTGTCGTAGGGCGATCGCGGGGGCGTGCCATCGGCATCTGCATCGGCCGGTGCGGCGGCCACGGCCTGGGGCGCCGACGGACTGCAGCCGGCGGTGGCGAGTACGGCCAGCAGGAACAGGGACAAGAGGCGGACGGTCATGCGCGGTCTCCTTCAGCGGATGGCGGCGGCAGGGGAGGGGTGACAGGGGGCGCGGCAGCGTCGGGCACGGCGCGGCGGCCGCCCACCACCAGCAGCACGCCGCCCACGGCCAGCACGCCCAGGCCGAACAGCGCGCCGATGCCGGTGTGGCGGATGCTGGCGTACAGCAGGTAGGCGCACATGGCGCAGAACAGCAGCGGCACCAGCGGGTACAGCGGCACGCGGAACGCGCCGGCCGCCGGCGCGTGCGTGGCGCGCAGCCGCAGCAGCGCCAGACCCGTCAGCAGGAAGAACAGCCAGAACACCGGCGCGGTGTACTCGACCATCGTCTGGAAGCCCTGCCGCGTCCAAGCGCCCCAGCGCCACCAGCGCCAGCGCGATGCGCCGACTGCGCCAGCAGGGCGTTGACGCGGTCCCGCAGGGTCGCGCGTGCCAGCGTCCCAGCGCGGCGGAACATCGGCGATGTCGCGGCCGAACGCGTAGCCCGGTGCGCGGCCGACATCAGCATCGTGGCGTTGGCCGAGGTCAGCGCCGCCAGCGGCGACTGCCGCGCTGATGAGCTGCGCGCCACGATCGGCCGGCGACGCGTCGCATCATGTCGGCGGCCACGGCATTCGATCCGCGCCATCGCCTCCACGCCCAGCACGCGCAGGTACGCCAGGTTCACAGCAGGTAGAGCGCGGTGACCAGCCGATGGCCGCCCACCAGCGCCACGCGGCAGGGTGCGGCGCTCGGCCGCGCGACTTCGGCCGACAGGTAGGCGGCCTCGTTCCAGCCGCCGTAGGTGAGCAGCACGAAGACCATGGCCAGCCCCAGGCCCACCGTGCCGCCGCCGGTGGACTTCGGCGGCGGGCGCACGCGGTCGCGGGCGCCGGCCCCGCCGACGCAGAGCCCGGCGGCGATGATGGCCAACACGCCCGCGAGACCACCAGCGCGGTGCAGCACGTTCTGCGCGCGCTTGCCCGAACCGCAGGCCGAGCACATTGATCGCGGTCAGCGCGACGACCGCGCAGCGCCGCGTAGAGCCGCTGGCCGACGATCGGCCCGAAGGGGCGGATCTCGGCTGGCGTAGTCGCCGAAGACGAAGGCGAGGAGCGCCAGATCGAGCCGGTGGGGATGACCGTCAGCCGCGCCCACGCGAAGAGGAACGCCAGCCGCCGGCCGAACGCCCGGTGCAGGAAGTGGTACTCGCCGCCCGCGTGCGGGATAGTGCGTGGCCAGCTCCGCGTAGCAGAGCGCGCCGACGATCGACAGCAGCGCCGCCGAAGCACCCAGGCCAGCAGCATCGCCGCCGGGTCGTCCACGCCGTTGGCCGCCACCACCGCGGGCCGCGGAAGATGCCCGCGCCGACGACGATGCCCACCACCAGGTGACACCACGTCGCGCCCGCGCAGCAGGCGGCGGGGTGTGGGCGCGTCGGGCCGGGTAGAGGCCGGCAGGGCAGTGGCCGGCGGCGCCGGTGCGGTGTCGTGGGGCATCCGCGCTCCGCGCGTCAGAAGAGCCTGAACGCTAGCAGCCGGGCATTAGGAGGACGTAAAGGCCCGCCAATCTGCAGCCGCCGCGCGAGGCCTTGAATCGCCCGCGGGAGGACCTACGTGGACGGGCATGGACGGCCTTCGCCGTCCCCCACCGACAACGCCAGCCCAGGAGGCCAGCCATGAACGAGATGGTTCGTCGTACCCAGCGGTCCGCGCCGTCCACGCAGGACCCGATCAAGCAGATCTTCGAGCGCCTGTTCGAAGGCAACTTCGGCAACGGCTCCACCGACGAGTCCGCCGTCGTCACCAGCCAGTGGGTGCCGCGCGTGGACATCAAGGAGGAGTCCGACCGCTTCGTCATCTACGCCGACCTGCCCGGGGTCGCGCCGCAGGACATCGAAGTGCAGATGGACAAGGGCGTGCTCACGATCAAGGGCGAGCGCAGCATCGAGTCGGCGCAGGACAGCGACCGCTACTCGCGCGTGGAGCGGCGCCATGGCAGCTTCCACCGCCGCTTCGCGCTGCCCGACAGCGCCGACCCGGACGGCATCGCCGCCTCCGGCCGCCACGGCGTGCTGGAAATCGTGATCCCCAAGCGGCCGGAGACCAAGCCGCGCCGCATCCAGGTGGGCAGCACGCACGACGCATAAGCACCCGCGATGTCCACGAACGCCCCGGCCGGTCCGGGGCGTTTCTTTTTGCGGGTGCGCACCATCGCGTAGGCTGCCGCCATGACCCGATCCCGCCATCGCCTGCGCGCGTGTGGCCTGCGCATCGCCGCGATGGCGCTGTCGGCGGCCGTGCTGCTGGCCGGGTGCGTCACGCACGCGCCGCGCAACCCGATGGCGCAGTGGCGCGGCTCGCCCAACTTCGATGCGCGCGCCCCGCAGGCCATCGTGTTGCACCACACCACCATGGACAGCGCGCAGGCCGCGCTGCGGACCCTGCAGACCGGCAACGCACAGGGGCGCGTGAGCGCGCATTACCTGATCGGCCGCGACGGCGCGCTGTACCAGCTGGTATCGGAAAACCACCGCGCCTGGCATGCGGGGGCATCGCGCTGGGGCGGCTGGCGCGATCTCAACTCCGCCTCCATCGGCATCGAGCTGGACAACACCGGCATCGAGCCGTTTCCGGCACCGCTGGTGGACACGCTGATCGCCCTGCTGCAGGACATCACGCGGCGCCACGGCATCGCGCCCCACGCGGTGCTGGCGCACGGCGACATCGCGCCTGCGCGCAAGCAGGATCCGGGTGCGTTGTTCCCGTGGCGGCAACTGGCCGATGCCGGGTTCGGGCTGTGGCCGCGCGCAGGCCATGGGCCTGCGCCGCACGCGTTCGACCCGTGGGCCGCGCTGCGCCTGATCGGCTACGACCTGGCTGATCGGGACGCCGTGGTGCGGGCATTCCATCGTCGCTACCGCGGCATCGAGGACGCCGTCGATACATCGCCGGCGCTGGATACCCAGGACCGCGCGATCCTGCACGACCTGCAGCGGCAGGTGCTGGGGTTGCCGCCTGCAACGGGCGCCATCCCATCTGAAGGGTTAGAGACATGAACGCTGGTAACAGCACCTACACGCGTACGCGCCGAGGCTGGCACTGCCCGCCGCAGTGCGGGCCGGTGGTGGCCGTGGGGCGCCATGGCGTTCGACGGCCCCGTCATTCCACACCTCCAACCCGGAGCACGCCATGAAACGCCGAACCCCCACCGGACGCCTGCTTGCCAGCGTCGTGGCGGCGGCCCTGCTGTCGTCGCCCGTCCTGTTCGCTGCCTCCGCCGCGCCGGCCGTGCAGGCCGACCGCACCACCCAGGCCCTCGACCAGGCCAACGTGTCGCCACCGCCGCTGGTCGACAACCCGACTCCCGAAACCCGGAAGTCGACGCGATGAACCCGGTGCCGCCCCCCGGCGAGCCCGTACCACGCACCGCCGTGCCGACCGGCGACGACTGGGCCCGACTGGACACCGACGGCGACGGCCGCGTCAGCCAGGCCGAGGCGAGCAGTGACCGCCGCTTCAGCGCGCGCTTCGGCGTAATGGACAGCGACGGCGACGGCCATGTCGACCGCGCCGAATACGACGCGTGGTTGTCCAGCGATGGCGGCCGGGAGACAGAGCCCGAGGAAGAGGAAGAAGAGGACGACTGAGATGCCTGCGCGTCGCCGCGCACCCCGATGAAGCCCGCAATGAAAACGCCCGCCCCTTTGCACAGGGCGGGCGTTCCGTCTGGTGCCTGCGTCTGGCCGCAGACGGGTGCGACTACTCGGTGACTGGCGCGTTTGATGCCGCCGGCGGCGACAGCCGCACCAGGTGGCCGCCGCTGCCTTCGCGCTCGTCCTCGAGCAGCCACAGGTCGCCGTCCGGGCCCTGCTCGACCTCGCGGATGCGCTGGCCCATGTCGATAGCGCTCGGCCTCGCGCGCGCTCGTGCCGTCGAACTCCACGCGCACCAGCGCCTTGGACGACAGCCCGCCGATGAAGCCGTCGCCCTGCCAGCCAGGGAAGCGCGTGCCCGAGTAGATGACGAAGCCGGCCGGCGAGATCACCGGAGTCCAGGTGATGACCGGCGCCTCGAACTCGGGGCGGGTGGCGTGGTCGGGGATGTCGCGGCCGTCGTAGTGGTCGCCGTTGGAGACGATCGGGTAGCCGTAGTTCGCGCCGCGCTCGATCAGGTTGAGCTCGTCGCCGCCGCTCGGGCCCATCTCGTGCACCCACAGCCGGCCCTGCGCATCGAAGTGCGATGCCCAGCGGATTGCGGTGGCCCAGCGACCACACCTGCGCGGCCACGCCGCCCTGGTCCGCGAAGGGGTTGTCGGCCGGCACGCTGCCGTCGTCGTTGAGGCGGATGATCTTGCCCAGGTTGGACGCCATGTCCTGCGCGGGGTCGAACTTCTGCCGCTCGCCCGAGGTGATCCACAGCTTGCCGTCGGGGCCGAAGGCGATGCGGTGGCCGTAGTGGCCGCGCCCGGTCACCTTCGGCACCTGCCGCCAGATCACCTGCAGGTCCGACAGCGCGCCGCCTTCGCCGCGTCCAGCGTCGAGCGTGGCGCGCGCGACCGCGGCGCCGCGGGTGTCGCCGTCGCCGGCTTCGGCGTAGCTGAGGTAGACGCGGCGGTTGCTGCGCGAACTCCGGGTGCAGCACCACGTCGCCGAGGCCGCCCTGGCCGCCGTAGTCGACCGCCGGCACGCCGGTGATGTCGCCCACGGTGGTCTGGCCCGGCGAGGCGCCCAGCGCACCAGCTTCAGCGCGCCGCCCTTCTCGGTGACCAGCAGGCGCCCGTCGGGCAGGAAGGTCATCGCCCACGGTTCGCTGAAGCGCGTGACCTGCGTGGCCACGAACGGACGGCCATCAGCCGCGGTGGCGGTCGGGTTGGACGCGTCCTGCACGGGCGCTGCATCGTTCGTAGTGGTGCAGGCCGACAGGGCTACGGCGAAGCAGGCCAGCGCCAGGGGGCGAAGCCGGGGGCGGGACGGGCGCGAGGGGCGTGGGCTCATGGAGTCCTCTTCTGGATGGTCAACGGGATGGGGTGGACAGGCGAAGGCGGTGTTTGCAGGCCGTGCAGTCTCGCAGACCGTGCAGTCGTGCAGTACCGGCCGGGTACGCGGCAACCGGGGTGGGATGCCTCGTCCAATTGCGCGGCGGCGCGATGGCACGACGGCTCAGGCCAGGGCCTTGGGCGCCTCGAAGGGCAGGATGCGGCCACCCGCGTCGGTCAGCGCCGGCGTGGCGGCGTCCAGCAGCGGCTTGTTGCCGTCCACCACCACCAGGATGTTGCCGGCCTGGATCTCGGCATCGAACTTGGCACGGATCGGGTCGGGCAGCGCTGACCCCATCAGCGCGGAGGCCCAGCAGCCCACCATCGCCCCGGCGGCGGTCATCGCCGCCGCGCCAGCCAGGGTCAGGCCGATGGGCGTCACCACCACGGCCACCAGTCCGGCGAGCAGGCCCGCGGCACCGCCGTAGCCGGCACCACGCAGCGCGGCGGGCATGAAGTCGGTGTCGGCCTCCTTGCGTTCGTTGGGGATGGATTCCAGCTCGATGTCCGAGCGCGCGACCAGCAGCAGGTCGTCGTCCTCGATGCCGACGCTGCGCGCGGCATCCATCACCGCGGTGGCCGTGGCCAGGTCGGGCGTACTGAATACATGTCGGGTCTTCATCAGGGCTCCTGTCGGGCGGGGCGCCGGGTCGCGCGTTGGCGCTGGGCAACCCGCGCGAAGGTGGTCGCAGCATGCCTGTCGTGCAATGTGCCGGCCTGCAGCATGCCGGCTGCAGCCTGGCGATGGTGCAGCGTTGCGCCGGGCCGGTTACCGACGCGTGATGGCAGCTGCCGGAACGCGCACGCGGCGCGTTCACGGCGGCGCGCCTAGCCTTGGCGCGGTCCCGTCGCCCACGCCATCGCTGCGGAGTCGCCCATGCGCCGCGTCCTCATCGCCTGCTGCCTCACCGCTGCGCTCACTTTGACCGCCTGCCAGCGCGATGCGCCATCGCCTGTGCTCGACACCGCCGCGCCGGCCACCGCCGACACCGCGCAGCAACCCGCGCGTTCCACCGACACCGCCACCGTGCCGGTGCCTGAGCCCGTGCCCGATCCAGCATCTGGTCCAGCGCGCCAGGCCCCCGGCTCGGACGTCGGGGTGGCGCCCGCGTTCGTGGACCGCACGTGGGCGGTGGCGGCGTCCTCGGCGGTCGCCACCGGCACCACCTACCGGTTCCATGGCGACGGCCGGCTGGAGATCGCCGGGCCCGGCCAGGTGCCTTTCGTCGGCGCGTGGCGCATGGCCGGCGGCCGACTGGAAATGACCGAGGAGGGCATCACCTATCCGGTCGACATCCTCCAGCGATGCCCGCACCCTGCGCCTGCGCAGCCTCAACCCCGGCCAGCCGGTGGACATCACCCTGGTGCCGCAGGACATGCGCGCGCCGTGACCGGGCAGGCCTGACCCATGCTGCAGGAGGTCGCCCTGACCTGCCCGTACTGCGGCGAGCGGCTGCAGTTGCTGGTCGACGCCTCCGCCGGCGATGCCAGGCTCGTGGAGGACTGCCAGGTCTGCTGCCGCCCCATCGAGCTGTCGGTCACGCTGCATCACGCCGGCGACGTGAGCGTGGTGGCGACGACCGACGCGGAATAGGCCATGGCGTCTCTCGTTGGTGGCCGGGCGTACCCGCCTGTCGGCACCAGACTCCCGCTGATCGCGATCGAACGTGAACATTGCGTTGCCGTTCAGCCCGGCGACGTGGCCGGCGAGCGTGGGAATGCACCGGAAACGCCACCGTGCGCACATTCCGCCCGACGCCCTAGCGCGGATGCACAGGCGCGGGGTTAACCGCACGTAATGCGGGCGATTGCACCGCCCGGGGCGTTCATCCACGGGCCGTCAGGGTGTGTCCCGTGCGGCTGGCCATGCATCACTGCAATGCATGAGCCCATTGATCTCGCACCGGGCCTGGCCCGTCGCTCCCATCCTTACCGGGTTCGCCATTGAACCCGGGCTTTTCAGGAGATCCACCATGAAGACCCATTCCCGCACCGCCCTTTTCGCCGCCATCGCGGCGCTCTCGCTTGCTGCGCCGATGGCGTTCGCCCAGGACGCCGCGACGCCGGCCGACCCTGCGCCGGCCGCGCAGGAGCAGAAGATGGGCTGGGCCGACGTGGACACCAACCAGGACGGCAACGTCAGCAAGGACGAGTCCGCCGTCGTGCCGTCCCTGGCCCAGGTGTTCGACCAGGCCGACGCCGACGCCGACGGCCAGCTGACGCCGCAGGAGTACCAGGCGTTCGTCGCCCAGCAGCAGTCCGGCGCCGCGGCGCCGACCGGGGAGGCGGAAGAGGCCTCCGACGGCGAGTAAGCCGTCACCGCACGCCCGCGTGCGTGCACCCTGCGTCGGAAGGGCGGCCCTCGGGTCGCCCTTCTTTTTTGTTCCCGATGCATGTGTCCGCGGATGGACTGGCGATCACGCTGTTTCCGTCCCGGCCCCAGGTCCCGTGGACCGGGCCGGCAGACGTCGTCGCCATGCCCCTCCCGCATACTTCCCGCATGCACACCCCACACGACACGGCTGCGCCTTCCGGGCCCGTCCGCCTGGTCGGTTTCGACGCCGACGACACCCTCTGGCGCAGCCAGGATTACTTCGATGCCGCGCAGCTCGAGTTCGAACGCATCGTCGGCGCCTACGTCGACCTGCCGATGCCCGCGTGCACGAGCGCCTCTACGAGGTCGAGAAGGGCAACCTGGCGCTGTTCGGCTACGGCGTCAAGGGCATGGTGCTGTCGATGGTCGAAGCCGCCGTGGACATCACCGATGCGCGCATCCAGCGCCGTGGACCTGCACCGCATCGTCGGGCTGGGCAAGGACCTGCTGCGGCATCCGGTCGAGCTGCTGCCCGGCGTATCCGCGAAGCCGTCGCGGCGATCGCCGGGCACTTCGACGTGGTGCTGATCACCAAGGGCGACCTGTTCCACCAGGAGGCCAAGGTGCGCCAGTGCGGGCTGGCCGGGCTGTTCCGCCGGATCGAGATCGTCAGCGAGAAGGACGCGGCCACGTACGCGCGCGTGCTGGACGAATTCGGCCTGCCGGCCGAGTCGTTCGTGATGATCGGCAATTCGCTGCGCTCGGACATCGCGCCGGTGCTGGAGCTCGGCGGCTGGGGCATCCACATGCCGTACCACACCACTTGGGCGCATGAGACGGAGGCCGACATCGCGGCCGACGCACCGCGTCTGGTGCATGCAGGATCGGCCGCGCAGTGGCCGCAGGCCGTGGCGCAACTGGCGCGGCGCGCCGCCGCCCGGCCGCGATGATGCCCGTCACTGTGGCGGCCCGGCGCAGGGGTGGCTTTCCCTACCGCGTCTGAACGGCACACGCCGCAAACGCGCCGCATGCGGGAATGGTTAAAAGCCCGTTCATTGCCCGCGTTACATCGTCGCCACACGGTCGCACGGTGCGCACCGCCCCAGGCAGCAACAGGAGAACCACATGGCCTCGATTACCCGCTGGATCGCCCCCGCCGTACTTGCCGCGGGCCTCGGCCTGGCCGGCCTGGCACCCGCACCGGCCCACGCGCAGAGCGGCGACCAGCTCGCCCGCGTCATCGTCGACGTGGCCGACGTGATGTTCCGCAGCGGCCAGCCCTACTACCGGCATGGCAACTACGGCCACGACGACCGCCTGGTCGTGGTGCGCGACCGCTGGGGCCGCCCGACCTACTACCGCCAGGTCCCGCAGCGCGTGGCCTACCGCCCGGGCCCGCCGTACGGGCAGGCCCATGGCTACTACGCCAATGGCCCCGGAAGCCGGAACGTGAAGTGCAACAAGAACGGGCGGTGCGAGGTGAAGTACTACAACCCGCGCTACGACCGCAAGGGCGGGCACGATCGACATGACCGCCGCCGCGATCGCCGCTGGGACGATTGACCTGCGAACCTGAAACGCGACGCGCGGGCACGCAGCCGCGTCACGCAGGAGGGTGACCCGGGATGAGCGGGCAGCCCCTCGAAACGGCACTCCATCGGGGTGCCGTTTCGCGTTATGCGCCTTCAGGCGCCGACAACGGATTTTGGCTTAAGGTGCCCGTGGCGCCGGCACTCGCCGGCGCATCCACCCGGGAGGGCATACCGATGGTCAACACCACATTGCACGGTCCCACCTTGTCGCGAAGCACTGTGTCGCGCTGCGCACGCGTTCGCCGGGATGACTCCCGCAGCATGCGCCGGCGCCGCGTGGCTGCCGGCGTGCTCACCGCCCTGGCGATGCTGGCCAGCATGGCGGCCTCCGCGCAGGGCCGGGTCGATTGCCGGCTGGACTTCCGCATGGAGGGCTGGTCGGTGCTTTACAAGACCGCCTCGGGCACGGGGACGGTGCGTTGCGACAACGGCCAGCGCATGACGGTGCGTCTCGAAAGCCGCGGTGGCGGCCTGAGTGTCGGCCGCTCGCGCATCGACAACGGCGTGGGCGAATTCTCGGGCGTGGCCCGCATCGAGGACGTGCTGGGCACCTACGTCGCAGCCGAGGCGCATGCCGGCGCGGTGCGTTCCAGCAAGGCGCAGGTGGTCACCAAGGGCGATATCTCGCTGGCACTGGCCGGCACCGGGCAGGGATGGGACCTGGGCGTGGCCTTCAGCCGGTTCACGATTTCGCGTTGATGGGTCCGGCATCCCCGAGGTCCGGAATGACGGCCGCTGCATGCGCCGGCTGCCTGCTGGCGTTCGCGCTGCTCGCGCCGGCGCAGACATTCGCCCAGGCGGACACCCCGGCGGGTGCAGCCGAGCGCGCGTCGCGGAACAACCCGCCGCCGCAAGCGGAGCGCGCACCGGCCGCCACGGCGCCCGGCACCGGCGATCCCTGGCTGGACGCGTTCCTCATCGACATCGGCCTGTATGGCCGCCAGTACCGCGCGGCCTTCGTCGACGAGCTGGTGCGCTACCAGGGGGCGCCGCGCGCGTCGGCCACGCAGTGGCTGGATGCGCGCTGGTCGCCCGGCAACCTGTACCTGGCGTGCGCGGTGGCGCAGCACCGCGGACGTCCGTGCCGGTACGTGGTGGAGCGCTTCGACCCCACCCAGGGCTGGGCGCCGATCCTCGCCTCCATGGACATGCCCGCCGGCTCGCCCGACCTGCACCGCGTCAAGCGCGGGCTGGTGGAGACGTATCGCCGCTGGGCGCGACCCGTCACGCTGGATGCCGCGCTGCAGGCCGACTTCCCGCAGCGCGCGAAGAATCCCGCCAACCGCTTCGTCGCGCCGGCGCCTGCCGGCAACGATGACGATGACAGTCCCCGGTAGCGCCGCGGCCGTGCCGGACACGCGCCCGCCCGCAGCCACCACCCAGCCCGGCCGCTGCCACTGCGGGCGCGTGCGGTTCGAGGTGGACGTACCCGCGCGGCCGACGTTGCTGGACTGCAACTGCTCGATCTGCCGCATGACCGGCTACCTGCACCTGATCGTGCCGGCCGCCTCGTTCCGTCAGCTTGGCGGGCGCGATGCGCTCAACGAGTACCGCTTCAACACTGGCGTGGCGCGGCACCTGTTCTGCCGCCACTGCGGCATCAAGCCGTTCTACGTGCCGCGCAGCCACCCCGACGGCGTCAGCGTCAATGCCCGCTGCCTGGACGGCGGCGTGCCCGCCGATGCCCGCATCGTGCCGTTTGACGACACCGACCGCGATGCCGCCACCGCGGCGCTGGCCCGCCTGTCCCAACCTGTTTGAGCGCAACCGTTCGATGAGCCACGCCCCGATGGACATGTCGCCTTCCACGCCTTTGCATGCCCCGGAACAAGGCATCCGCGTGGTCGATTACGAGCCGCGCTGGCGCGCGGATTTCGCGCGGCTCAACATCGAATGGCTGGAACGCTGGTTCGTGGTCGAACCCATCGACCGTGCCGTGCTGTCGGATCCGGAAACCCACATCCTCGCCGGCGGCGGCCGCGTGCTGTTCGCCATCGATGCCGCTTACCGCGCGCTGGGCACGGTGGCGCTGCTGCACGAGGGCGACGGCGTGTTCGAGCTGACCAAGATGGCCGTCGACCCGGCTGCGCGCGGGCGCGGCATCGGCCGTGTCCTGATGCAGGGCGCGCTCGACACCTTTCGCTCGATGCGCGGCCGCGAGCTGTTCCTGGAATCCAGCCGCAAGCTCGCCCCGGCACTGGCGCTGTATGAAAGCGTCGGCTTCGTCCATCACCCCGCGCCGCGCCCCGGCTCGCACTACGCCCGCGCCGACGTCTACATGGTGTGGGAGCCCGCACGCGCATAAGGGCCGTCGTGGCCTTTCGTACAATGGCCGGCCCCATGACCTGCGCCCCCGCCATCAACGCCGACTACCTGCGCCTGTCCGTCGCCCCGATGATGGACTGGACCGACACGCACTGCCGGGTGTTCCACCGCCTGCTGGCGCCGCATGCGCGGCTCTACACCGAGATGGTGCACGCCAATGCGGTGATCCATGGCGACCGTGCGCGGCTGCTGGCGCTGGACCCGGTCGAACACCCGGTGGCGCTGCAACTGGGCGGCAGCGAGCCGGCGCTGCTGGCGCAGGCAGCGCGCATCGGCAGCGAGCACGGGTTCGACGAGATCAACCTCAACTGCGGCTGCCCGTCCGACCGCGTGCAGGCCGGGCGCTTCGGTGCGTGCCTGATGCGCGAGCCGGCGCTGGTGGCCGAGTCGCGTAGCGGCGATGATCGATGCGGTGCCTGCGCACGTCCCGGTCACGGTGAAGTGCCGGCTCGGCGTGGACGACGACCACGACTACGACCGCTTCGCCGCGTTCGTCGATGCGATTGCCGACGCCGGTTGCCGCATGTTCGTCGTGCATGCGCGCAATGCCTGGTTGCAGGGGCTCAGCCCCAAGGAGAACCGCGAGGTGCCGCCGCTGCGCTACGACTGGGCCTACCGGCTCAAGCGCGAGCGGCCGGACCTGGCGGTGCTGGTCAACGGCGGCATCGCCGACGCCGACGAGGCCACCGCGCACATGGCGCACGTCGACGGCGCGATGCTCGGCCGCGCCGCCTACCACGACCCGTACCTGCTGCACGTGCTGGAACACCGCTGGTTCGGCGCGCCGCTGCGCACGCGCGGCGAGCTGCTGCGCGCGCTGCGACCGTACGTGGAGTCGCAGTTGTCCCGGGGCGTGTACCTCAAGCACATCGTCCGCCACCTGCTCGGGCTGTTCGCCGGGCAGCCCGGCGGCCGTGCGTTCCGGCAGGTGCTGAGCGAAGGCGCGCACCGGCCGGGTGCGGACTGGTCGCTGCTGGAACATGCCGTGTCGATGACCGAACGCGAGTCGCGGGCGCCGGCACACGTGGTGGGCGACGCGGCGTGATCACGCGCGATGCCCAGGCATTTGCCGCGTTCGCGTCGATGCTGGCACCGGACTTCGGCCCGGCAACGGCGCGCGCGGCGTTCCTGGTCGCGCCCGACGGCTTCGCACTGGCCGAGCAGTCGGCCAGCGACAACCGGTACATGGCCGAAGGCGCCGCCTTCGATGCCGCGCGGGCGATGGCGCAGCACCGCGCCCTGCACCAGGCACTGGCGGCGACGCTGCCGACGGTGTGCTTCGCCGGCGATGCCGCCACGCCCGATGCGCTGTTTCCCAACAACGTCTTCGCCACCGCGCGGGTGGACGCGGCGTCGGACGTGGTATCGCCGCCGCGTTACATCGTCGGGCGCATGCGCCACCCGGTGCGCCAGCGCGAGGCGGGCCGTGGCGACATCCGCGACTTCTTCGGCAACGTGCTGGGCTACAGGGCGGTGGACCTGTCCGCGCAGCCGCACCCGTGCGAGCTCACCGGTGCGCTGGTCATCGACCGCGCGCGCGGCATCGGCATCGCCGGGCTGTCGGAGCGCTGCGACGAGACCGGCGCGCGGCTGATGCACGAGGCCTTCGGCCTGCGCGCCACGCTGCTGGCCGACTTGGCGCCGGGCGAATACCACACCAACGTTGTCCTGGCGGTGCTGGCCGGGCGGGCGGTGCTGGCCAGCCGGGCCGGTTTCGCCGACCCGGCGGTGATCGACGCGCTGGAGGCGGTGTACCCCGGCCGGGTGGCCCGCTTGTCGGCGCGCGAACACGCGGCGTTTGTCGCCAATGCGATCGCGTTGTCGCCCGATGCGGTATGGATGAGCGCGCAGGCCGAATCGGCACTGGCCCCGGCCACCCGCGCCTGCCTGTCGGCGGCCGGGCTGGAGGTGCGCGCGGTGGCGCTGGACGCGATCGAGGCTGCCGGCGGGTCGCTGCGTTGTTGCGTCGGCGAGATCTTCTGATCCCGCCCGGGCAGCCCGTTCCGCCCTCACCGCGCGAAGCTGCCCACGGACGCCGGTGCTGAACGCGGCCCCTGATGTGAAGAAAAAGTTCATTGCGGATTCACCGCTCCGCTTCAAGAATGCAGGCCTCCCCCATCGCACCGGTCCGGCGCCCCTGCCGGGTTCGTGCCATTGTTCGTGATCCTGTCGCGTTTCACTGGAGTGCCATGCCCCGTCCGTCCGTCCTTGCCTGTGCTGTCGTGTTGCTCGCCCTGGGCAGCTTCGCGCTGGGCGAGGCATCGGCGCAGGGGCCGCGCGACGGGCGCGAGGACGCGCAGCGGCATGAGCGGGGCGAGCGCGGTGCGGACCGGCGCTCGCTGTCGGATGCGGTGCGTCGCGTCGAACGCCGCACCGGCGGTCAGGTGCTGAGCGCCGAGCGCGTGCCGTTCGATGGGCGCGACGTCAACCGGGTGAAGGTGCTCGACGCCAGCGGGAGGGTGCGCGTCTACATGGACGATCCGCGCGCGTCGCGCGACGATCCGCGTACACGCGGCGACGACGACTGACGTCCCATTCTGGCCCGCGTCGGCCGTGCGCCCACGGTGTCAGCATGTCCCCCGGACGGCGGCGGCACTGGAGCCATCCGCCCGCACCCCTCCAGAACACGAAACCAGATACGGGAGTCACCATGCGCATTCTGCTGGTCGAAGACGAGGCCCCTCTGCGCGAAACCCTGGCCGCCCGCCTCAAGCGCGAGGGCTTCGCGGTGGATGCCGCGCAGGACGGCGAGGAAGGCCTCTACATGGGCCGCGAAGTGCCCTTCGACCTGGGCATCATCGACCTGGGCCTGCCCAAGATGTCCGGCATGGAACTGATCAAGGCACTGCGCGACGAGGGCAAGAAGTTCCCGGTGCTGATCCTCACCGCGCGTTCCAGCTGGCAGGACAAGGTCGAAGGCCTCAAGCAGGGCGCCGACGACTACCTGGTCAAGCCGTTCCATGTCGAGGAGCTGCTGGCGCGCCTCAATGCGCTGGTGCGCCGCGCCGCCGGCTGGAGCAAGCCGACGCCTGGAATGCGGCCCGGTGACGCTGGACCTCGCCGCGCAGACCGTCAGCGTGCAACGGCAGCAACGTCGACCTGACCAGCTACGAGTACAAGGTGCTGGAGTACCTGATGATGCACGCCGGCGAGCTGGTCTCGAAGGCCGACCTCACCGAGCACATCTACCAGCAGGATTTCGACCGCGACTCCAACGTGCTGGAGGTCTTCATCGGCCGCCTGCGCAAGAAGCTCGACCCCGACGGCGACGCTCAAGCCGATCGAGACCGTGCGCGGCCGCGGCTACCGGTTCGCCATCCCGCGCAGCGGCGAGTGACCGCCGACGCCGCGTGATCGCACGCTTCCATGACGCCGGCGCCGGTGAACCGCGCCGGCGTCCGTGCGAACATCGCCGGCAGGTTTCCGGGCGCGCAATCCGCACCATGAGCTGGGGCCAGCCCGCGTTCTCTGCAGGCACGCCAGCTGCTGGCGGCCAGCCTCGGACTGGTCGCCTTCCTTGCGCTGGCCGGCTATGCGCTGGACCGCGCGTTCCTCAGACCGCCGAAAGCAACCTGCGCCAGCGCCTGAAGAGCTACGCGCTGGCGTACGCCAGCCAAGGGCGAGTTCGCGCGCAACGGCAGTTCATCCCGCCGTACGAGCTGCCATCGATCCGCGCTTCGAGCATGCCGGGCAGCGGCCTGTACGCCGAAGTGGTGCTGCCCAACGGTCATTGGGATTCCCGATTCGGCGCTGGGCCCGGAGCTGCCGGCCGGCACCATGCTGCCGCCGCGCAGCGAGCGCTTCGAGGGCCCGCTGCCGATGACCGAGATCGACGGCGCGCCCGGCGAGGTCGTACCGCTTCGGCTACGGCGTGATCTAGGACCGCGGGCGACGCGCGCGGCGAGTTCCCGTACACGATCTACATCCTCGGAAGACACCACGCAGCTCGGCGCGCAGGTCGCGTGTTCCGCGAGCGCGCTGTGGCAGTACCTGGGCGGCGCCGGCCTGATTCTGCTGCTGCTGCAGGTGCTGGTGCTGCGCTGGAGCCTGCGGCCGCTGCGGCGCGTGATCGACGAACTCAAGCGCGTGCAGCGCGGCCAGGCCTCGCGCATGAGCGAGCGCCACCCGCGCGAGCTGGAGCCGCTGACCGAAAGCATCAACGCCTTCATCGAGAGCGAGCGCGAGAACCTGGACCGCCAGCGCAACACGCTGGCCGACCTCGCCCACAGCCTGAAGACGCCGCTGGCGGTGCTGCGCGCGCGCCTGGACGACGGCACGCTGCCGAAGCCGAGCTGCGCGAGGAGGTCGACACCAGCTGCGGCGCATGGACGACCTGGTGTCCTACCAGCTGGCGCGCGCGGCCTCGGGCGGGCATGCGCTGTTCGCCGCGCCGATTGCCGATCGAGCCGCATGCCGAGCAGATCGTGCGCGGCCTGGAAAAGGTCTACGCGTCCAAGGGCGTGCTGTGCGAATTCGAGATCGGCGCCGGGCGCGCAGTTCCATGGCGAGCCCGGCGACCTGCAGGAGCTGCTGGGCAACCTGCTGGAGAACGCGTTCAAGTGGGCGCGCTCGCGCGTGCTGCTGACGGTGCGGCCCGGCCGAGGCGAGGGCAACCGCCGACCCGGCCTGTTGATGGCGGTGGACGACGAGGCCCGGGCATCGCCGAGGAGAAGGTCGCGCATGATCCTGCAGCGCGGCGTGCGCGGCGACGAGCGCGTGCAGGGCCACGGCATCGGCCTGGCGATCGTGCAGGACATCGTGCGCGGCTACCGCGGCGAGCTGCAGGTGTGCCGCGTCGGAGGAGCTGGGCGGCGCGCGTTTCGAGGTGCAGTTGCCGCCGGGGCTTGTGAGGGCCGTGATTCGTGATTCGTGACGGCGATTGGTGATCGGTGATTGAAGCCACCAGGCCTCGCGGCCTCTACGAATCACCACTCACCAATCACGAATCACGGCCTTGCAACGCGAACGGCGAGCGTCCGTAGAAGTCGCTCGCAGGTGCGCGGCCACTTCGGGCATCGTCGCGCGCAGCAGGGCCGGGTCGCTGAAGTGGTACTCGGTGGCCACCGCGAAGAATTCCTCGGGCGCTTCGGCGGCGTAGGCATCGATGGCGGTCTCGCGTCCGGCGTCGACCTGCGCGGCACAGCGCGTCGAAGGCGCGCTGGAAATCGGCGGCCCACTGCCGCTGCCAGGCGCGCGGCAACGGCGGCGTGCCGTCCATCGCGCCATCCAGTGCGTCGAGCTTGTGCGCCATCTCGTGGGTCGCCACGCAGAAGCCGGCGTCGGGTCGGCGCAGTCGGCCATGCACGTCGGCCCACGACAGGATCAGCGGGCCGGCCTCCCAGGCTTCGCCGATCAGCTCGTCTTCCCACTCGTGCAGCACGCCGGCGGCATCCACGTGGCTGCGTTGCACCCGGAACGCGTCCGGATAGACGAGCAGCTGCGACCAGCCGTCGCAGGCCGGTCTCGCCGAACTCCAGCAGCGGCAGGCAGCACAGCGCGGCCAGCATGCAGCGCTGCGTGGCGTCCAGCTGCAGGCCGCCAAGCGGGGTGATGGTCTTTTCGTGCAGGAAGCGCGCGGCCAGCGCCGCCAGGCGGGCATCGCGACCGGCATCCAGGGGCTGCAGCCACGGCAGCGCCTGGCGCGTGGCATGCCACAGGTCGGGGTCGATCGGGGCGGGCGCGCCGCGCAGGCGCTTGAACAGGCCGAACAAGACCGGTCAGGGGGTTGCCGCGGTCAGCGGAACATCCCCGGCAGGAAGCTGTGCCAGCGCGGCGACTGCAGGCGGCCGGACGGCGGCGAATCGGCGTGCAGGCCCGGGCGGGCCTTGTCTTCGCGCGCGGGGCGCGAAGCGGCCGGCGAGGCCGGCTTGCGGGCCGCGCCCTCGCCGGTGGCGGCGTGGTCACAGGTGCCACTGCCCGGCGTGCTGTGCTTGATCTCGCGCGCGCCGGCCGAGGCACTGGCCACCGCGATGGCGAACATCACCGGCACGACCGGAAGGCACAGGCGGTGGAGTCGGATCATCTTCGGGTCCTCGGCGGGGGGGCGGAGTCCGGCCAGCTCCGGACTATAGCGCGAATGGCGGGGGTCGGCCGCGCCGCCGGTCGCACCTGGCGCACGGGGTGCGACCATTGGCACCGATGTCGCAACCGCCTGTGGTCCCTATGGATGCACGGTGGCGACCGAGGGTTGCAGCTGCTGCAGGGCAGCATGGACGGCGCGCGGGTTGGGGCAGACTCGCGGGCCATCGCCCTGTGCCCGCACGAGCCCCGACGCCATGCCCGACCCCGCGCCGATGGCCCCACCCGTCACCGCGCCGGCCCTGCGGCGTGCGCTGATCGCCGGGGCGCGCCGGGTCATCGCCGGCCGCGACGGCTCAACCGCATCAACGTGTTCCCGGTGGCCGACGGCGACACCGGCAACAACCTGGCCTCGACGCTGGGCAGCGTGCTGGACGGCGCGCTGCAGCCAGCGCAGCCGCCACGTCGGCGAGCTGCTGCAGCGCGTGGGCGACGACGCCATCGACGGCGCGCGGGGCAATTCCGGCGCGATCCTCGCCCAGTTCCTGCACGGCGTGGCCGGCCATGCGCGGCACGCCAGCGTGCTGGATGCGGCCACGCTGGCGGCTGCGGTCCGCCAGGGCGCGGCCAGTGCGCGCGCAGGCGCTGGCCAAGCCGGTGGAAGGCACCATCCTGAGCGTGATCGCCGCCTTCGCCGCGCGCGCTGGACCACCGCGACGCGGCCACCGGCGATGCCCGCCTGCAGGCTTCGCCGGTGCCCTGCACGACGCCCGCCGCGCACTGGCGGACACGCCGCGGCAGCTGGCCGTGCTGCAGCGGGCCGGCGTGGTGGATGCCGGGGCGCAGGGCTTTGTCGACCTGCTGGAGGGCATCGCCGAGTTCATCGACGGCGGGCCGCAGGCGCTGCGCATGCATGCCGCGCCGCCGCCGGCCAACGAGCCGCGCCGCTGCCCGTCGGTGACGGCACGGACGAGGACCACCTGCACGCCGCGCATGAGGTCGATCCCGCGCGCCGCTGGTGCACCGAATGCCTGGTGCTGGGCGGCGACGGGCCATGGACCGCGATGCGCCTGCGCGCGGCGCTGGAGGCCCTGGGCGCCGATTCCTGGTCATGGCCGGCGGCGCGTCGCGCCTGCGCGTGCATGCGCACGTCGACCGCCGCAGCGGCTGTTCGATGCCTGCGCGGGGCATGGGCGCGTGGAGGCGATGAAGGCCGACGACATGCTGCTGCAGCAGCGCAGTGCGCGGCGTCGCGCCGGCGCGTGGCGGTGGTCACCGACAGCGCCGCCGACCTGCCGGAGGCCATCGCCGAGCGCTACGCCATCGCGCGTGGTGCCGGTGCGGGTGGACCTGGACGGGCGCGATTACCTGGACCAGGTCGGGCCTGTCGACGGCCGAGTTCTACCGGCGCATGAGGCCGGCGCGGATGCCGGCGCCGCAACTGCCACGCACCAGCCAGCCGCCGCCGGGCGATTTCCGCCGCAAGTTCGAGTTCGCTGCTGGCGCACCACGGCGCGGTGGTGTACGTGGGCCTGTCGCGCGCGGTGTCGGGCACGCTGCAGTCGGCCGAGCATGCGGCAGCGCGCCTGCAGGGTGGCCGCGTGCGCGTGTTCGACACCCTCAACGCGGCCGGCGGCCAGGCGCTGCTGGTCTGGCGCGCCGCCGAAATGGCCGCCGCGGGGCGCCGGCCGCAGACGTCGTGGCCGAACTGGAACGCCTGCGCCCGCTGACCCTGACTTGGGCGATGGCCCGCGACATCCGCCACGCCGTGCGCGGCGGGCGCATTCCGGCCTGGGCCGCGCCGGTCGTGCGTTGGACCGCGCTGACGCCGATGGCGCGGTTCCGCGCGGACGGCGCGCCTGGGGGTGTGCGGGGGGCTGCTGGCCCGCCACGGCGCACCGGACGCCTTCGCCCGATACATCCTGCGCCGGTTGCCGGGCAGTGGGCGCTGGCGGGCCATCGTCGGCCACTGCGACGCCGCCGGTGACGGCGCGCGGCTGCTGGCGGCGCTGAAGCGGCATTCTGCCATCGGCGAGGCCCACCTGGTCGAAACCGGCCCCGCGGTAGGCGCCCACGCGGGCCGCGGCGCGCTGGTGGTATCGCTGCAGCCCGAGCCGGGCGGTGACGCGGGCCCGCCGGCGGCGGCACCATGAGCCTGCGCGCCAGCCTCCATCTGCTGCTGCACGTGGCGGTGCCGGCGTTGCTGGCGTTTTCGTTCTATCGCGACCGCTTCTGGCGCGCGTTCCTGACCATGCAGCTGGCCTGGCTGATCGACCTGGACCACCTGCTGGCCGACCCGGTGTATGCGCCCGGGCGGTGCAGCATCGGCTTCCATCCGCTGCACACCGCGCCGGCGATCGGCGTATACGGCCTGCTGATGCTGCCCGCGCGCACCCGGGTACTCGGCCTGGGGCTGCTGGTGCACATCGCACTGGATGCCATCGACTGCGTGCTGATGAGGTCCTGACCCCGGCGCCGGCCTGCACGAATCCTTCGCGCCGTCTCCCCGCCGCCCTAACATCCCGACCCCTACCGTGGGCCCCTGTTCGTACCTGCCGTTTCGACCGGTACGTTTCGACCGGTACCTGTCGAACCGGCATTTCATCCAGACCACAGGAGCTTCCATGTCGCAGTCCCCGATGCCGCGTATCCCCGCCAACGCCCTGGTCATGGTGGCCGACGGCACCAGCGCCCGCCTGTTCCGCAACGCCGGCACCGATGCCCGCCTTGAACTGCACCAGCACCAGCTGCTGGAGCCCCAGGACCTCAACGACGACGGACCGGCCGGCGTGCAGCCGCCCGAATCCGACGGCACGCGGCTGGACGAGGCGACGTTCGCCAAGCAGCTGGCGCACCGGCTGAACGAGGCCGCGCTGCGCCAGGAGTTCGAGCACCTGGTGCTGGTGGCCGACCCGCGCACGCTGGGGCAGATGCGCCCGCTGCTGCACAAGGAGGTGGGCCAGCGCATGGTGGCCGAGGTGCCCAAGACGCTCACGCGCTCCCCGCTCGAGGACATCGAGCAGGCGCTGGCACCGTAGCGGTCGGGCGGCGACGCGCGCATCACCCGGGTGCGCGCATCGTCCCGCTTCCCGCCCATCCTGGAGTGTCTCGATGGCCCGTCCCGTCTGGACCGGCACCCTCTCCTTCGGCCTGCTCAACATCCCGGTATCGCTGATGTCGGGCGAGCGGCGAACCGACATCTCGCTTCCGCATGCTCGATGCGCGCGACAACACGCCGATCCGCTACGAGCGGGTCAACGCCGAGACCGGCGAGGAAGTGCCGTGGAAGGACATCGTCAAGGCCTTCGAGTACGACAAGGGCAGCTACGTCGTGCTCGAGCAGGAGGACATCAAGTCGGCCGCGCCGGAGAGCCACGAGCGCGATCGAGGTCGAGGCGTTCGTCGAACGCGACGCGATCGGCCCGCAGTATTTCGAGAAGCCCTACGTGCTGGTGCCGGGCAAGAAGGCCGAGAAGGGCTACGTGCTGCTGCGCGAGACCCTGGCGCGCACCGGCAAGGTCGGCATGGCCCGCGTGGTGATCCGCACCCGCGAGTACCTGTGCGCGGTCGATGCCGTGCGGCGATGCGCTGGTGCTGATGATGATGCGCTACCCGCAGGAGCTGGTGGATGTCGACGAGTACACGCATCCCGGAAGGCGCCAAGGGCGACTACCGGATCACCGACAAGGAACTGAAGATGGCCGAGCAGCTGATCGACTCGATGGCGAGCGGGTGGGACCCGGAGCGAGTACCGCGACGAGTTCCGCGAACGCCTGCACGACGTCATCCAGAAGCGCATGAAGGCCAAGGGCGTGGTCGAGCGCGAGGACGACGAGCCGGAGGTTGCCGAGGATGCGGCCACCAACGTCGTGGACTTCATGGCGCTGCTGCAGCAGTCGATCGATCGCAACGCCCGCACGCCGGCGAAGAAGACCGCGGCCAAGTCCGCCAAAGCCGGGAAGTCGTCCAAGGCGAAGAAGGCAGCCAAAAAGGCGGCGAAGAAATCGACGGCCAAGCCATCAGCCAAGACGGCGACCGGCACGTCGACGGCGAAGAAGGCGAGCAAGACAGCGGGCACGAAAACCGCGTCCCGGCCCAGGGCCCGCAAGGCGGCCTGACGCGCGCGCGCCGACTGCATGAGCCTGCGCGAATACGCCCGCAAGCGCCGCTTCGACGGCACGCCCGAGCCCAGCGGGGAAGGCGCATCGAAGCGGCGCGGCAAGCGGCCGATCTTCGTGGTGCAGCTGCACCATGCGCGTGCGCGCCACTACGACTTCCGGCTGGAGGTCGACGGCGCGCTCAAGAGCTGGGCGGTGCCGAAGGGGCCGTCATTGCGGGCAGGCGAGAAGCGGCTCGCGGTGGAGGTCGAGGACCACCCGCTGGCTTACGCGCGCTTCGAAGGCGACATCCCCGAGGGCAATTACGGCGCCGGGCACGTGGACGTGTTCGACCAGGGCGTGTGGAGCAGCCGAGGGCGACCCGCTGGAGGCGCTGGCCGCCGGCAAGCTCGATTTCGTCCTGAACGGCGCCGTGCTGCGCGGGGGCTGGAAGCTGGTGCGCACCGGCATGCGCGGGGCCAAGCCGCAATGGCTGCTGATCAAGCGCGACGATGGGCAGGCGATTGATGCCGAGGCCGACGACTTCGTGCCGACGAACAAGGGCGGGACGGGCCGCCCGCCACCGCCCGCAGCACAGGCGGCACGTGAGGCACGTGCGACAAGGAAGTCCACGCGGAAGGTGTCGGCACCGGCGAAGCGCAAGCGGCGACCGGACTGGCGCGGGCGTGCCCGGGCAGTGGCCGGCGCGCGCGACTGGCGCGGCCCGCTGCCGCAACCGCAGCTGGCCACCCTCAAGCCGGCGCCGCCGCCGGGCGACGGCTGGCTGCACGAGCTCAAGTGGGACGGCTACCGGATGCTGGCCGACATCGAGAAAGGCCGCGTGCGGCTGCGCTCGCGCAACGGCCTGGACTGGACCGGCGACTACCCGCACATCGTCGCGGCGCTTGAAGCGCTGGGACTGGACCACGGCTGCCTTGATGGCGAACTGGTCGCGCTGGACACCGACGGCCGCAGCGACTTCAACGCACTGCAGAGAACCCTGTCGGGCAACGGTACCGCGACGCTCCGCTACGTCGTGTTCGACATGCCGGTGCTGGAGGACGTCGACCTCACGCGCACCGCGCTGGTCGACCGCAAGGCGTTGCTCGAGGATCTGCTTGCCGACGCCGATGCCGGCGCGGTGGCCTACAGCCGGCACATCGTCGGCCACGGCGCGAAGGTGTTCGCGGCCAGCGGCGGGCAGGGCATGGAGGGCATCATCAGCAAGGCGGTGGATGCGCCCTACACGCCGGGACGTTCAGCGACGTGGTTGAAGGTGAAGCACGCTCGGGCCGACGAGTTCGTCATCGTCGGCTACACCGCGCCCAAGGGGTCGCGACGCGGGTTCGGTTCGCTGCTGCTGGCGACGTTCGGGCAGGGGCGCATGCGCTATGTCGGCCGCGTCGGCACCGGCTTCAACGACGCGCTGCTGCGGCGGCTGGGCAGACCGGCTGCGCCGCGACCGGCGCACGGCCGCGGTGCTGGAACTGCCGGCGCACGTGCCGTTCAACGCGCGCGACGTGCATTGGGTCGAGCCGGCCGTGGTGGTCGAGGTCGCGTACCGCGGCTGGGGCAAGGAGGGGCTGCTGCGGCAGGCGAGTTTCATGCGCATGCGCGACGACAAGGGAGTACAGGACGTGGGCGAACAGACACCGGCCGCGCAGGCCAGCCTCAGCAGCCCGGGCCGCGTGGTGTACCCGGCGCTGAAGCTCACCAAGCAGGACGTGGCCGACTACTACCGGGCGATCGCACCGCACCTGCTGCCCGAGGTGGTCAACCGGCCGCTGTCGCTGCTGCGCTGCCCGGACGGCGTGGAGGGCACGTGCTTCTTCCAGAAGCACCATGCCGACGCGCTCGGCGCCAACGTGCACGCCACCCCGATCCGCGAAAAGGACGGCGGCAGCGACGAGTACCTGTTCATCGACGACTGCCGGGGCTGATGGACCTGGTGCAGATGAACACCCTGGAGTTCCATCCCTGGGGCGCGCGGGTGGGCGACGTCGAGCAGCCCGACCGCTTGGTGTTCGACCTGGATCCCGGGCGAGGGCGTGGCCTGGAAGGCGATCGTCGCCGGTGCGCGCGACATCCGCGACAAGCTGCGAGCAGGCGGGACTGGCGAGCTTCGTGCGGCTCTCGGGCGGCAAGGGGCTGCACGTGGTGGTGCCGATCAAGCGCGGGCCGTCGTGGACGCAGGTGCGCGACTTCTGCCAGGCCTTCGCCGATGCCATGGCCACCCACCAGCCTACCCGCTACGTCGCCACCGCGAGCAAGGCCCGGCGCAAGGGCGTGATCTTCATCGACTGGCTGCGCAACGGGCGGGGCGCGACCAGCGTGGCCAGCTGGTCGCTGCGCGCGCGCGCGCAGGCCGGCGTGGCCGTGCCGCTGCGGTGGTCGGAGCTGGGCCGGACGCGCTCGGGCGCCGACTACCCGATGGCGCGTGCGCTGCAACGCGCGGCGCGGCTCAAGGGCGATGCCTGGGACGGGTGGGGCGAGGCCCTGGAGCAGGCGTTGCCGCTCCTGGACCGATAGGCATGGGCCGATAGGCGGGCGTTCTTCAGGCCGCTTCGAAAGCGCTGTGCCAGCCGCTGCGCACCAGCGGGGCGATCACATCCCATCCGGGTTCGCGGGGGGCGCACAGGCGTGGCCATCCGGCCGCCAGGCGCTGGCGCACCTCGTCCCATCCGCAGTCGCGGTAATGGCGGCGTGCCTCGACGCCGTAGGTGATGGCCAGGTATTCGATGTCCTGCGACACCTTCGCCACGTCGGGCGACGCGTCGGCTTCAACACGATGGTCGATCATCATGCCGGCGGCTCCATGTCGGGTTCCCCTGCGAGATCGACTCTATACCCGGCTGGTTAAGCTCCGGTTACCCGGTGTGGGCGAGGCGACGGACGGCGTGTCACGCGGCCATACGGTCCTCACGCGCGGTTGCCTGAGCGCCTTGCGCGGCGGCCCTCGCAGGCTGCGGCTGGGGCACGCGCGTGCCGATGAACGGTTCATTGCAGCGGCGGGTGCGCGACAGGCCGGGGCCGCCCGCTGGCGAGGATCCCGCCCCAGGCCTTCACATGGCACGCGAGCAGGCCCCGGGCACGATCGCAGCCTGATGCCCTGCCATGCCGGAGCCGCCAATGCCCGAGTCGACCGTCCGCCGCCGTGCCCGCCCTTGCACCGCGCCCTTCCAGGCCGAGGTGGCTCCGGGCGCGGGCATTGCCCGTTGCAGGGTCGCCGACCATGGCTGAGACCACGTCCCCCGCACCGCGTCGTAACCGCCTGATGCGCGGCATGCTGCTGTTCGCCGTGGGCCTGTTGGCCGGCGCGAACCTGCTGTACTACGCGATGACGCGCGACACCCCGCCGGTCACCTATCCGAAACAGTCGCCACGGGCGGCCGCCCCGCCGCCACAGGCTGCCGCGACCGGGACGGTACCGGCAGCACCCGCCCCCGCGCCGCTGCCAGCGATGACGCCGACGCCGGCCACGCCGACACGTGTGCCCGCGGGCGTGGACCCGACCCGGTCGGTGATGCGCGTCGCCGGCCCGTCGGGCCTGCTGATTCCGGTGGACGGCATCCAGGCCGGCACGCTGCTGGACACCTTCAACGACGCGCGCGGCCAGAGCCGCGTGCACGACGCGATCGACATCATGGCGCCGCGCGGCACGCCGGTGCGTGCAGTGGCCGACGGCACGGTCGAGAAGCTGTTCACCAGCGATGCCGGCGGCCTGACGATCTACCAGTTCGAGCCCACGGGCCGGTATGCCTACTACTACGCCCACCTGGACCGCTATGCGCCCGGCCTGGCCGAAGGCGACACGCTACGGCAGGGCCAACTGGTCGGTTACGTGGGCAGTACCGGCAACGCCAGCGACGACGCCCCGCACCTGCACTTCGCGATCTTCCTGCTGGGTCCGGAGAAACGCTGGTGGGAGGGCACGGCGATCAACCCCTACCCGTTGCTGGGCGGGCGCTGAGCGGCCTTCAGGCCGCGTCCAGCGCCTGGGCGCGCACGTATGCCTCGCGTGCCTGCAGACGGTCCAGATAGGCGCCGATCGCCGCGCTTTCGGGAATGAGCTTGAACACGCGCGCCGTCCAGTTGAGCAGGCTGCCGACCTGGATGTCGGCGGCGGTGAACGTATCGCCGGTGACGTATGCGTGCGCGGCCAGCGTCTGCTCCACGTGCGCCAGCATGTCCTCGAAGCGGCCGAAGGACACCGTGCGCGCGTCGTACTCCCACTTGTTGAAGCGGGCCGCAATGTTCGGATCGATCACCGCATCGCTGTAGGCCAGCCAGCTCAGGTACGGCCCGCGACGCGGATCGCCGATCGCCGGCGCCAGTCCCGCCTGCGGGAATGCATCGCACAGGTAGATCGTGATCGCCGAGCGTTCGGTGACGGTGACGCCGTCGTGGACGATCGCCGGCACCTTCTTGTGCGGCTGCACGGCGCGGTAGGCATCGGGCACGCCGCCTGGCGCGCGCAGCTCGACGCGCTCGACGGCGTAGTCGACACCCAGCTCCTCCAGCAGCCAGCGCACGCTGGAGGAGCGGGTCTGTGGGCAGTGGTGGAAGGTGAGCATGGGTGGGCTCCGGTCGGGTGGGGGTCACCGGATTGTAGGTGTGCAGGGCTCATCGCTCGAAAGGCACCCCCTCCCAACCTCCCCCTGCACGCAGGGGGAGGAGATCACTGCTCCCTCCCCTGCCAGCAGGGGAGGGTCGGGGAGGGGTGCTGTTGGAGCGGCGCTAGAGGGATCAATCCAGCAACGGCGCCAGCGCCGGCCACACGTGGTCGCGCAGCTTCGGCTGCGCCGCTGCCACCGGGTGCAGGTTGTCGGCCTGGAAGGCGGCGCGGTCCGGCGCGATGGGTTCCAGCAGGAACGGCAGCAGCGCGGTCTCGATGCTGCTTCGGCCAGCGCGCGTGTAGTTGCGCTCGAAGCCCTGCGTGTAGTCGCGGCCCAGGTTCGGCGGCATGCGCATGCCGACCAGCAGCACCTGCGCGCCCGACGCCTGGGCGGCGCCGATCATGCGCTCCAGGTTGGCGCGGGTCTGCGCGCAGCGGCAGGCCGCGCAGGCCGTCGTTGGCGCCCAGCTCGATCACCACCACCGCCGGCCGGTTGCGCGCGCAGTTCGCCGGCGATGCGCGCCGCGCCGCCGGCGCGTGGTTTCGCCGCTGATGCTGGCGTTGACCACGCGCCAGCCCGGCTGCGTCTGCGCGCATGCGCTCGCGCAGTCAGCGCCACCCAGCCCTGCGACGGCGCGCAGGCCGTAGGCGGCCGACAGCGAATCGCCCATCACCAGCACCGTGCGCGTGCGGCGGGCGTCGGCGCGGCGCGGCCGCGCTGACTGCGCGCAGCGCGGACGCGACACGCGCACAGCAGCAGCACCAGCCAACCGATGGCACATTGAAGCCGGCGCCGCCACGCCCGCATATCCTGGACGTCATCGCTGCGACTCATTCCGCTGCGTCTACAACCTGCTCCGACGAGCAGCATGCCACTGATGCAGGCGCATTAACCGCCGATACAACATGCGCCGACTGCAAGCCGCAGCCGCAGCCCGACCCCAGCGCCGCGCCCTGCAGGTCGTCGGCAGCCTGGGCAAGCGCGTGCCGCTGCCCTCGGGCGAGCTGACCATCCTCGAGGGCGTGGGCTTCGACATCGGCCACGGCGACACGGTGGCGATCGTCGGCGCGTCGGGCTCGGGCAAGAGCACGCTGCTGTCGCTGCTGGCCGGCCTGGACACGCCCAGCGCCGGCAGCGGTGGTGCTGGACGGCGCAGCGCTGTCGACGCTGGACGAGGACGGCCGCGCGCGCGTGCGCGGCGAGAAGGTCGGCTTCGTGTTCCAGAGCTTCCAGCTGCTGCCCTCGCTGACCGCGCTGGAGAACGTGATGCTGCCGCTGGAGCTGCGCGGCGATGCGCGATGTCGAAGGCGCCGGCGCGCGCGATCCTGCAGCAGGTCGGCCTGGGCGAGCGCCTCGGCCACTACCCGCGCCAGCTGTCCGGCGGCGAGCAGCAGCGCGTGGCGCTGGCGCGCGCGTTCGTGACCCGGCCCGTCGCTGCTGTTCGCCGACGAGCCCACCGGCAACCTCGACACCGCACACCGGCCAGGCGATCATCGAACTGCTGTTCGCGCTCAACGCCGATGCCGGCACCACGCTGGTGCTGGTCACCCACGACGAGCACCTGGCCGCGCGCTGCGGCCGCCGCCTGCGCCTGGACGGCGGCCGGCTGGTGGCGCGACGAGGCGACGGCGGCATGAGGACCGCTCGCGCTGGCCTGGCGCCAGCTGCGCCGCGACCTCGCCGCCGGCGACATCCGCATCCTGTTCGCCGCGCTGGTGCTGGCGGTGGTGGCGGTGACCGCGGTCGGCTTCGTCACCGACCGCGCCGAACGCGCGCTGGCGATCGAGGCCAACCGCCTGCTCGGCGGCGACGCGGTGGTGCGCGGCGACGCGCCGATCGCCGGCGCGATCCGCGACGCGGCCAGCGCGCCCGGCCTGCAGCGCACCGAGACGCATCGAGCTGCGACAGCATGATCCGCGTCGGCGCAGGCGATGCGCAGCTGCAGCTGGGCGACCTGCGCGCGCTCGGCGAGGGCTTTCCGCTGCGCGGCAGCTTCCGCATCGTCGACGCGCCGGCGGCGTCGAGCGCGATGCCGACGGCATTCCCGCGCGCGGCACGCGTGTGGATGAGCCGCGCCGGCGCCGACACGCTGGGCGCGCGGCTCGGCGACACGGTCGGCATCGGCGACGCGCAGCTGCGCGCTGGCCGCGCTGGTGGTGCAGGAACCGGACGCGGCGCTCGACTACTTCAACGTCGCGCCGAAGGTGTTCCTCAACCTCGCCGACCTGCCCGCCACCGGGCTGGTGCAGGAAGGCAGCCGCATCGCGCTACCGGCTGGTGGTCGCCGGCGAGCCGACCGCGGTCGAGCGCTTCGTCGCGCGCCGCGCGCGCGCGACTCGGCCGCGGCCAGCGCCTGGAAACCATCGCAGGACGCGCGCCCGGAAATGCGCTCCGCGCTGGATCGCGCCGGCCGCTTCCTCGGCCTCGCCGCGCTGGTGTCGGTGGTGCTGGCCGCGGTCGCGGTGGCGATGGCCGCGCGCCGGCACAGCGAGCGCCATCTGTCCGGCACCGCGGTGATGCGCTGCCTGGGCGCCAGCCAGCGCACGCTGGTCGGCATCCACGTCGGCGAACTGCTGCTGCTCGGCGTGATCGCCAGCACGCGTCGGCGTGGTGCATCGCCTTCGGCCTGCAGTGGGGCGATCGGCAGCTGGCTGGCAGGCAGGCGCTGAAGCTGTCGATTCCCGCCGGCGGGCTGGATGCCGGCGCTGCAGGGCTACGGCGTCGGCCTGGTCGTGCTGCTGGCCTTCGGCGCGCCGCCGGTGCTGGCGTTGCGCCGCGTGCCGGCGCTGCGCGTGCTGCGGCGCGACCTCGATCGCGACCGAACCCAGCGCCTGGCTGGTCGGCGCTCGCCGGCTTCGTCGGGCTCGGCCGCGCTGCTGTGGTGGAAGGCGGGCTCGGCGACGCTGGGCAGCGCGATGCTGCTCGGCATCGTCGCCACGCTGGCGGTGCTGGCGCTGCTGGCCTGGCTGCTGATCCTGCTGGTGCGCCGCGCTGCGCTCGCGCCTGCGCGGCAGCCTGCGCTACGGCCTGGCCAACGTCAGCCGCCGCGCCGGCACCAGCGTCGCGCAGGTGTCCGCGCTCGGGCCTGGGCCTGATGGCGCTGCTGCTGCTGACCTTCGTGCGCACCGACCTGCTCGACCGCTGGCAGCTGTCGCTGGCGGCCGGACGCGCCGAACCGCTTCATCATCAACGTGCAGCCCGACCAGGTCGACGCCGGTGCGCGCGCTTCATCGCCGAGCAGGGCGTGGCCGCGCCGGCGCTGTTCCCGATGATCCGCGGCGCGCCTGGTCGCGCGCAACGGCAAGCCGGTGACGCGGCGCCGATTACGCCGGACGACGGACGAGCGCAGCGCGCAGCGCCGCGCCGAACGCGAGTTCAACCTCTCGATCGCCGACGACGCTGCGCGACGACAACACGGTCACCGCCGGCACGTTCTGGGGCCGACGCGCGCCGGCCGCGCCGGAGCTGTCGGTCGAGGAGGGCTTCGCCGAGGCGCTGGGCTGGAAGCTCGGCGACCGCGTCGCCTTCGACATCGCCGGCCAGCGCTTCGAGGCGCACGATCACCAGCCTGCGCAGCGTCGACTGGGAGAGCTTCCGGCCGAACTTCTTCGTGGTCGCCTCGCCCGGCGCGCTGGACGGCTATCCGGCCAGCTACATCACCGCGGTGCAGCGTGCCGCCGCGACGCGACGCGCTTCACCGCGCGAGCTGGTCGAGCGCTTCCCCAACCTGTCGGTGATCGATGTCGACGCGGTGCTCAAGCAGGTGCGCAGCACCGCCGACCAGGTGTCGACGGTGGTGCGAGGTGGTGTTCTAGTTCTCGCTGGCCGCCGGCGTGCTGGTGCTGCTGGCGGCGGTCAGCGCCAGCCAGGACGAGCGCCTGCTCGAAGGCGGGGTGATGCGCGTGCTCGGCGGCAGCCGCCGCCAGTTGCGGCTGGCGCAGGCGTCGGAGTTCGCGGCGATCGGCCTGCTGTCGGGCCTGGTCGCGGCGATCGCCGCCTCGGTGCTGGCCGGCGTGATCGCCACGCAGGTGTTCGACCTGCCGTGGCAGGCCGAACTGGGCGACTGGCCGCGGTCGGTGGCGGCGCTGGGCATGCTGGCGGCGCTGGTGGCCGGCCTGTTCGCCACGCGCCGGGTGCTGGATGCGCCGCCGTCGGTGACGTTGCGCGAGTTGCAGGGCTGACTCGATACCCCAGGGCGTCATTCCCTCACAGGCGGGAATCCATGGACGTCTATCCCGCCGCGCCCGGTCGCGATCACCTCACGCACGTCAGCGCCGCCTGCAGCTGGGCCACGCTGTAGGGTTTCTGCAGGCAGGCGTCGGCGATCGAGGCGTCGACCAGCGAAGCGGCGTCGTCACCGGTCGCCAGCACCACCCGCAACGCCGGCCATTGCATCCGGGCGCGGCGGGCCAGTTCGAGGCCATGCATGTCCGGCAGGTGCACGTCGGTGAGCAGCACCTGCACGCCGTGCGCCAGGGCCGCCAGGGCCTCGGTGGCGGTGGCCACGGCGTGCACGCGGTGGCCCATGCGCTGCAGCAGGAGGGTCGTCAGCTGGCGGCTGTCGTCGTCGTCCTCGGCGAACACCACGTGCAGGCCGGGTGAGTCGGCGGCGGGAGCGGGTGGGGCCGTCGGCGGTGCCGCGTCGGGCGCCGCCGCTGGTTGCGGCCCATCCAGCACCTGCCGCAGCCGGCGCGCCAGGTCTTCGCGGCGGTAGGGCTTGCTCAGCAGGTCCACGCCGGGGTCCAGCCGGCCGCCGTGGAACACGATGTCCTCGGTGTAGCCGGAAGTGAACAGCACCGCGACATCCGGCAGCAGCGTGCGCGCGCGGCGCGCCAGTTCGGGGCTCTGCACCGGACCGGGCATCACCACGTCGGTGAACACCACGTCGACCTTCGACCCGGTTTCCAGCAGGTCCAGCGCGGCCTGCGCGTCGGCCGCCTCCAGCACGCGATAGCCCAGCGAGCGGATCGTCTCCACCACGCTGTCGCGCACGTCGTCATCGTCCTCCACCACCAGCACGGTTTCACGCCCGCCGCGCACCGGGCCGCTGGCCGGCTCGACCCACGGCGTGGCCGGCTGGTGGCTGCGCGGCAGGTAGATGGACAGCGTCGTGCCCTGGCCGGCGCACGCTTTCGAGCGTGACCTGGCCGCCGCTCTGGCGCACGAAGCCGTACACCATGCTCAATCCCAGCCCGGTGCCACGGCCCTCTTCCTTGGTGGTGAAGAACGGCTCGAACGCGCGCTGCACCACGTCCTCGGGCATGCCGTGGCCGGTGTCGGCGATGCGCAGCTCCACGTAGTCGCCTGACGCCAGCTCCGGGTGCGGCCGGTCGGCCGCGGTCACGGTGCGGTTGCGGGCCGCGATGTCCAGCAGGCCGCCCTGCTCCATCGCATCGCGTGCGTTGATCGCCAGGTTGAGCACCGCGTTCTCGAGCTGGTGCGGGTCGGCCTCGACCGTGGCCAGCGCGGGGTCGACATCGACCTGCAGTTCGATGCGTTCGCCAAGCGTGCGCCGGAGCAGGTCGTCCAGCCGGCGCAGGCGATCGCCCAGATCCAGCACCACCGGCGCCAGTGGCTGCTGCCGGGCGAAGGCCAGCAGCTGCGAGGCGAGCTTGGCGCCGCGCTCCACGGCATCCATCGCCGCGTCCACGTGGCGCACGGCATGCGTGGCCTGGCCGATGTCGCCGGCCAGCAGCTGCAGGTTGGCGCCGATCACCTGCAGCACGTTGTTGAAATCGTGCGCGACACCGCCGGTCAACTTGCCGACGGCTTCCATCTTCTGCGCCTGCAGCAGCGCGGCCTCGCTTTCCTCCAGCGCGCGCGTGCGTGCCTGCACCAGGTCCTCGAGGTGGTTGCGGTACTGCTCCAGTTCGGCCTGCGCCAGCGTCTGGGCGGTGATGTCGTGGCCCTGCACGAAAATGCCGATCACCCGGCCGTCGGCATCGCGCACCGGCTGGTAGACGAAATCGACGAAGGCGTCGGCGTCCTCTTCCCCGTCGCCCGTGATCTGCACGCGCATGCCGCGGCCCACGAATGGCCGTCCGCTGGTGTACACCTCGTCCAGCAGCTCGATGTAGCCCTGGTCCACGACCTCCGGCAGCGCCTCGGCCACCGTCATGCCCACCACGGCGGTCTTGTTGACCAGCTTGAGGTAGGCGGCATTGGCCAGTTCGAAGCGGTGCTCCGGCCCGGACAGGTAGGCCATGAAGCCGGGTGCGGCCTCGAACAGCCCGAGCAGGTGGCGGCGCTGCGATTCCAGTGCGCGGTTGCTGGCCTGCACCGTCTGCGCGCGGTGCAGCACGCCGGTCTGGATCTGTTCGGCGCGCGGCGGGCGGTCATGCGCGCGGTGCTGCTGCAGCTCGGCTTCCAGCCGGTGAAGATCGGTGACGTCCACGGTGTGCTGCAGCACGTGCGCGACGTCGCCCGTGTCATCGGGCAACGGCGTGTGGGTCGCGCTCCAGAACCGCTCCTCGAACACGACGCTGCCATCGGGCGCGGTGTGGGGAATGGAATAGCGGATGACGCTCAGCGTGTGGGGCTGGCCGGTGTCGAAAACGTGCTGCAGCGACTGGCGCAGTTCACGCACCGCTTCGTGGCCGGGGTCGGCCGGGTCATCGGGGTTGCCGGGAAAGGCATCGAACAACGACACGCCCAGCAGTTCCTCGCGGGTGCGCCCGGTGGCGGCCAGGTAGGTGGCATTCATCCAGACATAGCGGAACTGCCGGTCCAGCACCATGTACGGATTGGGCGAGCGGTCCAGCAGTGCGGCAAAGTCGATCACTCCATCTCCCAGGTTCCGGCATCGATGCGTTCGAACCCGGCGCAGGCAAGCCGACCCCGGCCGGCGATTGTGCGCGATGTGGCGTGGAGGTGGCGCGCACAAAGGAAGGGACGGCCCGCGCGCGGGCCGTCCCCGGTAATGCCGCAGCGCCGACGAGTGCGTTACGGCATCAAGACGCGGTCGATCGAGTGGATGACGCCATTGCTGGAGCGGATGTCGGCCGCGGTGACGGTGGCCGTGTTGCCCTTGGCATCGGTCAGCGTCACGCCGCCGGCCGTGTTGGCCTTGGCCGTCAGGGTCCCGCCGGCCACGGTGGTCAGACGCGCCTCGCCATTGCCGGCCTGGATCTGCTGGGTCAGTGCCGCGGCATCCAGGCTGCCCGGAACGACGTGGTAGGTCAGGATCCCGCTCAGCTCTTCCTTGCGGTCGGCCTGCATCAGGCCGTCCACGGTACCCGCCGGCAAGGCATTGAACGCGGCGTTGGTGGGGGCGAACACCGTGTACGGACCGGCGCCCTGAAGCGTCTGCGCCAGGCCCGCGGCCTGCACCGCCGACACCAGCGTGCTGTGGTCGGCCGAGTTGGAGGCGTTGGCGACGATGTCCATGCTGGCATCGCCCGTGCCCGGTGCCGGTGTGGCGCCCGGCAGCGGCGCGGTCGCGGGGTCCGGGGCGACGGGCTCGGTCACGGCAGGCTCGGGCGTGGCGGCGATATCGGCATCGGTATCGGCGCGATCGGCCGTGCACGCGGTCAGAGCGACGCCCGACATGAGGGCCAGCGTCAACAGTTTGATCTTCATGGGGTGGACTCCTGTGGGAGAAATCTGGGGTAAATCGGGTGTGGACCGACTCATGCGGGCCCAGGTGGGGACCTGGAGCGGGCCACGCTACGGAGGTGGGTGTACGGAAGACGTCCCCGTAGCGTGGGCAAGTCGTTAAACCCCGTGTGCCGGCAACGAGGGCAGACTGCCGGGCGGGCGAATTGCATCGTGGTTGCCTGGAACGGGTCTCCTGGTTTCGTCGAACGGGCTGCAGTTACGTTGACGCGATGGCACGGGATGCGCGGCCGGCGGCTGCCTGCCGGTGGGGCCTAGATGACCGTGGGGTCGGGCTCGGCCTGGAACCGGCGCGAATAATCGCGCTCGGCCGCAATGCGCTCGATCTCGGAATCGGCCAGCTCGGCGGGTGCGTATACCGCGTAGGCCACGCGGTCGTCGCGCCGGCCAACGTGGTGCAGGCGGTAACGCGGATGTCCGCTCCCGGTGTTGTCCGGGTAATGGCGGGGTGGCTGCGTGCGGTCCAGGTCAAACTCGCTGTTGTCGATGGTGCCGCCGATGAACAGGGCTCGCATGGGGACTCCTTGCACGTGGGGGTACGTGCAGCGTGTCGGGGCGATCGTTGCACCGGCATGAAGCCCGCGTTTGCCGAACGGAAATGCGCGCGTGCGGTTCAGGCCGCCGCAGTCGCGGGCCGGGCTCACAGACCCGGCGTGGCCAGCCGGTGGCGCGGCCGCAGGTGCAGCCATGCGGTCTGCGCGACCAGCACCACGGCCATCGCGACGGCGACCCACGCCGCCGTGTCCGCACCCGGAAGCTCGCCACGCGACTGCTTCACGTACACCGCCGCAAGGCCCCACAGCGCCGCGGCGACGTAGGCGAGGTGGCCACCGAGGCGGTGGTTGACCAGCAACAGCAGCACCGTGGCGGCGGCCAGCAGCGCCAGGCTCCAGCCGAGCATCGGTGCCCCGGCGAAAACGTCGTAGGCGACCAGCACCTGCGCGGTGTTGAGGAACGCGGCCAGCGACAGCCAGCCCGCGTGCAGCGCCAGCGGGGCGGTCGCCCAGACGCCCTGGCCCTTCATTGGCGCCGGGTCGCGTGCAAGCGCGATGGCGGCGGAAGCGATGCACGCCAGCGCGCCCCAGATCACCAGCAGCGCCAGCCCGAACCACTGCTGCGAAAAGACCGGCATCCACAGGGCGGTGAGCGCGAATCCCGCCGCCGCCAACGGCCGCGCCCGCTCCACGGCGCGTGACACGGCGCCTGCCCGCCACTGCCACACGCCGAAGGCGACGTCCCACGCGAAGATCAGGGCCCAGATCGAGAACGCGTAACCCGCCGCCACCAGCAACGTCGGGTAGCGGTCGGAAATCGCGCCGTTGTCCGGCCCGAAGGTGCCGGTGTTGGACAACCACGCCACTACGGGCATCAGCACGGCGAACAGCAGCACGACAGCACGCATGGGAGGGCTCCGGGTCGGGAAGGGCGGGACGGGAGCGCACGTTGCCCCGGCCCACGTGAACGCTGCGGCAGAGCCGGCCGGCGCGGCGCGTAGAATCCCCGGCCCCGTTGTACGAATGGATGACCCGCGCATGCGCGATGCCGACCCCGCGCTCGAAACCCTGATGCTGCCGCTGGCCGACGGCCGCCTTGCGTGGCCGGCGGGGGGCGTGCTGTTCCTGCGCGCGCGCGACGGCTGGCCGCTGCATGCCGCGCCGCGCCCGGGGCTGGTGGCCGAGCAGAGCTTCCGGGCCGATGCGCAGGCGCTGGAGGCATCGGGCATCGCATTGGCCACGCCCGATGACGACCGCCGCTACTCGCTGGTGATGCTGCTGCCGCCGCGCCAGCGCGACGAATCGCGCGCGTTGATGGCCCGTGCCCTCGCCTCGCTCGCGCCGGGTGGCCGCGTGCTGGCCTGCGTGCCCAACAGCGAGGGCGCCAAGTCGGCCGAGCAGGACCTGGCGGCCATAGCGGGTCCGCTGGAGACGATCAGCAAGAACAAGTGCCGGGTGTTCTGGACCGCGCCGATCGACGGCCCGGTCGATCCCGCACTGGCGGCGCGCTGGCTGGCGCTGGACGACGTGCGCACGATCGGCGACGCGCGTTTCGCCAGCCGCCCGGGCGTGTTCGCGTGGGACCGCATCGACCCGGCATCCCAACTGCTGGCCGAACACCTGCCCGCCGACCTGTCCGGGCGCGCCGCCGATCTGGGCGCCGGCTTCGGCTACCTGTCGGTGGAGTTGCTGGAGCGCTGCCCGGGCATCAACGCGCTGGACCTGTACGAGGCCGAGGGGCGCGCGCTGGACCTGGCGCGCCGGAACCTGGCGCCGTTCGCGGCGCGCGCCGCGCTCGAGTTCCGCTGGCACGACGTCACCTCCGGCTTGCCGGAGGCCTACGACGTCATCGTCAGCAACCCGCCGTTCCACACCCAGGGCCGCGCCGACCGGCCCGACATCGGCCGCCGCTTCATCGCCGTCGCCGCGCAGGCACTGCGTCCGGGCGGGCGGCTGTGGCTGGTCGCCAACCGCCACCTGCCGTACGAGTCGGTGCTGGACGCGAGCTTCGGCGAGGTGCGCACCGTGGCGCAGCGCGAGGGCTTCAAGGTGATCGAGGCGGTCAAGGCGATGCCGACGCGGCCGGAGCGCGCGCCCAAGCCGTTCGACCGCACCGCAACGCGCAACGCGCACCGCTGAGGGCGCGCGCATGAAGCTGGTCAGGCTGATCGCCAACCTCGGCTACGGCAGCCGCAAGCAGGTGGCGCTGATGTTCCGCGAGGGCCGCGTCACCGACGCCGCGGGCGAGGTGCTGTACGCCGACGACCGCGTCGACCACGCCGCCATCCGCATCGATGGCGAGCCGCTCGACCCGCCCCTGGGACTGGCGCTGATGCTGCACAAGCCGGTCGGCTACACGTGCTCGACCAAGGACCCCGGCCGCATCGTCTACGACCTGCTGCCGCCGCGGTTCCGCCTGCGCTCGCCGCTGCTGTCCACCGTCGGCCGGCTGGACCGCGACACCAGCGGGCTGCTGCTGATGACCGACGACGGCGCGCTGCTGCACCGGATCGTCTCGCCGAAATCGAATCTGCCGAAGGTCTACGAGGCGACGCTGGCGCAGGACCTGCGCGGCGACGAGGCCGCCGTGTTCGCCAGCGGCACGCTGCTGCTGGAGTCGGAGACCACGCCGCTGGCGCCGGCCGCGCTCGAGGTGCTGGGGCCGCGCCACGCGCGCCTGACGCTGACGGAAGGGCGCTACCACCAGGTGCGGCGCATGTTCGCGGCGGTCGGCAACCACGTCGAGACGCTGCACCGCGCGCGCGTCGGCGGGCTGTCGCTGGGCGACCTGCCGGCGGGGCAGTGGCGCGTGCTGGGCGCGGACGACCTGTCGACCCTGTTCGACGGTCCCGGCCCTCTGTAGGAGCGGCTTCAGCCGCGATCCGGAAGCCGGATCCTCACCGAACGACCCGGTTGCGGCGTCAAGTCGGAACCTTTGTAGGAGCGACGTGAGTCGCGACCGCGTCGCTCCGGACGGACCGCGGATCGCGACTCACGTCGCTCCTACAGATACTCCGGACTTGCGATCGCGGCTGAAGCCGCTCCTACAGAAGCGGCATCGGCGGCTTCAGTCGCCCCGCAGCAGCCGCCGATACCCGTCCTCCCCCAGCCGCTCCAGCGTCGCCAGGTTGCGCTCCACGATCACGTCCGGGTCGGGGAACGCGGCCACGGCGCGCTCCACGCTCGCCTCGCGCAGCAGGTGCAGGGTCGGGTAGGGCGAGCGGTTGGTGCAGTTGCCCGCATCGTCCGGGGCCGTGCCGGCGAACACGTAGTCGGGGTGGAAGCTGGCAACCTGGATCTCGCCGTCCAGCCCGAGTGCGTCGACCGCGGCGTCGGCCTGGTCGAGGAAGTCGTTGTAGTCCATGAAGTCGCCCAGCACGTGCGGGTGCACGATCAGCGTGGTGTCGACGACGTCGGGGTCGACCTCGGCCAGCCACGCCAGCTCGGCCGCCAGCTCCGCCAGCAGCGCGTCGGTGGTGGTGGCCTCGCTCAGCACGTAGCGCACCTGGTCCTTGGCGTGCACGGCCTTGGCGAACGGGCAGAGGTTGAGGCCGATCACCGCGCGTTCCAGCCAGCGCCGCGTGGCGGCGATGGGGTCGGTGTTGGATGGCAGGGGCTCGTGCATGGTTTCTTGTCATCCCGAGCGCAGCGAGGGATCTGCTGGTGAATGGCGGTCGTAATGGCGAAGCAGGTCGCTCACTGCGTTCGGGACGACAAGTTCCGGGTTACGACGAGTGCGCTGGATCACTCAGTCCCGGAAATTGTCGAACTGCAGCGGCCGTTCGAACTCGCCCGCCTTCAGCAATGCGATGGCCGACTGCAGGTCGTCGCGCTTCTTGCCGTTGACGCGCAGCTTGTCGCCGTTGATCTGCGTGTCGACCTTGAGCTTGGCGTCCTTTATCGCGCCCTGGATCTTCTTGGCCAGCTCGCGCTCGATGCCCTGCTTGACGGTGATGGACTGGCGCGCGCCGGCCAGGTTGGTCTCGACCTCGCCGAACTCCAGGCACCGCGCATCGATGCCGCGGGCGATCAGGCGCGCACGCAGGATGTCCTCCATCTGCTTGAGCTGGAAGTCGCTGGGCGCGGACTGCTTGATGGTCGCCTCGTCGAGCTCGAACTTCGCGTCCACGCCCTTGAAGTCGAAGCGCGTGGTCAGCTCGCGGTTGGCCTGGTCGACGGCGTTGGTCAGTTCGTGGCGGTCGACTTCCGAGACGATGTCGAAGGAGGGCATGGGCAGGACTCCGGCGGCGGGGGCGGCAAGGGTAGCGCAGCGGCGGCGCGGCGCCACCGCGGCAGTCGCCCTTCAACGCGGGACGGCTGGACGCCCGTTGGCCAGCCTGCGCAATTGCACCTGCACGGCCCCGTCGGCCACGCCCGCCGCGTCGGAACTGCCGTCTGCGGGTGCCAGCACCAGCCGGCCGGGTGCCACGCCCCGCGCCACCAATGCCAGCCGGATAACCTGCGCAAGGCGCGTGCGATCGATGCCTGCATCGGGCAGGCGCTCTGCCGGCCGCACGCTGATCGACAGCCGCAGCATCGGCACTTCGCCCATCAGCCGGGCCAGCGCATCGATATGCGGGATGGCACGTGCCGGCAGTTCGACGCTGCCCACGGTGACCGGCAGGGCCAGGATCGCTTCGCCGCGTTCGAGCAGTTCGCTGCGCCAGCGCGTATCCAGCGGAGGAGCAGGCGCGGTGGTCGCCGGCTGCGGCCGGGTCGCATCGGCGGTGGTGAGGGCCGCGTCGTCCGGCCCGCGGGTGGGCACCGTCGGCGACGTCCGACCGGCCTGGTCGGACGGCGGTGCGTACGTGGGCAGGGCGGAGCGGTCGCAGCCGCCGCACCCCATGGCCGTCGCCATCACGGCCAGCAGGGCTGCCAGCGTCTGCGGTGTCCGTCTGCGTCGGCCTCGCAGGCGGGCGGGGAAGGCGCGGTGGCATGGCATGGCGATTCCGTCTGCTTCGGAGGGCCGGGTTGTGCTGCGGCTTCCTTGCAGCAACGCGGAATGCACCTGCGACCAGCCGCGCCGATCCAACCGTCATTCAGCCGGTGCGCACCCCGGGGTCGGCGCCCCGGCTTGGGTATGCTGCCGACCCGTTCCGCCGGCGCCTGCCATGCCGCTGCTGTTGCTGTTTCCCCTGCTGCTGCTCGCCGTGGTCGCGGTGTGGGCCGTCCTGTTGCCCGTCGCGCTGCTCAACCGCTACCGCCGTGGCCGTGGCCGCCGGCGCGCGGTGGGCTGGGTGGTGGGCGGCAATGCATGGCTGCTGGCCGGCGCGGCTGTGCTGTTCATGGGGACCGCGCTGCTCCTCTCGGCGTGGCTGCCGCTGGCGCCGGCAGAGGCCGCGGCCGGCCTGCTGGCCGGCATGGCGCTGGGTTGGCTGGGGTTGCGGCTGACACGGTTCGAGGCCACGCCCGCAGGCACGTGGTACACGGCCAACCGCTGGCTGGTGCTGGGGCTGACCGGGCTGGTGGCCGCGCGCATCGCGCTGGCGCTGCTGCGCGGCTGGCAGCTGTGGCAGGCCGATGCGAACGCCGTGCAATGGCTGGACGGGCAGGCCGGGCTGCTGCTGGTCGGCGGCGCGCTGCTGGGGCACTACCTGGTCTACACGTGGGGCCTGCGCCGCCGCCTGCGCACCGGCGCGTGGGCATCGCGCATCGCACACGGGCCATCACGATGACTGCCGCGTCGCTGCCGATGCGGGCGGTGCTGGCGATGGCGCTGGCCGTGGGGTGCTTTGCCCTGATGGACGCCGGTCTGAAGCTGCTGACCGCCCAGTATCCGCCGCTGCAGGTCGCGGCGTTGCGCGGCGCCGCGTCATTGCCCCTGGTGCTGGCGTGGGCGCTGGCGACTGCGCCGGCGATCACGCTGGTACGCGTGCGCTGGCCGTTGCAGCTGCTGCGCGGCGGGCTGGGCGTGGTGATGATGATCGCCTTCGTCTACGCCCTGCAGACGCTGCCGCTGTCCACCGCCTACACGATCTTCTTCGTCGCACCGCTGCTGATCACCGCGCTGTCGGTGCCGATCCTGCGCGAGCGCGTCGGGCCGCGCCGCTGGACCGCGATCGTGATTGGCCTGGTCGGCGTGCTGGTGGTGCTGCGGCCGACCGGCGAGGGCATGTTCACCCTGGCCGGACTGGCGGTGCTGGCCGCGGCGACGGCCTACGCGGTATCGGCCATTGGCGTGCGCGTGCTGGCGCGCACCGACAACGTGCAGTCGATGATGGTGTGGTTCCTGGCGGTCATCGCGCTGGGCGCCGGCGCGCTGGCGTGGCCGGACTGGGTGCCGCTGCGCTGGGCCGACGGCTGGTTGATTGCAGGGGTCGGCCTGCTGGGTGCGCTGGGCCAGTACGCCATCACCGAGGCCTTCCGACTCGGCGAGGCGTCGCTGGTGGCGCCCATCGAGTACACCGCGCTGGTGTGGGGCGTCGGCCTGGACGTGGCGCTGTGGGGCGTGCTGCCCGACAGCGTGACCTGGCTGGGCGCGGGCATCATCGTCGCCAGCGGCCTGTACCTGCTGCGCCGCGAGCGTGTGCACGCCGAGGCCGAGCACCCTTGACAGTCCGGGCCGGTCGCGCTTTTCACCGGACGTGGCCGTGCATGCGTGAATGATCGGGCCTCCCGTCAAGAGGAATGTCCGATGAACCACCCGCACTCCACGTTGCGTCTGCCCATCGTTCCCGTCCTGGCCGCCGGCCTGCTGCTGGCCACCACCGCCTGCGCGCGCCCGGCCGACACCGCCGTCACGGCGGCACCGGCCGCCGCCGGCACCGCGCAGGTTGCCACCCCCGCGGTCCCCACCCCGTCCGCCATCACCGGCAGCCTGACCGACACCGACGTGCGTGCCCGCGTGACGGCGGCCGGCTACACGGATGTCAAGGACATCAAGTTCGACGACGGCATCTGGGACGCTGACGCGCGCACCACCGACGGCCGCTGGATCGACGTGCGCATCCACCCGGTCAGCGGCAAGGTCTACGCCGACGGCGCGCAGCCGGCGATGACGAGCGCACAGATCGAGGCCAGCCTGGCCACGGCCGGGTACACCGAGGTCAAGGACGTGGAATTCGACGACGGCGTGTGGAAGGCCGATGCCCGCACCGGCGCCGGTGCCAAGGTGGACCTGCGGCTGGATCCGGACGACGGCAGCGTGATCACCGAACGCGCCGATTGATTCCGTGTCGCGTGCACTCGCGGAAGCCTCGAAGGGCACCATTGATCCGGCAACACGTCTTGAGAAACCTGCATTTGCTCGTTATTCCCGCGAAGGCAGGAACCAAGTGACTTGCTTTCGTTGGTAGTGCCTCCGCGAGGACGGCGAAACCGCACGAAGGTGTTCCTGGCTGCCTCCGCACCAAAAAGAACAGGCCCCGAAAGGGGCCTGTTCGCGTTGCGGCTCGTGTTTGCCGTGAGCCGTGGGTCGAGTCCGTGCGCTTAGAAGCGCGCACCCACGCCCACGCCCACGATCACCGGATTCGCCTCGGCCTGGCCGGCCGTGGTGCCGTTGAGCTTCACGTCCGGGTCGCCCTGCAGGTAACGCACGTCGGCACGTGCAAACCATGTCGGGCTGATGTTGAGGTCGACGCCGGCGGTCGCCATCGCGCCCTTGGCGGTTTCCACGCCGATGCGCTGGCCGGCCAGTGCGCCGCTCGGCTCGGCGGTTTCGCCGTCATAGTTCTGCTCGTAGTAGCCCAGGCCCACGAACGGGCGGACCGTGGCGTCGGCCTGGCGGAAGTGGTACTGGCCGCTCACGGCGTACGGCTGCGCCTCGACGCTGCCCAGCTTGCGGCCCTCGCCGTCGCGCACGCGGTGGCTGAACTTGTCCGCCGCGCCCCAGGCTTCGACCGCGATGTTGTCGTTGATGTAGTAGCTCGCGCTCAGCGTGGCGGCACCGTCCCCGTCCAGCTGCGTGCGGCCGCCGGCGATCTCGGGGTCGCGGGTGGGTTCGGACAGCGCGTAGCCGCCGACCACGGCGAATCGCTTGCCGCTGGCGGTATCGGTGGACGCGTCCTGCGCGAAAGCGGCCGGGGTGATGGCCAGGGTGCCCAACAGGGCGAGAGTCAAGTGACGAATGCGGATCATGGAGAAAACTCCTCGTTCTAATGTGTGTGCCGGCCGCGTGGGGGAGTGGGGTGTGCGACCGACGGGCGCCACGCTATCGCCGGAAAAATGAATCGCGTTTCGCCCGCCCGCGGTCCACTGGGGCGACGCCACGTGCGGTACTTGGCCGGCGGGGCGCGCGCGTCGTACCGCAGGTGGATGAACCTGGGTTGAGCAGTCCGACAGGCCGGCCGCGGCGATGCTCTGAAGCCCGTCGCTGGGGCGTGAGGGGGGTGTCAAAGGCCTTCGCCGCTGCGCGCCGTCTTCATGGTGGGCGGGCGTTGCGTGCCCAGCACGGGTCACTCGACCGGTGGCTGAACATCCGCACGCGCATGGCGCAACGACCCCGGCGCAGGGCGGGTTTTTACGCCCGCATGCGGACGGGGCGCGAGTGCAACGCCGACTGAATCGGTCTACGGGCAGCTGTGCGCGCCGGTGTCGGCATGCAGGTGCGATTGGCGTGGTTATCCCGCACCGGCCACAATACGGGTTTCGCGCATGGCGGAGCCCCACGATGGCTGAGTTGAAGGAAGCACGCGTCCCCGACATCGGTGACTTCGACGCGGTGCCGGTGATCGAGCTGCTGGTGTCCGTCGGCGACACCGTCAGGCAGGACCAGGGGCTGGTCACGCTGGAATCGGACAAGGCCACCATGGAAGTCCCCGCGTCGTTCGACGGCATCGTGCGCGAGGTCAAGGTCAAGGTCGGCGACAGCATCGGCGAAGGCGCGGTGGTGGCGATGATCGAGCCGGCCGCAAGCGGTGCAGGAAAGGACGAGGCCGGCAAAGGCGGGGCGGGGCAGGGCAAGGGCAAAGCGAAGGCCGAAGCCGAATCCGGGCTCGACAAGGCGCCTGCGGCCAAGCCCGGGGAGCAAACCGTGGCGTCCGAAACCGGCACCCAGGTCGAGCCCGTTTCGACCCCGGGCGACTCCGACCGCATCGCCGAGCGTGAGGCGGCCAGCAGCCAGCGCAACGCGCCGCGTTCCCCGCCGGTCGCCTTCGATGCCGGTGAGCTGATGCCCGACCGCGTGCCCTACGCGAGCCCGGCGGTGCGCCTGTTCGCACGCGAACTGGGCGTGGACCTGTCGCGCGTGACCGGCAGCGAGCGCGGCGGCCGCATCTCCCGCGAGGACGTGCAGGGCTTCGTCAAGCAGGCCATGCAGGGCGGCGGTGCGGCTCCGGCGGTCGCCGCCGGCGGCGGGCTCAACCTTCTGCCATGGCCGAAGGTCGACTTCAGCAAGTTCGGCGAGACCGAGACGCGCGAGCTGTCGCGCATCAAAAAGCTCTCGGGCGCCAACCTGGCGCGCAACTGGGCGATGATCCCGCACGTCACGCAATTCGATGATGCCGACATCACCGAACTGGAAGCGCTGCGCGTCGCCCTCAACAAGGAAAGCGAGAAGCGCAAGGACGGCACCAAGCTGACCATGCTGGCATTCCTGATGAAGGCGGCCGTCAGCGCGCTGCAGCAATATCCCGACTTCAACGCCTCGCTCGACGCCAGCGGCGAAACCCTGGTGCTCAAGAAGTACTTCCACATCGGTTTCGCTGCCGATACCCCCAACGGGCTGGTGGTGCCGGTGGTGCGCGACTGCGACAGGAAGGGCGTGATGCAGATCGCGCGCGAGACCGGCGAGCTGGCCGCCAAGGCGCGCGAAGGCAAGCTGGGCCCGGCCGACATGAGCGGCGGCTGCTTCTCGATCAGCTCGCTGGGCGGCATTGGCGGCACGTCGTTCACGCCGATCGTCAATGCGCCGGAAGTGGCGATCCTGGGCGTGTCCAAGTCGGCGATGAAGCCGGTGTGGGACGGCAAGGCGTTCCAGCCGCGCCTCATGCTGCCGTTGTCGCTGAGCTACGACCACCGGGTGATCGATGGCGCGGCGGCGGCCCGTTTCACCGCGACCCTGGCGCAGCTGCTGGGCGACCTGCGCCGCGCGCTGCTGTAGTTCCCGCGCGGCCGTCCGGCGCGCCTATCCCCCACCCGTGGCCGGTTGATGCCTGCCAGAGATCATGCAATGGCCAACACGATCGAGGTCAAGGTTCCCGACATCGGCGATTTCGACAGCGTCCCGGTGATCGAACTGCTGGTGGCGGTGGGCGACACCGTCGCGGTCGACCAGGGGCTGGTCACGCTGGAGTCGGACAAGGCGACGATGGAAGTGCCTTCGAGCGCGGCCGGTGTGGTCAAGGCGCTGAAGGTGAAGGTCGGCGACAACGTGGCCGAAGGGGCCGTGATCGCGGTGCTGGACGTCGAAGGCGAGGGCTCCGGCGCCGACGCTTCGCGCCCCTCTCCCCCCGGGAGAGGGGATGGGGGTGAGGGTTCGGGGTCGGATGTTGCTGCAGGTGCGATGCAGTCGCCAAAGCAGGATGTGGGCAGGTCGGAGGGGTCATCAAGTGACACTTCTTCGTCGCACCCTCTCCCCAACCCCTCTCCCGAGGGGAGAGGGGCTTCAGGTGGCGCATCATCATCCGGTGGTCCGAAGCCGGCCGATGCCAGCGGCCGCCAGGCCGACATCGAGTGCCGCATGCTCGTACTCGGTGCAGGCCCGGGCGGTTACACCGCCGCCTTCCGCGCTGCCGACCTCGGCCTGGACACGGTGCTGGTGGAGCGCTACGACAGCCTCGGCGGCGTCTGCCTCAATGTCGGCTGCATTCCGTCCAAGGCGCTGCTGCATGCGGCCGCGGTGGTCGACGAGGCCGCGCACGCGTCCGATTACGGCATCGATTTCGGAAAGCCGAAGATCGCGCTCGACAAGCTGCGCTCGTACAAGGACAAGGTCGTCGGCCAGCTGACCAAGGGCCTGGCCGGCATGGCCAAGCAGCGCAAGGTGCGCGTGGTCGCGGGCACCGGCACGTTCGTGTCGGCCAATGAAATCGAAGTGGCAGGTACAGACGGCAAGCGCACGCTGGTGCGCTTCGAGCAGTGCATCATCGCCGCCGGCTCGCAGGCGGTGAAGCTGCCGATGTTCCCGTGGGACGACCCGCGCGTCATGGACTCCACCGATGCGCTCGAACTGGCGGACGTGCCCAGGACCCTGCTCGTCGTCGGCGGCGGCATCATCGGCCTGGAGATGGCGACGGTGTACCGCGCGCTGGGCAGCCAGGTGACGGTGGTCGAATTCATGGACCAGCTGATGCCGGGCGCCGACAAGGATCTGGTCAAGCCACTCGCCGAGCGCCTGAAGAAGCAGGGCGTGGCCGTGCACCTCAAGACCAGGGTGGTCGACGCCGAAGGCGCAGAAGAACGGCATCGCCGTGGCGTACGAGGGCGACAGCGCGCCGGAGGCGAAGCTGTTCGACCGTGTACTGGTCGCCGTGGGTCGCACGCCCAACGGCGGCAAGCTCGACGCCGCGAAAGCGGGCGTGGAAGTCACCGACCGCGGGTTCATTCCGGTCGACCGGCAGATGCGCACCACAGCAAAGCACATCTTCGCCATCGGCGACCTGGTCGGCCAGCCGATGCTCGCGCACAAGGCCACGCACGAGGGCAAGCTCGCCGCGGAGGTCGCTGCGGGCGAGAAGAAGGAATGGGTCGCGCGGGTGATTCCGTCGGTGGCCTACACCGATCCGGAAATCGCGTGGGTCGGCGTCACCGAAGGCGAGGCGAAGGAGAAGGGGCTGAAGGTCGGTGTCGGCAGGTTCCCGTGGGCGGCCAGTGGTCGCGCCATCGGCATCGGCCGCACCGAGGGCTTCACCAAGCTGGTGTTCGACGAGGCCACGCACCGCGTGATCGGCGGCGGCATCGTCGGCGTGCATGCCGGCGACCTGATCGCCGAAGTCGCGCTGGCCATCGAGATGGGCTGCGAGGTCGCCGACATCGGCCACACCATCCATCCGCATCCCACGCTCAGCGAGTCGGTGGGCATGGCCGCCGAAGTGTTCGACGGCACGATCACCGATCTCTACATCCCCAAGCGGAAGTGACGCGGCTGCGGGTTTCGCGTCATGCGGATGGCCAGGTGAGGCTCCCCTGTAGGAGCGACTTCAATCGCGATCCTCGCTCAGGGACTCGGCCCGCGGTGTCCGCGGCTGAAGCCGCTACTGCAGGCCGATGGTCTTAGGGACGCCGGACAAGGCGAAGCCCCGGCGGATCAGGCCGGGGCTTCGGGGCCGCCCACCGCTGCTTTTTGCCATTGACGAGGAGAGAGTGGCGGGGGCGCACAGGTCTGACCGGGGCCGGTTGGAAAAGGTTCCCCCCGGAAATGGATTTTTTTCCGGGCGGCGCGCCCCGCGCCCCGGCAGGTGCATCAGGTCGGCAGGTCACGCCGGCATACGGGAGCGCCGCACCCTATGGCGCCGGCGTTCGATCCGTTGCCAGGCCTTCTCGTGCAGGTGGAAGGCGACCGTATTGCAGGCCGGCTCCACCAGCGCCAGCGCGCCGCCCACCCAGACGCTGCCCGTCATGAGGTAGCCCACCAGGAACGCCACGACGAAGTGGACCGCCGCGAAGCTGAGCGTCTTTTCCATCGCGGGCCTCGCTGGTTGATGAGAACGGCTCCCATCTTCGAGGCGCCTGCCCGCCGGCGTCCAATCGATTGTCGGAGTCGCTGCGATAGAGGGTGGCTATCGTTGCGCGGGCCGCGCCAGTGCACCGCTATACCAGTGGCGGTTGCCGGCAATGCTCACGCGCTCTATACTTTTGCGGCTCACCGGGGCGCTTTCGCCCGACTCCCGCGGTACCCGTGTGTACGATCCCTTGCAAGCAGGCCGACGCCTGGCACGCCGAACGGCGGCCTGGCAGGCCGGAATAACAGCGCTGCTGGCTTTGGCGCTGCTGTCGCAGGGGGCGTCGCACGCGGTCGCGGCAGCGGTCGGAGGGGCGGCGATGCTGGTCGGCGGGGCGCTCGCGGCGCGACTGATGGTCGGCGGCGGAGTGATGCCCGCCACTGCGGTGATGGCGCGCTGGTTCGCCGGCGTGGTGCTCAAGCTGGCGCTCGTATTCACCGTGCTGCTGCTGGGGCTGGGCGCATGGCGCCTGCCGCCGCTGGCATTGCTGGCGGGCATCGTGGTCGCGCTGCTGACGCAGCTGCTGGTCGCGGCCCGTCGCTGATCCAACAACTTTCCACTATCTAATCGGGTTCAGGACACATGGCGGGCGAGGCGGAACTGACTCCCACCAGCTACATCCAGCACCACCTCCAGAACCTGACGACGTCGGTCGGCGAGGGCAGTTTCTGGACGTTGCACCTGGACACCCTGATCACCGCGGTCCTGATGGGCCTGCTGATCGTGTTCGCGTTCTGGATGGCCACGCGCAAGGCCACCGCCGGCGTGCCGGGCAAGTGGCAGGCGTTCGTCGAGATCTGCCTGGAGTTCGTCGACCGCCAGGCCAAGGACACCTACCACGGACCCAGCAAGCTGGTGACGCCCATCGCGATCACCCTGTTCTTCTGGATCCTGATGATGAACCTGCTGAAGATGATCCCGGCGGACTTCATCGCGGTGCCGCTCGAACTGGGTCGGCGTCCACTACTGGAAGCCGGTCCCGACCGCCGACGTCAACGCCACGCTCGGCATGTCGATCAGCGTGTTCTTCCTGATGCTGTTCTTCGCGCTGCGCGCCAAGGGCCTGGGCGGCTTCACCAAGGAGTTCCTGACCGCGCCGTTCGGCAAGTGGATGATGCCGTTCAACCTGATCCTCAACATCGTCGAATGGCTCAGCAAGCCGATCTCGCTGGCGATGCGACTGTTCGGCAACATGTTCGGCGGCGAGATCGTGTTCCTGCTGATCTGGGTGCTGGGCGGCGCGGGCATCATCGGCGCGCTTCGCCGGCGGCCTGTTCGGCCTGGGCTGGATGCTGTTCCACCTGCTGGTGATCCCGCTGCAGGCCTTCATCTTCATGATGCTGTCGATCGTCTACCTCAGCCTGTCGGAAGACGCGCACTGACGCACGTCCGGTCGCCACGCGCCTTCCTCTGCACACCCGTTTTCGTTCCATCCATCCGCGTTCCAACCCTTAAGCACTCGTTTCGGAGACCACCATGGAAATCCTTGCCCACCTCGCTTCGGTTCAGGCTTCGACCGTTCTGGCCGTCGGCATCATGATCGGCCTCGCCGCCCTCGGCGCCGGTATCGGCCTGGCCATCATGGCCGGCAAGTTCCTGGAGTCGGCCGCCCGCCAGCCGGAGCTGATCCCGGTCCTGCAGGTCCGCATGTTCATCACCGCCGGCCTGATCGACGCCGCGTTCATCATCACCGTCGCCGTCGCGCTGCTGCTCGCCTTCGCCAACCCGCTCGCCTCGGCCCTGCTGGCCCAGGCCGCGCAGGTCGCCGGCTGAGCAACGGTTGCATGCCGCGGCACCGGCCCTCGCGCCGGCCGCCGCGGCAATGAAGGGTCGGTGCCGATCCCGGCACCGACACCCCTCATCGCACTGGCAGAGCCTTACGCATGAGCATCAATCTCACCCTATTCGCCCAGGCGCTGGCCTTCGCCGCGTCTGATCTGGATCATCGCGACCAAGATCTGGCCGCCGCTGCTGGCCGCCATCGAGGAGCGCCAGAAGAAGATCGCCGAAGGCCTGGCCGCGGCCGACCACAGCCAGAAGGCGCTCGCCCAGGCGCAGGAAAAGGTCAACGCGACGCTGCAGCGAAGCGCGTGGCAAGGCCAACGAGATCATCGACCAGGCCCACCAGCGCGCCAACCAGATCGTCGACCAGGCCAAGAACGAGGCCATCGCCGAAGCCAACCGCCAGAAGGCGCTGGCCGTCGCCGAGATCGACGCCGTCCGCGACCCGTGCCCGCGAGGAGCTGCGCAAGCCAGGTGTCCGCGCTGGCGGTGACCGGTGCCGAGAAGCTGCTCAAGCGCGAGATCGACGCCAACGCCCACAAGGCGCTGCTGGACGAACTCGCGGCCGAGATCTGACCGCGCCATGAGCCAGGCCCTGACCCTCGCCCGTCCCTACGCCCGCGCCGCGTTCGCGCTGGCACGCGATGCCGGCCGCATCGCCGAGTGGTCCCAGCGCGCTGGCGTTCGCAGCGCGCGTGTCGCGGCCGATCCGCAGCGTGCACGGCCTGCTGGGCCACCCGCAGCTGAGCGAGGCCGATGCGGTTTCGCTGCTTGTCGCCGGAGGGCGCCGACGAGGCGTTCGCCCGCTTCCTCGCGCTGCTGGCCGACAACCGCCGCCTCGGGCTCTTGCCGGAAATCGCCGGCATGTTCGAGGAGCTGCGCGCCGACGCCGACCACGTGGTCAAGGCCCGCGTCACCTCCGCCACGCGAGATGCCGGCATCGGAGCTGGACATCGATCACGGCCGCGCTCAAGCGCCGCTTCGGCCGCGAGGTCGAGGTCGAGACCGCGGTCGACGACTCGCTGATCGGCGGCGCGGTGATCGATGCCGGCGACGTGGTGATCGACGGCTCGCTCAAGGGCAAGCTCGCCCGCCTGCAGTCGATGCTGACGCAGTAACGAGACACGAAGGAACGGGAAACGCGCAGGCGTCCCCGGCTCCGGTTCCCGCTCCGCCCTACTCGTTCCTACAACAGTTTGATCCAACCGCGACGGCACCCGGCCGCACGCGTTCGAGGAATCTCCAAATGGCTACCACAGCTCAACCCCTCCGAAATCAGCGAACTGATCAAGACCCGCATCGAGAAGGTCAAGCTGGCCGCGGAAGCGCGCAACGAAGGCACCGTCACCTCGGTGTCCGACGGCATCGTGCGCATCTACGGCCTGGCCGACGTGATGCAGGGCGAAATGATCGAGCTGCCGGCGTCCGAAGGCGGCACGCACCGTCGCGCTGGCGCTGAACCTGGAGCGCGACTCGGTCGGCGCCGTGGTGCTGGGCGACTACGAGCACCTGCGCGAAGGCGACATCGCCAAGACCACCGGCCGCATCCTCGAAGTGCCGGTCGGCCCGGAACTGCTGGGCCGCGTGGTCAACGCGCTGGGCGAGCCGATCGACGGCAAGGGCCCGATCAACGCCTCGCTGACCGCGCCGGTGGAGCGCGTTGCGCCGGGCGTGATCTGGCGCAAGTCGGTCGACCAGCCGGTGCAGACCGGCTACAAGACCGTCGACGCGATGATCCCGATCGGCCGCGGCCAGCGCGAGCTGATCATCGGCGACCGCCAGACCGGCAAGACCGCGCTGGCGATCGACGCGATGATCAACCAGAAGGGCACCGGCATCAAGTGCGTGTACGTCGCGATCGGCCAGAAGGCCTCGACCGTGGCCAACATCGTGCGCAAGCTGGAAGAGAACGGCGCGCTGGCCCACACCGATCGTCGTCGCCGCCACCGCGTCCGAGTCGGCCGCGATGCAGTACATCAGCGCCTACTCGGGCTGCACCATGGGCGAGTACTTCATGGACCGCGGCCAGGACGCGCTGATCGTGTACGACGACCTGTCCAAGCAGGCCGTGGCCTACCGCCAGATCTCGCTGCTGCTCAAGCGCCCGCCGGGCCGCGAAGCCTACCCGGGCGACGTGTTCTACCTGCACTCCCGCCTGCTCGAGCGCGCCGCGCGCGTGTCCGAGGAGTACGTGGAGAAGTTCACCAACGGCGAGGTCAAGGGCAAGACCGGTTCGCTGACCGCGCTGCCGATCATCGAGACCCAGGCCGGCGACGTGTCCGCGTTCGTGCCGACCAACGTGATCTCGATCACCGACGGCCAGATCTTCCTGGAAACCGACCTGTTCAACGCCGGCATCCGCCCGGCCGTGAACGCCGGCATCTCGGTGTCGCGCGTCGGTGGCGCCGCCCAGACCAAGATCATCAAGAAGCTGTCGGGCGGCATCCGCATCTCGCTGGCCCAGTACCGTGAGCTGGCCGCGTTCGCGCAGTTCGCCTCGGACCTGGACGAAGCCACCCGCAAGCAGCTCGAGCGCGGCCAGCGCGTCACCGAGCTGATGAAGCAGAAGCAGTACGCGCCGATGTCGATCGCCAAGCAGGCGCTGTCGATCTACGCCGTCAACGAGGGCTACCTCGACGACGTGCCGGTCAACAAGATCTGGCGCTTCGAAGAGGGCCTGCACGCCCACTTCGCCAACACCCAGGGCGAGCTGATCGACATGATCAACGGCACCGGCAACTGGAACGACGAGATCGAGGCCAGCCTTCAAGAAGGGCATCGCCGAGTTCAAGCAGACCGGTACCTGGTAAGCCGGTGTGATGGGTCACTCGTGATCCGCGATTGGTAACGGCACAACAACAGCAGGTGGGCGACGGGCCGGGGTTCGCTTTTCCGAATCACGAATGCCCAATCACCAATCACCGCGAGCGGAGCGAGCAGATGGCAGGCGGCAGAGAAATCAAAACCAAGATCAAGAGCGTGCAGAACACCCGCAAGGTGACGCGCGCGCTCGAGATGGTCTCGGCCTCCAAGATCCGCAAGGCGCAGGAGCGCATGAAGACCTCGCGCCCGTACGCGCGCGCATGAAGCAGGTGATCGGCCACCTGGCGCAGGCCAACTCCGATTACCAGCATCCGTTCATGGTCGAGCGCGCGCAACGTCAAGCGCGTCGGCTACGTCGATCGTGTCGTCCGACCGCGGCCTGGCCGGCGGCCTCAACAACAACCTGTTCCGCAAGCTGCTGGGCGAGATCCGCCAGTGGCAGGACAAGGGCGTCGAGGTCGACGTGGTCACCATCGGCCAGAAGGCCTCGGTGTTCTTCCGCCGCATCAAGGTCAACATGCTGGCCAGCGGTCACCCACCTGGGCGACACGCCCGAAGCTGGAGCAGCTGGTGGGCGTGATCAAGGTGATGCTGGACGCCTACAGCGACGGCAAGCGTCGATCGCGTCGTATCTGGCCTACAACGACTTCGTCAACACCATGACCCAGCGCGCGGCGTTCGACCAGCTGCTGCCGCTGCCGGCATCGGAGACGCAGGTCGCCAAGCACGACTGGGACTACATCTACGAACCCGATGCCGCGACCGTGCTCGAGCACGTGCTGACGCGCTACATCGAGTCGCTGGTGTACCAGGCGGTGCTGGAGAACGTGGCGTCCGAGCACGCCGCGCGCATGGTCGCCATGAAGGCCGCCAGCGACAACGCCACCAAGCTGATCGGCACGCTGCAACCTGGTCTACAACAAGGCCCGCCAGGCGGCGATCACCCAGGAAATTTCCGAGATCGTCGGCGGCGCGCGCGGTCTGTACGAACCCAGCAGCCCGCGCAGGTCGCGCGACCGACGCGCTCGCGCACACGCAGCATTACGAGAGTCTAGAGGACAGCAGCACCATGAGCAACCAGGGCAAGATCGTCCAGATCATCGGCGCCGTCGTCGACGTCGAATTCCCGCGCGACGACAGTGCCGAAGGTGTACGACGCGCTGAAGGTCGAAAACACCGCCATCACGCTGGAAGTGCAGCAGCAGCTGGGCGACGGCGTCGTGCGCACCATCGCGCTCGGTTCGACCGACGGCCTGAAGCGCAACCTGGTCGCCATCAACACCGGCAACGCCATCTCGGTGCCGGTCGGCGCCGGCACGCTGGGCCGCATCATGGACGTGCTGGGCGACCCGATCGACGAAGCCGGTCCGGTCGAGGCGACCGACGCACTGGGAAATCCACCGCGCCGCGCCCGTCGTACGAGGACCAGTCCTCGGCCAACGAGCTGCTGGAAACCGGCATCAAGGTCATCGACCTGATGTGCCCGTTCGCCAAGGGCGGCAAGGTCGGCCTGTTCGGCGGCGCCGGCGTCGGCAAGACCGTCAACATGATGGAACTGATCAACAACATCGCCAAGGCGCACGCGGGTCTGTCCGTGTTCGCCGGCGTGGGCGAGCGTACCCGCGAGGGCAACGACTTCTACCACGAGATGAAGGACTCCAACGTCCTCGACAAGGTCGCGATGGTGTACGGCCAGATGAACGAGCCGCCGGGCAACCGCCTGCGCGTCGCGCTGACCGGCCTGACCATGGCCGAGTACTTCCGCGACGAGAAGGACGCGACGGGCAAGGGCAAGGACGTGCTGCTGTTCGTCGACAACATCTACCGCTACACCCTGGCCGGTACCGAAGTGTCGGCGCTGCTCGGCCGCATGCCGTCGGCCGTGGGCTACCAGCCGACCCTGGCCGAGGAAATGGGCGTCCTGCAGGAGCGCATCACCTCGACCAAGACCGGTTCGATCACCTCGATCCAGGCCGTGTACGTGCCCGCGGACGACCTGACCGACCCGTCGCCGGCGACCACCTTCGCCCACCTCGACGCCACCGTCGTGCTGTCGCGCAACATCGCCTCGCTGGGTATCTACCCGGCCGTCGATCCGCTCGACTCGACCAGCCGCCAGCTGGACCCGAACGTGATCGGCAACGAGCACTACGACACCGCCCGCCGCGTGCAGTCCACCCTGCAGAAGTACAAGGAACTGAAGGACATCATCGCGATCCTGGGCATGGACGAGCTGTCGGAAGAGGACAAGCAGGCCGTGTCGCGCGCGCGCAAGATCGAGCGCTTCTTCAGCCAGCCGTTCCACGTGGCCGAAGTGTTCACCGGTTCGCCGGGCAAGTACGTGTCGCTGAAGGACACCATCCGCGGCTTCAAGGCGATCGTCGACGGCGAGTACGACCACCTGCCGGAGCAGGCGTTCTACATGGTCGGCGGCATCGAGGAAGCGGTCGAGAAGGCCAAGAAGATGGCCGAGAAGGCCTGAGAGCCGTAATTGGTGATTCGGGACCCGGGATTCGCGAAGCCATGGAAGCAACCGCGTGTGCTGCGCTTCTACGAGTCGCGATCACCAATCACGAATCACATCGAGCAAAGCGAGACACCATGCAGCACCATCCGTTGCGACATCGTCAGCGCCGAGCAGGAGATCTTCCACGGCGAAGCGACGCTGGTCGTGGCCACCGGCGAATGGGCGAGCTGGGCATCGCGCCGCAGCACGCGCCGCTGATCACCCGCCTGAAGCCGGGCAAGGTGGTGGTGACCCTGCCGAGCGGCGAGCAGCTGGACTTCGCCATCGTCCGGCGGCATCCTCGAAGTGCAGCCGCAGGTCGTGACCGTGCTGGCCGACACCGCGATCCGCGCCCAGGACATCGACGAAGCCGCCGTGCGCGCGGCCAAGGAAGAAGCCGAGCGCGTGCTGGCCAACCGCAGCGAGCCGATGGACGTGGCCGAGGCCCAGGCCGAAGCTGGCCGAAGCCATGGCGCAGCTGCAGGCGCTGGAGCGCCTGCGCAAGAACCTCAAGCACTGAGGTAGCCGCTGGGCGCCAGGATTGGAGTGGGCAGAAGCATCAAGCCGCACCATGCGCTCTACCCTGCAGGGGTCCAGTGGACAGAAGGCCGGCATTGCCGGCCTTTTTTGTGCCCGTGATTCCGCGGCCGTCCCGCGGATCGCAGCCCTTGTCATCACTGAAAGCAAGGATTCGCTTCTGCCCGGTTCGTCAGGCACGTGGCAGCGAACGCTCGCTGATTGCCGGCTGTGTTGGGAAGGCGGAGGTGGGGATCAGTCGCCGGGTGCGATGTGCGTGCACGGGCCAACGGAGTACCCGATCACCCGGACGGGTCGGAGCGGAAACGCTAGCGGCGGTAGACCCAGTACCGTGACAGCAGGAACCCGACGCCGCCCAGCGCCACCTCGACCGCCGGCTTGGCCAGCCATGCCCACTCCAGGCCCAGATAGTCGTCCACCGTGCCGATGGCCTCGGTGCTGACCCACGTCAGCGTCACCCACATCGCCAGGAACCGCATGAACTGCGCGCCCCAGCGCCGTGCCTTCGCCGGCGAAAGTGAAGCGCCCGTTGACCCAGAAGCCCAGCAGCGCGCCGTGATGCGCCCGGCGACATTGGCCTGGTGCACCGGCAGGCCCAGATGGCTGAGCCCGACCAACACCCCCCAGTCGAGCAGCCACTGCACCAGGCCGACGGCAGGTAGCTGGCGGCCTTGGCGGCTCAGGCTCATGTAGGCTCAGGCCGCCGCACGGCAGCCGCGTGCGCGCTCCCCGCCGTCCGCTTCGAGCCGGGCGCGAGGGGGCAGGGGGAGTCCGCGGCGGGACGGAGGCGTTCGAAGCGCGGCACCGCGGCATCGCTACCAGCGCGCCCCGCTAGAATCGCGATCCGGATTCGATGCCCAGGAGTTGCATGCCCGCACCGCTGCACGTCGTCATCCTCGCCGCCGGCGAAGGCAAGCGCATGAGGTCGCGCATGCCCAAGGTGCTGCAGCCGATCGCCGGGCGGCCGATGCTGGCGCACGTGATCGACACGGCGCGCGCGCTGTGATCCGGCCGGGCATCCACGTGGTCTATGGCCACGGCGGCGACGCAGGTGCGGGCGGCGTTTGCCGACCAGGCGGACCTGCACTGGGCCGAGCAGGCGCGAACGCCTGGGCACGGGGCATGCGCGTGCAGCAGGCGATGCCCGGCGTGCCCGACGACGCGCGCGTGCTGGTGCTGTACGGCGACGTGCCGCTGACCCGCCCGAGACCCTGCGGCGCCTGCTCGATGCGCCCGGACGCCTCGCGGTGCTGGTCGCCGACCTGGCCGATCCGACCGGCTACGGCCGCATCGTGCGCGATGCCGAGGGGCGCGTGGCACGCATCGTCGAGCACAAGGATGCCGACGAGGAGCAGCGCGCGCATCCGCACCGTCAACACCGGCATCCTCGCCGCCGACGGCGAGCGCGCTGCGGCGCTGGCTGCACGCGACTGGCCAACGACAACGCGCAGGGCGAGTACTACCTGACCGACGTGTTCGCGATGGCCGCCGGCCGAGTACAACGCCGCCGAGATGGTGCATGTGCGCGAGCCGATCGAAGCGGAGGGCGCCAACGATCCGTGGCAGCTGGCGCAACTCGAGCGCGCCTACCAGCTGCGCGCCGCGCGTGCGCTGTGCGTGCAGGGCGCGCGCCTGGCCGACCCGGCGCGCTTCGACCTGCGCGGCACGGTGACGGTCGGCCGCGATGTGCGAGATCGACGTCGACGTGGTGCTCGAAGGCGACGTGGAGCTGGGCGACGGCGTCGTCATCGGCCCGTTCTGCCGGCTGAAGGACGTGAGGCTGGGCCGCCGGCACCGAGGTGCGCGCGCATTGCGACCTGGACGGCGTGGTCGTCGAGGGCGCGGCGCCGATCGGGCCGTATCGCGCGCCTGCGCCCCGGTACGGTGCTGGCCGACGGCGTGCACATCGGCAACTTCGTCGAGACCAAGAACGCGCGGCTCGGCGTCGGCAGCAAGGCCAACCACCTGACCTACCTGGGCGACGCGGTGATCGGCAGCGGCGTCAACATCGGCGCCGGCACCATCACCTGCAACTACGACGGCGTGAACAAGTCGACGACGACGATCGGGGACGGCGCGTTCATCGGTTCCAACACGTCGCTGGTGGCGCCGGTGACGCATCGGCCGAAGGCGCGACGATCGGCGCCGGCTCGGTGATCACGAAGAACGCGCCCGACGGACCAGCTGACCGTGGCCCGCGCGCGGCAGGTCGACGATCGAAGGCTGGCAGCGGCCGGTGAAGAAGCCGAAGTAGCGTAGGGCGGCTCAAGCCCGCCATGCGGAAGTGCATGAGCGGGGTCGCGGCGGACCCTCATGCCGTCTCCCGGAGGCGGGGAGTCGGTGCCATGCGGGCGGCCTCGGATCAGCGGGAGGGCTCCGGCCCTCAGTCATCGGGCAACTGGATCGCCACGCACAGGCCGCCGCCTTCGCGGTTGTGCAGCGACATGCGCCCGCCGTGCGCCTCGACGATCTCGCGCGTCAGCGCCAGGCCCAGGCCGGTGCCGTTGCGCTTGGTCGAATAGAACGGCACCAGCGCGTTCTGCAGCACCGCCTCGTTCATGCCGGTGCCGCGGTCCAGCACCTCGATGCGCAACCAGTCCGGGCAGGCGCCGTAACGCGCACGCGACACGCCGCCGGCGGTCGAGCCGGATTCGTGCGCGTTCTTCAGCAGGTTGAGCAGCGCCTGTTCGAGCTGCGCCAGGTCGATGCGGCCGATCGCCGTCGGCCGGCGGCCTCGCAGCTCGAACGCGATCTGCCGCTGCAGCCGCGTCGAGGAAGGCGCGCCAGTCCACCGTCTCGCAGCCGCGGCTGCGGCAGCTTGGCGAAGCGCGCGTAGCCGCGGATGAAGCCTTCCAGGTGGCGGGCGCGCTCCTCGATGGTGCCGAACACTTCGTCCAGCCGCTCGTGGCGGCCCGCGCCGCACGCAGCTCCGCGCCCGAGTGCGCCAGCGACGCGACCGGCGCCAGCGAGTTGTTGAGCTCGTGGCTGATCACGCGGATCACCTTCTTCCAGGTCTGCACTTCCTGGCGGCGCAGTTCGCTGGTCAGCAGGCGCAGCAGCAGCAGTTCGTGCGCGCGGCCGTTGAGGCGGAAGCTGGCGGCGCGCCAGGTGGTAGACCTGCTCTTCGTCGTCCTCGTCGTCACTGCCGATGGCGAACAGGCCGTCGCCGCCGCGGTCCAGCGCCTCGCGCATCTCGACGGGCGCGGCTCCGATCAGCGCGTCGAAGCGCTGGCCTTCGAGTTTCCAGCCGCTGTGCAGCAGCTTGCGCGCGGCCAGGTTGGCGAAGACGACGCGCCGGACGCCGTCGCCGCCGGGCGCGACCAGCAGCATGGCCACCGGCGTGTTCTGCACCATGGTGTCGAGCAGCAGTTCGCGCTGGACCAGGCTCGGCGCTGTTCGCGCAGCACCTCGCCCAGCGCGGCATGCGACTGCGACCAGCTCGGCGAGTTCGTCGTTCGCCGCGCCAGTGGATGCCGAAGTTGTATTCGCCGTCGCGGTAGCTGTTGACGCTGCCGGCCAGCGCGCGGAACAGCGAGTCAGCGTGCGCGCAGCGCGCGATGCGATCGCCCACGTCGCCAGCGGCACGCACCAGCGATGCGCCGAGCACCAGCACCGCGATGATGTCGTCGCCAAGCCAGTGCGACAGCAGCGACGCGGCACGCGACCAGCGCCAGCGCCAGCAAGCGGCAGCAGCCAGGACAGTACGCGGCCGGCGAGCGGTAGCGGCGGCTCATGGCGGTGCTTGATGCCGAAGCGTTCCATGCGCCGGTACAGCGCCTGCCGGCTCAGGCCGAGGTCGGCCGCGGCCTGCGCGATCACGCCGCCGGCGCGCGCCAGCGCGGCTTCGATCGTCGGCGCGGTCCGGTTCCGCCACGGCCGTGTTGCGCACGGCGCGGCGCCGCGGGCAGGCCGAGGTCGGCCGCCTCGATGCGGCTCGCCTGCGCCAGCAGCCCGGCGCGCTGGATCGACGTTGCGCAGTTCGCGCACGTTGCCGGGCCAGGCATGGCGCAGCAGCGCGGCGCGCGCGCTTTCGCCCAGCGGCTTGTCGGCGGGCACGGAAGTGCTCGGCCAGCGGCAGGATGTCGCCGGGACGTTCGGCCAGCGGCGGCAGCGCGCAGCTCGATCGCGTTGAGCCGGTAGTACAGGTCTTCGCGGAAGCGAACCCTCGCGGATCATCGCGGGCAGGTCGGCGTTGGTGGCGCTGATCACGCGCACCTTGACCTGGCGTTCGCGGTTGGAGCCGAGGCGCTCGAAGCGGCCGGTCTCCAGCACGCGCAGCAGCTTCATCTGCCCGGCCAGCGGCAGGTTGCCGATCTCGTCGAGGAACAGCGTGCCGCCGTCGGCCGCTTCGAACTTGCCCTCGCGCGCCTTGTTGGCGCCGGTGTAGGCGCCGGCGTCGGCGCCGAACAGCTCGGCTTCGATCAGCTCGGACGGCAGCGCGCCGCAGTTGAGCGTCACGAACGGCACCGTCGCGCACCGCGGAGTTGGCCTGGATGATCTCGGCGATCTTCTCCTTGCCGCGCCGTTGGGGCCGGTGATCAGCACCGGCAGGTCCGAGCGCGCGACCTGGCAGGCCAGCGCGACGCACGCGCTCGCTGGCCGGGTCGTCGAACACCATGCCGCGCAGGTCGTACTTCGCGCGCCAGCTGGTCGCGGCTGCGGCGTTCGCGGTTGCGGCGCGCGATCGAGCTCGCTGCGTGGCCTCGGCCAGTTCCAGCAGGTTGTTGACCGTGGCCAGCAGCTTGCGGTCGTCCCAGGGCTTGGCCAGGTAGTCGGCGGCGCCGGCCTTGACCAGGTCCACCGCCGCTTCCAGATGCGTCCACGCGGTCAGCAGGATCACCGGCAGGTCGGGAAGCTGCGCGCGGATCGCGCGGAACAGCGCGCTCGCCTTCCTCGCCCGACGTGGTGTCGGCGGTGAAGTTCATGTCCTGGATGACCAGGTCGACCGTGCTCGCGTCCAGCAGCGGCCAGGCCCTGCCTCGGGCGACTCGGCGTGCAGCGTGTCGATGTCGTGCAGCGAGAACAGCACGTCCAGCGCCGTGCCGACGGCCGGGTTGTCGTCGATGACGAGGATGGTGGGCATGCGCTATAGCCTAACCGAAGGACTGCGGCTGACGAGGTGTGCCGGAATGCGGCGCACGAGACGGGCAGGCCACCCGGCAGCGAGTTGCACCGCGAGGGTGGTCCAGGCAAACACCGCTGCATGCGTCCACGGTGACGCGGCCGTTGCGCGCCATCCGGGCACGAGCGGCGGGAACAGCCATGCCATGCACGCCAGCGCAGCCAAGGAGGCACCTGCCGCCAGCAGGAGGTACTCCAGCCTCAATCGCAAGGCGAGTTGGGCGCCGCTGGCGCCCATCGCCCGTCGCAGGCTGAATTCCTGCGCGTGCTCCTGGATCCAGCGATGGCCGCCCAGCACCAGCATGCCCAGCGTGAGCAGCCACCAGGTCGCGCAGGCGAGCGCCGACCGCCATGCGTTCGCTGCGGGCGCGCGCAAGGTCTGCTCGCGCAGCGTCGCCAGGCTGACGGGCATGGCGGATACGGCAGCCGGGTACGACGCCGACAGCGCGGTGCGGATGCGCGCCGTCATCGTCCCGGGATCGGGCCGGTGACGGACCAGGAACTGGGCTGCCGCCGTGTCCTGCAAGCGCACCGGCAGCACCATGGCCGCACCGTCGGTGCCATGCGCCGTGGCCGGCAACGGGATCCTGTCCACCACGCCGACGATGTGAAGCGGCACGCCAGGCATCACGTGCAACGTGCGGCCCAGTGGATCGGCATCGCCATACAGATGCTTCGCCAGCGCCATGGAGACGATGGCGGACGTCGGACTGGCGCGCAGCCGGCCCTGGTCGCCCGGATAGTCGTGGAACTCATGGGCGAGAAAGCGGCGTCCCCTTGCTGTGGAGAGGCCGAGGGTATCGAAGAAGCCTTCATGGACGAGATAGAGGGAGGTCAGGTGGCGGGGACTCCGGTCCGATCCGGTCCAGGCATACACGCTCCACGCATTGCGTCCGTACGGGGCCTGGTTGCTTGCCGCCACCGAGACGACACCGGGAATGGCGTGCAGCGTCTGCAGCACATGTTTGACACCCGGATCGTCTGCGGCAGGCAACTTGATCCAGGGCACCAGCATCAACGTGTGCTCGTCGATGCCACTGGGTTCGAAGCGTCGGGCCTGGAGCGCGGCGAACGTCTGCCAGGCGTGGACGCACAGCACGACGCCGATGGCGAGCTGCAACGCGAGCAGCCATGTGCCTGCGTGGTGACGTCCTAGCAGCAGGAATCCCGGACGAGGCATGAATATTCCGGCGCCGCACACACCCGGAAGTGTGTGCGGCGGACCGTGCGCGTCAGGCGGTACGCGTCGCCACCGCCGGCGGCACCGACGCGGCCTTGCGCGCCGGCCCGTACACGGCAACCTGGCCCAGCAGCCACAGCAGCACGGCGCCGACCGGCAGGTACAGCAGCGGCAGGCGTGGCAGTTCGTACTTGCCCATCAGCAGCTGGTTGATGCCGTACGCCAGGATCATGCCGATCACGATGCCGATGGTCGCCAGCAGGAAGTTCTCGGTCTGGAAGTAGCGCAGGATCTGTCCTTTCGTTGCGCCCAGCGCGCGGCGGATGCCGATCTGCTTGGTGCGTTGCTGCACCCAGAAGCTGGCCAGTCCGACGATGCCCAATGCAGTGACGATCAGCAGCGAGACGATCACGGTGATGAGCAGCCATGCCATCGCGCGATCGCCGCGGTAGTAGTCGCTCATGATGTCGGTGAACGTGCCCTCGCGCAGGACCAGTCGCCGTGCGCTGTTCTTCTCCAGCGTGGCGATCGCGGCCTTCTGCACTTCGGCACGACGCTCCGGCGTGGTGCGGATCACGAAGGTCCCCATGGTCAGGTCCTTCGCCGGCAGGATCATCGCGAAGCCCGCTTCCGCGATCCACCGTTGTCGTTCGTGCGGATCAGCCGATCGACCACGCCGACCACGCGGTGCGGCACGTTGTCGGTGTTCCAGGCGTAGATGTTCTTCCCGATCGCGCTTTCGCCGGGGAAGAGCTTGTTTGCCAGCTCGCGGCTCAGGATCACGGCGGGCATTGCGTACTTCGCATTCTGCTTGTTGATC
>CAVROR010000008.1:0-78742 GCA_963722915.1 uncultured Gammaproteobacteria bacterium
TTCATAATTCACGCATGACCGCGAAAACGATCGTCTCGAAAAGCCTCTCCGCCCAGCAGCCGCCCTGGCGCCGGGCAAGGCCACCATCAACGACATCGCGCGGCTGGCCGGCGTCTCGAAGAAGACCGTGTCGCGCGATCATCAACCACTCGCCGCTGGTGCGGAAGGACACGCGCGAGAAGGTCGAGGCGCTGATGCGCGAGGTCGGCTACGCGCCCGATCCGCAGGCGCGCGGGCTGGCGTTCCGGCGCTCGTTCCTGATCGGCATGGTCTACGACAACCCGACCGCGCAGTACATCGTCAACATGCAGTACGGCGCGCTGGACGCGCTGCGCGACTCCGGCTTCGAGCTGGTCGTGCATCCCTGCGACAGCCGCAGCCCGGACTACATCGACGGCGTGCGCCGCTTCGTGCAGCAGCAGAAGCTGCATGGCGTGATGCTGGTGCCGCGCGTGTCGGAGGACCAGGCGCTGGCCGACATGCTGGCCGGAAATCGGCTGCCGCTACGTGCGCATCGCCTCGGTCGCGATGGACGAGCCTGTCGCGCATGGTGGTCACCCACGACCGCGACGGCGCGCGCCGAAGCGGCCGACTACCTGCAGATCGCTGGGCCATCGCCGACATCGCCCTGATCACCGGCCCGCAGCGCTACCGCTCGGCGATCGAGCGCACCGGCGGCTTCGTCGAGGCGCTGGCGACGCGCGCGGCATCGAGCTGCCGAAGTCGCGCATCGTCGAAGCCGGCTACACCTTCGAGTCCGGCGTGGCCGGCGGCCGAGAAGCTGCTGCGCCGGCAAGCAGCGCCCGACCGCGATCTTCGCCGGCAACGACGAAATGGCGGCCGGCGTCTACAAGGTCGCGCATGCGCGCCGGCATCAGCATCCCGCGGCGAACTGTCGGTGGTCGGCTTCGACGACAGCCCGCTGGCCTCGCGCCTGTGGCCGTCGCTGACCACGCGTGCGCCGCCGCACCCGCGACACCGGCCGCATGGCCGCGGCGATGCTGCTGCAGCCGGACGCGCGCGGCGGCGCTGTCCGCGGCCAGCGTCGCGCCCGCACCTGATCATCCGCGATTCCTGCCAGCCGCCCGCTGACGCTGACGCGCCGCGGCGCCGGACGCATGCTCGCAACGCGCAATGACACCGGTTACCAGAGCGCGCTAGAATCGCAGCCTTACCGCTGCCGCATCCGGCGCGCCGACCCGCACGGAGCCGACCATGTACTGCAAGACCTACCACGCCACCCATCCGGACATGATGGCCGGCGCCAGCAACGACCAGCTGCGCGACCGCTACCTGATCGGCGGCCTGTTCGTCGCCGACGAGCGTGCGGCTGAACTACTCGCACAACGAGCGCTTCGTGATCGGCGGCGCCGCGCCGGTCGCGCAGGCGGTCGACGCTGCCGGCGCAGACCGAACCGGCCTCGGCCGCCGGGCAAGCCGTTCCTGGAGCGCCGCGAGCTGGGCGTCGATCAACGTCGGCGCCGGCGCCGGCACGGTCACCGTCGACGGCACCGCCTACGACGCTGCGGCCGAAGGACGGCCTGTACGTGGCGATGGGCAGCGCCGAGGTGTCGTTCGCATCGGACGACGCCGCCAACCCGGCGCGCTTCTACCTGGTCTCGACGCCGGCGCATGCGCGCTTCGAGACCAAGCAGATCTCGATCGACAAGGCGGTGCCGCTGGAGCGCGGCGCGCTGGAGACCAGCAACGAGCGCACCATCTACCAGTACATCGTGCCGGCCACCTGCCAGTCCTCGCAGCTGCTGCTGGGCCTGACCGTGCTGAAGACCGGCAGCGTCTGGAACACCATGCCGCCGCACCTGCACGACCGCCGCTGCGAGGTCTATTTCTACTTCGACCTGGGCGACAACGACCGCGTCTATCCACTTCATGGGCGAGCCGGACGCGCAGCGCCACATCGTGGTCGCAGAACGACGAAGCGGTGGTGTCGCCGCCGTGGTCGATCCACATGGGCTCGGGCACCAGCAACTACGCGCTTCATCTGGGCGATGGGCGGCGAGAACCTCGACTACACCGACATGAACGTGCTCGACATCTGCCAGCTGAAGTGAGCGCGCACATGAGCACAATCCGTTCGATCTCGAGCGGCAAGGTCGCGCTGGTCACCGGCGCCAACACCGGCCTGGGCCAGGGCATCGCGCTGGCGCTGGCGCGAAGCCGGCGCCGACATCGCCGCCGCCGGCACGCAGCGCGCCGACCGAGACCGGCGAGCAGGTGCGCGCGCTCGGCCGCCGCTTCCTCGGCATCGAGGCCGACCTGATCGACGCATCGAGCCGGTCGGCCGCGATCGTCGAGCGAGACGCGTCGACGGCCTCGGCGGCCTCGACATCCTGGTCAACAACGCCGGCATCATCCGCCGCGCCGACGCGGTGGATTTCACCGAGGAGGACTGGGACGACGGTGATGGACGTCAACCTCAAGTCCGCGTTCTTCCTGTCGCAGGCCGCCGGCCGCGCATTTGCATCGCGCAGGGCCGCGGCAAGATCATCAACATCGCCTCGATGCTGTCGTTCCAGGGCGGCATCCGCGTGCCGTCCTACACCGCCAGCAAGAGCGGCATCGCCGGCATCACCCGCCTGCTGGCCAACGAGTGGGCGGCGCAAGGGCATCAACGTCAACGCCATCGCGCCCGGCTACATGGCCACCGACAACACCGACGCAGCTGCGCGCCGACGAGGACCGCAACACAGACATCCTCGACCGCATCCCGGCCGGCCGCTGGGGCAAGCCGGCGGACCTCGGCGGCGCGGCGGTGTTCCTGGCCTCGCGCGCGTCCGACTACGTCAACGGCGCGGTGATCCCGGTCGACGGCGGCTGGCTGGCGCGCTGAGGCGCACGCACCGTGCTGCAGGGCGTCGCTCCCGCTCGCACCTTGCCTGTCACGGGCTTTCGAACATGCTGAAGCGGACATGCGTTCTGATCTTCGCGCTGCTGCTGCACGCGTCGCCGCCGAGCCGCCGCGTCGCGTGTTCATCGCCGGCGATTCCACCGCCAGCGACTACGGCCCCGAGCGCGCGCCGCGCGCAGGGCTGGGGCATGCAGCTGCAGTCCTTCCTCGATCCCGCCGCGTGGCAGGTGCGCAACCACGCGCAGAGCGGGCGCAGCTCGCGCAGCTTCATCGACGAGGGCTGGCTGGACGGCGATCGCGAAGGACCTGCGCGCGCGGCGACGTGCTGCTGATCCAGTTCGGCCACAACGACGAGAAGGTCGAGGACCCGACGCGCTACAACGAACCGCGCGCAGGCGTTCCCGCAATGGCTGATGCGTTACGTCGCGCTGGCGCGCGGAACGGGCGCGACGCCGATCCTGGTCACGCCGCTGGCGCGGCGCAAGTTCGACGCGCACGGCCAGTTGCTCGACACCCACGGCCTCTACGCGCAGGCCGTGCGCGAGCTGGCCGCGCGCGAGCAGGTCGGCCTGATCGACCTCGATGCCACGCAGCATGGACTGGCTGCGCGCGCTCGGCGACGAAGCCTCGAAGCCGTTCTTCATGCACGTGCCGGCGCAGGGCCAGGCCGACGACACCCACCTGCAGCGACGCGGCGCGACCGCGGTGGCCTGCCTGGTGGTGGGCGGCTGGAAGGCGCTGGATCCCGGCGCTGCGCCAAGACCGTGGTGCGCGATACCGACTGCGGCGCGCGCGCCACCGCGCTGGCGGATCGCGCCGCGCAGGCGCATCCGTCGCAGGTCGTGCACGAGGCGCGACATCGCCGCGGCAGCAGCCCGGCCCGCATGGCGGCGCCGGCGACCACCACCGCCTATCCGTTCTTCGCCGACGCGCCGGGCCTGTCGTTCTTCTTCCGCAAGCGCGTGCTGCACAAGGGCGCCGGCATCGGCCTGCACCAGCACGACAAGGACGAGATCTATTACGTGGTCAGCGGCACAGGGCCGCTACATGCTGGACGGCACGCATCCGCGACGTCGGCCCGGGCGACGCCATGCTGACCCGCACCGGCAGCACGCATTCGCTCATGCAGGACGGCGAGGACGACCTGGTGATCCTGCTCGCCTATCCGAAGTCGCAACGCGCACTGAGCGTGCACGGCGGCACGATTCGATCGAAACGGTTCAATCAAAGCGATTCAATCAAAGCGATTCAATCAAAGCGATTCAATCAAAGCGATTCAATCGAAACGGTTCAATCGAAACGGTTCAATCGAAACGGTTCAATCGAAACGGTTCAATCGAAGTCTGCCAGCACGATCGCCACCGCGTCCGGGTCGCCGGCCTCGATCGCGCGCGCGACAGCGCGATGTTCTGCGCTTTCGACCCAACTGCGCAGGTCGCGACCGCTCTTGCCGTCGCCGCGCGCGGCCAGCGCGCGCGCGCCGTCGTCGACCGCGAACACGAGCGGCTTGCCGCCGAGCAGCACCGCAAGCAGGCGCTCGACGCCGTCGCGGTCGGGTAGCGGCACTTCGATCTGCTTGGGCAGGCGCGAGAGCACGGCCGGGTCGATCTGGTCGCGGCGGTTGGTCGCGGCGAGCACGAACACCGGCTGCGTCTGCGCGGCGATGCCGTCCATTTCCTGCAGCAGCTGGCCGACGATCTCGGTGAGGATCGCGTCGTTCTGGCCGCCGCGCGTGGCCGCGATGATGTCGATCTCGTCGATGAACAGCAGCGACGGCGCGGCATCGCGCGCGCGCTCGAACAATTCGCGGACCTTCTGCCCGCTCTGGCCGAGATAGCCCTGCTTGATGTCGGCGGTCGACGCGGCGATGAAGCGCAGCCCGGTTTCGTTGGCCAGCGTGCGCGCGACCTGGGTCTTGCCGGTGCCCGGCGGGCCGTACAGCAGCAGGCCGCGCGGCACGCCGATGCCGCGCTTGCGGAAGGCATCGGCATGTTGCAGCAGGCCGGCGGTGGTCTTCAGTTCCTTCAGCGTCGCCTCGGGCAGCACCAGCGTGTCCCAGCGCGCACCCGCGTCGGTGACGGTGGAGCCCTGTTTGCGCAGCGCCGCGGTCAGCGCCTCCAGCGCATCGTCGCCCAGTGCCTGCCTGATGCCATGCTCGCGCGCGGCGCGCCTGGCGATGCTGGTCAGGTCGCGGCCGGACAGCCCGGTCGTCAGCGCCACGGTGCGCGCCGGCAGCGGCGGGGGGATGCCCAGCCGCGCGAATTCGTTGGCGAGGATCTCCAGCCGCTGCGCGTCGTCGGGCAGGCCGATCTCGACCTGGTCCTCGAAGCGCGACAGCAGCGCGGGATCGATCAGGTCGCGGCGGTTGGTCGCGCCGACCACCCACACGTGCGACTGGCGCTCGAAGCCGTCCCATTGCGCGAGGAAGGCGGTGACGATCTCCTCGACGAAACCATCGGTGTTGACGCCGCCGCGCCGTCCGAACACGCTCTCGCACTCGTCGACGAAAATCACCGCGCGCGGCTCGGCCAGCGCTTTGCCCCACAGCGCCTTGACGTTCTCGCCGCTCTGGCCGACGTAGCCGGACTTGAGGTCGGGCAGCGACAGCGGGTAGAACGCGCAGCCCATGCTCTCGGCGAAGGCGCCGCGCGATCCGGTCTTGCCCGTGCCCGGCGGGCCGTAGAGCAGCAGGCCGCGCGTGGCGGTGTCGCGGCCTTCGGCGAAATGCGCGGCGAGGGTGGCCAGGCGCTGCTTGAGCGCGGGCGCCAGCGCGACGCCGCGCCAGGCCTGCGCCGGGTCGATGGCGGTCGCGGCGGGCGGCTGCACCTGCCCGGAGCGCAACGCGCGGCCGCGTTCGATGCGGTCGGCGTGCGCGGCGTGGCGGTCGCAGGCGCGGTCGAAGTCGTGCGCCAGCGCGCGCACGTTCGCGGGCAGCGCCGGGAAGGCATCGTGCTGCAGCAGATCGCGGTCCCAGACCAGCGCCGGCAGGCGGCCGACGGTACGCAGCAGGATCAGGCCGCGCCCGCGTCCGTGGGCATCGGCGATCGAGATCACCAGGTCGCCGGGCGCGACGTTCTGCGCGCCTTTCCACGCCTCCCAGCCGAAACCGCTGGCGCTGTCCGGCGTGCGCGCGACCGCGTACACGAAGGGGAACTCGCCGTTGCCGTCGTTGCGTTCCAGGCGCATCAGGCGGAAGCGGTACCGCGCCAACGCGATGCGCGGATAGAGCAGGCGTTCGAACAGCAGCAGCGCGAGCACGGCCACGGCCGCCGACGAGGGCGCGAGCGCCGGCAGCGTCCAGGCCGAGGGCAGCCACTGCGGAAACCCGGTGGTGACCGCCGAGACCAAAACCAGCAGCGCCGAGGCGATCAGCAGCCAGCGCGTCGGTGCATGCATGGCGACGCGGCGCCCGCGCTCATGCATGAACCGCGGCGACGACAGCAGCCGCACCATGCCCAGCGTGGCGTAGCGCCCACGCAGGACGCGGTCGATGCGCCGCGACAGCGCCTGCAGATCGGCTTCGACCGTGCGCGGATCGTCGCCGTGGGCGTGTGGTTGCGGTTTCACCTGCCAGTGCCTTCCCTGTCGACCGAGGATGCGTCGATGATACCGATGGCGTGCATCCGGGGCCGCATGCGAAACCGGTGCCGGCAGAACCTGCGCCGGGGCGGATGTCCCGCGCGGGCGCCGTTCCGCGTTATGGATTCGAGGTCCGGCATGTCCGGGCCGCCACGGCCTGGGGGGACGTGGTCGCCGAAACCGGTGCCGGCCCGAGGGGTCGCGTCGTGTAACCTGCCATGGTCCTTCCCCCGCCTGCGCACCGTCGCGGCCGGATGCCGCGTCACCACGGTAAGGATCCGCTCGATGGCCATGGGTAGCTTCAACGAACGCGTCGCGGTCGCGGTCGACCTCGTCAGGTCCCGCTTCCCGGGCGCGCGCCTGCACGGCGCGCAGGGCTGGTGTTCGTCCGGCCCGACCAGCACGCCCATGGCCATCGATCGGCTGAAGGTGCTGTTCCGCAACGACGACGGCACCGTGCTGATGCTCGAGGAGACCGGTTACCGCGAATTCGGCGAACTGCGCCGACTGGATCCGCCGCCGCCGGTGGGCGGCGCGATCGACTGGCCGATCGAAATGGATCTGCCCGAGGCCGACAACCGCAAGGAAGAGGCCGCCTGGATCGATCCCTACGTCACGGTGACCCTGCGCGCGGGCGCCGGTGGGTCGCCGGAATTCGTGTTCGGCGGCAACCCGCCATCGACGGTGGTCATCGTCGACACCGTCGCGGGCGACGTGCGCCAGGGCTGATCCAGCCCGGCACCGGGCCGCAAACCACGACGCCCCGGCTGGCCGGGGCGTCGAGGAAGCGGATGGCGCGTGGCGCGTCACAGGATCGACAGCGTCTTTTCCTTGCGCTCGGCCAGGCGCTTTTCCAGGTAGTGGATGTTCTGCGCCGCCCGGCCTGGAAGCCGATGTCGGCGCATGATCCGCTGCTGCAGCGGGATGTTGGTCTTGATGCCGTCGACCACCATCTCGCTCAGCGCCACGCGCATGCGCGCGATCGCCGTGCTCGCGGTCGGCGCCGTGCACGATCAGCTTGCCGATCATCGAGTCGTAGTTCGGCGGCACGCGGTAGCCGTCGTAGATGTGCGAGTCCACGCGCACGCCCGGGCCGCCCGGCGGCATGGAAGTGCTGTGATCAGGCCCGGGCGAGGGCATGAAGGTGTCCGGGTCCTCGGCGTTGATGCGGCACTCGATCGCGTGGCCGCGCAGCACGATGTCGCTCCTGCTTGATCGACAGCTTCTGGCCGGCGGCGATCATCAGCTGCTCGCGCACCAGGTCGATGCCGGTGACCAGTTCGGTGACCGGATGCTCGACCTGGATGCGGGTGTTCATCTCGATGAAGTAGAAGCGGCCGTCCTCGTACAGGAACTCGAAGGTGCCGGCGCCGCGGTAGCCGATGCGCATGCAGGCCTCGACGCAGACCTTGCCGATCTCGCGCGCGCTGCTCGTCGCGTGATGCCGGGCGCCGGCGCTTCCTCGACCACCTTCTGGTGGCGGCGCTGCATCGAGCAGTCGCGCTCGCCCAGGTGGATCGCGTTGCCCTGGCCGTCGGCCAGCACCTGGATCTCGACGTGGCGCGGGTTCTCCAGGAATTTCTCCATGTAGACCATGTCGTTGCCGAACGCGGCCTTGGCTTCGGCCTTGGTGGTCGCGATCGCGTTGACCAGCGCGGCCTCGGTGTGCACCACGCGCATGCCGCGGCCGCCGCCGCCGCCGGCGGCCTTGATGATCACCGGATAGCCGATCTCGCGCGCGATCTTGATGTTGGTCGCCGCGTCGTCGCCCAGCGGGCCGCCGCGAGCCGGGCACGCAGGGCACGCCGGCGGCCTTCATCGCGCGGATCGCCTCGACCTTGTCGCCCATCAGGCGGATGGTGTCGGCCTTCGGGCCGATGAAGATGAAGCCGGACTGCTCCACGCGCTCGGCGAAGTCGGCGTTCTCGCGACAGGAAGCCGTAGCCGGGATGGATCGCCTGCGCGTCGGTGACTTCGGCCGCGGCGATGATCGCCGGCATGTTGAGGTAGCTCTCGCTGGACGGCGCCGGGCCGATGCAGACCGATTCGTCGGCCATGGCCACGTGCTTGAGGTTGCGGTCGACGGTGGAATGCACGGCGACCGTCGGATGCCCAGCGCGTGGCAGGCGCGCAGGATGCGCAGCGCGATCTCGCCGCGGTTGGCGATGACGACTTTATCGAGCATGGGCGCGCGCCTCAGCCGATCACGAACAGCGGCTGGTCGAACTCGACCGGCTGGCCGCTCTCGACCAGGATCGCCAGCACGGTGCCGGAGACGTCGGCCTCGATCGGGTTGAACATCTTCATCGCCTCGATGATGCCGAGCGTCTCGCCGGCCTTGACCGCCTGGCCGACGTTGACGAACGCGCGGCTTGTCCGGCGAGGGCGAGGCGTAGAAGGTGCCGACCATCGGCGCGCGCACCACGTGGCCGTCGGGCAGGTCGCTGCTGCCGGCTTGTGCGCTGCCGCCGGTGGCGGCCTCGGTCGGCGAGTGCATCGGCATCGCCGGCGCGGCGCGGCGCGCGCGTGCGTGCGGCGCGGCGTGCACCGGCGGCGGCGGCCTGGCGTAGCCGCCCTTGCGGCACGCGCGCCAGGCGCACGGATTCCTCGCCTTCCTTGATCTCGATTTCGGCGAGGTTGGATTCTTCCAGCAGGTCGATCAGCTTCTTGATCTTGCGCAGGTCCATGGTGGCCTCTGTGGTCGGGCTCGTGCCGGTGCGGCGCGGGTAAGGGATCGGGAGGTCAGGCGGCGAGCCGCGCGAGCGCGGCGTCCAGCGCGTAGCGGTAGCTGTCGGCGCCGAAGCCGCAGACCACGCCGACCGCCAGGTCGCTGAAATAGCTGTGGTGGCGGAACGGTTCGCGGGCGTGCGGGTTGGACAGGTGGACTTCGATGAACGGGATGGCCACCGCGGCCAGCGCGTCGCGCAGGGCGACCGAGGTGTGGGTGAAGGCGGCCGGGTTGATCAGGATGAAGGCGGTGCCGTCGTTGCGCGCGGCCTGGACGCGGTCGACCAGCACGTGTTCGGCGTTGGACTGGAAGCTCTCGCAGCGCGTGGCCGGCGGCTGCGGCGCGCGCGGCGAGGTCGGCGTCGATCTCGGCCAGCGTGCGTGCGGCCGTAGACCTCCGGCTCGCGGGTGCCGAGCAGGTTGAGGTTGGGGCCATGCAGGACCAGCAGCTTGCGCCATCGGACGACTCCAGCGGAACGGGCGCGCAGTCTGCGCGCAGGCCGGCGATGCTGTCCAGTTCGCCGAAGTTGCACGGATACGAATTTTAAGCGCTTGTTTGAGCGAAGGCTCTAAACGCTGGCGTGTCGCACTGACGGCGGCGGCATGTGCAGCCGCTGTCCAGCGTCCGCGACTGAGTCGCGGGCGCGGGCATCCAGGCCGTCTGCGCATGCCGCCGGCCCGTCAGTGCTGCGCCCAGCGGCGATGTCGCCGTCGTCGAACGGCCCGATCTTCGTCTTCAGCACGCGCCCGTCGGCGCCGACCAGCACCGAATAGGGCAGCACGCCCGCGCGGATTGCCCAGCCGGACGCTGGCATCGGCGGGGCCGGGGGTGTCCACCAGGATCGGGTAGCGTGACTGGCGAGCCGCGCGCAGGAATCGCGCATGCCGCGCCGGCGTCATCCAGCGCGATGCCGACCACCTGCATGCCGTTGGCTGCCTGTGCGCCGGCGAACGCTCCAGTTCCGGCATTTCCTTCGATGCAGGGCCCGCACCAGCTGGCCCAGACATTGACCAGCAGTGGCCGTGCCGGCCTAGGCCTGCGGAACGGCGACTGCGGCTGCCGTCGCAGGTCGGGCAGCGTCGATCGCCGGCACGATGTCGCCGCGTTCGGCGATCGTCGACGCCGGCGGGCGGCGCCGGGGCCGTGGCGTCCAGCGCCGCGCCTGCAGCACGCGCTGGCCGGGTTCGGTGCGGCCAGCAGCGGGCGATGGTCGGTTCGAACCACAGGCTGGCGGCCGCACCGGCCAGCGCCGCCAGCAGCGGCGACCAGCAGGATGCCGCGTGGTCGATGGCGTCATCGGCCGCTCGCGGCCTGCGCCAGCGCGTCGCTCGACGATGTCCTGGGTCAGCACCATCGGCAGGATCCGGCCTTCGCCGCCGCCGCGCGGGAACACCACGTACAGCGGCACGCCCACCGCCTTGTGCTGCTTCCAGGAAGGCGGTGATCGCCGGGTCGACGTCGGTCCAGTCGCCGACCATGTAGACCGCGTTGGCGCGCGTCCATGCGCGTCGCGGAAGCCGTCGCGGGCGAGCACGGCCTTCTCGTTGGCCTTGCAGGTCACGCACCAGTCGGCGGTCATGTTGACGAACACCACCCGGCCCTCGCGCGCGCAGGTCGGCCAGCGCCTGTTCGGCGAATACGCGACGCTGGCGATGCCGTGCGCGGTCGCCGCGGCCGGCGCGTCCGGCTTCGGCAGGCGATGCAGCGCCAGCCAGCGGCCAGCCGATGCCGAGCAGCAGCCAGCAGCGCGAGCGCGCAGCGCAGCGCGCGCGGCCGCCGCTGCGCAGCGCGCGTCCACCACCACAGCGCCCAGCGCCAGCAGCGACCGCCGCCGACCAGCACCAGGCCGACCGCATCGACGCCGCGCTGCTTGCCCAGCACCCACACCAGCCACGCCGCGGTGAGGTACATCGGGAAGGCGAGCAACTGCTTCAGCGTTTCCATCCACGCGCCCGGCTTGCGGCAGCAGGCGCGCCAGCGCCGGCACGAAGCCGATCAGCAGGAACGGCAGCGCCAGGCCCAGGCCCAGCATCAGGAACACCAGCATCGCCGCCGGCGTCGGGCGCGGTGAAGGCAAAGGCCAGCGCCGCGCCCATGAACGGCGCGGTGCACGGGCGTGGCGACCACCACCGCCAGCACGCCGGTGAAGAAATCGCCCGGCGGGCCGCTGCGCTGCAGTCAGCGCGCTGGCCGCGCCGGCCGATGCCGACGCTCGGCGTACCACACGCCCGACAGGCTCAGGCCGACGGCGAACATCAGCAGCGCCAGCAGCCGCGACCACCAGCGGCTGCTGCAGCTGGAAGCCCCAGCCCAGCGCCAGCCCGGCCTTGCGCAGCGCCAGCGCCAGCGCGCCGAGCGGCGGCGAAGCTGAGCAGCACGCCGGCGGTGTACCAGAGCGCGTGCCGGCGCGCGCGTGCCGCGGCTCTCGCCGCTTTGCGCCAGCGACAGCGCCTTCAGCGACAGCACCGGCAGCACGCAGGGCATCAGGTTGAGGATCAGGCCGCCGAGCAGCGCCAGCAGCAGCGAGGCGAGCAGGCCGGGGCCTGTTGCTGCGGCGGCGGCGTCGCGCTGGCGCGTCGCCGGCCGGTGGCGTGCGGGCGATCGGCGGCTGCCGCGACGCCGCTGGCCGCGGCGGCGCTGCATCGGTCGCCGGCGTCGGCGGTCGCGCCGCATCGGGCGGTGCAGTCCGGCTGCGCGTCGGCGCCGGTCGGCTCGGCGGCGGCGACCGGCGTGAGCGTGCCCGCCGGCAGCGACACGCCAGCCGTCGGGTCATCGGCGGATAGCAGATGCCGTCCGTCTGGCAGCCCTGAAGGCCGAGCATCAGGGTGCCCTTCGCGGCATCGGCGTGCGGTGCGCGTGCACCGGCACCGCGACCTCGACCTGGTCGAAGTACACCGCGACGTCGCCGAAATGCTCGTCGCGGTGCGGCGTTGCCTTGCGGCCAGTCGTGCCGGCGGCAGCGCGGCGGACAGGCCGGCGCCGGCCTCCAGCCGCAGCGACAGCTTGTCGCGATACAGGTAATAGCCGCGGCGCCGGGGTGAAGCGCAGCAGCAGGGTGTTGCCGTCGCCGGCGATGGCCTCGAAGGCGAACGCCTGTTCCGCCGGCAGCGGCAGCGGCATCGGTCGCGCCGGCGTGCGGCATTGCCGACGCCGAACAGCCCGCCGCTTGCTTCGCGAGGCCGAAGCCGCCGCGTCGTCGCCGGCCTCGGCCGGCAGCGCGACCATCAGCGTGCGGGTCTGCGGCGGATAGCAGATGCCGGCATCGGCGCAGCCCTGGTACTTCACGGTCAGCGTGACCGTGTCGCGTGCCGGCCGCCGGCGCGCCGGTGAGCACGCCGATCAGGTTGCCGCGGTAGGTCTCGACATCGCCGAAGAATTCGTCGCGGTAGGCCTTGCCCTTGGGCAGGGCGCAGCGTGCGCGCCGGCGAACGCCGCATCGGCCTTGACCGAGGTGCGGTGCCGGTACAGGTAGTAGCCGTCGGCGATCTTCCAGCGCACTTCGATGCGGTCGCGCGCGGTGGCCTGCGCGGACAGCACGAACACCTGGTCGACCGGCGGCAGTTCGATGTCCTGCGCGACCGCCGCAGCGCGGGCAGGGCAGGCGAGCGCCAGGCGCGAGGCCGGCACAGCCAGCGGCGGAGAGGCGGGGCGATCATCGGCATCGGTCAATCCTTGCGGCGGGTCTCGTCGGCCACCCAGTCCAGGTAGGCGGGCAGGCCGGCACGCGGCTTCGACCGCCACCAGCTTCCGGCAGTTCATACGGATGCAGTGCGACGCAGCCGCGCCTCCAGGGCCATCGAAGCGCGTCGGCGCGTGGTCTTGACCAGCAGCAGCACCTCGTCCGCCGCGCTCCACCTGCGCCCTGCCAGCGGTACACCGAGCGCAGGCCGGGCAGCAGGTTCACGCAGGCCGCCAGCCGCTCGTCCACCAGCGCGGTCGGCGATGCGCTCGGCGGTGTCGGCGTCGGGGCAGGTGCAGAAGCAGATCAGGGCGCTCATCCGGCATAGGGTACCGGCAGGCGCGGACCGGCGAGCCATGCCGGCGCCCGCGATTTGTTGCCGCCGGCCCTTGAAAGCCGCCGACCGCCGCCCCATCTCCGTGGCATCCGGGTTCGCCCGGTTTCTGTTGTCCGCGATGTTGGCACTCGGCCTCGCACGACTGCTAAAATCGCCGGGTTTTCCCCACTCAATCAACCACTTACCGAGGTTGCCATGTCCAACATCAAGCCGCTGTACGACCGCGTGGTCATCAAGCGCATGGAAGAAGAGAAGTTGTCCGCCGGCGGGATCGTGATCCCGGACTCGGCCACCGAGAAGCCGATCAAGGGCGAAGTCATCGCCGTGGGCGGCGGCAAGGTGCTGGACAACGGCCAGCTGCGCGCCCCGCAGGTCAAGGTCGGCGACAAGGTCCTGTTCGGCAAGTACAGCGGCACCGAAGTGAAGCTGGACGGCACCGACCTGCTGGTGGTCAAGGAAGACGACATCTTCGCGATCCTCTGATCGCGCGTCGCTTTCGTCGCGGCGGGCTCGGCCCGCCATCGAAACATCCCCATTCCAGAGCGGCGGGTTGAAATCCGCCCCATACATTCGAGGTAATTCGCAATGGCTGCCAAAGAAATCCGTTTCGGCGAAGACGCACGCGCCAAGATGGTGCGCGGCGTCAACGTGCTCGCCAATGCCGTCAAGGCCACGCTCGGCCCGAAGGGCCGCAACGTCGTGCTGCAGAAGAGCTACGGCGCGCCGACCATCACCAAGGACGGCGTGTCCGTCGCCAAGGAAATCGAACTGGCCGACGCGTTCGAGAACATGGGCGCGCAGATGGTGAAGGAAGTCGCGTCCAAGACCTCCGACATCGCCGGTGACGGCACCACCACCGCCACCGTGCTGGCGCAGGCGTTCATCCGCGAGGGCATGAAGGCGGTCGCCGCCGGCATGAACCCGATGGACCTCAAGCGCGGCATCGACAAGGCCGTGATCGCCGCCGTGGCCGAGCTGAAGAAGCATCAGCAAGCCGTCGCCGACCAGCAAGGAAATCGCCCAGGTCGGCACGATCTCCGCCAACTCCGACGCCAACATCGGCGACCTGATCGCGCAGGCGATGGACAAGGTCGGCAAGGAAGGCGTGATCACCGTCGAGGAAGGCTCGGGCCTGGACAACGAGCTCGACGTGGTCGAGGGCATGCAGTTCGACCGCGGCTACCTGTCGCCCGTACTTCATCAACAACCAGCAGTCGATGTCGGCCGAGCTGGACGACCCGTACATCCTGCTGCACGACAAGAAGATCTCCAACGTGCGCGACCTGCTGCCCGTGCTGGAAGGCGTGGCCAAGGCCGGCAAGCCGCTGCTGATCGTCGCCGAGGAAGTCGAAGGCGAGGCGCTGGCGACCCTGGTGGTCAACACCATCCGCGGCATCGTCAAGGTCGTGCGCGGTCAAGGCGCCGGGCTTCGGCGACCGTCGCAAGGCGATGCTGGAAGACATGGCCACCCTGACCGGCGGCACCGTGATCTCCGAGGAAGTGGGCCTGTCGCTGGAGAAGGCGACGATCAAGGACCTCGGCCGCGCCAAGAAGATCCAGGTCACCAAGGAAAACACCACCATCATCGACGGCGCCGGCGATACCGGCGGCATCGAGGCCCGCATCAAGCAGATCAAGGCGCAGATCGAGGAGACCTCCTCGGACTACGACCGCGAGAAGCTGCAGGAGCGCGTGGCCAAGCTGGCCGGCGGCGTGGCGGTGATCAAGGTCGGTGCCTCGACCGAGATCGAGATGAAGGAAAAGAAGGCGCGCGTCGAAGACGCCCTGCACGCCACCCGTGCGGCGGTGGAAGAAGGCGTGGTCCCGGGCGGCGGCGTTGCGCTGATCCGCGCGCTAGGCCGCGATCGAGGACCTGAAGGGCGCCAACGAAGACCAGAACCACGGCATCCAGATCGCCCTGCGCGCGATGGAAGCCCCGCTGCGCGAGATCGTCGACCAATGCCGGCGAAGAGCCGTCGGTCGTGCTCAACCGCGTCAAGGACGGCACCGGCAACTTCGGCTACAACGCCGCCAACGGCGAGTTCGGCGACATGATCGAGTTCGGCATCCTGGACCCGACCAAGGTCACCCGCACCGCGCTGCAGAACGCGGCGTCGATCGCCGGCCTGATGATCACCACCGAAGCGATGGTGGCCGAGCGCCGAAGAAGGACGAGCCGGCCATGGCGGCGGCATGGCGGCGGCATGGGCGGCATGGGCGGCATGGATTTCTGATCCCGCGCAGTCCGCTGTATCGGAAAGGCCCGCCTCGCGCGGGCCTTTTCTTTGGGCAATTCCGAAGCAAACCCGACCGGATCCGAGAGGACGTGGTCATGAAGCAATGCCCCGCTGCGGACTTGCGTCGCGGGGAGCAGCGTTTCTTGAACCGGCCGGTTTTTTTTTGCAGTGCAGCGTGCAAAGGCGCTAACGATTCCTTCACGATCGTCGTGCATCCCGACGTGGGGGAGGGAGCAGGGCCCGCTACCGGTTCGACCGGGGCGGGCCTTTTTTATGCCTGCAAGGCGCTGCGGGCCGCGCGCCGTCGTGCGTCCCCGCGATGGGCGGCTGGCCGGTTTGAAGCTGCAACTACGTGCCTTGCGGCGTTCTTCGATGCCGGTAATGTCAGCCTCCGGGGGAGATAACCGTGGCCCTGGCCACGACTGTTATCCGGAGAGAGCACAATGAAAGCGTTAGTCCTCGCAACAGGCATCGCGGCCGCGTTGGTGGCCGGCGGTGCGCACGCGGCCACGTACGTGGTCCAGGCCAAGGCCCTGGCATTCGACCAGGCCATGGCGCAGAAAATGGAGGCCGCCGGCGGCCAGGTGCTGCAGCGCTATCCGCAGATCGGGGTGGCGATCGTGGAGGCCGACGACGGCTTCGGCGCGCGCGCCGCGCGCGTGGCCGGCATCCGCTCGGCGGTGCGCGACATCACCCTGCAGTACGACGTCCCGGAGGCCCACGCACTGGATGCCGAGCCGTCCGCAAACCCGCCCAACAGCGGCGACAACGACACGTTCTTCAATTTCCAGTGGGGGCACGATGCCATCGATGCGCCAGAAGCGTGGGCACGCGGGTTCCGCGGTACCGGCGCGGTGGTGGCGGTGCTGGACTCCGGCCTGGCCTGCAACCATCCGGACCTGATGGCCAACAACCTGGCGGCCCTCAATGCGTCCTTCGTGAGTAGCGAAGGCGTGTGCCAGGTGCCTGCTTCCGGTTTCAACCATGGCACCCATGTCGCCGGCACCATCGCTGCGGCCGACAACGGCCTGGGCATCATCGGCGTGGCCCCTTCGTCGAAGTTCTTCGCGGTGAAGGTGCTGTCGGCCATCACCGGCAGCGGCAGCTTCGCCAGCATCATCGGCGGTATCACCTACGCCGCCGACGCCGGCGCGGACGTGATCAACATGAGCCTGGGCGTGAGCGGCGGCCTGCCGCTGAGCCAGGACACCAACGAGCTGGTGCTGGCGGTACAGCGCGCGGTGCACTACGCCCGTGCGCACAACGCCACGGTGATCGCCTCGGCCGGCAACGACGCCATCGATTTCGATACCGCGACCGATGGCAGCGGCAACCGCCTGATCGCCTTCCCCGCGCAGGTCGATGGCGTGTTCGCGGTGTCGGCCACCGCGCCGATCGGCTGGGGCCTGAACCCGAACACCAACCTTGACGTGATCACCAGCTACACCAGTTACGGCCGGCGCATGGTGCACGTCGCCGCGCCGGGTGGCGATGACATGTACCCGACCAACGAGAACTGCCCGCCCATCGCTGGTCTCGTGCGCCCGTGCTGGGTGCTGGACCTGGTGTTCAGTACGTTTGGCGCGGCTGGCGAACTACGGCTGGGCCGCCGGCACCAGCATGGCGGCCCCGCATGTCGCGGGTACGGCCGCACTGATCATCGGCGCGGCGGGCGGCGAGCTGCCGCCGGCGCAGGTGGAGGACCGGTTGCGTCGCAATGCCGACGACATCGGCCCGCGGGGTACGGACGCGTACTCCGGCCGCGGCCGGGTCAACGCCAACCGCTCGCTGTAGTCCGGTCTCCGGAACGGCCCGCGTCGCTGGAGTGCGGCGCGGGCCGGTGCAGGCGCCCGCGTGATGCGGGCGTCCTGCCATCCGGCCCTGCGCCGGCATCGCATTGCATGGGCCGCGCGATGCGCCATGCCATCATGCGGCGATGCCGAACGCGCTCGACGACATTGCCGCCCGCGCCATCGAGCGCCTGCGCGGCGCCGCGGCATGGCCGCCCGCGGAGGCCTCGCAAGTCTCGGCAGTCCCGGCCGGGGAGGGCGGTGCCGGCGACGGACTGGACGGGCTTGCGCGCCTGGCCATCGCCAGCGATTTCGCCATCGACACCCTGGTGCGGCAGCCGGCACTGCTGGCGCACGCTGCTGGCCGACCGCCACGCCGCTGCGCCGCCCCGGTCGCTGGCCGCCGGCGAGCGCGAGCGAGTGGCCGGCGCTGCTGCGCCGCTACCGCGCCGCGGAATCCACGCGCCTGGTGTGGCGCGATGTGCTGGGGCTGGACGCGGTGGACGACACCCTGGCCGGCAGCACGCGCCTGGCCGAGACCTGCCTGCAGCTGGCGCTGGAGGCGCTGGAAGTCGAGTTCGCGCAGCGCCACGGCGTGGTCCGCGATCGCCGACGGCGCGCGCGCAGCGGCTGGTGGTGTTCGGGCTGGGCAAGCTCGGCGGCGGCGAGCTGAACTTCAGTTCCGACATCGACCTGGTCTACGCCTATCGACGCTGATGGGCGAGTCCGACGGCGCGCGTGCCGCTGGCGGCCGAAGACTACTTCGCGCGGCTGGCGCAGCAGCTGGCCAAGCTGCTGGACGAAGTCACCGCCGACGGCTTCTGCCATCGCGTCGACCTGCGCCTGCGTCCGTTCGGCAACGCCGGGCGGGTGGCGCTGGTCGTTCGCGGCGATGGAGCAGTACTTCCAGCGCGAAGGCCGCGACTGGGAACGCTACGCCTGGCAGAAGGCGCGGCCGGTGGCGGGCGACATCGAGGCCGGCGAGCGGTTCCTCGAAGCGCTGCGGCCGTTCGTCTACCGCCGCTACCTCGATTACGGCGCGCTCGACGGCCTGCGCGCGATGAAGGCGGCGATCGCCGCCGAAGTGGCGCGCAAGGAACTGGCCGACGACATCAAGCGCGGCCCGGGCGGCATCCGCGAGATCGAGTTCCTGGTGCAGGCGCTGCAGCTGATCCGCGGCGGCCGCGAACCGGCGCTGCGCGAGCGCCGGCTGCTGCCGGCGCTGCAGGCGCTGGTGGCCGCCCACCTGGCGGAACGCGGCAGGCCGGCGACGCGCTGCGCGACGGCCTACCGGTTCCTGCGCACGCTGGAAAACCGCCTGCAGATGCTGCGCGATGCGCAGACGCATGCGCTGCCGGAGGACCCGCTGGACCGCGAGCGCATCGCGCGGGGCCTGGGGTATGCCGACTGGCCGGCATTGCTGCGCCGAACTGGACGTGCAGCGCGCACGTGGTGGCCGCGGAGTTCGACGCGCTGCTGGCGCCGCGCCGCACGCAGCCGCGCCCGATGCGCCTGGCCGCGTACTGGCGCGCGTTGCCGCGACGCCGGCGACGCGCGCCGTGCTGGCCGAGGCCGGGTTTCGACGATGCGGCAGTCGGCCGACGGCATCGCTGCGCGATTTCGCGCGCCGGCCCGGGCGTGCGCGGGCTGTCGGACGCCGCGCGCGCGCGGCTGGACCGCGTGCTGCCGGCGCTGCTGCACGGCCGCCGCGTCGTCGGCGCGAACCGATGCGGCGCTGCGCCGCCTGCTGGCGCTGCTGCACACCATCCTGCGCCGCAGCGAGCTACCTGGCGCTGCTCGACGAGCAGCCCGCCGCGCTGGCGCGGCTGGTCGACGTGGTCGCGCGCAGCGCGCTGCTGGCCGAGCGCCTGGCCGCGTATCCGCTGCTGCTGGACGAACTGCTGGATGCGCGCGTGGTCGGGCGCGCTGCCCGAGCGCGACGGCGCTGCTGGCGCGTGTGCGCCGGCGGTGGATCCGGACAAGCGATGGGACGATACCGAAGCCGCGCTGCAGGCGCTCAACGAGTGCGCCAGGCGCTGGAGCTTCCGCATCGCGCTGGCCGCTGCGCGACGGCCGCCAGCCGGCGCGGCGACAGCGCGCGGCAGCTGGCCTGGCTGGCCGACGGCGTGGTGCGGCGCGTGCTGGCGCTGGCCGAGCGCGAGGTCGCGGCCGCGCACGGCCGCGTGCCGGGCGCACGCTTCGCGGTGATCGGCTACGGCAGCCTGGGCGGCGAGGAGCTGGGCTTCGGTTCCGACCTGGACCTGGTGTTCCTGTACGACGCGCCGGGCGAAGCGCATGTCCGACGGCGCGCGGCCGCTGGAAGCATCGCGCTGGTTCGCGCGGCTGGCGCAGAAGCTGGTCGCGCTGCTGGGCACCGTCGACCGGCGCCGGCCGCCTGTACGAGGTCGACGTGCGCCTGCGGCCCGGACGGCGCCAAGGGCCTGCTGGTGTCGCAGCCTGGCCAGCTTCGGCGATTACCAGCGCGAGCGCGCGTGGACCTGGGAGCACCAGGCGCTGGTGCGCGCGCGCGGCGTCGGCCGGCGATGCGTCGCTGTGCGCGGAGTTCGAGCGCGTGCGCGACGCGACGCTGTCGCACGCCCGCGCGATGCCGCCGCGCTGCGGCGACGACGTGGTGCAGATGCGCGCGCGCATGCGCGCCGAACTGGACCGCAGCGACGCGGCGGCTTCGACCTCAAGCAGGGCGAAGGCGGCCTGGTCGACCTGGAGTTCCTGCTGCAGGCGCTGGTGCTGGACACGCCTCGCACGCATGCCCGACCTGCTGGTGCCGCGCGCCACGCCGGTGCTGATCGAGGCCGTGGCGCAGGCCGGGGTCGCTCGCGCCCGGCGACGCGGAGCGCCTGCGCGGGGCGCATGCCACGCTGCTGGCGCGCGGCTTGGAATGCACGCTGGACCGGCGGTCAAGGCGCGGTACCGCTGGACGAGGCCGCTGCGAGGCGGCCCGCGCCGTCGATCCGCGAGGTCGCACGGCGGCATGGGCTGGCGTTTCAGGAGCTACGGGCAGCCACGCCTAACGCACCGATCAGCGCCGAGGCCGGCGCTCGCACCTCGTCCGCGACGCGCGCGGTTTCGCGCAGCGGCGTCACCGGCCAGTCGGCGCAGGGCGTCGTCCAGCAGGCGCACGCGGCCGGTGCCCAGCAGGCTGTCCAGGAAGCGGCGCGGCCGGCCGTGCAGCGGCCTGCGATCCGGCGACGAACACCGGCGCGTCGGTCGCGCAGGCTTCCGACAGCATGTTGACCGAGTCGGCGGTGCAGACGATGCGGTCGGCCCAGGCCAGCAGGCCGGGGTAGGGGTTGGGGCCGTCGGCTCGATGCCGCGACCAGACCACGCCGGGCGATGCCCGGAAGCGCTCGCGCAGGTGCGGTCGTGGCGGTCGGCGGGCGTGCGCCGCGACGCGGTGGCCAGCACGCTGCCGCCCTCGCGCGCGACCGCCGCGTCCGATGCGCGCCAGCGGCCTGGCCCAGCATGCGCGCTGTCGAAACGCGCAGTGCGCGGCTGGGCCCGCCCAGCAGCAGCGCGGTGCGCGGCCGCGGGCAGCGCGCCGAGCGCGGCGAACTCGCGCGCGCCGCCGCCAGCCACAGGTCGTCCACCGGATTGCAGGCTGCCCAGCAGGGTGACCACGTTGTCGCCCGGCAGGCCGTCGTGCTCGGGCGCGACCACCAGGTCCCAGTGCCGCGGCGTCGATGCGCGGGTCGAGGATCTGCACCGTGCGGGCGCCCGCGGCGCGCAGCAGCCGCGTGGCCAGCGCCGCGCTGAGCGGCCGCAGCCGATCGCCAGCGCGCGGCGGCCGCGCCAGCGCTGCGGCGAAGTCCTCGCCGAAGGCATGCGTGTCGCCCGGCAGCCGGCGTGGTGCCAGCCAGTGCCACGGCGCCCGCGGCTGCAGGGTCCACGCGCGGGCCTCCATGCCCAAGGCCCGTGCCAGCGCCTCGGCCTGGCGCACGTTGCCGGCGTGGCCGTCGGTGAGTGTCCAGGTAGGAAGGCGCGGGGCGTTGCATGCGTGTGTTCAATCCGTTCCGGAGGCGTCGTCTGTTGCTCTGCTCGCAAGACAATACACTGGCCGATCTCGACGGCTGGACCCGCGCCGCCCGTCGCACCACCGGATCAAGGAGATCTCCATGCCCAGGCCGCTGCCCGACGACTGCGCTCGACCAGCTCTTCCGCACCGCCCGCACCCACAACGAACTTCGGCGGCGAGGTCAGCGACGACACCCTGCGGCAGCTCTACGACCTGGCTGAAGTGGGGCCCGACCAGCGCCAACATGTCGCCGGCGCGGTTCGTGTTCGTGAAGTCGGCCGAGGCCAAGGCCAGGCTCGAGCCGGCGCTGGACGAGGGCAACCGCGCCAAGACCATGGCCGCGCCGGTGACGGTGATCGTCGGCCATGACGAGGACTTCCACGAGAAGCTGCCGTACCTGTTCCCGCATACCGACGCCAGGAGCTGGTTCGAGGGGCCGCGCGAGAGACCGGCGCGACGCCGCGTTCCGCAACGGCAGCCTGCAGGGCGCCTACCTGATCCTGGCCGCGCGCGCGCTGGGCCTGGATACCGGGCCGATGTCGGGCTTCAACAACGCCAAGGTCGACGAGGCGTTCTTCGCCGGCACCGCCATCAAGTCCAACTTCCTGGTCAACCTGGGCCATGGCGATACCGCCAAGCTGTTCCCGCGTTCGCCGCGGCTGTCCTTCGACGAGGCTGCGCGCATCGAGTGATGCCGCCCGCGATCCTGTCCCACCCCACCGGAGACCCGACATGAAGCGCCTGTTCCTGACCGCCGCACTGCTGACCGCGTTCGCCGCACCGCTGGCCGCCGCGCCGCGTGACCTACACGATCGATCCCAACCACACCGACGTGATCGCGCAGTGGAGCCACTTCGGCTTCTCCAACCCGATCGCGCACTTCGGCCAGGCGACGGCGCGATCGTCTACGACGCCGACAATGTCGGCCAGTCCTCGGTGCAGGTCACGCTGCCGCTGAGCGGCCTTGAAGCGCATGTGCCGGCACTTCAACGAGCACCTGCGCAGCGCCGATTTCTTCGATGCGGCCAAGTATCCGACAGGTGACGTTCAAGAGCACGCAGGGTGGAGGCGGCGGGCGATGACAGGCTGCGCGTGACCGGCGACCTGACGATCCAGCGGCGTCACCAAGCCGGTCGTGCTGGACATCACGATCAACAAGATCGGCGAGCAGCCGATGGCCAAGCGTCCGGCCGCCGGCTTCGATGCGACCACCACGATCAAGCGCAGCGATTTCGGCCTGGGCATGTATGCGCCGAACGTCAGCGACGAGGTGCAGATCCGCATCACCACCGAAGCGGTGGTGCCCAAGCCCGACGCTGCCGAGTAACCGGAGCGCGCCGCGATGATCGTCCACCGCCCGGCCGCCGCGCGCGGCCACGTCCGCACCGACTGGCTGGACAGCCACCACACGTTTTCGTTCGGGCACTACTACGACCCGGCGTGGATGGGGTTCGGCGCGCTGCGCGTGATCAACGAGGACCGGGTGGCCGCCGGCGGCGGATTCGCCCCGCATCGGCACGCCAACATGGAGATCCTCAGCTATGTGGTCTCCGGGGCGACTGGCGCATCGCGACAGCACCGGCGGTGGCGGCGTCATCGGCCCGGGCGAGCTGCAGTGGATGAGCGCCGGCCACGGCGTGGAGCACAGCGAGTTCAATGCCTCGGACCAGCAGCCGGTGCATTTCCTGCAGATCTGGATCCAGCCCGACCGCGTCAACGCGCCGCCGGCCTATGCCCAGCGCGTCGGCCAGCGACGCGCGGCGGGGCATGGACGCTGATGGCTTCGCCCGACGGGCACGACGGCAGCCTGGCGGTCCGGCAGGACGCGCGGCTGTTCGAGGCACGGCTGGACGAGCGGCGAAGCGCTCGGGCGCGCCCGCTTCAGGCCGGGCGGCGCTACTGGCTGCAGGTCGTGGCCGGCGACCTGTCGGTCAATGGCCACGCGCTGGGCCCCGGACGATGCCGTCGGGCTGGTCGACGAAGCCGGCGAACTCGCGCTGTCGGCCACCGGCGCCGGACAGACGGTGGCGCTGGTGTTCGACCTGCCGGCCTGAGCCGGCCGTCGCGCGGGGCCGGCTGGCGCTAGACTGCGCGCTCCCACGCGACGACCCGACCGCCATGACCGCCGCCCACGACCATCCGACCCAGGCCAACGCCGAGCGCCGTTACGAGGTGCACCCGCGCGCGACCTGCCGCTGAGCTGCCCGCTGCCGTCGATGGCGCTGTGGAACTCGCATCCGCGCGTGTACCTGCCGATCGAGGCCGAGCGCGAGTGCCGTGCCCCTACTGCGGTGCGGTGTACGTCCTGGAGGACTGACGGCGCCCGTCCCGGCCGCGGCGAGGGATCTGCCTTGATCGACTCACGTCGTGGCGTGGATCAGCATGGCCGCGGTGCGCGTCTCCGCCGGGCCACGCGGTCCGGCGCGACTCCGCGCTGCGCCGCGCTGACCGTCGTCCAGCTGCTGCCCGCGCTGGAGTCCGGCGGCGTCGAGCGTTCCACCCTCGAGATCGCCGCAGGCGCTGGTGCGCGCCGGCCACCGCGCCATCGTGGTGTCGGCCGGCGGGCGGCTGGTGCCGCGCGCTGCAGGCGCTCGGGCGCCGAGCACGTCACCCTCGACATCGGCCGCAAGTCGCTGCTGACGCTGCGCCACGTGCGCCGCGCTGCGCGCACTGTTCGCGGGCTGAGCGCGTCGACATCGTGCATGCGCGCTCGCGCCTGCCGGCGTGGCTCGGCTGGCTCGCCCTGCGCGGCATGCGAGGCGGCCGCCGCGTCCGCACTTCGTCACCACCGTGCACGGGCTCAATTCGCCGTCGCGCTACAGCGCGGTCATGGCGCGCGGCGAGCGCGTGATCTGCGTGTCGAGACACGGTGCGCGACTACGTGCTGCGGCATTACCCGCGCACCGACCCGGCGCGGCTGCGGGTGATCCCGCGCGGCATCGACCCGGCCGACGTTCCCGCGCGCGCCGTAGCCCGAGCCGCGCGCGCGCGCGCGCGCGGCCGCGCATGCATCCGGCGCTCGGCCGGCGACGGCCCGCTGCTGCTGCTGCCCGGGCGCGGCACGCGGCTGAAGGGCCACGCCGACGCGCTGGCGCTGCTGGCGGCGCTGCGCGGCCGATGGCATCGATGCGCGGCTGTGGCTGCCGGGCGCGCGCGAGCGCCGGCCGCGAGGCCTACATCGCCGAACTCGAAGCGCGAGGCAGCCGCGCTGGGCATCGCCGGCGCGGTCGCGTTCACCGCCGCCGACCGACGCGCATCGCGCGCGCCTATGCGGCCAGCGACCTGGTGCTGCAGCTGTCGCGCAAGCCCGAAGCCTTCGGCCGCACGGTGGTCGAGGCGCTGGCGGTCGGCCGGCCCGGTGCTCGGCTGGGCCCACGGCGGCGTCGGCGAACTGCTGCGCGAGCTGCAGCCCGCGGGCGCGGTGCCGCCGTTCGACGCGGACGCGCTGGCATCACGTGCGCGCGCGAGCTGCTGGCCGCGCCCGCCGATGCCACCGGCTACGATTCCCTACACCCTGCAGGCGATGCAGGACGCCACGCTTGCCGTCTATGCCGAACTCCGCCGACAGCTGCCGCAGCTGACCCGCGCACGCCACGACCGCACCGTGCCACCGGCTGGCGCTGGGCGCCGGCCTGGGTGCTCGCCTTCGTCGCGCTGTGGCCGGCGCCCGGGCTATGCCGAGGCGTGCTGGTGCTGGGCGCGCTGGCGGCGATCGTCCAGCTGGTGCATGGCGCGCTTCCGCGGCGGCGCTGCGCTGCTCAGCGGCCCGGCCTGGGCGCTGACCAGCGTGCTGTTCTTCGCGTACTGGCTGCCGGAGCTGGTGTCCGCGCTCGACTGCGGTCGACGTCGGCCGCGCGCTGCGCGAGGCGGCGGTCGACCTGCGCTACCTGCCGTTCCTGTGGCTGGTGGCGTCGGCCGTGGCCAACGACGCGCGGCCGACGCACCACCTTCGGCGGGCTGGCGGTGATCGTCGGCGGTGTGGACGCTCGATGCGCTGGCCCAGGCCGTGATCGGCACCAGTCCGTTGTTCTTCGGCATCGACGCGCATCAAGCAGGCGATCAGCGGTCGCGGCATGTGCACCGCGGAGGAAGTCGCCAGCGTCGACCGCCTCGGCGGCGTGCTGGGGCCGTGCAACCTCAAGCTGGGCATGGTGCTGGCCAGCCTGTCGCCGTTCGTGCTGTTCGCCGCGGGGCGCCGCTTCGGCACCGCCGGCTGGCTGGTGGCCGCCGCGGCCGTCGGCGCTGGTGATCCTGCTGGCCGGCTCGCGCGCGTCGTGGATCACCTACGCGCCTGGTGCTCGCTGTTCTCGGGCTGGCGCCTGCTGGGCTGGACGAAGCTGCTGGCGCGTGTTCGCCTTCGGCGCGCTCGCGCTGGCGGTGCTGACAGCGGCCTCGCCGCAGGTGCGCGAGCGCATCGAGCGCACGGCGCACGTGCTGGCGGCCGACGAGGCCGGCGTCGACATGGCGCTGTCGGGCCGCGCCCGGATCTGGGGCGCGGCGACCTGCATGGTGCGCGAGCATCCGGTCAACGGCGTCGGCGCGCGCGGCTTCCGCGAGGCGTTTCCCGCCTGCGATCCGAGCGCCGGCACAGATCGCCGCCTGGGGCGACGGCCCGGCGCTGCACGCGCACCAGATCGTGCTGGAGGTGCTCAGCGAGACCGGCGTGTTCGGCCTGCTGCTGTGGCTGGCCGGCGCGGCGCTGGCGTGGCGCGCCTGGCGCTTCGCCGATGCCGACCGCGCGCGAGCGCGCGCGCCCGGCGATGCTGGCGCTGGCGGTGACGGTGTTCCCGCTCAACACCCACCTGGCGTTCTATTCGACGTTCTGGGGCGGGCTGACGCTGCTGCTGGCGGCGCTGTATGCCGGCAGCCTGCTGGCGCGCGCATGACGTGGACGCCGCGCCCTCATCGCGCTGATCCACCCCTTCCTGCGCATAAGGGAGAGAGGCCAGAAGGCGGCGCTTGTCAGACTCCCTCTCCTGCAAGGCAGGGGAGGGTTGGGGAGGGGTGCTTTCCAGCGACGTGCTTTCAAAGCACCCCCTACCAACCTCTCCCTGCAAGGCAGGGGGAGGGGCTAAAGGCCGTGGTTTCTGGCGCCCTCCGCCGGACCAAGGAAGGGGCCAATCCCTCAATACGGCTTGGCTTCCCCCTCGGGCCGACGCTTGAAGCGCCGATGGATCCACAGGTACTGGCTCGGCGCCTCGCGCACCATCGCTTCGATGGCCGCGTTGACGCGCGCGCTGTCGGCCCGTGCATCGTCCGACGGGAAGTCCTCCAGCGGCGGCGCCCAGGCGCAGCACGTAGTCCGCGCCCTCGCGGCGATGGAAGAACGGCACCACCGCGCAGCCGGTCAGGCGCGCGAACTGGTGGGTGGCGGTGATCGTCGCGGCGGGCACGCCGAAGAACGGCGCGAACACCGTGTCCTTGCCGCGCATGTCCTGGTCGGGCGCGTACCACAGGATGCCGCCCTGCTTGAGGTGGCGCATCGCCGGGCGCAGCTCGTCATTGCCGAACATCGCCGCCGCATAGCGCGCGCGCCCGCGCTCGCACCGCCCACTCCATCACCGGGCTGCGGTAGCGGCGGTACATGCCGGCAAGCGGCAGGTGGTCGCACATCAGGCGTCCGCACAGCTCCAGCGTCATGAAATGCCCGGACACCAGCAGCACGCCACGGCCCTGGGCATGCAGCTGCGCGATGTGCTCCACGCCTTCGATGCGCACGGTGCGGCGCATCGGTTCGACCGAACCCCACCACGCGCGTGCGAATTCGAACAGGCCGATGCCCAGGTCACGGAAGCTGTCGCGCAGCAGGCGGTTTCGCGCGGCCGCGTCCATGTCGGGAAAGCACAGCTGCCAGGTTGGTGTCCGCGGCACGGCGGCGCTGCGGCACCACGTGGTACGCCAATGCGCCGAGCATCCGGCCCAGCGGACGCTGCGACGGCCCACGGCAGCCGGCCGGCCAGCACCATCACGCCCAGTGCGAACCACGTGGGCCAGTGGCGCGGGCCCTTGGGCGGCGGGGCAAGGGGGGCGGGGGAGGGCGGCATGGCGGGGATTCTAGCGAAGCGCCCGTTGTCATCCCGAACGGAGCGAAGGATTTGCTGGCTTGCTCGGTGCCTTGTAAGCAGATCCTTCGCTCCTCTCAGGATGACAAGTCTCCGATCCCCCGACTCCCGACTCCCGAATCCCGACTCCCGAATCCCGAATCCCGAATCCCCGTCTCCCGTTATCCTTCCCGCCATGCCGACCGACTCCACCGAGCGCCTGCTGCGTGCCGCGTATTCCGCCGCGCTCTACCTGCTGGCCCCGGTCACGGTCTACCACCTGATCTGGCGCGGGTTCCGGCTGCCCGCCTATTTCCAGCGCTGGCACGAACGCTACGCGGTCTACCGCGCGCCTTCGCCACCGCGCACGCTGTGGCTGCACGCGGTGTCGGTGGGCGAGGTCAATGCCGCCGTGCCGCTGGTAAATGCACTGCGGCGCGGTCGCCCGGACCTTCGACTGCTGGTGACCACGATCACGCCGACCGGTTCGGAGCGGGTGCACGCGCTGTGGGGCCACGAGGTGGAGCATGTCTACCTGCCCTATGACCTGCCGGGCGCGGTGGGGCGGTTCCTTGCGCACTACCGTCCGCATGCGGCGCTCATCATGGAAACCGAACTGTGGCCCAACCTGCTGTTCGGCTGCCGGGACCGCGGCATCCCGGTGTTCATCCTCAACGCGCGGTTGTCGGAGCGTTCGCTGCGCGGCTATCGCGTGCTGGCGCCACTGGTGTCGCGCGCGCTGCGCACGGTGCGCACCGTGGCCGCGCAGTCGCTGGCCGATGCGATGCGCTTCGTGCGGCTGGGCGCGCACGCGTCACAGGTGACGGAGGTGGGCAACCTCAAGTACGACGTGCTGGTGCCCGTCGGACTGGATGCGTTTGTCGATGAATTCCGCCACAGCGCCGGGGCAGGCCGGCCGGTGTGGATTGCCGCCAGCACGCACGAGGACGAGGAAGCCGCGGTCATCGCCATGCACCGGCGCGTGCGTGCCCGGCATCCGGATGCCCTGATGCTGTGGGCACCGCGCCATCCCGAGCGCTTCCGCAGCGCCGCCGAGCATGCCCGCGCCGCCGGCTGGCAGGTGTCCACCCGCTCGCGTGCGCGCTGGCCTTCGGGCACTGACGACGTGTTCGTCATCGACACGCTGGGCGAGTTGATGAGCTTCTATGCCTGCGCGCAGGTGGCGTTCGTCGGCGGCAGCCTGCAGCCCGTGGGCGGCCACAATCTCCTGGAGGCGGCGGCGGCAGGTGCGGCGATCGTCACCGGCCCGCACCTGCACAACTTCGCAGAGATCGCGCAGCGCCTGCATTCCGCGCAGGCACTGCACATCGGCCAGGACGCCGACGCGGTGGCCACCGCGCTGCTGGCGCTGCTCGACGACGCGCCGTCGCGCCACCGCATGACCGAAGCCGGGCGCGCGCTGGTGGAAACCGGACGCGGTGCCCTGGCGCAGACGATGGCGCTGCTGCAGCCTGTACTGCCCACGCGCTGAAACTCTCCGGCAGGTCGCCTGCGTGCCCCTCGCTGGGGGCAGAATCGTGGATGACGGGTGCCGCGGCTGTCGCGGCTCTCGGACCGAAGTCGGGGTCTGCCGTCCGGAGATCGCTTTTCCCTCGGTCAGGGCGTCCTGCCCTGACTCGGGCGCGGGTCATCCATGACCCGCTTGCGCAATCCCCGGCCGACAGCCCCCGCCCGCCGGTACATAACGATTCCCTGCTTCGACGGGTTTCAAAGGCACGTACGTGCAGATGCAGATGCGGCTGCGGCGGCCGGCAGGCGTGGGAGTGCGTAGCAGCGGACACGGATGTCCGCGCCCCGCCTAAAGGCAGGATGCCGTCGGCGGGGCGGAGCACTCCCACGCCTGCCGGCCGTCGCCATCCCGGGTTCGGGACAGCCCGGCAACATTCTTTGCACGCTCTCCCTTGCATGGGAGAAGAATCCAAAAAAAATGCGCCCCACCTTTCAGCGGGCGCATCTAAAGGTCGCTGCCGGACGCGGCTCAGCGCGAGATGTTGGAGCGCACCTGCGCTTCGGCGTCGACGGTCAGCAGGCGGTTGATCTCCTGCAGGTCCTCGATGTCCAGCGTGCCGGCCGCCTGCTCAAGCAGCAGCCGGTTCTGCAGATAGTTGTAGCGTGCCTGCGCCAGTGCCTGCTGCGCGGTGAACAGGTTTCGCTGGTTGAGCAGCACATCCAGCACCGTGCGGGTGCCGACCTCCAGGCCGACCTGCGATGCATCGTAGGCGCTGCGGGCCGAGAACAACGCCAGGCGGCGTGCCTCGATCTCGCTGATGCCGGCCACCAGTGCCTGGTAAGCGTTGCGGGTATTGCGCTCCAGCGCCCGGCGTTGCTCCACGAGTTCGTCATGGACGACATCGCGCTGCGCCACGGCCTGGCGCACCTGGGACTGCGTGGCGCCGCCGGAGAAGATCGGCACCGAGAGCGTGATGCCGACGTTCGGCCCACGGTTCTCGCTGTCGATCGGGTTGGTCACCGACGCCGGCAACGCGGCGCTGCTGAAGGTGCGGTCGCCCGTGGTGCGCGTATCGCCGTAGCCGGCCCCCGCGTAGATCGTCGGCCAGTGGCCGGCGCGCGCGGTGCGGATGTTGGCCTCGGCCGACTCGACCTGCAGCGCCTTGGCGCGCAGGGCCGGGTTGTTGGTCAGCGCGCTCTCCACCCACTGCTCGGCGCCGGAGCTGGCCGGCAGGACGGGCTGGAAATCTTCCGGCAACCCCTTGAGGTTGCGGACCGGGCGGCCGGTGATCTCGGCCAGCGCCTGGTAGGCGTCCTCGACGGCGTTGCGCGCCAGGATGGTGTTGGCCCGCGCGCTGTCGTAGGTGGCGCGCGCTTCGTGCACGTCGGTGATCGGCGCCAGGCCGACTTCCAGCCGCTTGGAGGCGAAGTCGAACTGCTTCTGCAGCGCCGTTTCCGCCGCCTCGGCCGCCGCCAGCGTCTCCAGCTGCACCAGCACGTTGAAGTAGGCCGCCGAGGTGCGCGTGGCCAGTGAATCGTTGGCCGATTCCAGTTGGAAGTCGCTGGCGCGGCTCAGTGCGTTGCGGCTGCTGAGCGTGCTGAAGCGCGCCAGGTCGAGCACCATCTGGCTGCCATTGACGCCGACGCTGCGGGTGGTGGTCTCGCTGGAGATGTCGCCGCGGAACTCCACCGGCTCGCCGGTGCCCGGGTCGAACTGGGTCTGGGTGGCCGGACCGTCGCTGCGCGAACGGCGGATGGACGCATCGCCGCTGAGCTGCGGCAGCATCGCCGCGCGCGCCTGCACCGAGCCTTCGCGGATCGCCAGCCGGCTGGATTCGGCGGCCGAGAGCTGCGGGTCGCCCTGGCGGGCCAGTTCATAGGTCTGCAGCAGGTCTTCGGCCGATGCCGTTGCCGGCAACAGGGCCAGGGCGAGCGCGAGGACGACGGGACGGCGAAGCAGGCGGAGGCGGGTCATGCGGTTTCCTTTTTTGGACATCCGCACCCTCCGGTGCGGCGCTGCGGGGACTCGCGGGGTCGCCGTGTCCGGCCCGGTCTTTCGGCCGGATGCGGGCGGTCAGAGCACGAAGGCGGGCCGCGGCGCGGCCCCGACGAGGTAGTTGAGGTCGGTCTCGAACAACGATTGGATGCGCGCTGCGTTGACATCGCCGCCCCCGGAGGGCGCGTGCACCAGGGCGGCCTCCATCGCCGGGGAGCGGCCGTGGATGACGAACATGCGTCCGCCGGGGCGCAGCCACTGCATGAAAGCGCGCGGCACCTCGGCCGTGGCGCCGGTGACGCAGATCGCGTCGAAACGGCGCGTGGTCGTCCAGTCGAAGACGTCGGCGGTGACGACCTCGACGTTGCCGACCTGCTGGCGCTGCAGGCGCGCACGCGCGGCCTCGGCCAGGTCGGCGTGGATTTCCAGACTGACGACGTCGCGCGCCAGGCGGCCCAGGCACGCGGCCAGGAAGCCGCTGCCGGTGCCGATTTCCAGCACGTCCTCGGTCGGGTCCAGGGCCAGCGCCTGCAGGGTGCGGCCTTCGACGACCGGCTTCATCATGAACTCGCCATGCCCCAGCGGCAGCGGCAGGTCGGCATAGGCCAGGTTGCGATGGGACTCGGCCACGAACGCTTCGCGGGGCAGCGTGGACAGCGTGTCCAGCACGCGCATGTCCAGCACGTCCCAGGGACGCACCTGCTGTTCCACCATCAGTTCTCGGGCCTTGGCGTAGTCCATCGTTGTCATGTCAAGCTCTCGCGGGCAAGCCGCACATTGTACCGGCGGCCATGGCCCCGGGCGCGGCTAGCATCGCCGTGCGGGGCGCGGGCAACTGAGTGCCGGAAGTCACCGGGACGGTCGGCATCGCGCTGGCCTCGCGCCCCGTCACGGTGCCGTCGGACCTTATGCCCGCACGCCGTAGCCACGCAGGAACAGGTCGACCGATGCGGCCAGGTGCGACTCGATGTCGGCGTCAGCCAGCTCGCCACAGCAGCCGAACACCAGCTGCGCGTGCGGCTCGCCCTTGAGCAGGGTGAAAAACTGCGCGGCCGCGCGCGGCACGTCGGGGATGTCGAGCTCGCCGGCGGCGATGCGCCGGCGCAGCAGCGCGGCGAATTCGTCCTGCACGCGCTGCGGACCGGCCTCCCAGAACATGCGCGGCAGCGGCGACTCGGTCAGCTGCGGGCTGCACAGGATGCGATGGCCGGCCACGGCCTCGGGGTTGCTGATCATCGAATAGAACGCGCGCGCGATCGCCAGCAGCCGCTCGCGCAGCGGGGTGCCCGGCGCTTCGGTCTGGAACAGCGAGGACGGCAGTTGCTGCTCGCAATAGGCGCGGACCGCGGCGGCGAACAGGCTCTCCTTGTCGCCGAAGTGGCTGTAGACGGTGAGCTTGGACACGCCGGCCTCGCTGGCGATCTGGTCCATGCTGGCGCGCTCGAACCCCTGCTGGGTGAACATGCGCTTGGCGGCCTCCAGGATCGCGGCACGCTTGGCGAGGTCCTTGGGGCGCCCCGGACCGGACGGCCTGGCGCTGGAATCGCGTTTCATCGGTGCGGGCATCGTTGAATACTAGACTAACCAGTTCGATATTTATACAGTACTGCCCGGTCCATTAATTGCGCCTGAGGCTCCCATGCCCGCCGTCCATTCCCCTGTCCGCGTGATCGGATTCGCAGCGGCCCTGCTGGTCGCCGGCTGCGGCGGTCCCGACGGCTCGCCTGATCCGGTGCGCCCGGTGCTGGTGGAGCAGCCGGTGCCCGGCGGTTCCGCGGTGCAGGCCTTCGCCGGGGACGTGCGGGCGCGCGAGGAAAGCACGCTGGCATTCCGCGTGGAGGGGCGCTGGTGGAGCGCCGTGTCGATGTCGGTGACCGGGTGCGCGCGGGCGACGTGCTGGCGGTGCTCGACCCCGGCGACCTGCAGGCCCAGGCCCGCGCCGCGCAGGCGCAGCTCGCGGCAGCCGAAGCCGAACTGGGCCGCGCTCGCGCCGACCAGGCCCGCTTTGCACGGCTGGGCCGCGACCAGCTGGTCAGCCGCTCCACCGTGGACGCGCAGAACGCGGCCAGCGCGGCGGCGCAGGGGCAGGTCAACGCGGCGCGCGCCAACCTCGATGTCGCCCGCAACCAGGCCGCCTACACGCAGCTGCGCGCGCCGGCCACCGGCGTCATCGCCGCGCGCATGGCCGAAGCCGGACAGGTGGTGGGCGCGGGCCAGGCGGTATTCACGCTGGCGGCCGACGGTGCCCGCGAGGTGGCCTTCGCAATCCCCGAAGGGGCGGCGGGCAACGTGGCCGTCGGCACACCGGTGCAGGTGGCGTTGTGGTCGAGCAGCGACGCGCGCCTGCCCGGGCGCGTGCGCGAGATCGCCCCGGCGGCCGACCCCGCGTCGCGCACCTACGCCGCGCGCGCCACGGTGGACGCACCAGCCGATGCGCTGGGCCTGGGCCAGAGCGCGCGGGTGTTCATGGCCTCCGGCGGTGCCGATGCGTTGAGCGTGCCGTTGTCGGCCGTGGTGCGGGAGAACGGCGCGACGGCCGTGTTCGTGGTGGAACCCGGCGATGCCACCCTGGAGCTGCGGCCGGTGCGCGTCGGTCCGTACGGCGCGGAGCGGGTGCCGGTGCTGGACGGCCTGCGCGCCGGCGACTGGGTGGTGGCCGCCGGCGGCCACCTGCTGCGCGCCGGCCAGAAGGTGGCGCCGGTGGACCGCGACAACCGCCCCGTGCGCCCCTGACCCGGGGCCGCCTGCATGCGCTTCAACCTGTCCGAGTGGGCCCTGCGCCACCGCAGCCTGGTGGTCTACGCGATGCTGGTGCTGGCGTTGGCCGGCACGTTGTCGTATCTCAATCTGGGCCGCAGCGAGGATCCGGCATTCACCTTCAAGGTGATGGTGATCCGGACCCGCTGGCCCGGCGCCACGGCCGAGGAGGTCTCGCGCCAGGTCACCGAGCGGATCGAGAAGAAGCTGATGGAGACCGGCGAGTACGAGTTCATCCGCTCGTACTCGCGCCCGGGCGAGTCGCAGGTGATCTTCGTCGCGCGCGACTCGATGCGCTCGGCCGAGATCGGCCCGCTCTGGTACCAGGTGCGCAAGAAGGTCGGTGACATGCGGCCGTCGCTGCCGGCCGACGTCATCGGACCGTTCTTCAACGACGAGTTCGGCGATACCTTCGGCAACATCTACGCATTGACCGGCGAGGGCTTCGACTACGCCGTGCTCAAGGACTATGCCGAGCGCGTGCAGCTGGCGCTGCAGGACGTGCGCGACGTCGGCAAGATCGAACTGTTCGGCGTGCAGGACGAGAAGATCTGGGTCGAGCTGTCCAACACCAAGCTGGCCACGCTCGGTGTACCGGCCGCCGCCGTGCAGCAGGCGCTGGACCAGCAGAACGCCATGGCGCCTGCAGGCTTTTTCGAAACCGGCAGCAGCCGCGTGCCGCTGCGCGTGGACGGCAAGTTCGATTCGGTCGACGCCATCCGCGACTTCCCGATCCGCGTCGGCGATCGCACCTTCCGGCTCGGCGACGTGGCCGAAGTGCACCGCGGCTTCTCCGATCCACCCGGCCCGCGCATGCGCTTCATGGGCCAAGACGCGATCGGCATCGGCGTGGCGATGAAGCAGGGCGGCGACATCCTCGCGCTGGGCGAGACGCTGGAGCGTGAGTTCGCGCAGCTGCAGGAGACGCTGCCGGCCGGCATGGAACTGCGCAAGGTGTCGGACCAGCCCGCCGCGGTCGCCGAGTCGGTCGGCGAGTTCGTCAAGGTGCTGGCAGAGGCTGTGGCCATCGTGCTGCTGGTCAGCTTCTTGTCGCTGGGCTGGCGCACCGGCCTGGTGGTCGCGCTGTCGATCCCGCTGGTGCTGGCGATGACCTTCGCGGTGATGGACTTCTTCGGCGTCGGCCTGCACAAGATCTCGCTGGGCGCGCTGGTGCTGGCGCTGGGCCTGCTGGTGGACGACGCGATCATCGCGGTGGAGATGATGGCCATCAAGATGGAGCAGGGCTTCAGCCGGTTGAAGGCGGCGGCCTTCGCGTGGGAGTCCACCGCGTTCCCGATGCTGACCGGCACGCTGATCACCGCGGCGGGCTTTCTGCCCATCGCCACGGCCGCCTCGAGCACGGGCGAGTACACGCGCTCGCTGTTCCAGGTGGTGACCATCGCGCTGCTGGTGTCGTGGGTCGCGGCGGTGGTGTTCATCCCGTACCTGGGCGACAAGCTGCTGCCCGACCACGGCCCTGGCGCCGTGTTGAAGCCGGGCTCGCTGGCGGCGCGCTGGCATGCGCGTCGGCAGCGCTGGGCCGGCAGGTACCCGGCGTTCGCCGAGATCATCGCGCCGCCGCCGCACGACGGCCGCGACCACGACCCGTATGCGACGAAGTTCTACGTGCGCCTGCGCGGCTGGCTGACGTGGTGTGTGCGACGGCGCTGGCTGGTGATCGGCATGACCGTCGCGGCATTTGCCGCATCGCTGGTGATGTTCCGCTTCGTGCCGCAGCAGTTCTTCCCGGACTCGGTGCGGCCCGAGCTCATGGTCGACATGGAACTGGCCGAGGGCAGTTCGCTCAAGGCCACGACCGAAGCGGCCGGCCGGCTGGAAGCGATGCTGGCGCAGCGCGAGGACCTCGCCAACTACGTCGCCTACGTCGGCACCGGCTCGCCGCGCTTCTACCTGCCGCTGGACCAGCAGTTGCCGGCCGCCAACTTCGCCCAGTTCGTGCTGATGCCGGACAGTATCGAAGCGCGCGAAGCCCTGCGAACGTGGATCATCGATGACGTCGTGCCGCGCTTCCCGGAACTGCAGTTGCGCGTGACCCGCCTGGAGAACGGGCCGCCGGTGGGCTACCCGGTGCAGTTCCGCGTCTCGGGCGAGCACATCGAGCAGGTGCGCGAGATCGCCTACCGCGTGCGCGAGAAGATGCGTGAGAACCCGCATGTGGCCAACGTCAACCTGGACTGGGACGAGCCCGGCAAGGTGGTGCGCCTGCACGTGGACCAGGAGCGTGCCCGCGCGCTGGGCATCAGCTCGGCGCAGCTGTCGCAGTTCCTGTCCAGCTCGCTGTCCGGCAGCCACATCAGCACGTATCGGGAGGGGAACGATCTGATCGAGATGTCGTTGCGCGGCACCTCCGACGAGCGCCTGCACCTGGAGATGCTGGGCAGCCTGATGGTGCCAACCGCCAACGGCGCCAGCGTGCCCCTGACGCAGGTGGCCACGCTCGATTACGGGTTCGAGGAGGGGATCATCTGGCACCGCGACCGGCGCCCGACGATGACGGTGCGCGCCGACATCTACGACGGCACGCAGCCCGCCACGGTCACCGCGCAGATATCGCCGACGCTCGACGACATCCGTGCCGGCCTGCCGTACGGCTACTCGGTGGAGGTGGGCGGCAGCGTGGAAGATGCGTCGCGCGGGCAGTCGTCGATCGCCGCCGGCATGCCGCTGTTCCTGCTGGTGGTGTTCACGTTGCTGATGGTGCAGCTGCGCAGCTTCTCGCGCAGCGTGATGGTGCTGCTGACCGCGCCGTTGGGCCTGATCGGCGCCACCTTGTTCCTGCTCGTGTTCCAGGTGCCGTTCGGCTTCGTGGCGATGCTGGGCACGATCGCGCTGGCCGGCATGATCATGCGCAACTCGGTGATCCTGGTGGACCAGATCGAGCAGGACCGCAGCGAGGGCGCCGACACCTGGCACGCGATCATCGAGGCCACCGTGCGTCGCTTCCGGCCGATCGTGCTGACCGCACTGGCGGCGATCCTGGCGATGATCCCGCTTTCGCGCAGCGCGTTCTTCGGTCCGATGGCGGTCGCCATCATGGGCGGCCTGCTGGTGGCCACGGTGCTGACGCTGTTCTTCCTGCCGGCGCTGTACGCGGCGTGGTTCCGGGTGCGGCCGCCTGAGCGGGCGGCGGCCTGACTCCTTCTCCCTCCGGGAGAAGGTGCCCGAAGGGCGGACGGGGGTCCGGCGAAGGGGGAGAGGGTGAAAACCAGTCGCACACACAAAAGCCCGCGCAATGCGGGCTTTTGATTGTCGGGGCAATCGGCGCCGTTTCAGCTTCGCCGAACCCTCACCCCAACCCGCTACGCGCCCGGCCCGTGCCCGCGGCACGGGCGTTTTCAGCTGCACGCGTGCCCATGGCACGCAAGACGTGCGGCATCACCCTGGCGGGAGAGGGGGGCTGAAAGCAGTAGCGGCCCGGCAATCAGTCCTCGTCGCCCCACGGCGCAGGCGGGGCCGGCACCGGTGTCGTCAGGTCGAACTCCACCTGGAACAGCCGCCCGCCCGGGCGCGAGAGTTCGTAGACGAACTGCTGGCCGGGCCGAAGCTCCATCGCCCAGGTATTGGTGACCGATGCCTCCAGGCCTTCGCGCATGAACATCGCCTTGGAGAACTCGTCGACCGGGAACTCCTGGCGCTGCGCCGTGCCGAGGCTGGCGGTGTCGCCGCCGTACATCGTCACCGCGTCGTCGCTGCCGTCCTCGTGGCGGTGGTCGTGCTTGAGGCGCAGGCCCGGGCCGGTGCGGGTGATGACCCAGGTGCGTGAACGGTCGTCGCCGACATGGAAGGGCACGCGCAGTTCCTGGTCGCCGCAGCCGCGCACGTGCATCACCAGCGCCTTGCCGGCGAACGGGTTGTCGCCGGTGGATGCAGGCACGTCGGTGCGCACGCGGCCGGCAAAGGCCTGCCCGCACAGGGCCTTGAGGTCGGCATAGAAACGGTCGGCCGGGAGGGTGGCCGTGGGCGCGGTGGACGGGGCCGTGGCGCAGCCCGAGAGGGCGACGACGGCGGCGAGCAATGAGGTGCGAAGGGTCATGTTCATGGCGCCACCGTACCCAGCGGGCGGCGGTGCGGCAAACCGCGGTGCAGCATGCGGCCGGTGCCGGGACGTGTGCGCGGCTGGATTTGACGGGCGTTGGGTGGTCCAATGCGCGGCGAAGCGGGGGTACCGCGGCGATGCGCCACGGTTGAGACAGACCCTTCGAACCTGACGCGGTTGAGACCGCCGTAGGGAGCTTCGCCGGCCACGCCCCTTGTGCGTGCGCCGTGCGCCGCCGCTTTCATGCGAGTAGATCGCACGAGTCCGCACATCCCCGTGCGGACCTCCCACAGGAAAGCGGATATCCCCATGAACGCAGTGCCCTCCGAACTTCTCCAGCAGGCCGACCGCCTGTCCTCCGACGTGGTCCGGCCCATCCCGGGCTCGCGCAAGATCTTTGTCGAGGGCTCGCGGCCCGACATCCGCGTGCCGATGCGCGAGATCGGACTGGCCAGGACCCCGACCATCTTCGGCGGCGAGGACAACGCGCCGCTGGCGGTCTACGACTGCTCGGGGCCGTACACCGATCCGTCCGTGGAGATCGACCTGGCGCGCGGCCTGGCTCCGCTGCGCGCGCAGTGGATCGCCGAGCGCGGTGACACCGAGGCGCTGGCGGGCCTGAGCTCGGAGTTCGGCCGCCGGCGTGAGACGGATGCCAAGCTCGACGCCGTGCGCTTCGGCAACCGGCCGCTGCCGCGCCGCGCGGTGGCCGGTGCCAACGTCACCCAGATGCATTACGCGCGCCGCGGCATCGTGACGCCGGAGATGGAGTACATCGCCATCCGCGAGAACCAGCGCATCGACGCGATCCGCGAGGCGCACCTGCTCAACCAGCACGCGGGGCAGAGCTTCGGGGCCAGCATCCAGAAGCGGATTACGCCCGAATTCGTGCGCGACGAGGTCGCCCGCGGCCGCGCCATCATCCCCAACAACATCAACCACCCCGAAAGCGAGCCGATGATCATCGGCCGCAACTTCCTGACCAAGGTCAACGCCAACATCGGCAATTCGGCCGTGTCCTCGGGCATTGCCGAGGAAGTGGAGAAGCTGGTGTGGTCCATGCGCTGGGGCGCGGACACGGTCATGGACCTGAGCACCGGCAAGCACATCCACGAGACGCGCGAGTGGATCATCCGCAACAGCCCGGTGCCGATCGGCACGGTGCCGATCTACCAGGCGCTGGAGAAGGTCGACGGCCGCGCCGAAGACCTCAACTGGGAGATCTTCCGCGACACGCTGATCGAGCAGGCCGAGCAGGGCGTGGACTACTTCACCATCCACGCCGGCGTGCTGCTGCGCTACGTGCCGCTGACGGCCAGGCGCGTGACCGGCATCGTCAGCCGCGGCGGCTCGATCCTGGCCAAGTGGTGCCTGGCGCACCACAAGGAGAATTTCCTCTACACGCACTTCGAGGACATCTGCGAAATCATGAAGGCCTACGACGTGGCCTTCTCGCTGGGCGATGGCCTGCGGCCGGGCTCGATCGCCGATGCCAACGACGCGGCGCAGTTCGGCGAGCTCGAGACGCTGGGCGAACTCACCAAGATCGCCTGGAAGCACGACGTGCAGACCATGATCGAGGGTCCCGGCCACGTGCCGATGCACCTGATCAAGGAAAACATGGACAAGCAGCTGGAGGTCTGCGGCGAGGCGCCGTTCTACACGCTCGGCCCGCTGACCACCGACATCGCGCCGGGCTACGACCACATCACCAGCGCCATCGGCGCGGCGATGATCGGCTGGTACGGCACGGCCATGCTCTGTTACGTCACGCCGAAGGAGCACCTGGGCCTGCCCAACAAGCAGGACGTGCGCGAGGGATTGATGGCGTACAAGATCGCCGCGCACGCGGCGGATCTGGCCAAGGGCCATCCCGGCGCGCAGGCGCGCGACAACGCGATGAGCAAGGCGCGCTTCGAGTTCCGCTGGGAGGACCAGTTCAACCTTGGCCTGGACCCCGAGCGCGCCCGCGAGTACCACGACGAGACCTTGCCCAAGGACGCGCACAAGACCGCGCACTTCTGCTCCATGTGCGGCCCGCATTTCTGCTCGATGAAAATCACCCAGGACGTGCGCGACTACGCCGCCGAGCACGGCGTGGACGAGTCGGTGGCGCTGGAAACCGGCATGGCGGGCAAGGCCGCGGAGTTCAGGGACACCGGCGCGGAGGTCTACCACAAGGCCTGACCCGGTGGGCGTCGCGGCCGTTGCCCGCGGACGGCGACGGCCGCACACTCGCGCCGCATGGACCGGAGTGCCACGATGCGCAAGCCCTGGCAGATCCTGCTGAGTCGGCATCCGTCGGCGCTGCTGCTCGCCGTCCAGCTGCTGAGCCTGCTCCTGTATCCGCTCCTGGACGAGAGCCCGGATGACCGCGCGCTCTTCGGTGCGGCCACGGTCATCGTGGTTCCGCTGGCGGTGTGGGTCGTGAACCGGAGCCCCGCCGTCAACTGGGTGGCGTGGCTGCTGGCGCTGCCGGCGATGGGGCTGGCCGTGGCCGCCATCGCGCTGCAGGAGCCGCATTGGCTGCCCTGGTCGTCAATCCTCGAAGCCGCGTTGTATTTCTACGCTGCGGGCAGCCTGATCCGCTACATGATGGACGACCACGTCGTCACCGCGGACGAACTCTTCGCGGCAGGCGCCACCTTCACCCTGCTGGCGTGGGGGTTCGCCTATGCGTACTTCGCCTGCCAGGCCTGGGTGCCGGGCAGCTTTACGGGTGTCGTGGAGCCGGAGCGGCCGCGGCGCTGGATCGAACTGCTGTTCCTCAGCTTCAGCACGCTGTCGGGCGTGGGCAATGGCGACATCCTGCCGCTGTCGACCCCGGCGCGCGTGCTGGTGATGCTTCAGCAGTTCGCTGGCGTGGGATACATCGCCACCGTGGTATCACGCCTGATCGCACTGACCGTGATGCGGCGCCCGCACGAGTGACCCCAAAAAAATCGCGCCGCGCCGCGAGTCGAGTAACCACGTTTGGTGGGGCGTCGGCTACAAAGGGCCTGTGCTGGACACGGGCAGCGCTGCGTTCATCGCGACACGGTAGAATCGCGTTCCGTTCCACGCCTGTCTGCACAAGGCGGGACGATGTGCCGAACCTGTCGGCGTTCTTCCTCCATTCGACCTCGCCGCTCGGGCCAATCGGCACATGACAGCGGCGCGTGTCCTGCGCACCCTGATGCCCCATGCCGCCTTCGGTTGATCCGCCCGTATCCCCCGCATCGCACATGCCACAACTGATGCGCGTGGGCGACTGCTTGGTGGACGTGCCGCTGCGCGAGGTCACCGCGCCTGGTGCCCGCCGCCCCAGGCGCCTGACACCCAAGGCGATGGCGGTACTGCAGGTGCTGGTGGAGCAGGCCGGACGCGTAGTCAGCCGCGACACGCTGCTGGCACGGGTATGGCCGGACACGCTGCCCACCGATGACGTATTGACCCAGGCGGTGACGCAGCTGCGCAAGGCCTTTGGCGAGCGCCGCGGCGATGCGCGCTATATCGAGACCATCGCCAAGACCGGCTATCGCCTGCTTGCGCCCGTGCAGGTGGCAGCGCCGGCGGCGGTCCTTCCAGCGCCGCTCCTGCCTGGGACCACCCCGCCCGACGGCCCTCCAGGGGTCGGGCCTGCGCCGCAGGCCGCGGTCGCGTCCCCCGCTGCATCGGCGTCGACCACCGCCCGGCGGCGCGGGTGGCGCACGCCCGTGGCGGCGTTGGCCGTGTTGATTACGGTGGCGGGGCTGGTGGCCGTGCTCGGGCTCCGCGCCCGCGACAGCGGGACGGGTGAGGCCGGTGCCGCGACCCTCCAGGCGCCGCAGGTGGCGTGGGCGGCGGTGAGCGCCACCGGCGAACGGCCCTACCGGATGATCACCTCGGCGCCCGGCTTCGAGATCTCGCCGACGCTGTCGCCGGATGCGGCGATGGTGGCGTACTCGGCGACAGTGCCCGGGCGGCGCGGCACCGTGATTATGGTGCAGACCACCGATCAGGCGCAGCCGCGGCAGCTCAGCTTTCCGGACGACGCGGTGTCCGACCGCGTCCCCGCCTGGTCGCCGGACGGGCGCGAGATCGCCTGGCTGCGCGTCGGTCCGGGGGAGGCCTGTGCGGTGCTGGTGGCCGCCGTCAACGGTGGCGAGCAACGCCAGGTCGGCACCTGCCGCCAGGACGACATGCTCAGTTTCGACTGGACGCCGGACGGGCGTGGGCTGGTGTTCGGCAGCATGAGCACGCGCGACGGCCTGACCGGCCTGCGCGTGCTGGACCTGTCCAGCGGCCAGTGGCGTGCGATCGCCTATCCGGTGTCGCATAACGACCAGGACCACGCGCCCCGCTACTCGCCGGACGGGCGCTGGATCGCGTTCGTGCGCAATCCGCAGCTGGGGGATGTGTGGCGGGTGCCGGCGGCCGGCGGCACGCCCGAGCGCCTGACCATGCTGAATGCCGAGATCCGGGGCCTGGACTGGCTTCCGGACGGCCGCTCGCTGGTGTTCGGGCGACGGATCGACAGCGAGACCCGTCTGTACCGGCTCGACCTGGGCAGCCGGGAGCTGTTCGACCTGGGGGTGCGCGACGCCCAGACGCCGGTGGTGGCGTCCAATGCGCCGATGATGGCGTTCGTGCGCCGGCAGCCGCGGTTCGGCATCTTCCGGTTCGAGCGCGGTGGCGCGTCAGGCTCCGATGCGGGCGCCCTGCCGGCCGGCACGCACCTGTTCGCCTCTACCGGGCGGGACACGCAGCCGTCCATCGCCCCGGACGGGCGGCAACTGGTGTTCACCTCCAACCGCTCCGGCGACTTCGCGCTGTGGTGGGCCGACCTGGAGCGGCCCGAGACCCTGCGCATGATCGGCGGCCTGCACCCCACCACCGGCAACCTGCCGCAATGGTCGCCCGCCGGCGACCGGTTCGTGATCCACGGCCGCACCTCCCGCGAGGGGCAGGCCGGCCTGTTCGAGGTAATGCCCGACAGCGGCCAGATCGCCCCGCTGCCGGTGCCCGGCCCGTCGCCGCTGCAGGCGGTGTACCCGCCGGATGCCGGCGCCATGCTGGTGGTGGAGCACGACGGCGCCGACGAAATGCGGCTGGTCCTCTACGACCGCACCGCGCGTCCCTGGCGCGAGCAGGCCGCCCTGCAGGATGTGGCCACCGTCCGCGTCGACGTCGCCAACACGCGCGTGCTGTTCACGCGGGTGTCGGCCAACGGTCTGTGGGAGGCGGACCTGGCACTGTCTCCCGGCAGCGTGCGACGGGTGGACCCGCGCGCGCCGGTGCGCTGGCGCTACCAGACCTGGGCGGTGGATGAGGCCGGCGTGGTGGAGTACATCGAGCCACTTCCCAATTGCCGGACCAGCCTCCGCCGGATCGGTGGCCTGGCCGCGCCCGTGCGCGAGGCGGCGTCGCGCTGCATCGACGCCGACCGCCTGTCCAGCACCACCGGATTCAGCCTGAGCGCCGCGCAGCAGGCGTTGTACCTGTCGCTCACCACCGATGACGGCACGGACATTGCGTTCATGGCGCTGCCGACCGAGCGTCCTGCTGCGCGGTGAGGGCCCTTGCATCCTGTTGATGCAAAAAGGAATTTTGCTTTCGTAACGCTTTCGGATCCGGTCACGGGAAGATTTCGTCCAAACCTTTGCTGAACTTCCGGCGCCCGGGCCGCCTGATCGGGCACATCCACTGACCTCGACTCATCAAGTGGATGCCATCGATGCAGCACATCATCTGGGCCGATCGCGGCCAGCAGGTGGCGGCCGAGACCGCCGACACCCCTCCCGCCAATGCCAGGTTCCTTGGCGCCGCCCGCCTGGGCGGGGTGCAGATGGGGGGGCAGCATTTCTGCATCGCCCTGCAGGTGCGGGGCAGTGCCTGGGTGGAGGCGCGCGAAGGCCGCTTCCGCCTGCACCAGGGCGACTGGATCGCCCTGGAGAAGGATTCCCGCCCGCTGCTGCAGACCGACCGTGACGGGCTGAGCATCGCGCTGGCGGTCGACGCCGACGTACTGGCGGCCATGAGCCGCTTTGCCGACTGCACGCTGTATGCCGGACGCGGCCGCGTGGACCGGCGCGACCGGCGCACGGGCCTGCGCCTGTGGCGTGAGGCCGCCGAGCGCATGCAGGAGGCCGACAGCGATGCGGTCGCCGCGCTGCGTCCGTTGCTGCTGCACCTGGCCGCGGTGCAGGGCGAGCTGGGCGAGCGCGTCGCGCGCTGCCCCGGCCGCTCGCGCAGCCGCAAGCGCCAGGTGTTCGGCCGCCTGCAGCGCGCGCGGCTGTACATGGAGGGCAACTGCGACCGTGTGGTGCGCATCGGCGAACTGGCCGAGCTGACCAGCTTCTCCAGCTGGTACTTCTCCAAGACCTTCCAGAGCCTCTACGACGAGAGCCCGCAGGCCGCGGCGGCACGCATGCGCCTGGAGAACGCCGCGCGCCTGCTGCACGACAGCGACCTGATGATCGGCGAGGTGGCGGCCGCTTCGGGGTTCGACAACTGCTGCAGCTTCGCCCGCGCCTTCCGCGCCCGCTTCGGCATGTCGGCCACGCGCTACCGCGCCGGCGGCAAGCATGCCCGCGTGCATCGGGCATCGGGCGAGCGTGCGTCGACAGATTCGGCAAAGACAGCCGGCGGCGGCCGCAAAGCCATGGCGCGATCCGGCACGTAGCGTGTCGGGGCGCTTAACACAGCGATAACAACGCGCCATTACGCACCATCCCTTGGAGAGAGATAGATGACCCAACGCAGTTCGCGCAACGCGATGCGCCTCGGCCTCCTGCCGGCCAGCATCGCCATCGCACTGACCCCGGCGATCGCCGCCGCCCAGGACGCCGACACCGGCGCCCAGCAGGCCACGACGCTGGACCGCATCGAAGTCACCGGCTCGCGCATCCGCCAGGTCGACATCGAGACCTCGCAGCCGGTGCTCAGCATCAGCCGCCAGGACATCGAGGCGCAGGGCTTCAGCTCCGTCGCCGACATCCTGCAGAACATCTCCGCCGCCGGTTCCCCGGCGATCAGCCGCTCCGAGCCGCTGGCCAGCGGCGAAGCCGTGGGCGGTTCGTACATCGACCTGCGCAACCTGGGCGCCAACCGCACCCTGGTCCTGGTCAACGGCAAGCGCCTGGGCATCACCACCAGCGGCCTGCAGGACATCTCCTCGATCCCGACCGCCGCGGTCGAGCGCATCGAAGTGCTGAAGGACGGCGCGTCCTCGATCTACGGCTCCGACGCGATGGCTGGCGTGGTGAACATCATCACCCGCAGCAACTACGACGGCGCCGAGGTCAACCTCTACTACGGCCAGTACGGCGAGGGCGATGGCGCGAAGCAGAACTACGACTTCGTGACCGGCTTCTCCGGCGACCGCGGCTCGGTGACGATCGCCGCCGAGTACCACCAGGAAGATGAGGTGTGGGCCAAGGACCGCTGGTTCTCGCGCGACAGCTACCCGGGCTACCCGCAGTACAGCACCACGGTGGTTGGCCAGTGGGGCAACTGGCGCCCGTCGGGCAGCACCGGTGCCTGGCAGGCGCCCAATCGCGGCAGCGACGCGCTGGACATCACCGACTTCCACCCGCAGAACGCCGACGACACCAGCGTGCCCAGCGATCAGATGCACCTGATCAACCCGCTGGAGCGCCGCTCGCTGTTCGTGGGCGCCAACTTCGACATCAACGACAGCATCCGCTTCGTGTCGGACATGGCCTACAACCAGCGCTCCTCCTCGCGCCAGATCGCCGGCTACCCGACGCAGTCCACCGCGATCGGCGCGCCGATGTCAGCCGACAGCTACTTCAACCCGCTCGACGACGGCCGTCAGATCGACTGGCGCCGCCGCGGCTGGGAAGTGCCGCGCGTCACCACCAGCGACCTGACCACCTGGCGTTTCACCGGTGCGCTGCAGGGTTCGATGGAGTTCGCCGAGCGCTACCTGGACTGGGATGCCGGCTACCTCTACAACAAGAACGACCTGACCCAGGTCTCGACCGGCAATTTCTACATCCCGGCCGTGCGTGACGCCGTGGGCCCGTCCTTCCTCAACAGCCAGGGCCAGGTGCAGTGCGGTACCGCTGCCAACCCGATCCCGCTGACCTCGTGCGTGCCGTGGAACCCGTTCGCGGGCTTCGGCACCGGCGCGGTGGAGAATTCGCTGGACGACCCGCGCGTGCGCAACCAGTTCTTCCGCACCGAGCACGCGCTGGGCGAAACCGAGACCACCAGCTACTTCGCCAACCTGGCGACCACGCTGTTCACCCTGCCGGCCGGCGACCTCGGCATGGCGGTGGGCTACGAGCACCGCAAGGAAGAGGGCGCGTTCTCGCCCGACGCCATCTCCCAGTCCGGTAACTCGACCAACCTGGCCGCGGGCCCGACGGCGGGCGCCTACTCGCTCGACGAGTTCTACGCCGAGCTGAGCGTGCCGTTGCTGGCCGACGTGACCGGCTTCCAGGAGCTCAGCCTGAGCCTGGCCAGCCGCTACTCGGACTACAACACCTTCGGCGACACCACCAACAGCAAGTTCGGCTTCAAGTGGCGTCCGATCGACGACCTGCTGGTCCGCGGCACGTGGTCGGAGGGCTTCCGCGCCCCGACCATCTCCAACCTGTACGGCGGCGGTTCGCAGACCTTCACCACGGGCTTCATCGATCCGTGCGACAGCGTCTACGGCAATGCCGCCGGCAGCGCCCGCTGCCTGCAGGACGTGTCGGCCAACTACCGCCAGCTGCAGCAGGGCTTCGTCCCGACCGACGGCCCGGCGGCGCAGACCCCGGTCCCGTTCACCAGCGGCTCCAACCCCAACCTGACGCCGGAGACCTCCGAGTCCAAGACCCTGGGCCTGGTGTACAGCTCCAGCTTCGTCCCGGGCCTGAGCATCGCACTGGACTGGTGGAACATCCGCATCGACAACACGCTCGTGTCCGACAGCCCGAACCAGATCCTGGCCGACTGCTACGTGGCCTTGGTCGAGTCGCGCTGCGCGAACTTCACGCGTGACCCGGTGACCGGCATCGTCAACGACCTGACCTACGGCCTGCGCAATGCTGGCTACGTGGAGACGGAAGGCTTCGACGTCGAGCTGAACTACAGCCTGCAGACCGACTTCGGCCGCTTCACCGCCAACTCGGCCAGCACCTACGTCAGCAAGAACGTCCTGAAGACGACCAACGACGAGGACACCCCGGAGTCGCCGTACGTCAGCTTCGGCGGCAACTTCCGGCTGCGTTCCAACCTCAACCTGGGCTGGGAGCAGGGCAACTACGGCGTGAACTGGGGCCTGCGTTACTACTCGGCGATGAAGGAACAGTGCTACTTCGAGGAGCGTTGCAACATCCCCGACTACGCCGCACCGGACACCCAGGGCACCAACGTGCCGATGAACCGCGTCGGCTCGACCACGTTCAACGACGTCCAGGTCAACTGGAAGGCCCCGTGGAACGCCACGGTGTCGCTGGGCGCCAACAACGTGTTCGACCAGCAGGGCTCGGTGATGTACAGCCAGCCGAATTCGAACTTCGCCTACTACGGCGGGTACGACATCGGCCGCTTCATCTACATGAAGTACCAGCAGCGCTTCTGATCGCGCGTCGATCCGAAGGGTGACACCGCCACGGCCCCGCAAGGGGCCGTGGTTTTTTCTGGATCTTCTCCCAGCCGGGTAAAGAGCGTAGGACGGCCGCTACCGGGTGATCCCGGGTCGGGGATGGCGACGACGACAGGCGTGGGAGTGCTCCGCCCGCCGACGGCATCGGCCTTTACGCGTGGCGCGGACATCCATGTCCGCTGCTGCGCACCCCCGCCTGCCGATCGCCGCAGCCGAGTCCTCCAGCCGCCGCCCATGAAAAAAAGCCGCCCCTGGGGCGGCTTTTTTTCATTGCGGCGATGCGACGCGCCGGATCAGAAGTTGGGCTTGTCGGCCGACTCCTCGAAACGCTTCACCGCGTCCATCAGGATCGCCTTGGCCTCGTCCGCGCCGCCCCAGCCGTCCAGCTTGACCCACTTGCCCTTCTCCAGGTCCTTGTAATGCTCGAAGAAGTGGCCGATGCGCTCGCACCAGTGCGGGCTGACCTGGCCGATGTCGTTGATGTGGCCGTAGCCGGCGAACACCTTGTCCACCGGCACCGCCAGCAGCTTTTCGTCCGAGCCGGCCTCGTCGCTCATCTTCAGCACGCCCACCGGGCGGCAGCGGATCACCGAGCCGGGGATCAGCGGCAGCGGCAGGATCACCAGCACGTCGGCCGGGTCGCCGTCGCCGCACAGCGTGTGCGGCACGTAGCCGTAGTTGCACGGGTAGCGCATCGGCGTGGACAGGATGCGGTCGACAAAGATCGCGCCCGACGCCTTGTCGACCTCGTACTTGACCGGCTCGGCGTCCTTGGGGATTTCGATGATGACGTTGATCTCTTCCGGCGGGTTCTTGCCGGTGGGGACGAGGTCCAGGCCCATGCGCTGCTCCAGTTGCGGGGGAGGGCCGCGGGAGGCGGCCGGAAAGTCGCGAAGTTTACGCGGCCGGCTGCTGCGGCGCAGCATTTGCGGCCCGCGGTCTCGAAGCGGCGCGCTCCAAATCTGCGGACTCCAAACGAAACGGGGCGACCCGAAGGCCGCCCCGTCGTCACGCAACCGCGCCCGTTACGGACGCGGCGGCTTGTCCAGGTAGCGCTCCGCCCAGCGCTGGGTCACGCGCCCGGCGGCCTCGCGACCGCCCAGGCCGAAGGCCAGCGCGGTCGCCACGGCCACGGCCCCCAGCACCAGCCCGAAAGCGAGGTTGACGATCTCGTCGGCAATGCCCATCGCCCGCAGGCCCATGGCGATCACCAGGCCGAGGATCGCCACCCGCGCGATGCGCGCCAGACCCACCGCGTTGTCGCGGTTGGCGCGCTGGATGGCCGATGCGGCCAGGTTGGCCAGCCAGTAGCCCACCACGAAGATCACCAGCCCCAGCAGGATGTCGGCGCCGAAGGCGATGAACGTCTCCAGCAGGTCGCGCACGCCCGCAAAGCCCAGCAGCGCCGCGGCTTCGACGGTCGCGAACAGCATGATGAAGAACAGCGCCACGCGGCCGCCCAGCTGCGACAGCGAGGCCGGGGTGACGTCGCGCGACGGCGCCGCCACGGTCACGTCGCCTTGCGATGCCGGAGGCGGCGGTGCGGCCGTGCCGGCGGACGGGGCGTAGCCGTCCACGGCCGGCGAGGTCAGCCCGGTATCGGACGCCGTCGGATATGCGGTAGCGGTCGGTGCGGCGAAGGCATGGCCCAGGCCCAGCCGCTCGGGCAGCGTGTCGAACCCCAGGTTGGACAGCAGCCGGGTCACCAGGTCCGCCACCAGCCGCCCGATGAACCACGCGATGATCAGGATCGCGGCCGCGGCGATGACGTTGGGGATGGCCTGCAGGAACACGTCCAGCATGCCGGTCAGCGGGATGGAGATCGCCTCGATGCGCAGCGCATCCAGCGCGGCGATCAGCGTGGGCACGATCACCAGGATGAAGGCCAGCGTGCCGCCCAGCTGCGACAGCCGCAGCCCTTCCGCGGCCTGGCCGGGACGGCTGCCGATGCGGTCCACACCGGTGGCGGCCAGCAGGTTGGTGACCAGGCCGCGCACCGCCTTGGCGATGATCCAGCCCACCAGGCCGATGACGACGGCCGCGAACAGGTTGGGCAGCATGCCCAGGAAGTCCGAGGTCATCGCCGACAGCGGCGTCATCAGGCCTTCGATCTGCAGCGCGCCGACGATCGCCGGCAGGAACAGCAGCAGCACCAGCCAGTAGGCGACGTTGCCCATGGTGTGCGACAGCGGCTGCATGTCGGCCGTCTCCGACAACCGCTCGTCCAGCCGCGTCGCGCCCAGCGCGCGGTTGACCACGCTGCGCACCACCGTGGCCACCAGCAGCGCCAGCAGTGCAAGACCAATGGCCAGCAGCAGCCGCGGCAGGTACAGCATGATGGTTGTGGCCAGTGTGGACAGCGGCCCGGACACGCCCTCGATGCGCAGCACGCCGACCGCGCCGATCAGCGCCAGAAGCAGGACCGCCCAGAAGGCCACGCGCCCTGCAATGCGCTCGTAGTCGGTCTGCCCGGCGGTGTGGCGGTTCAGGCGTTCGTTGGTGCGCAGCGTGGCCAGGCCCTTGCGGGTGCCGGCGCTGGCGACCAGCGCGACCACCCAACCCAGCAGCAGGATCGCGAGCGCGCCCAGCATGCTGGGCAGGTAGACGCCCAGTGAGTTCTGCAGCGAATGCTGCCAGGTGACAGGTTGCATGGTGTCCCTCCCGATGAAGGCGGCGCTGCCGGTGGCTCGGACCTGGCCGGCGCCGCAGTGGTCTGGCGTCGTCGATGCGACGCCTCGACCTTGCCCAACGGGGGGTGAACAGCCCGTATGCGCCGGCGTGGGCGAGTGGGAGCTCGGCTGTGGCCCGGTCGCAAAAAAACAGCGGCCCGGAGGCCGCTGCCTGTCGCGCTCCAATAGCGCCCTGGACACGTCGCATGGCACGACGTGCCGCAGGCGCGCAGCGTCACCTCACAGCAGCGGCACCATCAGCAGCGCCACGATGTTGATGATCTTGATCAGCGGGTTGATGGCCGGCCCGGCGGTGTCCTTGTACGGGTCGCCGACGGTGTCGCCGGTGACCGCGGCCTTGTGCGCCTCGCTGCCCTTGCCGCCGAAGTGGCCGTCCTCGATGTACTTCTTGGCGTTGTCCCAGGCGCCGCCGCCGGTGGTCATCGAGATCGCCACGAACAGGCCCGTGACAATCGTGCCGATCAGCAGCCCGCCCAGCGCCTTGGGGCCCAGCAGCAGGCCGACCACGATCGGCACCGCCACCGGCAGCAGCGAGGGCACGACCATTTCCCGGATCGCCGAGCGCGTCAGCATGTCCACCGCCCGCGAGTAGTCCGGCTTGGCGGTGCCGGCCATGATGCCGGGGATGTCGCGGAACTGGCGGCGCACCTCCTCCACCACGCTGCCCGCCGCGCGGCCCACCGCCTCCATCGCCATGGCGCCGAACAGGTAGGGGATCAGGCCGCCGATCAGCAGGCCGATGATCACCAGGTGGTCGGACAGGTCGAAGGTGAACACCTCGCCCGGGTTGGACGCGCGCAGGTTGTAGGTGTAGTCGGCGAACAGCACCAGCGCCGCCAGGGCCGCCGACCCGATCGCATAGCCCTTGGTCACGGCCTTGGTGGTGTTGCCCACCGCGTCCAGCGGGTCGGTGATCGCGCGCACCTCCGGCGGCAGCTCGGCCATCTCGGCGATGCCGCCGGCGTTGTCGGTGATCGGGCCGTAGGCGTCGAGCGCGACGATCATGCCGGCCATCGACAGCATCGCCGTGGCGGCGATGGCGATGCCGTACAGGCCGCCCAGTTCGAAGCACGTCCAGATCGCGACGCAGACCGCGATCACCGGCAGTGCCGTGGACTTCATCGAGATGCCCAGGCCGGCGATGATGTTGGTGCCGTGTCCCGTGGTGGACGCCTGCGCCACGTGCCGCACCGGCTTGAACTGCGTGCCGGTGTAGTACTCGGTGATCCACACGATGGCGCCGGTCAGCACCAGGCCGATGATCGCGCAGGCATAGACATTGACGGTGCCGTGCACGTTGTCGTCCATCAGCGCGGTGGTGATCGGCCAGTAGGCGATCGCGGCCAGCACGCCGGAGACGATCACGCCGCGGTACAGCGCGCCCATGATCGAGCCGCCGGCCTTCACCTTGACGAACATCGCGCCAACGATCGAGGCGAGGATCGACACGCCGCCCAGCACCAGCGGGTACAGCGCGCCGTTGGCGCCGACCTCCCCGGCCATCAGAAAGCCCAGCAGCATGGTGGCGATCACCGTGACCGCGTAGGTCTCGAACAGGTCGGCGGCCATGCCGGCGCAGTCGCCGACGTTGTCACCCACGTTGTCGGCGATGACCGCGGGGTTGCGCGGGTCGTCCTCGGGGATGCCGGCCTCGACCTTGCCCACCAGGTCCGCGCCGACGTCGGCGCCCTTGGTGAAGATGCCGCCACCCAGGCGCGCGAAGATCGAGATCAGCGAACTGCCGAAGGCCAGGCCCACCAGCGCGTGCAGCGCCTCCTCGCCGACGATGCCCATCGAGGCCAGCGCCATCCAGTACCCGGCCACGCCCAGCAGGCCCAGGCCGACCACCAGCATGCCGGTGATCGCGCCGCCGCGGAACGCCACGTCCATCGCCGGCCCGATGCCACGGCGCGCAGCCTCGGCGGTGCGCACGTTGGCGCGCACCGAGACGTTCATGCCGATGTAGCCGGCCGCACCCGAGAGCACCGCGCCGATCAAGAAGCCAATGGCCGTGGCCCAGTCCAGGAAAAAGCCGATGAGAAGCAACAGCACCACGCCGGCAATGGCAATCGTCGTGTACTGCCGGTTGAGGTAGGCGCGCGCGCCGACCTGGATGGCGCCGGCGATCTCCTGCATGCGTTCGTTGCCGGCGGGCTGCGCGCTGATCCAGCGCGCCGAGATGATCCCGTACAGGATCGCGATGACGGCGCAGACCAGCGCCAAGGTCAAACCGTACTGCTCCAGCATGAACCCCTCCCCATCAGAAGTGGACTTACATGGAATTTCGGATGACACATCCCCGGGTTGTCGTGCCGGCCGTGGCGGCCCTGCACCGGCCGGACTATCGCACAGCTCACTGCGACCCGTGCCACGGCCCTGATCCTTGTCCGACTTTCGGCTTCAGCCCCCCTGCAGGGCAGGGGGAGCGGGGGGTGCTTTGAAACCGGCACGCACGACCCGGCGTTCAGCCGCCCCGTGCCAGCCTGCGGCGCCTGTCCCATCGACTGTCCCATCCGGAGCGTCCCGATGCGCCTGACCCCCCTGCTGCTGAGTCCCGTGCTTGCCTGCCTTGCCCTGCCGGCACTGGCGGCCGAGCCCAAGCCCGAAATCGACCGCCCGGCCTCGCAGCCGCAAGCCGTCGGCGCCGCGCACAGCCTGCGCACCATCCCCGAGGCCTGCGCGCGCATGGAAGGCGCCTTCACCGGCCAGACCGATGCGCCGTACCGCTTCGCCATCGTGCGCACCAGCCCCAACTGCCAGCCGCGCGCGCGCTTCGTCGACGCCGCCAGCGCCAAGCCGTCGACGGCCGCTGGATGGGTGCTCAACGATGTCATCCGCGTCCCCAGTGCCGCCTGCGCGACGCAGCAGGCCGTGGTGCGCGTCTGGCGCAAACCCGCCGCCGGCGCCAAGCCCACCCTGGACGGGCAGGGCCAGGCGCGCGTCTACCTGCAGGACGCCAAGCAGGCCGCGGCCAGTGGCAAGGCCGCCGCGATCCCGATGTTCTCCGCCGTGATGGCGGTCGAGGGGCTGCCCTGCCGCAGCTGATGGCGGCAGGCCCGGCCTTCACTCCTGCCAGCGCGGCAACCGGGGCGCGACGGGCAGGTTGCGCAGCGCGACGTACTTCGGCAGCCCGTCGCGCCCGTACGGGGGCGGAGCTTCCCCCGCGATCAACGGCTGCAGGTAGGCGCGGGCCTTGTCGGTGATCCCGTAGCCATCGCGGCGGATGAAGCCGGCCGGCATCTTCTTTTCGTGGTTGGCGATCTTCGACAGCGGTGCTGCCTCGATTTTCCACCGGTAGGGCGCATCCGAGGTTCGCACGATCACCGGCATGACCGCATTGCGGCCGGCCAGCGCGTACTCGACCGCGGCCTTGCCCACGGCCATGGCCTGGTCCAGGTCGGTTTTCGACGCGATGTGGCGGGCCGAGCGCTGCAGGTAATCGGGCAACGCCCAGTGCACCTTGTAGCCCAGCGCGTCCTTGACCCGGCCGGCCAGGTGCGAGGCGACACCGCCCAGTTGCGTGTGTCCGAAGGAGTCGGTGCCGCCGCCGGCATCGGCAATGAAGCGGCCTTGCGGATCCTGGATGCCCTCGCTGGCCACCACCACGCAGTAGCCGATGCGCTCGACGGTGGCTTTCACCTTCTTGAAGAAGTCGGCCTCGTCGAACGGGCGCTCCGGGAACAGGATCAGGTGCGGCGCCTCGTCCGGCCCGTTGCCGGCCAGCCCCGCTGACGCCGCCAGCCATCCGGCGTGCCGGCCCATCGCCTCGTAGACGAAGACCTTCGTCGACGTATCGGCCATGGCGGCCACGTCCAGCGCCGCCTCGCGCACGGACACGGCCGTGTACTTGGCCGCCGAACCGAAGCCCGGGCAGCAGTCGGTCACCGCCAGGTCGTTGTCGACCGTCTTGGGCACGCCCACGCAGGTCAGCGGGTAGTCGAACTCGGCCGCGAGCTTGGACACCTTCAGCGCGGTGTCGGCCGAGTCGTTGCCGCCGTTGTAGAGGAACCAGCGCACGTCATGCGCGCGCAGCACGTCCAGCAGGCGCTCGTAGCGGGCGCGGTCCTCGTCCAGCGATTTCAGCTTGACCCGGCAGGAGCCGAACGCGCCGCCCGGCGTGTGGGCGAGGGCGCGGATGGCGGCGATCGACTCGCGCCGGGTGTCGATCAGCTCCTCTCGCAGCGCGCCGAGGATGCCGTTGCGGGCCGCCAGCACCGGCACCTTGCGGGCACGCGCGGCCTGGATCACGGCCGAGGCGGTGGCATTGATGACGGCGGTGACGCCGCCGGACTGGGCGTAGAGCAGGGTTCCGGAAGCCATGAACAGGTCCATTGGGGGTGGGGGCAGGCGGCCGATGCGGTAAGCTGACGGCCGTTTGCCGGCGCGGCGGGCGCGGCCCGAGTGTAGCGCCGCCCGCGCAGGCGTCAGGTCCAGACCGTGGGAGCGATGTAGATGCGATTGGTACTTCTGGGTGCGCCCGGTTCCGGCAAGGGCACGCAGGCCGCACGGCTCAAGGAGCACCTGCAGGTGCCGCACATCTCCACTGGCGATCTGCTGCGCGCGGAAGTCGCCGCCGGCAGCAGGCTGGGCTTGGAAGCCAAGGAGGTCATGGCCCGCGGTGAGCTGGTCAGCGATGCGATCCTGCTGGGCATGCTCGAGGACCGGTTCTCGCGGCCCGATACCGCCAATGGCTTCATCCTCGACGGCTACCCGCGCAACCTGGCCCAGGCCGACGCGCTGGACGGGCTGCTCAAGCGCATCGGCCAGCCGATGGACGCGGCGGTGCAGTTGGATGTCGCCACCGACCTGCTGGTGGAGCGCATCGCCGGCCGCGCCGCGGCCGAAGGCCGCGCCGACGACAGCCCGGAGTCGGTCCGCACGCGCCTGCAGGTGTACGACTCGCAGACCGCGCCGGTCATCGAGTTCTACCGCACGCACGGCCAGCTGACCGTGGTGGACGGCGTGGGGTCGCTGGACGATGTGTTCGTGCGCATCATCGAGGCGATCGCGCCGGTGCGCGAGGTGGGTTGAGGCGCGTGATTGGTGATTCGTGATTGGTGATTCGTTGAAGCGAAAAAAATCCGGTCGCGCCAGGCTCTTACCAATCACGAATCACCAATCACGAATCACCATCTATGAAACTGCACATCCTCGGCATCGCCGGTACCTTCATGGGCGGCGTGGCGGCCCTGGCGCGTGAACTCGGCCACCGGGTCGAGGGCAGCGACCAGGCGGTCTACCCGCCGATGTCGACCCAGCTCGAGCACCTCGGCATCGCGTTGAGGCAGGGTTACGACCCGTCGAACATCTCCGACGACTGCGACGAGGTGGTGGTCGGCAACGCGCTCTCGCGCGGCAACCCGGCGGTGGAGGCGGTGCTGGACACGGGGCGCCGCTACATCTCCGGCGCGCAGTGGCTGGCCGAGCAGGTGCTGCCGGGCCGCGAGGTCATCGCGGTGGCCGGCACGCACGGCAAGACCACCACGTCCACCATCCTCACCTACCTGCTGCAGGCGGCCGGCGCGCAGCCGGGCTTCCTGATCGGCGGCGTGGCCGAGGATTTCGGCGTGTCCGCGCGCGTGGGCGCGGGGCGCGCCTTCGTGGTGGAAGCCGACGAATACGACACCGCGTTCTTCGACAAGCGCAGCAAGTTCGTCCACTACCGCCCGCGCATCGCCATCCTCAACAACCTGGAATTCGACCACGCCGACATCTTCCCGGACGTGGCGGCGATCCAGCGCCAGTTCCACCACCTGGTGCGCACGGTGCCGGGCAGTGGCCGCCTGATCGTCAACGGCGAGGACGCGCGCCTGGCCGAGGTCCTGGCGATGGGCTGCTGGACGCCGGTGGAGACCTTCGGGCTCGACCCGGCGCAGGCGGTGGCCGGCCCCGTGCATGGCGACCGCGGCGACGCCGCGCGCGACGCCGGTGCGACGTATACCTGGACGGCGCGGTTGCTGGCCGAGGACGGCAGCGCGTTTGCCGTCATCCACCGCGGCGTCGAACTGGGCGAGGTGCGCTGGCCGCTGCTGGGCCGGCACAACGTGATGAACGCGCTGGCCTCGCTCGCCGCCGTCGCCGCGGCCGGGCACGACGTCGCCGGCGTGTTGCCGGCGCTGGCGGAGTTCCGCAGCGTGAAGCGGCGCATGGAGCTGGTGGGCACGCACGACGGCATCACCGTCTATGACGACTTCGCCCACCACCCCACCGCGATCGCAACCACGCTCGCGGGGCTGCGGGCAAAGGTCGGCGGCGCACGCATCGTGGTGGCGATGGAGCCGCGCAGCAATTCGATGCGGCTGGGCGCCCATGCCGATGCGCTGGCGCCGTCGCTGGCCGATGCCGATGCGGTGGTGTTCCTGCACCGCCCGGAGCTGGCGTGGGACGGTGGCAAGGTGGTCGCCGCGCTGCGGGGCGACGGCATCGCGGTGCCCGATGCGGATGCGTTGATCGACGCGTTGCGCGCGCGCGTGACTGCCGGCGACCACGTGGTGTTCATGTCCAACGGTGGCTTCGACGGCGCGCCGCGGCGTTTCCTGCAGGCCCTGCAGTCCACGCATTGACGCAGGCGGCGCACGCCCGCGCGTAGACTGGCGGCGATGAACGACGACCGCCCCGCGATGGAGTCGCTCGGCCTGTTCCCCCTGCACACGGTGCTGGTGCCGGGTGCGTCGCTGGGCCTGCGCATCTTCGAGCCGCGTTACCTCGACCTGGTGCGCGACTGCAGCCGCGAGGGCCGCGGGTTCGGCATCTGCCTGCTCATCGACGGCGAGGAAGCCGGCGAAGCCGCCACGGCCGCCGCCTATGGTACCGAGGCGGTGATCGAGGATTTCGGACGCGGCGACGACGGGCTGCTCACCTTGCGGGTGCGCGGCACGCGGCGCTTCCACGCGCATCGCGTGCGGGTGCGCGACAACGGCCTGCAGGTGGCCGACGTGGCCTGGTGCGACGAGGACGCGATCGAGCCGGTGCGACCGGAGCATTCGCTGCTGGCCACGCTGCTGCACGAGATCCTCGACAAGGTCGGCGGCGAGCACGCCAAGGCCACGGCCGACCGGTTCGATGACGCCTCATGGGTGGGCTGGCGCCTGATCGAACTGCTGCCGATGCCCGACGAACAGCGCCAGGCGCTGCTGCAACTCGACGACCCGCACGAGCGCCTGCAGCGGGTGCTGTCGCTACTGCCCTGAGGACTCCGGCGCCGGTGTTGCGTCGTCGTCGGTCTGCAGGCGCATCACGCTGACGCTGGGGTCGTGCGGATGCAGGGCATGCACCGGGGCGAAGCCGTCCAGCGCGATGGCGGCGGCCACGCGCGCCGCCCCGTCGCCGGGCACGGGTTGCCACAGGGTGGCGACGTCCAGCGGCCGGGTGAGCTGCAGGGTCTGCGCGGTGCCGATCCACAGTGGCGTGCCATCGTCCAGCTGGATCGGCGCCGGCCACAGCCGCAGTGCGAAACGCTCGCCGGGATGGCGGCCGGGGCGGAGCAGGAGCAGGGCTTCGGCATGGGCGTCCAGCGTCGCCGGCAGTACCGCCTGGGCCTGGGGCGGGGCGTCGTCGTCCAGCAGCGCCAGCGTGTCCACCCAGCCCGCCTGCGGCTGCACCTGCCAGCCGCGCGCTTCCAGGTGCTGCTGCAGCGGTGCCAGCGGACCGGCCACCTGCAGGTCCAGCGGCCAGCGCTGGCGCGGATTGGCCTCGTTGCGACGCGCCGGCAGCTGCGCCCACCCGTCCTGCGACCAGGCCTGCGCGGCGATCATCTGCACCGGCACCGGCGACTGGAACGTCGCCAGCACCGCGTCGGTTGCCCGCGGCGCATGCCACAGTGCCGCGGCCGTGAAGCTGCCGTAGAACAGCCACGCCATCGGCCGCATCCAGAAGGAGCGGGTGACATGGCGCCGGTAGGCGATGCCCAGCACCAGCAGCCAGAGGATGCCGAACAGCGTCCCGCCGATGAGGTCGCTGGGCCAGTGCGCGCCCAGGTACAGGCGCGAAAAGCCGACCAGCGTGGTGACAACGCCGGCCAGCAGGTAGGGCCACACGCGCTTGCGGCCGGGCAGCTCACGCGCGATCAGCACCGCGAAGAAGCCGAAGGTGATCGTGGTCATGGTGACTGCCACCGACGGGAAGCCGAACCCGGCCGGCGCGGTGGGCGGGCGTGGCATGTCGATCGGCCGCCTCCAGCAGCGCCGTCAGCACCAGCCCGAACACCAGCGCCGCCAGCCAGTGCGCCGCCGCCATCCAGCGCTTGCGCCACAGCAGGTACGCCAGCAGCACTGCGGACGCCGGTGCCGAGCACCACGCGCGTCGCCCAGGCTGGCCAGCGACGCCATCAGGCGGTCGGCCAACGGGTTGCGCAGGCTCCACATCAGCTCGTGGACATGGCGGTCGAAGGCGCAGCGGTCCGCCGGAGGCCAGCAGCCCGGCCAGCAGCGAGAACCAGGCCCAGCTGATCGCCAGCAGGCACACCGCCAGCATCACCAGCGACGCCGACTCCGGGCGGTTGGGGTCGATCAGCGCACCGGTGTAGCGCCCCAGCCGCGGATGCGCGCGCGTCCAGGCCAGTGCCCGCGCCAGCAGGGCGTCGGCGTGCGCGGCGAACCAGCGCCACGTGTACAGCACGCCGGCCCATACCAGCGCGATCGCCGCCACCAGCCCTGCCAGTACCAGCGCCAGGCGATCGGCGACGGCGGCCACCGCGTCGTAGGACGCGCCCAGTATCCAGCCCGGTGCCAGGAACGCCGCCGCCCACGCGATGCACGCCAGCAGGCTGGGCACGGCATACCGCCGGAACGGCATTTCCAGCATGCCGGCGATGGCCGGCACGAACGGTCGCACCGCGCCGACGAAGCGCGCGATCACGATGCTCTTGATGCCGTGCCGGCGGAACAGGCCCTCGCCGCGGTCAAGCCACTGCGGATACCGCGAGAACGGCCAGCCGCTGCCGCAGTTGCGTGCCCCAGCGCCGCCCGACCCAGAAGCTCAGCGCATCGCCGAGGAACGCGCCCAGCGCCGCGCATGCCACCGCATACGGCCCGTTGATGTGGCCCAGCCCGACCAGCGCGCCCACCGCGAACAGCAGCGGCAAGGCCGGCACCGACGATGCCGACCACCACCAGCGCATCGCAGAACGCGATCAGGAAGATGACGACGCCGGCGGCGATCGGGTTGTGCGTTGATCCACGCGATCGCGCTGTCGAGCCAGGCCGGATTCCATCGCGGCGATTATGGCAGCGCGATGTGGACGGTCCATCGCCGATGTCCGTTCCCCGCGGTCCAGTGCTTCAATCGGTGGAGCCGGCCGCCTCCCAGTGCCTTTGCGTACACTGGTGCGATGCCTGGAACCGCCACGCCCGCTGTCGAAGTCGACGCCCTCAAGGCCGACAGCTTCGGCCGGATCGCATTGATGCGTGGACGCCGCTGGACTGTTCGTCCGCCGCGACCTCATCCACGTGCCCGCCGTGGCTGCGCCTGCCCGCCTGGTGGCTGGCGCGGCGCGAGGCACGTGCGCTGACGCAGGTCGACGGCCTGCCCGCGACGCCGCAGCTGCTGGGCTGGGACGGGCGCCAGCTCGACCGCAGCTACATGGACGGCGCGGCGATGTACCAGCGCCCGCCGCGCGGCGATCTGGCGTACTTCCGCGCGGGCACGCCGCCTGCTGCAGCAGCTGCACCGGCGCGGCCTGGCCCACAACGACCTCGCCAAGGAAGCGAACTGGCTGGTGCTCGATGACGGCACGCCGGCCATCATCGATTTCCAGCTGGCCGTGCGCGGCCACCCGCGCTCGCGCTGGATGCGCCTGCTGGCGCGCGAGGACCTGCGCCACCTGCTCAAGCACAAGCGCATGTATTGCCCCGACGCGATGACACCGGTCGAGCGGCGCGTGCTCAAGCGGCATTCCTGGGTGCGCGAGGCATGGTTTCGCCACCGGCAAGCCGGTGTACCGGTTCGTGACCCGGCGCTGCTGAAGTGGGAAGACAATGAAGGGCAGGGGCCGAAGCCTTGAAATCCGGGATTCGGGATTCGGGATTCGTGATTCGTGATTCGGGATTCGTGGTCTGATTGGAAACCGAGCACCCGCACCCGCACCCTCCCAATCCCCAATCCCCAATCCCCAATCCCCAATCCCGCCCATGACGCTCAAAGGCAAGACCCTCTTCATCACCGGCGCGTCGCGCGGCATCGGTCTCGCCATCGCCTTGCGCGCCGCGCGCGACGGCGCGAACGTCGCGATTGCCGCCAAGTCGGCGGTCGCCAACCCCAAGCTGCCCGGGCACCATCCACAGCGTCGCCTTCGAGGTCGAGAACGCGGGTGGCCGCGGCGCTGGCGCTCAAGTGCGACATCCGCGAGGAGGACCAGGTGCGCGCCGCGGTGGCGGCCACGGTCGAGCACTTCGGCGGCATCGACATCCTGGTGAACAATGCCAGTGCGATCTGGTTGCGCGGCACGCTCGACACGCCGATGAAGCGCTTCGACCTGATGCAGCAGGTCAATTCACGCGGCAGCTTCCTGTGCGCCCAGGCGTGCCTGCCGCACCTGCTCAAGGCCGGCCGATCCGCACATCCTCACCCTGGCGCCGCCGCCCAGCCTCGACCCGCGCTGGTGGGCCCCGCACACCGGCTACACGCTGGCCAAGATGGGCATGAGCTTCGTCACGCTGGGGCTGGCGGCGGAATTCGGCCCGCAGGGCGTGGCGGTCAATGCGTTGTGGCCGCGCTCGATCATCGCCACCGATGCCATCAACATGATTCCCGGTGTCGACCCGGCACGGTGTCGCACGCCCGAGATCGTCGCCGACGCCGCGCACGCCGTCCTGACGTCGACCGGTGGCCGCTACGCCGGGCAGTTCCTCATCGATGAGGCTGTACTGCAGGCCGCCGGCGTGACGGACCTGGCGCGCTACGCGGTGGATCCGTCGCAGACGCTGCTGCCGGACCTCTTCCTGGACTGAGCCGTGCCTCAGCCCATCGGCACCGGCAGCCGCTGGCCGCAGCACCGGCAGAAATGCGCCTCCGGATCATGGCCCTCAAGGCCGCACTCCGGGCAGCCGCGGTTGTCCAGCAGCCGGGTGTTCGGGTCGGCCTGGCGCAGGCTGCTGGCGAGCTCGGCGGTGTAGATGCCGGTAGGCACCACGATCAGGCTGTAACCGATCAGGATCAGGCCGCTGGTGATGAAGCGGCCCAGCGTGGTAGCCGGCGCGATGTCGCCGAAGCCCACCGTCGCCATCGTCACGATGGCCCAGTACATGCCCATCGGGATGCTTTCGAAGCCGTGCTCCGGCCCCTCCACCACGTACATCAGCGCGCCGAAGATCACCACCACCGTCAGCACCGCGCAGATGAAGACGAAGATCTTGCGCCGGCTGCGCCACAGCGCGCCCACCAGCACCCCGCCTTCCTCCACGTACTGCACCAGCTTGAGGATGCGGAACAGACGCAGGATGCGCAGGATGCGCACCACCAGCAGGCTCTGGCTGCCGAGGAACAGCAGCGACAGGTAGGTGGGCAGGATCGACAGCAGGTCGATGATCCCCCACACGCTCAGCGCGTAGCGAAGCGGGCGTTTCACCACCGCCAGCCGCAACGCGTACTCGGCCGTGAATAACAGCGTGAATGCCCATTCAATGCCGTACAGCAGGCGCGCATGCTCGGCGTGGATGTAGTCGACGCTGTCGAGCATCACCACCGACACGCTCGCCACGATGACGGCGATCAGCAACAGGTCGAAATTCCGCGCCGGGCGCGTGTCGTGGCGGTAGATGATGTTGAACCACTCCCGGCGCCAGCCCGAGTCGGTGGCGGGGTTCAACTGCGGGGAGAACAGCAGGCGCATGCGTCACCTCCGGGAGCGGGCGATTGTGCCGCAGGGCGTCGTGCAATCGGCGAGAATGCGCGCTTCGCCGCCGCGTCCCGCCCGCCATGACCCCCAACGACGATCTGCATGCCATCGAGGAGCGCTACCTGGTGCCCGTGTACCGGCGCCAGCGCCTGGTGCTGGACCACGGCCGCGGCTCGCGCGTGTGGGACGTCCAGGGGCGCGAGTACGTCGACTTCGGCGCCGGCATCGCGGTCAACGCGCTGGGCCACGCGCACCCCGTCCTGCTGGCCGCGCTGCACGCGCAGGCCGGCAAGCTGTGGCACACCAGCAATGTCTTCGCCAGCGAGCCGTCCCTGCGGCTGACCCGCGCGCTGGTGGAGGCGTCGGGCTTCGCGCAGCGGGCCTTCTTCTGCAACTCCGGTGCCGAGGCCAATGAGGCCGCGATCAAGCTGGTCCGCAAGTGGGCGGCCGCGCAGGGCCGCGAACCGGAGCGGCGCACCATCCTCAGCTTCCGCGGCAGCTTCCACGGCCGCACGCTGGCCGCCGTGACCGCCACCGCGCAGCCCAAGTACCACGAGGGCTTCGAGCCGCTGCCGCCGGGTTTTGCCTACAGCGACTTCAACGACCTGGCCGCCGCCGAGCGCGCGATGGCCGACGGCCGAGTGTGCGCGGTGCTGGTCGAGCCGGTGCAGGGCGAGGGCGGCGTCACCCCGGCGACGCCGGAATTCCTGCAGGGGCTGCGTGCGCTGTGCGACCGCCATGGGGCGCTGCTGGTGCTGGACGAGATCCAGTGCGGCATGGGCCGCACCGGGCACCTGTTCGCCTGCCACGGCTATGGCGTCGTACCCGATGTGGTCACGCTGGCCAAGGCACTGGGCAGCGGCTTCCCCATCGGCGCGATGCTGGTGGGCGAACGCGCCGCCGAGACACTGTCCTTCGGCGCGCATGGCACGACGTTCGGCGGCAACCCGCTGGCCGCGGCCGTGGCCGCTGCGGCGCTGGCCGAGCTGTCGTCACCGGCGTTGATGGACAACGTCGCGCGCCAGGCGCGCGCGATCCGCGACGGGCTGGCGGCGATCGATGCGGACCTGGGCCTGTTCGACGAGGTGCGCGGCGCCGGCCTGATGATCGGCGCGCAGCTGCGTCCCGCACATGCCGGTCGCGCGGGCGACATCCTCGAAGCCTGCGTCGCCGGCGGGCTGCTGGTGCTGCAGGCCGGGCCGGACGTGCTGCGGTTCGTACCGGCGCTCAACATCGGCGACGAGGATGTCGCCGAAGGCCTGCGCCGCTTGCGCGCGGCACTGGATGCTTGCATGGCGGACCCGCAAGCGCGTTGACCCTCAAAGGCGAACGCCCCGACGGATTGCCCGTCGAGGCGTTCGGCTCACGGCGCCAGAGTGCCTCCCGGCCGCAACTCAGAACTGGACGCGAAGTCCCATCGCGTACGCACGCGGTGCGTTGCCGCGCGCGCCGTCCGCGCCGCGATGGGTGATGCGCTGCTCGTCCAGCACGTTGTCGACGCGGGCGTAGAACTCGACCTGCTCCGACAATGGGTAGGTGGCCGACACGTCCAGCGTGGTCAGGGACTGCGTGCGCAGGAAGCGGTCATCCACGCCCGGGCGGCCGGCGGTGTTGCTGGTGTAGGCCCCGTCGGAATGGTTCACGGCGGCATAGGCGCGCCAGCCGTCAGCGTGCTCCACGCCCACCTGCAGGGCACCGATGTTGCGCGGGGTGTACTCGATGACATCGCCCCGCAGCACGCCGCCGGTGTCGGAAGCGCGCGTGTACTCGCCGTCCGTGAAGGTGTAGGCCAGACGGACCGGCACGCGGAACGCATCGCTGGCATACAGGTCGGAGAACACGCCCAGCTCCAGTCCGTAGACCTCCTTCTGGCCCGTCTGCTCGGTGCCCTCGGTGATGCCGCCCGAGCACGGGTTGGCCACCAGGCAGGTCCGCAGCGCGTTCTGGTAATCGGTCAGGAAGCCGATCGCATCGATGCCCAGCGCGCCCTGGCGGAAGCGCACGCCGCCTTCGAAATTGGTGCTCTCCTCGCCGCGGGTGCCGGCCGTCGCGCCGTTGCCCGGCGGTGCGAAGCCCTGGTGCACGCCGCCCAGCAGCGTCCACTGCGCATCCAGCGCGTAGTTCACGCCGAATCCGGCGGTGGTCTTGCTCAGGCGGTTGGTGCTGCGGGCGGCGCGCTGCGCGTCGGTGGCGTCCAGCGCCAGATTCGCTTCGGTGCTGATGCGCTCATGGCGCACGATCGGCAGCAGGTTCCAGCGGCCCACTCCGATGCGGTCGGCCGCCCAGGCGGACCATGCGCGCGCGCCGCCTTCCTGCGGACTGGCGAATTCGGTCCGCACCAGCACCAGGTCGCCATTGACCTGCCGGTAGATGCTGTTGGCGCGGCCTTTGCGCAGGTTGCCGGTCACGTCCTCGTTCCACCGCGTACCCAGTACCAGGTCGTGCTGCACGCCGCCGATGGCAACGCCATGGTCGAGCTGCAGCTGCACGCCGCGGGAGGAAAAGTCCTGGTGGTTGTGCCCGTAGCGCACGCCGTTGGGGTGCGTGGTGTCCCGCGAGCCGTCGAGGATGCCCTGGATCAGACCGGCGTTCGGGCCACCGGTGTTGACCACGTCGGTGACGCTGCCGAGGTTGATGCCGTTGATCTGGTTGAGGCGGTCGTAATACCGGTACGTGTCCATCCGGTAGAGCGTGCTGGTCAGCCAGGTCGCATCACTGAAACCGAAGCGGTGCTGCACGCTGGCCGCCTTGCGGCCACGGTCCATGCGCTCCAGCTCGCTCAGGCCATAGCGCCGGTTGGGGTCGGCCCGGAAGTCCGCGTCGGTCAGGCCCAGGTAGCTGACATTCGCCTGCTCCACGTCGTAATTGAGCTTGATATCAAGCTGCTGCTCGAACGGCGCGCCCGGCGCGCTGGTCCAGCGCAGCTTGCCGACGTACTCGTTGATGTCGTGCCCCGAGTCCAACGGCGAGCGGTCGATGCGGTGGAAGCCATCGCCGCTGCTCTGGAAGGTTTCCAGCAGGTAGCCCCACTGACCCGTGGTTGCGCCGTAGCTGGCCTGCAGCTTGCGGCTGCCGAAAGACCCGACCTCCGCCTTCAAGGCGCCTTCGGGGGTCGACGGAATCGGGGTGGACAGCAGGTTGACCACCCCGGAGGTGGTCTGCGGGCCATGCAACAGGATTTCCGGCCCCTTCAGCACTTCGATGCCGTCCATGCGGCCGACATTCGGGAAGAAGTAGGCCGAGGTATTGGCATACGGTGCCATGGCCGCCGGGATGCCGTCCTCCAGCACCGAAATGCGGTCGCTGCGCCCCGACGACGACGCGCGGATGCTGATGCGCGGGAACACGCCCTGGCCCGTTTCCTCGCGGGTGTAGACGCCCGGCACGCTGCGCAGGATGGTGTTGACGTTGGTGCGCTCGAACTTCTCCAGCTCGCGCTCGGTCAGCACGTAGGCCGATCCCATCGAACTCTGCGGATCTTCAGGGTTGGCGATCACGCGCACCCGGTCCAGGTCGGCCGGCGCGTCGTCCGCCCACGCCGCCGCGGGGGCAATGAGCGCCAACGCGCCCCACAGGGCCAGGTTCAGGCGGGAGGGGCGATAACAGGCGGCCGTACGGTGCATGCAGGGATCCAGGAAAGGAGGGGGTCGACTTCGCGACGGGCCGGATCGCGGCGCCGTCTGCATCCCGCCCCGCGAGGCAGGAACGTGGCAGCCGGAGCCGGACCGGAAACGCTAAGTTAAATGAGAACTGTTCGCATTACAATCCCCGGCGCCAAGCCGGGTGCATGCCCGGGGCTGTGTTGGATCAGCCGGCGCGAAGCCCGTTGAAGGCGTGGCGTGCCGCGTCGAGGGTCGCCTGGATCTCCTCGTCGCCATGGGCGCTCGACACGAAACCGGCCTCGAACGCGGACGGCGCCAGGTACACGCCACGCTCGAGCATCGCGTGGAAGAAGCGGTTGAAGCGCGCGGTGTCGGAGGCCTTCGCCTCCTCGAACGTCTCCACGGGCCCTTCGCGGAAGTACAGGCCGAACATGCCCGGCGCGCGCACCGTGTGGAAGGCGATGCCGGCCTCGCGCGCCGCCGACTCCAGCCCATCGCACAACGCGTGCGTGCTGCGCTCCAGCGCGTCGTGGAAGCCGGGTTCGCGGATCAGCTCGAGTGTCGCCAGGCCCGCGGCCATGGCCACCGGGTTGCCGCTCAGCGTGCCGGCCTGGTAGATCGGGCCGGCGGGCGCCACCTGCGACATCAGGTCGCGCCGGCCGCCGTAGGCCCCCACGGGCATGCCGCCGCCGATGATCTTGCCGAACGTCGACAGGTCCGGCGTCACGCCATAGCGCTGCTGCGCGCCGCCCAGCGCGACGCGGAAGCCGGTCATCACTTCATCGAAGATCAGCAGTGCGCCGTGCCGCGTGCACAGCTCGCGCAGGTGCTGCAGGTAGCCCTCGCGCGGCAGGATGCAATTGGCATTGCCGACGATGGGTTCGATGATGAGGCCGGCGATGTCGCTGCCGGCCGTCTCGAACAGCTCCGTGGCCGCGTCGAAATCGTTGTAGGGAATCGTCAGCGTGAGGTCGGCCAGTGCCGACGGCACGCCCGGCGAGTTGGGCAGGCCCAGGGTCAGCGCGCCGCTGCCGGCCTTTACCAGGAAGCTGTCGCCGTGGCCGTGGTAGCAGCCTTCGAACTTGACGATGCGGTTGCGCCCCGTCGCGCCGCGCGCCACGCGGATCGCCGACAGCGTGGCCTCGGTACCGGAGTTCACCATCCGCACCATCTCGCAGCTGGGCACGATGGACGTGATGGCCTCGGCCATCGTGACCTCGAGCGCGTTGGGCACGCCGAAGCTCAGCCCGTCGCGCATCGTGCGCTCGACGGCTTCGAGCACCGCCGGATGCGCGTGGCCGGCGATCATCGGGCCCCACGAGCCCACGTAGTCGATGTACCGGTTGCCGTCGACATCGTGCAGGTACGCGCCTTGCGCGCGCTGCGCGAAGAACGGCTCGCCGCCCACCGACTTGAACGCGCGCACCGGCGAGTTCACGCCGCCGGGCAGCAGTTCCGAAGCGCGGGCGAACAGGGCGTGGGAGCGGTCATGGTTCATGGGTTCTTCTCGTGTATGACTCTCCGGAGTGCGGGAGAGCTGGGGTAAAGGGCACTGCCCGGGGTCGAGGCAGTGGCTGTGTTGGCGTTGCCGCCGTTACGGAAATGACGGCCGAGGGCGCTTCGCCCGGAGGCTTCCTAGAGGCGGCTCGTGCGAGGCGGTTGCGACAGGGGCGCGGCAAAGGCGCGAAGGTAGGCGCGCGCTTCGCCGGCGGGATCGGCTGCATCGAACACACCGCTGATCACCGCGACCAGGTCGGCGCCGGCGGCCACCAGCGACGGCGCATTGTCCGGCGTGATCCCGCCGATCGCCACCCGCGGCACGCCCAGCGCTGCCGCCGCCTCAAGCAGCGCCGGGGCCGCGCGCCGTGCGTGCGGCTTGGTCGGCGATGGGAAAAACGCCCCGAACGCGATGTATCCCGCGCCTTGATCCACTGCCCGTCGCGCACGCTCGATATCGTCGTAGCAGGAGGCGCCAATCAGCGCGTCCCCGCCCATGGCGTCGCGGGCCTGGCGCAGGTCGCCGTCGTCCTCGCCCAGGTGCACGCCCGCCGCGCCGATGTCAGCGGCCAGGCGCCAGTCGTCATTGATGATCAGCGGCACATCGAAACGGCGGCACACGCCGAGCAGAGCCGATGCCTGCTCGCCGCGCAACGGGCGGTCCGCCTGCTTGTTGCGGTATTGCAGCCACGCCGCGCCGGCGTCCAGCACCGCGGTGACACGCGCCAGCAGGCGCGCGGTGTCGTTCTCGTCGGGGGTGATCGCGTACAGGCCGCGACGCCGCCAGCGCTCATTCATGCCTGTGCTTCCGTGGGAGCGGTCGGAGTGGGACAATGCGCGTCCCGAAGTCCCGCATTATCCGCCCATGTCCGATGCCGCCACGATCACCGCCTACCGCACCTGGATGTGCGTCGTCTGCGGCTTCATCTATGACGAGGCGCAGGGCCTGCCCGAGGAGGGTATCGCGCCGGGCACGCGTTGGGACGATGTCCCCGATACATGGACGTGTCCGGACTGCGGCGTCACCAAGGACGACTTCGAGATGATGGAAGTCTGACCCGTCGCCGTCGACGGCTCAGTGCGCCGGGATGCCCGGCCCGAACGTCATCGTCATCCCGTCCTCCAGCCCGATCCGTGCGGCCTCCCCGGCGTTGAGCTCCAGCACGTAGCGCGCAGGCGCCCGGCTCGGATACGGCGGGCATGCATTGCCGGCCGAGCAGGGCGGCACGTCGCGCTGCTGCGACACCAGGGTGCGGCCGTTGTCGAAGTACAGGATGTCCAGCGCGATGCGCGTGTTCTTCATCCAGTACGCCTGCGGCGCTTCGCGCTCGTGGATGAACAGCATCCCGTGGCCATCGGCCAGCTCGTCCCGGAACATCAGGCCGCGTGCACGCGCCTCGTCATCGGCCGCCACTTCCACCGTGTACCGCTCGCCAGCCACCTCCACCCAGAGGTCGGAACCGGTGGCGCAGCCGGCCAGCAGCAGCCCCAGGCAGGCAGTCATCAGGCGCGTGATAGAGAGATTGGACATGGGCATGGCATTGACGTGTGCGGCGGTGCCGCGACCTTCCGCCAGCGCCTGCATGCCGTCAAGCGCATCGCGAGCGCATGCGGTCAACGGCTTATCGCCGACGCATGTGTCTCGCCTGCACGCAGCGCGGAAAAAATTCCGCTCACCCTCTTCCCAAGCGTGAAGTGCATGTGCACAATGCGCGGCCCTGCTGAGGGGGTGGCCTTGAGGGGCTGCCGGAACGGCGGGGGGTTTGAAGCAGATCTGGTGTCGAGAAGGTGTTGACGGCCCTGAAATCTGCTGTAAGATGTGCGGCTCGCTCGGGCACTTAGGTGCTGGGGCGAACGGGACGCGGCGCTGAGGCCGGTTCCGAAGGATCTTTGACAGTGTGCGCAGGTGACTTGTGCGGGCGTCTGGCTGGTGGCGATGGTTGTCCATCCGCAGACGTTCGACACAGAGTCCAAATGAAGCAGTACCGGGCATCGCGAGATGCCTGAGATTGAGTTAGTTTGGGCCTGGATAGACGACTGCACTCAAAGCATAGGCACCGGTCTTCGGACTGGCGCTGCAATACTTAAGTGAAGAGTTTGATCCTGGCTCAGAGTGAACGCTGGCGGCAGGCCTAACACATGCAAGTCGAACGGCAGCACAGGGGAGCTTGCTCCCTGGGTGGCGAGTGGCGGACGGGTGAGGAATACGTCGGAATCTGCCTATTTGTGGGGGATAACGTAGGGAAACTTACGCTAATACCGCATACGACCTACGGGTGAAAGCGGAGGACCTTCGGGCTTCGCGCAGATAGATGAGCCGACGTCGGATTAGCTAGTTGGCGGGGTAAAGGCCCACCAAGGCGACGATCCGTAGCTGGTCTGAGAGGATGATCAGCCACACTGGAACTGAGACACGGTCCAGACTCCTACGGGAGGCAGCAGTGGGGAATATTGGACAATGGGCGCAAGCCTGATCCAGCCATGCCGCGTGTGTGAAGAAGGCCTTCGGGTTGTAAAGCACTTTTGTTGGGGAAGAAAAGCATTCGGTTAATACCCGGGTGTCATGACGGTACCCAAAGAATAAGCACCGGCTAACTTCGTGCCAGCAGCCGCGGTAATACGAAGGGTGCAAGCGTTACTCGGAATTACTGGGCGTAAAGCGTGCGTAGGTGGTTTGTTAAGTCTGATGTGAAAGCCCTGGGCTCAACCTGGGAATGGCATTGGATACTGGCAGTCTAGAGTGCGGTAGAGGGTAGTGGAATTCCCGGTGTAGCAGTGAAATGCGTAGATATCGGGAGGAACATCCGTGGCGAAGGCGACTACCTGGACCAGCACTGACACTGAGGCACGAAAGCGTGGGGAGCAAACAGGATTAGATACCCTGGTAGTCCACGCCCTAAACGATGCGAACTGGATGTTGGGTTCAACTAGGAACTCAGTATCGAAGCTAACGCGTTAAGTTCGCCGCCTGGGAAGTACGGTCGCAAGACTGAAACTCAAAGGAATTGACGGGGGCCCGCACAAGCGGTGGAGTATGTGGTTTAATTCGATGCAACGCGAAGAACCTTACCTGGCCTTGACATGCACGGAACTTTCCAGAGATGGATTGGTGCCTTCGGGAACCGTGACACAGGTGCTGCATGGCTGTCGTCAGCTCGTGTCGTGAGATGTTGGGTTAAGTCCCGCAACGAGCGCAACCCTTGTCCTTAGTTGCCAGCACGTAATGGTGGGAACTCTAAGGAGACCGCCGGTGACAAACCGGAGGAAGGTGGGGATGACGTCAAGTCATCATGGCCCTTACGGCCAGGGCTACACACGTACTACAATGGTGGGGACAGAGGGCTGCAAGCCCGCGAGGGTGAGCCAATCCCAGAAACCCCATCTCAGTCCGGATCGGAGTCTGCAACTCGACTCCGTGAAGTCGGAATCGCTAGTAATCGCAGATCAGCATTGCTGCGGTGAATACGTTCCCGGGCCTTGTACACACCGCCCGTCACACCATGGGAGTGGGTTGCTCCAGAAGTAGCTAGTCTAACCGCAAGGGGGACGGTTACCACGGAGTGATTCGATGACTGGGGTGAAGTCGTAACAAGGTAGCCGTATCGGAAGGTGCGGCTGGATCACCTCCTTTAGAGACTAAAGACAGCTTTTCAAAGCCTGTCAGGCGTCCGCACAAGTGACCTGCATTCAGAGTTCCGGTTGGCCGAGAGGCCGGCGCGGGAGCGTCCCGTTTTGCTGTTGAGGCATGGGGCTTTAGCTCAGCTGGGAGAGCACCTGCTTTGCAAGCAGGGGGTCGTCGGTTCGATCCCGACAAGCTCCACCAACGGCGGCGAGTCCTGGGATAAAACGCGACACATTGGGTCTGTAGCTCAGGTGGTTAGAGCGCACCCCTGATAAGGGTGAGGCCGGTGGTTCGAGTCCTCCCAGACCCACCAACTCTGAATGATACTGCGCACACTCAAGATTTGAAGCGATCGGGCACTGTGGCCCGCGTCGTGTTCTTTGAAAACTGGGACGTAGCGAGCGTTTTGAGACGGAATGTCCATGACGTGTCGTAGAGGCTAAGGCGGGGCCCTAGAGGCCCTAACATTTGAAGTTGTCGTTGATATTCGCGCTGCGCGGTTTGTACCCGCGGGCACAGACAACCCTGAGGCGACTTGGGGTTATATGGTCAAGCGAATAAGCGCACACGGTGGATGCCTTGGCGGTCAGAGGCGATGAAGGACGTGGCAGCCTGCGAAAAGCGTGGGGGAGCTGGCAACAAGCATTGATCCCGCGATGTCCGAATGGGGAAACCCACTCCGCAAGGAGTATTGCATGGTGAATACATAGCCATGCAAGGCGAACCCGGTGAACTGAAATATCTAAGTAACCGGAGGAAAAGAAATCAACCGAGATTCCCTGAGTAGTGACGAGCGAACGGGGAACAGCCCTTAAGCTGCTTGAGTTTTAGCAAAACAACCTGGAAAGGTTGGCCATAGACGGTGACAGCCCGGTATGCGAAAAGGCTCTTGCAGTGAAATCGAGTAGGGCGGGGCACGAGAAACCCTGTCTGAACATGGGGGGACCATCCTCCAAGGCTAAATACTCCTGACCGACCGATAGTGAACCAGTACCGTGAGGGAAAGGCGAAAAGAACCCTGGTGAAGGGAGTGAAATAGACCCTGAAACCGTGTGCGTACAAGCAGTAGGAGCCCTTCGGGGTGACTGCGTACCTTTTGTATAATGGGTCAGCGACTTATTGTTCGTGGCAAGCTTAACCGTATAGGGGAGGCGAAGGGAAACCGAGTCTGATAAGGGCGCATAGTCGCGGGCAATAGACCCGAAACCGGGTGATCTAGTCATGCCCAGGGTGAAGGTTGAGTAACATCAACTGGAGGCCCGAACCCACTCCCGTTGCAAAGGTAGGGGATGAGGTGTGATTAGGAGTGAAAAGCTAATCGAACCCGGAGATAGCTGGTTCTCCTCGAAAGCTATTTAGGTAGCGCCTCGGACGAATACTGCTGGGGGTAGAGCACTGTTATGGCTAGGGGGTCATTGCGACTTACCAAACCATGGCAAACTCCGAATACCAGCACGTACTATCCGGGAGACACACGGCGGGTGCTAACGTCCGTCGTGAAAAGGGAAACAACCCAGACCCACAGCTAAGGTCCCAAATCAACGCTGAGTGGAAAACGATGTGGAAAGGCACAGACAGCCAGGAGGTTGGCTTAGAAGCAGCCACCCTTTAAAGAAAGCGTAATAGCTCACTGGTCGAGTCGGTCTGCGCGGAAGATTTAACGGGGCTAAGCGATGAACCGAAGCTTGGGGTGCATACTTTGTATGCGCGGTAGAGGAGCGTTCCGTAAGCCGATGAAGGTGGATTGAGAAGTCTGCTGGAGGTATCGGAAGTGCGAATGCTGACATGAGTAACGATAATGCGGGTGAAAAGCCCGCACGCCGAAAGCCCAAGGTTTCCTTGCGCAACGTTAATCGACGCAGGGTGAGTCGGCCCCTAAGGCGAGGCAGAAATGCGTAGTCGATGGGAAGCTGGTTAATATTCCAGCACCTCGCGTAAGTGCGATGGAGGGACGGAGAAGGTTAGGTCTACCGGGCGTTGGTTGTCCCGGGGAAAGGCGGTAGGTGTGGGTCTTAGGCAAATCCGGGACCCTTTAACACCGAGCACCGAGACGAGCCCATTAGGGCGAAGTGACTGATACCACGCTTCCAGGAAAAGCTCCTAAGCTTCAGCTTACGCAGACCGTACCGTAAACCGACACAGGTGGGCAGGATGAGAATTCTCAGGCGCTTGAGAGAACTCGGGTGAAGGAACTAGGCAACATGGCACCGTAACTTCGGGAGAAGGTGCACCCCTGCTGGTGGCCCATGCGGGCTATAGCTGGCGGGGGTCGCAGTGACCAGGCCGCTGCGACTGTTTATCAAAAACACAGCACTCTGCAAACACGAAAGTGGACGTATAGGGTGTGACGCCTGCCCGGTGCTGGAAGGTTAATTGATGGGGTCAGCCGCAAGGCGAAGCTCTTGATCGAAGCCCCAGTAAACGGCGGCCGTAACTATAACGGTCCTAAGGTAGCGAAATTCCTTGTCGGGTAAGTTCCGACCTGCACGAATGGCGTAACGACAGCGGCGCTGTCTCCACCCGAGACTCAGTGAAATTGAAATCGCTGTGAAGATGCAGCGTTCCCGTGGCAAGACGGAAAGACCCCGTGAACCTTTACTATAGCTTTACATTGAACGTTGAGTTCGTCTGTGTAGGATAGGTGGGAGGCTATGAAACCGTGGCGCTAGCTGCGGTGGAGCCATCCTTGAAATACCACCCTGTCGTGCTTGACGTTCTAACCTAGGTCCGTAATCCGGATCGGGGACCATGTATGGTGGGTAGTTTGACTGGGGCGGTCTCCTCCCAAAGTGTAACGGAGGAGCTCGAAGGTACGCTCAGCGCGGTCGGACATCGCGCACTGTGTGCAAAGGCATAAGCGTGCTTGACTGCAAGATCGACGGATCAAGCAGGTAGGAAACTAGGACTTAGTGATCCGGTGGTTCTGTATGGAAGGGCCATCGCTCAACGGATAAAAGGTACTCCGGGGATAACAGGCTGATACCGCCCAAGAGTTCATATCGACGGCGGTGTTTGGCACCTCGATGTCGGCTCATCACATCCTGGGGCTGTAGTCGGTCCCAAGGGTATGGCTGTTCGCCATTTAAAGTGGTACGCGAGCTGGGTTCAGAACGTCGTGAGACAGTTCGGTCCCTATCTGCCATGGGCGTTGGAGATTTGAGAGGGGCTGCTCCTAGTACGAGAGGACCGGAGTGGACGAACCTCTGGTGTTCCGGTTGTCACGCCAGTGGCATTGCCGGGTAGCTATGTTCGGAAGCGATAACCGCTGAAAGCATCTAAGCGGGAAGCGCGCCTCAAGATGAGATCTCCCGGGAGCTTGACTCCCCTAAAGGAACCATCAAGACCAGGTGGTTGATAGGCAGGGTGTGTAAGTACAGCAATGTATTGAGCTAACCAGTACTAATGATCCGTGTGGCTTGACCATATAACCTCAAGTGGCCTTGGACTCGACGACGACGTCGACGACATTCCAAACCAATTTCGCTACGTCCCAACCCCAACGAGAGCTGCGCGCCAGTCCGTCAGACGCGCGACTCCTCCACCCTTCTCCCTGGTGACAATAGCGGTGTGGAACCACCCGATCCCATCCCGAACTCGGAAGTGAAACGCACATGCGCCGATGGTAGTGTGGCCTAAGCCATGCAAGAGTAGGTCATCGCCAGGGTCTTTACCCCAAACCCCCGCCCACAAGGCGGGGGTTTCCTTTTAGTGCGAGGCCTTGATTTTTAACTTGGTTCGAAGCGGGTCAGTCAAAGGAAATTTCGAAAAATTCTTTTAAAGAGGTGTTGACGGCAACGAAAACCCTTGTATGATGTGCGGCTCCCTCGGGCGAAAGTTTACGACGGGGTGGCAGCAAGAAGGGAAGGCGCTGAGGCCGACTCCGAGATCTTTGACAGTGTGCGCAGGTGACTTGTGCGGGCGTCTGGCGGGTGGATAGTTGTCCATCAGCAGACGTTCGAACAGAGTCACATGATTCAAAGATTCAGCATGCAAGTGCAACGTACAGCGAGTAGTTGAGCTCGGACGGACACTGCACTCAAAGCATTAGGCCTTCGGGCCGATGCAATATTTAAGTGAAGAGTTTGATCCTGGCTCAGAGTGAACGCTGGCGGCAGGCCTAACACATGCAAGTCGAACGGCAGCACAGCAGAGCTTGCTCTGTGGGTGGCGAGTGGCGGACGGGTGAGGAATACATCGGAATCTGCCCTAGTCGTGGGGGATAACGTAGGGAAACTTACGCTAATACCGCATACGACCTACGGGTGAAAGCGGGGGACCTGCAGGGCCTCGCGCGATTGGATGAGCCGATGTCGGATTAGCTAGTTGGCGGGGTAAAGGCCCACCAAGGCGACGATCCGTAGCTGGTCTGAGAGGATGATCAGCCACACTGGAACTGAGACACGGTCCAGACTCCTACGGGAGGCAGCAGTGGGGAATATTGGACAATGGGCGCAAGCCTGATCCAGCCATGCCGCGTGTGTGAAGAAGGCCTTCGGGTTGTAAAGCACTTTTGTCCGGAAAGAAAAGCACTCGGTTAATACCCGGGTGTCCTGACGGTACCGAAAGAATAAGCACCGGCTAACTTCGTGCCAGCAGCCGCGGTAATACGAAGGGTGCAAGCGTTACTCGGAATTACTGGGCGTAAAGCGTGCGTAGGTGGTTTGTTAAGTCTGATGTGAAAGCCCTGGGCTCAACCTGGGAATGGCATTGGATACTGGCGCGCTAGAGTGCGGTAGAGGGTAGTGGAATTCCCGGTGTAGCAGTGAAATGCGTAGAGATCGGGAGGAACATCAGTGGCGAAGGCGGCTACCTGGACCAGCACTGACACTGAGGCACGAAAGCGTGGGGAGCAAACAGGATTAGATACCCTGGTAGTCCACGCCCTAAACGATGCGAACTGGATGTTGGGCGCAACTAGGCGCTCAGTATCGAAGCTAACGCGTTAAGTTCGCCGCCTGGGGAGTACGGTCGCAAGACTGAAACTCAAAGGAATTGACGGGGGCCCGCACAAGCGGTGGAGTATGTGGTTTAATTCGATGCAACGCGAAGAACCTTACCTGGCCTTGACATCCACGGAACTTTCCAGAGATGGATTGGTGCCTTCGGGAACCGTGAGACAGGTGCTGCATGGCTGTCGTCAGCTCGTGTCGTGAGATGTTGGGTTAAGTCCCGCAACGAGCGCAACCCTTGTCCTTAGTTGCCAGCACGTAATGGTGGGAACTCTAAGGAGACCGCCGGTGACAAACCGGAGGAAGGTGGGGATGACGTCAAGTCATCATGGCCCTTACGGCCAGGGCTACACACGTACTACAATGGTGGGGACAGAGGGCTGCAAACCCGCGAGGGGGAGCCAATCCCAGAAACCCCATCTCAGTCCGGATCGGAGTCTGCAACTCGACTCCGTGAAGTCGGAATCGCTAGTAATCGCAGATCAGCATTGCTGCGGTGAATACGTTCCCGGGCCTTGTACACACCGCCCGTCACACCATGGGAGTTTGTTGCACCAGAAGCAGGTAGCTTAACCTTCAGGGAGGGCGCTTGCCACGGTGTGGCCGATGACTGGGGTGAAGTCGTAACAAGGTAGCCGTATCGGAAGGTGCGGCTGGATCACCTCCTTTTGAGACAAAGACAGCGCAATTGCCTGTCAGACGTCCGCACAAGTGACCTGCATTCAGAGATCCGGTGCCCCAGCAGGCGAGTGCCGTGGAGCGTCCCGTAGCATACGGGGCTTTAGCTCAGCTGGGAGAGCACCTGCTTTGCAAGCAGGGGGTCGTCGGTTCGATCCCGACAGGCTCCACCATCTGGCCGACGACGACATTTGGGTCTGTAGCTCAGGTGGTTAGAGCGCACCCCTGATAAGGGTGAGGCCGGTGGTTCGAGTCCTCCCAGACCCACCACGATTCTGAATGAATGACTGCGCACACACAAAGATTTGAAACGATCCTGGCGTTGAGGCCGGGTCGTGTTCTTTGAAAATTGGGATGTAGCGAGCGTTTGAGACGAATGTCCAGACGTGTCGTAGAGGCTAAGGCGAGGCACCGCGAGTGCCTAATATTGAAGTTGATAGTTCGTATCGTTCGCTGTACGACGTATGATCTCCGAGGCGACTTGGGGTTATATGGTCAAGCGAATAAGCGCACACGGTGGATGCCTTGGCGGTCAGAGGCGATGAAGGACGTGGCAGCCTGCGAAAAGCGTCGGGGAGCTGGCAACAAGCATTGATCCGGCGATGTCCGAATGGGGAAACCCACCCGCAAGGGTATCGCATGCAGTGAATACATAGCTGTGCGAGGCGAACCCGGTGAACTGAAATATCTAAGTAACCGTAGGAAAAGAAATCAACCGAGATTCCCTCAGTAGTGACGAGCGAACGGGGACCAGCCCAAAAGTCGATATGGTTTTAGCAAAACGATCCTGGAAAGGCCGGCCATAGACGGTGATAGCCCGGTATGCGAAAGGGCCATGTCGATGAAAATGAGTAGGGCGGGGCACGAGAAACCCTGTCTGAATATGGGGGGACCATCCTCCAAGGCTAAATACTCCTGACCGACCGATAGTGAACCAGTACCGTGAGGGAAAGGCGAAAAGAACCCTGGTGAAGGGAGTGAAATAGACCCTGAAACCGTGTGCGTACAAGCAGTCGGAGCCCCTTCGTGGGGTGACGGCGTACCTTTTGTATAATGGGTCAGCGACTTACTGTTTGTGGCGAGCTTAACCGTATAGGGGAGGCGAAGGGAAACCGAGTCTGATAAGGGCGCATAGTCGCAGGCAGTAGACCCGAAACCGGGTGATCTAGTCATGCCCAGGGTGAAGGTGCGGTAACATGAACTGGAGGCCCGAACCCACTCCTGTTGCAAAGGTAGGGGATGAGGTGTGATTAGGAGTGAAAAGCTAATCGAACCCGGAGATAGCTGGTTCTCCTCGAAAGCTATTTAGGTAGCGCCTCGCACGAATCTTCTGGGGGTAGAGCACTGTTATGGCTAGGGGGTCATTGCGACTTACCAAACCATGGCAAACTCCGAATACCAAGACAGACTATGCGGGAGACACACGGCGGGTGCTAACGTCCGTCGTGAAAAGGGAAACAACCCAGACCCACAGCTAAGGTCCCAAATTATCGCTAAGTGGAAAACGATGTGGAAAGGCACAGACAGCCAGGAGGTTGGCTTAGAAGCAGCCACCCTTTAAAGAAAGCGTAATAGCTCACTGGTCGAGTCGGTCTGCGCGGAAGATTTAACGGGGCTAAGCGATAAACCGAAGCTTGGGGTGCATACTTTGTGATGCGCGGTAGAGGAGCGTTCCGTAAGCCGTTGAAGGTGGATTGAGAAGTCTGCTGGAGGTATCGGAAGTGCGAATGCTGACATGAGTAACGATAATGCGGGTGAAAAGCCCGCACGCCGAAAGCCCAAGGTTTCCTTGCGCAACGTTAATCGACGCAGGGTGAGTCGGCCCCTAAGGCGAGGCAGAAATGCGTAGTCGATGGGAAGCTGGTTAATATTCCAGCACCTCGCGTAAGTGCGATGGAGGGACGGAGAAGGTTAGGTGTACCGGGCGTTGGTTGTCCCGGGGAAAGGACGGTAGGTGGTGCTCTTAGGCAAATCCGGGGAGCCTTCAACACCGAGCACCGAGACGAGTCCTATAGGGCGAAGTCACTGATACCACGCTTCCAGGAAAAGCCCCTAAGCTTCAGCTTACGCAGACCGTACCGTAAACCGACACAGGTGGGCAGGATGAGAATTCTCAGGCGCTTGAGAGAACTCGGGTGAAGGAACTAGGCAACATGGCACCGTAACTTCGGGAGAAGGTGCGCCCTCCTGGTGGCTCATGCGGGCTATAGCTGAGGGGGGCCGCAGTGACCAGGCCGCTGCGACTGTTTATCAAAAACACAGCACTCTGCAAACACGAAAGTGGACGTATAGGGTGTGACGCCTGCCCGGTGCCGGAAGGTTAATTGATGGGGTCAGCCGCAAGGCGAAGCTCTTGATCGAAGCCCCAGTAAACGGCGGCCGTAACTATAACGGTCCTAAGGTAGCGAAATTCCTTGTCGGGTAAGTTCCGACCTGCACGAATGGCGTAACGACAGCGGCGCTGTCTCCACCCGAGACTCAGTGAAATTGAAATCGCTGTGAAGATGCAGCGTTCCCGCGGCAAGACGGAAAGACCCCGTGAACCTTTACTATAGCTTTACATTGAACGTTGAGTTCGTCTGTGTAGGATAGGTGGGAGGCTATGAAACCGGGGCGCTAGCTGCGGTGGAGCCAACCTTGAAATACCACCCTGATGTGCTTGACGTTCTAACCTGGGCCCGTAATCCGGGTCGGGGACCATGTATGGTGGGTAGTTTG
>CAVROR010000009.1:0-605809 GCA_963722915.1 uncultured Gammaproteobacteria bacterium
AAAAGCTGTTGTGGAAGGATATCGAGAGCACGTAACAACTCCCACGTCAGAACCTCTTCCTGCTTCAGGACGCTTTAAGTCTCGTTGGGCGGTAGTGGAACCAGTGAAGAATCTGCACTACATGGGATTTCTGCCTAGGGTCGGCGTCGGCTCAAAGCTTGAATTCTGTGGTGGTGACCGGATCATTCATTGCTTGGTCTAACTCCCATTAGATCAACGTAGCCCGGCAAGCGCGGTCCCCCGGATTGGTTACTGATCAAGGCTTGATCACAAGTGAGCCTGATCCCGTTCGGTTCGAGATTTGGCAGCTTTTTTCGATGTCAAGACTTTGCCGATACTCAAGAGCCTCGGGGACATCGTGATAGGTCAGTAGTTCGCCAGTTAGCTCGCTCAGATGCGTCTTGGCTTCAAGGGCAGTCGCGCGGAAGAACTCTCTACGCAGGTTTACGCGATTCAGTCGACTGCTTGCCAAGCGCTGATGCATTGCAGCTTCGATCCCAACCGCGTCATTGGAAAAGAACAGTGCATGTATGTCGTAGTTGAACGGCACGGATGCGTCACTCAACTCACGAATTCTGTCCATCGGCTCCAGTCTTCGAGTCATGCCAACTTTGACGAGCGACTCGCCGAACGATCCGATGTTGGAAATTACATAGACATATCCAGCCCGGATGTTTGCAGCGCGGTAGTCAACATCAGCGATGGCTTTGTCGACATCATCGAGCTGAGCTTGAATGCGGGACTGACCTTCGAGGTCGCCCTTGACCTGCAAGGCACCCAATGCGTTGAGATAGTGCAGGCGCTCCTTTTGCAGGCGCGCCTTCTCGCGCTCCATCTCCTGCTGCGCCTTGCGCTCTTCGCGCAAGCGATTGCGCTCCTCGCGCTCCTGCTCCTTCTCCTCGGCCTGCTTGCTGAGGAAGTCGGCTGTGAGATGCAGCTCTTGTACGCGCAGTTCGAGATAGGCCGACGTAACGTGGATGTTCATTGTGGCGCCGAGCTTGCGAATGGTGTCCGCCACCTTTTGCAGTCGTTCCACCGCTGCAGCGACCTTGTAAGGCTTGAGCTGTCGAACGAGGTTGTCGGCCTCTGCATTAAAGGCCCGTAGCATCAACTTCGAGAAGTCACGCACCATCTTGCGACCTTCCGTGGCTGAGCCGTTGACGGTCCAAGACGTGGCTGCTGCGATGGCGCCTCCGTCCTTGCGGTTCATCTCCTTGATCCTGGCTTCAATCTGTTCAAGCCGGGCTTGGAAGGCAACGGCGTCAGTCAAGGGGTGGGTATAGGTGTAAACGCCTGCTTCCTGGAGAAGCGCCAAGTCTTCGGTAACGACGATTTTGGATCTAACTGTCGCCAGCTCCTGTCGCGCAGCGGCAATTTCCGCTTGGATGCCAACGAGCGACTCCTCCGCTTCCCGACGCTTCTGTGCAACTTCGAGAAGCGATAGGCCACCTAAATCCCTTAACTGGGCTTGGGCCGATGCAGCATCTCCACGTGCGCGGTCAAGATCTTCCATCAATCCCCGCGCGAAAGCCCGGACCCCGAAGAACGGTATCTGCGGCGTTCTCACGCTCATCTGTCTCTCCCCTGTTATCGACGTAGCGGTTGTTCGAGGCTACGGAACTGCACTTGTGATGGGTATCGCTTCGCTCAACCGATCCTGCGAGATGGAGTGAGTGTGAGTGACCTTGTCTCTTGTAACTGGCTTAATCAACGCCCCAGCCACCAAGGGCTGCTGGAATCATGCGGAGGCTCTTGATTCGTTCTTTCTCCGCCTCGGTCATATCGCGAGCAACCAATGGGAAAAGATTGAGAAGAAACCTCTTCATTTCCGCCATTGCTTTATCCGAGTAATGTTTACCCGAGTGAACCTCGTTGATCACGGTGAGAAACCAGCGCAGGTAGGCGATGGGTGCAACGAGGTCTGGGATGTCCTCCCAGCCATCGCTCCAAGTGGATCGTGAATAGCGACGTGCTAGCGCTTGATCACAGCCGCCCTTGCAGCACCAATAGACTGCTTCTATTCCCTTGATCGAGTAGTCCGGATTGAGCGATGACCAAGCAACGACAATTCCAGACGGTACGGGCTGTAGCAGATCTTTCTGACAATTGGCACACAACAGCTCTGGTTCGTCATGGAAGATTTTTGCTGGAGCCGGATGTTCACGTGACCAAGCCGCTGTGGAAGCAGGGAAGTAGCGGCGCGCTAACTTAAGCCCGGCCGGGCTGTCCAGCAAGTGAGCCTCAATCTTGGCGTGGTCAAGAACTTGAACCTCAAAAGGCAACTCCGGGGCATTGAGCTTTGTAGCGAGCCCGCTACTTGGAAGGGTTGAGTAAAACCCCATGAACCCTTGGCAGTTGTGGGTACGAACGCGATCGTGAATGTCGCTTTCATCCGCGGGCGCGACGGAGCTTCCACCGTGCGCCTTGTGCTTGCAGCTGACTAGCCAGCGAAGCTTCGTATCGCCTGTGATTCCAGTGCGGGTTTCCTCCACTACAAGATCGCGGCCGCCGTCTGCGCCCCGATCAGGACCGGTAATAATACTGAATCCCCTTAGCTCCAAGAAATCACGCGCGAACATCTCGAACTGATCGCGATCAGTTCCACCTGTAGGTAGAGGGATCTATTTGAAGTTAATGGCTGGCATATAAATACTTTGGTGCGTCTATACCGAGCAGACCAAAAAAATGGGTGTTCTGAAGGGCGCGTCGCGAGAGCCCTATTGATGGATCGGATGCTCAGGGCTGACATTGCAGTCGGCCCTGAGCGCTATCAGCCCCAAGGCCTACCCAAAGCCAACTTGACCGCCTTAACCCCCGGCACCGCCCGCAACATCCCCATCAATTCCGCATCCACCCGCACGGAACTGGTGCCATTGAGGTCGAGCATACCCGCCGCCCCGTTGCGCAGCAGGTCCAACCGGATCGGCGTCCCCCCGGGCCGGTGCTTCGACAGCAACGCATCCACCCGGTCCCAGATCCCCGGCACGCGCAGGTCCAGCCGCAGCGACAACCGCTTGCGCGTGCTGCGAACAGATCTGGCTGTAATCCCAGCACCGCGCCGCCTTGAGCGCAAAGCCACCACTGAAGGCGTCCTCGCGCAGGCCGCCCTGGATGACCAGCAGGCGGTCGCGGCTGAGCAGGGCGGCGAACTCCCCGTACGTCTCGCCGAAGAAGGCGCATTCCAGGCGGCCGCGGCCGTCCTCGATCTGCACGAACATCTGGCTGTCGCCCTTCTTGCGCAGGGCGACCACCTGGCCGGCGACGACGGTTTCCACTTCCGGGCGCCAGCCGCCGCGGGCGCTGTCGGGGCGGGTGGCCCAGATCTTGTCCAGGTCGCCCAGGTCGTGGCCGGTGAGGGCGTGCAACTCGTCGCGGTACGGGTCGAACGGGTGGCCGCTGAGGTAATGGCCGAGCGTTTCGCGCTCGCCATTGAGCAGCTGGCCCAGCGGGTATTCGTCGGTTTCCGGCAGGTCGATGTGCAGTGCGGGCGCGGCCGCCTCCCCACCGCCGAAGAGGGACACCTGGCCGGCGGCACGCTCGCGTGCCAGCTGGTCGGTGGCGCGCAGCACTTCGGGCAGCTGCAGCATCAGGCTGGCGCGGTTCTTCCCCAGCCTGTCGAGCGCGCCGGCCTGGGTGAGCGCTTCCAGTGCGCGGCGGTTGAGCTTGCCGCTGTCGACGCGCTTGCAGAACTCCAGCAGGTCACCGAACGGCCCGGCGCGGCGCGCCTCGACGATGGCCTCGCAGGCGCCACGGCCGACGCCCTTCACCGCGCCCAGTCCGTAGCGGATGGTGTCCGGTGAGGTCGCCTCGAACATGTACGCCGAGGCGTCCACGTCCGGCGGCAACACGGTCAGGCCCATCACCCGGCACTCGTCCAGGAACCCGGTGACCTTGTCGGTGTTGTCCATGTCCGAGGACAGCACCGCGGCCATGAACTCGGCCGGGTAGTGAACCTTCAGCCATGCGGTCTGGTAGGCGACCAGCGCGTAGGCGGCCGAGTGCGACTTGTTGAAGCCGTACTCGGCGAACTTCTCCATCAAGTCGAAGATGGGCGTGGCGACGTTGGGCGCGATGCCGCGCTCGGCGCAGCCGGCCTCGAACTTGGCGCGCTCCTTGGCCATCTCCTCGGGCTTCTTCTTGCCCATCGCGCGGCGCAGCATGTCCGCGCCGCCCAGCGTGTAGCCGGCCAGGACCTGGGCGATCTGCATCACCTGTTCCTGGTAGACGATGACGCCGTAGGTCGGGCTCAGCACCGGCTCCAGCAGCGGGTGCGGGTAGCTGACCTGCGTGTGGCCGTGCTTGCGGTCGACCCATTCGCGGTCCATCCCGCTGCCCAGCGGGCCGGGACGGAACAGCGCGGCCAGCGCGATGATGTCCTCGAAGACGTCGGGCCTGGCGCGCTTGAGCAGCTCGCGCATGCCGCGCGACTCGAACTGGAACACCGCCACGGTGTCGCCGCGGGCGAACAGCTCGTAGGTGGCGGTGTCGTCGAGGGGGAGGGCGGTGATGTCGAGTGGAGCGATGGGATTGGCGATTGGGGATGCGGGATTCGCAGAAGCACCGCTCTGCGTTTCCGAATCCCGAATCCCCACTCCCGAATGCCGGCGGTTGATCGCCTTCACCGCCCAGTCGATGATCGTCAGCGTGCGCAGGCCGAGGAAGTCGAACTTCACCAGGCCGACGGCTTCGACGTCGTCCTTGTCGAACTGGGTGACGGGGCTTTTGCCGCGGCCTTCGCCGTCGTGTTCGGCGAACAGCGGGCAGAAGTCGCTCAGCGGGCTGGGCGCGATGACCACGCCGCCGGCGTGCTTGCCGGCGTTGCGGGTGAGGTCTTCCAGCTGGCGGGCGAGGTCGAGCAGGTCGCGGACGTCGTCCTCGCTGTGGTAGCGGGCGATGAGGTCGGCCGACGCCAGCTCGGTGTTCTTGCGTGCGGCCTCGGACTCGCCCAGTGCGTCGTCCAGGCAGATGCCCAGCGTGTTGGGGATGAGCTTGGCGATGCCGTCGACGAAGCCGTACGGGTGGCCGAGCACGCGGCCGGTGTCGCGCACCACGGCCTTGGCCGCCATGGTGCCGTAGGTGATGATCTGGCTGACGCGGTCGCGGCCGTACTTGCGCGCGACGTAGTCGATGACCTCGTCGCGGCGGTCCATGCAGAAGTCGATGTCGAAGTCGGGCATCGACACGCGTTCGGGGTTGAGGAAGCGCTCGAACAGCAGGTCGTACGGCAGCGGGTCCAGGTCGGTGATGCCCAGCGCCCACGCCACCAGCGAGCCCGCGCCCGAACCGCGGCCCGGGCCGACCGGGATGCCCTGCGCCTTACCCCAGTTGATGAAGTCCGCGACGATCAGGAAGTAGCCGGGGAACCCCATCGAGATGATGACGTCCAGCTCGGTGTCCAGGCGCGCGGTCGTAGTCCTCGCGCGTATGGCCTTCGGCGAGCGGGGCCTTCTCCAGCCGCTTGTCGAGGCCGGCATGGGCCTCGCTGCGCAGCCACGACTCGATGGTGTGGTCGTCGGGCACCGGGAAGGCGGGCAGGTAGTACGTCGCCCAGCTTCATCTCGGCGTTGCAGCGCGTGGCCAGCGCCAGCGCGTTGTCGATGGCGTCGGGCACGTCGCGAAGAGCGCGCGCATCTCGTCGCACGACTTCAGGTACTGCTCGGGCGTGTAGTCCTTGGGCCGCTTGGGGTCGTCGAGCACGCGGCCCGAGGCAATGCACACGCGCGCCTCGTGGGCGTCGAAGCCTTCGCGGTCCAGGAACCGGGTGTCGTTGGTCGCCACCACCGGCAGGCCGCGCTTGCTTGAGAGGTGCAGGGCGAGGGTGTTGTAGGCGTCCTCGCCCTCGCGCCCGGTGCGGGTGAGCTCCAGGAACAGGCGGTCGTCGAACACGCTCTGCCAGTCGGCGACGGCGGCCTCGGCCAGCTCGTGCCGGCCGCCGCGGGCCAGGCGCCCGGCGCAGGCTGTGCACGCCCGGCCAGCGCGAACAGGCCGGCGTTGTCCTCGCGCAGCCACTCCGGGCGCAGGATCACGCCGTCATGGCGGTGGCCTTCCATCCACATCCGCGTGAGCAGGCGCGACAGGGTGAGGTAGCCGTCGTGGTCGCGGCACAGCAGCGGTCAGGCGGGTGGGCGCCTCGTTGCCGTCGGCCAGCGCCAGGTCCGCGCCGAGGATCGGCTTGATGCCGGCGGCCTCGGCCTTCTTCTGGAACTGCACCGCGGCGAACAGGTTGTTGATGTCCGTCAGCGCCACGGCCGGCTGGCCCAGCGCCACGCAGCGCTTGACCAGCTCGCCGACGCGGATGGTGGAGTCGGCGAGCGAGATACTCGCTGTGCAGGTGGAGGTGTACGAAGGGTGCGGACATGCCTGCCTTGCGATGCGGCGGGCCGATGCCGGGCCCGGGACGGCGGCAGACGGCGTGCGAACGGGCAGGTTAGCAGCCCGGCCCTCGGGTACAAGGCTTGACAGGCGGTGCGGTGGCTGGCCCCTCCCGTGCTTGATGCGTTGGCCCCTCCCCCTGCCTGCAGGGGGAGGTTGGAAGGGGGGGCGTGCCGGGCGGAGTGGTGGTGTTTTCAGCGCAGGGCAGAGCACCCCTCCCCAGCCCGTCCGGCCCACCGGCTCAGCCGGTGGGCGTTCCTCGAACCGCGACCCTGTGCGGCTCGCAGGCGGTCCTCCTCACCCCCTGCAAGCAGGGGAGGGAGTAAAAGCCGGCGCTCCAGATTGACTCCTCCCCCTGCCTGCATGGGGAGGCTGGGAGGGGGGCGTGTCGGGCGGAGTCAGGTCGACACGGTCAGCCACCGCCGATGCGGAACGGGGTGGCGGGCATCCGGGCTTCGGCGTAGTGGCTGTCGTTGACGCGGGCGTGGTGCTGCAGCAGCGCCAGTTCGGCCAGGCGGTCGCGCAGCCAGGCGGCGCGCCGGTGGGCGGCGTCCCCGTCGGGGTGCTCGTCCTGGCGGTAGGCGCAGAAGTCGATGTACTCCTCGGCTTCGGCCTCGAAGGCAGGCCATGCCAGTTCGAACAGCAGCACGTCGTCGAGCTTGCCCAGCAGGCCCGTGCCGTCAGGGATCAGGTCGTCGTCGCGGTCGACGTAGTCCACCAGCTTGGACACGCGCGCGCGCATGGCGGCGTCGGGGTCCCAGTCGGCATCGCGCAGCATCGCGCGCAGCGACTGGATGCGGGTGATGCGCAGGGCCAGCATCTCCCGCGCCTGGGCGGGCGGCATGGCCAGCAGCGACGCGGCCAGGCTGCGCAGGCGCGGCACGTTGACGCGCGGGGCGTCGGGGTGGATCTCGTGGAGGAGGGCGTCGAACCGGGCGACGGCTTCGGGGGCGAAGTCGGGGGCGGTGGACGGGTCGATATCGGCCTGGGCGGCGCCGAAGGGCAGGGGCGCGTAGGCCGGCGTCAGGGCGGAAGTACGCATGACATGTCCTCGCGGTGCCGGCCGTGCAAGGACTGGGGCGAGGCGGGCCGGCGTGGCGCCGTGCCCCGATGGATCGATGTGGCGCCAGCATGCGCCTGTGCGGGGGCGGATTCCAGTGTCGGAAGTGGGGCGCGCTGCCGCGGGCCGCGGGCCGCGGGCCGTGCGGGGGGAGTGACCCCTACCCCTGCCTGCAGGGGGAGGTTGGGAGGGGGTGCTTTTCGGGCGGGAGGGTGGTGTTCCCAGCGCGGGGCAGAGCACCCCTCCCCAGCCCTCCCCTGCAAGCAGGGGAGGGAGTAAGGGCGCAGTGCCTGTGGCTTTGGCCCCTCCCCCTGCTTGCAGGGGGAGGTTGAGGGGGTGCTTTTCGGGCGGGAGGGTGGTGTTTTCCGAGCGAAGAAGAGCACCCCTTCCCAACCCGTCCGGCCCACCGGCTCAGCCGGTGGGCGTTCCTCGAACCGCGACCCTGTGCGGCTCGCAGGCGGTCCTCCTCACCCCCTGCAAGCAGGGGAGGGAGCAAGCGCGGGCTTGGCGAGCTTCTTTTTCTGCTTGAAGGCAGGGCTCAAGCCCGTCGCCTCAATGCACCCGGAACAGCGGTGCCTGTGCCCGCACGTACGATCCATCGCGCACCGCGCGGCAATGGGCGGCCAGGGCGATCTCGGCGCGGGCGGCATCCTGCCAGTCGGTGCGGTCGAAGCGGAAACCACCCGGCTCCTCGCCGCGCAGGGCGGCTTCGATCCGGCGCAGGCGGCAGTAGTCCAGGTACTCGGCCACCTCGTCCGACAGCCGCGGCCAGGCGGCGTCGACCACGATGGCGTCGTCCAGCCGGCCGACCTGCTGGAGGGCATCGGGGATCAGGTCGTGTCCGCCGCGGACGTAGTCGACCACTTCGCCGGCGATGTCGACGGCGTCGTTGGCCGGGGTCCAGCCGGCGTCGGCCAGCAGGCGGGCCAGCACGACCGCGCGGCGCAGGCGCTGGTGGATGGCGCGGAGGGCGGCGGCGCCGGCTTCGCCCTGCTCGCAGACGCGGCGGGCGGCGGTGGCCAGGGTGTCCCATTCCAGCGCGGAGGCGCTGGGGTCCAGCCGGGTAATCAGGCCGTTGAACCGGTCCAGCGCGCTGTCGGACAACTCGAAGCGGTCGACGCGGCGGCGGCGGTGCGGGCGGTCGGCGGGCACTGGGGTCACCAGCGGCGACAGGGGGGCGTTCAGGCTCAGGGTGGCGGCGTTCATGGCGGTTCTCCGGTGGGGGACGCCGGCATCTCCGGCGTGGTCACAGGGTCCGCCGGTCGGGCCGCGGGGTCATGATGGCCGCCGGTGCTTTCCGTCTGCGTTGTCACAGGTTCGTGTGGCGGTCATGAGGTTTTTGCGATGGAACCGTCAGGGTCCGCCGGAGAAGGCGGTTCGACGGGGGAACGCTACCGATTCGGCCCGGTGGTGGTCGACGCCATTGCACATACCCTGACCCGCGACGGAGCGCCACAGGCGGTCGAACCCAAGGCGTTCGCAGTGCTGCTGGTGCTGCTGCGGCATGCCGGCGAACTGGTCGCCCGCGACGACCTGCTGGACGCGGTGTGGGGGCACCGCCACGTGACGCCCGGCGTGCTGACCCGGGCCATCGCACAGCTGCGCCACGTGCTCAACGACGACGCGCACCGCCCGGTCTACATCCAGACCCAGCACGCGCTGGGGTACCGGTTCATCGGCGAGCTGGCCGGCATGCCGGGGCCGGCGGGCGACGACGCGCCGCCGGATTCCGACACGGCGCCTGCGACCGATGAATCCGGCACAGGCCCGCCTGGCGCCACGATGGCAGTGCCGGCGGCCGGCGCCGTCCAGTCGGAAGAGGAAGGGGCACTCTCGACGGAACGGGACACGGCGGCGCCCGGCGGCGTGGCGGACAACGGTTCGCAGCCCGTACCCGGGGCACGCGGGACGGCGGCCTCGCCGGGGCTGTTGCCTCTACCTCCGCCACCGGGGCATCGCCCGCGCGGGCCGGTCCGCGCGCGGTGGGCGGCGGGTGCGGCGGCCGTGTTGATCGCCGTGCTGGGCGTACTGGCCTGGCGCGCGCAGGCGCCACCGGCGCGCCCCGGTGACGCCTCGATCGCGGTGCTGCCCTTCACCAGCCTGAGCGACGACCGCGACGACAGCTATTTCGCCGAAGGCCTGGCGGTGGAGATGCACGACGCGCTGGCCGGGGTGCCGGGGCTGAAGGTCGCCGCCCGCGTTGCATCGGACGCCGGCTGCGCAGGGCGCACCGGACATCAAGGCGCTGGGCGCGCAACCCTGGGCGTGGCGACGGTGCTCGACGCCAGCGTGCGGCGCGACGGCGCGCGCGTGCGCATCAACGCGCGGCTGTCGGACACGGCGAGCGGCTTCACCCTGTGGAGCGACACCTACGAACGCGACGCGGCCGACGTATTCGCCGTGCAGAGCGAGATCGCCAACGAGGTGGTGCAGTCGCTGCTGGGCGTGCTGCCGGGCGAGGGCCCGGCGCTGGCGCAGCGGCTGGCGCCCACGCACGAGCTCGACGCCTACGACGCTTACCTGAAAGGGCTGCAGCAGCTGCGCGACGGCGGCGACGACGCACGGCTGGTCAACGCGGTGGGGTTCTTCAACGCAGGCGCTGGCGGCCGATGCCGGGTTCGCGCGCGCACAGGCGGGCATCTGCCGCGCGGAGATCGCCCGGTTCGAAGAGCGCGCGCGACGCGCCCGCGTTCGAACGGCGCACGGCGGCCTGCGCGCGCGCCGAGCAGATGGATCCGACGCTGCGCGAGGTCAGCATTGGCGCTGGGCGAACTGCACCGCGCGCGCAGCGAGTTCGACGCAGGCCACCGTGCAGTACACGCGCGCGCTGGAAGACCTGTCGCTGCGGCCGGCGGCCTATATCGGCCTGGCACGCATCCACAGCGCGCAGGGCCGGAACACGCAGGCCCTGGATTACTTCGAGCAGGCGCGCCGGCTGCGGCCGGGCGATGGCGTGATCTACCGCGAGCTGGGCTACCACCAGTACCTCAACGGCGACACGGCGGCGGCGATCGAGTCGTTCCGCACGGCCACGACACTGCTGCCGGGCGATGCCGGGCTGTGGAGCAGCCTGGGTGGCCTGTATCTGGCCGGTGGCGATACCGCGAACGCGGCCGAGGCGTTCGAGCGATCGCTGCGCATCGAACCCAGTTACGGCGCGCTCAGCAATTTCGGCACGCTGCGCTACGAACAGGGCGCCTACGCCGAGGCCGCGGACCTGTTCCGCCACGCCGCCGAATTGGACCCTGGCGACTACCGCATCTGGGGCAACGTCGGCGATGCCCTGTCGGCCGACCCGGTGACGGCCGCCGAAGCCGAGGCGCCCTACCGCCGCGCCGCGCGGATGGCCGAGGCCTATGTCGCCATCAACCGCAGCGACGCCCAGGCGTTGGCGTTGTTGGCCTGGTATCGCGCGAACCTGTCCGAGGAAGGCACCGCCCGCGCGCGACTGGCGCAGGCCGAGGCGCTGGACACCGAACGCGGCGAGGTGGCGTTCTGGGGGCGCAGACGCTGGCCGCGCTCGGTGACGAGCAGGGCGCCCGCCAGCGCCTGGCTCGTGCGCGTGACGCCGGCATCCCCGTGCAGCGGCTGCGTGCGTCGCCCTACCTGCGGCATCTGCTCGCCACGGGCGAAGGCCCGGGCCCGGCGGGTAGCGTCATGACCCCCAACCAGTTCCACGCACGGGCGAACTCCCAGCAGTCCCATCAGTCTGTCCATCAGGAGAAAAGCATGAACACGTTGAGAATGTGGGTTCTCGCTGCAATCGCTGGTATCGGCCTCGTCGCTTGCCCGATGCAGCGTACGCAAGAGGACCCTGCAGAGATGGCGGATCGCTCGGTCGACCCGGACGACGGCACGTGGTGTGGCACGCCGGGTGCGACCGGGCCGGTCTACATCAACATCACCTACGCCGCCAACGGCGCGGCACGGGCCTCGCCGGAGAACTGCCATGTCGACAGCGGCACCGAGGTGACCTGGCGCGGACCCATGGCCGAGCCCGTCACCTTCCGGATCGAGTTCAAGGCGGCGGCGCCGCTGGCCGGGGACCTGGGGGGCCCGCTGGAGTCGAGCATGGCCGGCCGGCGCAACAAGGTCAGGCGCGAGATCTCGGGGCCGGACGGCACCTATGCCTACGGCATCGCCGCCAACGGGGTGGTTACCGATCCGGCGATCATCATCCGCTAGCTAGAGCGCTTCGGGTACGGGCGCGCGGCAGGAAAGCGGCGTCGGCACGTGGCTGTCGGCGGCCTCGCGCACCGGCGCGGCCGTGCCCATCGCCTCGCGGACGGGCGCGGCCGTGCCCATCGCTTCGCGCACCGGCGCGAAACTGCGCCGGTGCTGCGGGCACGGGCCGTGCGTGCGCAGCGCGGCCAGGTGCGCGGGCGTGCCGTAGCCCTTGTGCTCGTCGAAGCCGTAGTGCGGCCAGCGCGTCGTGCAGCTGCGCGCATCGTGGCGGTCGCGCGTGACCTTGGCCAGGATCGAGGCGGCCATGATCGCGCGGTCGCGCGCGTCGCCGCCGATCCAGGCCTCGGCCGGGCAGGGCAGGCCGCGCGGCAGCGCGTTGCCGTCGATGCGCGCGACGTCGGCGGCGTGCGCGACGCCCTCCAGCGCGCGGCGCATGCCCAGCATCGTCGCCTGGAAGATGTTGAGGCGGTCGATGTCGTCGACCTCGACGAACTGACGACGTGCCAGGCCAGTGGCGCGCTCGATGATGCGTTCGAACAGCGTTCGCGCGCGCTGTGCGGTGAGCTGCTTGGAATCGTCCAGGCCGTTGACCGGCGTGCGCCCGGGGCGAGCACCACCGCGGCCACCACCACCGGCCCGGCCAGCGGCCCGCGCCCGGCTTCGTCGACGCCGGCGATGCGGCGCGCGCCGGGCGCGACGGGCAGGTCGAACGCGAGCTGTGCGCCGTCAGCCATGGGCGAGTGTGCCTCGCCGCGGCGTGCGGCGTCGCGGGCACCGCGAGCAGTTCGCCGACCGCATCGGCGGCGCGTGCCGAGGCGTCCTGCCGCAGTGCCTGGTGCAGTGCGCGGAAGCGCGGCTGCAGCCGGCCGGCGACTGCGACGGGTCGCGCAACGCGGCCAGCGTCGCGTCGGCGAGCTTCTCCGGCGTGCAGTCGTCCTGCATCAGCTCCGGGCACCAGGCGCTTCGCCGGCCAGCACGTTGGGCAGGCTGTAGTGGTCGACCTTGCAGCATGCCCAGGCCCTTCACCAAGCGCATAGCGTCAGCGGCGCGACCCGGTAGGCCGACCACCATCGGCCGCTTGGCCAGCATCGCCTCCAGCGTCGCGGTGCCCGAGGCCAGCAGGACGACGTCGCTGGCGATCATCGCCGTGCGCGCGTGGCCGTCGAGCACGCGCAGCGCCGGGCGCAGCGCGTCGGCGTCGGGATGCGCGGCCAGCACGCGCTCGAATGCGGCGCGCGCGCGCGCGTTCGGCGATCGGCACGACGACCTGCAGGTCCGGGCACTTCGGCGAGCACGCGCGCGGCCGCGGCGAGGAAGATCGCGGCCCAGGCGCTCGATCTCGCCCAGCGCGCGAGCCCGGCAGCAGCGCCAGCACCGGCGCGGCCGCGGTCGAGGCCGAGCTGCGCGCGCGCGGCGCCGCGGTCGGGCTCGCAGCGGCATCGCGTCGGCGAGCGGATGGCCGACGAAGCGCGCATCGACGCCATGCGCTGCATAGATCGGCGGCTCCATCGGGAACAGGCACAGCACGCGGTCGGCGCTGCGGCCGATCTTCGCCGCGCGCTTCTCGCGCCAGGCCCAGACCGACGGGCTGACGTAATGCACGGTGCGGACGCCGCGCTCCTTGAGCCAGCGCTCCACGCCGAGGTTGAAGTCGGGCGCGTCGATGCCGATGAACACGTCCGGCTGCCACGCCAGCAGGCGCTGGCGCAGCGCGCGGCGCAGCGCGCAGCAGGCGCGGCAGGTGGCGCAGCACTTCGGCCAGGCCCATCACCGCCAGTTCGCGCGGCGTCGTGCCAGGCGTCCAGCCCGGCCGCGCGCATCGCGTCGCCGCCGATGCCGGCGAATTCGGCGTCCGGGATAGCGCTTGCGCAGTTCGCGCGATCAGGCCGGCGCCGAGCAGGTCGCCGGAGGCTTCGCCGGCGACGAGGCATGCGCATGGCGCATCGGCGCGAGGCGTGCGACCGTGCTCAGCGCAGCAGCGCCGCGCGTTCGCTGCGCTCGATGAAGTCGAGCACCGCACGCACGTCGGCGCTGTCGCCGCGCCGAGTCTCGGCCAGCTCCGCTTGCGCGCTTCGTCCAGCGGCGCGCCGGACATGTACAGCGGCGCGGTAGGCGCGCTTGATCGCGGCGATGCGCTCGGCGTCGAAGCCGCGGCGCTTGAGGCCTTCGGCGTTGATGCCGCGCGGCCGGCCGTAGCCGTCCTGCGCGACCATCACGAACGGCGGCACGTCGCCGTTGACAGGCGCCCATGCCGATGAAGGCGTGCGCGCCGATGCGGCAGAACTGGTGCACGCCGGCGAAGCCGCCGAGGATCACGTGGTCGCCGACGGCGACGTGGCCGGCCAGCGTGGCGTTGTTGGAGAACACGCAGTGGTTGCCGACGATGCAGTCGTGCGCGATGTGCGCGTAGGCCATGATCCAGTTGTCGTCGCCGATGCGGGTGACGCCGCCGCCGCCGCCGGTGCCGCGGTTGATGGTGACGAACTCGCGGAACGATGTTGCGGTCGCCGATCACCAGCTCGGCGCGCTCGCCGGCGAACTTCTTGTCCTGCGGGTCGCCGCCGATGCGCGGCAGTGGCCGTGGAAGCGGTTGTCGCGGCCGATGCGGGTCGGGCCCGTGACGCTGCAGTGCGGGCCGATGCGTGGTGCCGTCGCCGATCTCGACGTCGGCGCCGATGAAGCAGAACGCGCCGACGCTGCACGCCGGCGCCGAGCCGCGCGCCGGCATCGACCACCGCGCTGGGATGGATGCGGGTGCGGCAGTGGCCATGCTCAGCTGCCTTGACCTCGGCGCAGAGGATCTCGGCGCAGGCGACCTGCTCGCCGTCGACGCGCGCGATGCCGCTCGTACATGCGCCATGTTGCGGATCATGCGCTTGAGCTCGACCTCGAGCTCCAGCCGGTCGCCCGGCACGACCATCCGCGAGAACTTGCGCGTTGTCGATCTTGACCAGGTAGAACAGCTTGCCCGTCGCAGTCGCCGGACCGGTGGCGAGCTGGGTCAGCAGGCCGCCGGCCTGCGCCAGCGCCTCGATCACCAGCACGCCCGGCATCACCGGGTGGCCGGGGAAATGGCCCTGGAAGAAGGGCTCGTTGATGGTGACGTTCTTGTAGGCCAGCACGCGCTTGTTCGGCTCGAGCTCGACCACGCGGTCGACCAGCAGGAACGGGTAGCGGTGCGGCAGCAGCGCCTGGATGCCGGTCGACGTCGAGCGGGCAGTCGCGACGGGGTGCGAACTCATCGATCATGCTCCTTGTCGGCGGCGTTGCAGCGCGATCTGACGCGCCAGCGCGTCGAGCTGCTTGAAGCGGGCGGCGTTCTTGCGCCAGCTGCGATTGTCCATCAGCGGCGTGCCCGAGGAATACTCGCCGGGTTCGCGGATGGAGTGGGTGACCAGGCTCATCGCCGTGACGATGACGCGGTCGCAGATCTCGAGGTGGCCGAGCGATGCCGGCGCCGCCGCCGATCAGGCAGTAGCGGCCGATGCGCGCGCTGCCGGCCACCGCCGACGCAGCCGGCCATCGCGGTGTGCGCGCCGATGCGGACGTTGTGGCCGATCTGGATCTGGTTGTCGAGGCGCACGTCCTCCTCGAGCACGGTGTCCTCGATGCGCGCCGCGGTCGATGGTGGTGTTGGCGCCGATCTCGCAGTCGTCGCCGATGACCACGCCGCCCAGCTGCGGCACCTTGATCCAGCGGCCGGCTTCCATCGCCAGGCCGAAGCCGTCGGCGCCGAGCACGGCGCCCGGATGCACGCGCACGCGCTGGCCGAGGCGCACGCGCGTGACCAGGGTGACGCGCGCGACCAGCTCGCTGCCGGCGCCGACGACGCAGTCCTCGCCGATCACGCAGCCCGGCGCCGATGCACCGCGCCGGCCTCGATGCGGCTGCGCGCGCCGATGCTGACGAACGGCGCCGATGCTGGCGTCGGCGGCGATCGACGCGCGTCGGCGGTCGACGACGGCGGTGGGATGGATGCCGGGCACGGCGCCGCGGCGCGGCTCGAACAGCGCGGCGATGCGCGCGAAGGCGGCGTAGGGATCGCGCGCGATCAGCGCGGTGCCGGCGTGGCCGTCGGCGTCCTCGGCGCGCAGGACCACGACGCCGGCGCGGCTGTCGGCCAGCTGCGCGCGGTAGTGCGGGTTGGCGAGGAAGGCGAGCTGCGCCGGGCCGGCGCGCCGGCCAGCGTGCCGACGCCGTGACACGGTGCGCGTCGCCGTCGCCGCGCAGGTCGAGCCCGAAGCGCTCGGCCAGTTCGGCGGCGGTGTACGTCGCAGGCGGCCATCACACGGGCCGGCCGGCGGCCGCCGTCAGAACTGCGCCGCCGAAGGTGAACTGCAGGCGCTCGATCTCGTCGCCGTCTTCCTTCGCGCAGCGGGAACGCGTAGCTGATCGAGATCGGGCCCATCGGCGAGCGCCACATGCAGCGCCAGGCCGGTCGAGGCGCGCAATTCGCCGGCGTCGAAGTCGTCCGACGCCGTCGAACACGTTGCCGAAGTCGACGAACGCCGAGATGCGCGCGGCCGGGCGTGTCGAGCAGCGTCGGGAAGAACATCTCCAGCGAGCCGATCGTCTTGACCGCGCCGCCGAGCGGCTGCGGTGAAGTTGCTGCCGGCAATGCGTCGCGCGGGCCCAGGGTGTTGTCGCGGAAGCCGCGCACCGAGCGCGGGCCGCCGGCGTAGAAGTTCTCGAAGAACGGCAGGCCGTCGGCGGTCAGCGTGCCCGTGTAATCGGGCGACGTCGTCGTCGCACGGCTCGGTCGGCGCCGGGCCGGGCACGAACGCAGGCGGAGTGTCGCGGTTGCCGTCAGTCGTCCACCAGCGAGCCGTCGGTGAAGCAGACGTTGCGCACGATGGCGTCGCCATAGCTGTCGCCGTAGCCCAGTTCGGCGCGGGTGTTGAGCACCAGGTGGCGCGAGATCGGCCAGTACTTGGAGAAGTCGTAGTTGAGCTTGAAGTACTCGACGGTCGAGCCCGGCAGCGTCGACTCCAGCCACGACGCGCTGGTAGCGTGCCGCGCGGTCGGCGTCAGCGAAGTTGTTGCGGGTGTCGCGCGCCCAGCCGATCTCGCGCGCGCCAGGCATGGAAGGTGCGCTGGCCCACGCGCGTCGATGTAGTCGACGATCGGCTGCGGCGTGGAGCCGCGGAAGGCGAAGATCTGGTTGCGGTCGATGCCGAACAGCAGCGGTGACGGTGTCGGTCTCGGTGATCGGCACGCCGAGCACCGCCTGCGCCGCGCCGCTGGTGCTGGAGTACGCGCGGTGTTGAAGTCGGAGTTGTCGAACTCGCGCTACCACAGGTTGTAGCCGAGCGACATGCCGTCGTCGGTGAAGTACGGGTTGAGGAAGGAGAAGTCGAAGCGCTGCAGGTAGTCGTTGCGCTGCGGCCTGCACCGAGACGCGGTTGCCGCTGCCGAGGAAGTTGTTCTGCGACAGCTGGATCTGCGTGGTCAGGCCGGCGCAGCTGCGAGTAGCCCAGGCCGAACACGAAGCTGCCCGACGTGGTCTCCTTGACGTTGACGACCACGTCGACCTGGTCGTTGCTGCCGGCGACCGGCTGGGTCTCGACGTCGACCGTCTCGAAGTAGCCCAGGCGCTGCAGGCGGATCTTGGAGCGGTCGATCGCGGCCTGCGAGTACCACGCGCCCTCGAACTGGCGCATCTCGCGGCGCAGCACCTCGTCGGCGGTGCGGGTGTTGCCCTTGAACACGATGCGGCGCACGTTGACGCGCGGGCCCGGCACGACCTGCAGGTTGATGCGCGACGGTGCTGGTCTTCGCGGTCGACGTCCGGGATCGGGTTGACCTGGGCGAAGGCGTAGCCGATGTTGCCCAGCGTCGCGGTGATCGCGTCGGAGGTGACCTCCAGCAGGCGCGCGCGAGAAGATCTGGTCCGGCTTGACCAGCACCAGCTTCTCGATCTGCTCCTTGCGGCAGCACGGTGTCGCCGGTGACCTTGACGTCGGAGACCGTGTACTGCTCGCCCTCGGTGATGCTGGCGGTGATGAACATGTCGCTGCTTGTCGGGGCTGATCGCGACCTGGGTGGAGTCGACGTTGAAGTCGACGTAGCCGCGGTCGAGGTAGAAGGCGTTGAGCTTCTCGAGGTCGCCGGAGAGCTTCTCGCGCGAGTACTGGTCGTCGCGGCGGTACCAGCACAGCCAGTTGCTGGTCGGCCGACTCCCAGCTGTCGCAGGATGTCCTCGTCGCTCGAAGGTCTCGTTGCCGACGAGGTTGATGTGGCGGATCTTGGCGGCCTTGCCTTCCTTGATCGTCGATGGTGACGTCGACGCGGTTGCGGTCGAGCCGCGACGACCGTCGGGGTGATGCTCGACGTTGTACTTGCCGCGGTTGTTGTACTGGCGGGTCAGTTCCTGGGTGACGCGGTCGAGGGCGAGGCGGTCGAAGGTCTCGCCCTCGGCCAGGCCGATCTCGTTGCAGGCCCTTGATCAGGTCCTCGGTCTTGATGTCCTTGTTGCCGGTCAGGGTGAGCTTGTTGATCGCCGGGCGCTCGGTGCACGGTGACCACCAGGATGTCGCCCTGGCGGTCGAGCTGCACGTCCTCGAAGAAGCCGGTCTTGTACAGCGCGCGGATCGCCTCGCCGGCCTTGGCGCGGTCGACCGTGTCGCCGCGCTCGATCGGCAGGTAGGTGAACACGGTGCCGGCGGAGATGCGCTGCAGGCCGTCGACGCGGATGTCGCTGACGGTGAAGGCGCTCGCAGACGGGCGGCCTGCGGCGCGGACGCGAGCGGGATCGGTGACGAACGGGTCGCCGTCTGTGCCAGTGCGGGGAGCGCCGGAGCCAGCGCCGCGGCGAGGGCAAGGGCAAGCAGGCGGCGGGCAGGGCAGTCGCGTCATCATCACGTCCGGTTGGGGATCGTGGTCGCCCGCAGGGCGGGGCACGGCGGCGGCAGGGCAGGTGCGGCGGGCGGTTCCGGTGCGCCGTCATCAGCGCACCAGGTTGTCACGATGTCGTTGTAGAACGCCAGGCCCATCAGGCCGGCGAGCAGCGCCAGGCCGACGTACTGCCCGGCGGCCATCACGCGCTCGCTGACCGGGCTGCCCTTGACCAGCTCGATAAGGTAATACAGCAGGTGACCGCCGTCCAAGATCGGGATCGGCAGCAGGTTCATGATGCCCAGGCTCAGCGACAGCAGGGCCAGAAGCGACAGGAACCAGGCCACGCCCTGCTGCGGCGTAGGCATTGGCGGCCCGCGCGATGGTGATCGGGCCGGCGACGGTGTTCTCACCGAGACGCGGCCGGTGAACGCGCGGCCGATCATGTCCAGCAGCTCGCCGGCCTGGTGCCGGTCTCGCGCACGGCGGCCGGGATGCGCCTGCGAGCGGCCCGTAGCGCAGCACCGCGTCCTTGGCCGGCAGCGCCGCGGCGGGCCGAGGCGATGCCGAGCGCCCAGTAGGCGCGTCCGGCTCGTCCTGCGATGCGCCGCGGCGTGATCTCCAGCGCCAGGCGCTCGCCGTCGCGCTCGACCTCGACCATCGCCGGGCCGCCGCGCTCGCCCAGCGCCTGGACCATCGGCGCGATGACGTCGTCGAGCCGCGTGACCGGCTTGCCATCGAGCGCAGTGATGCGGTCGCCCTCGGCCAGCACGCCCCAGGCGGCGGCTGCCGGCGACCACGCGGCCGACCACGGCCGGCAGCATGCAGGTGGCGCGGCGACAGGCCGATGGCCTGGATCGCGCGGCGCTCGTCGAAGTCGTCCGGCAGGCGCGACAGCGCGCAGGTGCGCGGACGGCGTCGCTGCCGTCGGCGTCGCGCACGCGCACGCGCGACGTCGCGCGCGGTCCAGCGCGGCCGGCAGCAGCGCCAGCTGCGACCTCGCTCCAGGTCGGGGTGGCGCGGTCGCCGACCGCCAGCGACGCGTGTCGCCGCGCTGCAGCCCGGCCTCGGCGGCGATGCCCTCGGCCTGGCCGACCACCGGCGCGTAGTCCGGGCCGGCCGACCACGAACATCGCCCACAGCAGCGCCACGCACAGCAGCAGGTTGGCGACCGGGCCGGCGGCGACGATCGCGATGCGCTGCCAGACCGACTTGCGGTTGAAGGCCTGCGCGGCGTTCGGCCGGCGGGCACGTCGCCCTCGCGCTCGTCGAGCATCTTGACGTAGCCGCCCAGCGGGATCGCGGCGATCGGCGTATTCGGTGCCGTCGCGGCCGCGGCGCGACCACAGCGGCTTGCCGAAGCCGACCGAGAAGCGCAGCACCTTGACGCCGCAGCGGCGCGCGACCCAGTAGTGGCCGAACTCGTGGAAGGTGACCAGCACGCCGAGGCTGACGATCAGCCACCAGATCGAGCCGAAGAAGCTCACTCATGCGCGGCCGTCCGGCGACCGTGGCTCGGGATGCATCATGCGGCGCGGTCAGCCGGGCGACTGCGCGTTCGACGTGTCGGCGGGCGGCCGCGTCGGCCTCGCGCAGGCGCGTCGAGCGAATCGGCCGCGCGCTGCCTGGGCAGCGCGGCGAGCGCGGCCTCGACCAGCGCGGGGATGGCCAGGAAGCCGATCCGGCCGCTGAAGAAAGGCTGAAACCGCCACTTCGTTGGCGGCGTTGAGCACCGCCGGCGCGGTGCCGCCGGCCTGCAGCGCGTCGAAGGCCAGGCGCAGGCAGGGGAAGGCGTCCAGGTCCGGGCGCCTCGAAATCCAGCGCGCGCCCTGCGCCAGCAGGTCCAGCCCGGCGACGCCGGAGTCGATCCGCTCCGGCCAGCCGAGCCCGACCGCCAGCGCGGTGCGCATGTCGGGCAGGCCGAGCTGGGCCAGCGTGGAGCCGTCGACGAAGTCGACCAGCGAATGCACCAGGCTCTGCGGATGCACCAGCACGTCGATGCGCTCGGCCGGCACGCCGAACAGGTGGTGGGCCTCGATCACTTCCAGGCCCTTGTTCATCAGCGTGGCCGAATCGACCGAGATCTTCGGCCCCATCGACCACTTCGGATGGGCGACGGCCTGCTCGGGCGTGACCGTCGGCCAGCGCGTCGCGGCGCCGGCCGCGGAACGGGCCGCCCGAGGCGGTCAGCACGATGCGCGCGCAGCGCCGTCGCGGCGCTGCGCGCATCGGGCAGGCACTGGAAGATCGCGTTGTGCTCGCTGTCGATCGGCACGATGGTCGCGCCGCCGTCGTGCGCGGCGCGCATCAGCAGCTCGCCGGCCAGCACCAGCGATTCCTTGTTGGCCAGCAGCAGGCGCTTGCCGGCGCGCGCGGCGGCCAGCGTCGACGGCAGGCCGGCGGCGCCGACGATGGCCGCGACCACGGTGTCGCAGTCGCTCGCCTGCGGCCAGCGCGTCGAGCGCGTCGGCGCCGGCATGGGCCTGGGTGTCGCAGGCCGGCGTCGCGCAGGCCGTCGCGCAGCGCGGCGTAGCCGGCGTCGTCGGCGATCACCGCATGGTCGGGGCGGTGCGCGCGGCACAGCGCGAGCAGCGCGTCGACGTTGCTGCCGGCGGCGAGCACGCTGGCGCGCAGGCGGTCCGGGTGGCGCGCGATCGACGTCCAGCGCCGAGGCGCCGATCGAGCCGGTCGCGCCGAGGACGGCGATCTCGCGCATTGCGCGGATCCGCGGCATCAGAACCCGAGCCACGGCCTTGCCCAGCGCGAACACCGGCAGCGCGGCGAGCACGCTGTCGATGCGGTCGAGGATGCCGCCGTGGCCGGGGATCAGGTGGCCGGAATCCTTGACGCCGGCGTGGCGCTTGAGCAGGCTTTCGAACAGGTCGCCGACGACCGAGACCAGCGCCGTGACCAGCGCCACCAGCGCCACCAGCCGGCAGCTGCGCGCGGCTCGCGCCGGCCAGCAGCGCCGAGCAGCGTGCCGACGACGACGCCGGCGACCACGCCGCCGAGCCAGGCCTTCGATCGTCTTGTTGGGGCTGATGCGCGGCGCCAGCTTGCGGCGGCCGACAGCTTGCGGCCGGCGAAATAGGCGCCGGTGTCGGCCGCCCAGACGATCGCCAGCGCGGCCAGCAGCCAGCAGTGGCCGTTGGGCGCCGTCGGCGTGGATCAGGCCAGCGCGCACCAGGCCGGGATCACCGCCAGGGTGCCGGCGGCCAGCTTGAAGACGCGCGCGTGGGTGTCGTGGTCGCTGGCGAAGTCGAAGCCGGCCCAGCCACAGCAGCGCCACCAGCCACCAGACCACGCCGATCAGCGTGACCAGCTGGAACAGCACCAGGCTGAAGCCCGACGGCCGAGCGCGAGCCCCACACCAGCGCCACCATCAGCGCCAGGTTGGCCACCAGCAGCACGGTGCGCGCCAGCGTGTCCTCGATCTCGGCCAGCTCGAGCCATTCCCACAGCCCGGCCAGGAACAGCAGCGCGGCCAGCAGCCACCAGCCACGGCGGTCGGCAGGAACAGGATCGCCGGCGATGGCGACCGGGGCCATGACCAGGGCGGCGAGGACGCGGGTTCGGGTCATTCGGAGGTCTCGTCGGGTGCGGCCGGCCACCTGCGCGCCGGTCAGGCCGAAGCGGCGTTCGCGCGCGGCGAAATCGTCCAGCGCGCGCTGCAGGGTGGCCGCATCCAGGTCGGGCCACAACGGCTCGGTGAACCACAGTTCGGTGTAGGCCAGCTGCCAGAGCAGGAAATTGCTGATGCGCTGGTCGCCGCCGGTGCGGATGAACAGGTCGGGCGGCGGCAGGTCGGCCAGCGCCACCCGGGCGGCCAGCAGCGGCCTCGTCGATGGCCTCGGGTCGCAGCCGGCCGGCGGCCACGTCGCGCGGCCAGCGACGCGCGCGGCCTGGGCGATGTCCCAGCGGCCGCCGTAACTGGCGGCGATGGTCAGGTGCAGGCGGGTGTTGCCGCGCGGTCGTGCGCTTCGGCGGCGTCCATGCGCTGGACGGATGCGCGGCGGCGAAGCGCTCGCGCTCGCCGATGAAGCGCACGCGCACGCCGCGGCGGTGCAGCTCGTCGACCTCGCGGTCCAGCGCATTGAGGAACAGCTTCATCAGCGCGCCGACTTCGTCCTCCGGCCGGCCCCAGTTCTCGCTGGAGAACGCGAACAGGGTCAGCGCGCCGATGCCGCGCTCCAGGCAGAAGTCGATGCAGATGTTGACCGCGCGCGCGCCGGCGCGATGGCCGATGATGCGCGGGCGGCGGCGACGCTCGGCCCAGCGCCCGTTGCCGTCCATGATGACGGCGAGGTGGCGCGGGATGCGGGGCGCGGCGCCCGCAGGCGCAGGCGATGACGGATCCGAGGTGGGCATGAGGCCGAGTCGGACCCCTCAGACCGCCATCAGTTCCTGTTCCTTGGCCTTGACCACTTCGTCGACGTCCTTGATCGCCTTGTCGGTGATCTTCTGGATCTCGTCCTCGGTGCGGCGCTCCTCGTCCTCGGTGATCTGCTTTTCCTTCAGCAGTTCCTTGACCTGGTGGTTGGCGTCGCGGCGGATGTTGCGGATCGCGACCTTCGCGTCCTCGCCTTCGGCGTGCACGTGCTTGGACAGCTCCTTGCGGCGCTCCTCGGTCAGCGCGGGCAGGTTGATGCGGATCACGGTGCCGGCGGTGTTCGGGGTCAGGCCCAGGTCGGAGGCGAGGATCGCCTTCTCGACCGGCCGAGACCATCTGCTTCTCCCACGGCGTGATCGTCAGCGAGCGCGCGTCGGTGACGGCGACGCTGGCGACCTGCGTCAGCGGCATGTCCGAGCCGTAGTAGTTGACCTTCAGGTGCTCGACCAGCGCGGTGGTGGCGCGGCCGGTGCGGACCTTGGTCAGGTCGTGGCGAAGCGCCTCGACGCTCTTGGCCATGCGCGTCTGGGCGTCTTTCTTGATCTCGTTGAGCATCGCTGGCTCCGGTCGTATGGCGGTCAGCGCGCGATTATAGCCGGCGGGGCAGGGCCGGGGACCCGCAACCCGGAGGGGGAGGGTGCGGCATCGTCCCTCCCGTCGCGCCGAGGGCAGCGGGTCACTGCGGTATTTGCAAGGACGGCAGGGTCCCGTACGGCCGGCACGGCATGCGCGGATACAGCCGCAGGCCCGCTCGTCAAGCCTGCGCCGCATCGCCGCAGCCGTCGCCGCGTTCGATCTGCAGGGTCGGATGGTTGATGCCGAAGCGGTCGTCCAGTGCCTGCGCGATGTGCGTCGATGAAGCCGTCGTGGTCGCCATCGTCGCAGTGGCGCACCAGATGCGCGGTCAGGGCGATCTCGCCGCGCGCCCAGCGACCAGATGTGCAGGTGGTGCACCGCCTCCACGCCGGGCTGCGCGCCCAGGAACGCACGCACCTGCGACTGGTCGATGCCGCGCGGCACCGCGTCCATCGCGGCAGTTGAAGCTGTCGCGCAGCAGGCCGAACGCGCTCCATGCCACCACCACGCCGATCAGCAGCGCCGTCGCCGGGTCCAGCCAGGTCCAGCCCAGCCACCACATGCCCAGCGCCTGCGAGCACCGCCGCCAGCGATACCGCGGCATCGGCCATCAGGTGCAGGAAGGCGCCGCGGCGGTTGAGGTCGTGCGCGTGGCCGTCGCGCACCAGCCACGCCGCGCCCAGGTTGACCGCGATGCCGATGCCGCCGCCACGATCACACGGCAGGGCGGGGATCTCCGGCGGCGCGCCGAAGCGGCGGACCGCCTCCCAGCCCAGTGCGCCGGAAAAGCCCACCAGCAGCAGCGCATTGGCCAGCGGCGACAGCAGCGTGGCGCGGCGCCAGCCGTAGGTGTGGCGGCCGTGGGCGGGCGCTGGGCCAGCACGGCGGCCGCCCAGGCCAGGCCCAGGCCCAGCACGTCGCCCAGGTTGTGCAGCGCATCGGACAGCAGCGCCAGCGAATTGGTGGCGAAGCCGTAACCGGCTTCGAGCAGCGGTGTAGGCGAGGTTGATCAGGGTGACCGCCGCGAAGGCGCGGGTCGCCGTGGTCGTGGTGGTCGTGATGGCCGGCGTGGTGGGCGTGCATGTGGCGAGTGTGCCTGCACGCGCGAGCGGGGGGATGGCCGCCGGTCCAGCAACTACCGCGTATGCACCGGTGTGCCGGACGCAGCCCGAGGCATGTCGTGCGTTGGGATCAGCCGAAAGGCAGCTGTGCGGCGGACCCGGTCGCGATCGTGGAGCGGAGTTGCGGGGAATGGAACGCCCGGTCAGCGGCCCGCGTCCCGGCCCTGTCACCAGCGTGCCGACGTGCTCGCCGCGCAGGATGCGCATCAGGTTGCCGGGCTGCGGCCATGTCGAAGATGCGCAGCGGCACGTCGCTGTCGCGGCACAGGGCGAACGCGGCGGTGTCCATGACCTGCAGGTCGCGGGCGATGACTTCGTCGTAGGTCAGCTGGTCGAAGCGCATGGCGTCGGGGTGCTTCTTCGGATCGCTTGTCGTAGACGCCATCGACCTTGGTGGCCTTCAGCAGCAGGTCGGCGCCGATCTCGATCGCGCGCAGGGCCGCGCCGGAATCGGTGGTGAAGAACGGGTTGCCGGTGCCTGCGGCGAAGATCGCGAGGCGGCCCTTCTCCAGGTGGCGCACGGCGCGGCGGCGGATGTAGTCCTCGCACACGTCGTTGATCTTGATGGCGCTCATCACCCGGGCCTTGCGCGCCGAGCTTTTCCAGCGCGTCCTGCATGGCCAGCGCGTTGATCACCGTGGCCAGCATGCCCATCTGGTCGCCGGTGACCCGGTCCATGCCGCCGGCGGCCAGGCCCGCGCCGCGGAAGATGTTGCCGCCGCCGATCACCAGCGCCGATTTCGGCGCCGGCCTGCTGGGCTTCGATGATTTCGCGCGCGAGGCGGCCGATCACCTTCGGGATCGATGCCGTAGTCCTCGTCCCCCATCAGCGCCTCGCCGGACAGTTTGAGCAGGATGCGGCGGTAGGCGAGCTGGGACATGGACGATCTCTGGCGTGGGCAAACCCCGGAATTCTAGCCGATGCCGGGCGCGCCTACGCGCGCGGCGGCATGCGCCACGCCGGAAAGCAGGAAGGCCGCGGAGATCCGCGGCCTTCCGGTACTGCGACTGCTGCGTGCGACGGCGGCCTTGCGGCCTGCCCGCGGCGATGGCTTACGCCAGGCCGGCCTGCTTCATGACTTCGGCGGCGTAGTCCTCGACCACCTTCTCGATGCCTTCGCCCACCGCCAGGCGCTGGAAGCCGACCACGTCGGCGCCGGCGGCCTTAGCGCGGCCTCGACGCTCTGGTCGGTGTCCAGCACGTACGGCTGGCCGTACAGGGTGACTTCGTTGACGATCTTGGCGATCTTGCCGCCGATGATCTTCTCCAGGATGTCGGCCGGCTTGGCCTTGTCCTTGTCGGACATCTTGGCCAGTTCGATTTCCTTTTCCTTGGCGACGAACTCGGCCGGCACGTCGGCGGCCTTGTCGTACGGCGGGTTCATCGCCGCCACGTGCATGGCCAGGCCGCGCGCCAGTTCGGCGTCGCCGCCCTTGACCTCGACCAGCACGCCGATGCGTGCCGCCGTGCACGTAGGCGGCGACGTTGTTGGCGCTGTCGACGCGGGCCAGGCGACGCACCTGGACGTTCTCGCCGACCTTGGCGATGACGGCGGCGCGGGCTTCCTCGACGGTCTCGCCGGAGGCGCAGCTTGGCGGCCTTCAGCGCTTCGGCGTCGGCGGCGCCGGAGGCCAGCGCGGCCTGGGCGACGGCGTCGGCGAAGGCCAGGAAGTTCTCGTCCTTGGCGACGAAGTCGGTTTCGGAGTTGATCTCGACCAGCACGGCCTTGCCGCCGTCCTGGGCCACAGCGATGCGGCCTTCGGCGGCGACGCGGCCGGCCTTCTTGTCGGCCTTGGCCAGGCCCGGACTTGCGCAGCCACTCGGCGGAGGCGTCGATGTCGCCGTTGTTCTCGGTGAGCGCCTTCTTGCACTCCATCATGCCGGCGCCGGTGCGCTCGCGCAGTTCCTTGACCAGGGAAGCGGTGATTTCAGCCATGGAGATTACCTCGATATGCGTGTGGATGGTGCCTGGGCGCCGCACGTCGCGACCGCGGCACCGCGGCGAGATCGCGATCGCGACTGGCGCTCCCTACAAGATATGCCAGCGGCCGCGCAGCATGGCGCGGCCGCGTTGCGCCGGGCTTACTCGGCGGCTTGGCTTGTCGGCCGCTGTCGTCGGCTCGGCGACTTCGGCCTTGGCATCGGGCCAGGCCTTCGCCGTCGGCGGCGGCTCGTCGGCCTTCTTGGCCGGCGGCCTTCTTGCGCCGGTGCGCGGTCGTGCCGGCTTGCCGTCGGCGCCGTTCGGCGAAGTCCTCTTCGCGCACGGTGGCGGAGTCGGGGCGGCGGCCTTGCCTTCCAGCACGGCGTCGGCGGCGGCGCGGGCGTACAGCTGCACGGCGCGGATGGCGTCGTCGTTGCCCGGGATCGGCGTAGTCGACCAGGGCCGGGTCGTAGTTGGTGTCGACCACGGCGATCACCGGGATGCCGAGCTTCTTGGCTTCCTTGATGGCGATGTCTTCATGGCCGATGTCGATCACGAACAGCGCGTCGGGCAGGCGGTTCATGTCCTTGATGCCGCCCAGCGAGGCGTCCAGCTTCTCGCGCTCGCGGCGCAGGCCCAGCACTTCGTGCTTGACCAGCTTCTCGAAGGTGCCGTCGGTCTCGGCCGGCTTCCAGTTCCTTCAGGCGCTGCACCGACTTCTTCACCGTGGCGAAGTTGGTCAGCGTGCCGCCCAGCCAGCGCTGGGTCATGTACGGCATGCCGCAACGCTCGGCTTCTTCCTTCATCGGCTCGCGCGCGCTGCGCTTGGTGCCGAGGAACAGGATGATGCCGCGCTTCTGGGCGACGCCCGAGATGAAGTTCATCGCGTCGTTGAACAGCGGGACGGTCTTCTCGAGGTTGATGATGTGGATCTTGCCGCGGGCGCCGAAGATGTACGGGGCCATCTTGGGGTTCCAGTAACGGGTCTGGTGGCCGAAATGGACGCCGGCTTCCAGCATCTGGCGCATGGTGATTTGGGGCATTGCATAACTCCAGGCAATGGAACCGGCCGCCGGGTTGTGAGGGCGGCTGCCGCGGCACGGGGCCGGGGCGATGGTTCCGGGGTTGGGCCTCCCTGCTGCCTCCGTGTCCGAACCCCGGTCGCATGGGCGATCGGGACACCCCGGCACGGGGGTTGGCAGCGGGTGTGTATTCGCCGGTGTCGCCCGGCGTGGGCGGCTGGCAGGCACGGAGCCGGCTCAGCCGCGGGATTCTAGCCGGCTGTGGGTCCCGCGGCAATCGGGAAGGCGGTTGCGGCCGGCCACCCCTGTGTGTCCATCCGTTAAATCCGTGGCAAAGAACGCTTCTTGCGGCCAAAACTCCATCCGCGCCTAACCCCGCCACCCACACCCCCGGTCGCATCGGCGATAATGCGCGGATGGCCATCACCTCAAATCCCCCGAGGACATCGAGAAGATGCGCGTCGCCGGCCGCCTGGCCGCCGAGGTGCTGCAGGTCGTCGCCCCGCACGTGAAGCCGGGCGTGACCACCGAGGAACTGGACCGCATCTGCCACGACCACATCGTCAACGTGCAGAGGCGCGATCCCGGCCAACGTCGGCTACAGGGGCTTCCCCAAGACGGTCTGCACCTCGGTCAACAACGTCATCTGCCACGGCATCCCCAGCGACGCCAAGGTGCTGAAGGATGGCGACATCGTCAACATCGACGTCACCGTGATCAAGGACGGCTGGCACGGCGACACCAGCCGCATGTACTGCGTCGGCACGCCCTCGGTGATGGCCAAGCGCCTGGTCGACGTCACCCGCGAGGCCATGTTCCGCGGCATCCGGGCGGTCGAGCCCGGGCGCGACGCTGGGCGATGTCGGCGCGGCGATCCAGCAGTACGCGGAGGCCGAGCGCTTCAGCGTGGTGCGCGAATACTGCGGCCACGGCATCGGCAAGATCTACCACGACGAGCCGCAGGTGCTGCACTACGGCCGCGCCGGCGAGGGCGTGGTGCTCAAGCCGGGCATGACCTTCACCATCGAGCCGATGATCAACGAGGGCGCGCGCCACACGCGGCTGCTGCCCGACGGCTGGACCGTGGTCACCAAGGACCGCAAGCTGTCCGCGCAGTGGGAGCACACCGTCGCGGTGACCGAGGATGGCGTGGAGATCCTGACCCGGCTGCCGGGCGACGACAACGACCCATGAGTCCGACCCGCACCGGTGACGCGGCCTCCGCGGGGCCCGGTGTGGACGCGGTGGTGGCCACCGACGACGCCCTGTGGGCGGCGGTGGCGCGCGAACAGCTGGGCCAGGCCGATGCGGGCTTCTCGACGCGCTTCGACCAGGGCGTGGAGGTGGATCGTTTGGTGGCCGAACGCGCGGCGGTGGTCGACGGCCACGTGCAGGCGGCGTGGCAGCGCTGCATTCCGCGCCGAGGCCCGCCTGGCCCTGTTCGCCGTGGGCGGGTACGGGCGTGGCGAGCTGTTCCCGCAGTCGGACATCGACCTGCTGGTACTGGCCGACCCCGACGCACAGGCCGCGTGCGCCACGGCGCTGGCGCGGTTCTTCGCGATCCTGTGGGATGCCGGCCTGCCGGTGGGCCACGCGGTGCGCTCGCTCGAGCAGTGCACGGCGGCCGCGCGCGAGGACATCACGGTGCTGACCGCGCTGCTGAAGCGCGCCCGCTGGCCGCCAACGAACTGGAGCGGCGCGAGCTGCAGGCCGCCGATCTCGCCGCGGCTGGTGTGGCCGCCGCAGGCGTTCTTCGAGGCCAAGCGGCGCGAGCTGCGCGACCGCCATGCCCGGTATCGGCGACACCTCCGACAACCTGGAGCCCAACCTCAAGGAAGGCCCGGGCGGGCTGCGCGACGTGCAGACGCTGCACTGGATGGCGCTGCGCATCATCGGCACCGCCGACCTGGAGGCGCTGGTCGCGCTTCGGCCAGCTGGGCGCCGACGAGGTCGGCACGCTGGAACGCGAACGCCGCGCGCTGTCGCGCCTGCGTTTCGGCCTGCATGCCGTGGCCGGCAAGCGCGAGGAGCGCCTGCGGTTCGACCACCAGAAGCCGCTGGCCGCGCGGCTGGGCTTCCAGGACACCGGCGAGACGCTGGCGGTCGAGCAGATGATGCAGGGCTTCTACCGCAGCGCCGCGATCGTGCTGCGCATCGGCGAGCGCCTGCTGCAGCGGTTCGAGGAGCAGTTGCAGGGCGAGGCGGTGCCCGAACCCATCGATGCGCGCTTCGACCTGCGCCGCGGCTATGTCGCGGCCTCCGACGAGGCGTGGCCGCGCGATCTGGGCGACGTGTTCGACCTGTTCGCGGTCTGGGCCGGGCAGGACGCCACGCGCGCCGGCGACCCTACCCTTGCACCGGTGCGGGGGCTGCACTCGCACACCGCGCGTGCGCTGGCCGAGGCGCTGCCGCGGCTGCCGGACTTCAGGTCCGCCCCGGCCCCGCTGCGACAGCGCTTCATGCAGCTGCTGCGCGGCCCGCAGCCGGTACAGACCCTGACCCGCATGGCGCGGCTGGGCGTGCTGGGGCGGTGGATCCCCGCCTTCGCGCGGGTGACGGGGCGGATGCAGTTCGACCTGTTCCACGTCTACACCGTCGACCAGCACACGCTGGCCGTGCTGAAGAACCTCGCGTCGTTCGCGTCGGGCCAGCGCGACGAGCGCTTCGCCATCGCCCACGAGGTGTGGCCGCGCCTGCGCAAGCCCGAGTTGCTGTTGCTGGGCGGGCTGTTCCACGACATCGCCAAGGGCCGCGGTGGCGACCACTCCGAGCTGGGCGGCGACGACGCGCGCGAGTTCTGCGAGGCGATGGGCCTGTCCGCGCCCGACACCGCGATGGTCGAGTGGCTGGTGCGCCAGCACCTGCTGATGTCGCGCACGGCGCAGAAGGAGGACATCACCGAGCCCGAGGTGATCCACCGCTTCGCCGCGAAGGTGGCCGACCGCGAGCACCTCGACCACCTCTACCTGCTGACGTGCGCGGATATCGCCGGCACCTCGCCCAAGCTGTGGAACGCGTGGAAGGACCGGCTGATGGCCGACCTCTACACCGCCACGCGCCTGGCGATGCGACGTGGGCTGGAGCATCCGGTCGCGCTGGAGGAGCGCATCGCCGAGATCCGCGGGACCACGCGCGCGATGCTGTCGGCGCTGGGCCATGACGATGCGGCGATCGACGCGATGTTCGCCCGCATGCCCGATGCCGGCTTCCAGCGCGGGCGTCCCGACCAGCTGGCATGGCAGGCGGTGGCGCTGCGCGGGGTGGGGCCGGGCGACACGCGGGTGCGTGCGCGCCCCGTCGCCGCGCAGGCCGGGGCGATGGAGGTGTTCGTGCATTCGCCCGACCGCGATGGCCTGTTCGCGGCCATTGTCGCCACGCTGGACCGGCTGGGGCTGGCGATCCAGCAGGCGCGCGTGCTGGACGGGCCGGACGGCACCATTTTCGACACCTTCGAGGTGGTGTCGACGAACGCGCGCTACCTGCCGCGCGCCGAGGAGGTCGAGCGCCGCCTTGGCAGCGTGCTGGCTGGACCCCTGGACGGCATCCGCCCGGCGCGCCGCACCCAGCCGCGGCATCTGAAGCACTTCCGCATCGCGCCGCAGGTCGCGTTCGACGTCGGCCATGACGGCCGCACCACGTTGAGTTTCGTCTGCACCGACCGGCCCGGATTGCTGGCCGAGGTGGCGGCGGTGATGCGCAACCAGTCCCTGCGCGTGCACGACGCGCGCATCGCGACCTTCGGCGAGCGCGCCGAGGACGTGTTCCAGCTGACCGCGGCCGGTCCCGATGGTGGCGACCGGCCGCTGGACGAATCCCGCCAGCAGGCCTTGCGCGAGGCCCTGCTGCATTGTTTCGAAGGAGAAAGCGCATGAGTTCCAGCAAGCCGGCCAGGAAGACGGCCCGCACCCCGGCCAAGGCCACCAAGGCCGCCAAGACCGCCAAGACCGCCAAGACCGCCAAGACCGCCAAGACCGCCAAGACCCGTACCGGGGCGGCCGCAAAGGACAAGGCCGCCAAGGCTGCGGAAACCGGGGCCGCAAAGGCCGTGGTCAGGAAAGTGGCCGCGCCCAAGGTCGAAAAGCGCAGCGGCGGCGATGCCCCGCCTGCGCCGAAAGCCGGGCCTCCGGCGCGCAAGAGCGCCAGGGCCGCGGCGCACGACGAGCTGAAGTTCATGATCAACAGCGCCTTCGAGCGCCGTTCGATGCTGACGCCCGACGAGATCGAAGGCTCGACCCGTCCCGCGGTCGAGCGCGCCATCGACGGGCTGGAAAGCGGCGAGTTCCGCGTCGCCGAGCCCGACGGCAAGGGCGGCTGGACCGTCAACGAGTGGCTGAAGAAGGCGGTGCTGCTGTATTTCCGCACGCAGGACATGGAGCTGGTGGAGTCCTACCCGTCGCCGTTCTGGGACAAGGTGCCGGCGCGCTTTGCCGAGTTCGACGAGGCCGCGTTCCGCAAGCTGGGCGCACGCGTGGTGCCCGGTGCGGTGGTGCGCCGCGGCAGCCACATCGGCCGCGATGTCGTGCTGATGCCCAGCTTCGTCAACATCGGCGCGTACGTGGGCGAAGGCACCATGGTCGATACCTGGGCGACGGTCGGCTCGTGCGCGCAGATCGGCAAGCACTGCCACCTGTCCGGCGGCGCCGGCATCGGCGGCGTCCTGGAGCCGCTGCAGGCCACCCCGACCATCATCGAGGACCACTGCTTCATCGGTGCGCGCTCGGAGGTGGTCGAGGGCGTCGTCGTCGGCCACCACAGCGTGATCGGCATGGGCGTGTTCCTGGGCCAGTCCACGCGCATCTACAACCGCGCCACCGGAGAAGTGAGCTACGGCCGCATCCCGCCCTACAGCGTGGTGGTGTCCGGCCAGCTGCCGGCGGCCGACGGCTCGCATTCGCTGTACTGCGCGGTGATCGTCAAGCAGGTCGACGCCAAGACGCGCAGCAAGACCAGCATCAACGATCTGCTGCGCGGACTGGCGGAGTAGGTCGCGGGTTTCTTTTTGCTGTCATTCCCGCGAAGGCGGGAACCCAGTGACGTGTGCCTTTGGAACAACAGCCAGGTCACTGGGTCCCCGCCTTCGCAGGGACGACGGCTCTACAGGTTTGGCATTACGCAACCAGGAATTCGACGCACCATGACACCCACCCTCTACGGCCTGTCCAACTGCGATACCTGCCGCAAGGCGCGCAAATGGCTGGACCGCTTCGGCGTCGAACACGCGTTCGTCGACTACCGCGACCAGCGCCAGGCGCCCGGGACGCTGCTGCAGTGGCGCGATGCGCTGGGTGGGTGGGATGCAATGATCAACAGGTCATCGACCACGTGGCGCACCTTGCCGGAGACGCGCAAGTCGCCCGGCTCGGACGCGGAGTGGACGCTGTTGTTGAAGGAGTACCCGCAGCTGATCCGGCGCCCCGTGGTCGTGACCGGCGACGGCACGGTGACGCAGGGGTTTTCCGACAACGGGTTCAAGAAGCGGTTTGGCGTGGGATGAACCAAGGCCGGGATGCCCGCAAGTCCGGGTAAGCGCAGCGCGCGCGAGCTGCGCAGCAACGCCCGGGTGCGCTCCGCTTGCCCGGGCACCATCGCAAATCATCGACTGGACCGCCCATGAGTGACGTGCTCGACCTCACCCGCGATCTCATCGCCCGCCCGTCCGTGACACCCGACGACGCCGGCTGCCAGGCTCTGGTTGCACGAAGGCTCGAGGCCGCCGGCTTCGAGTGCGAACACACCCGCCTGGGCGAGGTCGACAACCTCTACGCGACCTTCGGCGAGGCGACGGCGCCCACGCTGCTGCTGCTCGGCCACACCGACGTGGTGCCGCCGGGGCCGCGCGAGGCCTGGGCCAGCGATCCGTTCGCGCCGGACATCCGCGATGGCGTGCTGTACGGACGCGGCGCCGCCGACATGAAGGGCAGCGTCGCCGCGTTCGTGGTCGCCGCCGAGCGCTTTGCCGCCGCGTATCCGCAGCCGGCCGGGCGCCTGGCGGTCCTGCTGACTTCCGACGAGGAGGGCGATGCGATCGACGGGGTGCGCCGTATGGCCGACCTGTTCCGGGAGCGTGGCGAACGACTGGACTGGTGCATCACCGGCGAGCCGTCCTCGACTGCCGAACTGGGCGACCTGTTGCGCGTGGGCCGCCGGGGCAGCCTGTCGGCACGCCTCCAGGTGCACGGCGTGCAGGGCCACGTGGCCTATCCGGACAAGGCGCGCAACCCGGTGCACCTGGCGCTGCCGGCGCTGGCCGAGCTCACCGCGCGGCGCTGGGACGAGGGTTTCGACAGTTTTCCGCCGACCAGCCTGCAGATCAGCAACATCACGGCGGGCACCGGCGCCAACAACGTCATCCCGGGCACGCTGGAGGTGCAGTTCAACCTGCGCTTCAACCCGAGCTGGACCGCCGATGCGCTGGAGCGCGAGTGCGAGGCGATCCTGAAGTCGCACGGGCTCGACTGCACGATCCACTGGCACCGCAGCGGCGAGCCCTTCCACACACCGGAAGGCGCGTTGCGAAAGGCCGCGCGCGAGGTGCTTGCGGCGCATCGCGGCAAGCCCCCGCAAGAGAGCACCGGCGGCGGCACGTCGGACGCGCGCTTCATTGCGCCGCTGGGTACCCAGTGCATCGAGATCGGCCCGGTCAACGCCAGCATCCACCAGGTCGACGAGCATGTGCGCGTCGCCGACCTGGAGGCATTGCCGGGCCTGTACCTGGCGTTGATCGAGCGGATGCTGGTTCCGTCCGAGCGACTGCAGGAGCGGCTTCAGCCACGATGAAACCCGCACGTCATTCGTGGGAGCGACGTAAGAGAACCTCGAATAACCTGAAATTCTTATTGTCATTCCCGCCTTCGCGGGAATGACTGGCAAAGGCAAGTTATTCGAGGCTTCCGTAGGTCGCGACCGTGTTGCCCGGATGCCGCGCCGCTCGCGAATCAAGTCGCTCCTGCACCCATCCTGCTGTAACGCGCTGACCGCGGCTGAAGCCGCTCCTGCAGGATCAGCGCGCTCCGGTCGGTACCAACCGCAACGTGTGTTCGGCCTCGCGCGGCAGGAAGGGCGTCGGCCGCCCCTGCACCCAGTCGTCATGCCCCGCGCCCCAGAACGGCGAGAGCGGGTGGCCGCTCTGGCCGCCCGGCATGTGCGCGATGCCATCGACCTCGCGACCCGGCGCCACCACCATACGCTGCGAGGCGCCGGCGTTGGGCGACTGGGCGCGCGGCATCAGGGTGTCGCCGGCCAAGGGCTCGCGCGGCATGCACAGCAGGCGTTGCCCGAGCAACGGGATGGCCGCGGCCAACGGGTGGCAGATGGCGGCGGTGTTGCGCTCCGCCCAGGTGCGCTCGGCCAGGGGACCGCGCGCCGCAAGTTCATCGCGGACCTCGCGTGCGGCGTCCTCCAGCAGTGCATCCCAGCTGTCGAATTGCACTGGCAGCAGGTGCGCCGGGCGCTGTGTCGCCAGCGGCCAGGCGGCACCTTCCAGTTGCGGCAGTTCGGGCATCGGCACGTCGGGACCCAGCGCCGCGCGCGCCGGCGCCAGCAGGCCGTCGGCGATGCGCTTGTGCACCGCGAGCCGCCACGCACGTACCAGCCGGTAGCTCACCGCGTCGCCTGCGGCGCGCGCGGACCACGTCGTGTCGGCGGTGGACAGCGCGTGCAACGCGGGCGTGCGCGTGGCGTCGGCGCGTTCGCGCAGCAGGGTCCACCAGCGCTCCAGGAACACGCTGCGGTCGTCGAGCTGGATCGCCAGCAGGTCGGCCTCGTCGAAGCGATCGCGTGCCAGCAGCTGCTGCCGGATCATCCAGGCGCGCGTGCCGATCACATAGCCGCCGTCCCCGATGGCGGCGAGGTCGCCGCCGTCGGCGACGCGCGCGTTGGCGGTCCACAGGCGGCCGTTGTCCGGGTCCACCAGCGTGGGATTGCCTCGCGTGGACAGCGCCCAGGGTGTGCAGCGGTCGGTGGCCGTGGTTGCCTGCGCGGCCACGGCGATTCCGAACGGATGCGCGCCGTCGCACCTAGCACCGGCCGGCATCGGCCCCAGCAGGCGCCAGCTGATGCGGCCGTGGCGGTCGCCCGCGACCAGGTTCTGCGCGGGCAGGGCGGCCCGGTCGGCGGCGGCCAACAGGCCATCCAGCGAGCCCGCGGTCGCGAAGTCCAGCACCCCCAGGTTGAGCGAACCGGGCAGGTGCGCGGCCCAGCGCAGTGCCAGTGCATCGCCCTCGGGCGTGTCGTGCAGCAGCGGGCCCCAGTCGGTTTCGCGCACCTGCAGTTCGACCGGCTCGCCGCCCGCGACCTCGATGCGCTCGACGTGCACGCGGGCCGACGCGCACGAAACGGCGCAGCCGGGTTCGCAGGCGCCAGTCGGCCCAGTCGCCGTAGCTGTTGGTGAAGCCCCAGGCCACGTGCCCGTTGCTGCCGACCACCACGCCCGGCAGGCCGGGCAGGCTGAAGCCGGTGACGTCGACGCGGCCGCCGGGCGCGGCCGGGTCGGGATACCGCAGGCGCGCGCGGAACCAGAGGTTGGGCGCGCGCAGGCCCAGGTGCATGTCGTCGGCGACGATCGCGCCGCCGTCGGCCGGTCAGCGCACCGGACACGGCGAAGTTGTTGCTGCCGCGGGCGAACGGTGGCTCGGCCGTGGCCGCCGCTGCGACGTCGGGCGCGGGCAGCGCACGCAGGTCCAGTTCGTCGGGCCCCGGCAGCGTCGCCGCGCCGCGTGCCTCGCCCTGCAGCGGCGCATCCCATTCGCTGCCGTCGTGGGTCAGCAGGGCGTACAGCGCCGGCGGCAGGTGCGGACGCACGCGCAGCAGGCGCCAGCTCGCGGGCGTTGCCGGCGTCCTGCAGGTCGAAGTACATGGCATAGCCGACCAGCGGCGAGTCGGCCGAGCTGCCACGGCTCGGGCGCCTGACGCAGCAGCAGGTATGGCCAAGGCCGCGCATCGAGGCTGGCCAGGCCGGCGTTGACGCCGTCGGCGTAGGCCTCGGCCTCTGCGCGGTGCGGCGCCAGCATCGTGTCCAGGTGTGCGTCCACCCGCGGCGCGCATGCGGTGCACGCGCGTTGCCGCGGTCGTGGTCGATCGCGCGCGGGCCGAACAACGCCGCCAGCTCGCCCGCCGCGGTGCGGCGCAGCAGGTCCATCTCGAAATAGCGCTCCTGCGCGTGCACGTAGCCCAGCGCGCGCATCGCATCGATCGCGGTTGCCGGCATCGATGGTGACCACGCCGAGCGCGTCGCGCTGCACGGTGACGGCTTCGCAAGCCCGGCAACGGGCTGTTCGCCGTCCAGCCGCGGCAGGCTGCCGCGCAGGGCCAGCCAGCCCGACAGCAGCGCCAGCAACGCGAACCCGAGAAGCGCCAGCAGCACCGCGCCTGATCCACCGTCGCCATCCGATTGCTCCCCTTGATGATGTCGCGCCGTGGCCGGTGCCGGCCGCCCGGCACGTTCACCCATGCAACCGCCCGCTTGCAAGCGCGGCCCCGTCGCCACAGGATCGAGCCATGTCCGCTGCCCGTGCCCGCCGCACCCGCCACGCCGCCGTTCCCGGCGCGATGGCAGCGCGTGGCCGCCAGCACACGGCCGCGTCCAACAACAACCGCAATAACAACGCCCGCCTTCCGCAGGCCGGCGATTAGCACGCGCTCCACGCTCATCGCTCTCCCGGCCTGCACTGCGAAGTGCGGGCCTTTTTGTTGGTCGACCGACCCGCCGCCGTTTCCTTTCCACACGCTCAAGGACCCGTCCCATGTGCTCGATCCTCGGCATCTTCGACCTGCAACCCGGCGACGACCTGCCGCGCCTGCGCCGGCACGCGCTGGAACTGTCGCAGCGCCAGCGCCACCGCGGCCCGGACTGGAGCGGCGTGCATGCCGACGACGGCGCGATCCTGGTGCACGAGCGCCTGGCCATCGTCGACCCGGCCGGCGGCTCGCAGCCGCTGCGCTCGGCCGACGGCGCGCTGGTGCTGGCGGTCAACGGCGAGATCTACAACCACCGCGAACTCGAAGCAGAGCCTGTCGCACGCCGTACGACTTCCAGACCGGCTCGGACTGCGAGGTGATCAACGCGCTCTACGCCCAGTACCGCGACGACGACCCGGCCGCGTGGCTGGACCGTCTCAACGGCATCTTCGCCTTCGCGCTGTGGGACCGCGCCCGCGGCCGCTACCTGATCGCGCGCGATCCGATGGGCGTGTGCCCGCTGTACTGGGGCCACGACGGCGACGGCCGGCTGTGGGTGGCCTCGGAGATGAAGGCGCTGGTCGGCATCTGCGCCGACGTCGCGCAGTTCCCGCCCGGCCACTGTTCGACAGCGCGACCGGCGGGCTTCGGCGCTGGTACTACGCCGGCCGTGGCGCGACTACGACGCGGTGCAGGGCGTGGACGTGACGCCCGCAGGAGCTGCGCGAGGCGTTCGAGCGCGCCGTGCACCGGCAGCTGATGACCGACGTGCCGTACGGCGTGCTGCTGTCGGGCGGACTGGATTCGTCGCTGGTCGCGGCCGTGGCCGCGCGCTACGCGCGGCGCCGCATCGAGGACGACGACAACTCGCGAAGCCTGGTGGCCGCGCCTGCATTCCTTCGCGATCGGCCTGGACGGTTCGCCCGACCTGGCCGCCGCCGAGGTCGCAGCCGAGGCGCTGGGCACCGTGCACCACGGCTTCACCTACACCTTCGAGGAAGGGCTCGACGCGCTGCCGGACGTGATCCGCCACATCGAGACCTACGACGTCACCACCATCCGCGCCTCCACGCCGATGTACCTGCTGGCGCGGCGGATCAAGGCGATGGGCGTGAAGATGGTGCTGTCGGGCGAGGGCAGCGACGAGATCTTCGGCGGCTACCTGTACTTCCACAAGGCGCCGAACGCGCGCGAGTTCCACGAGGAACTGGTGCGCAAGCTCGACGCGCTGCACAACTACGACTGCCTGCGCGCCAACAAGTCGATGATGGCCTGGGGCGTGGAGCCGCGCGTGCCGTTCCTGGACGTGGAGTTCCTCGACGTGGCGATGCGCATGGACGCACGGGCACAAGATGGCGGGCGTGGATGCGGCCGGTCGTCGCCGCATCGAGAAGGCGGTGCTGCGCGAGGCGTTCGAAGGCTACCTGCCCGAGTCGATCCTGTGGCGGCAGAAGGAGCAGTTCAGCGACGGCGTCGGCTATGGCTGGATCGACGGGCTCAAGGCGCATGCCGCAGGCGCAGGTCAGCGACCGCGAGTTCGCCGCGGCGGCCAGCCGGTTCCCGGTCAACCCGCCGCAGACCAAGGAGGCGTACTTCTACCGCCAGCATGTTCGAAGCAGTTCTTCCCGGGCGAGGCCTGCGCGCAGACGGTGCCGGGCGGCAAGTCGATCGCCTGCTCCTCGCCGGCGGCGATCGCGTGGGACGCGGCGTTCGCCGATGCGGCGGATCCGTCGGGCCGCGCGGTGGCCGGCGTGCACCAGGCTGCGCTGGCCTGATCGTGGACCGGAAAGGCGAAGCGCATTCGCGTTCCGGGGTCGATGTCCCACCCCGGGTGCGGCCGTTGGCCTTGCCCGCGCTACGGCCTCAAGAAGCACGTGCAGGCGCGGCGTGAGTCATGACCCGCGCTGCACCGGGGAACCCGGTCGCGACTCACGTCGCTCGTGCAGGGCCGTGGAGTCGCCCATGACCCGCCGATGACCCGCCGTCCACACCCGTGCACACCGCTTGGGGTGACAATTCGCGCCCACGCCCCTTGCTTGATGGACCACCCATGGCCGGTGCCGGCAGCCTCCTGACCCTCCTGGACGACATCGCCAGCGTGCTGGATGACGTCGCCGTGCTCACCAAGCTGGCCACCCGGAAGACCGCCGGGGTGCTGGGCGACGACCTGGCGCTCAACGCCCAGCAGGTGACGGGGGTAAAGGCGGCGCGCGAGTTGCCCGTGGTGTGGGCCGTCGCCAAGGGCTCGCTCAGGAACAAGGCGATCCTGGTGCCGGCGGCGCTTGCCATCAGCGCCTGGCTGCCGGTGCTCATCACCCCGCTGATGATGATCGGCGGCACGTACCTGGTGTACGAGGGCGCGGAGAAGATCGTCCACCGGTTCCTGCATTCGCGGGAGGAGGACGCCAGGCACCGCGACGAACTGGTCAAGGCGGTGGCCGACGAGCAGGTCGACCTGGTCGCGTTCGAGAAGGGCAAGATCAAGGGCGCCATCCGCACCGACTTCATCCTGTCGGCCGAGATCATCGTGCTGTCGCTGGGCGTGGTCGAGGCGCAGCCGTTCACCCAGCAGGCGCTGGTGCTGGTGGTCATCGCACTGGGCATGACGGTCGGCGTCTACGGCCTCGTGGCGGGCATCGTGAAGCTCGACGACGTCGGGCTGCACCTGGCCCGCAAGGATGGCGCCACCGCCGCGCTGGGCCGCGGCATCCTCTACACCGCACCGTGGCTGATGAAGTTCCTGTCCGTGGCCGGTACCGCGGCGATGTTCCTGGTGGGCGGCGGCATCCTCGTGCACGCCATCCCGGTATTCGCCCACTGGGTGGAAGGCATCGTGCCGCAGGGCCTCGCGGGCACGCTGCTGTCGGCGCTGGCCAACGCGGTGGTCGGCATGGCGGTGGGCGCGGTGGTCGTGGCCGTGGTCACGGCCGTGAAGAAGATGCGTGGCGGCGACAAGGTCGATGCGTCGCATTGAACCGGGCGTACGCCCGGATTCCGCTCCTACAAGGGCTTGCCGGACTCAGCGGCGCTGCAGGCGGTAGGCCACGGTTTCCAGTGACGTCACGCCCTCCTGCTGGAACCCGGGCTGCGACGCCAGGATGCCGCGCCGCTCCAGAACCTCGACTGTCCAGTCCCGGTCGTAGAGGTCGCGCACCTCGTCCTCATCGACGGGAAACGGCGGGCCGGCTTTTTCGTGCGATGGGTACTCCAGCGTGACAAGCAGGCCGCGGCACCCGGCCGGCAGGCGCGCATACAACTCGCGCACGTAGCGTTGGCGCAGGTCCGGCGGCAGGGCGATCAGCGCCGCCCGGTCGAACACACCCCCACATTCGGCGAGCGCCTCCGCGTCCAGATCGAACGCATCGCCCTGGACCAGTTCGATCGGTCCGGCGGTGTAGTGGATGCCGTGGCGTGACTCGCGGCGTTCGGGCTTCAAGCCGTGCTCGTCGAAAAACGCCTCGACGGCCTGGCGAGACAGTTCCACGCCCAGCACCCGGTGACCCTGCGCGGCCAGCCAGAGCATGTCCAGCGACTTGCCGGCCAGCGGGACGAAGACCCGTGCATTGGTGGGCAGCCCCAGGCCGGGCCAATGTTCCAGCAGCAGCGGGGTGGGGGCGTCCTGGTGGAAGCCGATGCGGTTCTCGGACCAGCGCTGGAGCCAGAAGTCGGGATGCATGGTGGTGTCCGGGTCCTCTTTCCCTAGTCCCGCGAATTCCTGTTGTCCGCAGGGGTGCCTCTGCGAAGCCGCCGCGCGCTATGCGACCCACTTCTCACTCGACGCCAAGCCCTTCGACCTTCTGCCAACCCCGCGGCAACAACCCGCCACGCGTCGCACGGCTGCCCACGTACGCGTCCAGGTCCTTCCAAGACAGCGTCATCGTGCGCGCGCCCGACCTCACCGACAGCGTCGCGCCCGGCGACACCACGGCCACGGCCACCACGCGCTCGGTCCCGAGCTTGGCCTTGGGGATCTCGATCAGCTTGTTGCCCTTGCCCTTGTCGAGTTCCGGCAGTTCGGCCACCGGGAAGGCGAGCAGGTGGCCGGCGCTGGTGACGACGACGATGCGGTCGGCTCGCCGCATCGGCCACCGGGGCCGGCTGCACGCACCCTGGCGCTGGGCGTCAGCGACAGCATCGCCTTGCCGGCCTTGTTGCGGCCGGCGAGGTTCTCGAAGCGGGTGACGAAGCCGTAGCCGTGCGTGCGAGGCCAGCACGAAGCGGGTGTCGTTGCTCGCCGCTGGCGAGCGCCTGGAACGACGCGCCCGGCGGCGGCGAGAAGCGACCGGTCAGCGGCTCGCCGTTGCCGCGCGCCGACGGCAGCGTGTGCGCCAGCGGTCGAGTAGGCGCGGCCGGTGGAGTCCAGGAACGCCACCTGCTGCGTGCTGCGGCCGCGCACGGCGTGCCAGCAGGCGTCGCCGTCGCGGTAGCTGAGCGCCGGCGGCATCGACGTCGTGGCCCTTGGCCGCGCGCACCCAGCCCTTCTCGCTGAGCACCACGGTCATCGGCTCGCTCGGCACCAGCTCGGTCTCGCTCAGCGCCTGCGCCGCGCCGCGTGCGACCAGCGGCGAGCGGCGCGCGTCGCCGAACTTCTTCGCATCGGCCAGCAGCTCGTCCTTGATCAGCTTCCTGAGCTTGGCCTTGCTGCCGAGCGTGGCGATCAGGCGGTCGCGCTCGGCTGCCAGCTCGTCCTGCTCGCCGCGGATCTTCATCTCCTCCAGCCGCGCCAGCTGGCGCAGGCTTGGTCTCGAGGATGTAGTCGGCCTGCTCGTCGCTGACAGCTCGAAGCGCGCGATCAGCACCGGCGCGCGGCTCGTCCTCGGTGCGGATGATGCGGATCACCTCGTCGAGGTTGAGGAAGGCGACCAGCAGGCCTTCCAGCAGGTGCAGGCGGCGCTCGACCTTGTCGAGGCGGTGCTTGAGGCGGCGGGTGCACGGTGTCGGTGCGGAACGCCAGCCATTCGGCCAGCAGCGTCTTCAGGTCCTTGACCTGCGGGCGGCCGTCCAGGCCGATCACGTTGAGGTTGACGCGGTAGCTCTTCTCCAGGTCGGTGGTCGCGAACAGGTGGCCCATCAGCTGCGTCGGCGTCGACGCGGTTGCAGCGCGGCACCAGCACGATGCGGATCGGGTTGGCGTGGTCGGACTCGTCGCGGATGTCCTCCAGCCACGGCAGCTTCTTGGCGCGCATCTGCGCGGCGATCTGCTCGATCACCTTGCCCGGCGAGACCTGGTAGCGGCAGCGCGGTGATGACGATGTTGGTGCCGTCCTTCTCGAAGATGGCGCGGGCGCGCACGCTGCCGTGGCCGGTCTCGTACATCGTGCAGCAGGTCGGCGCGCGGGGTGATGATCTCGGCGGCGGTCGGGTAGTCCGGGCCGCGCACGTGCTCGCACAGGTCGCGCATCGTCGCGTCCGGATCGTCGAGCAGGCGCACGCAGGCGCTGACGACCTCGTTGAGGTTGTGCGGCGGCACGTCGGTGGCCATGCCGACGGCGATGCCGGTGGTGCCGTTGAGCAGCAGGTGCGGCAGGCGCGCCGGCATCCACGAGGGCTCCTCCAGCGTGCCGTCGAAGTTCGGGTCCCAGTCGACCGTGCCCTGGCCGAGCTCGCCCAGCAGCACTTCGGCGATCGGGGTCAGCTTGCGACTCGGTGTAGCGCATCGCCGCGAACGACTTGGGGTCGTCGCGGCGAGCCGAAGTTGCCCTGGCCCTCGATCAGCGGGTAGCGGTACGAGAACGGCTGCGCCATCAGCACCATCGCCTCGTAGCAGGCGCTGTCGCCGTGCGGGTGGAACTTGCCGATCACGTCGCCGACGGTGCGCGCGGACTTCTTCGGCTTGGCCGTGGCGTCGAGGCCCAGCTCGCTCATCGCATAGATGATGCGGCGCTGCACGGGCTTGAGGCCGTCGCCGAGGAAGGGCAGGGCGCGGTCGAGCACCACGTACATCGAATAGTCGAGGTAGGCGCGCTCGGCGTACTCGCGCAGCGGGATTGTCTCGAAGCCGTGGAAGGCGGGTCGTACGGGATCAGTCATGGACAGGCCGGTGCGCGTGTCGGAACCGCGCGTGGGGGGCTGGGGAAGGGAGGGCCGATTCTACGCACCGGCGCAGGGGCCGTATCCATTGAAGAGGCGGCACGGGCCGCATCCCCTGGAGGAGCGGGCCCGTATCTGGTCCCGACACCCGTGCCCCGGCCGCCCGTGACCTCTTCCGCCCTCACATCAAGCGCCCCTGCATGGCCGTGCCGTCCGCGGCTGCGTGTGCGCGGAAACGCCGTTTGGCTACACTCGCCACCGGACTCAGGGTGGGCCAGGACGGGAATGGGCGAGACACAGGCAGTGCAGGGCACCACGACCACGGAACTCGCGCAGGCGCTGGCCGCCGTCGCCGGCGGTGACCGCCGTGCATTCGAGCGTGTGTACACCGCGACCTCGGCCAAGCTGTTCGGCGTGTGCCTGCGGGTGTTGCCCGACCGCGAAGAAGCCGAGGACGTGCTGCAGGAGGTCTACGCCACCGTCTGGCGCAAGGCCGGGCAGTTCGATGCCAGTCGCGCCAGCGCCATCACCTGGCTGGCCATGATCGCCCGCAACCGCGCGATCGACCGCCTGCGCGCGACGCCGGCCGCGGCGCGCACCGCGCCCATCGAACTGGCCGAGACGGTGGCCGATCCCGCCGCATCGCCGGCTGTCGGAGGCCGAGGCCGCCGTCGAGAACGCCCGCCTGGAGCATTGCATGGAACAGCTGGAACGAGCGCCGCCGCTCGCTGATCCGCACCGCCTTCTTCGAAGGGGCGACCTACGAGGAGCTGGCGCAGCGCATCGGCTCGCCGCTCGGCTCGGTCAAGAGCTGGATACGGCGCGGCCTGATGCAACTGCGCGGCGTGCCTGGAGCAATGAACATGCACGAGCGCGATTTCGAACAGTTCGACCAGGACCCGCCGGGCGACGACCTGCAGGCGGCCGAGTACGTGCTGGGCGTGCTAGCCGGCGGACGAGCGCCGCCGCAGCGAGGCGCGGATCGCGGCCGAGCCTGCGTTTGCCGACCTCGTCACCGCGTGGGAGCAGCGGTTCGCCGCGGCTGATCGCCGAGATCGCGCCGGTACCGGTGCCCGCGCACCTGTGGCCGCGCCTGCGCACCCGCTTGGGCTGGTCGGCCGGTTGAAGGCGCGCGCGCGCCGCTGGTGCAGCGCGTGTCGTTCTGGCGCGGCGCCACGGCCGCCTTGGCGACTGCGGCCGTGCTGGCGGTCGTCGCGGTGCTTGCGCCCGATGCCGGAGCCCGCTCCGGTCGCACCGCCCGTGGTGGTCGCGCCGGAGCCGGTCGAGCCGCCGTACCGAGCAGCCAAAGCCGGTCGTCGTGCTGGCGCGCGACGACGGCAGCACCGGCTGGCTGGCCGCGGTCGACGCCGGCGCAGGCAAGCGTGTCACGATGATGCCGGTGCCGTCGCCGGCCGATCCCGATGGCCGCGTCGGTGAGCTGTGGCTGATCCCCGAGGGCGGCGCGCCGCTGTCGCTGGGCTTCGTGTCCAACGAGCGCGCGCACACCATCGACGTGCCCGACGCGATGCGCGCGCACTGGCGGTCGGCTCGACGCTGGCGATCACGCTGGAGCCGGAGGCCGGCATGCCGCATGCCGCGCCGAGCGGCCCGATCGTCGCCAAGGGCAGCATCCAGCACGATCTGAGGCCGGCGCTGCCTGCGGGCAGCGCCGAAGTAACCGGGTGCAGGCGTCGGCCTGCATCCGGATGAATGGCCGGTCCGTATGTGCAGGCATGGACTCGCCTGCAGCCCCGCCGAACCCCGCGACAGACGTCGACCTCGAAACGTCCCCCGGCGCTGGATCCGTGACGTACACGCCGCCAGCCGCGCCGGTCGCGACGCCACCGGCGTGCTTGCGCGCATCCGCCGCTGGTTCGACACCAGCGGCGACAGCCGACGACGGTCCGCGACGCCGACCGCATCGACTGGCTGCGCGCCGCTGCCGTTCATCGGCCATGCACCTGGCCTGCCTGGCGGTGTTCTGGGTCGGCGTGTCGCCGGTCGCGCTGTGGCCGTGGCGGTGGCGCTGTACGCGGTGCGCATGTTCGCGATCACCGGCTTCTACCACCGCTACTTCTCGCACCGCACCTTCCGCACCTCGCGCGCGGTGCAGTTCGTGTTCGCGCTGATCGGCGCGTCCAGCGTGCAGCGCGGGCCGCTGTGGTGGGCCGCGCACCACCGCAACCACCACCGCCATGCCGACACCGCCGCGCGACCCGCATTCGCCGCGCGTGCACGGCTTCTGGCGCAGCCACGTGGGCTGGTTCCTGACGCCGCGCGGCTTCCGCACCGACTGGGACGCGCATCCCGCGACCTGGCGCAGTATCCCGGAGCTGCGCTGGCTGGACCGCTACGACATCGCTGGTGCCGGTGCTGCTGGCGGTCGGCGCTGTATCGCGCTCGGCGCCGTTGCTGGAGCGCATCGCGCCGCAGCTGGGCACCAACGGGCGGCAGATGCTGGTCTGGGGCTTCTTCGTGTCGACCGTGGTGCTGTTCCACGCCACGGTGACGATCAACTCGCTGGCGCACCGCTTCGGCACGCGGCGCTTCGACACCGGCGACGACAGCCGCAACAACCTGCTGGCTGGCGCTGCTCACCTTCGGCGAGGGCTGGCACAACAACCATCACTTCTTCCCCGGCACGGCGCGCCAGGGCTTCCGCTGGTGGGAGATCGACCTGACCTGGTACGGGCTGCGCGCGATGGCCGCGCTCGGGCCTGGTGCGCGACCTCAAGCCGGTGCCCGGCCTGGGTGCTGGCGAAGGCGAGGCGGCTGAGCCATGCGCATCGCGGTCGTCGGCTCGCGGCATCGCCGGCCTGGCGTCGGCGTGGCTGCTGTCGCGCCGGCACGAGGTCGTGCTGTTCGAGGCCGAACGACTGCCTCGGCGGCCACACGCACACCCACGACGTCGAGCTGCGACGGCCGCGACTACGCGCGTCGACACCGGCTTCATCGTCTTCAACCCGCGCGCACTACCCGCTGCTGACGCGCGCTGTTCGACGAGCTCGGCGTCGCCTCGCAGCCGACCACGATGAGCTTCTCGGTGCACAACGACGCGCAGCGGGCTGGAATACAACGCCACCACGCTCGACGGCCTGTTCTGCCAGCGCCGCAACCTGCTGTCGCCGCGCTTCTGGCGGCATGCTGCGCGACCTGCTGCGCTTCTACCGCGAGGCGCCGGCGCTGCTGCGACGGCGCGGGCGCCGGGCCCGACGCTCGGCGACTACCTGCGACGCGCACGGCTACGGCGCGGCGTTCCGCGACGAGCACCTGGTGCCGATGGCGTCGGCGCTGTGGTCGTCGCCGTCGCGACGGCATCCTGGCGTTCCCGGCGCGCTACCTGGTGCAGTTCATGGCCAACCACCACATGCTGCAGGTCGGCGGCCGCCCGCAGTGGCGCGTGGTGCGCGGCGGCTCGTCCGCGCTACGTCGACGCGCATGCGCGCGCGCTGGCGCGTGCAGCGAGCGCATCGGCTGCGCCGGTGCACGCGCGTGCGCCGCGACGCCGACGGGCGTGGAGGTCGACAGCCGACGCACGGCAGCGAGCGCTTCGACCACGTCGTGCTGGCCTGCCACAGCGACCAGGCGCTGGCGCTGCTCGCCGACGCCGACGCACGCCGAGCGCGACGATCCTCGGCGCGATCCGCTACCAGGCCAACGACACCGTGCTGCACACCGACGCGCGCCTGCTGCCGCGCGACCGCAAGGCCTGGGCGGCATGGAACGCGCTACGTGCCGCGCGACGCCGGCGAGCGCCTGCACGGTCAGCTACTGCATGAACCTGCTGCAGGGCTCGACGCGCCGGAGCCGCTCGTGGTCACGCTCAACCGCACCGACGCGATCGACCCGGCGCGCATCCTGCGGCGCATGCGCTACCGCCATCCGGTGTACACGCACGCGTCGCGTCGCCGCGCAGGCGCGCAAGGCCGAGATCCAGGGCCGGCGCCGCACCTGGTTCGCCGGCGCGTACTGGGGCTGGGGCTTCCACGAGGACGGCATGCGCAGCGCGCGTCGACGTCGCCACGGCGCTGGGCGTGCGTGGGACGCCGCGCCGTCGCATCCGGCGACGCGCCGACGGCGCCGCGAAGCCGTGCCGGCATGACCGCGGCCTCGCCAGCGCGATCTACGAAGGCTGCGTCCGCCATCGCCGGCATGCGCCCGCATGCGCATGCGTTCCGCTACCGCATGGCGCAGCTGTACCTCGACCTGGACGAACTCGACGCGCGTGTTCGACGCGCCGCTGGCTGTGGTCGGTCGGACCGCCGCAACCTCGCCGAGTTCCGCCGCAGCGACTACCTCGGCGACCGCCGACGTGCCGCTGGCCGAGCGGTGCGCGAGCGCGTGCGACGCGGCCACGGGCGCGCGGCCGGCCGGGCCGATCCGCCTGCTGACGCACCTGCGCTACTTCGGCCACGTGCTTCAATCCGGTCAGCTTCTACTACTGCTACGCCGCCGACGGCATCACGCTGGACTGCATCGTCGCCGAGATCACCAACACGCCCTGGAGGGAACGCCACGCCTACGTGCTGCCGGTCGACGACGCGCGAGCGCGCACGGCCGCGCGCTGGCACTGGGCGCTTCGACAAGGCCTTCCACGTCTCGCCGTTCATGCCGATGGCAGCGCGACTACCGCTGGCGCTTCACCGCGCCCGGCGACGACCTGCGCGTGCACATGGACGTGCTGCGACGGCGGCGCACCGCGAGTTCGACGCCACCCTGGCGCTGCAGCGCCGGCCGCTGGACGCGCGCCGCGCTGGCGCGCGTGCTGTGGCGCTATCCGCTGATGACCGCGCAGGTCGTCGGCCGCGCATCCACTGGCAGGCGCTGCGCCTGTGGCTGCAAGCGCAACCCCGTCCACGACCACCCCGACATCCGCGACCGCCGAGGATCCGCATGAGCACGCTCCGCCGACACTCGCTCGCCGGCACTCGCACGCCGCGCTACGGCGCGCTCGACCGCTTCCTGCGCGAGCGCCTGCTCGGCGCGCTGGCGCGGCTGCGCGGCGGCCAGCTGCGCATCGTACGACGCGCTCGGGCGATCGCGTGCTGGGCGACGCCGGCGGCCGGCGCGCCGCACGCGTGCACGCATGCGCGTCGCACGACCCCGCGCTTCTACCGCGCGGTCGCCGCCAACGGCAGCGTCGGCGCCGGCGAGGCCTACATGGACGGGCACTGGGACTGCGACGACCTGGTCGGCGCTGGTGCGCCTGCTGGTGCGCAACCGCGACCTGCTCGACGGCATGGAGACCGGGCTGGCGCGCGCTCGGCGGCTGGCGATGCGCGGCTGGCACGCGCTGCGCCGCAATACCCGCGACGGCAGCCGCCGCAACATCGCCGCGCACTACGACCTCGGCAACGACTTCTTCGCGCTGTTCCTCGTCGACGACCTGATGTACTCGTCGGCGATGTTCGCCGCGCGACGACGACACGCTGGAAGCGGCCTCGACGCGCAAGCTCGACCGCATCTGCGCAAGCTCGACGCTGCAGGCCCGGCGACCACGTGGTCGAGATCGGCACCGGCTGGGGCGGCTTCGCGCTGCATGCCGCGCGCCACTACGGCTGCCACGTCACCACCACCACGATCTCGCGCGAGCAGCACGCGCTGGCCAGCGCAGCGCGTCGCCGAGGCCGGCCTGCAGGACCGCGTCACCCTGCTGCTGCAGGACTACCGCGACCTCGCAGGGCAGCTACGACAAGCTGGTGTCGATCGAGATGATCGAGGCGATCGGCGCACCAGTACCTCGACACCTACTTCGGCAAGCTGCGGCAGCCTGCTCAAGCCCGACGGCCTGGCGCTGGTGCAGGCGATCACCATCGAGGACCACCGCTACGCAGCAGGCGCTGCGACTCGGTGGATTTCATCAAGCGCCACGTCTTTCCCGGGCAGCTTCATCCCGTCGATCGCCGCGATGCTGGCCGCCAAGACCGCGCGCCAGCGACCTGCGCGCTGCTCCACCTGGAGGACTTCGGCGGCAGTCTATGCGCTGACACGCTGCAGGCCTGGCGCGCAGCGCTTCATGGCGCGACTGCCGGAGGTGCGCGCGCAGGGCTTCGACGAGCGCTTCATGCGCATGTGGGAGTTCTACCTGGCCTACTGCGAGGGCGGCTTCCGCGAGCGCTCGATCGGCGTGCGCGCAACTGCTGCTGGCCAGGCCGGGCAACCGCCGTCGCGCAGTGCCGCCGGTCATGAGTGCATGCCGATGCGCGCCGGCTGCTGGCTGGGCATGGCCTGGCTCGCCGCCGCCGCTGGCGATGACGCTGGGCTGGCTGTGGCAGCGCCGCGCGCGACAATGCCGGCATCGTCGATGTGGTCTGGTCGGCGGGCGTGGGCGGCAGCGCGGTGCTGTGCGCGGCGCTGGGCGACGGCGCGCCGTGGCCGCGCGTGCTGCTGGCGCGTGCTCGGCGGCGTGTGGGGCGCTGCGCCTGGCCTGCACCTGTGGCAGCGCGTGCGCAGCGAGCCCGAGGACGGCCGCTATCGCCACCTGCGCGCGCGCTGGGGCGACGACCAGCGCAAGTTCTTCGCTGTTCTTCCAGGTCCAGGCGCTGCTGGTCGCGCTGTTCTCGCTGCCGTTCCTGGCCGTGGCGCGCAATCCGGTCGACGGCGTGACGCCGCTGGCTCGCTGGCGGGCGTCGCGATCTGGCTGGCCAGCGTGGCGGCGAAGCCATCGCCGACCGCCAGCTGGCGCGCTTCCGCGCCGATCCCGCGCAACCGCGGCAAGACCTGCCGCGCCGGCCTGTGGCGCTAGTCGCGGCATCCCGAACTACTTCTTCGAATGGCTGCACTGGTTCGCCTACGTGCTGCTGGCGGTCGGTTCGCCGCTGTGGTGGCTGGCGCTGGGCCGGGCCGGTGGTGATGTACGTGTTCCTGCGCTGGGTCAGCGGCATTCCCTACACCGAGGCGCAGGCGCTGCGCACGCGCGGCGAGGACTACCGCGACTACCAGCGCACCACGCCGATGCTGTTCCCGTGGTTTCCCGAAGCCGACCGACGAGGACGACCGCATGAACGCGATCGCCGATGCGCTGGAACTGGCCGCACGACCGCCCGCCCCCGGCCTGCTCGGCCTGGCCGAACGCGGCCTGCTGCCGGACGCGCTGCTGCGCGCTCGGCATCCGCCGCCTGTGCGCGCAGCGCCTGCGCGACGAAGCGCGACGGCGGCCCGGAAGCGCAGGCGCGCGCGCTTCGCCACGCTGCATCGCGGAGCTGCGCGCGAGCCCGGTCGCGATCCACACCGACGCCGCCAACGCGCAGCACTACGAACTGCCGCCGGCGTTCTTCCAGCTGTGCCTGGGCCAGCGCCTGAAGTACTCCAGCTGCTACTACCCGACCGGCAACGAGACGCTGGACCAGGCCGAGGACGCGATGCTCGCGCTGTACGGCGAGCGCGCCGAGCTGGCCGACGGCCAGGACATCCTCGAACTGGGCTGCGGCTGGGGCTCGCTGACGCTGTGGATGGCCGAGCGCTATCCCGAATGCGCGCATCACCGCGGTGTCGAACTCGCGCGCCGCAGCGCGAGTACATCGAGGCGCAGTGCCGCGAGCGCGGCCTGCGCAACGTCGCGGTGCTCACCTGCGACGTCAACCAGCTGCGAGCTGCGACGCGCGCAGCTTCGACCGCTGCGTGTCGATCGAGATGTTCGAGCACATGCGCAACTACGACGCGCTGCTCGGCGCGCATCGCGCGGCTGGCTGCGGCCGGGCGGCAAGCTGTTCGTGCACATCTTCTGCCACCGCACGCTGATGTATCCGTTCGAGACCGAGGGCGAGGACAACTGGATGGGCCGGCACTTCTTCACCGGCGGCCTGATGCCCGCGGCCGACACGCTGCTGTAGTTCCAGCGCGACCTGCGCATCGAGCAGCGCTGGCTGCTGGACGGCACGCCACTACCAGCGCACCGCCAACCACTGGCTGGCGCAACCAGGACGCGCAGCCGCGACGAGGTGATGGCGGTGCTGCGCGAGGCCTACGGCGACGCGCGCCGCGCTGTGGTTCCAGCGCTGGCGGATGTTCTGGATGGCCTGCGCGGAACTGTTCGGCTACGCGGCGGCAGCGAGTGGCTGGTCGCGCACTACCGCTTCGCGCGGCCCGGCTGACGCCGGCGTCGCCGTTGGCGCGAGGCCTGCATATTGGTGTTGACATCCCTATCGCCGCAACGCAACATACGCGCCCCGCACAGCCACAAGCCGTGCGGGTTTGCCCAGGTGGCGGAATTGGTAGACGCACTAGCTTCAGGTGCTAGCGGGGGCAACTCCGTGGAGGTTCGAGTCCTCTCCTGGGCACCATTACAGTATTTCGGGGCACCCACCGGTGTTCTGGAATGACAAGGAAACCCGCCTATGGCGGGTTTTTTTGTGCCTGCGGCATGGTGGGGCATGTCGTTGCAACCCGGCACTTGTAGGGATACGGTTGGGGAGAGCTTCGAAAGACGAATTTCGAAGGACCCGAACCTCGCCGGTTGCCGGAGCCCCTCATGCCGCGCAGGGCCACGCCGCTGACAAACCTGCAGATCCGTCAGGCCCGACCTGACGACTTTCCCTTGTGGGACGGCGCTGGGCTCTATCTGGAACAGGCTCGCTCGGGTGAGCGCCTGTGGCGACTGAAGTACTACCGCCCGGACGGTCGTGAGAACCGCATTTCATTGGGCAACCTGCGGGAAGTGACCCTGGCGCAGGCCCGGGAGGCGCGCGACCAGGCGCGCGCCCTGCTTCGGAACGGCCGCGACCCGGCCGCAGAGCGCCGCGAGCGCAAGGCCGAGGCGCAGCGACACGCCGCGGCCTCCTTCGAAGTGGTGGCGCGCCAGTGGCTGGAAGAGCACCGGCGGCGCTGGGCGCTCGACACCTACCGCAAGGCCGTCTACGTCCTGGAGAAGTACCTGATCCCAAAGCTCCGGCACGTGTCGATCGCGACCTTGAGCTCGCACGAGGCCAATGCCGCGCTGGACACCGTGATGGCCGCCGCTCCTTCGCTCGGACGCAAGGCGCGCCAGTACCTGAGCCAGATCGAGGCCGAGGCGATCCATGCAGGCCTGCGCGCAGAAGGGCAGCGCCTGCTGCTGCGGACGTCCCCGCGCGGCGTGCAGGTGAAAGGCCACATTCCCGCCGCCACCCGGCTGAAGGACGTGCGCGACGTCGTGCGCGCGATCGAGGCCTACGACACATCGCCCGTGGTCCAGGCGGCATTGAAGTTGGCGATGTATACCGCGATGCGCCCGGGTGTCGTGGTCTCCGCGTTGTGGGAGGAGATCGACATGGACGCCGCGGAGTGGCACGTACAGGGGGAGCGGATGAAGACCGGCCATGACCACCTGGTCTCGTTGCCCGATCAAGCCTTGGCGGTCCTGCGTCGGATGCACGCGCTCAGTGGCGGGGAGGCCTTCGTGTTTCCGGCCCAGGCGCGCCAGAAAACACCACACTTGCATCGCGACACCCTGAGCAATGCGCTGCGTCGTATGGGGCTACAGGGCAAGCATGCCCCCCATGGGTTCCGCGGCATGCTGCGCACGGTGGCGCGCGAACGGCTTGATGTGGATCCGGACGTGCTGGAGGCGCAACTGGCGCACGCAAAGCGGGGCGAGGTCCAACAGGCCTACGACCGCACCCGGTTCGTTGAGAAGCGCAGGGCAGTCATGCAGGCGTGGGCTGACTTCCTGGACGAGCTCAAGGAGTAGGGCATGCCGCGCGCCCGCACCTTGCCCAAGTGGCCACGGGAGCTGGAATGGTATGACCCGGCGAACTATGTCCGCGCGGTCGACCTCGCGCCGTGGGAGTGGCACTACCTGCTGCTCGATCGCCGCGCGTCACTGGCAGGCACTCGCTCGGAGGCGGAGGAAGGGCTCTGGTCGCTGCAGGAGGCGCCGCTCAGGGTTTCCGGTTCGCATGGCGGCGGTCGGCTGCCCATGGACGACCTGCGATTCAAAGATCTGGGCGCGTTGGAGCTTCTGAGGACGCAGGCCGAGGGTCAAGGCCTCCTCGAGGAGCTTGTTCCAAGCGGAATAACGGTTCCCGGGATCCCCGAAGACAGGTCGATCAGCCGCGCCGTGCACGACTACGAAACCGAGTTGTCGTCTTTCGAGAGCAGCTTGTCGCGTCGAAGCCGGTTCGCGCACCTTCGTGTCGATCTGGCAGTGCCGGACAAGGTGCTCGAGAAGCTCTTCCGCCGGTGGTTGGGCGTGCGCCGAGCACGGCTGGCCGCCAAAGGGCTCCAGCACGGTGTCGCGCCCCGACGTAGCCGTCGAAACGCGGCGTACATCGGCCCTCAGCAACTGCGCAGTTGGGCCAAGCTGCGGGTGCTGGATTACCTGGACCTGCAACTGGCGTGCCGCGTGGCGCAGATCCCGGTGCCAAGCGCACAGTTGCTCGGTACCAAACTGTTTGGGGACGATCGCCCTCTACGAGGAGGCGCGGATCGAGGCGTGGATACGACGGATCGATTCGAGCAGCAAACCAAGCCAGCGGCCGCTCAACTGATGGCGCCGGGATTCCTGGAATTCTTTCATCAGCAGCTTCTAGGGGAGGCGCTGGTCGACTAGACAAGAGTTCGCGAAATTCTGTCTAGACCTTTGTCTGGTGCGCGATCGCATGGTGCCTGCCACGCCCGGGCGGTTCCCGGGTTGGAGATGCCCCATGACGAATAGCCCTCCCACTCCTGCGCCACGCCTTGAGGCGGTGCTCGACGCATTCCGAAGAGCCAGCCTGAGTCCGACTGCCGGTTACCGGCTGATCAAGGCAGGCAAGTTTCCTCAACTGATCAAGCGCGGTCGCCGGTCTTATGTGCTCGCTGCCGAAGTCGATGGCTGGATCCAGACGCTGCTGGATCAACAGCGCGCCAAGGTGGGGCCGTGATTGCGGGCACCGTGGCGCGGCGGATGCCGTCCCTGGGCATCGACGTCCACGTCCTGCCGCGGCTGCCGCCTGGCCACTACGACATGGCCTTCGCGGGCTGGCGGACGCTGGAGTACCTCGGCAAAGCGCCCAAGGTGGCCTTGGACTTTCGGATCGTGCAGCCCGGCCCATACTTCGAATTGGAGCTCACCCGCTGGTACAACGCGAAGGCGCTCAAGGGACGTGCTGGGCGCCACGGTGGCATCAAGCTCGGCGCGAGCTCGGACCTCTACCGGGACTTCTGCCGCTGGACGGGCAGGGATGCCCGTAAGGATCGCATCGGCCTCCACCATCTCGAGTCGCTGCTGTTCCGCGGAAGGGTCGAGGACGTGTGCTCGGACCGGCACCAGCGGGCGCTGTCCAACGGTGCGATCTACAGCGTGATCCGTGCGCTTGAGGTGGTGCAGCCCTGAGGCACTTAAAAACCTCTTCCCATACCTTTACCTACACCTGGCCGTGCATAGCTGATAGCCAATGCTTACGCAGCTTGTAGAGGAAGGTCATGGCACGAACCAGCCCCTGGTGGCGGGCTTGGTACCTCTCCATCTTTGCTACCTGGCACCCCGGCCAGTCCCTCGTGGGCTGGTCGGGGGAAGTCACGCTTGTTTGTCACATCTTTTCCCTCGCGCGCAGGCGCGCGCGAATGACTTTGGTGACTCCCCATGAAAACGCCCGATCAGCGCTGTGGCGCTAAGACCCAGACCGGTACCCGGTGCCGTGCACGACCGGTACCCCAGAATGATCGTTGCCGGTGGCATGGGGGCCTCTCGACAGGACCCCGCACGCCCCAAGGCAAGGCCAAGGTGGCGCTCAACCTGCCGCGGGTGCGGGAGGCGGCGCGGCGCGCGGCGGCGGCCACTTCCGGCTAGTCTGACTTCGCACCCAACCAGAGAGCCCTACATGCCCGCACTGGTCCAGCCCCTGTTCGACGGCCCTGTGGATGTCGTGGGAGACGTCCACGGCGAGGCCGCTGCTCTGGACGAGCTGCTCGGGTGTCTGGGCTACGGCGCCCGCGGCGATCATCGCGCCGGCCGCCGGCTGGTCTTCGTAGGCGACCTGGTTGACCGGGGCGAGGACAGTCCGGCAGTCATGGAGCGGGTGGCGGAGCTGGTCGAGCGTGGTCGCGCCCAGATGGTGGTCGGCAACCACGAGTTGAACCTGCTGCTCGGCGAGCGCAAGGACGGTAACGGTTGGTGGTTCGCCGCCGACCACGACCGGGAGCAGGGGCGTTTCCCCGACGCGCGCGCGGTGACGGCCGCGAGGCGCGGTGCCTTGGAAGAGTGGATGCAGACGCTGCCGCTGGTGCTGGAACGCAACGACCTGCGCGTGGTGCACGCCTGCTGGCAGGACGATGCCATCAGCCGGCTACGTGGCGTCGACGCCCAGGTCGCACAGGCCCATCGCGGTTTCAGTAATGCTTTGGATGAGTATCTGGTCCAGAGCGGCCTGGAGGATGCGAGGGAAGTAGAGCTGGCCCGATGGGGGACATTGCTGAGTGACCCCACTGCGCGGCCACCCCTGCTGCAGGGGGTGGCGCAGGTTGACCGGGTTCGCCAGTCGAAGCATCCGGTGAAGGTGGTCACGAGCGGTCTGGAAGAGCCCGCCGCCGATCCGTTCTTTGCAGCCGGGAAGTGGCGAATGAGCGAGCGCGTCCCCTGGTGGCAGGACTACACCGACGAGCCCGCCGTGATCGTGGGCCACTACTGGCGGTGGCCTGAAGCGCAGGATGGCGCAAGGGCCCGCCGGCCGGATCTGTTCGCAGGACACGAGCCGCGCGCCTGGCTGGGCCCCAAGCGCAACGTGATGTGCGCGGACTGGTGCGCCGGATTGCGTTGGCGCGAACGCGCCGACGGGGCAAGACGGTTTGTGGGCCGGCTGGGTGCGGTTCGCTGGCCCGAGCGTGAGATTGTCTGGGTGTGACCGCAACGATTCAGCGGATCGGCCGCGGCCGCCAATGTGGCGGACGGGGTGCGTGGATCAGGTCGACTCCTCATTCGCAGGGGTGTCGGGGTCGAGAGATTCCAGTCGCCGGACACAGTCGACGGCATTCCCAGTCGAACCCGTCCAGACGTTCACACCCACACAGCACTCGCCCCGGACACCGTCCTCCTCGTACCGCACCACCATCACCTCGGGCAGCGCTTCGAGTTCGTCGATCAATGCGTCCAGCGCCGACTCGATCTCCCCAGCCTCCTCGTGCTCCTCCAGTGCCGAGAGGCGCTCGGAGCACCACTCGGCCAAGGGGCCGCTGTCCACCGTGCCGTAGGTGAGGTTGATGGTGACCAGCCAGTGCTCGCAGTCATTACCGCCACAGCTCGGGCAGCTTGTTCCGCCGTCCTGGTAGTCATGTTCAAGGTCATCGTTCACCGCGGCGCCCCCCTTGATGGCAGCCTCGATGGTAAGAGACGTGGATGTCGGGGGCAGGTGGCATGTTCCGAAATGTCGGTAGATATTCCAAATGTACCGACACTATGGAACACTCCGGGGCGTGTCCGATCCATCAGCCACAGCGAAAGCCCTAATCCAGCGCAGAGGCGCGGTGCGTTCTCGCGAGCTCGTCGAGGCTGGCATCGCGCGGGCCCAACTGTCTCGGCTGGTCGCGGCCGGTGACCTGATCCGGCTGGCGCGCGGCGTCTACACGGCGCCCGGTGTGGACCTCACCGCCACCGAGGAAGGGGTCCTGGTGGTAGCCGAGCGCCTCCCCGAGGCGCGGCTATGCCTGCTCACAGCCCTTCGCATGCATGGACTGACCACCCAGGCACCGTTCGAGGTCTGGATCGCCATCGGCAACAAGGACCGTCCGCCACGCCTGGACTGGCCCCCTCTGCGGGTAGTTCGGTTTTCGGGCGAAGCGCTCACCGCGGGTCTGGAGACGCGTCGCATGGGGGGCAAGCAGATGCGCGTCACCAGTGCCGCCAAGACCATCGCGGACTGTTTCAAGTTCCGTAACCTGGTCGGGCTGGACGTTGCCATCGAGGCACTGCGCGACGCGCTGCGCGCGCGCGCGGTGACCGTGGACGATCTGTGGAAGTACGCGCAGATCTGCCGTGTCACCAAGCTGATGCGCCCATACCTCGAGGCGCTGACGTGAGCGGGCAGGCGCCCGCTGCGAGTCGGGCCGCCTCCATCCGGCAACGGCTCCTCGATCGGGCCCGGGCCCGGGGTGAGGATTTCCAACTCGTGCTCGACCGCTTTGCCGTGGAGCGGCTGCTGTATCGCCTGTTCGATCTCCTCTTATCGGGACCAGTTCCTGCTCAAGGGCGCGCTGCTGTTTGCTCTGTGGTTCGACCAACCCCACCGGCCCACGCGCGACGCGGATCTGCTGGGCTTCGGTCCCCCGGACGCGCAGCGGCTGATTGCAGTTCTCGCCGAACTGTGCGCGATCGAGTCCGACGATGGCCTTCGGTTCGAAGTCGGGTCGATCGCCGTGGAGCCGATCCGCGAGGAAGCCGCCTACGACGGGCTGCGGGCGCGGCTGGTGGCCTTCCTCGGCGGTGCCCGTTGCCATGTGCAGTGGGACGTAGGATTTGGCGATGCCGTGACACCCGGGCCGCAGGACATCGAGTATCCGGCGATGCTGGACGAGTTCCAGCCGCCGCGCCTGCGCGTTTACCCCCGCGAAACCGTGTTCGCCGAGAAGCTGGAAGCCATCGCCACGCTGGGCATCGCCAACAGCCGGATGAAGGACTACTTCGACTTGCTGGCCCTGCTACGCGAGGGGGCGATGGACCGCGCCACCCTGGCGGAGGCCACCCGCGCGACTTTCCAACGACGTGCTACCCCATTACCCGACGGTGTGCCATTCGGCCTCACCGACGCCTTTGCCACCGATGCGCAAAAGCGCGCGCAGTGGAAGGCCTTCCTGCGCAGGAACCGTCTTGCAGCACCGAACCTCGAGACCACTGTTGACGAACTCCGAACCTTCGTCCGCGCCCTGAACTTGCAAGCAGAGACCCATGACTGACGTAATCAACAAAGCCAAGCTCAACAACCTCGCTGATGACATCTGGAAGTCCGCCGAGCGCCTGCGTGGCAAGTTCAAGGCGTACGAGTACCAGAGCGTGATTATGCCGATGATCGTGCTGCGCCGCCTGGAGTGCGTGCTGCTCGCCTGGCGTGATGCCAAGGCGGCGGAAATCCGCACGTCGCGCAAAGACATCAAGCCTGCCGAGCTGGAAAAGCTCGTCAAGAATCTGGAAAAGGCCCCGAATCAAGCGCCGTTCTACAACACGTCGCCGTGGACCATGGCGAAGATCTACGAAGAACGACCACACCCGCCTCGACGACCACTTCCGCGCCTGGATCAACGGCTTTTCGAAGAACATCCAGGACATCATCGACCACTTCGACTTCCGCGCCACCATCGGCAAGATGGTCAAGCTCAACCGTCTCGCACCCGATTCTCAACCAGTACAAGGACCGTGCGTTCAGCCCGGAAACGCTCTCCAATCTCGAAATGGGCTACATCTACGAGGAGCTGCTGCGTCGCTTCTCGGAACAAAGCGGCGAAGAGGCCGGTGAACACTTCACTCCGCGCGAGGTGATCCGCCTGATGGTGGAACTGTTGGATATCCCCATGCCCAAGCGCAGCCTGAGCCTGTACGACCCGGCATGCGGTACCGGCGGTATGTTGTCCGTCGCCAAGGAACACCTGCTGGAACGCGCGAAGAACGACAAGGAGCGCGCCGATGTCGACAAGTACGTTGCGGAATACGGCCAGGAGCTGCAGCCTGGCAACTACGCCATCGCCTGTTCCGACCTGTTGATCAAGGGCGACAAGCAGGCCCGGATCACCTTGGGTAACTCGCTGATCCCGCACAGCACCGGCAGCAAGGAAGCCGGCGACCAGTTCCCCGAAGGGAAGTTCTCGTTCGACTTCATGCTGTCCAACCCGCCATTTGGCGTCACTTGGGGCGGTAAGGACGGCTACGAGGCCGAGGCGCGCAAGTTGGAGAAAGCCCGCTACAAGGCGGGGATGCCGCGCACTACCGATGGCGCGCTGCTCTTCCTACAAACCATGCTGGCCAAGATGAAGCCGGCCCCAGACGGGGGCAGCCGCATTGCCATTGTGTTCAACGGCTCTCCGTTGTCCAACGGCGACAGCGGCTCCGGCGAGAGCGAGATCCGCCGCTGGATCTTGGAGAACGATTGGCTGGATGCCATCGTCATGCTGCCCGATCAGCTCTTCTACAACACCGGTAATCCCCCCGCCCATTAGCTGACACCAGAAGTGGAATTTTCTCGTACGCTTTCCCGAGGAGGTTCCATGAAGAAGTCCCGCTTCACCGACAGCCAGATCATCGCCGTGCTCAAGCAGGCCGAGGCCGGTACGCCCGTGCCGGAGCTGTGCCGCGAACACGGCATCAGCTCGGCGACGTTCTACAAGTGGCGCAGCAAGTTCGGCGGCATGGACGCGTCGCTGATGTCGCAGCTCAAGGAGCTGCAGGACGAGAACCGGCGCCTGAAGAAGATGTACGCCGAGGCGCAGCTCAGCGCCGACCTGCTGAAGGAGGCGATGTCAAAAAAATGGTGAGGCCATCTCAGCGCCGGGAGATGGCCCGATCGGCGGTGGAAGGCGGACGCACGAACATCCGGCATGCGTGTCGCACGTTCGAGGTCAGCCAGACCTGCTACCGCTACCAGGCGAAAGCATGCGAGGAGAACGCCCGGATCGCCGACTGGCTGGTGCGGCTGACGACGGCCTATCGCGATTGGGGCTTCGGGCTGTGCTTCCTGCACCTGCGCAACGTCAAGGGCTTTGGCTGGAACCACAAGCGGGTCTACCGGATCTACCGGGAGTTGGAGTTGAACCTGCGGATCAAGCCGAAGAAGCGCCTGGTGCGCGAGCGCCCGGAGCCTCTGGCGGTGCCCGATGCGATCAACGAGGTCTGGTCGATGGACTTCATGCACGACCAGCTCAGCGACGGGCGCAGCTTCCGGCTGTTCAACGTGCTGGACGACTTCAACCGCGAAGGGCTGGCGATCGAGGTCGACCTGTCGCTGCCATCGGCCCGGGTGATCCGGTCACTGGAGCAGATCATCGAGTGGCGCGGCAGGCCGAAACGATCCGCTGCGACAACGGGCCGGAATACATCAGCGGTGCGCTGCTGGGTTGGGCCGAAAAGCAGGGCATCCGGATTGAACACATCCAGCCGGGCAAGCCGCAGCAGAACGCCTATGTCGAACGCTACAACCGCACCGTGCGCTACGCCTGGCTTGCCCGGACACTGTTCGACTCGATCGAGCAGGTGCAGGACAAGGCCACGCGCTGGTTATGGACGTACAACCACGAGCGGCCGAACATGGCGCTGGGAGGCATCACCCCAATGCAGAAACTGGCACTCGCCGCTTAGCTCCACTTCTGCTGTCCGCTAAAAGCGGGGGGATTACCATGTGACCGACCCGGGCCGACTCTGGAGGTTCACGCGGCTTGAAGGATCGCGCCGCAACACTGGCATGAAGCATGCATCGGGGCAGGGGATGACCGAACGCGAGCGCAGGAAAACCAGTAGCGGCGCCCCCGACACCGCAGCGCTGCGTGCCGGGCTGACGCCGGCCCAGCTCAAGACGCTGGCGACGATGGAGCAGTTCCGCTGGTCATTGCGCTTCGTGCGCCGGCCGCTGTTCCAGGACCCGGTGCCGGTGCTGTTCGCGCCCGATGGCCGCTATGTCGTGCTCAAAGCCGATGGCACGATCGACGACAGTCCGGCGCTGAAACTTCGGGATTGAGGCATGGCGCGCCGCCGGCTTCCTGGAAGGCATGCCGCCATTCCGCGTGCGCCGGCGTGACGGTTGAAAGAGGCAATGGCGGATCAGTGTCTGGCACCTGCCGGCTCCCGTTTCGCACCACCCCGGCACCACACCGCCTTGATGGCGCTGTGCGACCATGCGCGGATGACCAAGAAGACCCCCAGCAAATCGGCCCGGCGTTCGTCCGGTGGTCCCGCAGGCAAGGCAGGCACGGGCGCGCCACCCGCGCGCGGCGGTCACCGCAAGGGTGGCCCAGGCAATGACCGGGGCGCGGCGAAGAAAAGCATGCCCGGCTGGTTGCCCGGGCAGCCGCCGCGCGGCACCCGCCAGCCGTCGCTGGCCCCGGTCCACGGCAAGGCGGGGCTGCACGACCCGTACGCCGAGCGCGAGGCTGCACGCTACGAGCAGCCCATCGCCAGCCGCGAAATGATCCTGGGCGTTCTGTCGGCCGCCGAAGGCCCGATGGAGGCCGACGCGCTGGCCGCCAAGCTGTCGCTGACCGACCCGGAACGCTTCGATGCGCTGGCAAGCGCCTGCGCGCGATGGTCCGCGACGGCCAGCTGCTGCAGAACCGCGCGCGGCGGCTTCGCGCCGGCCGCAGCAGACTCGACCTCATCCCCGGCAGCGGTGATCGCCAATCCCGACGGCTTCGGCTTCCTGCGCCCGGATGCGGGCGGCGGCGACGACCTGTTCCTGCCGCCGTACGAGATGCGCAAGGTGATGCACGGCGACCGCGTGCTGGCCAGCGTCACCGGCGTGGACCGCCGCGGCCGCCGCGAAGGCGCGATCGTCGAGGTGCTGGAGCGCCGCCTCGACGCGCCTGATCGGCCGCTTCGACGATCGAGGACGGCATCGGCTACGTCGTGCCCGACGACAAGCGCATCCAGCGCAACGTGCTGATCCCGCCGGACGCGCGCGGCGATGCGCAGCGACGGCCAGCTGGTGGTGTGCCGAGATCACCCAGGCGCCGGACGCGCGGCCGCCCGCCGATCGGCCGCATCCTCGCCGTGCTGGGCGACAAGCTGACGCCGTCGCTGGTGGTGCGAGGCCGCGATCCACGGCCACGACCTGCCGCACGAGTTCCCGCAGGCGGTGCTCGACGAGGCCGCCGCGGTGCCGCTGGAAGTGCGAGCCGGCCGACATCGCGCGGCCGCGTCGACCTGCGCGACCTGCCGCTGGTCACCATCGACGGCGAGGACGCCAAGGACTTCGACGACGCGGTGTACTGCGAGCCCAACCGCGACGGCTTCCGCCTGGTGGTCGCCATCGCCGACGTCTCGCACTACGTGCGGCCCGGCACGCCGCTGGACGACGAGGCGCAGCAGCGCGCGACCTCGGTGTACTTCCCCGGCTTCGTCGTGCCGATGCTGCCGGAGACGCTGTCCAACGGCATCTGCTCGCTGAAGCCCAAGGTCGACCGCCTGTGCTTCGTCTGCGACATGCAGATCGACCGCGAGGGCGAGGTCACCCAGTCGAAGTTCTACGAGGCGGTGATGCACTCGCACGCGCGCCTGACCTACACGCAGGTGTGGAACGCGGTGGGCGAGGACGTAACGGACGACGCGCGAGGCGCGCTGGGCCGCATCGGCGCGCTGCTGCCGCAGGTCGAGCGCCTGCACCAGCTCTACCAGGTGCTGGCCAAGGCGCGCGCGAAGCGCGGCGCGATCGAGTTCGAGATCCAGCGAAGTGCGCTTCGTGCTGGACACCGCAGGGCGAGGTCACCCAGGCCGGCATGCTCGCAGCGCAACGACGCGCACAAGCTGATCGAGGAATGCATGATCGCGGCCAACGTGCGAGGCGGCGCAGTTCCTGCTCGGCGCGCAGCATCCCGGCGCCGTACCGCGTGCACGACCGGCCGCCGGAAGCCAAGTACGCCGACCTGCTGGAGTTCCTCAAGGAGTTCAAGCTGCGCATGCCGCCGTGGGCCGAAGGTGCAGCCGCGCGACTTCACCGCAGCTGCTGAAGAAGATCCGCGAGCGCCCCGACGCGGCGCTGCTGGAATCGGTGCTGCTGCGCAGCCAGAGCCTGGCGGTGTACTCGCCGGACAACATCGGCCACTTCGGCCTGGCGCTGGAGGCCTACGCGCATTTCACCTCGCCGATCCGCCGCTATCCCGACCTGCTGGTGCACCGCGCGATCAAGCACGCGCTGACCGGCGGCAAGCCGGACGAAGTTCCAGTACTCGCCGCAGCGAGATGGCGGCGCTGTCGCTGCAGTGCTCGGAGCGCGCGCGCCGCGCCGACGAGGCCGAGCGCGAAGTCGACGAGCGCTATCGCGCGGCGTGGATGGAGCAGCACGTCGGCGGCGAGTTCGACGGCGTGATCAGCGGCGTGACCAGCTTCGGCCTGTTCGTCGAGCTGGACGACTCCAAGGTCAACGGCCTGGTCCACGTGACCCAGCTGCCGCAACGACTACTACCACTTCGATCCGATCCGCAAGACGCTGACCGGCGAACGCCGGGGCGTGAGTTCCGCCTCGGCGACCGCGTGCGCATCATGGTGCTGAGGGCCAGCGTCGAGGACCGCAAGATCGACTTCAGGCTGGTCGAGGAGACGCGGTGCCAAGGCCCTGCCGCCGCGCGGGCAGCCGGCGAAGCGGCAGAAGCAGAAGTATTGACGCGGCCTGCCGGGCAAGCGGCCTGCAGAAACGTCAGGCGGCCATGCCCGCTGCCTCGAGTGAAGCGAGGGTCGGACGCGGCGTGCGCGGAGCCGGCAGCGGTCGTGCAGGACTCGCCGTCCTCAGCGCATGCCCCTGCGCAACGGAACGGGCTGAGCTCAGGCACAATGAGCCCCATGAGCAAACAGAACCAATGGATCGCCGGCATCAACGCGGTGGCCGCGGCGCATCGAGCACGACGCCGAGCAACGTGCGCGAGGTGCTGCTCGAGGCCGGCGCGCAAGAACCCGCGCCTGGCCGAGATCGAGGAGAACGCGCGCCGCACGCGACATCGACGTGCGCCGCGTCGCCACCGCAGGCGCTGGATGGCGTGGCCGGCGGCCTGCGCCACCAGGGCGTGGTCGCGCGCTACGCCGCGGCCAAGACCTGGGACGAGGGCGAACTGCAGGGCCTGATCGAGGCGGCCGCAGGGCAAGCGCGCTGGTGCTGGTGCTGGACGGCGTGCAGGACCCGCACAACCTCGGCGCCTGCCTGCGCAGCGCGGCGGCCGCGGGCGCCACCGCGGTGGTCATTCCCAAGGACAAGGCCGTGCAGGTCAACGCGACCGTGCGCAAGACCTCGGCCGGCGCCGCCGACACGCGTGCCGGTGGTCGCGGTCACCAACCTGGCGCGCACGCCTGCGCGACGCTGCAGCAGCTGGGCGTGTGGATGTACGGCCTGGCCGGCGAGGCCGACGCGTCGCTGTACGCCGTCGACCTGCGCGGCAACGTCGCGCCTGGTGCTGGGCGGCGAGGGCGAGGGCATGCGCCGCCTGACGCGCGAGCACTGCGACGGGCTGGTGACGATCCCGATGCCCGGCGACGATGCGAAAGCCTCAACGTGTCGGTGGCGGCCGGCGTCGACGCTGTTCGAGGCCGTGCGCCAGCGCCAGGGCTGAGTCGCCTCAGCGGCGGCCTGTCACCACCAGCCCCACCACGGCCACGGCGCCGGGCGGGTGATGACATCCACCTGCTCGCGCACCGGCCACAGGTAGACCACGTCGGCTTCCACGCGCGGGAAACGGTAGTCGTAGCCGCCGATCCGGCGCGTCTCGTTGCCGGCCACGCGGCCGGTGAAGGTGACCTCGCGGTTCTGCTCGAATATCGCCGGGTCGTAGAAGCCGGTGCGGCAGGCGATGAAGCGTCCGCCGGTGTCGTCGCTCGCCCACTAGGGGCGGCCGGTGACGGTCAAGCCGCGTCGAGATCATCTCGAAGCACGTGCGGTTCGGGCTGCGGTTCGACCTGCACGATGCGCCCGCCCCAGCGGACCACCGTGCCGGTGCGGTCGGCCTCGGCGGCCTCGCGCGGGGTGATCGGCGCGAACTCGCCCTGCAGCGGGGTCGGGCTGCGATGCGCAGCCGGCCAGCAGGATCGCGGCGGCGAGGACGGCGAGGGGGTGTTTCATCGACGGTCTCCGGTGGGGCGATGGGGGGCAAGGGCGGCGGGACGGTGGGCACGCAGCTGGCGTGCCAGTTCGCGCGCGCCGTCGCGTTGCGCAGTGGCGGGAGCGTAGCGCCAATCGCTGAAACGCTGGCTGAGTGCGTTCAGCTCGCCGGCCAGGTCCGGCCGTTGCAGCGCGACACGCGCGGCCCAGCGGCGCGAGGGTTCCCATGGTTCGCGGGCCAGGCCGAGGCGCTGATAGCGCCGGCCCAGCGCATGCCAGGCGCGCAGCACCGGGTCGCGCTCGCGCTCGCCGCGCCGGCTGAGCCAGGCCATCCACAGCAGCGCCAGCGCCGCCACGCGCGAACAACACCGCCGCCAGGCGCGCACCGTCCATCTCGCCCAGGCCCAGCGGCCTGAAGCAGCTGGCGCTGGCGGCTGGCATCGAAGCCCAGCACGAAGTCGTTCCAGCCGCGGCGCAGCCAGTCGCGTGACGTCCAGCATCGGCGCCATGCCACGGATGTCGCCGAACAGGCCGCCGCCGATGCCGGCCCGGTCCTCCAGCGTGTCGTAGATGCGCTCCGGCGCGACCGCGGCGGTCGGGTCCACGCGCACCCAGCCGCGGTCCGTCGAGCCAGACCTCGGCCCAGGCGTGCGCATCCATGCGACGCACGATCCAGTAACCGCCGAAGCGGGTTGCGGTAGCCGCCGGCGTAGCCGGTGACCACGCGCGCGGGGATGCCCGCCGCGCGCATCAGCACCACGAAGGACGAGCTGAAGTGCTCGCAGAAGCCGGCCTGCTGCGTCGAACAGGAACTCGTCGACCGCGTGGCGGCCCAGCAGCGGCGTGTCCAGGGTGTAGGCGAAGTCGCTGCGGATCCAGTCCAGGGCGCGCTGGACGATGGCCGCGTCGTTGGTGCCGGCCTCGCGTCGCCATTGCTGCGCCAGCGCCCGCGTGCGCGGGTTGAAGCCCTCCGGCAGCGCCAGCGCGACGCGGCGCAGGGTCGGCCGCAGCTCCGGTTCGAAGCGCTGCGGCGGCGCGGACTGCAGCCGCCAGCGGCTGAGCGAGGTCAGCGGGCGGCGCACGCGCACAGGCCATGGTCCAGCGACAGGCGGGCGCCTTCGGGCGCGGCCAGCGGCAGGTCCAGCGCGACCAGGTAGCGCTGCGGTCGGTCGGCTCGAGTTCGATCTCGTAGTCCCAGCGCACCGGGCCGGGTTCGGCGTCGGCCGCGGGCAGACGCGCGCAGCCAGCCCGGCTGGGTCCAGGTGCGGCCGTCGAAATCCCACAGCACCGGTCCGCGCCAGTACATCTGCGTCACCGGCGGGGTGGCGCCGAAGAACTGCGCGCGCAGCGCCGGCGTGTCGTCGCTCATCAGGTCGAGCCATTCGCCCGGGCGCATGGTGTCGGACAGTCCGGGTCGCGCCAGTGCACGCTCCGGCACGCCCCACAGCGGCGTTCCCAGGCGCGGGAACAGCCAGAACGCGGCCAGCGCCAGCGGCAGGCCGATCGCCAGCAGGCGGCCGACCGCCAGCAGCTGCGCCGCGCACGGACGGGCGTTCGCCTGCGTCGGCCGACTCCAGGTCGGCCAGGCGCATGCAGCGCCAGCAGCACGGCGATCGCGGCGACCAGTCCCAGCGCCAGTGCCAGCGGCCCCTGGTCCAGCAGGAAGGTGGCGAACGGCGCGAACAGCGCAAACCCGAGCAGGCTGCGCGCGTCGCGCAGGTTGAAGGTTTCCGCGGCTTGATCGCGAGCATCGCGGCCAGCAGCGCGCAGCCGGTGTCGCGGCCGATGCGAGAAGCCGGTCAGCGCCGAGCACGGCGGCCAGCAGCGCCAGCGCCAGCAGCAGCCGCAGCAGCGCGGGCAGCGGCCGCCGCCACGACGAGCGGCCGACCACCAGCACGCCGGCGCCGGCGATGGCGATCGCCAAGCGCGGCCGGCAGCTGCAGCAGCAGCGGCAGCAGGCACGCGGCGGCGGCGGCCAGCACGCCACGGCGGCTGGCGGCGTCCAGCGGCGGTGACGGGCGCGCCTCAGCCATGCGGGCATCAGCGCGAGCGCGCGCAGGCAGGCGTGGCGATGGGCGGGTCCGCGTCCGGGGCCGAGCGCGGCCTGGCCGGGCAGCCGCAGCCGGTAGCGGCGGCCCTCGCGTTCGGCTTCGTCCACCCAGCGCGCCAGCCGGCGCGATGCGGTCCTCGTAGCGCCAGGCTGCGCAGCTGCGCGCCAGTCGAGCACCACCTCGGCGCCGAGCGGCTGTTCGTACTCGCGCACCAGCAGGGTGTCGCGGCGCGCCGAAGGCTTCCATGCGATCGGCGCGGCGCGCGTCGCCGGCGCGATAGGCGCGCAGGTGGTGGACGTCGTCGCCGCTGGGGTGCAGGCGGCGTCTGCGCCGTGTCGCCGCAGCCCTGCGGGCAGCGGCGGGCCGTGCGGCTTCGGGCGCGGGTAGACCAGCAGCGGCGTTTCCGGCCAGACATAGGCCCAGGCACGCGCCAGGCCGAGCGGGCGCGTGGTCGCACAGGCGCAGGCGCGGCAGTTCGAGCCAGCCGCGGCGCTGCGGTCGGCAGCGACAGGTCGGCCTCGCCATGGCCGGCCGACAGGCTGAGCCGCACGGCCGCGGCATGCCCGTCGTCGCCCGGCGCCACGCGCAGGCCGCGGCGCGCGCGGTCCGCCGGCGCGCGGGCGTGCACGCGCACCCGCATCGGCTGGCCCGCCGGCACCGGCTCGGCATCGACCGCGGTGATCTCGAGCCCGCTGAGCTGCAGGTGCGCCGCGATCAGGCTGGCCAGTCGCGGCGCCGGCCAGCAGCAGCGCCAGCAGCAGCGCCGGGTTGTTGTTGTAGTTCAGCGCGCCCAGCAGCATGGCTGCGAGCAGCGCCGCCGAAGAACAGGCCGAAGCGCGTGGGCAGCACGTAGATGCGGCGCGCGGTCGAGCCGCACCGGCAGGGCTTCGGGCTGGCGCGGCCGAGCCCGCGCCAGCATGCGGCCACGCAAGGCGGCCAGCGGCGCGGCGCAGCGCGTCGCGCATGCCTGCACTTCGATCAGTCCACCGGCACCGCGTGCAGGATCGCCTTGGCCAGCGCGGCGTCGCTGCCGGCATCGGCATCGGCCACCAGCCGGTGCGCCGCGACTGCGGCGAACAGCGCCTGCACGTCCTCGGGCAGCACATGGCCGCGACCCAGCAGCAGCGCATGCGCACGCGCGGCGCGCAGCAGCGCGAGGCCGGCGCGCGGCGACAGGCCCGACGCGCACGCCCGGATGCTGGCGGCTGCGCGCCAGCAGCGCCTGCACGTAGGCGATCAGCGCGTCGCTGGCGTGCACGGCGTGCACCGCGCGCCGCAGCGCGCGCACGCTGCTCGACGTCCAGCAGCGGCATGGTCTGCGGCGATCAGGTCGCGGCGGTCGCTGCCGGCCAGCAGGTCGCGCTCGGCCTGCTCGCCCGGATAGCCCAGCGCCAGCCGCAGCAGGAAGCGGTCGAGTTGCGAGTCGGGCAGCGGATAGGTGCCGGACAGGTCGACCGGATTCTGCGTGGCGATCACGAAGAACGGATCGGGCAGGGCATGGGTCGATGCCGTCGACGGTGACCTGGTGCTCGGCCATCGCTTCCAGCAGCGCGCTCTGCGTGCGCGGCGGCGCGCGGTTGATCTCGTCGGCCAGCAGCACCTGGGTGAACACCGGGCCGGGATGGAACTCGAAACGCGCGCGCCTGCGGGTCGAACACCGACACGCCGAGCGACGTCGGCCGGCAGCAGGTCGGAGGTGAACTGCACGCGCTGGAAGTCCAGCCCCAGCGTGGCGGCCAGCGCATGCGCCAGCGTGGTCTTGCCCAGGCCCGGGCAGGTCCTCGATCAGCAGGTGGCCAGCCGGCGAGCAGCGCGACGAAGGCCAGGCGCACCTCCTGCGGCTTGCCCAGCACCAGCGCGTTGACCTGCGTCTGCGCCGCGTCGAGGGCCGTGCGCAGGGCGTCGGGTAGCATGCGCGCGGTCGACGGGGATGCCGCCATCGCGTGCGTCTCCTGTGTATTCACTTCGGAGTGTAGCGAGGTCGCGCGTCGCGATGCGGGAGACAGATCGGATGCGCACGGCGCGACGTTCTGGGCGCTGTGCGTGGCGGTGTTGCTGCGTCAAGGTGGTGGTGGCCGCGCGGCTGCCGCTGTTCGTCGACGAGGCGTTCTACTGGCAGGAAGGCCAGCACCTGGCGCGGCCTATTCCGACCTGCCCGGCCTGACCGCCTGGCTGACGCGGCTGGGCGTCGAGCGTCGGCGGGCGATCACGCACTGGCGCTGCGTGCGCCGTTCCTGCTGCTCGGCCGCGCTGGTGCCCTGGCTGGTGGCGCGCATCGCCGCGCGCGAGTTCGGCGCCGCTGCGCGGCTGGCAGGCCGGCATGCTTCGCGCTGCTGCTGCCGCTGGCCGGCACGCTGGGCCTGCTGGCGTTGCCGGACGCCGCATGGCGCTGGCGACGCTGCTGTGCATGGATGCCGGCGCGCGGCTGCTGCGCGAGGTCGACGCGCCGCGCGGCGCTGCGAGCTGGCGCTCGGCCTGGCGATGGGCGCGCTGAGCCACTACCGCTTCATCGCCGTGATCGGCGTCGGCCTCGTCGCGCTGCTGCTGCTGCCGCGAAGGCCGGCGCGTGCTGCGCGACGTGCGCGTGTGGATCGCGATCGCGTTCGGCGCGCCGGCCTGGGCGCCGCTGCTGGCGTGGAACCTGCGACAACGCCGACGCCGGCCTGCGCTTCCAGCTGGTCGATCGCCATCCGTGGGCGTTCCACGCCGACGGCCTGTGGTTCGTCGCGATCCAGGCCCTGCTGGTCACGCCGCTGCTGTTCGCCGCGCTGGCGCTGGCCGGCTGGCGCGGCGCGTGCGCAGCCCGTTGCCGGCGTCGCGCTATTTCGCGCTGCTGGGCGGGCTGGTGGTGCTGGGTTTCTTCGCGCTCGGCTTCTTCGCCGACACCGAGCGGGTCAGCTTCCACTGGCCGCTGCCGGGCTACCTGGCGCTGCTGCCGCTGCTGCCGGCCGCTGCTGGCGCGCTGGCCGCGCGGCTGGCGCGTCGCTGACCTGGGCACGGCGGGCGCTCGGCCTGGCGGTGACGCTGGGCTACTACGTCGCCGTGTCGATGCCGGAGCTGCGCGCGCAGTGCGGCCGCGGAGAAGTGGTATCCGGCCAACTTCGCCGGCTGGGACGCGCTGGCCGATGCCGTGCGCGAGGCAGCTCGCGCACGATGCCGCCGGGCACGCGCATGGTGGCCGACAACTTCAAGATCGGCGCCGAACTCGGCTTCGCGCTGGGCGATGCCGGCATCCCCGTGCTCGACCATCCGCTCAACCACAAGCACGGCCGCGCGCCGCAGCTTGCGCTGTGGGGCCTGCAGACGCGCGGCCGCGAGCGACTGGGCCGACGCGCCGGTGCTGCTGGTGGTCGGCGCCAGCGAGGTGCAGTACAAGCAGCTGCTGGCGCACTACCACGCGCTGTGCGATCGGTCGGCCCGCTGCCGCCGCCGCGCGTGCTCAACATCGACCACGGCCGCCAGCGCTTCCTGCTGTTCGCGCTGGACGGCGCACCGTGCGCGACGGGCGCCGTGCACGACGCCGGCGATGGCCTGGATCGACGCGCCGGTGCCACGGCGCAGCGTCGGCCGCCGCGTTCGAGGTCGCGGGCTGGGCGTTCAAGGACGGCGTCGGCATCGCGCGCGTCGAGGTGCTGCTGGACGGCGAGTCGTCGCGCGAGGCGCGCTACGGCGAGACGAACGCCGGCGTCGGCGGCGTTCTGGCAGATCTCCACCGATCCGCAGCATCCGGCGTGGGCTTCCGCGGCACGCGTCGACCTGGGCGGCATCACGCCCGGGCGGCACTGGCTGGGCCTGCGCCTGCACGGCGCGACGGCAGCGTCGAGGACTGGCCGGAGCAGCCGTCGAAGTAGCGGCTCGACGCAGGTGCGCTGACCGGCCCGGTGACGCGCTCAGGGCAGCGCGAACCCGGCCTGGCGCAGCAGGCGCGCAGGTGGCGATCAGCGGCAGGCCGACCAGGGCGGTCGGGTCGCTGGCTGTCGATGCGCATCGAACAGGGCGATGCCCAGCCCTTCGCACTTGAAGCTGCCGGCGCAGTCGAGCGGCTGCTCGGCATCGACGTAGCGCTCGATCTCGGCGTCGCCGACAGCGCGCGGAAGTGCACCGTGCGTCGGCGTCGAGGCACTCGGCGAACGCGGCGGCCGTCGCGCGATGCGCGCCAGGCACAGCGCGGTGTGGAAGCGCACCTCGCGGCCGGACATCGCGCGCAGCTGGGCGATCGCCGCTCGCGCGCTGCCGGGCTTGCCCAGCGCGCGGCCGTCGAGCTCGGCGACCTGGTCGGAGCCGATCACCCAGGCGCCCGGCGTGTCGCGCGGCCACCGCGACGGCCTTGGCGTGGGCCAGGCGGTCGCGCCAGCGCGGCCGGGGCTTCGCCGGGCAGCGGCGGTCTCGTCCACGTCCGGGCGCGCGACCTCGAACGGCAGGCGCAGCCGCTCCAGCAGTTCGCGCCGGTAGCGGAGGTCGAGGCCAGGATCAGGGGCGCAGGCGCCCGCCGCGGTGGCGGCTTCAGGCATCACGCGACCGGGGCGCGGGCGCGCTCGATCCGGGCGAGCTGCTGGTCGATGCGCTGGCGCGCGGCGTCCAGCTCGAGCTGCGCACCGCCACCAGCTGCGCCAGGCTCGCGCCGTCGCCATGCTCCTGCAGCCACAGCCGCTGGCGCAGCATCTCGCTGCATGGCGTCGCGCACCGGGTCGTGCGCGTCGTCGCCGGCGACGGCCTCGATTTCCTCGCGGGCCGTGTCGCAGGCGGGCTTCCAGCGCGTCGGCGGCGTCCAGCACCTCGCGGACGGCCTGTTGCCGGCGCCCGCGCGCGACGGCGCAGGGTCAGCACCAGCAGGCCGGCAATCACCGCGCATGTCATGACAAGCAAGCGTCTGGGCCACGGCAGGCACGGCTGGGCATGAACGGCCAGTCTGCCGCGCGGCCACGGCACGGGCAAATCGGCGGCATGATCAGCGGTCTGCACCTCGCCAAGGTCCGCCTGATCGCGTTTGACAGCGGGTCGGGCGGTCCTTAACATTCCGCGGCTTATGTCTGCCGACGTGCCCCGCAGTCCTGACGCAGCCACGACGACTGGATGCCTGGCGCATGGTCGCGGCCGCGGCGCGTTCGAAGGGCGGTTGCCGCTGTCGGCGATGACGCGGCTGCGCGAGCGCCTGGTCGAACCGAAGGCGACGTGCGCTTCACGCTCGAGTTCGACACCGACGCGCTTGCAGGTGCCGTACGTCGAGCTGCGGATCGATGCCGAGTTGCCGCTGGAATGCCAGCGCAGCCTGCAGCGGTTCGTGTTGCCGGTGCAGATCGTGCAGCGGCTGGGCCTGATCCGCGACGAAGCGGACGAGGCCGCGCTGCCGCCGAGGATACGAGCCGTTGCTGGTGCCGGAGGACGGCATGCTGCGGCCGGCGGAGCTGGTGGAGGACGAATTGATCCTGGCCGTGCCGGTGGTGCCGGTGACGCCCGGCAGCCGAGGCGGTGGAGCGCGACTGGCCGGCGCCGCGGAAGAGGAAGTCGACCGCGCCAACCCGTTCGCGGCGCTGGCGGCGTTGAAGAAGATCCGATCAAGTCAGCATCCCGGGTCCTTGACGCACCCAGCTTTATCTTTGGAGCAATACCATGGCCGTGCAGAAATCCCGCGTCACCCCGTCCCGCCGTGGCATGCGCCGTTCGCACGACGCGCTGACCGCCAAGCAGCTGGCCACCGACCCGACCACGCGGCGAGACCCACCTGCGCCACCACGTCACCGCCGACGGCTACTACCGCGGCAAGCAGGTCATCGACACCAAGACCCAGGTCGCCGACGAAGAGTGAATCCTGCGCTGCCGCAACGGTCGCCGCAGCTGCGGTGCCGGCTGCGCAACGCCGCGAGCCGCGCCGCACGGCGCGGCCGTCTGTCGCGTTCCGTGCGGCGACCCGCCGGATGCGTCCGGCGATGCGGCATTACGGCTGGTGCCCGGCTCCGCCGGCATCGCCGTCGGCAGCCCGGCTCCGCAGCGGCACGACGCGGCCTGATGAGTCGAGCGGCATGCCGGCGGGCGGATCTACGCCCGCATCGCCGGCACCGGCAGCTACCTGCCGGAGAAGGTGCTGACCAACGCCGACCTCGACCAAGCTGGTCGACACCAGCGACGAGTGGATCGTCGCGCGCACCGGCATCCGCGAGCGCCACATCGCCGCCGAGGGCGAGACCACCGGCGATCTCGCGCTACCACGCCGCCGACGCGCGCGCTGGAAGCCGCCGGCGTCGACGCCGCCGAGCATCGACCTGATCGTGCTCGGCACCACCACGCCCGACCTGATCTTCCCGTCCACCGCCTGCCTGCTGCAGCACCGGCTCGGCGCCAACGGCTGCCCGGCGTTCGACGTCAACGCCGCCTGCTCGGGCTTCATCTACGCGCTGAGCGTCGCCGACAAGTTCATCCGCTGCGGCGCAGGCGAAGACCGCGCTGGTGGTCGGCGCGGAAACCCTGACGCGCATGGTCGACTGGACCGACCGCGGCACCTGCGTGCTGTTCGGCGACGGCGCCGGCGCGGTCGTGCTCAAGGCCGACAGCGAGACCGGCATCCTCAGCACGCACCTGCACGCCGACGGCGGCAAGAAGGAACTGCTGTGGAACCCGGTCGGCGTCTCGGTCGGCTTCAAGCCGGAGCGAGCCGAACGCCGGCGTGCGCGTGCTGATGACCGGCAACGACGTGTTCAAGCACGCGGTCAAGGCGCTGGACTCGGTGGTCGAGGAAACGCTCGAAGCCAACGGCCTGGACAAGCCACGACATCGACTGGCTGATCCCGCACCAGGCCAACCTGCGCATCATCGAAGCCACCGCCAAGCGCCTGGACATGCCGATGGAGCGCGTGATCGTCACCGTCGACCGGCACGGCAACACCTCGTCCGGCTCGGTGCCGCTGGCGCTGGACGAAGCGGTGCGCTCGGGCACGCGTGCAGCGCGGCCAGCTGCTGCTGCTGGAGGCCTTCGGCGGCGGCTTCACCTGGGGCTCGGCGCTGCTGCGCTACTGAGCCTGTCGCAGCCGCGGCATCGGCTCGCGACTGCTGCAACGCCTTCCGCGCTGCGGCATCCCTGCGCGACGCATGGTGACCGAGCGCCTTCGCAACCATACGCCCGGTACAGACGCCTGCGCATTCGCTCGTATCATGGCGCACTCGATTTCGCGGACATCGCGCGTGACCGATCCGCGACCGCCATCCGCCAACTCGCCTTCGTGTTTCCCGGCCAGGGCTCGCAGTCGCGTCGGCATGCTGGCCGAACTCGCCGAGCTGCATCCCGGCGTCCGCGACAGCCTTCGACGAAGCCTCGCGACGGCGCCGGCGTCGACCTGTGGGCGCTGTCGCAGGGCGGCCCGGAAGAGCATGCTCAACCGCACCGAATACACCCAGCCGGCGTTGCTGGCCGCCGGCGTGGCGGTGTGGCGCGCGTGGCAGGCGCAGCGGCGGTGCGCATGCCGGCGCATGCTGGCCGGCCACAGCCTGGGCGAATACACCGCGCTGGTCGCCGCCGGCGCGCTGTCGCTTGCACGACGCGCGCGCACCTGGTGCGCCTGCGCGGCCAGCTGATGCAGGACGCCGCGCCGGCCGGCACCGGCGCGATGGCGGCGGTGCTCGGCGCCGAGGATGCGCTGGTCGCGGAAGTCTGCGACGCGACGTCTCGGGCGAGCGAGGTCGTGGTGCCGGCCAACTTACAATTCGCCGGGCCAGATCGTGATCGGCGGCCACGCCGCGGCGGTCGATCGCGCGATCGCGCTGCTGGCCGAGCGCGGCGTGCGCAAGGCGGTGAAGCTCGCGGTCAGCGTGCCTTCGCACACGCCGCTGATGCGCGAAGCCGCCAACCGCCTGGCCGAAGCGATGGCGCGGCGTGCACTGGCAGGTGCCGGCGCTGCCGGTCGTGCAGAACGTCGATGCGCGAAGTGCACGACGGCGTCGACAGCGATCCGCGACGCGCTGGTGCGCCAGCTGTACCTGCCGGTGCAGTGGACCGGTTGCGTGCAGGCGCTGGCCGCGCGCGGCGTCGACGCGCATCGCCGAATGCGGCCCGGGCAAGGTGCTGGCCGGCCTGGTCAAGCGCATCGACAAGTCGCTCGACGCGCGCGCGCTGGGCACGCCGGCCGAGTTCGACGCGGCGCTGATCGATGGAATCGCGATGACCGCATGAGCATCGAGCGAACCGATCCATGAACCGCAGGAGCTGCCTCTGACAGCGGCGAAGATCGCGCTGGTCACCGGCGCCAGCCGCGGCATCGGCGCCGCGATCGCCGACGAACTGGCCGCGCAGGGCGCGACCGTCATCGGCACCGCGACCTCCGAAGCCGGCGCGCAGGCGATCGGCGAGCGGCTGGCGGCGCACGGCGGCCACGGCCGCGTGCTCGACGTCACCGACGCGCGCGTCGGTCGAGGCGCTGATCGAGCGCATCGCCAAGGAATTCGGCGCCGATCTCGATCCTGGTCAACAACGCCGGCATCACCCGCGACAACCTGCTGATGCGGATGAAGGACGAGGACTGGCAGGCCATCCTCGACACCAACCTGACCAGCGTCTACCGCACGTCGCAAGGCGGTGATGCGCGGCATGATGAAGGCGCGCAAGGGCCGCATCATCAACATCGCCTCGGTGATCGGCGTGACCGGCAACGCCGGGCAGGCCAACTACGCCGCGGCGAAGGCCGGCATCATCGCGCTTCAGCAAGTCGCTGGCGCAAGGAAATCGGCAGCCGCGGCATCACCGTCAACGTGGTCGCGCCCGGTTTCATCGACACCGACATGACCGCGGACGCTGCCCGAGGACGCGAAGAAGGCGATGCTCGGCGCAGATCGCGCTGGGCCGCCTCGGCGAGCCGGCCGACATCGCCCGCGCCGTGGCGTTCCTGGCCGGCCCGGCGGCGGCCTACATCACCGGCGAGACCCTGCACGTCAACGGCGGCATGTACATGCCGTGAGGCGATTGCGCCAGCTGGCGCATGGCCGCGGAAGCGGCAACCGATTGACCGGAAGGCGTTTGCGCGATGCTTCGCGATCGCCCGTCGATTCCACGTACACTACTCCATCGAACATCCCGCTCCCGGGAGGAGTGAGAACCAATGAGCAGCATCGAAGAACGCGTCAAGAAGATCGTCGTCGAACAACTGGGCGTCAAGGAAGAGGAAGTCACCAACAGCGCGTCGTTCGTCGACGACCTCGGCGCCGACTCGCTCGACACCGTCGAGCTGGTGATGGCGCTCGAGGAAGAGTTCGAGTGCGAGATCCCGGACGAGGAAGCCGAGAAGATCACCTCGGTGCAGCAGGCCATCGACTACATCAAGGCGCACGTCAAGGCCTGAAGCGCCGCGACCGTGGCTTCGACGGCCACGTCCGCGCAGCCGGGGCCGCGTGATGCGGCCCCGTGCGTTTGCGCGGCCGCCGTGCGCCGGCGTAGTGCGTACCGGCGCGTCGCGAGACCGGCATGCAGGAATCGCATATGAGCCAAGCGTCGCGTCGTCGTCACCGGCCTGGGCATCGTCTCGCCGCTGGGCAACGACCTGGCCAGCAGCTGGGACGGCATCGTCAACGGCCGCTCCGGCATCGGCCCGATCACCCATTTCGACGCCAGCGCCGTTCACCACGCGCATCGCCGGCGAGGTGCGCGACTTCGACTCGACCCGCTGGGTGACGCCGAAGGACGCGCAAGAAGATGGACGCGTTCATCCACTACGGCGTCGCCGCCTCGCTGATGGCGATGGAGGATGCGGGCCTGCAAGTCGACGAAGCCAACGCCGAGCGCATCGGCGCGCTGATCGGCTCCGGCATCGGCGGCATCCTCGGCATCGAGGAGCAGACCGTCAAGTACCACGAGGGCGGCCCGCGCAAGATCTCGCCGTTCTACGTGCCCAGCACCATCATCAACATGCTGCCGGGCCAGGTGTCGCATCATGACCGGCATCAAGGGCCCCAACTTCTCGGCGGTGTCGGCCTGCGCCACGTCCAACCACTCCATCGGCATGGCGATGCGCATGATCCAGTACGGCGACGCCGACGTGATGGTCGCCGGCGGCGCCGAGCGCGGGTCCTCGCCGACCTCGGTCGGCGGCTTCTGCTCGATGAAGGCGATGTCCACGCGCAACGACGACCCGACCCGCGCCTCGCGGCCGTGGGACCGGGACCGCGACGGCTTCGTGCTGGGCGACGGCGCCGGCATCCTGGTGCTCGAGGAATACGAGCACGCCAAGGCGCGCGGCGCGCGCATCTACTGCGAGCTGGCCGGCTTCGGCGCCAGCTCCGACGCGTTCCACATGACCGCGCCCAGCGAGAACGGCGAAGGCCCCGCGCGCTGCATGGCGACGGCGATCAAGGATGCCGGCATCAACCCCGACCAGGTCGGCTACCTCAACGCGCACGGCACCTCGACGCCGCTGGGCGACCTGGCCGAGACGCTGGCGATCAAGCGCGCGCTGGGCGACCACGCCTACAAGACGATGGTCAGCTCCACCAAGTCGATGACCGGCCACCTGCTCGGCGCGGCCGGCGGCGTGGAGGCGATCTTCTCGGTGCTGGCGCTGCACGACGGCATCATTCCGCCGACGATCAACCTGGACAATCCGGGCGAGGGCTGCGACCTGGACTACGTGCCGAACGTGGCGCGCGAGGCGAAGGTCGACGTCGCGGTGTCCAACGGCTTCGGCTTCGGCGGCACCAACGGCACCCTGGTGTTCAAGCGCATCTGACCTTCGCCATGGCGCGGTGCGGTCGATGTCCGTCGCGACGAGGCTCCGTGGGTGGGTGTCGGGTTGCGCGTAATGGTGGCCTGCGTGCAGTGGCACTCACGGTCGCAACCGGGGATGTCGGACAATGCCGGCATGCTGCTGACCCGCGCGCTGCCCCCGCCATCGACCTGCTGGCCCTGCATCGACTGGCGCCGCAGCGGTATCCGCTGCTGCTGGAATCCAGCGCCCACGGCACGGCGCAGGGCCGTTGGGACCTGCTGCTGGTCGCCGATGACGGCGCAGCTGCGGCTGGACCGCGACGGCGTCACCCGCAACGCAGCGTGGCGACATCGTCGAGGGCGATTTCCTCGCACGCGCTGGATGCGGACTGGCAACGCGCACCGCGTCCCGCGCGACGAGCCGCGCTGGCCGTTCCGCGGCGGCTGGGCGCTGTTGCTGGGCTACGAACTGGCCGGGCAGGTCGAACCGGTGCTGCGTCTGCCGCCGGCGCCGGGCACGCTTGCCGGTCGCGATGGCCCTGCGTTGCCCGGCCGCGGTGCTGCGCGACCACGCCACTGGCGAACTGCGTGGCCGTCGCCGAGCCCGGCCATGAGGCGCTGCTGCGCATGCTGATCGAACGTCGACTGCTCGGCGCGACCGCCCGCGATGCCGGCGTGGCAGCCACCTGCGGACGATCGACGAGGACGCGCCGCAGCGCTACTGTCGACGGCGTGCAGCGCGTGCTGGACTACCTGGCCGCGGGCGACGTGTTCCAGGTCAACCTGTCGCGCGGCTGGCAGGCGCGCGTTCGACGCGCCGCTGGAGCCGGCGGCGCTGTTCCAGCGCCTGCGCGTCAACAACCCGGCGCCGTTCGCGGGCGTTTTCGCCACGACGACTGGGCGGTGGTCAGCGCCTCGCCCGAGCGGCTGGTGTCGGTGCGCGGCGACGTGGTCGAGACGCGCCCGATCGCCGGCACCCGGCCGCGCTTCGCCGGCGACGACGATGCCGCGCGCATCAGCGAACTGGTCGGCCACCCCAAGGAGCGCGCCGAGCACGTCATGCTGATCGACCTGGAGCGCAACGACCTGGGCCGCGTGTGCGTTGCCGGCAGCGTCGAGGTCGATGAGCTGATGACGGTGGAGAGCTACGCGCACGTCCACCACATCGTCAGCAACGTGCGCGGACGGCTGCGGCCCGGGACCACGCCGGGCGAGGTGATCCGCGCGACGTTCCCGGGCGGCACCATCACCGGGTGCCCGAAGGTGCGCTGCATGCAGATCATCGCCGAGCTGGAGGGCACCGGGCGCGGCGCCTACACCGGCGCGATGGGCTGGCTGAACCGCGACGGCGACCTCGACCTCAACATCCTGATCCGCAGCGCCGAGCTGGAACCTGCCCCGGTGGCGGAAGCACGCTGCGGTTCCGGACAGGTGCCGGCATCGTGGCCGATTCCGATCCCGTGCGTGAGCTGGACGAAACCCGCGCCAAGGCCCGCGGCATGCTGCGCGCGCTGGGCGTGGACGGGTGAACACGCGCACGGGCATGGGTGCTGCCGATCACGCGCGCGTGGCCGCCGATGACCGCGGCCTGGCGTATGGCGATGGCCTGTTCGAAACGATGCGTGCACACAACCGCTCGATCCCGTGGTGGCCGGCGCATTGGCAGCGGCTGCGCGATGGCGCGCGGCGGCTGGGCATTGCGCTGCCGGACGAGGCCGCGGTAGCCGCCCGGGTGGCGGAGGCGATGGCGTGCACCGCTGGCGCTGATGACACCGATGGCACGGGCGCTGTCATCAAGCTGCTGGTGACGCGCGGTGCCGGCGCACGGGGCTATGCCCCGGCACAGGGCGTTGCGCCAACGTGGGGGGTGTCGCGACATCCGCTGCCGGCGGCGGCGCGTCCCGGCGGGCTGGTGCTGCGCTGGTGCGACATCCGGCTGGCCGAGCAGCCCGCGCTGGCCGGCATCAAGCACTGCAACCGGTTGGAGCAAGTACTGGCACGGCTGGAATGGACCGCGCCGTGTTGCGACGCGCCCGACGCCGACGAAGGCCTGATGCGGTCGATGTCGGGCGATGTGGTGTGCGCGACGGCCGCCAATGTATTCGTGCTGCTCGATGGGACGTGGGTCACGCCACCCGTGGAGCGGTGCGGGGTGGCGGGCGTGTGCCGGGCGTGGGCATTGGAGCGGCTCGACGCGCACGTCCAAGTGCTGTCGACGGAGCAGGTGGAAAACGCCGATGCGGTTTTCCTGTGCAACGCGGTGCGGGGTATCCTGCCGGTGGTCCGGCTCGGCACCCGCACGTGGGCGCCGCACCCGCGCATCGCGACCGCGCGCGAGGCGCTGGCGCTGGACCATCCCGCGTTCGCAGCCGCCGCATTCGTTGACCCCTCGTTCGTAGATCCCGAATTCGCTGATCCCCCGGAGACGCCGTGACCCGACCCCGCAAGCGCCGTTTCGGCTTCCTGTTGTTGCTGGTGCTGGTGGCGGCCGTGGCCGCCGCCTTCGTGTTGTGGCAGCGCTATGCCGGCTTCGCCGACGCACCGATCAGCGGGCAGGCCGAAGGGGCCAGCGTGGTGGTGGCGCGCGGCGATTCGTTGCCGGTGGTCGTGCGCAAGCTGCGCGAGGCCGGGGTGGTCACCGGCGATGAACTGGAGTGGCGCGTGCTGGCACGCGAACTGGGCGCCGACGGCCGCCTGCACGTGGGCGAGTACGCGCTGCCCGCCGGCACCACTCCGCGTGAACTGCTGACGGCGATGCGCGAGGGCCGCGTGATCAGCCATCGTTTCACCATTGTCGAGGGCTGGAACATCCGCGAGCTGCGCGCTGCGCTCGCCAGGGCGACGCCACTGGAGCAGGAGGGCGTCGCGCTCGACGACGCCGCACTGATGGCCAGGCTCGGCCACGCCGGCCAGCACCCGGAAGGCCGCTTCCTGCCCGAGACCTACCTCTACACCCGTGGCGACAGCGACCTGGACATCCTGGCGCGCGCGCATGCGGCGATGGACAAGGCACTGGCATCGGCGTGGGAGGCGCGCGAGCCCGACAGCGTGCTCAGGACGCCGGAAGAAATGCTGACCCTGGCGTCCATCGTCGAGAAGGAAACCGGCATTGCCGAGGAGCGGCCGCAGATTGCCGGCGTGTTCGAGCGCCGCCTGCGCATCGGCATGCGCCTGCAGACCGACCCCACGGTGATCTACGGCATGGGCGCGGGGTACGAGGGCAACATCCGCCGCCGCGACCTCGAAACCGATACCCCCTACAACACCTACACGCGCGACGGCCTGCCGCCCACGCCCATCGCCATGCCGGGTGTGCACGCGCTGGCCGCGGTAGCCGACCCGGCCGACGGCGACGCGCTGTATTTCGTGGCGGTGGGCGACGGCAGCGGCCGGCACGTGTTCTCGCGCACGCTCGCCGAGCACAACGCCGCGGTGCGCCAGTACGTGCAGCGCTACCGCGAGGCGATGCGCACGCGGAACGCGCCGTGACGCTGCAGGTCCAACCGCGTCTGGTCACGCTGGAGGGCGGCGAGGGCGCGGGCAAGTCGACCGTGCTGGCGGCCCTGCGCGACGCGCTGTCGCAGGGCGGTGGCGAAGTGGTATGCACGCGCGAGCCCGGCGGTACGCCGCTGGCCGAACAGGTGCGCGACCTGCTGCTCGATCCGCGCCACGAGCCGCCGTCGCCGGAGACCGAGCTGCTGCTGATGTTCGCCGCGCGTGCCCAGCACGTCCGCGAGACGGTGCTGCCGGCCCTGGCACGCGGCGCCTGGGTGCTGAGCGACCGCTTCACCGACGCCAGTTACGCCTACCAGGGCGGTGCGCGCGGTGGCGATGTGCAGTTCATCGGCGAACTCGAACGCCGCGTGGTCGGCATCGAGCCGGGGCTCACGCTGCTGCTGGACGTTCCGGTACAGGTGGGCCTGGCGCGGATGCGTGGACGCGGCGACGCCGACCGGATCGAGTCCGAGCGCGAGGACTTTTTCGAACGCGTCCGCGCGGGCTACCTTGCGCGCGCCCGGCAGCACCCGCACCGGTTCCGCGTGGTGGATGCATCGCAGGCGCTGGACGAGGTGACCGCGCAGGCCCTGCAGCACCTGGACACGTACCGGGTCGGGACCGGATGAGTACATCCGTCGACTTCGCGCCCTGGCAGCAACGCGTGCATGACCAGGCGGCCGCGGCGCTGGACACCGGCCGGCTTGGCCACGGCCTGCTGTTCTGCGGGCCGGCGCACCTGGGCAAGCGCGCGGTGGCCGAGCGCCTGGCCGCGCGCGTGCTGTGCCTGCAGCGCACATCGAATGGCGAGGCCTGCGGGCAGTGCCGCAGCTGCACGCTGCTGGCGCACCGGCACCAGCGCGACCCGGTCGAGACGCGCCCGGACGGGCGCCTCGTCCATCCATTCGGCCACAGCAGCCATCCCGACCTGCTGCTGGTGGGGCAGGAGGTCAACGACAAGGCGCGCCCGCCGAAGATGCGCACCGAGGTCGTGATCGAGCAGATCCGCCGGCTGTCCGAGCAGCTGGCGCTGACCCCGCAGTACGGCGGCGCGCGCGTGGCGATCATCGACCCGGCCGACGCGGTCAACCACGCCGCCTGCAATGCGCTGCTCAAGACGCTGGAAGAGCCGGTACCCGGTCGCTACCTGTGGCTGGTGAGCGCCCACCCGATGCGCCTGCCGGGCACCATCCGCAGCCGCTGCCAGCGCCTGGAGTTCCGCCTGCCGCCGCAGGCCGAAAGCCTGGCGTGGCTGCAGGCGCAAGGCCATTCCGCGCAGGCGGCCCGTGACGCGCTGGCTGCGGCGCAGGGCCATCCGGGACAGGCCCATGAATGGCTGGCGGGCGGCGGCATGGCGTTGCGTCAAGGCGTGGCCGATGACATGGAGGCGGTAGCCCGCGGCCAACGCACGCCGCTGGAAACCGCGCAGCGATGGGCCGCCGACGAGCACGCCGCGCTCAGGCTGGGCCACGCGGCCGACCTGGCGGTGGTGCAGGCGGCCGAGCGCTTGACCGACCCGGCGCGGACGCGCAGTCTGGCGGCGTGGTTCGATCAGGCCAACCGCGCGCGGGAGTTGCTGGGCACCACGGTGCGCGCGGACCTGGTGATCGTCGAGTTGCTGATGGCCTGGCGTGCATGCGCGGCGCCCGCGCCGGGCGCGAGGCCGTCGCATCCGCGGTGACTTGGCAGCTTCAATCGCCCCGCGTTTGATTGGCACCACCACGAACGACGCATCCGGCATCACGTAACGATCAGGAGCAGGCAATGGCGGCAGCAGGTGGAGCACGGCAGGGCATCCTGACGCTGGCGATCAAGGACAAGGCGGCGCTCTACAGCGCGTACATGCCCTACCTCAGGCACGGCGGCATTTTTGTCGCCACGCCCAAGCGGTATTTCCTGGGCGACGAGGTGTTCCTGCTGCTGACCCTGCCCGAGTCCGGCGAACGCATGCCGGTCGCGGCGAAAGTGGTCTGGGTGACGCCGGTCGGCGCGCAGGGCAATCGCCCGGCGGGCATCGGCGTGCAGTTCAACGAAAGCGCCGAGGGTGAGGCGGTGAAAGGCAAGATCGAAGCCCTGCTGGCGGGCACGCTCAACTCGGACCGTGCCACGCACACGATGTAGGGGCACGCGCCGCGCAAAAGAAAAGCCCCGCATCACGCGGGGCTTTCTCGTAACTGCGATCGAAAACTCAGGCCGGGCTGCCGGCACCGGCACCTGGCGTGACGCGCAACGCCGGGTTGTCCCAGCCCGGGCGCGGCGCGAAGCGGTCGCCGTGGTGGGTCTGCAGTTGCGTGAGCTTCTCGCAGCAGTGCCTCGACGCCGGTTTCGCGGATGTACTGGATCGGGCCGCCGCGGAACGGCGCGAATCCGGTGCCGAAGATCACGCCGGCGTCCAGCAGGTCCGCATCGCTCGACCACGCCATCGTGCAGGCAGGCCACCGCCTCGTTGAGCAGCGGCAGGATCAGCCGGTCCTCCAGGTCGGACGGCGGCCTGGTAGTCCTTGGGCAGCTCGGGCTTGACCGCCTTGCCGTTCTCCCACTTGTACAGGCCCTGGCCGTCCTTCTTGCCGCGCTTGCCGGCCTCGGCACCGCCGGCCAGCGCCTGCGGCAACGGCAGGCCCAGGAACGGCGCCAGCTCCTCGCCGACGCCCGCGGCGACGTCCAGGCCCACGGTGTCGATCAGCTCGATCGGGCCCATCGGCATGCCGAACTTCACCGCGGCCTTGTCGATCACCGCGCCCGGGATGCCTTCGCGAATACGCCGTCGCCGCCTCCAGCATGTAGGGGAACAGCACGCGGTTGACCAGGAAGCCGGGCGTGCCCGCCACCGGCACCGGCAGCTTGTCGATCGCCTTGCAGAAGGCGGCCAGGCGCTGCTCGGTCGCCGGCGCCATGCGCGTCGTGGCGGATGATCTCGACCAGCGGCATCAACGCCACCGGGTTGAAGTAGTGCAGGCCGGCGAACTGGGCCGGGCGCCGGAGGTGCCCGCGCAGTTCGGTCAGCGGGATCGACGAGGTATTGGTGGTCAGCAGCGCGTCGGCCTTCATGGCGCGGCTCGACCTGCGCGTACAGGTCGCGCTTGGCCTCGGGCCTTCTCGATGATCGCCTCGATCACCAGGTCGGCCTTGGCCACGCCGTCGCCGGCGAGGTCGCCCTTCAGGCGCGCGGCCACCTGCGGCCGCTTGGCGTCGTCCTTCACCTTTTTCGTCGAACAGCTCGCCGCGCGCGCTCCAGCGCCTTGTCGATGAAGCGCTGCTCGCGGTCGCTGCAGCGTGACCTCGAAGCCCTTGTAGGCCGACCAGGCGGCGATGTCGCCGCCCATCACGCCGGCGCCGACGACATGCACGTGGGTGATGCCATGCTCGCTTGCCGCCCTGGGCCTTGAGGCGCTCCTGCAGGAAGAACACGCGGATCAGGTTGCGCGCGGTCGGCGTGTCGATGCGAGCTTCACCACCGCCTTGCGTTCGGCCGCCAGCCGCGCCTGGCACGCCGCCACCGGCGCGCGACCAGCTGTTGATCAGGGCGTAGGGCGCGGGGTAGTGCTCCTTGCGCGCCTTGCGGGCGACCTGCTTGGCCAGCATCGGCGCCAGCAGCTGGCGCGCGGGCCAGGTATTGGTGGCCCAGCCGAGGAAGCGCTGCTTGAACGGCCGCTGCGCGCCCTTGAGGGCCAGCGCGGCCGCGGCATCGACCAGCTGGCCGGCCGATACGACCTTGTCGACCAGGCCGATGGCCCGCGCCGCCTTGGCCGACAGGCTGCGTCCGGTGAGCATCATGTCGAACGCGGCCGGCGCGCCGATCAGGCGCGGCAGGCGCACGCTGCCGCCCCAGCCCGGGAAGATGCCCAGCTTCACCTCGGGCAGGCCGATGCGGGTGGAGGCGTCGTCACTGGCGACGCGGTAGCGGCAGGCCAGCGCGATCTCGGTGCCGCCGCCCATGCAGAAGCCGTGGATCGCCGCGACGGTGGGGAAGGGCAGCTCCGCGAGCCGCTGGAACACCTGCTGGCCGCGGCGGATGGCGTCGCCGACCGTGCCCTTGCGGTCGAAGGCCTGGAACTCCTTGATGTCGGCGCCGGCGACGAAGCCCTTGTCCTTGCCCGAGCGCACCACCAGTGCCTTGGGCGGATCCAGCGCGAGGCGCTCGAGCAACGCGTCCAGTTCGATCAGCACGTCCTGGGACAACGTGTTGACCGACGCGCCCTCGCGGTCGAAGGACAGCACCAGCACGCCGTCGGGGCGCAATTGCGTATGCCAATGTCGGGCGCGGAGCCCGTCGAAGGCGGGAAGCGCGTCGCGGCCTGCGGTCATCGCGGCACCATCCGTTCACGTATGGGGAGGGCCGTTATCATCCCGGCGTTGTTTCGATGGCGTCAAATCGAGCGTTGAGCGGGGCAGGGCGCGCGCATGTTGCAGTCCGGTGCGTGAGACCCCACGTGTTCAGCCAGCGCCCGCGGGTCGGAACTTTTCCCCGACGGGGGGGTCACATCGTTCGGCCAACGCCGAGCAGACAGGAGTGCCGGCACGGCATGGCCGAAAAAGACGTTGCACAGGCATCCGCCGACGAGTTGGACCAGGCACTGGTCCGGCGCGTCCAGCGCGGCGACAGCGCGGCCTTCGATGCATTGGTGCGCAAGTACCAGCATCGGATCGTCGGCGTTGATCGGGCGCTACATGTCCGACTGGAGCGAGTGCCAGGACGTGGCCCAGGAGACTTTCATCCGCGCCTACCGCGCGATGGGCAACTTCCGGGGCGATTCCCAGTTCTATACATGGTTGCACCGCATCGCAGTGAATACCGCCAAGAACCACCTGGTTGCGCAGAACCGACGTCCGCCGGCGGCGGACATCGATGTCGGCGATGCCGAGCAGTTCGACGCCGGCATGCGCCTGCGCGACACCGACACGCCCGAGCGCGAACTGATGCGCCAGGAGGTCGAGCGCACGGTGATGGAGGCGGTGGACGCGCTGCCCGAGGAATTGCGCACGGCCATCACCCTGCGCGAGGTCGAAGGCATGAGCTACGAGGAGATCGCCGAACGCATGGGGTGCCCGATCGGCACCGTGCGCTCGCGCATCTTCCGCGCCCGCGACGCGATCGACCAGCGACTGGCGCCGCTGCTTGGCAATGGCGATGAATGAGTTAGTCCCCGTGGAGCCGATGGCCCTGGAGTCCATGCACCGATGACGAATCCTCCCCAAGACAAGCGCGGCCACGGCCATTGCGCCGACGGCCAGGCGGCACCGGACGATCGCGAGGCCCTGTCGGCCCTGTTCGACGGCGAGCTTGACCGCGACGCCGGGCGCTTCGCCCTGCGGCGCCTGGGCCACGACCCCGCGTGGCGCGCGTCCTGCGGGCGCTGGCAGCTGGCGGGCGATGTGCTGCGCGGCCAGGCCGCCGCAGTGGCGGCGGGCGGGTTTGCCGGCGGCGTGGCTGCGCGGCTGGCATTGGAGGATGTGGGGTCGATCGCGGCCGTCGCGTCGACGGATGACCGGCCTGGGCGGCGCATTGCCCGGGGCTGGGTGCCCGGCGTGGCGCTGGCCGCGTCGGTGGCCGTGGCGGCGTTGTTCGTGGTCCGGCCGACGGTGGAGCCGGTCGAAGGTCCCGCCGCGGTCGCAACACTGCCGGCTGCTACCCCCGGCGATATCCCGTCCGATATAGCCGGCACCGATGCGCGGACTCCCGCTGCGCCCGTCGGCGCGCCCGCGGCCACCCTGGCCAGCGCGGCCATCGCGATGGCCGAGGTGCCGCGTCGCGCGTCCGAGCGTCGCGCGGCGCGCGAGGCGGGACAGCAGCCGTCCACCCGGGCGCAGGCGGTCGCGCGCGATCCCGCCGTCGTGGTGGCCTCGCAGGTGCCGGTGGCACCGGCCGAGCCGGCCGCTGCGCCCAACCCGTTCCAGCCGGGGCAGGCCGATTTCGGCTCACGTCCGTGGCCGCGCGCGGTTCTGCCCGACTACCGAGCGGCCGGCGCGCTGACCGCCAGCGTCGGTCAGCCCGTCGCTTCACCGTCCGCCGGAGCGCCGTCGTTCTACCCGTTCGTCCCGCCGGCCGATGGCACCACGCGCTTTGAAGTGCCGCCGGCGGACACGGACGCGCCGCCTGTACCCTGACGCCGCCACGCCACGCCGGATTTGATCCCCCGCTGCGTCCGCCTGCCCGACGTGGCAGGCTGCATGCATCCGCGGCTGCATCCACGTCCGCCGCTGTCCCCGAATATGTCCACACGTCACCGCACGATTCACAGGAGGCCGATTCCATGAACCGACCGCTACGCTCCATTGCCCTGATCGGCGCGCTGGCCGCCGCGCTGCCGGTGGCCTGCACCGCGCAGGCACCCGATGCCGCGCGCGCCGCCAGCAGGCCGATCGCGCCGCCACCGGCTGCGCAGCCGGCACGGCCGCTGGTGACCGGGCTGCCTGACTTCACCGCGCTGGTCGAGCGCGTGGGGCCGGCCGTTGTCAACGTGAGCGCCGAGATCGCACCGCAGGCCGGCCGCAACGCCGGCGCCCCCGGACAGGAACAGATTCCCGAGATCTTCCGCCGTTTCTTCGGGCCGGGCATGCCGTTTCCCGAGCAGCCGCAGGGCCGGGGCGGCGTGTCGCAGGGCACCGGCTTCCTCATCTCCGAAGACGGCTACGTGATGACCAACCACCATGTGGTGGACGGTGCCGACACCGTGCAGGTGCGGCTGTCGGACCGCCGCGAGTTCACCGCCAAGGTGGTGGGCAGCGACCAGCAATCGGACGTCGCGCTGCTCAAGATCGACGCCACCGGGCTGCCGTACCTCCGCCAGGCCGATGCCAGCAAGACGCGCGCCGGCCAGTGGGTGATCGCGATCGGTTCGCCGTTCGGCCTGGAGCATTCGGTCACCGCCGGCATCGTCAGCGCCGTGGGCCGCAGCAATCCGTATGCCGACCAGCGCTACGTGCCCTTCATCCAGACCGACGTGGCCATCAACCGCGGCAACTCCGGTGGGCCGCTGCTCAACACCAGTGGCGAGGTGGTGGGCATCAACTCGCAGATCTTCTCCAACTCCGGCGGCTACATGGGCGTGAGCTTCGCCATCCCCATCGACGTGGCGATGAACGCGGCCGAGCAGTTGCGCGACAGACCGGCAAGGTGAGCCGCGGCATGCTGGGGGTGCAGCGTGCAGCCGGTGACGGCCGACGGCGCGCGGGCGCTGGGCCTGCCGGATGGCCGAAGGCGCGCTGGTGGCCGCGGTGGAGCCGGGCAGCGCGGCGCAGAAGGCCGGGCATCCAGCGGATGGACGTCATCCGCGCCATCAATGGCCAGAAGGTCGAGCGTGTCCAGCGACCTGCCGCCCCTGGTCGGCGCGCTGGCGCCGGGCGAGCGCATCCGCGTCAGCGTTCTACGCAACGGCCGCAACCAGGACATCACCGTGACCCTGGGTGCACTGGGCGGCGAGACGGCCGCGGCGTCGGGCAACCGCGCGCCCGCGCGCGGCGATGCCGCGCCGGCGCAACCGGCCAATGCGATCGGCATCATCGCCGCAGGACCTCACGCCCCAGCAGCGCGGCCAGCTGGGCCTGGAGGCCGACGAGGGCGTGCGCATCGCCGCGGTCCAGCCGGGTCCGGCCAGCCGTGCCGGCCTGCGTCCCGGGGATGTGGTGCTGTCGGTGGGCCGCACCACGGTGGCCAGCGCCAGCCAGCTCAACCGCGAGCTGGCGGGTCTTCGCGACGGGCAGACGGTCATGCTGCTGGTGCGTCGTGGGACGGGCACGCAGTACATGGCGGTGACGGCGGGCAGCTGACGGCCCCGCCGGCAACGCCTGGCATCGGGTCCAGCCGCTACGGACCGGCGGTGCGTCCTCCCGCGCAAGGGGCAGGGCGCACCGCGTATGCGATAATCGCCCGTTGATTTCCGGCCGATCCCTCCTGGCCCATTCCTTCTTTCGGCCTAATGGGCCCGGTCGCGTCCCCGCATGCAGCAGATCCGCAATTTTTCCATCATCGCCCACGTCGACCACGGCAAGTCGACCCTGGCCGACCGCATCATCCAGCTGTGCGGCGGCCTGACCAGGCCCGCGAGATGGAAGCGCAGGTGCTCGACTCCAATCCGATCGAGCGCGAGCGCGGCATCACCATCAAGGCCCAGTCCGTGTCGCTGCCGTACACGGCGCGGGACGGGCAGACCTACTACCTCAACTTCATCGATACGCCCGGCCACGTGGACTTCAGCTACGAGGTCAGCCGCTCGCTGGCCGCCTGCGAAGGCGCGCTGCTGGTGGTGGACGCCGCGCAGGGCGTGGAAGCGCAGTCGGTCGCCAACTGCTACACCGCGGTGGAGCAGGGACTGGAAGTGGTGCCGGTGCTCAACAAGATCGACCTGCCCACGGCCGACATCGAGCGCGCCAAGGCCGAGATCGAGGCCGTGATCGGCATCGACGCCGAGGACGCGGTGGCCGATCAGCGCCAAGACCGGCCTGAACGTCGACGACGTGCTGGAGGCGATCGTCACAGCGCATCCCGCCGCCCAGGCCGCGCGACACCGACAAGCTGCAGGCGCTGATCATCGACTCGTGGTTCGACAACTACCTGGGCGTGGTGCTCGCTGGTGCGCGTCATGCAGGGCGAGATCAAGCCGGGCGACAAGATCCTGGTGATGTCCACCGGGCGCACCCACCAGGTCGACAAGGTCGGCGTGTTCACCCCCAAGCGCAAGGAACTGCAGCAGCCTCGGCGCCGGGCGAGGTGGGCTGGGTCAACGCCGCGATCAAGGACGTGCACGGCGCGCCCGGTCGGCGACACGCTGACGCTGGCCGGCCGACCCGGCCGACAAGCCGCTGCCGGGCTTCCAGGAGATGCAGCCGCGCGTGTTCGCCGGCCTGTTCCCGGTGGATGCCGACGACTATCCGGACCTGCGCGAGGCGCTGGAGAAGCTGCGCCTCAACGACGCCGCGCTGCGCTTCGAGCCGGAAAGTCTCGGAGGCGATGGGCTTCGGCTTCCGCTGCGGCTTCCTGGGCATGCTGCACATGGAGATCGTGCAGGAGCGCCTGGAGCGCGAGTACGACCTCAACCTGATCAGCACCGCGCCGACGGTGGTCTACGAAGTGCTCAAGACCGACGGCACCATCGTGCCGATGGACAACCCGGCCAAGCTGCCGCCGGTGAACCTGATCGAGGAGATCCGCGAGCCGATCATCCGCGCCAACATCCTCACGCCGCCGGATTACGTCGGCAACGTGATCACGCTGTGCGAGGAAAAGCGCGGCAGCCAGATCGGCATCACCTACATGGGCAGCCAGGTGCAGATCAGCTACGAGCTGCCGATGGCCGAAGTGGTGCTGGACTTCTTCGACCGGCTCAAGTCGGTCAGCCGCGGCTACGCGTCGCTGGACTACCACTTCCTGCGCTTCCAGGCCGGGCCGTTCGTGCGCGTGGACACGCTGATCAACGGCGACAAGGTCGACGCGCTGTAGCATCATCATGCACCGCAGCCACGCCGACCGGCGCGGCCGCGACCTGACCGAGAAGATGAAGCGAACTGATCCCGCGGCAGATGTTCGACGTGGCGATCCAGGCCGCGGTCGGCGCGCAGGTCATCGCCCGCAGCACGGTCAAGGCGATGCGCAAGAACGTGCTGGCCAAATGCTACGGTGGCGACATCAGCCGCAAGAAGAAGCTCCTCGAGAAGCAGAAAGAGGGCAAGAAGCGGATGAAGCAGGTCGGCCGCGTGGAGATTCCGCAGGAGGCCTTCCTGGCCGTGCTGCAGATGGACAACAAGTAACCGGGAATGGGGATTCGGGCGAATAGCGGCAGATCGGTAAAGCCGGGACCCGCCTGCTTCTGTCTTGCGTCGCCGTTCCCTGTTCCCGATTCCCCATTCCCGGCTCCAGAGGAACACGCATGCGTCTGGTTCGAAACGTCCTGGTCGTGCTGACCTTCGCTCACCGGCCTCGTCTGGCTGCTGGACAAGCTGTTCCTGGCCAAGCGCCGCGCCGCGGGCGCCAGCGGCTGCTGGACGACGGCAAGGAGCCGGTGCTGGTCGACTACTCCAAGGCGTTCTTCCCGGTGCTGCGGTGGTGCTGGTCCTGCGCAGCTTCATCGCCGAGCCGTTCCGGATCCCGTCCAATTCGATGATGCCGACCCTGCTGATCGGCGATTTCATCCTGGTCAACAAGTTCGCCTACGGCCTGCGCCTGCCGATCACCAACAAGAAGTTCGTCGACCATCGGCGAGCCCGCAGCGCGGCGACGTGGTGGTGTTCCGCCCGCCGCACCATCCGGACCAGGACTGGATCAAGCGCGTGATCGGCCTGCCGGGCGACCGCATCGCCTACCACGACAACACGGTCTACGTCAACGGCCAGCCACTGGCCTACGAGACGCTGGGCGCCTACGCGGGCAAGGGCAACGGCGCCGAGATGACCGGTGCGCGCGGAACTGCCGAGAACGCTGCCGGGCCGCCCGCACACGGTGCTGGAGCGCGACAGACCTGCCGTTCCTGGATCAGGGCGAGGGCGAGTGGGAGGTGCCGGCCGGGCATTATTTCGTGATGGGCGACAATCGTGACAATAGCGAGGACAGCCGATACTGGGGTTTCCTGCCGGAGGCCAACCTGCGCGGCAAGGCGTTCCTGATCTGGATGAATTTCGAGGGCTGGCTCTGCGCACGGCAGGGCTTCGATGCTGCCGGCGCATCGGCAACCAGCATCCGCACACCAGGCCGCGGGGACAGCGGCGCATCGCAGGGGGCAACACGTAATGAAACGCACGCAACGCGGCATGACCCTGATCGGCTTCATCGATCGTGCTGGCGGTGGTCGGCTGTTCGTCTACATGGGCATGAAGCTGGTCCCGATGTACTCGGAGTACTACGCGGTCAAGCGTGCGCTAAGGGCCTGGCCAAGCCGAACCCGGCGTGCGGCCAACTCGGATCCGGCGCAGATCCGCGACCTGTTCTTCCGCCGGCTGTACATCAGCTACGCCGACAACGTGAAGCAGGAGAACGTCAAGATCGAGCGGCGCGACGCCGGCTAGCAGCATGACGGTCGACTACGAGGTGCGCAGGCCGCTGATCGGCAACCTCGACGTGGTCGGCAAGTTCCACGCCGAGGAGCAGCTGCGTGCGCGGCGGCGGCGTTGGACTGAAGCCGGTCTGGCGGACATCGGCCACACGCTTCGCGCGATCCGGGCCTGCTGGCGCAGGCCCTGACCCACCGCAGCGCGGGCGCGCCGCACAACGAGCGGCTGGAGTTCCTGGGCGATGCGCTGGTCAACCTGATGGTCGCCGAGGCGCTGTACCAGCGCTGGCCGCAGGCCGACGAAGGCGCGCTGACCCGCGCCCGCGCCGAACTGGTGCGCGAGTCCGCGCTGGCCGCCATCGCGCGCGAGCTGGAGCTGGGCGCGCGGCTGACGCTGGGGCCGGGCGAGATGAAGTCCGGCGGCCACCGCCGCGATTCGATCCTGGCCGACGCGCTGGAGGCGGTGGTCGCGGCGATCTACCTGGATGCCGGCTTCGAGACCTGCCGCGCGCGTGGTGCTGCCGTGGTTCGAGCCGGCGATGGCGGCGCTGCCGCCGCCGCACAAGGTCGGCAAGGACGCCAAGACCCGGCTGCAGGAATGGCTGCAGGCGCCGCCAGAAGCCGCTGCCGGTGTACGCGCTGCTGTCCGAGAGCGGCGAGGACCACGCCAAGCTGTTCCGCGTCAGCTGCACGCTGGCCGAACCCGACGCTGACCACCGAAGGCGAGGGCAGCTCGCGCCGCGCCGCCGAGCAGGTGGCCGCCGAGGCCGCGCTCGCGCATGCGCGCGTGAGGCGCTGCCTGGAGCACGATGACACGGGTCGCCGATCGCCAGTCGCCTGATCCGGTGCATCCGTGGCATCGCGGCAAGTCGCCCGTTGCGATGCCGGACATGCCGGACATCCCCCGAATGCCCCCATCGCGCCGGCCATGTCGCCGTCATCGGCCGACCCAACGTCGGCAAGTCCACCCTGGTCAACGCGCTGGTCGGCGCCAAGGTCAGCATCGTCTCGCAACCGCCCGCAGACCACGCGCCACCGCCTGCTCGGCATCGCCACGTTCCCGGAAGGGCAGCTGGTGCTGGTCGACACGCCGGGCATCCACCGCGAGCAGGGCAAGTCCTCCGCCACGGCGATGAACCGCTGATGAACCGCGCCGCGCGCGGCGCGCTGGAAGGCGTGGACGCGGCCCTGCTGGTGGTCGAGGCCGGCCGCTGGGACGAAGCCGACACGCTGGCCTTCGACGCGCTCAGCGGCGCCGGCCTGCCGGTGGTGCTGGTGGTCAACCAGGTCGACCAGATCAAGGACAAGACCGCGCTGCTGCCGTTCCTGGCGAAGGTCAGCGAGGGCCGCGACTTCGCCGGCGTGCACCCGGTGTCGGCGCTCAAGCGCAACGGCCTGGAGGCGCTGGTCAAGACCGTGCTGCGCGCTGCTGCCCGAGCAGGACGCGCTGTACGGCGAGGACGAGATCACCGACAAGAGCCAGCGCTTCCTCGCCGGCGAGCTGGTGCGCGAGCAGCTGATGCGCCAGCTCGGCGAGGAACTGCCGTATGCCACGACGGTCGAGATCGAGCGCTTCGAGGTCGACGGCGCGTCTGCTGCGCATCGGCGCGGTGATCTGGGTCGAGCGCGACGGCCAGAAGGCGATCGTCATCGGCAAGGGCGGCGAGCGCCTGCGCGAGATCGGCAGCCAAGGCGCGCCTGCAGATGGAGCGCCTGTTCGACTCGAAGGTGTTCCTGGAGACCTGGGTGCGCGTGCGCGAGGGCTGGTCGGACGACGAAGCGGCGCTGCGGGCGTTCGGCTACCACGATTGAAGGCGGGGATGGGATTAGGGGTCGGGGATTGAGGATTGGGGATTGGGGATTAGTCAGGGCTAGGAGTGCTCGTTCTTGCTGGAGCGAAAATCCTGCTTTTGGTGATCAGGCAAAACGGATCTCACGAAGCGCCTGAGCCGATATGCGGCGCAGATCCCGAATCCCGAATCCCGACGTCAAGACCCATGCGCCTCACCGCCGAGCCCGCCTTCGTGCTGCATGCGCGCCCCTGGCGCGAGACCAGCCTGCTGGTCGAGGTGCTGAGCGGCAGACCACGGGCGGCTGGGCCTGGTGGCGCGCGGCGTGCAGGGGCCGAAGCGCCATGTGCTGCGCGCCGCGCTGCAGCCGCTGCAGTGGATCCGGCTGGATGCCGTGCAGCGCGGCGAACTGGCGCAGCTCGTCGCGGCCGAGGCCGTCGACGCCGCGCCGCGGCTGGCCGGCGAAGCGATGCTGGCGGCCTTCTACCTCAACGAGCTGATCCTGCGCCTGGCGCCGCGCCAGGACCCGCAGCCCGAGCTGTTCGCATGCCTATGCGGTCGCGCGCGAGCGGCTGCGGGCCGAGCGAGCCGTTGGCGTGGACACTGCGCCGCTTCGAACGCGACCTGCTGGATGCGCTTGGGTGTCGGGTTCGACTGGCAGCGTGGACGGCGACGGCGTGCCGATCGATCCGGCCGCGCGCTATCGGCTGGAGCCTGAACATGGTGCCGCGGCGACTGTTGAGCGATCGCGGCCAGGCCGACCGCGCGCGGTGCCGCCACGGGCCGCGCGCTGCTGGCGCTGGCGGACGATGTGCAGCCCGACGCCGACGACATGGCCGGCCTGCGCCGCGCGCTGCGCGCCGTGCTTGCCCATCACCTGGGTCCGCGCGGGCTCAAGTCATGGGAGATGCTGGGGGAGCTTGCGCAGCTCGGCTCGGCAGGCCGTACGCCCGGCCCCGGGGGCTGATCCCGCATCCCGTCGACGCGCCCATGGGCCCCGGGCCTCAATCCTTGGCGTGCGAGGCCTCGTCGTGCGGACTCGGGGCCGCCTGCAGAGTGGCGGCAATGGCGGCGTTGAAGGCCTCCAGCGCCCTGGCGTCGGCGTGCTGCGCTTCCAGTGCCCGCACGGCATGACCCAGGCGTTGCGCGCCGACGAAGCCGCAACTGGCGCGCAGTTTGTGCAGCGTCTGCCGCACGCGGGCCATGTCGTCGTGGCGGTAGGCGTCACCCACGTCGCGGGCGATGTGCGCCAGCTCCTGCAGGAACAGCCCGCGCAGCGTGCGCACATGCGCGAGGTTGCCGTTGAGCGCGCGGGCAGCGGCGGCATCGTCCCAGACGGGCAGGTCCGGCGCGGCATCCGCGTGGAGCACGGCGTCATCGGAAGGCGCATGTCCCAGCAGTCGACCGATCGCCGCGCGTACCGCCGCGGCCGGCAGGGGCTTGACCAGGACGTCGGCAAAGCCGGCCTCACGCAGCGTCCGCTGAAGGTCCGCATCACTCGCGGCGGTATGGGCCAGTGCAGGCGTGCGCGGGTTGTCGTTGCGCAGGCGGGCAAGCAGGTCGGTGCCCGAGCCGTCGGGCAGGTGCGCATCCAGCAGCCAGGCGTCATAGGACTGGCTCCGGGCCAATGCCAGCGCGGCGGCCACGCCATCGGCACTGTCGACCTCGCACGCGCCCTCCAGTGCGGCCGTCAGGAATGCACGGCTGACCGGATCGTCCTCGACCAGCAGCACGCGGTGCAGGGGATGTGCTTCGGCTGTCATCGGCCCGCCTTTCATCATGAACAGGCAGCGCGACTGGGTATGCTCCCGCGGATGTCACCGCCCCCGATCACGCCCGTACTGCCGTGGATCGTACGCCTGCTGGCCCTTGTCGTGGGCGTGGCGGGCCTGGTGGTGCCCGTGGCCGATGCGCAGGCACGGGTGGCCACGGCCCGGATCGAGCGAGTGGAGACTCCTGTGGCGACGCTGCACGACGTGGTCGTGGAGCTGCGCTGGCCGGCGGGTGCTCCGCGCGGCACGCTGCGGCTGCGCGCCGGGCGCATGGACGCACCGGACCTGGGCTACCGGTTCCGCGCGCTGGACTGGCAGTGTCCGCTGCAGCGCAATGCCCAGGGCTGGCAGTGCGACGGCCCGGTGCAGGGCCAGGCGAACGGCGGACGACACCCGATGCGGCTGTCGGTGGCGCTGGGTGGCAGGGCGACCCGCGCGGTGCTGTCGCAGGGCGCCTCGAGCGTTTCGGTGGGACGCGACGCGTCCGCCCCGGAACTGACCCGCATCGACCTGACCCGCGTGCCGTTGGCGTGGACACAGGCACTGCTGGCCAACAGCTGGCCCGAGGCGAGGCTGCTGCGCGGACAGGGCGATGCCCAACTGGCCGTGCGCGCAACGCCGGGGCAGCCGTTGCGCATCAGCGGGCCGTTGCAGTGGCGCGATGCGGCACTGGACACACCCGATGGCCGCATCGCCGCCGAGGGGCTCGGGGCGAACCTGCACTTGGACATGGCGCTCGGCGATACCGACCGCGTGGCGCTGGACGGGCAACTGCAGGGTGGCGAATTGCTGGTCGGCACGACCTACATTGCCCTGGGCGAGCGTCCGGTCGAGCTCGCACTGCTGGCCACGAAGGCCGGCAACGGCGGCTGGCAGCTGCCGCGGCTGCGCTGGCACGACCCCGGCCGCCTGCACGTGGAGGGCATGCTGGCATTCCGCCCAGACCTGGCGCTGCGCGATGCCGCGCTGACGCTGGAGTCGCCGGACCTGGGCGCACTGGCCGCGGGCTACCTGACCGGCTGGCTGGGACGCGTTGGTCTTTCGGACCTGCAACTGTCGGGCCGGGCCGAAGCCGCCCTCACGCTGACCGATGGTGTGTGGCGCGATGCCGCCCTGGTGCTGCACGCGGCGCGCATCGACGATCCGCGCGGGCGCTTCGAGTTCCAGGGCCTGGAAGGTGACGTGCGTTTCTCCTCCGGCGCACCGGTTGCCAGTGCCCTGCGCTGGGACGGCGGCGGGCTGTACGGGCTGGCGTTCGGGCCGGCCCGCCTGCCGTTCGCCAGTGGCGCAGGGGTGTTGCAGTTGCAGGGCGGCGCGGCGCTGCCGGTGCTGGGCGGCGAGGCCCGCATCGAACACCTGCGCCTGCGGCCCCCCGGCCCCGACGGCGGCCTCGACGTGCGCTTCGGTCTTGCGCTGGAGGCGCTGGACGTCGGCCAACTGGCGCAGGCGCTGGGCTGGCCCGCCTTCACCGGACAGCTGAGCGGCCGCATTCCGCAGGCGCACTATGCCGACGACCGCCTCGACGTTCGATGGCGGGCTGTCGATGGAACTGTTCGACGGCACGGTGGCCGTGTCGTCGCTGGCGATGGAGCGCCCGTTCGGCGTCGCGCCCACGCTGTCGGCCGACATCGCCATCGACGACCTCGACCTGCAGTCGCTGACCGAGCGTGTTCGGCTTCGGCAGCATCACCGGGCGCGCTGGACGGGCGCATCGACGGACTGCGCCTGGTGGACTGGCAGCCGGTCGCCTTCGACGCGGCGCTGCACACCGACCGCAAGCGCGGCGTGCGCCAGCGCATCAGCCAGCGCGCGGTGCAGGACCTGTCGCAGCGTCGGCGACGCCGTCGCTTCGTCGACCAGCCTGCAGGCGCAGCTGATCGGTCTGTTCGACGACTTCGGCTATGCGCGCATCGGCATCGCCTGCCGGCTGCGCGACGAGGTCTGCGCGATGGACGGGCTGGGTTCAGCCGGCATCCATGCGGAACCGGCTTTATTATCGTCGCAGGGTTCGGGCCTGCCGCGCCTGACCGTGGTGGGCTTCAACCGGCGGGTCGACTGGCCCACGCTGGTCGAGCGGCTGGTCGCGGTGGGCACGGGCGAGGTCAAGCCGGTGGTCGAGTGACCGGCACAACAAATGATGCACAACAGGAGACAGACATGCGACGTTGGATGGGTTTGCCGGTGGCCGCGGTGGTGCTGACCGCCTGCGTGACGATCAATGTGTATTTCCCGGCCGCCGAGGCCAAGGAGGCGGCGCGCGAGTTCGTCGAGAAGGTCATCGACGACGGGCGCCCGGCGGCACCGGTCGAGGGCGGCGGGGGTGGCGCTGGCGGCATGGCGGGGCTGACCCTGCGCGCGCGTTCGACCTGCTGGCCCTGGTCGGCATCGGCACCGCGCACGCGCAGGAGCAGCCGGACATCACCATCAAGACGCCGGCGATCCAGGCGATCCAGGCGCGCATGGCGCAGCGCTTCGATTCGCAGCTGCGCGCCGGTTTCGACGCGGTGCGCTCGGCTTCGCCGCAGACGGCCCGATCGTCGTGCGCGACGCCGGCCAAGCTGGCGCTCAAGGATCGCGTCGCGGTGAACCAGGCGGTGGCCGACGACAACCGCGACCGCAAGGCGGTGTACCGCGAAGTCGCCGTCGCCAACGGCCATCCGGAATGGGAAGGCCAGATCCGCGAGGTGTTCGCCCAGCAGTGGATCGACAGCGCGCGCCCGGGCTGGTGGTACCAGGCCGGCGGCGGCTGGAAGCAGAAGTAGGCGCTGGCGAATCGGCCACGTGCATCGAAGGCCCGCATCGCGGGCCTTCTTTTTGTCGTGGCGAGTGACCGTGCCACCTCTTGTCATCCCGAGTGCGGCGAGGGATCTGCTGTTGGTCCGGCGCAAACCCAAAAAAAGCAGATCCCTCCAAGTTTTACGCTTTCCCGATTCCCGATTCCCGATTCCCGATTCCCGATTCCCGATTCCCGATTCCCGATTCCCGATTCCCAATCCCGAATCCCCAATCCCCAATCCCGACTCCCGACTCCCGACTCCCGAATCCCCGCCTTCTGCGACAATGCGCGGCCCTCGCAGTCCCGGACACATCCCACGTGGCACGCCGTGGCCCGCATCGACCAGACCCCCTTCAAGTCGAAATCACCGACCTGAGCCACGACGGCCGCGGCGTCGCGCGCCGCGAGCGACGGCAAGGCGGTGTTCGTGTCCGGCGCGTTGCCGGGCGAGCGGGTGATGGCCGTAGCAGACGGCGCGATCGCGCACTTCGACGAGGCCGGCACGGTCGAAGTGCTGGAGGCATCGCCGCGACCGCGTCGCATCCGCGCTGCCCGCATTTCGGCACCTGCGGCGGCTGCGTGCTGCAGCACCTGGCCGAGGACCAGCAGATCGTCGCCAAGCAGCGCGTGCTGCTGGAGAACCTGGAGCGCATCGGCCACGTCACGCCCGAGCGCGTGCTGCCGCCGCTGACCGACGCCGCCTGGGGCTACCGCCGCAAGGGCCGGTTCTCGGTGCGCCGCGTGGAGAAGAAGGGCAAGACCCTGGTCGGCTTCCGCGAGCAGGATCCGCGCTTCGTCGCCGACCTCGCGCGAATGCCACACCGTCATCCCGGAAATCGGCGGCAAGCATCGCCGCGCTGGCCGCGCTGGTCGACGGCCTGGAGGCGCGCCGCGACATCCCGCAGATCGAGTTCATCGCCGGCGATGCCGACGAGGCGTTCGCGGCATGGCGCTGACGTTCCGCCACCTGGCAGCCGCTGTCCGAGGCCGACCGCGCCGAAGCTGACCGCGTTCGGGCAGGAGCACGGCTTCGCGATCTTCCTGCAGCCCGGCGGCATCGACAGCGTGCATCCGCTGTGGCCGGCGGCGCCCGAAGCTGGCGTTCCGCGCTGCCGCAGTGGGACATCGAACTGCGGTTCCGGCCGCTGGACTTCATCCAGGTCAACGCCGGGCTCAACGAGCAAGATGATCGCGCAGCGCGCTGGACCTGCTGGACGCGCAGCCGGACGAGCGCGTGCTCGACCTGTTCTGCGGCCTCGGCAACTTCACCCTGCCGCTGGCGCGCGCGCGTGCGCGAGGTGGTGGGCGTGGAGGGCGAGGCCGGGCCTGGTGCGGCGCGCGCGCGAGAACGCCGCGCACAACGGCCTCGCCAACGTGCAGTTCCACGCCGCCGACCTGGCGCAGGACCTGTCGGGCCAGCCGTGGATGCGCGAGGGCTTCGACAAGCTGCTGCTGGACCCGCCGCGCTCGGGCGCCGACGTCGTGCTGGCGCAGCTGCCGCTCAAGCGGTTCAAGCGCATCGTGTACGTGAGCTGCCATCCCGGCTCGCTGGCGCGCGACGCCGGCTACCTGGTCAACGAGAAGCGGCTGGAAGCTGCGCGCGGCCGGGGTGATGGACATGTTCCCGCACACCGCGCACGTCGAATCGATCGCGGTGTTCGAGCCGCGGTTGAGCCGCTGGACGCTACGAAGCGCGTCGAGAGAGCTCGACGAGCTGATGGGCATCGAGATCGAACGCAAGTTCCTGGTCACCGGCGACGGCTGGCGCGCCGCCGCGCACAAGGTCGTGCCGATGGCGCAGGGCTACCTCAACGACCTGGCGGCCATGGTCGACAGCGGCGCGATGAAGGCCTCGGTGCGCGTGCGCATCGCAGGGCGACGCGGCGTTCCTCAACCTCAAGTCGCGCGAGCTCGGCCACACCCGCCAGGAATTCGACTACGCCATCCCGGTCGCCGACGCGCGCGCGCTGCTGGCGCTGTGCGTCGGCGGCTGCGTCGACAAGCGCCGCCACTACGTCGACTTCGCCGGGCACCTGTGGGAAGTCGACGAGTTCCTCGGCGACAACGCCGGCCTGGTGGTCGCGGAGATCGAGCTGGCGTCGGCCGACGAGGCCTTCGAGCGGCCCGACTGGCTGGGCGCGGAAGTGACCGACAGCGCCGCGCTACTACAATCTGGCCCTGGCCTCGCGGCCGTACTCGCAATGGCGCGAGGACGAGCGCGGGCCGTGGCACCTGCGGACCGCACTTGAAGGACAACGCCGCATGCTCGTCATCGGCGTCGCCGGCACCGAACTCACCGCGCAGGAGCGCGACTGGCTGCAGCACGATGCCTGCGCCGGCGTGATCCTGTTCACCCGCAACTTCGCCTCGCAGCGCGCAGGTCGCCGAGCTGTCGCAGGCGATCCGCGAGGCCGCGCCGCGCCCGCAGCTGGTCTGCGTGGACCAGGAAGGCGGCCGCGTGCAGCGCTTCCGCGACGGCTACAGCGCGCTGCCGCCGCTGGAGGGCTTCGGCCGCTGTACGCGCAGCGACCGCGACGCCGCGCTCGACGCTGGCCGAGGAGCACGCCTGGCTGATGGCCAGCGAGATCCGCGCCACCGGCGTCGACCTGAGCTTCGCGCCGGTGGTCGACCTGGGCCGCGGCAACCGCGCCATCGGCAACCGCGCGTTCTCGCGCGGACCCGCAGGTCGTCGCCGAATTCACCCGCGCCTACGTGCGCGGCATGCACGCCGCCGGCATGGCGGCCACGCTCAAGCATTTCCCCGGGCCACGGCTCGGTGCTCGAGGACACCCATTTCGACGACGCGGTCGACCCGCGCTCGCTGGACGAGATCCGCGCGCATCGACCTGGTGCCCTTCGTCGCCGGCATCGAGGCCGGCGCCGACGCGGTGATGATGGCGCACGTGGTCTATCCCGCAGGTCGCGCCGGAACCGGCCGGCTATTCGCCGCGCTGGATCGAGCGACATCCTGCGCAGGGAGATGGGCTTCCGCGGCGTGGTGTTCTCCGACGACATCGGCATGGCCGCGGCGTTCTCGGCCGGCGGCGTCAAGGCGCGCGTCGACGCGCACCTGGACGCCGGCTGCGACGTGGTGCTGGTCTGCCATCCGGAACTGGTCGAGGAATCGCTGCGCGGCGGTCGAGGGCCGCACGCTCAACACCATGGCGCTGGCCGGCCTGATCGGCCGCGGCGCGATGGGCTGGGACGGGCTGCTGGCCGATGCGCGCTACGGCGACGCGCGCGGCCGGCTGCGAGCGGACTCGGCGTGACGTGCGCCGACTCGACGCCAGCGACCTGGCGACGCGCTCGCCGAACTGCCGACGCTGATCCACGACCGCGCCGACGCTCGGAGCAGGCGATCGCGCGCATGGCCGGCGAGATCCGCGACGACTACGCGACGGCAGCGTGCCGGTGTACCTGACGGTGATGCACGGCGGCCTGCCGTTCGCCGCGCAGCTGGCGTTCGCGCTGGGCGAGCGCGGGCTCGACCTCGAGTTCGACTACCTGCACGCCACCCGCTACCGCGGCGAGACCATCGGCGGCGAGCCTGGCCTGGCTGCATCGGCCGGCCACGCCGCTGCAGCGGCCGCCGCGTGCTGCTGGTCGACGACATCCTCGACGAGGGCCACACGCTGGCCGCGATCGCGCGACTGGTGCGAGGACCAGGGCGCGGCCGACGTGCGCATCGCCGTGCTGGCGGTGAAGGTGCACGACCGCTGCGTCGCCGGCGTCGTGCGCCGACTACGTCGGGCGTCGAAGTGCCGGACCGCTACGTCTTCGGCTACGGCATGGATTTCCACGAGCAGGGCCGCAACCTGCCGGCGATCTACGCGCTGCGCTGATCGCCGCTGCGGAGCGCTCAGCCGCGATCGCCTCAGCACATCGAGCAGCTCCGGATTCCGGCTGACGCCGTCCGACAATGGCCATGGCCACGCATGACATGAGCAGCAATCCCATCGACCTCGCCGTCATCGGCGGCACCGGCCTGTACCAGCTGGCCGAACTGGAGGACGTCGAAGCGCACCAGCCGGTCACGCCGTACGGCGCGCTGTCCGGGCCGGTGCGCGTCGGCACGCTCGCGGGCGACGCGTCGCCTTCCTCGCGCGCCATGGCGAGGGCCATTCGGTGCCGCCGCACCAGGATCAACTACCGCGCCAACCTCGCCGCGCTGCAAGGCGCTGGGCGCGACGCGCGTGCTGGCGCTCAACACCGTCGGCGGCATCACCGAGCGCTTCGGCCCGCGCGTGCTGGCGTGCCCGGACCAGCTGATCGACTACACCTGGGGCCGCATCTCGACGCTGTGCGAGGAGCCGGGCACCGAGGTGCTGCACGTCGATTTCGGCGATCCCTACACGCCGTCGCTGCGCGCGGCGGTGCGTCGCCGCCGCGGCGCGCGGCGGGCGTCGCGCTGGTCGATGGCGGCTGCTACGGCGCCACCCAGGGCCCGCGGCTGGAAACCCGCGCCGAGATCGCGCGCATGCGCCGCGACGGCTGCGACCTGGTCGGCATGACCGGCATGCCGGAAGCCGGGCTCGCGCGCGAACTCGGGCTGGACTACGCCTGCCTGGCGATCGTCGCCAACTGGGCGGCCGGCGCCGGGCCCGGATCCGGACGAGGTGATCACCCTGCAGGACGTGCTGGACAACGTCGCCGCGGCGTCGGCGGCCTTGCCGGCGCTGCTGCGGGCGCTGCTGGCCGGCTGAGACGGCGCGTTCGCATCGGCGGGCCGATTGTCAAGCGGCGTTCGCTTTGCATACTCGGCCCGCGTCGCTGGCCGCCGCCACGCGGCCGGCGCACGCCATCGCACCAGCATGAGGTCATCAAGGATATGCAGTACGGCACCGTGAAGTGGTTCAACGACGCCAAGGGATTCGGTTTCATCTCGCCCGAAGACGGCAGCGCGGATGTGTTCGTGCATTTCTCCGCGATCACTGCCAAGGGCTTCCGCAGCCTGCAGGAAGGCCAGCGCGTCAGCTACGAGGTGACCCAGGGCCCGAAGGGCGCGCAGGCGTCCAACGTCACGCCGGCAGAATAACTCCGGCCGCCCGCCTGTGTTGCTGAGGCCCCGCTCCGGCGGGGCCTTTTTGTTGTTCTGCCCCCCACGTGAGGGGAAAGCGTGGAAAGAACGCTGCCGGTCCATCCCGAATCCGGGATGGCGGCGGCCGGCAGGCGAGGGAGTGCTCGGCCCCGCCGACGGCATCGCGCCTTTGCGCGGGGCGCGGACATCCATGTCCGCTGCTGCGCACTCCCCCGCCTGCCGGCCGCCGCAGCCGCGTGCACGTACGTGCCTTTAAAGCCGTCGAAGCAGGGAATCGTTGGGTGCCGACGGGCTGGGGTTGGTCGGCCGGGGATCGTGCCCGCGTGATCAGCCCATCGGTGACTGGGGTGCGGCGTGCCGCACCCAGAAGCCGTACGTCCCCGAAAACACATCGGGATGGCGCGACTCCACCGCATCCCACGCCGCCAGGTCGCGGTGCGGGTCGGCATGCGGCGAGATCGACTCGAACAGCCGCCAGCGCGCCGCGTTGTACTCGAAACCCGCCAGTTGCAGGCCTGCCCGGTCCAGCAGGGCGCCGACCTCGGGCAGGGTGTAGTGGTGCTCGCGCACATGGAACAGCAGGTCGCGGCATTCGTTGAGCGCGTAGAAATCCGAGAACCGCCGGACGCCGTGCGCGGGGTGCGAGTCGGGCAGTGCGAGCAGGTGTTCGCGGCAGGCGCGAATGCCCACAGGTGAGGGCAGGTAGCGCTGCCTTGCGATCAGCTCGCGTGCCGCGGTCACGTCGCGGCGGCCACGGGCGCTGTACAGCGCCAGGCGCATCAACCCCTGCGGCGCCAGCAGGCGCGTCAATGCCGTCAGCCCGTCGAGCGGCCGCTCCAGGTGGTGCAGTACGCCGGTGCATTCGATCAGGTCGAACGGGTGTTCGTGGGTCAGTTCCAGCACGTCGGCCTGGGCGAAGCACACATGGTCCGCGCCCGCTTGGCGCGCGCGCACCACCGCATGGCCGAGGCTGGCACGGCTGAGGTCGACCGCCAGGATGTCCGCGTGGCGCAGGCGCAGGGCGGTTTCCAGGGCCTGCTGGCCGGTGCCGCAGCCGGCGATCAGCACGCGCGGACGCTGCACGGCGGGCGCCAGGGCCAAGCCCTCCGGGCCGAGGTGGGCGGCGGTGTATTCGGGCAGGCCGAGCGCGCGGTCGGGCCGTGCGACGAGTCGCCACTTCGGGAACGGGCTGGCTTCGGTACTGCGCCCTAACCTTGAGCGAGGTGGCATCGGCGATCGCGCCGATTTGTGGCACCGCCTCCTGCGCCGTGGCCATCGCCAACCGTTGGCCGATCACTTCGTCCAGCAGCGCCGCCACCGGCGCCGGCCAAGGATGGTGCAGCAGGCGCGCCGCATCCGGCCGCGCATGCAGCGGCCGGTAGCAGGCCAGGCCGACCAGGGCACGCGCCGGCGGTGCCTCGCCGCGCGCCAGGGTCCGGTCGATGTGCTGCTCCAGCCGGGCCAGTGTGTCGGACTCGGCATCCGATACCGGATACAGGCCGTCGTTGAGTTCGCACTGCATGGCCAGCGCGCAATGAGTGGCCAGTGCCGGGTCGGCCGCGACCTGCACGCCCTGTGCAGACAGGCCGGCGGCTGCGTTGAGGGCGTCGTGCAGCCACCAGCGGCGCAGGTTGGCGAGCATGCATTCCAGTGGGCGATCGGCCACGATCGCGACGTTCAACAGGGCGGCCAGTACGGGGTTGGCCATGACGTCGCCCAACTCCACTGGCGCCACCACAGGCTGCGGCCATGCATCGGCGCAGCGCCGGGCCAGAGCGGACAGCGCCGCATCCTCGGCCAGTCGGCGCAGGGCGAGCGGCGCCAGTACCTGCGGCCGCATCCACGGTGCCTGCAGCGCCTGCGCCAGCAGCGCGTCGAACTCGGGGGCGTCCCCCTGCGGGACGGCGCCGGTGACCAGCACGGACCGGAAAAATCCTTCGCCGGCCGCCGCATGGGTGGCATCCAGTGCCAGCGCACGCCGGTACAGGCCCATCGCCGCGGCATGGTCGCCGCCGGCCGCTTTCAGGCTGGCCTGGACGACCAGCGCGTCGGGCCCGTCCGGTGGCGGCTGCGCATGGGCCCCTGCATCCGGCGGGTGCGCCGGCTCGCACAGCACGCGCAGGGCGACGGCATCGGCGTGGCCGGGTTCCAGCTCAAGCGCGCGCCTGCAGAATTCCCACGCCTCGCCGGGACGCTGCTGCTGCACCAGCACCGCAGCCAGGTTGACCAGCACCGAGACGCGGTCGGGCATCAGCGCGTGCGCCTGGCGGTAGTGCTCTTCGGCCTGCGTGTAGCGGTGGTGGTTGTGGTGCTCCAGGGCCTGCAGGAAACACTGCCGGGCCTGCTCGAACTGATCCATCGGCACTCCCCAATGCGTGGATGGCATCGAGGGTAGCGCAGCGCGGGCGGCGGTGCGCCGCGCGGATCAGTCGAGGAACTGCAGCCGCGCGAGCTCCGCGTACAGGCCGCCCTGGGCCAGCAGCTGCGTCGTGCGTGCCCTCGGCGACGATGCGGCCGTGGTCCATCACCACGATGCGGTCGGCCTTGAGCACGGTCGCCAGGCGGTGCGCGATGACCAGCGTGGTGCGGCCCTCCATCAGCGTTCTCCAGCGCCTGCTGCACGGCGCGCTCGCTCTGCGCGTCGAGCGCGCTGGTGGCCTCGTCGAGCAGCAGGATCGGCGCGTCCTTCAGCAGCGCGCGCGCGATCGCGATGCGCTGCTGCTGGCCGCCGGACAGGCGCGCGCCGCGCTCGCCGAGTTCGGTGTCGTAGCCCTTGCGGCAGGGCGTCGAGGAAGTCGTCGGCGTCCGCGGCCGCGCGCGGCGGCGTCGACCTCGCGTCGCTGGCGTCGAGCCGGCCGTAGCGGATGTTGTCGCGCGCGCTGGCGGCGAAGATCGTCGGCTGCTGCGGCACCAGCGCGATGGCCTCGCGCAGCGCGGCCGGGTCGAGCGTCGCGCACGTCGATGCCGTCGACGCGCGACCGCGCCGGCCTGCGGGTCGTGGAAGCGCAGCAGCAGCGAGAACACGGTGCTCTTGCCGGCGCCGGACGGGCCGACCAGCGCGACGGTCTCGCCGGGCTGCACGTGCAGGGTGAAGTCGCTCCAGCGCCGGCGCGGTCCGGGCGCTGCGGGTAGTGGAAGGTCACGTCGTCGAAGCGCGATCTCGCCGCGCACCGGCCGCGGCAGCGGCGCGCGGCTGCGCCGGCGCGGCGATGCCGCGGGTCTTCCTGCAGCAGTTCGCTGATGCGGCCCATGCCGCCGGCGGCGCGCTGCAGCTCGTTCCAGACCTCGGCCAGCGCGCCGACCGAGCCGCCGCCGATCAGCGCGTACAGCACGAACTGGCCCAGCGTGCCCGCGGTCATGCGGCCGGCGATCACGTCGTGCGCGCCCGACCACAGCACCAGCGTGATCGCGCCGAAGATCAGCGTGATCGCGACGGCGGTGACCAGCGCCTGCGCGCGGATGCGCGTGCGCGCGGTGTCGCACGGCGACCGTCAGCGCGTCGCCGAAGCGGCCGCGCTCGTAGGGTTCGCGCGCATGCGCCTGCACGGTGCGCACCGCGCCCAGGGTTTCGTTGGCCAGCGCGTTGGCGTCGGCGACGCGGTCCTGGCTGGCGCGCGAGATCTTCTGCAGGCGGCGACCGCCGAGCACGATCGGCAGCACCGCCAGCGGGATGCCGACCAGCGCGAACGCCGCGAGCCGCGGGCTGGTGACGAACAGCATCGCGATGCTGCCGAGCACCGTGACCATGCTGCGCAGCGCGACCGACATGCTGGAGCCGACCACGCTGCGCAGCAGTTCGGCATCGGCGGTCAGGCGCGAGACCAGCTCGCCGCTGCGGTTGCGGTCGTGGAAGCCGGCGTCGAGCGCGATCAGGTGCGCGTACAGGCGCTCGCGCAGGTCGGCGACCACGCGCTCGCCGAGCAGCGACACGAAGAAGAAGCGCGCCGCGGTGGCAAGCGCCAGCACCAGCGCGACGGCGAACAGCAGCAGGAAGGCGCGGTCGATGGCGCTGCCGCCGCCCTGCGCGAAGCCCTGGTCGATCATCGCGCGGAACGCGACGGGCAGGCTCAGCGTGGCCGCGCGGACGAGCGGCCAGCGCCAGCAGCCAGCCGACGAACAGGGCGCGGTGGCGGTGCACGAACGGCCACAGCGTGCGCAGGCGGCCGATGGGGGCCTTGGCGGCGGCGCTGGAAGCGGTCGGCGTCGTTCATCCCGCGCATTGTCGCTTCATCGGGCGGGCGGTATGGATCCACCGTCGTCGACGCGGACGCGTGCACGATCGCGCGTGGCATCGCGCAGCCGGTCTGACAAGCGCATCGACCCGGTCGACGGGCAGCCGCAGGTGCACATGCGCACGCCGTCTGCGTCGAAGCGCTCCTCGAGCTTCTCCGCGCCATGCGCCGCCAGCGCGGCATGCACGGCGCCGGTGTCGTCGAAGGCGATAGGTCAGCGTGCAGTTCGCACAGCGACGACCAGCGGCCGGCGCGGCGCGGCGCGCAGGCATTCGGCCGCCGCGCCGCCGTAGGCGCGGACCAGGCCGCCGGCGCCGAGCTTGATGCCGCCATACCAGCGCGTGACCACCACGGCGACGCGGTCGAAGCCCTGGCCGTCGATCGCGGCGAGGATCGGGCGGCCGGCGGTGCCGCCGGGTTCGCCATCGTCGTTGGAGCGGTACTCGCTCGCCGATGCGGTAGGCCCAGCAGTTGTGGGTGGCGGCCGGGTCGCCGACCTCGGCGAAGAACGCCAGCGCGGCGTCGGGCGTAGTCCACCGGCGCGGCATGCGCGACGAAGCGGCTGTGCTTGACCTCGATGCGTGTGGCGCGGCGCGTGCGGCCAGCGTGTCGCGCGGTCATGGTGCCGGCAGCAGGTCGCGCAGGTCGTCCGGGCACGGGCGGTCGGATGCGCGCGCTGGAACTGTTGCAGGCTCGCGCGCGTCGGCCAGGTCGCCGGCGTCGCGGCAGCTCGCGGATGCGTCATGCAGCCAGGTGTCGGGCGTCCGGCACCGGGTCGGCGGCTGCCGGTAGGGCATCGGACGATGCGTGCCGGCGCGGGCCGAGCGCCGACGCGTGCGGCCTCGCTGCGCGGATGGCCCGGTCGCTGGGCCATGGCTTCGGCGGGCGGCCCGGGCCGTGGTGGTGTAGCTGCTGCGGCGTTCGGGTGCGACGGATACCGCCTGCGGTACCGATCCGCCGTGGCCGCGGCGGCCCCGGACATGTCCGCAGCGCGATCGGCCAGCGCGGTGGCCGCGGGCGGCGAGTCAGGTGCCATGGCGGGCGCGGCGGGCGCGGGCCGGCGGTGCGAGCCGGTGCTGCGGCGGGCGCCGGTTCGCGCGAGGCGATGGATGCGGCGCGGGGCTGCGTGCCGGGTCGGGGCGGGGCGGCGTTGGCCGTGTCGGAGGCCGCCGCGTCCGGCGGGTGGCGGGGCGATGCGCGCGGGCTGGCGCGAGGGCAACGGCTGCGCGGGCACGAACCCGCCATCGGCCAGCGGCGCTTCCTGCCCGCGCCGGCGCGAGGCCGGCGCGATCGGCCGCAGTTGCCAGACCACGCCCAGCACCACCACCAGGGAGGCGGCCAGCCCCGCGCCGGTCATCAGCGATGCCGGCACGGCGGCCCATCGGCGCCCGCCACCCCGCCGGGTGCGCGCCGGCGCCGTGGCGGCGGCATGCGCGGCGGCCAGGATGCGGGCGTCCAGCGCGGCCGACGGGTCGTCGTGCGGGCCGAGCCGCGACAGGCGTCCGCCAGTGCGCGCTCTTCGGGCGACAGCGGGTCGTGTCGGCGGATGAGGGCATCGGCGTTCATTCGTTGCAGCCTCGCGCGCAGCTTGTCCATCGCGTAGCGCAGCCGCGATTTCACCGTTTCGCGGCCGACGCCGGTGATCGCGCCGATCTCCTCCAGGTGAGTTCCTGTTCCAGCCGCAGCAGCACCACCTCGCGTTGCTCCTCGCGGCAGGTCCTCGAGCGCCAGCTGCAGGCGGCGGCGCTGCTCGAATTCGCGACAAGTTCGCGCTCGGGCGTGTCGGGGTCGGGGATGCGCGCGGCGCGCTCGTCGGCGTCCTCCGGCGCGGGCGGGCGGTGCTTGCAGCGCCGCGCCAGTGGTCGGCCAGGCGATTGTGGGCGATCCGGTACAGCCAGGCGCTGAATGCGGCCTCGGGCGTCCAGCCGCCGCGCGCGGCGATCACCCGCTGCCAGACGTCCTGGAACAGCTCGTCGGCCAGCGCGCTGATCGCGCAACTGGCGCAGCAGGAAGCGGTACAGCGGCAGCGGTGGCGGGCGTACAGCTGTTCGAACGCAGGCACGTCGCCGCGCCACCCAGGCGCAGCATCAGCACGTCGTCCGACGGCTCTGCGGCAGTCGTGCGGGCGCGGGGTCGGGCATCGGAGTCCATCGGCGCAAGCCGTACGGCCCGGCATTGCCGACGGGAAGCGGCTGGGGCGGTGCCGGCGGTGGTGGCGGACACGGCGCTGCCGTGGCGGGGTCATCGGGGCATGCGCGGTGGAACGGCCGTGCAGCCTGGGCGGGGTTGGCGCCGATGAACGGCGCCATGGCGCGCTATGCTCGCGCATGCAACAGGAGGGCCAGGGGTTTGACGCAGTGCACCGATCGGCGGGCCGAGGACGCGATCCGGGCGCACGCGCCCGAGACGGATCCGCATGTGGATCCGCTTGCCAGCGTGCTGCAGCGACGCATTGCCGGCCGGCTCCCAGCGTGTCGGTCGCTGGCGCGATCGAGGCGGGTGGCGGCATGGTGGCCTCCGACGCCGGCGAGGTGCAGGTCTCGCTGCGCAGCACCGTCGATGCGCTGGTAAACGGCGCTGCCAGCGGCACGCCCGACCCGCACCGCCTCGGCCTGAGCCTGGACGGCGCGCGACGGCACCGCACCGTGGTGATCGCCGCCCTGCTGTCCGAGCCGCTGCCCGCGCAGGCGCAGCAGGCCTGGTCCAGCATGGCCCAGCGCGTGGTCGGCGTCGTACGCTCGACCACGGCCCGCGCGCTGGCCCGCACCGCATCAGCTGGAGAAATCCGAGCGCCTGCAGCAGGCGCTGTACGAGATCGCCGACCTGGCCGGCTCCGACCTCGAGATGCACGAGATGCTGCGCGCGCATCCACGCCGTGGTCGGCGGGCTGATGTACGCGGAGAACTTCTACATCGTGCTGTACGACGATGCGCGCGACAGCATGCGCTTCCTGTATTTCGCCGACCGGCACGATCCCTACGTCGCCGATCCCGACGCGCGAGATCCCGGTCACCGACGATGCCCAACAGCCTGACGCTGGCGCTGCTGCGCCACGGCGAGCCGCTGCTGCGGGCCGTCGGCCGACGTCGCGCGAGCAGCTCGGCGTCGAGCGCCGACGACGCGCCACGGCCCCGACAGCGCGGACTGGCTGGGCGTGCCGATGCGCCGCGACGGACCGGGTGTGCGGCGCGATCGTGGTGCAGAGCTACGACCGCGCCGAGCGCTACAGCGACGAGGACCGCGCGCTGCTGGCGTTCGTCGCCCAGCACATCCTCACCGCGCTGGACCGCCACCAGGCGCGCGAGCGAGCTCGAGCGCCGCGTCGAGGAGCGCACCCAGGCGCTGCAGCAGAGCCAACCGCGACCTGCAGGCCGAGATCGTCGAGCGCCAGCGCGCCGAACACCTGCAGCGCGCGCTGTTCCGCATCGCCGAGCTGTCGATGACCTCCGAGACGCTGGAGCAGCTTCTACGCCGCAGGTGCACGACGATCGTCGGCGAGCTGCTGTATGCGCGCAATTTCTACATCGCGCTGCTGTCGGAGCGACGGCGCAGTAGCTCGAGTTCCCGTACTCGGTCGACGAGCGCGATCCCAACGCGCCCGCCGCGCCGACTGTCGGCAAGGGCCTGACCGAATACGTGCTGCGCAGCGGCCAGCCGCTGCTGGCCGACCGCGCGCAGATCGACGCGCTGGAGGCGCAGGGCGAGGTGCGCAGCCACGGCCCGCTGGCGCATTGCTGGCTGGGCGTGCCGCTGATCCGCGACGACGAGGTGGTCGGCGTGATCGCCGTGCAGAGCTATTCGCCGGACGTCGCCTTCACCCCGCGCGACCAGGAGCTGCTGACCTTCGTCGCCCACCACATCGGCAGCGGCCTGGCGCGCAAGCGGGCGCAGGACCGGCTGATGGCCGCGCACGCCGAGCTGGAGCAGCGCGTCGGACGAGCGCACGCGCGAACTGGCCGAGGCCAATGCCGAGCTGCTGGAGCAGATCGGCGAGCGCGTGCGCGCCGAGCAGCGGCTGACCCACCAGGCGCTGCACGACACGCTGACCGGCCTGCCCAACCGCGCGCAGCTGCTGGACCGCCTGGCCGACGCGATCGCACGCGCGCGCCGCGACGATGGGCCGCCACGTTCGCGGTGCTGTTCCTGGACCTGGACCGCTTCAAGCTGGTCAACGACAGCGTCGGCCACCTGGTCGGCGACGAGCTGCTGATCGAAGCCGGCCGCCGCATCGTCGGCGCGTGCGCGGCCGGCGACATGGTCGCGCGCCTGGGCGGCGACGAGTTCGCGATCCTGGTCGAGGACATCGACGGCCTGCAGGCGGCCGAGGAGCTGGCGCAGCCGCATCCTGGCCGCGCTGGGCGAGCCGATGCTGGATCGCCGGCCGCGAGCTGTTCCCGTCGGCCAGCATCGGCATCGCGCTGTGGCATGCCGCGCTACGCAGACGGGCGAGGAACTGCTGCGCGACGCCGACGTCGCGATGTACCGCGCCAAGGCGGCGGGCCGCGACCGCTGCGCGGTGTTCGACGAGCACATGCGCGAACGAGGCCATGCGCATCCTCGACCTGGAGGCCGACCTGCGCCGCGCGATCAATGGCGAGGCGCTTCGAGCCGCACTACCAGCCGATCGTGCGGCTGGCCGACGGCAGCGTGGTCGGCCACGAGGCGCTGCTGCGCTGGCGCCACGAGCGCGCGGCCTGCTGCTGCCGGCGCGAGTTCATCGGCGTGGGCGAGGACAGCGGGCTGATCGAGCAGGTCGACTGGCTGATGTACGCGCCAGGTGATCGACCGGCATGGCGCAGCGGCGAGCACGCGGCTACGTGTCGATCAACGTGTCGCCGCGGCACTTCCGTCGCCAGCGATTTCGCCGACCGCCTGCTGCAGCTGCTCGACGGCAGCCGGCGCCGACCCGCGCCGGCTGCGCATCGAGATCACCGAGGTCGCGCTGCTCGACGATGCGCCGCGCGCGCTGCGCACGCTCGAGCACGCTGCGCGGGCACGGCGTGCTGGCGCAGCTGGACGACTTCGGCACCGGCTTTTCGGCGCTGTCGTACCTGCACCGGTTCCCGATCGAGTGCCTGAAGATCGACCGCAGCTTCGTCGCCGGTCTGACCGGCGACAGCCGCACCGAAAGCGTGGCGGTGGTCCGCGCGATCCTGGCGCTGGCCGGCACGCTGGGCATCGACACCATCGCCGAGGGCATCGAAACCGAGGCCCAGCGCGAGCGCTGCGCGAGCTCGGCTGCGCGTACGGGCAGGGGTACCTGTTCGGCCACCCGGCAGAAGCACCGGTGGGCGCGGACACGAATGGGGTTGCGCTGGGGAAGGTGTGATCGGACGCAGGGCCTAGCGCGGTCACACTGGGTCGCGGATCACCAGCAGGCGCGGTTCGGTCATGTCCTCGATCGCCCAGCGCACGCCCTTCGCGGCCCAGTCCGGACTGCTTGACGCCGCCGTAGGGCATGTTGTCGACGCGGAAACTCGGCACGTCGCCGACGACCACGCCGCCGACCTCAAGCCGGTCCCACGCGCGCATCGCGTGGTCGAGGCGGCCGGTGAACACGCCGGCCTGCAGGCCGAAGTCGCTGTCGTTGACGCGCGTCGATCGCGGCGTCGAAATCGTCGAACGGTTCCATCAGGGCCACCGGCCCGAACGCTTCCTTGCGGTAGAGGTCCGCATCGCGCGGCACCTTCTCCAGCAATGCGGCCGGAAGCATGTTGCCGTCGCGCTTGCCGCCCACCAGAAGCTTCGCGCCCGCCTTGCGCGCGGCGCTCGATCCACTCCTCGACGCGCCTGGCGGCCTCCTCGTCGATCATCGGACCGATGAAGGTCGACTCCGTCGCGTGGATCGCCCATCCGCAGTTTCGCCACGGCCGACTTGAGCTTGCTGCGCGAGCGGCGTCGTAGATGTCCGCGATGCGCATAGATGCGCTGCACGCTGATGCAGCTCTGGCCGCTCTGGTAGTAGGCGCCGAACACCAGGCGCTCGACCACGTCGTCCAGCGGCGCGCCCGGGTCGGCATCGACGATGCAGGCCGCGTTGCCGCCCAGTTCGAGCGTGACCTTCTTGCGGCCCGCGCGCGCCTTCAGGTCCCAGCCGACGAGGCCGCCGGTGAAGCTGAGCAGCGCGATGCGCTCGTCCTCGACCAGCTGCGCGGCGTCCTCGTTGGAGCAGGGCAGGATCGAGAACGCGCCCTTGGGCAGGTCGGTCTCGGCCAGGACCTCGCCGATGATCAGCGCGCCGACCGGCGTCTTGGCCGCTGGCTTCAGCACGAACGGGCAGCCGGCGGCGATCGCCGGCGCGACCTTGTGCGCGACCAGGTTGAGCGGGAAGTTGAACGGAGTGATGAAGCTGCACGCGCCGATCGGCACGCGCTTGCGTCATGCCGCGGTAGCCGTCGCGTGCGCGCGCGAGATCGCCAGCTCCAGCACCTCGCCGCCGATGCGCGTGGCCTCGCCGGCGGCGATGCGGAAGGTGTCGATCAGCCGCGCGACTTCGCCGCGTGCGTCGCGGATCGGCTTGCCGGCCTCGATGCACAGTGCCAGCGCCAGCTCCTCCTGCCGTGCCTCGAAGCGACTGCACGCAATGTTCCAGCACGTCGCGCCGGGCATGCGGCGGGAAGGCCGCCATCGCACCGCGCGCCCTGTGCGCGGCGACGATCGCCTTGCGGATCGCCGCGGCATCGGCCATCGCAACGCGCGTCGCCCGCTTGCCCGCGTACTTGTCGCGTACCTCCAGGTCGGTGTTGGCCGCGACCGGGCGGTTGGCGAGGTAGTAGGGGTAGGTCTTCCTGAGCGTGGGCATCGGCATCCTCCGGTAGGCGGCAGGCTGGCGCAGGGCGGGTTAAGGCGCGGTCACGTGCACGTGGTGACGCAGGCGCAGGCACTCGACGGGAGCACTGTAGGAGCGGCTTCAGCCGCGATCGCCTCCACGGTGCCGTTGCAGGAGCACCGTAAGTCGCGAACGGCGGCCGCATCCCGATTGGCGTGGTCGCGACTCACGTGGCTCCTGCAGGGGGGCGGTGCCGCGGATCGCGGCTGAAGCCGCTCCTGCAGACAGACTAGGCGGGCCGCGAGCCCTCGACACGCACCTGCAGCCAGCCGTCGGTCACGCGTGCCTCCAAGGCGTCGCCCGGTGACGCGTCCAGCACGCTGCGCACCACCCGACCGTCGAATCGTGCCGGATGATCGAGTAGCCGCGCGCCACCGTCGCCAGGGGGCTGACCGCTTCCAGCGAGCGCGCCAGCCCGCGCAGCCGCAGCGCCTCGTGACCGCAGGCGCCGCGCGATGCAGCGCCTGCGGTCGCGGTGCGAGCAGCGGCGAGGCGTTCACGCAGCTGCAGCAGCCGCCGCCGCGGGTGTGCGGCGCGCAGCACGGCGTCGGCATGGCGCAGGCGGGCCCGCTCACGCTCGGCGCGGTTCCGCCATGCCGCATGCAGGCGGCGCAGCGCTTCGTCCTGGCGGCGCGCCAGCAGTTGCAGCCGCGCCTGCGGCCGCAGCGCATTCAGGCGCAGGGCGGCGCGGTCGGCCGCCTGCGATTGCGCGCTGCAGCCGGTGGGCCTGCAGCGTGCGCATGCGGCCGTGCAGGCCGCGCAGGCGCGCGAGCAGGTCATCGCGGCTGGGCACCAGCAGCTCGGCGGCGACCGAAGGCGTCGGCGCGCGCAGGTCGGCGGCGAAATCGCGTCAGAGAGAAGTCCGTTTCGTGGCCCGACCGCCGAAACCACCGGTAAGCCGCAGCCGGCGATCGCGCGCGCAAGTGCTTCGTCGTTGAAGGCCCACAGGTCTTCCAGCGAGCCGCCGCCGCGTGCCAGCAGCGATCACGTCGTAGCGCCCGCAGGCATCGGCCCGCTGCAGCATCGTCGCGGATCTGCGCGGCGGCTGCTTCGCCCTGTACCGGCACCGGCAGCACGTCGACCTCAACCAGCGGGAAACGGCGCGCCAGCACGCTCAGAACGTCGCGCACGGCTGCGCCGGTGGGCGAGGTGATCACCGCGATCCGGCGCGCATGCAAGGGCAGGGGGCGCTTGCGGTCGTCGTCGAACAGGCCTTCGGCCGCCAGCCGCGCCTTCAACTCCTCGAACGCGCGCCGCAGCGCGCCTTCGCCGGCTTCCTCCATGTGGTCGAGCACCATCTGGTACTCGCCGCGGGCCTCGTACAGCGTCAGCCGGCCGCGCGCCAGCACCCGCAGGCCTTCGCGCGGCTGGAACTTCAGCCAGTGCTCTTGGGCTTGAACATCGCCGCCCGCACCTGCGCGCGGGCGTCCTTCAGCGTGAAGTACAGGTGGCCGGACGCGGGGCGCGAGACGTTGCCCAGTTCGCCCTCCACCCAGACCAGCCGGAAAGCTGCCTTCCAGCAGGTCGCGCGCCAGCGTGTTGAGCTGGCTCGGGGTGAGGACGGCGTTGGGGTCGTCGCGGGTCATCGGGCGGATTGTTCATGGAGCGCGGCGACGGCGGCCGGATACCGTACCCCACGCCAGTGGATGGGTCACGCTTGTGGAAATGGCTTCATCTCCCTCCCCTGCGGGCAGGGGAGGGCAGGGGAGGGGTGCTTTTCGAGCGGCGCTTCTCCAACAGCACCCCCTCCCCACCTCCCCTGCAGGCAGGGGGAGGAGCCGTCCTGCGGAGGCGGGCAGCTTCATCTCCCTCCCGTGCAGCACGAAGGGGCTGCAGATTTCGCTCTTGGCGTGATCGCGGCTGAAGCCGCTCCTGCAGGGGCCGCAGGCCGCGGCGCTACAATGCGCGGATGAATTTCGACGCCACGCCGCCCTGTTCGACCCCGCCCTACGGCCCCCGGCCACGCCGCATCACGCGGGGCGTGGAGATCGGGGGCGTGCGCGTGGGCGGGGGCGCGCCGGTCGTCGTGCAGTCGATGACCAATACCGATACCGCCGACATCGCCGGCACGGCGAAGCAGGTCGCCGAACTGTGGCGCGCCGGCTCGGAGCTGGTGCGCATCACCGTCAACAACGCCGAGGCCGCGGCCGCCGTGCCGCGCATCGTCGACCGGCTGGCGATGATGGGCGTCGCGGTGCCGATCATCGGCGACTTCCACTACAACGGCCACCAGCTGCTGGCCGCCGAGCCGGCCTGCGCGGAGGCGCTGGCCAAGTACCGCATCAATCCCGGCAACGTCGGCTTCGGCAAGAAGCGCGACACGCCAGTTCGCGCACGCTGATCGAGTTGGCGATCCGCCACGGCAAGCCGGTGCGCATCGGCGCCAACTGGGGCTCGCTCGACCAGGCGCTGGCCGCGCAGCTGATGGACGAGAACCACGCGCGCGCCGAACCCTGGGACGCCGGGCGGGTGCTGCGCGAGGCGCTGATCCGCTCGGCGCTGGATTCGGCCGCACCGCGCGGTGGAACTGGGCCTGCCGGCCGACCGCATCGTGCTCAGTGCCAAGGTCAGCGGCGTGCAGGAGCTGATCGCCGTCTACCGCGACCTGGCCACGCGCAGCGACTTCGCGCTGCACCTGGGCCTGACCGAGGCCGGCATCGGCAGCAAGGGCATCGTCGCCTCCAGCGCCGCGCTGGCGCGTGCTGCTGCAGGAAGGCATCGGCGACACGATCCGCATCTCGCTGACGCCGGAACCCGGCGCAGTCGCGCACGCAGCGAAGTGATCGTCGCGCAGGAACTGCTGCAGACCATGGGCCTGCGCGCGTTCACGCCGATGGTGACCGCCTGCCCGGGCTGCGGCCGCACCACCAGCGACGTTCTTCCAGGAGCTGGCGCAGACGGTGCAGGACGCACGTGCGCGCGAAGATGCCGGAGTGGAAGATCAGCCATCCCGGCGCGGAGAACCTGACGCTTGCGGTGATGGGCTGCGTGGTCAACGGCCCGGGCGAATCGCGCCACGCCAACATCGGCATCTCGCTGCCGGGCACCGGCGAGGCGCCGTCGGCGCCGGTGTTCGTCGACGGTGAAAAGACCGTCACCCTGCGCGGCGAGAACATCGCCAGCGAATTCGTCGCGCTGATCGATGACTATGTCGAACGCAAGTATGCCGCCCGGCAGTCCGCACCCGGCGCCGGTGACCGCCCTCCGATGGCCCGCCCGGCGGGCGCTGCACGCCAGCTCTGGACCCTGCTGGTCGAAGGCGCGCTTCGGCGCTGACCTTCCTGCGCCGGCACTGGCGCAGGCTGTTGCTGGTGTTCGTCGGCGCTGCTGCTGCCGCTGTGGGGCTTCGCCGAGCTGGCCGACGAGGTGCGCCGATGGCGACGCCGTTCGCGTTCGACGAGCCCGTGCTGCAGTGCGCGCATGCCTTCGCGGCACCGACGGCTTGGACCGGTTCTTCGTCGCCGATCTCGCCTGGGCTACCAGTGGGGCGTGGTGCCGTTCGACGTCGCTGCTGGTGGCGGTGCTGGCGCTGGAAGCGGCGGATGCGCGAGGGCCTGTTCGCCGGGCTCGCGCTCGTCGGCTCGGCGCTGCTCAACCTGGCGACCAAGCACCTCTTCGCGCGCGAGCGGCCGGACCTGTGGGTGTCGATCGCGCCGGAGGACACCTACAGCTTTCCCAGCGGCCACGCGATGGGCTCGATGACGCTGGCGGCGGTGCGTGATCCTGCTGGCGTGGCGCACGCGCTGGCGCTGGCCGGTGGCCGTGGTCGGCCGGTGCCTTCGCGCTGCTGGTGGGCGCTGTCGCGCGTGTACCTGGGCGTGCATTACCCGTCCGACATCCTGGCCGGCTGGACGGCGGCGTCGGTGTGGACGGTGGCGGCGTTCCTGATGGTGTTCCGCCACCATCGGCATCCGTGGCAGCGGCCGGACGCGTCGGCGGATGATCCGGAGGACGTGTAGCGGCTCCTGCGCCTACTCGCCCGGCTTGGCCGCCTCGACTGGGCGCCTGCGTGGCCGCCGCGCCGCGCCAGCTGCGCCTCGCGGTGGGCGATGTAGGCGTTGGCGCGCGAAGATGATCGCCGCGCCGAGCACGGTCCAGCGGTCGACGCGCTTCGCCGAACAGCACGACCAGCCGAGCACGCGCCACGATCGGCAGCTGCATGAAGCTGATCGGCGTCAGCGCCGAGACATCGCCCAGCTTCAGCGCGCGCGTCCACAGCATGTGGCCGCCGGTGCCCAGCACGCCGGCCAGCGACCAGCCACAGCCAGGTGATGCCCTGCGGCCACTCCCAGACCGCACAGCGCCGGCAGCAGCGACATCGGCACCCAGAGCAGGGTGGTCCAGAGCACGATGCGGTCGGCCGTGCTCGGTGCGCGAGAGCTGCTTGATCTGGATCGCGACGATGCGCGCTGAGCACCGCCGCCGACACCGCCACCAGGCTGCCGATGGTGAAGCCCGTCGCGCCCGGCCGCACGATCACCAGCACGCCGATGAAGCCGACGATCACCGCCGTCCAGCGCCGCACGCGCACCTGCTCGCCCAGCACAGCACCGCGGCGATGGTGACGAACAGCGGCGTCGAATACGACAGCGAGACCGCCTGCGCCAGCGGCAGGTGGCCGATCGCCCAGAAGCCCGCACAGCATCGAGACGATGCCGATCACGCAGCGGACGAAGTAGAGCGGCAGCTGGGTGGTGCGCAGCAGGCCCGGGCCGTGCCGCGCAGCAGCAGCGGCAGCAGCGGCGCAGGAGGCCGAAGAAGTTGCGGAAGAACGCGATCTCGAAGCGTGCAGCTGGTCTCCGAGGCCAGGCGGATGCACACCGCCATCAGCCCGAACGCCGACCGTGCTGGCCAGCATCAGCAGCGCGCGCGCGCAGCTGGGTGCCGGGCGACGGCGTGCGGCACGCGTGCTCACCAGCGTCGCGCCGATGATGCGCGGCTCGGGCTCGATGCGCCACGCCGAACGCGTCCTGCACCGAGCCGGCGATGCGGCGCGCCAGCGCCAGCAGTTGCGCGCCGGTGGCGTGCGCCGTGGTTGACCAGCACCAGCGCGTGCTGCGCGCGCCACGCCGGCATCGCCGTCGCGATGGCCCTTCCAGCCGCACTGCGTCGATCAGCCACGCCGCCGACAGCTTGCGGTGTGTCGTCGCTGCCGCCGCGGAACACCGGCAGCGCCGGGTGCGCGTCGCTGCAGCGCCTCGGCCTGCGCGGCCGGCACGATCGGATTCTTGAAGAAGCTGCCGGCATTGCCGATCACGCGCCGGGTCGGGCAGCTTGCGCGGCGGATGCGGATCACCGCCTCGGCGACGTGCGACGGCGCGGCGAGCGCGTCGACGCCCATCGCCTGCAGTTCCTCGCGCGATGCCGGCGTAGTCCAGCCGCAGCTCGCGCTGCGCGCGGCAGCGCGAACTCGACCGCGGTGACGATGTAGCGGTCGGGCTCGCGCTTGAACAGGCTGTCGCGGTAGGCGAAGGCGCAGTCGGCGCGGTCGAGCGCGCACGAGCTGCGCCGCGTGCGCGGTCGAAGGCCTCGACCGCGTCGATGAACTCGCCGACTTCGACGCCGTAGGCGCCGATGTTCTGGATCGGCGCGGCGCCGACCGTGCCCGGGATCAGCGCCAGGTTCTCCAGCCCGCACAGGCCCTGCGCCAGCGTCCACAGCACGAGGTCGTGCCAGTCGACGCCGGCTTCGGCGCGCACGACAGCGCGTCGGCGCCGTCGTCCTCGAGCGATCGCGACGCGGCGCGTCGGTCAGCGCACAGCGACCACGCCCGGGGATCGCCGGCGAACAGCAGGTTGCTGCCGCCGCCCAGCACCAGCACCGGGCCGTCGCGCAGCATCGCGTAGCTCGAACAGCTCCGGCCAGCGCGTCGGCGTCGGCCACTTCGACCAGCATCGGCGCGCGCGCCGGCACGCCGAAGGTGTTGCGCGAGCGCAGGTCGCGCGATCGACGGTCGATCGGCCAGCGGTCAGCCGGCGCTCATGCGGCGGCAGCGCGGCCGCTGCTGCGGCGCTTCCTTGCGGCGGCGGATCGCGTCCACGCATTCGCCGACCAGCTCCGGGCCGCGGTAGACCAGGCCGGTGTAGAACTGCACCAGCGTCGCGCCGGCCGCCATCTTGCCGCCGCGTCGGCGCCGCGACAGGATGCCGCCCACGCCGATCAGCGGGATCGCTGTCGGGCAGGCGCGTGCGCAGCATGCGCAGCACCGTGGTCGACTGCGCTCATCAGCGGCGCGCCGGACAGGCCGCCGGCCTCGTCGGCGCAGCGCGTGCCCTGCGACGCTCATGCGCGACGACGGTGGTGTTGGTGGCGATCACGCCGTCGACGCGCGAGGTCGCCGAGCACCGCGCGCCACGCGCGTCGATGTCGCTCGTCGGACAGGTCCGGCGCGATCTTCACCAGCATCGGCACGCGCTTGCCGTGCTGCGCGCCCAGTTCCTCCTGCGCCTCGCGCAGCGTGCCGATCAGGCGGCGCAGCGCCTGCTCTTCCTGCAGCTCGCGCAGGCCGGCGGTGTTGGGCGAGGAGATGTTGACGGTGACGTAGTCGGCCAGCGGATACACGCGCTCCAGGCAGTACAGGTAGTCGGCCGCGGCGCGTCTCGTTGGGCGTGTCCTTGTTCTTGCCGATGTTGATGCCGAGCAGGCCGCGCTTGCGGCGCGCGCGCTCGACGTTGCGCACCAGCGCGTCGACGCCCTCGTTGTTGAAGCCCAGGCGGTTGATCACCGCCTTGTGCTCGCGGCAGGCGGAACATGCGCGGCTTCGGGTTGCCCGGCTGCGGCCGCGGCGTGACCGTGCCGATCTCGACGAAGCCGAAGCCCAGCGCCAGCAGCGCATCGATGTGCGCGCCGTTCTTGTCCAGGCCGGCGGCCAGGCCGACCGGGTTGGGGAAGGTCAGGCCGAAGGCCTTGGTCGGCAGCGGCGTCGGCGTTCGCGCCAGCAGCGGATTGAGGCCGGTGCGGTAGGCCGCCTCCATCGCCTTCAGGCCGAGCCCGTGCGCGCGCTCGGCATCGAGGGCGAACAGGAAGGGGCGGGCGAGTCCGTACATGCCGTCAGGCGCCGTCGCACCAGCCAGGCCAGGCCGCCGAAGAACAGCAGGACCACGACGATCGCCAGCACGCGCCGATGCACGGCCAGCCCAGCCCAGCACCAGCCCGGCGATGGCCAGGCCGTCGCCGTCGAGCGTCCGGCGTTGCGGCGGATCTCGCCGCGCGCCATGTGCCCGGTGACGATCGCGACGATGCTGCCGAGCAACGGCAGCAGGGTCCAGCCGAGGATGCCGGAGACCAGGCTGATGATGGCGAGCGGTGCTGGTCTGTCGATCGGGCGTATTCATGCGGCAGTCTCCTGTGCACGGCCTCAGAGGTCGAACTTGATGCCCTGCGCCAGCGGCAGCGAGTCGGAGTAGTTGATGGTGTTGGTCTGGCGGCGCATGTAGGCCTTCCACGCATCGGAGCCGGACTCGCGGCCGCCGCCGGTTTCCTTCTCGCCGCCGAACGCGCCGCCGATCTCGGCGCCGCAGGTGCCGATGTTGACGTTGGCGATGCCGCAGTCCGAGCCGGCCGCCGCCAGGAACTGCTCGGCCGCGCTTGCAGGTTCGGTGGTGAAGATCGACGACGACAGGCCCTGCGGCACGGCGTTCTGCATGTCGATGGCTTCGTCCAGCGTCTCGATACTTCATCACGTACAGGATCGGCGCGAAGGTTTCGTGCTGCACGACCTCGGCGGTCGTTGGTCAGGCCGGTGACGATCGTCGGCAGCACGAAGTTGCCCGGGCGGTCGATGCGCGTCGCCGCCGGTCTCGACCGTGCCGCCCGCGGCCTTGGCCTTGCTCGATGGCGTCCAGGTACTGCTCGCACGCGCGTCCTGGCTGTTGAGCGGGCCCATCAGCGTTGGCCGGGTCGGTCGGGTCGCCGATCTTGCTTCTCGACCTGCTTGTAGGCGGCGACCAGCGTGGCCAGCACGTCGTCGTAGATGGATTCGTGCACGATCAGGCGGCGCGTGGTGGTGCAGCGCTGGCCGGCGGTGCCGACCGCGCCGAACACGATCGCCGGGATCGCCAGCTTCAGGTCGGCGGTCTCGTCGACGATGATCGCGTTGTTGCCGCCCAGCTCCAGCAGCGAGCGGCCCATGCGGCGCGCGACGCGCTCGCCGACCATGCGGCCGACCTGCGGTGCGAGCCGGTGAAGCTGATCAGCGGGATGCGCTTGTCGTCGACGAACGTCTGCGCCAGCTCGGTGCCGGCGTCGTTGAACAGGAAGAAGATGTCCGGGAAGCCGCCGGCCTTGCAGCGCCTCGTTGCAGATCTTCATCGAGGCGATCGCCGACAGCGGGGTCTTCGGCGACGGCTTCCAGATGCTGATGTCGCCGCAGACCGCGGCGAGGAACGCGTTCCACGCCCACACCGCGACCGGGAAGTTGAAGGCGCTGATGATCGCCGACCAGGCCCAGCGGATGCCACTGCTCGTACATGCGGTGGCCGGGGCGCTCGGAGTGCATGGTCAGGCCGTACAGCTGGCGCGACAGGCCGACCGCGAAGTCGCCGATGTCGATCATCTCCTGCACTTCGCCGTCGCCTTCCGGCTTGGATCTTGCCCATCTCCAGCGCGACCAGCGAGCCCAGCGCGTCCTTGTGCGTGCGCAGCGCGTCGGCGCACAGGCGGATCGCTTCGCCGCGGCGCGGCGCCGGGGTGGTGCGCCAGACCTTGAAGGCGGCCTGGGCGCGCTCGACGATGGTGTCGTAGTCGGCCTGCGATCGAGGCATGCACGCGCGCCGAGCACCTCGCCGGTGCTCGGGTTGATCGGCTCGATGCACGCCGGCGTCGGTGGTGCGTGGACCACTCGCCGTTGCCGAGGTAGGTGCCGGATTCGGTGTCGGGCAGGCCGAGCGCGGTGAGGACGGGGTGGGGCATCGGGGAACTACTCCTTGGGATTGCGCCGCGCGCGGGGCCTGCGCGGACGAGGGCGAAGCCGGTGCAGAGGAGCGGCGGGGAACACGGCGCCGGGTGTGCGCACTGTTCCGGCCACTGCTTCCGCAGGCTCCTGCAATGTGGCGACCCCGACACGATTCGAACGTGTGACCTTCCCCTTAGGAGGGGGATGCTCTATCCAGCTGAGCTACGGGGCCGTGGCCGGGACGGGCCCGGTCAGCCCGGGATTTTCGCATGGGGGCGACGTCGGGGGCCAATCGGTGCCGATCCGGCAAAGCCGTCCTCCCCGCGAAGGCGGGGATCCAGCGACGTCTGCCTTTTGGAACAGGCGCCAAGTCACTGGATCCCCGCCTTCGCGGGGAGGACGGTTGGCGCGTGAAGGACTGTGGTATGAGGGTGGGAAAGGGAAATCACCCCTGCGCCGACCCCTCCACCAACGGCGGCCGCCGGAACGCGTACACCACCGCGCCCAGCACCAGCGCCACACCCCCCATCAACAGGTTGCCCACGCTCGCGCTGGCCAACAGCGCCAGCGACAGCACGATGGCCGCGAGCGGGATCAGCGGTCCGCCCGGAAGGCGAAGGGCCCCCGGGCGGTCCGGGTGCCGGCGCTGCAGCGCGATGGCGGCGCATGCGGTGGCCACGTAGGCGAACAGCCGTGCGATCACCGACAGCAGCGCCAGCTGCACGAACGACCCCGACAGCGCCAGCGCCAGTGCCAGCACGGCTTGGACGATGATCGCCACCACCGGCGTGCGCCAGCGCGGGTGCAGCCGGGCCAGCGAGCGCGGCAGGTAGCCGTCGATCGCCAACGCGTACATGTAGCGCGGCCCGAACAGCATCGTGTTGAAGTTGGTGCCCAAAATCGAAATCGCCGCGCCAACCGTCAGCAGCAATGCCGCCCCGGTGCCGGCGAACCCGGCCGCCGCTTCGGCCAGCGGCGTCTGCGACTGCGCCAGCGCCGGCAGCGTGCCCTGCGCCACCAGTTGCACCAGCACGTAGAGCGCGGTCACCAGCGCGATCATCGCCACCAGCGCGAACGGCACATCACGGCGCGGGTCGCGGTACTCGCCGGCCGCGGCCGGGGTGTTCTCGAACCCGGCGTAGGCGAACAGGAGCAGCAGCGCGGCCTCGCCCAGCCGTGCCGGCTGGTCCAGCGGCAGGCCCTCCAGCCGCACGGCCGACCAGTCCACGTAGGCCAGTCCGACCACCACGAAGAACAGCAGCGGCAGCAGCTTGGCGATGGTGAGAACGACCCCGGCGCGCGCCGCGGTGCGCACGCCCACCAGGTTGATCCACGTCAGCAGTCCGAGCGACGCCACGATGACGAGTGCCCGGCCCATGCCCGTGGCCGCCCACGGCCAGAACAGCGACACCGCCACCGCCAGCCCGTTGCTGAGCGCCGCCGCCACGGTGATGCGCGTGATCAACGTCATCCAGCCGGTCAGGAAGCCTGCGAACGGCCCGAATGCCTCGCGTGCGTACAGGTAGGCACCGCCGGGCCGGTCGAAATGGCTGGAGGCCTGCGCGTAGCACAGCACCAGCAGCGTCACTGCCAGGCCCGCGGCGAGGATGGCCCACAGACTGGCGCCGCCCAGCAGCAGCGCCGCGGCGGCGGGCAGAAGGTAGATGCCGCTGCCGACGACGTCGTTGATGGACAGGCCGACGATCTGCCACCGCCCGACCGCGCGCACCAGGCCGGTGGACGGGTCGACTTCGGCGGAATGCGGGGGCGGCGCTGTGGGCTCGGACATGCGGGTTCCTGGAAGAGGGCGTCGACGGCCGCCGGGGTCAGTCGCTGCCGGGGGCGGGCAGGTCCCACGCGCCGTGGAGGCGGGCGTGTTCGGCTTGTGGCAGCAGGACGAACACGGGCCGCGCGGCCGGGTCCAGCCAGGCCAGCAGCGACTGCATGTGCGCGGCGTCCATCGCCGTGCAGCCGGCGGTGGGGGTGTCGGGCGATTTCCAGACGTGGGCGAAGATGCAGCTGCCGCCGCGCGGCGCGGCGGCGGCGTTGTGTTCGATCACGAAACCCTGCACGTAGCGCACGTCGCCGTCCTTGTGGATGTCGCGGCGCATGGGTTCGGTGGACCCCTCGATTGCCGCCGTGCCCACCTGGTCCACGTGCACGAGGCGGTTGTAGAGCGGTGAGTCGGGCACGTCGATGCACCAGTCGCCCGCCGTCATGGCCCGGTAGGGCAGCGCGGTATCGGCCGTTGCCGCGTAGCCGAATGCATCGCCGATGGCGAACACGCCGGCCGGCGCGCGGCCGTCGCCCTCGCGCTTGGTCGGCCCGCCCGCGGCGGCCGCATGCAGTCCGGTGCCCCAGGCCGCTCCGCTGCGTCCGATGATCACCGGCCACGGCTCGCCGACCGGTTGCCACGCGGTGCCGTCGCGCCGGTAGCGGCGCAGGGTGGCGTGGCTGTCGTCCCAGCCGGCGGTGGTGACCAGCACCAGCTGGCGTGCCTGGGCGGTCGGCGGCGTCGACGGGCCGGGGCGGGTCGCGCAGCCGGCCAGCGCGAGCACGGCCACCGCGGCGAGGGTGACCAATGCGGCCCTCGTTCCGGCCATGCGAGGTGATGTGGGTATGGGCTGCACGCGGGTGCTTCCTGCAGTTTCGGGTGGCATCAGTGGTCGCATCAGTGGATGGTTTCGGTGGTCTGCGCGGGCCGGACGACGGCGGTCATGCGATCGGTGTACGGCGTGCCGTCGTCGAACACCAGCCCGCGCAGCGTCGTCACCACCACGCCGTTGAGGCCCAGGCGCTCGATGCCGCCGTCTGCGTTGCGCTGGCCGCCGCCATGGATGTCGTGGATCACGTACGGCTCGCCGTCGGCATCGCCGATGACCAGCATGACGTGGCCGGGCACGTAAACGAGGTCGCCGACCTGCAGCGATGCCAGCGCGGTTTCGCGTGCCGCCGCGTCGCCCGTCCGATCGACCGCCAGCACCGGGCTGCCGGCCTGGTCGCCGGTGTTGCGTGGCAGCAGCAGGCCCATGCTGGCGTACACCTCCGACACGAAGCCGCTGCAGTCGCGCGCGTGGTAGTCGTGGCCCCAGCCGTAACGCTCACCGAGAAATTTGAAGGCCTGCGCGATGAGGTGGCGGCGCGTCAGCGGCAACGGCGCAGCGGCCGTGTCGGCGCTGCGCGGCAGCAGCGCGGGGTGCAGCAGCAGGCGGCCGTCATCGTCGCGCACCGGCAATTCCACCACGTGCCCGCTGGCCGGGTGCTGGCCGTTGACCGCGCTGTTGGATGGGTCGGCTGCCAGCGGCAGACGCGTGCCCATGTCCAGTTGCAGCATGGACACGGCCGGTGCCCCGGGGGTGAACACGGTGTGCGCGACGCCGCCGGTCACCAGCCGGTAGGGCTTACGCGTCGCATACCCCAGTACCGTCGCGGCGTCGCCCTCGGCCACGTGGCGCGCCCGCGTCCATGCGGCATAACGTGGGCTGACGACGAACAGCCACTCGCCGTCGCGGCTTTCGTGCGCGATCACCACCGGCGTGCCCGGGAACAGCGCACTCTCCTGGAAGCGGTCGATGTCGGTGTCCCCCGGCGTACTGAAGACGCGCAGGTCGGTGGGGAAGGTGCGCAACGCGGCGCGTCGGACCACCAGCCCATGGCGCGTAGGCTGGCGCGCGGGGATGGCATCCAGGGCCAATGCATCGACCAGGCCCTCCAGCACCGGTGCCGGCAGCAGCGCGCCGGAGGCATCGTGGCGCTTTGCCGCCGGCCGCCGCGAGATCGACTCGATCCAGCCCCGCACCTGCTGGCGGTCCAGCGTCGGCCCGAGCGCCGCCAGGTCGTGCATCGACGGGTCCTCGCGCAGCAGGCGGGTGTTCTGCGCCGCGATGGCATCGCGCGTGGCCAACGGCGTGTCGGCGTCGGGCGTCCGGTCAATCCAGTAGGCCGGGGTCCAGCGCGCCGGATCGTCCATGCCGGCGATGGCCGGCGCGGCAGCGGATGCACTTGTCAGTACGGCAGCCGACCCGGTCGGTTGCGCGGTCGCCGCAAGGCAGGCCAGCAGCGCGAATGCAGCAATCGCACGCGCCTGATCGGCGAGGCGGCGCGGGCGGCGGTGGGTAGCTGTCGCATCGGGCATGCGGCCGAGCATAACGCGCATGCGAAAAGCCCCGGCGCCTTTACGACGCCGGGGCCCTCTGAATCGGAATGGTGGAGCGGAGGAGGATCGAACTCCCGACCTTCGCATTGCGAACGCGACGCTCTCCCAGCTGAGCTACCGCCCCACGAAGTCGCGCAGTATACGGAGGCTCTGCAGCGACTGCCAAGCCGACGGCCGGCGCTTGCAGGATCCGCATGCGCCGGAACGGCGACTGCGGATCGGAACGCCCCGTTCGGTTAGCCGCCGGCGGCCAGCAGCGGTTTGAGGCGCGCTTCGAGTTGCGCGCGGCGCCAGCCGGCCAGGGCGCCGGGCCAGTCGCGGCCGTCGAGCAGCGCTTCCAGCCAGCGGCGCGAGGCGAGCACGCCGTCGGGCAGGCCGAGTTCCTTCGGCGACTGCGCGCGGCCACCGCGTCCTGCAGCTTGCGCAGGGCGGCCTTGTCGCGGTCGCTCGACTGCGCGGCGGCGGGGCGTCGGCTTCGTCGGGCAGCGGGGTGCTCAGCGCGGCCCAGATCGCATCGGCCAGCTTGCGCGGGGCCTTCGGGATGCGCGTCGAGCTGGCGCCTGCAGGCGCGTCGACGGTCGACCGGCGGCGTGCGGGCGAGCGTCGTCGCCAGTTCGTTGTCGAGGATCCAGCTGCGCGGGCGGTCGCTGTCGCGCGCGTAGCGCGTCGCGCCAGCGCAGCAGGCGCAGCAGGCGGCGCTGGCGCCGCGGCGTCGAGGAACTGCGCGCTGCGCATCGACAGGTGCGGCCAGCGTTCGCCGCCGTCCTCGTCGGCGTTGCGCCAGATGCGCGCGCAGTCCTCGTCCAGCCATGCGCGGCGGCCCAGCGCGTCCAGTCGGCCGTCGAGCGCGTCGATGCAGCGCGTCCAGGTGGCGCACGTCGTCGGCGGCGTACTCCAGTTGCGACGGCGACAGCGGGCGGCGCAGCCAGTCGGAGCGCGTCTCGCCCTTGGCCAGCGCGACGCCGGTGATTCGCTCGCACCAGCTTCTGGTAGCCCATGCCCGCCGCCGATGCCGGCCAGCGCCGCGGCGATCTGGGTGTCGAACAGCGGCGTGGGCACCACGCCGCAGGCGTGCTTGAACGCGACCAGGTCTTCGCTGGCGCTGTGCATCACCTTGAGGACGCGCGGGTCGGCCAGCAGCGGCGCCAGCGCGTCGGCCATGCCGGGCACCAGCGGGTCGACCAGCAGGATCTCGCGGCGTCGCCGTCGGCATCGCAGTGCGATCTGCACCAGCGCCAGCTGCGGCCAGTAGGTGCGTTCGCGGATGAACTCGGTGTCCAGCCCGATGCGGGCGGGCGGTGTCGCGAGGCGCGCGCTGCAGCGTCGGCGGGGTCGTCGATCCAGTGAGGCACGAGCTGCGTGGAAGCGGGCAGTGGCGCCGGGTTTCACGGGCAGTGCGCGGGCGACAATAGCCTACTTTCGCCGGGCCGATGCCCGGCCGTCAGCCGCGCACGCCTGCGCACGGTCGCCCGCCGACGTCGCGTCAGCGCGGGTCCGATACGGCCGTCGCGCGCCTGCCAGCGGATCCTGCTTGCGCCTGCCCCTGCTCGCCATCGCGTGGTCGCTGATCGCGCTCGCGCCTGCGGCTGCGCGCGCGAGGACGCGACGGCGCGGTCGACGGATGCCGTGAGCGGCAGCGCGCGCGCGCGCATCGTCACCGTCAGCGCCGACGAGGCCGTCTCGCCCGTCGCACCGTGGCGCGTGCCGGACGTCGAGGTCGACGAGGCCCAGGTCGACGCACTCGAAGACCAGGCCGGCGCGGCGCTGGACGCAGGCCGCCTGTTCGACGATGCGCGACGTCGGCCATCCCGCTGTACCTCGCACTGCGCGCGCGTGCGCCGGACGACGCCGCGACGTGCAGGCCGGCCTGCAGCGCGCGCTGGCGGCGCTGATGGCCAGGGCGATGCCGCGCTGGCCGGCATCGACGACGACCCCGAGCCCTGCGCCGCGCGCACGAGGTCGGCGCGGTGGCGCGCACGGTGGCGCCCGGACGACCGAAGCCGTCGTCGCCTACCTGTCGCGCGCTGGATCGCGCCGACCAGGCCCAGCGCGCCGAATCGGCCGCGGCGAAGCGCGAACTGAACGCGGGCCGCATCGGCGAGGGCGGCCGGCGGCGCGCTCGCGCCGGTTCCGCGAAGCGCTGGAGCTGCGGCCCGGCGAGGCGCGCGCGCTGCAGGGCATGCCGCGGTCGAAAGCGCGCTGATCCGCCGCGCCGAAGAGGCGCGCCGGCGACGAACGACTTCGCCGGCGCGGAGCGCTGGCTGCAGGTCGGCCGCCACGTGCGGCCCGGCATCGACGACCGTCGAGCGATGCGCGCGACGCGCATCGCCGCGCAGCGCGCCGCGCGCATCGGCGAGCTGCGCGACAAGGGCATGGCCGCGCTCTGCCGCGAGGACGGCCTGCGACGAGGCGCGCGCGCACGCTTGGCCGAGATGCTGCGCATCGCGCCGCCCGGCGACCCGGCCGCGGCGCGAACTGCGCCAGCGCATCGACCTGGTCACGCACTACGGCCTGTTCCGCCCGGGCCAGGCGTTCACCGACGCGTTGCGCAGCGGCGGCCGCGGGCCGCAGATGGTGGTGGTGCCGCACGGCGGGTTCCGCATGGGCGCGCGCGAGGGCGAGACCGGACGCGCACCGATGCCGAGCGTCCCGCCGCACTACGTGCGCTTCGACCGCGGCTTCGCGATGGCGCGCACCGAGGTCACCGTCGGCGAGTTCCGGCGCTTCGTCGCGGCCACCGGCTACCAGCCGCGCGCGACGCGGCGCGGGCATTCGATGGCCTACGACGAGCGCAGCGGCAACCTCGTGCGCCGCAGCGGCGTGGACTGGCGCTCGCGACTACGTCGGCCAGCCCGCCGACCGACGACATGCCGGTGCTGCACGTCAGCGCGCGCGACGCCGAGGCCTACGCGCGAATGGCTGTCGGCAGCAGAGCGGGCAGCGCTACCGCGCTGCCCAGCGAGGCGGAGTTCGAATACGCGCTGCGCGCCGGCAGCACGGCGCGCTTCCCGTGGGGCGAGCGGCATCGCCGCCGCGCGGGCGCGGGCAACCTCACCGGCGCGCTGCGACCGGTCGCCCGAGCGGCCGGCGCTGGCGCAACGCGTTCGCGGGCTATGGCGACGGCTACTGGGGCCCGGCGCCGGTGGGCCGCTATCGCGGCCAATGCATTCGGCCTTCACGACCTGGCCGGCAATGTCAGCGAATGGGTCGCCGACTGCTGGCACGACGGCTACCGGCGCGCGCCCGCGCGACGGCGCAGGCCTGGGTCAACCCGGGCTGCCGCCACGCGCGTGGTGCGCGGCGGCTCGTGGGCCAGCGCGCCGGCGCAGGCGCGCTCGGCCTGGCGCCTGGCCGACGGATGCCGACACCACCAATGCGCGGCGTCGGGTTCCGCGTCGTGCGCGGAACTGTAGCACGTCGCGCCGGTGCACCGGTCGACAGGAGCGGACACGATGAGACAGGATCCGTTCGGCAACCAGGCGCAGGCGCCGGCCGCGGCGTCGCGGCGTTCGGCGGCATGCGCTGGTGGATGCTGCTGCTGTTCGCCGGCTACGCGGCGTACTACTGGTTCTCCAACCGCGCGATCGATCCGCTACACCGGCGAGAAGGTGCTGATCGACAGAGCCATCACGCCGAGGACGAGAAGGCGCTGGGCCTGCAGGCCTACGAGCGAGATCCTGGCAGCCAGGAGCAGGCCGCGCTGATCCGCCGATCCGCAGGTCGCCGGCAGGTCCGCGAGATCGCGCAGCGGCTGATCGCGCAAGATGCCGCGAAGTCGACCGCCGACGCTGGCCGCCGAGCACGGCCATGCAGGCGCCGCACCATCGCGCAGACCTTCGAGTGGGACGTGAACGTGATCCAGTCCGACCAGGCCAATGCGTTCTGCCTGCCGGGCGGCAAGATGGCGGTCTACACCGGCCTGATCCCGGTGGCGCAGAACGACGACGCGATGGCGGTGGTGATGGGCCACGAGATCGCCCACGCGCTGCTGCGCCACGGCGCGCAGCGCATGGCGCAGCAGAAGCTCGGCGCAGATCGGCCAGATGGCCGGCGCGATGAGCGGCATGGACCCGCAGCAGCAGCAGACGGTGATGGCCGTGCTACGGCGTACGGCTGCGCGCTGCCGTACGCGCGCAACCACGAAACGCAGGCCGACGAGGTGGGCCTGATGCTGGCCGCGGCGGCCTGCTTCAACCCGCAGGAAGCGGTGCCGCTGTGGCAGCGCATGGCGCAGGCGAGCGGCGGCAGGCGCCGCCGGAATTCGCCTCGCACCCATCCCGAACCCGGGCACGCGCATCCAGAACCTGCAGGCGCTGATGCCGCAAGGCGATGGAGTATCCGGGCGAAGTACTGCCGGTGCGAGAGCGCGCTGTCGCCTGCAGCCGGACGCATCGGAAGCTGGCGCTCAGAAGCTCATGAACAGGCCGCCGTTCACCGGGATGTTGGCGCCGGTGATGAAGCCGGCGTCGTCGTCGGTCAGGAACTCCACCGCGCGCGCGATTCGCTCGGCTTGCCCAGGCGGCCGACCGGCACGCCTTCGACGATCTTCGCGCGCACGTCCTCCGGCACCGCCATCACCATCGCGGTCTCGCAGTAGCCCGGCGACACGCTGTTGACGGTGACGCCCTTGCGCGCGACTTCGCGCGCCAGCGCCATCGTGAAGCCGTGCATGCCGGCCTTCGCCGCGGAGTAGTTGGTCTGGCCGAACTGGCCGGTCTGGCCGTTGACCGAACTGATGTTGACGATGCGGCCGAAGCCGCGCGCCGTGCATGCCGTCCACCGCGTGCCGGCACATGTTGAACACGCTGTCGAGGTTGACGTGCAGCACGGCGTCCCACTCGGCGCGCTCCATCTTGCGCAGCGTGGCGTCGCGGGTGATGCCGGCGGCGTTGACCAGGATGTCGAGCGGGCCGTGCGCGGCTTCGACGTCGCGCGACCAGCGCGCCGCAGGCGTCGAAGTCGCCGACGTCGAGCGGCTTCGAAGTGCGACGTCGAGGCCGTCGACGTCTGCGCCGGAAACGCGTCGATGCGCTCGCTCGCGCGCGCCGAGGTCGGCGGCGACGACGCGTACGCCCGGCGCGGGCGAGGGCCTTGCAGATCTCGGTGCCGAGACCACCGATGCCGCCGGTGACGACGGCGACGCGCTTGCTCATGCGGATTCCTGTGGTGCAGTGCAACAGTCGGCACGCGCAGCGGCGATGCGCAGCGCCGGCGTCACGTGCGGCGTGCGTTCGAGCGTCGGCCGCGTCTTGCGGCGTTCGCGTCGCGGTCGGCTTCGGCTTGGCGCGTCGGGCGACCCATGCCGCCGACCAGGTTCTGCTGGAATTCCTTCCACAGCTCCAGGTTGCGCTCGGTCAGCTGGTTCATCATCGTCCACGGCGTCTGCCCGAGCAGGCCGCCCATCTGCTGGCGGAACTGCTGCTGCTGGTCGAGGAACATCTGCATCGAGCGCTCGAGGTAGTTGCCCATGAAGCCCTGCAGCGAATCGCCGTAGAAGCGGATGATCTGGCTGAGCAGCTGGGTGGACAGCATCGGCTCGCCGTCCTGCTCGTGCTCGGAGATGATCTGCAGCAGCACCTGCGCGGGTCAGGTCGTCGCCGGTCTTGGCGTCGCGGACCTCGAACTCCTCGCCGTCGACGATCAGCTGGCGCACGTCCTCGATGGTGATGTAGCTGGAGATCTCGGTGTCGTAGAGACGGCGGTTCGGATACTTCTTGATGATGCGGATCGCAGCCATGGAGCGATCGACTCTGAAGATCGGCTGATGCCCGCAGCATGGCGCAGCGCAGCAGGCGCTTGCAACAGGCCACGGGCAGAGGCCCTGTCAGGCATGGCAGGCTGGCATTCGCGCAGTCGTGGCGCGACTGCCCGAGTCGTCAGCATGCCGCGTGCGCGGCAAGCGCCGCGATGCGCGGCCGACCTGCGCGCTCACCAGCCCATGTACTGGCCGCCGTTGGCCGACAGGTTGGCGCCGGTGATCCAGCCGGCTTCGTCGGGGACGAAGAACGCCACCGCGTAGGCGATCTCCTCCGGCGTGCCGAGGCGGCCGGTGGGGATCTGCGCGACGATCTTGTCGCGCACTTCCTCGGGCACGGCCATCACCATGTCGGTGCCGATGTAGCCGGGCGAGACCGTGTTGACGGTGATGCCGAACTTCGCGTTTTCCTGCGCCAGCGAGATGGTGAAGCCGTGCATGCCGGCCTTGGCCGCGGCGTAGTTGGCCTGGCCGTACTGGCCCTTCTGGCCGTTGATCGAGCTGATCTGGATGATGCGGCCCCACTTGCGCTCGCGCATGCCCTCGATCACCGGGCGGGTGACGTTGAAGCACGGAGTTGAGGTTGGTGTTGATGACCTCGCTGCCACTGCTGCGGCTGCATCTTGTGGAAGGTGGTGTCGCGGGTGATGCCGGCGTTGTTGACCAGGATCTCGACCGGGCCCGAGCTGGCGCTTCGACCTCGCGCACCATCGCCTCGGCGTCTTCGGCGGTGGCCACGTCGCCCGGCGCGAGCGCGACGTCGATAGCCCGTCGGCGCTTCATCTGCGCCTGCCAGGCCGGCGCCTTCTCCTCGTTGCGGTAGTTGGTCGCGACCCGGTGGCCCATGTCGCGCCAGGCGCCTGCAGATCGCCGTGCCGATGCCGCCGGTGCCGCCGGTGACCAGTGCCACGCGTGATGTCATGCGTCTCTCCTGGTTGCCGCGTCGGATGCGGCGCCGGTCGGGCCGATTCTAGTACAGCGATTGCGACAGCCTGTGTTGTGCAACGCAGCGAGCGGCATGCGCCGTGCGCGGCATGCGCGTCGGGTCGAAATGCGTCGCGGCGCCGCTCGCAGGAACGCGCCGGCGATCGTCGGCCGTGCCAGCGCCGCCGGGCGGCTGGCCCAGCGCGCGCCAGGCCGCGCGCAGCGCCGGCAGCGGGTCGGCGGCGTCGACCGGCAGCGCGGCCGTGCGACTTGGACAGCTTGCGGCCCTCGCGCGTCGACGCACCAGCGGCAGGTGCGCGTAGCGCGGCGTCGGCAGGCCGAGCGCGCGCTGCAGCAGGATCTGGCGCGGCGTGGAGTCGAGCAGGTCGGCGCCGCGCACGACGTCGGTGATGCCCTGCGCGGCATCGTCGACGACCACCGCCAGCTGGTAGGCCCAGCAGCCCGTCGGCGCGCCGCAGCACGAAATCGCCGACCTCGCGCGCCGACGTCCTGCGCGACGCGGCCCTGGATGCGCGTCGTCGAACGCGACCGTCGTCGCCGTCCGGCACGCGCAGCCGGATCGCCGGGTCGCGCGCGGCTGCGGCCCGGCGACGCAGCGCGCGGTGGATGCCGCCGCTGCCGGCGAGGTCGCTGCGGCTGCAGTGGCAGTCGAAGGCCGCGCCCGTCGGCCAGCAGCCGATCGAGCGCGGCCTGGTAGAGCGCGCCGCGCTGGCTCTGCGCAGCGACCGGGCCGTCGGACATGCAGGCCGAACGCCGCCAGCGTGCGCAGCTGCCGCTCGGCGGCGCCCGGCGACTTCGCGCGGCGGGTCGAGGTCCTCGATCCGCACCAGCCATCGCCGCCGGCGTGGCGCGCCAGCAGCCAGCTGCCGAGCGCGGCGAGCAGCGAGCCGAAGTGCAGCGGCGCCGGTGGGCGAGGGCGCGAAGCGGCCGCGGTACGGGACGGGCGCGCATGGCATCGCGGACTGTCGGACAGCTGAACGTCGGTCACGCGTCGGACGTTCGACTTGAATTCAACCGCAGCATCGCCACACTTCCGCGTCAGACGGCCGCACTGGCCGCGTCGACCCGGAGTTCCGACCATGTTCAAGCGTATCGCCCTGTTCCTGGCCACCAACCTGGCCGTGCTGGTGCTGGTCAGCATCGTCATGTCGGTGCTTCGGCGTCAATCCGCGACCAGACGGCGGCCTGCTGGTGATGGCGGCGGTGTTCGGCTTCGGCGGCTCGTTCATCTCGCTGCTGATCTCCAAGTGGATGGCCAAGCGCGCCACCGGCGCGCAGGTGATCGAGCAGCCGCGCAACGAGGCCGAGCAGCTGGCTGGTCGACGACCGTGCAGCGCCAGGCCGAGGCCGCCGGCATCGGCATGCCGGAAGTGGCGGTCTACGACGCGCCGGAGATCAACGCCTTCGCCACCGGCGCCAACCGCAACAACGCGCTGGTGGCGGTGTCCACCGGCCTGCTGCGCGGCGATGAACCGCGACGAGGCCGAAGCCGTGCTGGGCCACGAGGTCAGCCACGTCGCCAACGGCGACATGGTGACGATGGCGCTGATCCAGGGCGTGCTGAACACCTTCGTGATCGTGCTGGCGCGCGTGGTCGGCCGCGTCGATCGACGGCTATCATCAGCGGCAACCGCGAAGGCGGCGGCCGGGCATCGGCTACTTCGTCATCGTGTTCGTGCTGGACATGGTGTTCGGCCTGTTCGCGAGCATGATCGCGATGTGGTTCTCGCGCCACCGCGAATTCCGCGCCGACGCCGGCGGCGCCACGCTGGCCGGCCGCGACAAGATGATCGCCGCGCTGGAGCGCCTGTCGCAGACCTACGGCGAGAGCACGCTGCCCAAGCAGGTGGCGGCCTTCGGCATCAGCGGTGGCGTCGGCCACGGCCTGAAGCGCTGCTGATGAGCCATCCGCCGCTGGAGGAGCGCATCGCGGCGCTGCGCAATGGCAGCCGGACGAGCAGCGGTGCGGCAGGCGTCGTGGCCTGACCGCCGCGTGCCCGGCTGAAACGAAAAAGCCCGCCGATCGGCGGGCTTTTCTCGTTGCTGGTCGCGTCTGCGACGCGTTCCGAGCGTCGCATGCGAGTCACTCGAAGTCGTAGTTCATGTCGGGCCCGGCGGCGGCCAGGAAGTGGCCCTGCACGTAGTCGACGCCGGCGGCGAACAGGAACGGTCATGCTGCCGCGTCCTGCACGTACTCGGCGATGGTCTGCTTGCCCAGCTCGCTGGCCTTGCGCGGCGATCTCGCGGATCTTCGCCTGGTTGCTCGGTGTTCTCGGCCAGGTCCTCGATGAAGCCGCGGTCGATCTTGAGGCAGGCCGGCTCGAAGTGGCTGAGCAGCTGGAACGAGTTCAGGCCCGCGCCGAACTGCTCCAGCCCCACGCGGCAGCCGAGCTTGGCGACGCGCCGGCTGGAAGGCCTGCGCCGCGCGCGAGGTGGGTGAACACCTTGGCTCGGGCAACTGCAGCACCAGCCGGCTCGCCGGGCACGCCGTGCTGCGGCCAGCTGCTCGCCGATGAGCGTCGAGCAGGCTGTCGTCCTGCAGCGAGGCCTGGGCTGACCTTGACCAGCAGCGTGGTGTCGCTTGCCGGCGCGCATGCGCTCGGCCGATGACTGCGATCGCGCGGCTCGACCACCCAGCGGTCGATTTCGCCGCAGCAGGCCGTGTTCCTCGGCGATCGGCAGGAAGGTCAGCGGCTGCACCAGCTCGCCGTCGGTCGCCCTGCATGCGCAGGAGCGCCTCGTAGATCTCGCTCGGGTCGCCGTGCAGGCTGATCACCGGCTGGTAGTGCAGCACGAAGCCGTCGCCGTCCAGCGCCTCGCGGATGCGCGTCGACCCAGGCCTGCACGCGCTCTTCCTCGGCGCGGTCGACCGCGCCGGGGTCGAAGATCTCGGCGCGGTTGCCGCCCACGCCGATCGGCGACTGCAGGCCGTGGCTGGCCTTGGCCAGCACCTGGCGTGACGCTGGCGATCTTCTCGCCGATCTGCACGCCGCCGATGCTGACGGTGGCGTGAGCGAGCGCTCGCCGACTTCGAGCACGTGGTCGGCGAAGGCCGCGCGCACGCGCTTCGGCCAGCGTCGCGGTGCTGCGCGTGGTCGCTGTTGCGCGCCAGCACCGCGAACTGGTGCTCGCCGAAGCGCGCGGCGACGTCGTCGTCGCCGCAGCGCGCTCGCGCAGGCGCGCGGCGCAGCGCGGCGATCAGCTCGTCGGCGGCATCCAGGCCGATGTCCTGCAGCAGGCGCTGCGTAGTGGTCCGGCTCGACCAGCAGCAGCGCGTGGTGGCCGTCGCCGTTCTGGGCGGCGTCGGCGACGGCGTCCTCCAGCGCGCGCAGGAAGGTGGCGCGGTTGAGCAGGCCGGTGACCTGGTCGCGCTGGCGCAGTTCCTCGACCTCGCGCGCCAGTTCCGGGTCCGAACTCCTGCGCGGCGGAACACCACCTGCAGGCAGGCCTCGCCCTCGTAGCTGGCGGTGGTGAACTCCATCACCGCCGGGAAGCTGTTGCCGTCCAGCGCGCGCGCCTCGAGCTCGTAGCGCGGCGGCGGCGGCTCGCCCTTGCGACAGCTGCTTGAGCAGCTGCTTGAAGTCGTCGACGTGCTGCGGCGCGATCAGGTCGAGCAGCGACATGCCCTCGATGTCCTCGAAGGACTCGAAGCCGAACATCTCCAGGTAGGCCGTCGTTGGCGCGGATGTGCATGCCTTCGTGGACGTAGGCGATCGGGTCGCGCGAGGAGTCGATCAGCGCGTCGCAGCGGCGCTCGGTCTCGCGCACCTGGCGCTTCGAGCCGGCGCAGCGCGCGGCGCGCCTCCAGGTCGGCCCATTCGGCGCGCACGCGTGTCTGCACGTGGTCGGCGCGGCCGCGCAGCGCGACGCCGCGCGCGCCGAGCGGCCAGTCGCCTGCAGCAGGCCGGCTTCGTCGATGCGCGTCGACCAGCAGCAGCACCGGGATGTCCTTGCCGCTGGCGTCGACGCGCCTGCACGACCTTGGCCAAGCGGCACGGTCGTGCGCAGTCGCGCGCGGCCAGCACCAGGTCGAGCGGCTGCTGCGCCGAGCTGGCGCGCCAGTTCTCCTCGCTCTCCGGGCGCGGCGGGCGCACCGCGATGCCGCCGTTGCGCAGGCGCTGACGATGGCTTCGGCCGTCCTCGACGCTGTCGTCGACGATCAGCAGTCGCAGCACGGTGTCTTTGCCGATCTGCATGCGGCATCTCCGTCGGGCGGTCGCGTTTAATGACACGGTGAGCGACGGCAGGCTGACCATCATGCACGCAGATGCCGGCGATGGCCATGCCGTCGGACGGCTCACAGCGGGCGTCTTGCCCGGATCGCCGGCGACTTCGCGCACCAGCCGCGGCACCAGGTAGCCCGGACAGCCGGGCGGCCAGTGCGCGCATGCAGCGCGCGTGGCCTCGCGCGTCGTCGACCTCGAAATGGGCCGCGCCCTGCACCCGGTCGAGCTGGTGCAGGTAGTAGGGCAGCACGCCGGCGCGCGAAGCCGCGCTCGCTCAGGTCGGCCAGGGCATCGACGTCGTCGTTGACCCCGCGCAGCAGCACCGCCTGGTTGAGCAGCGTGCGCGCCGGCGCCGCGCAGGCGCGGCGCAGCGCGGCGTCGACCGCGGCGTCGAACTCGTTGGCGTGGTTGGCGTGGACCACCACGGTCACCGGCCACGGCAGGCCGCGCAGCCAGGCCAGCAGGCCGTCGTCGACGCGCTCGGGCAGCACCACCGGCAGGCGGGTGTGGATGCGCAGGCGGCGCAGGTGCGGGATCGTCGGCCAGCGCGTCGGTGAGCTCGGCCAGCTTGGCGGTCGGCCAGCGACAGCGGGTCGCCGCCGGACAGGATGCACTTCGTCGATGCGTCGGGTCGGCGCGGATCAGCGTCGACGGCCTCGCGCCAGCCGTCGCGCGGCGGCGGTCTCCTCGGCGTAGGGGAAGTGGCGGCGGAAGCAGTAGCGGCAATGGACCGCGCAGCTGCCGGTGGCCACCAGCAGGGCGCGGCCGTCGGTATTTGCTGGATGACGCCGTCGCCGGCCTGCGCGCGCGCCGTCGCCGACCGCGTCGAGGCCGAAGCCGGGCACGGCGCGCATCTTCGTCGTCCAGCGGCAGCACCTGGCGCAGCAGCGGGTCGTGCGGATCGCCGTGGCGCATGCGGGCGACGAAGCCGCGCGGCACCCGCAGCGGGAACTGCGCGGCGGCGTCGTCGGAGACGCGCGCGGCCAGCGCGTCCAGGCCGAGCAGGGCCAGCAGTTCGCGCGGGTCGCGGACGGCGTCGCGCCAGAGCCTGCTGCCAGCGGCGGGGCGGCGCGGCGACGGGCTGCAGGGGCAGGGGGGCTGCGGGTATCATGTCGGGTCTGATTCCGAGCGCCCGCCGGGTCCCGGCGCAGCCCGCCATTCTAGCCGCGCCGGCCGCCGCCGCCGGCGGGTCGCCACTACCCCAGGAGCAGTCCGCATGGCCAGCTATGGCATGAACGACGTCAAGAACGGGCATGAAGATCCTGGTCAACAACGAGCCGTGCATCATCACCGACACCGAGTACGTCAAGCCGGGCAAGGGCCAGGCCTTCACCCGCGTCAAGTACCGCTTCATCAAGTCCGGCCGCGTGGTCGAAATGACCATGAAGGCGACCGACAGCGCTGGAAGCGGCCGACGTGGTCGATACCGACATGCAGTTCCTCTACGCCGACGGCGAGTACTGGCACTTCATGCAGCCAGGAGACCTTCGAGCAGGTGCAGGCCGACAAGGCCGGCGTGGGCGACGCCGACAAGTGGCTGAAGGGCGAGGAAGACTGCGTGGTGACGCTGTGGAACGGCACGCCGATCGCGGTGCAGCCGCCGAACTTCGTCGAGCTGAAGATCGTCGAGACCGATCCGGGCGTGCGCGGCGACACCTCCGGCGGCGGCGGCAAGCCGGCCACGCTGGAAACCGGCGCCGTCGTGCGCGTGCCGCTGTTCGTCGGCCAGGACGAGATCATCAAGGTCGACACCCGCATCCGGCGAGTACGTCAGCCGCGTGAAGTGACGGATCGGCCGCGCATCAGCTGGCGACTGGCTGTCGGCGTCTCATCGCCGGCGAGCGCGATGCTGTGCCTCCACCTCCGCGCGTGTCCGGTGCATGCGCGGCCGCGTACGGCGATGCGCTGCGCCTGATGTTCGGCGCGCTGCGTCACCGGGCCTTCGAGCTCACCTACGCACTCGAGCGCGAGCCCTGACGACCGACCCCCGAAGCCTGCGACCTGCTGATCGAAGCCGGCTGGGTGGTGCCGGTCGAGCCGCACGGCGTGGTGCTGGAAGACCACGCCGTGGCGGTGCGCGACGGCGCGATCGTCGCGGTGCTGCCGATCGCCGAGGCGCGCGCGCGCTTCGACGCCGCGCGAGACCGTGTCGCGCCCGGACGCGCGCGCTGATCCCGGGCCTGGTCAACGCCCACACCCACAACCCGATGACGCTGCTGCGCGGCGTCGCCGACGACCTGCCGCTGATGGACTGGCTGCAGGAGCCACATCTGGCCGATCGAAGGCGCGGTGATCGGCCCGGAGTTCGTCGCCGACGGCGTCGACGCTGGCCATCGCCGAGATGCTGCGCGGCGGCACCACCTGCTGCAACGAGAACTACTTCTTCCCCGACGTGCAGGCCGCGACCTACAAGCGCCACGGCTTCCGCGCGCTGCGTCGGCCTGCCGGTGATCGATTTCCCCACCGCCTGGGCCGACAGTCGACGACGAATACTTCGACACGCGCCGGCGAAGTCCACGACCAGTGGCGCGACGATCGCGCTGGTCGCCACCGCGTTCGCGCCGCATGCGCCGTACACCGTGTCGCGACGCCAACTTCGAGCGCATCCGCATGCTGGCCGACCAGCTCGACCTGCCGGTGCACCTGCACACTGCACGAGACCGCGCAGGAAGTCGAGCGAGTCGCTGCGAGAAGCACGGCCAGCGCCCGCTCGCGCGGCTGGACCGGCTCGGCCTGGTCAACGACCGCCTGATCGCGGTGCACATGACCCAGCTGACCGACGCCGAGATCGCACCTGTGCGCCGAGCGCGGCGTCAGCGTGGTGCATTGCCCGGAATCCAACCTCAAGCTCGCCTCGGGCTTCTGCCCGGCCTGCGAAGCTGCAGCGCGCCGGCGTCAACCTCGCCATCGGCACCGACGGCTGCGCCAGCAACAACGACCTCGACATGTTCGGCGAGATGCGCACCGCCGCGCTGCTGGCCAAGGCCGTGGCCGACGATGCCGCCGCGCTCGACGCCGCCACGCGCGCTGCGCGCGGCCACGCTGGGCGGCGCGACGCGCGATCGGGCTTCGACGCATCTGATCGGCTCGATCGAGCCGGGCAAGCAGGCCGACCTGGTCTGCGTCGACCTGTCGACGCTGGAGACCCAGCCGCTGCACCACGTGGTCTCGCAGCTGGTCTACGCCAGCGGCCGCCACCAGGTCAGCGACGTGTGGATCGCCGGGCAGCGCGCAAGCTGCGCGAGCGCGTGCTGGTCGACATGGACGTCGACGGCGATCGTCGCCAACGCGCGCCAGTGGCGCGACCGCATCGCCGCGCGTGCGGACGGCGAATGCGCGCCGATGCACGACGACCAGCGCCGCGACGGACAACTTCCGCCAGGCCGAGCTCGACAAGTTCGGCGCGCTGGCCCACCGCTGGTGGGATCCGGACGGCCCGCAGAAGGCGCTGCACGCGCTGAATCCGGCGCGCCTGGGCTACGTCGCCGAGCGCGTCGCACTGCGCGGCGCGCGCGTGCTCGACGTCGGCTGCGGCGGCGGCCTGCTCAGCGAGGCGCTGGCGCGGCGAGGGCGCGCAGGTCACCGCGCATCGACCTCGCGCCCGAACTGGTCAAGGTCGCGCGCCTGCACGGGCTCGAATCCGGCGTGCAAGGTCGACTACCGCCTGCAGTCGGTCGAGGCGCTGGCCGCGGAAGCGCCCGGCACGTTCGACGCGATCACCTGCATGGAGATGCTCGAGCACGTGCCCGATCCGGCCGTCGATCATCGCCGCCTGCGCGACGCTGCTCAAGCCCGGCGGCCGCCTGTTCCTGTCCACGCTCAACCGCACGCCGGCCGCGTTCGCGCTGGCGATCGTCGGCGCCGAATACATCGCGCGCCTGCTGCCCAAGGGCACGCACCAGTACCGCGACTTCATCAAGCCGTCCGAACTGGCCGCGTGGCTGCGCGCGGCCGGGCTGCAGCTGGAGGACGTCAGCGGCCTGATGTACGAGCCCTGGCGCAACGCCGCGCGCGTCGATCGCGCCGCACCGACGTCAACTACCTGGCCTGCGCGCGCAAGCCGGCGCATGAGCGTCGGCGATGCACGTTTCCCGACGCGCTGGTGCTGTTCGACCTCGACGGCACCCTGCTCGACAGCGCGCCGGACATGCTCGCCGCGGTCAACCGCATGCGCGCCGCGCGCGGGCGCGGCGCCGATGCACGCTGGCCGAGCTGCGCCCGCACGTGTCGAAGGGCGCGCGCGCGATGCTCGCCGCGGCGTTTCCCGACATCGACGGCGGACGAGCGCGAACGCGTGGATGCCCGGAATTCCTCGACGCCTACGAGCAGCGAACTCGGCCGGCACGGCGCGCTGTTCGACGGCGTCGAGGCGATGCTGCGCGCGCTCGAAGCCGCCGGCGCGCGCTGGGGCATCGTCACCAACAAGCCCGAATACCTGGCGCGCGCAGCTGATGCCGATGCTGGGCTGGGAGACGCGCTGCGCGGTGCTGATCGGCGGCGACACGCTGCCGGAGCGCAAGCCGGATCCGTTGCCGCTGCTGCATCGCGGCCGAGCGCATGGGCGTCGCGCCGCGCCGACTGCGTCTACGTCGGCGACGACGAGCGCGACATCGAGGCCGCGCGCGCGGCCGGCATGCCGTCGGTCGTCGCGTTGTGGGGCTATCGCCTGGACGAGGACGACCCGATGGCCTGGCGCGGCGACGTGATGGTCGAGCAGCCCGCCGACCTGCTGCGACCCGGGCATGTGGCCGCTCGGCGCGATGAGTACCGACGTGCCGGATGCGGATGCCCGGCGTCGGCGACGAAGCACTGCACGAGCTTCATCGCCAAATGGCGCGCGCGCTGGCCGGAATGGGCGTGTCGCCGAGGCGTTCGTGCCGCCGCGCAGCGCGCCACTGCGCGCTGGCCTGGTTCGCGCTGCGCAGGAGCTGACCGATGCGGCGTGGGGCGGCAGCGATCCGCGCCCTGGCGAGGCCAAGCTGGCCTGGTGGGCGGAAGAACTGCACGGCTGGGCGCAGCGGCGTGCGCCGGCATCCGCTGGGCACGGTACTGCAGCGGCAGGCCGTCGCCATGGACGGTGCTGGCCGCGGCGCCTGCCGTCGCTGCGCGCCAGTCGCGAGCGTCCGCCGCGATCGCCGACGAGGCCGTCGCCACGCTGGCAGCCGCTCGCCACGGCCGTGGCGCGGATCGATGCGGAGCCTGTTCGGCGCCGCGATGCCGGGCCATGGCGCCGCTGTGGTCACGGCGTGGCTGCTGGCAGTGCGCGGTTCCGCAGGCCGGCGATGGCCTGTGCCGCTGTCGGTGCAGGCCGCCGGCGGCGATGGCCGGCGATGGCGGTGCCCGTGAGGCCTGGGCCGGGCAGCTGCTCCGACCGCCCTCTGCCCGCGGGCGGCACGCGCGTCCGCGCGGCTCTGGGCGGCGCTGATGCGGCGCGCGTAGCAGGCGCGGTCGACGGGGCAGGGCGATGCCGCCGGTGGCGTGCCGCCCTGGCGCGTGCTGTGGCCGGCCTGGCGCGCGGCTCGCGCTGACCCTGAGCGCAGCGGCGCGGCGTCCGGCTCGGGCCGTTCGCAACTGAGCGTTTCAGACGTCGTTCCGGGGCCGTCCTCAGCCGGCCCGGTACAATGGCCGCCGCTTCGCTGTCTCCCCGCACCTACCCGCTTCCATGTCCGCCGATCCGCATGACGACTCCCGACGCCCCCCGCCGCCTGCCCGACGTCGCCGACGATGCGGCCGCGGCCGCGCGTCCGCTGGACTGGGTCGGCATGGCCAACATCGCCCTGCCGGTGCGCATCGGCGGGCGAGGGCGGCGAGCCGATCCAGGTCGCGGCCTCGGTCGATGTCGTCGGTCGACCTGGCGCGACGCCGACGCGCGCGGCATCCACATGTCGCGCCTGTACCTGCAGCTGCAGGAAGCATTCGCGGGCGAGGCGGTGACGCCCGCCGGCCTGCGCCGCGTGCTGCAGGGCTGCGTCGACTCGCAGGAGGGGCTGTCGAGCGCGGCGCGGCTGGTGCTGCGCTACGACCAGATGCTGCTGCGGCCGGCGCTGGCCAGCGACAACGCCGGCTGGAAGCGCTATCCGGTCGAGATCGACGCGCGCTGCTGGACGGCCACCTGCAGCTGGCGCTGCGGTTCTCGGTCGATTACTCCAGCACCTGCCCGGCCTCGGCGGCGCTGTCGCGGCAGCTCAACGCCGAGCGCTTCGCCGAGGATTTCGCCGCGCGCGCACCCGCTCTCGCCGCGGTCGTGGGCGACTGGCTGGCATCCGAGCGCGGCCTGGCCGCCACGCCCGCACGCCCAGCGCAGCCGCGCCGAATCCGCGTCGAGCTGCGGCCGCAGTTCGAGGAGCTGCCGCTGGTGGGCCTGATCGACGCGGTGGAAGCACGCGCTGGCCACGCCGGTGCAGACCGCGGTCAAGCGCGAGGACGAGCAGGCCTTCGCCCGCCTCAATGCCGAGAACCTGATGTTCTGCGAGGACGCCGCGCGCCGCGTGGCCGCTGCGCTGTCGGGCGATGCCCATGTCGAGCGGTTCGAGGCCGACGTGGCGCATTTCGAAAGCCTGCACGCGCACGACGCGGTGGCCCGCGTGACCGGGCGCGGCCCCCGGGCCTGACGGCAACCGCGGCTGCCGCTCGCCATGCCGACGCGGGTGGCCCTGGTTTCGGACCCTTGGCTGGACAGGCGGCATCCCTGGCCGGACGAGCGTGATTTCAGCCGTGGAGGCTGCCGTCCAGCGTTGCCTGCTTGGGCTATGCTCGCGTCACGGCAGGGTCGGGAAGGGTGATGGGGAAGCCCACGTCTCACGGTGTGCGGGGCCCGTCCATGGGGCGCTGGCAAGGCCTGTTGCGGGGCTGGGCCGGATGCGCGCTGCTGCTGGTCGCGATGGTGCTGGTTGCGTCGCCCGTCGCATCGACGCCGCTGTCCCCCGTCACGCTGTCCCGCCTCGACGCCGATCCCGTGCCCGCCCGCGTGCTGTCGGGCGAATTCGATGCGCAGTTCCAGCCGCGCGGCCCGAGCGCCGTCATCCGCGAAACCGCCGACCCGCCGCGCTGGTGGCGGGTGACGGTGGCCGCGCCCGTCGCGGCTGCCGCACGGCCGCATCTGGTGCTGTCCCGGCCCTCCCTGACGCTGGTGGAGGTCTGGCGGCCCGGCGAGCCGCTGCCGGTGCGTCGCGCGCTCATGGGGGCCGGCTCGGACCCCGATCACGCCACCCGCGCGCTGGTGGTGCCGCTGCCCGACGGGTTGAAGCCCGGGCAGTCGCTCTACCTGCGCGTAAGCAGCCGTGGCGCCACTGTGGCGATGCCGGTGTCGATCGTGCCGCTCGACGCCGTCCACCGGGCCGACCTGCACCACGTCGCGTGGCGCTCGGGCGTGCTCGTGTCGCTGCTGGTACTGGCCGTGCTGGCGCTGGGCTTCTGGATCGGCATCCGCGAGCGGACCTATGTGTACCTGGCGGTGGCGCTGGTGGCCGTCTCCGGCTACCTGTGCGCCATGGGCGGCGAGCTGCGCCTGTGGCCTGCCGCGGCCGCGCTGCTGGGCACCGATCCGCGCACGGTGCGGCTGTTCGGGCTGATCGCGGTAATCGCCGGCATCGCCTTCATCGGGCATTACCTGGAGTTGCGCAGCCGCCAGCCCCGCGTGCAGCGCGTCCTGGACGCCTGCGCCGCCGCCGCCGGACTGCTGCTGGCGGTGACGTTTTTCACCGGCGCGCGCTGGGTGGCGCTGCTGGGCAACGTGGTCATCCTGGTCATGGCCGCCGCGACGCTGACGGCCACCGTCAATGCGATCCGGCAGGGCTTCAGCACGGCACGCCTGCTGCTGCTGTCGTGGCTGCCGATGCTGGCGCTGGTGGTGCTGCGGATCGGCGAGCTGCTCGGCGGCTGGGTCAACCCGGGCTGGATGGAACACGCGTTCCCGGCCTCGTTCGCGCTGTCGGGCCTGGTGGTGACGATCGGCCTGGCCGAGCAGCTGCAGCAGCTGCGCCGAGACCGTGACCAGGCCAGCCGCATGGCCTCCTACGACACCCTGACCGGTGCGTCCTCGCGGCAGGCGATCGAGGAGCAGCTCAAGAACGCGGTCCGCGACGCGCATCGCCTGGACCGGCCCTTGTCGGTGGTGTTCTTCGACATCGACCGCTTCAAGAAGATCAACGACGACCACGGCCATCGCATCGGCGACCAGTGCCTGCGGATCATCGCGCTGCGCACGCGCAACCGGCTGCGCACGTACGACCAGATCGGCCGTTACGGCGGCGACGAGCTGGTGGTGATCCTGCCCGACACCGCATTGCCGGAGGCGCTGGGCGTCGCCGAAAACCTGCGGTCGGCGGTCAACTGCCGGCCGCTGTCGATGGATGGCGTGGTGCTGGACGCCTCGCTGAGCATCGGCGTTGCGCAGCTCGAGCCGGGCGAGAGCGCCGACCAGCTGCTCGAGCGTGCCGATGCCGCGTTGTATGCCAGCAAGGCGGCCGGCCGGGACCGGGTGAGCGGTGGCCGGATCACCGGCACGCACCGCGCGCTGCCCCACCCGGAAGTGGCGTCCTGACCCGATCCCGCGCCGCGACCCGCGAGAGATCAGGTGGGGCGATCGCACCGACATGGCGGGTCCTAATGCCCGGGCGGTCCTGACCGCCCCGCGTGCCGGCGATCTCAGCGCTGCGCGGCGCGCTCCAGCACCAGCAGCGGGTCGATCCGCACGTCGAACCAGTTCATGCCCCAATGCAGGTGCGGGCCGGTCGCGCGCCCGGTGGCGCCGACCGCGCCGATCACCTGGCCCTGCTCGACGCGGTCGCCGACCTGTCACGTCGATGCCGCGACAGGTGCAGGAAGTTGCGAGCTCACGCCGTGGCCGTGGTCGAGCAGCACGGTGCCGCCGGTGAGGTAGAGGTCGGGTGCGGCGAAGGTCACCACGCCCGCCGCCGGTGCCTTGACCGGCGTGCCGGTGGCCGCGGCGATGTCCATGCCCGAATGCGCCGAGCTCGGGCGTGCCGTTGTAGACGCGCTGGTTGCCGAAGCGGCCGCTGATGCGGCCCTGCACCGGCCAGACGAAGGCCTGCGCGAAGTCCGTGCGCGCGTCGTCGCGCGCGCGCGCGGCGGCGACCTGCGGCCTGCTCGCGCGCGATGCGCTCGGCGATCGCCGGCGGCGGGTTCGACCGTGCGCGGCGGCACGCCGTTGACGCGCTCGACCGGCCAGTCGCGCGGAGTCCACGGCGATGCGCATGCTCGGTCGTCGGCGCCGTCCGGCGCGGCGGATCGCCACCGACACCGGCCCGGTGGCATCGCGCCCGACGCCGAACACGAAGCGTGCCGTACGGCGGTGACACGCAGCCGCGCGGCCGCCGTATTCGACGGTCGCTGCCGGCCGGCGCCTGCCGATCACCAGCGCGCCCTGCTGCACGCGGTCGGGCACGGCAACGCGTTGCGCCGCGGCGGGCGGCAGCGGCGTCGGCGACACGCGGCTGGCGCGATGGCGGCGCAGGCCACGCAGTGCCAGCAGCGCAGGCGCCGGCAGCAGCTGCGTGCGGCATCCGCAGGCACCGCTCATCGGGCGAACTCCAGCCGCTGGCCGTTGCGGGTGCGCCGACCAGCTGCTGGCCGTCCCAGGCCAGCACGCCGTTGACCCAGGTCGAGGCGATGCGCGAATGGAACGTGCGTGCCCTCGAACGGCGACCAGCCGCACTTGGACAGCACGTCCTCGCGACGCACGGTGAACGGCGTGTCGTCGACCAGCACCAGGTCGGCTGCATAGCCTTCGCGCAGGAAGCCGCGCTCCGGCCACGTCGAACAGCTGCGCCGGCGCATGCGCGAACTTCTGCACCACCTGCGCGGTGGTCAGGCGGCCTTCGTGCACCAGTTCCAGCGCCGCGTTGCAGCGCGTACTGCACCAGCGGCAGGCCGCTGGGCGCGCGCGGTGTACGGGCGCTGCTTTTCTTCCAGCGTGTGCGGCGCGTGGTCGGTGGCGAGCACGTCGATGACGTCGTCGGCCAGCGCGCGCGATCAGCGCCTCGCGGTCGCTCGGCGTCCTTGATCGCCGGGTTGCACTTGATCAGGTTGCCCAGCGCGCGCGTAGTCGGCGCGGTCGAAGCGCAGGAAGTGGATGCAGGTCTCGGCGGTGATGCGCTTGCGGCTGCCGTCGGCGCGGATCAGCGGGCCGGCTCGAACAGCGCCAGCTCGTCGGCGGTGGAGATGTGCAGCACGTGCAGGCGCGTGCCGTGCCGGCGCGCCAGCGACAGCGCCAGCTGCGTCGACTTCATGCAGGCCTCGCGCGAGCGGATGTCCGGATGGCAGTCGGCCGGGATGTCGTCGCCGTACTTCGCCTTGTAGCGCGGCGAGTTTCGGCGTCGATCATCGGCGTGTCTTCGCAGTGCGTGATGATCGGCACCGGGGCGTCGCGGAAGATCGCGTCGAGCGTCTCCGGGTTGTCGACCAGCATGTTGCCGGTCGACGCGCCCATGAACACCTTGATGCCCGGCGCGGTCTTCGGGTCGATGCGCGCGCACGGCCTCCAGGTTGTCGTTGCTGGCGCCCATGTAGAAGCCGTAGTTGCCCCAGGCGCGGCCCGGCGGCGCGGCGGTACTTGTCCTCCAGCGCGGCGGCATCGAGCGTCGGCGGGTTGGTGTTGGGCATGTCCATGAAGCTGGTCAGGCCGCCGGCGACCGCGGCCGCCGGACTCGGTCGCCATGTCGCGCCTTGTACTCCATGCCGGGTTCGCGGAAGTGCACCTGGTCGTCGATCATCCCCGGCAGCAGGCGGCGGCCGGCGGCATCGACGACGGTCTCGCCGCCGCGCGCCGACAGGCCGCTGCCGATCTCGCGCGATGCGGCCGTCCTCGATGCGCAGGTCGCCGTCGAACTCGCGGCCTTCGTTGACCAGGCGGGCGTTGACGATCAGGGTCGTGGGCATGTCGGAGCCTCGGGTTGGGCAGATGTCGGATGGGAGTGGATCAGGGCGGTGGCACGGGGTCGTGTCCGCCGGGGTGCAGGGGATGGCAGCGGGCGATGCGACGCACTGCCAGCCAGCTGCCGCGCAATGCGCCGAAGCGGGCGATGGCCTGCATCGCGTAGTCCGAGCAGGTGGGATGGAAGCGGCAGCGCGGGCCCAGCAGCGGGCTGATCCAGCGCTTGTAGCCCCGCAGGACGGCGATGAGCAGACGGTCGATCACGATGCCTTACATGCCGGTGGACCAGGATGCCGGTTCGCAGCCTGCGCCACACCGCGTGACGCCTGCGAACGCATCGGAAGGGCGCTGGCCCGCGATGCCCGGCACCGTATCCGGCACCTTGCAACACGATGCGCATCCGCGGGTGCACGCGGTTGCCGCACGTGCCGGGGCAGGGTATAACAGCGCGCTTTCCCGTCACAAGGGAACAGAAGGATCAGCCGCTCGTGGCAGTGAAGAAACCCGCGAAGAAGGCCGCCAAGGCCGTCAAGGCCGTCAAGAAGGCCGATCAAGCCCGCCGCAAAGAACGCGCCGTGCCAAGAAGGCGGTCGCCAAGAAGGCGCCTGCCAAGCCTGCACCGAAGAAGGCCGCGCCGAAGAAGGCCGCGGCCAAGAAGGCGCCGGCCAAGAAGCCGGCCGCGAAGAAGGCCGTCGCCAAGAAGCCTGCCGTCGCGAAGAAGGCTGCTGCCAAGAAGCCGGCTGCCAAGAAGCCGGTTGCCAAGAAGGCCGCTGCGAAGAAGCCGGTCGCCAAGAAGGCGGCGCCGGTGAAGACGGTCGCGGCCAAGAAGGCCGCCCCGGCCAAGCCGCCGGCGAAGAAGGCCGCACCGGCCAAGCCGGCGCCGGCCACCAGGCCGGCACCCGCCGCCAAGACGGTCAAGCCGGGCATCGTCAAGAAGCCCGCCGCGCGTCCGGCCACCAAGACCGCACCCGTCGCGAAGCCCCGCCCGCGCAAGCCTCGCCGCTGCCGGCCAAGCAGTCCGCATCGGCGACGTCCGCTGCCAAGCCCGTCCAGCGTCAAGCGCCCGGTCGGCAAGGTGGCGGTGGCCGTGGCCGCCAAGCCGCAGGCACCTGCGCCGAAAGGCAAGGTGAAAGTCGTGCAGTACAAGACCGACGACGCCACCGGGCGTCCGATCCTCCCGGCCGGGCTACAAGCCTGCGGCGGACGAGGAGTACATGAGCCCGTTGCAGCTCGAGTATTTCCGCCAGCGCCTGCTCAAGTGGCGCGCCGACCTGGTCGAGGAATCCAAGCAGACCATCGAGAACCTCAAGGACGAAGTGCGCGACGTCGGCGACGAAGCCGAGCGCGCGACCCGCGAAACCGAGAACTCGCTGGAGCTGCGCACCCGCGACCGTTACCGCAAGCTGATCAGCAAGATCGACAGCACGCTCAAGCGCGTCGACAGTGGCGACTACGGCTACTGCGTCGACACCGGCGAGGAGATCGGCCTGGACCGCCTCGAGGCGCGCCTGACCGCCGAGCGCACGATCGACGCGCAGGAGCGCTGGGAGCACCTGCAGAAGCAGATGGGCGACTGAGGTCGTCCACGGACACGCAGTTTCGACAGACCCCGCCGCGTGCGGGGTTTGTTGTTTTTGGGGCGGGGCCGGGGTCCCAGGCGTTGGAGACCAGACTTTGGCCCTTACCCCTTACCCCTTACCCCTTACCCCTAATCCCCAGCCTTCAATGCAGGTCGCGCAGGTCCAGCTGCCGCAGCTTCGGCGCGAGCCGCGCGGTGGCACCGACCACCGCCATCGTCATGAAGCCGCCCAACACCACCGCCGGCACCAGCCCGAGCAGCCGTGCCATCGACCCGGCGTAGAACGCACCGAGTTCGTTGGACGACCCGATGAACAGGCCATTGATCGACGACACCCGGCCGCGCATCTCATCGGGCGTGGCCAGTTGCAGGATGGTCGAGCGCAGCACGACCGACACGCCGTCGCACAGGCCCGACCCCAGCAGGAATGCGGCCGACAGCCAGAAGTGCGTTGACAGGCCGAAGCCGATGATGCACAGCCCGAATCCGGCCACCGCCAAGAGCAGCAGCCGGCCGGCATTGCGCGTGGGCGGCTTCCGCGCCAGCCACAGTCCCACCGTCACCGCACCCAGCGCGGGCATCGCGCGCAGGATGCCCAGGCCCTCGGGGCCGTAGTCCAGGATTTCGGTGATGAACGCGGGCAGCAGCGAGACCGCACCGCCCAGCAGCACCGCGAACATGTCCAGCGCCAAGGCGCCCAGCAGGATCTGGTGCCCGAACACGAACGCAGGCCTTCGCGGATGCTGGCGAACACCGGCGCGCGCTGTAGCAGCACCGGCGGTTCGGTCACGCGCAGCGCCCCCACCGCCAGTGCCCCGGCGACCGCGCAGCACCATCGCGGTGATGTAGGCCACGTCCTTGCCGGCCCAGCCGATCAGCACGCCGCCGATCGCTGGCCCCAGCACCAGCCCCAGCTGGAACACCACGCTGCCGACGCCAGCGCCACGGGCGAACTGTTCGCGCGGCAGCACGCGCGCGAACAGCGCGTTGTAGACCGGCCCGAGGAAGGCGCGAACCACGCCGGTCAGCGCGATCGCCATGTAGATCGGCCACGTGCGCGGCGCCTCCGGCGTGCCCGTGGAGATCCAGCCCAGCGCGACCGCGACCAGGATCGATGCGGTGAGGGCCAGCCCGAGGCAGGCCACCATCCCCAGCTTGCGCCGTGGCAGGTGGTCGACCAGGTACCCGGCGAAGGGCGCAGTGCAGAAGTACGGCAGGACTTCGGCCAGGCCGATCAGGCCCAGCGAGAAGGGGTCGCGCGTGAGTTCATAGACATGCCAGCCGACCGTGACCGCGACGATCTGGTACGACAGGATCGTCAGGATCCGGTAGCTGAGCAGGCCCAGGAAGGCGCGGTTGCGCAGCGGGCGGTCGGGCAACCCGGGCGAGGGGAGTGGTGGGGCGGCGTCCACCCCTTCCGGTGGCCCGGGAGGTCCGGCAGGCGGGTCGGGCGGCATGCCCTGCGGGGGACTCACGCCGCGGCCTTGGCCCGCTCGCGGATGAAGGCCAGCAGCGCCGCCAGCCCGTTGCTGCGCGTCGGCGAGAGGTGCTTGGCCAGTCCGATGTCGGCGATGTAGTCGGCGTCGGTGGAGGCGATCTCCGCGGCGCTCCGGCCCGAGTACACGCGCAACGCGAGGTAGATCAGCCCGGACACGATCGCCGAGTCGCTGATCGCATGGAAATCCAGGCGCTGCGTATCGCCTTCGGCGACGATCCAGACCATCGACTGGCAGCCGTGCAGGCGATGCTGCTCGGTCTTCAACTCCACCGGCAGGTCCGGCAGCTTGCGCCCCAGGTCGATCAGGTACTGGTAGCGCTCGGCCCAGTCACTGAAGAACGCGAACTCGTCGCGGATCGCGGCCTGCGCCTCGGCAGCGGTGGGTTCGATCGGGAACGGGCTGGCGGGGACGGCGAGGGTGTTCATTGCGATGCGATTTTACGCGTCGCGCCGCTGCTACGCGCGTGACAGTGATGCGGGCCGCTTTACTCCTCCCCCTGCCTGCAGGGGGAGGTTGGGAGGGGGTGCTTGAGCTTGCGCCACTGGCAAAGCACCCCTCCCCAACCCTCCCCTGCGAGCAGGGGAGGGGGTAGTGGCAACTTCACGAAGAAGGCATTTGACCCCTCCCCCCCTGCTCCTTGCAGAGGGAGGTCGGGAGGGGGGCTTTCGAGCTTGCGCCACAGGCAGAGCACCCCTCCGCAGCCCCTTCAGCCCGCCGGCATGGCCTGCAGTCGTTCATCAGGTTGCGGGCCGATGGCTGGCAATCAGCCTCCTCACCTCCGGCAAGCAGCGCGACGCCTAACCAGCAAATCTGGAGCTCAGCCCCGCTTCCAGCGCACGCCCTGCGGCGTGTCTTCCAGCAGGATGCCCTCGGCGGCGAGCCCGTCGCGGATCGCGTCGGCGCGGATGAAATCGCGCGCCTTCTTGGCCGCGATGCGCTCGTCGATCAGCGACTGGATGCGGTCGTCGTCCTCGTTGCCCGCGCCGCGCGAGAACCATGCCGCCGGGTCCTGCTGCAGCAACCCCAGCGCGAAGCCCGCGCCGAGAAGTTCCGACTTCAGCCGCGTGCGCTCGTCCGTCGACGTCGCCCTGCGCGCGTCGCCCGCGATCCGCGCGACTTCTGCCAGGGCCTGCGGCGTGTTGAGGTCGTCGTCCAGCGCGGCGTCGATGGCGCCCGGGATCGCCGCGGCGGCGTCCACATCCGCGAGGTCACGCAGCGTCCCGTACAGCCGGTCCAGCGTGCGCACGCTCTGCTCGATCAGGCCGTCCGACCAGTCCAGCGGCTGGCGGTAATGCGCCGACAGCAGCGCGTAGCGCAGTGCCTCGGGCGGGTGCTGTCCGAGCAGGTCGTGGATCTTCTCGATGTTGCCGAGCGACTTGCTCATCTTGGCGCCGCCGAAGTTGAGCATGCCGTTGTGCAGCCAGTAGCGCGCGAACACCCTGCCGCCGTGCGCGCACTCGCTCTGCGCGATCTCGTTCTCGTGGTGCGGGAACTGCAGGTCTACGCCGCCGGCGTGGATGTCGATGGTCTCGCCGAGGTGCGCCTCGGCCATCGCCGAGCATTCGATGTGCCAGCCCGGGCGGCCACGGCCCCAGGGCGAGTCCCAGCCGGGCAGGTCGTCGGTGGACGGCTTCCACAGCACAAAGTCGCCGGGATCGCGCTTGTACGGGGCGACGTCGATGCGAGCGCCGGCGATCATCTCGTCCGGGTCGCGGCGCGACAGCTTCCCGTAGCCCTCGAACGAGCCCACCGAGAACAGCACATGGCCGTCGGCGGCGTAGGCATGCCCGGAGCCGATCAGGCGCTCGATCATCACGACGATCTGCGGGATGTGCGCGGTGACCGTGGGTTCGGCATCCGGCGCGACCGCGCCGAGTGCGGCCATGTCCTCGCGGAACGCGGCCGCGAAACGCTCGGTGATCGCCGAGATCGGCACACCCTGCTCGCGCGCGGCATTGTTGATCTTGTCGTCGACGTCGGTGACGTTGCGCACGTAGCGCACCGCGCCATACCGGCGGCGCAGCAGCGACGCGAGCACGCCGAACACGACGTAAGGCCGCGCGTTGCCGATGTGCACGTAGTTGTAGACGGTCGGGCCGCAGACGTACATCGTCGGCAGGGCCGGGTCGAGCGGGGTGAACGGCTCGAGCCGGCGCGTGAGGCTGTTGAAGAGTTGGAGGCTCATGGACACGGCGGCGGCGGGACGGCCGGCCATTCTAGCCGTGCAGGGCCTCGCAGCCGGCAGCACGACAGGCACGATTCAGTCCGCAAGCGCCTGTTGCGCCTACAATTCCGCGACTGCCACCCGTCCCGTACCCGATGTCCGACCGCGCCCTGCTGACCACATTGCTGACGCTCGCCTTCGTGGCCGCGCCTTCGATGGCGCAGGACACCACCGTCATCCAGGCGGAAAACGTCCGGTTCGAGTACGCCCAGGTGCTGCGCGTCACGCCGGTCTACCAGACCCTGACAGCCACGCGCGTGGAAGAGCAGTGCGACCAGTCGCCCCGGCCCGAGGCCGAAGCCGACTCGCGCCTGTCGCGCGTGGTCGATGCGGTGCGCGATGCGCTCGGCCGCGAGCAGTCCCGGCCCGTGCCCGATCCGCAATGCCGCTCGGTGCCGGTCGAACGCCAGTTCCGCCGCCCCATCGCCTACGACGTCGATTACGTCTACAAGGGCGCCAAGTTCCGCTCGCGCCTGCCGGAGGATCCGGGCAACCGGCTGCGCGTGCGCGTGTCGGTGACCCCGGCCGCGCCGGGCGCCCGCGCGCCCTGAGCCGGCACGCGCCCGCGTGCCCTGAGCCGGCGTCCGTCCAGGGTTCGCGCTTGCGTGTCCCCCGGCCGCATGCGAGCATTCGCCCCCTCATGACCCAGACCCGCGCCGACGCCGATGTCATCACCTCCGCCTGGATGGCGGCGGGCATGACCTCGCGCGCGCGCCGACTGTTGCCCCCCAACCTGGCTGGGTAACGGCGCTCCACGCGTCCACGTCGCACGACGAACCCGGCCTCCGCGCCGGGTTTTTCTGTTTCTGACCAGCACGTTCAGCGAAGCCCGGTCATCGCCCCCTACCGATGGATTCCCCATGACGTCCAGCCCGCAGCTTTCGACACCCCGCCACTTCCTCAACACCCAGGACTGGTCGCGCGCCGACCTCGACGCCCTGCTCGCCGACGCCGCGCGCTTCAAGCGCGAGAGGCTCGGCGACGCGCTCAAGGGCAAGTCCATCGCACTGGTGTTCTTCAACCCGTCCATGCGCACGCGCACCAGCTTCGAGCTGGGTGCGTTCCAGCTGGGCGGGCATGCGGTGGTGCTGCAGCCGGGCAAGGACGCGTGGCCGATCGAGTTCGACCTGGGCACCGTCATGGACGGCGACACCGAGGAGCACATCGTCGAGGTGGCGCGGGTGCTGGGCCGGTACGTCGACCTGATCGGCGTGCGGGCGTTCCCGAAGTTCGTCGACTGGTCGATCGACCGCCAGGACCGTGTGCTGGAAAGCTTCGCCCGGTACTCGCCGGTGCCGGTGATCAACATGGAGACCATCACCCACCCCTGCCAGGAGCTGGCGCACGCGCTGGCATTGCAGGAGCACTTCGGCACGACCGACCTGCGCGGCAGGAAATACGTGCTGACCTGGACCTACCACCCCAAGCCGCTCAATACCGCGGTGGCGAACTCCGCGCTGACGATCGCCACGCGCCTGGGCATGGACGTGACCCTGCTGTGCCCCACGCCCGAATACGTGCTGGACGAGCGTTACATGGGCTGGGCCGAGGCGAACGTCGCCGAGAGCGGCGGTTCCCTGGCCATCAGCCATGACATCGAGAGCGCCTACGCCGGTGCCGACGTGGTGTACGCCAAGAGCTGGGGCGCGCTGCCGTACTTCGGCAACTGGGCGCCGGAGAAGCCCATCCGCGACCGCTACAAGCACTTCATCGTGGACGAGGCCAAGATGGCGCTGACCAACAACGCCGTCTTCAGCCATTGCCTGCCGCTGCGCCGCAACGTCAAGGCGACCGACGCGGTGATGGATTCGCCCAGCTGCATCGCCATCAACGAGGCCGAGAACCGGCTGCACGTTCAGAAGGCGGTGATGGCGACCCTGATGGGTCGCCGGGATTAGGGATTTGGGATTGGGGATTCGTTAGAGCCTCGCCCTTTCCTGCACACCAACTTCCACTTTCCAAAGAGCCCCCTCATGTCGCAGCCGTCGGTTACCCCGAATCCCGAATCCCGAATCCCGAATCCCGCCGCGGCTGAACGCAAGGACATCGTCCTCGCGTTCAGCGGCGGCCTGGACACCAGCTTCTGCGTGCCGTACCTGCAGGAGCGCGGCTGGAACGTCCACACCGTATTCGCCGATACCGGCGGCGTCGATGCCGAGGAGCGTGCCTTCATCGAGGGGCGTGCGGCCGAGCTGGGCGTGGCCTCGCACGTCACCGTCGACGGCGGCCCCGCCATCTGGGACGGCTTCGTCAAGCCGTTCGTGTGGGCGGGCGAGGGCTACCAGGGCCAGTACCCGCTGCTGGTATCGGACCGCTACCTGATCGTCGAAGCCGCGCTCAAGCGCTGCGCCGAGTTGGGCACGCGGGCCATCGCGCATGGTTGCACCGGCATGGGCAACGACCAGGTGCGCTTCGACCTGGCGGTGAAGGCGCTGGGCGACTACGAGATCGTGGCGCCGATCCGCGAGATCCAGAAGGAACACACCGAGGTCCGTGCCTACGAGCAGAAGTACCTGGAAGAACGCGGCTTCGGCGTGCGCGCCAAGCAGCAGGCCTACACGATCAACGAGAATCTGCTCGGCCTGACCATGTCCGGCGGCGAGATCGACCGCTGGCAGGCGCCGGGCGAAGGCGCGGTGGGCTGGTGCAAGCCGCGCAGCCAATGGCCGGCCGAACCGCTGCGCGTGCGCGTCGGGTTCGAGAAGGGCGAGGCGGTCTCGCTGGACGGCGAGCGCATGGCCGGCCACGACCTGCTGGCCCGCCTCAACGGGTTGTTCGCCCGGTACGGCGTCGGCCGCGGCCTGTACACCGGCGACACCACCATCGGCCTGAAGGGTCGGATCATCTTCGAAGCGCCCGGTCTGGCCGCGCTGCTCACCGCGCACCGCGCGCTGGAGGAGGCGGTGCTGAGCAAGCTGCAGAACCGGTTCAAGCCGGAGGTCGCGCGCAAGTGGGTCGAGCTGGTCTACGAGGGCTTCTTCCACGACCCGCTCAAGACCGACCTGGAGGCGTTCCTGGCCTCCAGCCAGGCCACCGTCAACGGCGAGGTGGTGCTGGAAACGCAAGGCGGCAGCGTCGGCGCGGTCGCGATCGAGTCGCCCCACATCCTCAACGCCAAGGGCGCGACCTACGCGCAGGCGGCCGACTGGGGCGTGGCCGAGGCCGAGGGCTTCATCAAGCTGTTCGGGATGAGCAGCACGCTGTGGGCCGAGGTCAACCGGCAGTGACCCGTCGCCTGTAGGAGCGGCTTCAGCCGCGATGCGCACGCCCAGCATGGCGCGCATCACGTCTGCGTCGCCTTTACAGGTATTGCTCGAATGCGGGAGCGACGCGAGTCGCGACAAGCGGTCACGCCGACCATGCGGTTCGCGACTTACGTCGCTCCTGCAAAGAACCGGATTTCAAGAACCCCTCGCGGCTGAAGCCGCTCCCACAGGATCCCCGTCACCGACATGCTGTCCGACACCCTCCGCCACCTCGAAGCCCTCGTATCGTTCGATACACGCAACCCGCCGCGGACGATCGGGACCGGCGGCATGTTCGACTACCTGCGCGCACAGCTGCCGGGCTTCCGCGTCGAGGTCACCGACCACGGCGAGGGCGCGGTGTCGATGCTGGCCGTGCGCGGCACGCCCCGGCGCGTGTTCAACGTGCACCTGGACACCGTGCCCGACTCGCCGGCGTGGACGGCGAGCCCGCACCGCCTGCGCGTCACCGGCGATCGCGCCATCGGCCTGGGTGCCTGCGACATCAAGGGCGCGGCGGCAGGCCTGCTGGCTGCGGCAGCGGAGACGACCGGCGATGCCGCGTTCCTGTTCTCCACCGACGAGGAGGCCAACGACGCGCGCTGCATCGCGGCGTTCCTGGCGAGTGACCACGGCTTTACCGAAGCGGTCGTGGCCGAACCGACGAACTGCGAGGCCGTGCTGGCGCACCGCGGCATCAGCTCGGTGCTGATGCACTTCCGCGGCGTGGCCGGCCATGCGTCCGGCGCCAACGCGATGCAGGCCAGCGCGCTGCACCAGGCCATGCGCTGGGGCAACCGCGCGCTTGACCTGGTCGAGGCCGAGTCGCACCAGCGCTTCGGCGGCCTGACCGGACTGCGCTTCAACATCGGCAAGGTCGAGGGCGGCATCAAGGCCAACATGATCGCGCCCAACGCGCAGGTGCGCTTCGGCTTCCGGCCGCTGCCGTCGATGTCGATCGACGCGCCTGCACGAACGCTTCGGCACGCTGGTGCGAGGCCGGCGCGGTGGAGCGCTACGAGGAGACCTTCCGTGGCCCGTCGCTGCCGTCGGGTGACATCGCCACCGCCGAGGACCGGCGGCTGGAAGCCCGCGACCTGGCCGAGGCCCTTGACCTGCCGATCGGCAACGCCGTGGATTTCTGGACCGAAGCCTCGCTGTTCTCGGCCGCGGGCATGACGGCGCTTGTCTATGGCCCCGGCGACATCGCCCAGGCGCACACCGCGGACGAGTGGGTGGCGCTGGATCAGCTCGAACGCTACGCCCACTCGGTCAGGCGTGAACTCGCCACGTGACCCGTAGGAGCGGCCCGGCCGCGAATGCACTCGCAACCACTGATCGCGGCTGAAGCCGCTCCTACAAGAAAAACGACGCAACGAATGAACGCCACGCCCGCCCCGCACGACCCGCAGACGCGCCAGACCATCGTCCGGCTGCTGTCCTCCATGGCCAGCGCCAAGGAGATCAGCCAGTATCTCAAGCGTTTTTCGCAGCTGGACGCGGCGCGCTTCGCCGTGGTCAAGGTCGGCGGCGCGGTGCTGCGCGACGACCTCGAGGCGCTGACCTCGTCGCTCGCCTTCCTGCAGGACGTCGGCCTGACGCCGATCGTGATCCACGGCGCCGGCCCGCAGCTGGACGAGGAGATGGCCGACGCCGGGATCGAGAAGCGGACCGTCGACGGCCTGCGCGTGACCTCGCCCGAAGCGCTGGCCGTGGTGCGCCGCGTCGCCCACGCCGAGAACCTGCGGCTGGTGGAGGCGCTGCAGGCGGCCGATGCGCGCGCGACGTCGATTGTTTCGGGCGTGTTCGAGGCCGAGTACGTCGACAGCGATCGGCTGGGCCTGGTCGGGCAGGTCGACGCGCGTCGAACTGGCGCCGATCCAGGCCAGCCTGCAGGCCGGCTCCATCCCGGTCATCGCCAGCCTCGGCGAGACCGTCGGCGGGCAGATCCTCAACATCAACGCCGATTTCGCCGCCAACGAGCTGGTGCAGGTGCTGCAGCCCTACAAGATCGTGTTCCTGACCGGCACCGGCGGGCTGCTGGACGGGGAGGGCCGGGTGATCGACTCGATCAACCTGTCCACCGAATACGACCACCTGATGGCGCAGCCCTGGATCAACGGCGGCATGCGCGTGAAGATCGAGCAGATCAAGCAGTTGCTGGACCGCCTGCCGCTGTCGTCGTCGGTGTCGATCACGCAGGCCGGCCGAGCTCGCCAAGGAGCTGTTCACGCACAAGGGCTCGGGCACGCTGGTGCGCCGGGGCGAGCGCGTGCTGCAGGCCGGCGACTGGGCATCGCTCGACCTGACGCGGCTGCGAGACGCTGATCGAATCGGCCTTCGGCAAGCACGCTGGCGCCGGACTACTTCGAGCGCACCACGCTGCACCGCGCCTACGTCAGCGAGAACTACCGCGCCGCCGTCATCCTCACGCGCGAGGACGCGGGCATCTACCTGGACAAGTTCGCGGTGCTGGACGACGCGCAGGGCGAAGGCCTGGGCCGCGCGGTCTGGCAGGTGATGCGCGAGGAGAACGACCGCGCTGTTCTGGCGCTCGCGCCATGGCAACCCGGTCAACGCGTTCTACTACGCCGAGGCCGACGGCTGCGTGCGGCAGGCGCGCTGGAACGTGTTCTGGTATCGGGCTGGAGGATTTCGGCGCCATCGAACGCTGCGTGGCGCATTGCCGCGACCGCGTGCCGGCGACTGCTGGAAGACCGGCGCCGATGAGCACGCCGCTGCCGATCTGCCGTCGGCCTCGTCGGCGCGCGCGGGTACGTGGGCGCCGAACTGATCGCGCTGGTCGCTGCGCACCCGCGGCTTCGAGCTGGCCTTCGTGTCCTCGCGCGAGCTGGCGGGCCAGCCCGTGGCCGACCATCACGCGGCGGCATCGCGGCGACCTGCGCTACACCGCTCCGGCATTGCGATGACCTGCCGGCGCTGCAGCGCCGATGCGCGTGGTGCTGGCGCTGCCCAACGGCAAGGCCGCGCGCGTCGTGGCGGCGTTCGACGCGTCGGGTGGCGACGGCGCGGTCATCGTCGACCTGTCGGCCGACTACCGGTTCGACGACGACGTGGTACTACGGCCTGCCCGAACTGACCCGCGCGCCGCTACGCGGGCGCGCGCCGGATCAGCAATCCCGGCTGCTACGCCACCGCGATGCAGCTGGCCATCGCGCCGATGCTCGACGCGCTGGACGGTCCGGCGCAGTGCTTCGGCGTGTCCGGCTATTCCGGCGCCGGCACCACGCCATCGGACAAGAACAACCCCGAACTGCTGCGCGACAACCTGATGCCGTACGCGCTCGCCGGTCACGTGCACGAGCGCGAGGTCACGCGACACCTCGGCCACGCGGTGGAATTCATGCCGCACGTCGCGCCGCATTTCCGCGGCCTGACCGATCACCGCCAACCTGCACCTGGCGCGTCGCGTTCGACGCGATGAGGTGCTGGCGCGCTATCGCGACCGCTACGCCGGCGAGCCGCTGGTGCGCGTGCGTGGACGAGCGCACCGTGGGTCAGCCGCATCGCCGGCCGCGCACCATGCCGAGATCGGCGGCTTCACGCTGTCGGACGACGGCCGGCGGCTGGTGGTGGTGGCCACGCTCGACAACCTGCTCAAGGGCGCGGCCACGCAGGCGCTGCAGAACCTCAACCTCGCGTTCGGACTGGACGAGTTCGACGGCATTCCGTATCGCCCCCGTAGGAGCGGTTATCGCCGCGAACGCTCCCCCGGTACCGGACGCGGCTGAAGCCGCTCCTACAGAATGCAAGGCGACCCCATGACCGACCTCCTGTGGCAGAAACCCGGCGTCGCCGTCGACGCGCGCATCCAGCAGTTCCTTGCCGGCGACGACGTCGTGCTGGACCGCGAGTTCTTGCCTTACGACATCCGGCCAGCCGCGGCGCACGCGCAAGGCCTGCAGCGCATCGGCATCCTGTCGCGCAGACGAGCTGGCCGGCATCGAAGCGCGAACTCGACGCGCTCGCCGACGACTTCCGCGCGGCGCGCTTCGTGCTCGACGAGCGCTTCGAGGACGGCCACTCGGCCATCGAGGCGCGCCTGGTCGAGCGGCTCGGCGACGCCGGGCGCGCGCATCCACACCGGCCGCAGCCGCAACGACCAGGTGCTGGTCGCCACGCGGCTGTGGCTGAAGGACCGGCTGGCGCGCGGTGCAGGCGCTGTGCCGCGAGGTCGCGGAGGTCGCGCTCGACGCGCGCCGACGCGGAGGCGACGCTGCCGATGCCGGGCTATACCCACCTGCAGCGCGCCGTCGTGTCGTCCGGCGGGCATGTGGTGGGCGGCATGGGCCGAGGCCTTCATCGACAACGCCATGCGCGCGCGCGACACGCTGGACTGGGTCGACGCCAACCCGCTGGGCACGCGCCGCCGGCTACGGCGTCAACCTGCCGCTGGACCGCGACCACACCACGCAGGCGCTGGGCTTCGGCCGCATGCAGGTGGTCGCCGATCTACGCGCAGCTGTCGCGCGGCAAGTTCGAGCTGGCAGCGCATCGAGGCGCTGGGCATCGGCGGTGCTCGACCTGCGCCGGCTGGCCTGGGACCTGAGCCTGTTCACCAGCGCCGAGTTCGGCTTCGTCGCGCTGCCGGCGCAGTACACCACCGGCAGTTCGATCATGCCGAACAAGCGCAATCCCGGACGTCATCGAGCTGATGCGCGCGAGCTACGCCGCGGTCGCCGCGGCGCGCACCGAGATCGAGCAGCTGCTGTCGCTGCCGTCGGGCTACCACCGCGACCTGCAGTTCTCCAAGGGCGCGATCTTCCACGCCTTCGGCCGTGGCCTCGGCTGCGCTGGAGCTGCTGCCGGACCTGCTGCGCAACCTGGCATGGCGGAAGCCGATGCGATGCGCGCGGCGCATCGACGCCGGCGATGTACGCCACCGACCTCGCGGTCGACATGGCGCGCGCAGGGCGTGCCGTTCCGCGACGCCTACGTGCAGGCGGCCGATCCGGCGCGATGGGCGGCAGGGCGACGCCGGAGGCGAGCCTGGCCGCGCGCGTCTCGCCGGGCGCGGCGGGCGACCTGCGGTTGCAGGTGTTGAAGGAGCGGCTGGCGTCGCTCTCGAGGTGACGCGTCCGGCGGTCCGCCAGGTCAGTGGGGCGCCGGGGTCGGCATCTGCGCACGCGTGGTGACCTCGGATGACACCGCCATGTCGCTCAGTCCCGCCTGTTCGTCAAGGCTCAACGTCGCCACCCGGGCATTGCGCAGCCGTTCGGCGAACGCATGGGACGCACCGAGGGCGTCGGCGATATCGCCCGGCCCCGCGTCATCGGTCTGCGAGCGGCGCTCGCGGTTCTGGAACCGGGCCCGGTTGATCTCCGCCCAGCCGATCAGCAGCAGCGCGCATGCCACCGCCAGCAAGGGCAGGGTGAACGCCAGCGTGCGGTCGAACCCCGCCTCGGGCAGCCACAGCTCCATGTAGCTGCCGCGCAGTCCCAACCACCACAGCAGCAGCGTGATCAGCGGCAGCACGAGGTAGAAATACACCGCCCACGCCACCAGGGTGAGCGTGCCGTACAGCCCCCGCTGCACATGGGACTGGTTCTGCGGGGAGTAGATCAGGACGTCGGTGTTCATCGCAGGCCTCGGTCGGGGCTGGTCCAGACGGCACGCCGGTTGCGCCGCCGCAGGAGGGTCGTCGGCAGGGCGACCACCGTGGTGAACAGCGCCAGCATCCAGTAGGCGACCGGGTACCAGATCATCCAGTAGTAGTTGCGCCCGATGCGCGGCTCGTAGCGGCGGTCGATCATCAGGCTGATCGCGAACTGCAGCAGGCACACGATCCCCAGCACCATGCCGTGCCAGCGCGGCAGCAGGGTGTGGACGGTCAGGTCCTCGGGCAGCGCCACGAACATGCCGAGCAGCCACAGCACCATGATGAAGAGCATCACGTAGGCCCAGGCCACGCTCAGGCAGGTACTCGGCCAGCACGCCCCACATGCGGCGGCGGCGCCAGTTGAACAGATCGGTGCCGTGGCCGCAGTGCAACCTCGACGCCGCCCTTGGCCCAGCGCAGGCGCTGCGTTCCACAGGCCGCGCAGGGTTTCGGGCATCAGGATCCAGCACAGCGCGTTGGGCTCGTAGCGGATGTCCCAGTGCGCGATCTGCAGCCGCCAGCTGATGTCGATGTCCTCGGTGACCATGTCGTCGGACCAGTAGCCGACGCTCGTGCAGCGCGGTCCGGCGGAACGCGCAGATCACGCCCGGAGACGGTGAACAGGCGGCCGTAGGTGCGCTGGGCGCGCTTGATCAGGCCGATGATCGAGCTGAACTCGCCGACCTGCAGGCGGCCCAGCAGCGTGGAGCGGTTGCGCATGCGCGGGTTGCCGGTGACCGCGCCCACGCGCGGCCCGCTCGGTGAGGTGCCACATCATCCAGTGCGTGGCGTACTCGTCGAGCAGGGCGTCGCCGTCCACGCAGACCAGGTATTCGCTGCGCGCGGCCAGCGTGCCCATGCGCAGGCGCATTGGCCTTGCCCTGGTTGCTGTGCCAGGTGCAGCACGCGCAGCCGCGGATAGCGGTCGGCGCCAGCGCGTCCAGCACGGCGCCGGTGTCGATCGGTGCTGCCGTCGTTGATGGCGATGATCTCGAAGTCCGGGTAGCGCCTGCGCATCGCAGCGCAGCGATGGTTTCCGCGACGTTGCGCGCCCTCGTTGTGGCAGGGCACGAGGAGCGACACGAGCGGGTAGTGCCGGCATGGCCGGCGGCTGGTGCCGCAACGCGGTGCCGCGCTCGCGGCGCAAGAAGTAGTACAGGCCGCCCGCCATCCACAGGAACGACATGATGATCGGGTAGTAGAAGGCGAACTGGAACAACAGCGTCCAACAGGCCGGCCGGGAAGGTCATGGCCGTCCTCAGCGTGGCGGGTAGGGGAAGCTGCGCGCGCTGAATCGCAGCGCGTGCGGGTTCGAAGGCGGGCAGGTCGCGCGATGAAGTCGTCCGGGTAGTAGCCCAGGTGGCGGGCGCCGGCGGCCTGCATGGCGCGCGATCTGCGGCTGCATGCGTTCGCCCGGCGATCGGCGTGCGCGTGCGCCAGTCCACCGTCTGCAGTTCGAACAGCGTGCGGTCCAGCCCGTCTGGCGTGGCGCGCCACCTCGGGACCAGTTGCGAAGCCATGCGTCCGGGTCGGCGGCGCCCTCCATCCACGGCATCGCCATCAGTGCGGTGTAGTCGTACGCCTCGAGGAACGCATCCAGCCGCTGCGCGAACCAGGCCTCGCTCTCGGGCTGCAGCACCGGGCGCGCGTAGAGGTTGCGTACCGTGACCAGCTTCGGCCGCCACCGCTGGGCGCGTTGCGTCGAGTGCGTGGCTGAAGTCGATGAGCGTTGCGTGCGCTCGGCCGGCTCGCGCGTGCCCGGCGCGCCCAGGTCGCTCGTCGCGCAGGTAGGCGTCGTCGTGGAACAGCAGGCCGTCGAAATAGCTGGCCACCGCCAGGTCTTCGTAGATGTCGCCGACGTAGGCCTGCACGCGCGGGTCGGTCGGGATCCAGACCGATAGACCTCGCCGGAGGATCCCGGCTCGTCGGGGATGCGGGCCTGTGCCGCCAGCGCCGGATCGGCGAGCTTGTATCCCAGCACCGGCAGCCACGCGAACACCTTGGCCTCCGCGCGCGTGCGCAACTGCCAGGCGACGCGGTTGAACAGGTCCGCCCGAACCGGCAGGTGGCGGTTGGGGAAGTACAGCGCATCGGCCGATCCGTTGCCGTCGGGGTCTGCAAACGCCTGCAGGAACACATGCGTGGGCCCCAGTCCGCGGATGCGGTCGATCAGCGCGTCCAGGTTGCGCTCGAGTTGCGCCGGGTCGGGGTCGTACACGTAGTCCAGGTCGACCTGGACGGCGCGCAGCGCGGGCCGCTCCTGCTCGCGCCGCAGGTCCAGCGCCAGGTCGCTGATGCCCGGGTTGTCGATCATCAGCAGCCGCGCCAGGCCATGCAGGTCCACCAGCGGCCGCTGGCGCCCTTCCAGGTCGAACGAGATCGCCAGCCCCAGCCCGTCGGCAATCCGGTTGGCTTCGTCGCTGTAGGCCGCGTACGGCCAGACGATGGACCGCGGCTTGACGCCGGTGTTGCCCGCGATGGCCTGCACGCTGCGCGACAGGTCGTCGTGGATGCGGGCACGGTAGGCCGCTTCGGTTTCGTAGCGGCCGGTGGCGGGGTCGAAGATGCGCGTGATCGCCGCCGGCGTGAGGTTGCCCTGCGGATTGGACAGCAGGCCGCGGTGCAGTGCGTGGCTGTGCGAGGCCACTTCCACCAGGCCCGAGGCCTGCATCTGACGCAGCTGTGCCCAGGTCAGGAAGTCATCGCTCGCGAACGCGCGCGGTCCGTAGTCGACCGTACGGCCGGGTTCGAGGTCGACCCAGTCCGTCACCACCGCCATCACCGCCGGATAGCCATACGCCTGCAACAGCGGGAACGCATGCGTGTAGTGGCTGCGCAGGCCGTCATCGAACGTCAGCAGCACGGCCTTTGGCGGCAGCGGCGCCTCGCCCCGCTGCGCCGCCACCACCTGGTCCAGGTCGACCGGCTTGTAACCCTGGCCCGACAGCCAGTCCAGGTGGGCGGCGAAGTTGTGGGTGCTGATCGCGTAGGGGTCGGCATCGCCCTGGGGTCGCACGTCGTCGCGGATGTCGTGGTAGCTGATAACCAGCAGCTCCGACGGCGTCGACGCGGCCACCGCAAGGGGCAGCCACGACAGCAGGGCCGCAACGACCAGCCGCGCGGCGATGGTTGCGGGCTTCGGAATCGAAAATGCCGTCACGTCACTCCCCCCATGCCACGCGCAGATCGAACGCCACGCGTTCCTCGCGCAGCCCGTCGTAGACCGGACGCGAGTAGCTCACGCCGTACATCAGCTGCCGTCCGGCCGACACCTGCCACTCGTGCTCGTACCGCGCCTGCGGGTACCAGCTGCCGCCGAACCCCTCCTGCCGGTAATGCACGCCCGACAGCGCAAGCCGGTGCCGGAAATGCCGGTCATAGCGACGCCAGGCGATGTGGTCGGCGCGCAGGCCCAGCTCGGCCGATGCATCGCGGGTCGGGTTGAAGTACGGCGCATCTTCGCGTGAGCCAAGGCTGGCAGCGGCGCCGCCGAACGCATTGAGCAGCAGGTGCGGCCGCTCCAGCAGGCGCTGGTCGAAGGTCGCCGACATCCCCTCGCGGCGGTTGCCGTCGCTGTAGCGCAACTGCTCCAGGCCGGCGCGCAGGGTGGTCGATTCGGTGGGGGTGTAGACAGCCGCGATGCGCGCGGCATCGCCGGTGATGCCGACGCGCCGGGCCTGCAGCGAGGCCAGCGGATCGTTGCGGTGCAGCGACGCGGTGCCCTGCAGCACCTCGTTGAAGTGCCACTGCGCCGATGCCTGCAGCGTGGTGCCTTCGTCGTAGCCATCGTTGGGCACCGCTGCCTCGACCGCCCAGCGCAGGCGATCGTGGGCGTAGGCGATGCCGGCGCCCGCCCGCCGGTGGCGCACGCGCTCCCCGTCGAAGTCGGCCGTCGCCAGACCGGCATGCGCGGTGAGCCGCCAGCGGTCGTGGATGAGGGGAGATTCGACGCGCAGCAGGTGCCGCGTATCCCGCGTGCCCAGCGGCGATGCGGTGGCACCACCGGCATCGTCGGCCGTGTTGCGGCCCCAGGCCGAGTCATGCGTGACCTGCCAACCCTGCCGCCGCTGCCACCGCTGTTGCGTGCGCTGGGCGTGGATATTGTCGGGATGCAGGGCAAGCGTCTCGGCCAGCAGCGGCCGCGCCTGCGCAGTGCGCTCCAGGTCCAGCAGCGCCTGGACCTCGCCGACGCGCGGCGCGGCATCCTCGGGGTCCAGCGTGCGGGCCACACGATGCCGCTCCAGCCCGCGCTCGGCCCAGCCGCGCTGCAGGTAGACCGAGCCCAGCGTCTGGTGGAGGTGGGCATTCGTCGCACCTACCGCCACCAGCGATTCGGCCCGCTGCTGCGCCTCATCCAGCGCATGCGCGAACGAGTCCACCAGCACCCGCGCCACGTCGGTGTCATAGCGACGCCAGTTGGGGTATTCCTGCCGGGCCCCGGCGCGGCGGAGCCACGGCGCTTCGCTGGCCTGCATCGATGCCAGCAGGGCGTAGGCCTCGTTGAAGCGCTCGCTCTCGACGTAGGCGTATACCAGCAGGATGCGTGCCTCGTGCGCGTCCGGATCCTGCCGGAGCACGGCTTCGAGCGCGTCCACCGCCAACTCCGGATGCTGCGCCGACAGCAGCGAGTCGCCCACGGCCGCGCCCACGTAGGCGGGCAGGGTGCCGCCCTCGGCTGTCACCTGCCGGTAGCGCCGGCTCACCTCGTCATGGCGGGCCAGGGTATTGAGCGCGATCAGTTCGTCGTTGGCGAGTCGCGCCTGGATCCGTTCGGCGTCCGGCGTGGCGATTGCCGTCGACGCGAATGCGCTCAAGGCGTCGTGCGCATGGCGCATCTCGGCCAGGCGCGTGTCCGGGCTGACCGGGTGCAGGCCGCCCCAGACGATGAGTCGGGCGACGCGGTCGGCCTCGAGCCGGCGCGCGATTTCCGGTTCGAACAGATCCGGCCGTGCGCGGTACAGCGTCCAAGCGCGGTGCGACGCGCCCAGGTCCGACAGCGCCAGCGTGCGCAGCCGGTAGGCGTCACCGTCGCCCGGATCGCGTTGCAGCAGGGTCTCGCAAATCGTCAGCGTTTCCAGCCAGCGGCCCTGATCGCGCAGGGCCCAGGCCATCACCATGGCCTGCCCCCGCGGCAGTGCCTGCAACTCCGAGGCGGTCAGGCGTGGAAGGGTGTCGACAGCGGTGGGTACAGGCGGGGCAGGGGCGGCGCCCTGGGCCAATCCGACCGAGCAGGCTTGGGCCAGCGCCAAGCCTGCGCATAAGCGCATCGCAATCCTGCCCACACATCCCCCTGTAAGACACACCGGCTGCAGCTCTGCTGCAGTCAACAGCAAGAAACGAATCGCCACCGGGTTGGCGGCCACATCCATGGCCATCAAATGTGAACAACGTCACATATCTTAGGGGCAGCGGTGTTTCGCGTGTTGACGCGGCGGTCATGCACATGAACCCGGCGGCTTGGCCGCGATGGCGGATAGACTTCCGGCCTTCGCACCCACGCCTCTCCATGTCCCGCCCATGCACACCGACCTGATCGCTGGAAAACACGACATCCGCATCGGTGTCATCGGCCTGGGGTATGTCGGCTGGCCGCTGGCGCTGGCATTTTCCGCGCATGTTCCGACCCGCGGTTTCGACATCGATGTCGCGCGCATCGACGCCCTGAAGCGCGGCGAGGATGCGACGGGCGAGACCGGCGAGCTGCCCGTGGGCCACGCTCGGCCGGAACTCTCGGCCGACATCGGCGCGCTGGCCGATTGCAACGTCTTCATCGTCACCGTGCCCACGCCGATGGACGAGGCCAAGCGGCCCGACCTGGAGCCCTTGCGGCGGCCAGCCGCGCGGTCGGCACGGTGCTCAAGCCGGGCGGCGTGGTGATCTACGAATCCACCGTCTATCCCGGCGCCACCGAGGAAGTCTGCGTGCCGGTGCTCGAAGCGGCGTCGGGGCTGGCGTTCAACCGCGACTTCTACCTGCGGCTACAGCCCCGAACGCATCAACCCCGGCGACCAGCACACGGCGGCTGGCCGACATCGTCAAGGTGACGTCGGGCTCGACGCCGAGGCGGCGGAGTTCGTCGACGCGCTGTACCGCCGGATCATCACGGCCGGCACCCACCGCGCCCAGCATCCGCGTGGCCGAGGCCGCCAAGGTCATCGAGAACACCCAGCGCGACCTCAACATCGCGCTGGTCAACGAACTGGCGCTGATCTTCAACCAGCTGGGCATCGACACCCAGGAGGTGCTGGCGGCGGCCGGCACCAAGTGGAACTTCCTGCCGTTCCGCCCGGGCTGGTCGGCGGCCACTGCATCGGCGTCGATCCCTACTACCTGACCCACAAGGCGCACGGATGCTGGGCTACCACCCCGAGGTGATCCTGGCCGGCGCGGCGCATCAACGACGGCATGGGCGGCTACGTCGCGCACCAGGTGCTGGTCAGGCTGATGGTGCGCAAGCGGCATCAACGTGGTCGGCGCGCGCGTGCTGGTGCTGGGCCTGGCGTTCAAGGAGAACTGCCCGGACCTGCGCAACACGCGCGTGATGGACATCGTGCGCGAGCTGCGCGAGGCTACGACGCCGTCGTCGACGTGCACGACCCGCTGGCCGATGCCACCCTGGCCAAGCGCGAACTTGGCGTGTCGCTGGTGGCGACCCCGGAGGTCGGGGCCTACGACGCCATCGTGCTGGCGGTGCCGCACGCCGGTTTCGTGTCCGATACGGGGAGGGCCGACCTGCGCCGCTGGGCCAGGTCGAACGCAGTCGTCTACGACACCAAGTCGGCGCTGGAGGGGGTGGAGGTCGACGGGCGCCTGTAGCGGCAGTTGCCGTCGTGATGCCTGGCAGGGTCAGGTCGCTGTGGTCGCCGGGCACCTGCGGGACCGTGGCACGTGACAGGCCAGTCCGGGCAGCGGCTGCAGAGCTGCAATGTCGCTACGCGGGTTGCGCCGTGCCACGTCCACGATCGATGCATTCCCCGCCCGCTGCCATCCCGGTGCACAGCCAGTCCGCGACCGCATCGGGCGTGCGCATCCAGGCAAAGTGATCCGCGCGGGCGCCGAGGTCGGTGGCGTCCATCTCGCGGATGCGGGAGGCGGCGTTCTGGAACTTCGAGAGCAGGAACTGAAGCGAGGACAGCGGTGCCAGCCAGTCGTCTTCCAGCACCACCGCGCGGACGTCGGGTGCGGCCGCGCCCAGTGCGTGTTCCAGATCGACGTCAAGGCCGCTCGCGGCGTAGCGCCCGGTGAGTGCGGTGGCGCTCCAGTCGGCCATGACACCGGCGGCCTCCTGTCCGCCAAACCCGATCCGGCGGCCGGGCAGGGCGCCGAACCGCTTCGCCAGCCATGGCAGGAACCGGTACGCCAGCGGCAGGCCATGGCGGATGGGTTGCGGAAATGCACGCCAGTACGGCGACCCGCTGGCAACCAGCCAGAGCTGGCGCGGCGCATCCGGCGCCAGGGCCAGGTGGCAGGCGGCGAGTTGCCCGCCCAGGCTGTGTCCCCCCACGATGCGCGGCAGGCCGGGCAACCGGGCGCGCAATGCCGCTTCGCTGGCGGGCAGGTCGGTGGCGAGGAGCTGGCGGTAGCCCCAGTCGCAGCCATGGCCTGCCCGCAGCGAACTGCTGCCGTGCCCACGCCATTCGTGGATGAATGTCGCCACGCCGTGGCGCGAGAGCGCGTCGGCGAATGGCTCGTAGTGACGCGCCGCCACGCCCAGCGCCGGCAGCCACAGCAGCGTCGCGATCGGCTCATTCGGCAGGGTGGCCAGCAGGGCGTACTCGTGGCCGTCGCCTGCGCGCAGGCGGATCGCCTCCGGCTGGACGTTCATGGCGCGCCCGCCGCGCCGAAGTGGTCGAGCACCACGACGGCCCGCTGCGCCCGGGCCGGTAGCCCGTCGCCAGCGCCCGGGATGCATATAGTGCGGTGGCGGCGTCGCAGGCGTCGCGGACGGCCAAGCCGCAGGCACAGGTTGGCGGCGATCGACAGAGGCCAGCGTGCAGCCCGTGCCGTGCGCCTTCCAGCGGCAGCCGCGGGTGGGTGAAGCGGATGGTGTCCGGCGCCGTCGAGCAGGCGGTCGATCACCTGCGCGCCCTCATCCAGGTGTCCGCCCTTGAGCAGCACGGCGCGCGCGCCGGCGGCCCGCAGTGCGTGCAGCGCGTGCCCGCGCGGCAGTCGCGTCGGTGATCGTTCGGCCCAGCAGCAATTCGGCTTCGGGGATGTTGGGGGTGAGCAGGCTCGCCAGCGGCAGCAGGCGGGTGCGCAGCGCATCCAGCGCGTCGGGCTCCAGCAGGCGTGCGCCGGAGGTTGCGACCATCACCGGATCCAGCACGACATGCGGCGGGCCGTAGGGCTGCCAGCGCATCGGCGACCGCGTCGATGACATCGGCGGTGGCGAGCATGCCGAGCTTGACCGCTCCGATGCGGAAGTCGTCGAAGCAGGCGTCGAGCTGCGCGCGCAGGAAGTCCAGCGGCGGCACGTGCACCGCGGTGACGCCCCGCGTGTGCTGCGCGGTCAGCGCGGCGATGGCGCACAGGCCATGCACGCCGTGTGCGGCGAAGGTCTTGAGGTCGGCCTGGATGCCGGCGCCACCGCCGGAGTCGGAGCCGGCGATGGTGAGCGCGCACAGGGGACGGTGTCGGTCGTTGTCATGCGCGGCATTGTCACGTGTTTCGCCGGGACTCGTCCTCCTGCCTGCATTCCCTGCAGGAGCGGCTTCAGGCCTGCGATCGTCGATGCCAATGGGTCAGACCCGGATCGCGACTCGCGACTGAAGCGCCCCGCTCGCCACAGGCCAGGTCAGAAGCACTTCGGACGCGTAATCGGCCAGGCGCGAACGCTCGCCGCGACGCAGGGTGATGTGCGCGCTGTGCGCCCAGTTCTTGAAGCGGTCCACCGCGTAGGTCAGGCCCGAGGTGGTCTCGGTGAGGTACGGCGTGTCGATCTGCTCGACGTTGCCCAGGCAGACGATCTTGGTGCCCGGGCCGGCGCGCGTGATCAGCGTCTTCATCTGCTTGGGCGTGAGGTTCTGCGCCTCGTCGAGGATCAGGTAGCGGCTGAGGAAGGTGCGGCCGCGCATGAAGTTCATCGAGCGGATCTTGATGCGCGAGGCGAGCAGGTCGTTGGTCGCCGCGCGGCCCCAGGCGCCGCCGTCCTGGTTGTGGGTCAGCACTTCCAGGTTGTCGGTCAGCGCGCCCATCCACGGCGTCATCTTTTCTTCCTCGGTGCCGGGCAGGAAGCCGATGTCCTCGCCGACGCTGACCGTGGCGCGGGTCATGATGATCTCGCGGTAGCGCTGCTGGTCCATCGTCTGCGCCAGGCCCGCGGCCAGCGCCAGCAGGGTCTTGCCGGTGCCGGCGGTGCCGAGCAGGGTGACGAAGTCGATCTCCGGGTCCATCAGCGCGTTGAGCGCGAAGTTCTGCTCGCGGTTGCGCGCGGTGATGCCCCAGACCGCGTGCTGGCTGTGGCGGAAGTCGTCGACGATCTGCAGCGTCGACCTTGCTCGTCGGTCGACGCTGCGCGACGCGCATCTCCGACTTCGTCGTCGCCGGGCAGGTACAGGAACTGGTTCGGGATACCAGTCCGTCGTCCTCGGTGCAGCGCCACTTCGTAGAAGGTGCGGCCCTTGTCGGTCCACGAGCGCAGGTCCTTGCCGTGGCGCTCCCAGAAGTCCGCCGGCAGCTCGGTGGCGCCGGTGTAGAGCAGGCTGAAATCGTCGAGCGCGCGGTCGTTCTCGTAGTCCTCGGCCGCGATGCCGGCGATCGAGGCCTTGATGCGCAGGTTGATGTCCTTGGACACCAGCACCACCGGCACGCCCGGGTCGGTCTCCTTCAGCGCCAGGATCGCGCCGAGGATGTGGTTGTCCGGCATCACCGCGCCGAAGCGCTTGCCGGCGTCGAAGTCGGCTCGGTCTGGAAGCGCAGCTTGCCGATCGCTCTGCGCGCCGCGCAGCTGCAGGCCCTGCGGGCGGCGCCAGCGGGATGCCGGCGTCGATCTGGTCGGTGCCGTGCGCCCTCGATCAGTTCGTTGAGGAAGCGGCTGACCTGGCGCGCGTTGCGGCTGGCTTCGGTCGTGCCCTTCTTGCCGTTGTCCAGCTCCTCGATGACCTGCATCGGCAGGAAGACGTCGTGTTCCTCGAACTTGAACAGCGCGGTCGGGTCGTGCATCAGCACGTTGGTGTCGAGCACGTAGATGCGCTTGCTTCGGGTCATCTAGGCAGCCTCGCGGAGGGTGGGGTGTGGACAGGGTGCGACGGCGTCAGCAGGGCGTGGCACAGCGGACACGCGACGCACCGCGGCCCGCGGGGCGGGGCAGTGGCGATGCGGAGGACAGGGGATCGGTCACTGCGCTGCGTGCGGCCTTCAGGCGTCCAGCACGGCCTCGGCATGGCCGGCACCTTCACCGCCGCGCCATTCCTGCGCGATGCCGCCGTCGGGATCGATCAGGAAGGTGCTGCGCCGATGCCCAGCACCTTGCGGCCGTACATGTTCTTTTCGCTGGATCACGTCGAAGGCGTTGCACAGCGCTTCGTCGGCGTCGCTGACCAGGTCGAACTTGAAGCCCTGCTTGGCGCAGAAATTCTGGTGCGACTTCACCGAGTCGCGCGAGACGCCCAGCACGGTCGGCGTCGAGCTTCTTGAACTTCGGCAGCAGCGCGTTGAAGTCGATGCCTTCGGTGGTGCAGCCGGGCGTGCTGTCCTTCGGGTAGAAGTACAGCACCAGCCAGTGGCCGGCGTAGTCGGCGAGTGTCGCGGTCGCGCCGCCGGACAGCGCCAGCGGAAGTGTCAGCGTGGTCTTGCTCAGGGCCGGTGTCGCGCGTTGCGTCCGTCATCAGGTCAGAACTTCATCGGGTCCATGATCGCGTCGAGGTTCAGGTGGTCGCAGAACTCGAGGAAATCGTCGCGCAGCGCGGCGATGTGCATGTTGGCCGGCACGCCGATGGTGACCTGCGCGGAGAACATGTCCGCGCCGGTCTGCATCGCGCGGTAGCGCGAGCAGTGCAGGCTCTCGATGGTGATGCCCTGGCGGTCGAAGAAATCGGCCAGCTGGAACAGGATGCCGGGCTTGTCGGCGGCGACCACTTCCACGATGTACGGCAGCAGGTTGGACTGCACCGGCTTGGCGCCGGTGCGGTACCAGACCAGCTTCAGGCCTTCCTCGCGCTCCAGCCGGGTCAGCATGGCCTCGAGCTTGGCGACCGCGTCCCACGAGCCGGTCGCCAGCGCGGTCACCGAGACGTCGCGGCCCACCGTGGACAGGCGCGCATCGACCAGGTTGCAGCCGCTGTCGGCGATGCGGCGCGTCACCGACAGCAGCGGCGACTCCGGATGCGTCGTGTACGCGTTGATCAGGAGGTGGTTTTCGTTCGGCGACGGCCGGGCGGTCGGAATCGGTCAAGGCGGCGCTTCCGGCATCGGTAGTCGGCGAGCGTCGGGCTGAACGGCGACCGGTGCAGGCGCCGCGGTGCATGGCCCAGCATACTTGCCCGCGCTTTCGCAGCCGCAAGTAACATCGGCCGCGCGATTGCCGCGCGCATCTGCGCCGTCGCGCGCCGCCGACCCGCGCACCCTTCCGAAGGCATCCGCTTGCACCTTTCCGGCAGCATCACCGCGCTGGCGACGCCGTTCACGTCGCCGGCGAGCTCGACCTCGACGCCTGGCGGCGCCTGCTGGCAGCAGCAGCTCGACGGCGGCACCCAGGGCGTCGTGGTGGCCGGCTCGACCGGCGAAGCGGCCGCGCTCGATCGACGCCGAATACGACACCGCTGCTGCGCACCGCGGTCGGAGCACGTGGCCGGGCGCATCCCGGTGCTGGCCGGCACCGGCCAGTCGAACACCGCCAAGACCATCGACCAGACCCGCCGCGCCGCCGCGCTGGGCGCCGATGCCGCGCTGGTGGTGACGCCGCCCTACGTGCGCCCGACCCAGGCCGGCCTGGTCGCGCATTACCGCGCCGTGGCCGACGAGGGCGGCGCTGCCGGTGGTGCTCTACAACGTGCCCGGCCGCACCGGCTGCGACCTGCTGCCGGAAACCGTGGCCGAACTGGCGTCGCATCCGAGCATCGTCGGCATCAAGGAAGCGCGCGCCGAGCCCGAGCGCATGGCGGCGCTGCTGGCGCTGCGCGAGCGACGGCTTCGCCGTGCTGAGCGGCGACGACCCGACCGCGTGCCGCGCGATGCTGGCCGGCGCCGACGGCGTGATCTCGGTCGGCTCCAACGTCGTGCCGCGCCGCCTTCCGCCGCCTGTGCGATCTCGCCCGCGGCGGCGACGCCGACGACGGCGCAGGCGCTGGATGCGCGGCTGCAGGCGGTCTACGCACTTCCTCGGCGTCGAACCCAATCCGATCCCGGTCAAGGCGCTGCTGCACGGCAGGGCTATCGGCCACGGCCTGCGCCTGCCGCTGCTGCCGCTGTCCGCGCGCACCATGCCGCCGCAGGCCGACCGCGCTGGCGCGCTGCATCGCCGGACACTCGAACACGACCATGCCGCGACGCCGCTCGCGGCCTGAACTCCCAGGAGATCCTCCAATGCGTCCATCCTGACCGCTTCGCTGCGCCCGTCTCGCCGTCGCCGGTGCTGGCCGTCGCCCTGCTTGGCCGCCTCCGGCTGCAGCTGGTTCCGCAAGGGCAACGCGCTCTATGCGCAGAGCGCCGGAAACCCGCCCGCTGGAAGTGCCGCCGGACCTGGACCTGCCGCGACGACCGCCGGCGCGCATGGCCGCTGCCGGCATCCGGACGGCAGCCGCTCGCGCCGCCGCGCCCGCGCGTCGGCGCTGGCGTCACCGCATCGGCGCGACGCCGGGCTTCACCGTGGCCGGCACGCGCGATGCGGTGTTCGCCAAGGTCGGCGAGGCGCTGGGCGGCATCGAGGGCGTCACCATCGCCAGCCGCGCCGCAGCTGCTGGGCACGCTACGACGTCGACTACAGGGCGCAACTTCCTGGTGCGCGTCAGCGCGGTGGAAGCGGGCGCCTACGTGTCGGCGGTCGATCCGCGCGGCATGCCGGCCACCGGCGACGCGCCGGCCAGGCTGATCGCCGCGCTGAAGGCGGCGCTCGGCGCCGACTGATCGGGCCGTCCGCGCGATGCAGAAACGGGCGCCTCGGGCGCCCGTTTTCTTCGGTCCGGCTCGCGAGCCGCTTCGCAGCAGGTCCGATCGTCCGGCTGGCCTGGAGCCGTGCGGCGATGCGGGTCAGCGCTCCAGCAGCGGCAGCTTGCCGGGCTTGCCTTCCCAGTCCTTGGCGTCCGGCAGGCGCTTCCTTGCGCGCGGTGATCACCGGCCATGCCTTGGCCAGTTCGGCGTTGAGCGCGACGAACGCTTCCTGCCCGGCGGGCACGTCGTCCTCCGGGATAGATCGCGTTGATCGGGCATTCCGGCTCGCACAGGGTGCAGTCGATGCACTCGTCCGGATCGATCACCAGGAAGTTCGGGCCTTCGTGGAAGCAGTCCACCGGGCACACCTCGACGCAGTCGGTGTACTTGCACTTGATGCAGTTCTCGGTGACGACGAAGGGCATGGAGGTTCGATCCCGTGGGCGAGCGCGATAGTGTAGCCAGTCGGCACGGGTGCACCCAAGGCCGCCGCGGGCGTCGAGCGGAGGCGGGCAGCTACGCCGCCGCCGGAATAGCAAGAAAGCCCGCGCATCGCTGCGCGGGCTTTCGAATTGGTGCTCCCTACGGGATTCGAACCCGTGTTTTAGCCTTGAGAGGGCCACGTCCTAGGCCTCTAGACGAAGGGAGCAATGTGGTCCGCAGCGCCGTACAGCGCGGATGCGGCCTGCTAGTATAGGCGGCTCCGATGCCCGCCGGCAACGGCTTGCTCATCCGCTCATTCCAACGGTTGCGGCACGCGCCGCCAGATGCGATCCGACACACGCCATCCCTTCCAGCGCTCCAGGCTGCGCGTCGATCCCGCGCGAGCAGCACGGCATCTCGCGCAAGGACATCAGCCCCAACGCGCTGCGCGTGCTGTACCGGCTGCGCGATGCCGGCTTCGACGGCTACCTGGTCGGCGGCGCGGTGCGCGACCTGCTGGTCGGCGGCCATCCCAAGGACTTCGACGTCGCCACCGACGCCACGCCCGAAGCAGGTGCAGCGCGCTGTTCCGCAACTGCCGCCTGATCGGCCGCCGCTTCCGGCTGGCGCACGTGGTGTTCGGCCGCGAGATCATCGAGGTCGCCACCTTCCGCGCCAACGTCGACGACGGCAGCGGCGACCGCGAGGTGCACGATGGCGGCCGCCTGCTGCGCGACAACGTCTACGGCACCATCGAGGACGATGCGGTGCGCCGCGACTTCACCGCCAACGCGCTGTACTACGCCATCGAGGATTTCTCGGTGCGCGACTACGTCGGCGGCTTCGAGGACGTGCAGAGCGCGGCTGCTGCGCCTGATCGGCGACCCGGAGACGCGCTACCGCGAGGACCCGGTGCGCATGCTGCGCGCGGTGCGGCTGGCGGCCAAGCTCGACTTCGAGATCGAAGCCGGCCACGGCCGAACCGCTCCCGCGCCTGGCCGGCCTGCTGGTCGGAGGCCGCGCCGGCGCGCCTGTTCGAGGAGTGCCTGAAGCTGTTCCTGTCCGGCCATGCGGTGGCGAGCTTCCAGCGCCTGGAGCAGCACGGCCTGCTGCCGGCGCTGCTGCCGGAGATCGGCGCAGGCGCTCAAGGCCAACCGCAGCGGCGCGCTGCGCCGGATGCTGCTGGAAGGCCTGCGCGGTACCGATGCGCGCGTCGCCAACGACGAGCCCGTATCGCCCGCGTTCCTGTTCGCGCTGCTGCTGTGGCCCGCCTATTGCCGCGCGCTGGCGACGCTGCAGGCGCAGGGCGTGCATGCGGTCGAGGCCCAGCGCCGCGCCGCCGACCGGGTCACCCTGCACCAGCTGCAGACGATCGCCCTGCCGCGGCGTTTCTCGCTGCCCATGCAGGAGATCTGGTTGCTGCAGACGCGCTTCTCGCTGCGCCAGCGCAAGCGCGTGTTCCGCCTGCTGTCGCATCCGCGGTTCCGCGCGGCGTTCGATTTCCTCTGCATGCGCCAGGCGGCCTCGCCGGAGCACGCCGAAGACGTCGCGTTCTGGCGCGAGGCGCAGGTGCAGTCGGGCGAGGAACTTGCCGCGCAGCTTGACGCGCAGGTTGGCGCGCCGGAGGACGACGACGTGGATGCCGACGGCACGCCGCGTCGCCGCCGTCGTCGCCGTCGCAACCGGGCCGGCTGACGCTCCATGCGCATCGCGCCGGACACCGTGGCGTGCGTGGTGGGGCTGGGCGGCAACCTGGGCGATGTCGCCGCGACACTTCGCGCCGCGTTCCAGCACTGGACGTTGCCTTCCACGCGCCTGGTGCGTGCCTCCGGGCTGTACCGCACGCCGGCGTGGGGCGTGACGGCGCAGGCCGACTTCATCAATGCCGTCGCGCTGCTGGACACCGCACTGCCGGCGCGAGCGCTGCTCGACGCATTGCTCGCCATCGAGCGTGCGTGCGGCCGCGACCGGGAGGCAGGCGACGCCCGCGCTGGGGACCGCGCACGCTGGACCTGGACCTGCTGCTGTACGGCGAGGCACGCATCGACGAGCCCGGCCTGACCGTGCCGCATCCGCTGCTGCACGACGCGGGCTTTCGCGCTGGTGCCGCTGCTGGAGGTCGCACCCGACGCCGTCATCCCCGGCGTCGGCCCGGCATCGGCAGCGCTGGCGGAGATAGCCAGCGACGACATCCGGGCGCTAGGCTAGCGCCATGTACGCCGCCAGCCCGACCGACACCCCGTGGACCGTGCCGGCGCTGGCCCAGGCCAAGCGCGACGGCCGCAAGCTGGTGATGCTGACCTGCTACGACGCCGGCTTCGCCCGGACCGTGGACGCCGCCGGCATCGACCTGGTGCTGGTCGGCGATTCGCTGGGCATGGTGGTGCAGGGGCACGGAATCGACGCTTGCCGGTGACGGTGGACGACATCGTCTACCACACGCGCTGCGTCGCCCGCGGCCTGTCGCGCGCGCTGCTGGTGGCCGACCTGCCGTTCCAGTCCGATGCCTCGCCCGAGGCGCGCGCTGGCCGCATCCACCGCGCTGCTGCAGGCCGGCGCAGCGATGGTCAAGCTGGAGGGCGCCGCGCCGCACAAGCTGGACGCCATCCGCTACCTGTCGCAACGCGAGATTCCGGTCTGCGCGCACCTGGGCCTGACCCCGCAGTCGGTGCTGCGGCTCGGTGGCTACAAGGTGCAGGGCCGCGAAGCCGAGGCCGCGCGCCGGTTGCGCGACGATGCGCGTGCCGTGGCCGAAGCCGGCGCCGACCTGCTGGTGCTGGAGTGCGTGCCGACGCCGCTCGCCGCAGTCGATCACCCGCGCCAGCCCGATCCCGACCATCGGCATCGGTGCCGGGCCCGGACTGCGACGGCCAGGTGCTGGTGCTGCACGATATGCTCGGCCTGCGACAGCGGCCATCGGCGCCCGCGGTTCGTCAAGGATTTCCTCGCCGAGGGCGGCTCGGTGCAGGGCGCGATCGGGGCGTACGCCGGTGCCGTCCGCAGCGGCGCGTTCCCGGACGCCGCGCACGCCTACGCCTGACGGTGCCCGTCGGCGCCCACCCGGACCCGTCCAGACCCATGATCGACACGCTGACCCGGCTGGATGACCTGCGCGCGCGCGTCGCGGCTGGAAGCGCGAAGGCCTGCGCGTCGGCTTCGTCCCGACCATGGGCAACCTGCACGCCGGTCACTTCTCGCTGGTCGAGCTGGCGCGCCGCCACGCCGAGCGCGTGGTGGTGAGCGTCTTCGTCAACCCGACGCAGTTCGGGCCGAACGAGGACTTCGACCGCTACCCGCGAACGCCCGCTGCCGATGCCACGGGCCTGGAGGACGCAGGTGCGACGTGGTGTGGATGCCTTCGGTCGACACCATGTACCCGCACGGCGCTGGGGCGGCGGTGCAGCGTGGGAGTGCCCGGCATCACGGAAGTGCTGGAGGGTGCGCACCGCCCCGGGCACTTCGATGGCGTCGCCACGGTGGTGGCACGGCTGTTCAACCAGGTGCAGCCGGACGTCGCGGTGTTCGGGCGCAAGGATTACCAGCAACTGGCGGTGATCCGTTACCTGGTCGAGGACCTGGCGATGCCGGTGCGAGATCGAGGCCGGCGCCACGTTGCGCGAGGCCAACGGACTGGCGATGAGTTCGCGCAACCAGTATCTGACCGCCGAGCAGCGACAGGTCGCGGCGACGATCCACGCCACGCTGGAGTGGATGCGGCAGGCTGCCGTCGAGGGCAGGGCGCTGGAGCTGATCGAATCCGGCGCCCGTGACCGGCTCGAGCAGGCGGGCTTCACCGTCGATTACGCGGTCGTACGCACGCCTGCCCTGACGCGCCCTGTCGATGCCCACGGGTCCCGGGTCGCGCTCGTTGCCGCCCGCCTGGGCGCCACCCGGCTGATCGACAACCTGGAGTTCGATGCCTGAGGGTGTGGCCGGGCGCGCCGGTGCCGGATCGAACCGGCAGCGGGGCCCGCAGCGTTCCACGCCTGTTATGTTGCGCTGCGCCATGCGCTGCTAGACTTGCGGCTTCCCGACCGACGCCCGTGCCCTGCGCACCGGAGCCCGCACATGCAACTGAACCTGCTCAAGGCGAAGATCCACCGCGCCACCGTCACCCACGCCGAGCTGCATTACGAGGGCTCGTGCGCGATTGACGGCCGCCTGCTCGATATCTCCGGCATCCGCGAGTACGAGCAGGTGCACATCTACAACATCAACAACGGCCACCGCTTCGTCACCTATGCCATCCGGGGCGAGGAAGGCAGCGGCGTGATCTCGGTCAACGGCGCGGCCGCGCACTGCGCGCAGCCGGGCGACCTGGTGATCATCTGCGCCTATGGCGCGTGCGATGAAGCCGAGGCCGCGCAGTTCAAGCCGACCCTGGTCTATGTCGATCGCGACAACCGGCTGACCCACACCAACCAGTCGATCCCCGCCCAGGCGGCCTGACGCCCGGATGACAGACGCGCCGCTGAAGGATCGGCTGGCCGCCCACTCGCGGCGCCTTGAGGGTCAACGTATCGCCGGACTGGTGGCCGGCGATGCCGATCGCGTCGCCGATTTCAGCCTGCAGGTGGGTCCGCTGCACGCCTGTTTCGCGCGCCAGCGGATCGACCGGGCCGCACTTGACGCCCTGTTCGGCGAACTCGAAACGGCCGGCGCGCAGCAGGCGCTCAAGGCCCTGTTCGACGGCGATATCGTCAACGCCACCGAGTCACGCCCCGCCCTGCACACCGCGCTGCGCGGTGACCTGTCGGACGCCCCGGCCGCGCGCGACGCCTCCGTGCTCGCCCGGGATGCGCGTTCGCGCATGGCCGCGCTGGTGGAGCGCATCCGCGAAGCCGGCATCACGGACGTGGTCAGCGTCGGCATCGGCGGTTCCGATCTGGGGCCGCGGCTGGTGGTCGATGCGCTGGCGGGCGATGCATCCGCCGCCGGCGTCCGCGTCCACTTTCTCTCCAATGTCGACGGTGCGGCTGCGCAGCGCGTGCTGGCCGGGCTCGCTCCGTCGCATACCGCCGCCGTCCTGATCTCCAAGAGTTTCGGCACGCAGGAGACGCTGCTCAATGGCGCGATCGTGCGTGACTGGCTGGGTGACGACGCGCGGCTGTATGCGGTCACATCCAACACCGATCGTGCACAGGCCGTCTTCGGCATTCCCGAAGACCGCATCCTGCCCATGTGGGACTGGGTGGGCGGCCGCTATTCGCTCTGGTCGGCGGTCGGGCTGCCGATCGCGTTGGCGCTTGGCATGCCGGCATTCGAGTCGCTGCTGGCTGGCGCCGCGGAGATGGATGCGCACGTGCTGCGCACTCCGGTCCGACGCAACATCGCCGCCTGGCACGCCGCGCTGGCGGTATGGAACCGCAACGCGCTCGGGCTCGCCAGCCATGCCGTGGTGCCCTACGACGAGCGCCTCAGGCTGCTGCCGGCCTACCTGCAGCAGCTGGTGATGGAGAGCCTGGGGAAATCGGTCGCGCTCGACGGCGGCGGCGTCGAGATGGACACCGCGCCGGTCTGGTGGGGCGGCCCCGGTACCGACACGCAGCACAGCTTCTTCCAGGCGCTGCACCAGGGGACCCAGGTCGTGCCGATCGACTTCATCGGCGTGGTCCACTCCGCCGCGCCCTACGCCGACAACCACCGTGCGCTGCTGGCCAATCTGCTTGCGCAGGCTGAGGCACTGGCCAACGGCCAGGAAGCCGACGACCCGCACCGGGCCTACGCCGGCAATCGGCCCAACACGCTGTGGCTGCTGGACGCGCTGACGCCGCACGCGCTTGGCGCGCTGCTGGCGATGTACGAACACAGCGTCTACCTGCAGGGCCTGTTGTGGGGCATCAACCCGTTCGACCAGTTCGGCGTCGAGCTGGGTAAGCAGGTGGCGGGACGCCTGCTGCCGGCGCTGGAAGGCGAGGGCGAGGCGGACGACCCCGTGACGCGCGCGCTGGTGGCGCGGCTGCGGGGTTGAGCCCTGCGGGCTTGTAGGAGCGGCTCCAGCCGCGATCCCAGGTCGGTCAAGGCGACGCCCCAAAGCCGGCGTCGGCTTTCCCATTGCAGGAGTGACGTAAGTCGCGACCGCGCGCTCGCGGGGAGAGGTCATTCGCGACTTGCGCCGCTCCTGCAACGGGTCCACGGTGCGCAAGGCGATGCGGCACGACGGCCGACGTCACTTCGCGGCTGAAGCCGCGCCTAGGGGGACTCCGTGCCGCGCCAGCGCCCACTCCACGTGCTCGCGCACGACCGGATCCTCGGCGTTGCGGCGCGACTGCAACGCAGCCACCACTTCCGGCGAGGTCGGCGCGTTGCCCAGCGCCACCGCAATGTTGCGGAGCCAGCGCGCATGCCCGCTTCGGCGGATCGCCGAGCCTTCGGTGCGCTGCAGGAATTCGTCCCCGCTCCACGCGAACAGCTCGGCCAGGCTGGCCTCGTCCAGCCGGTTGCGCGCGCGGAAGTCCGGCTCGTCGGTGCGGCGGGCGAACTTGTTCCACGGGCACACCAGCTGGCAGTCATCGCAACCGAAGATGCGGTTGCCGATCGGTTCGCGCAACTCCAGCGGGATCGGCCCGTCGTGCTCGATGGTCAGATAGGAAATGCAGCGACGCGCATCCAGCCGTTGCGGAGCGGTGATGGCACGCGTGGGGCAGATGTCGATGCAGCGCGTGCAGGTACCGCAGTGCGCCGTCGCCGGCGCATCGACCGGCAGTGGGATGTCGATGTAGATCTCGCCGAGGAAAAACCACGAGCCGCCGTCCCGGTCGATCAGGCAGGTGTGCTTGCCGATCCAGCCCAGGCCGGCATTGCGTGCCAGTGCCCGCTCCAGCACGGGCGCCGAATCGACGAAGACGCGGTAGCCGAACGGGCCGGCTTCTGCGGCGATGCGGTCGGCGAACTGCTGCAGCCGTCGCCGCATCAGCTTGTGGTAGTCCCGGCCCAGCGCGTAGCGCGCGACGTAGGCGCGCGTCCCCTCGGCCAATGTCGCCCAGGCCGCATCGTCGTCCTGCCCGTAGTCCAGCCCGACGGAAATCACGCGCACCGTGCCCGGTATCAGCTCGGCCGGACGGGCGCGCAGGTCGCCGTGGCGCGCCATCCAGTCCATGGTTCCGTACAGGCCCTGGGCCAGCCAGTCGCGCAGGTGCGCGGCGTCCTCGTCCAGGGCGATGTGGCTGATTCCGCACCGCTGGAATCCCAGCTCCGCCGCCATCGAACGGATGCGCCGGGCGAGGGCGTCCAGGTCGGTGCGGGGTGGCGATGTGGGGGGCAGGCTCACGTCGCCGCAAGTATAGAATCGCGCGATGCGCAACGCCGCCGACACCGCACCCGACCGCGCCGCCGACCGCTTCGATGTCCAGGCACTGCGCGCAATCGAGGCGCGTGCATCGGCCCGGTTTGGCGACGGGTTCGAGCTGATGCAGCGCGCCGGCCAGGCGGCGTGGCGCGAAGTGCTGCAGCGCTGGGCGCATGCGCGTCGCATCACGGTCGTGTGCGGCCCCGGCAACAACGGCGGCGACGGCTACGTGCTGGCGCGTCACGCGTACGAGTCGGGTCGCGAAGTGCGTGTGGTGCGGGCAACCGGCCACGCGCCCGCAGGTGCGCTCGCCACGCGCGCGGCGCAGGCGTATGGTGACGGTGGCGGGTCGATCGTCGAGTTCGATGGCGCGCTGGATGGTGTGCCCGACGAGGGGCACGTGGTCGTCGACGCGGTGCTCGGCATCGGCCTGACGCGTGCGCCCGACGCCGTCGTGACCGCATTGATCGACGCCATCAACCGCTGCGGCGGCCCGGTCCTTGCCCTCGATGTGCCCACAGGCGTGGATGCCGACACCGGTGCCACGCCCGGCGCCGCCGTGCGGGCCGATGCGTGCATCGAATTCATCGCCCCGAAGGCCGGGCTGCGCACGGGCGCCGCGCTCGACTGCATCGGTGCCCTGTCGACCGCGCGGCTCGGCCTGGTCCCCGGGGACTTCGAGCACGTCCAGGCGGTGGCCGTCGCACTGCGGGATGTCGACCTGCACGCCGCGTGGCCGCCGCGCCGCCGTGACTCGCACAAGGGGCGGCATGGCCGCGTGGCCTGCATCGGCGGAGACCGCGGGCATGGCGGCGCGATCCTGCTCGCGGCCGAGGCCGCGCTGCGCGCCGGCGCGGGACTGGTCGACGTGTGGACCCGCCCCGAGCATGTCGCCCCGCTGCTGGCCAGGCGCCCGGAAGTCATGGCGCACGGCACCGATGCCGCATCGGCGGCGGCGCGCACGGCATTCGACCAGGCCGATGTACTGGCGCTTGGGCCTGGCCTGGGACGGGGCCCGTGGGGAAAGGAGTGGTTCGATGCCGCGCTCGCGTCCGGCCGCCGCTGCGTGCTCGATGCCGATGCCCTGCACCTGCTGGCGCAAGGCACCGCGCCCGCGCATTCCGATGCGCCGGTCCAGAACGCGCCCCCCCACAACTGGATCGTCACGCCGCACCCCGGCGAGGCCGCGGCATTGCTCGGCTGCGACGCCGCGGACATACAGGCCGACCGCCTCGGCGCCGCGCGTCGCCTGGCCGGGCGTTACGGCGCCACGGTCGTCCTCAAGGGTGCGGGGACGGTGGTGGCTGCGCCGGGCCGCACGCCGCGGCTGCTGGAAGCGGGCAACCCGGGCATGGCGGTGGGCGGCATGGGCGACCTGCTGACCGGGGTGATCGCGTCCCTGTATGCGCAGGGGCTGGAGGCCTTCGATGCGGCCTGCACGGGCGCGCTGCTGCACGCAATGGCGGGCGACCGCGCCGCCGCCGAGGACGGCCCCCGGGGCCTGCTGCCCGGCGATCTGCTGCCATGGCTGCGCCGCCTGGCCAACCGCGGGGATGTGGCGTGGACCTGAGCATGGATCTCACGCTGGACCTGCCCGACGCCGAGGCGACCGACCGTCTCGGCCATGCACTGGCTGCGACGCGTCCGGCACGCGCGGTGGCGTACCTGCAGGGCGATCTGGGCGCCGGCAAGTCCACGCTGGCGCGCGCCCTGCTGCGTACGCTGGGGGTGCAGGGCACCATCCGCAGCCCGACCTACACCCTGCTGGAGCGCTACCCCCTCGCAGCCGGCGGGGAAGCCTGGCATCTGGACCTGTACCGCATCGCTGACCCCGGTGAACTGGACTATCTGGGACTGGACGAGGATGCGGCCGTGCTGTGGCTGGTGGAGTGGCCCGACCGCGGGCAGGGGGGGCTGCCTCCCGTGGACCTGTGGCTGCGACTCGAGGTGGCCGGCGAAGGGCGGCGGGCGCGGTTCGAGGCGTCCAGCGCCGGCGGCCGCGCGTGGCTGGCCGGGTTGGCCGCCAGGCTCGGTGACCTCGGGTTGCGGGATATTTCTGAATGATCCGGCAGGAAGGTGGGCCAGGTTGCGGATTACAAAGGGAAAAAGTGCTTGCAATAGCCGCGTGCCGGTGCTTGACTACGGGCCATGCGAGTCAAGGCGGCCAGCTTCCAGACATTCCTGCTCGGCTCCGCGCTGGCCGCGGCACTGCTCTGGAACCCGGCGGAAGCAAGTGAAATCAACGGCTTGCAGCTGACCACCGGTGCGACCGGTACCCGTGCCGAAATCGCGCTGGATGCGCCGGCCGACTTCCGCATCATCCGTCTCAGCGCCCCCGATCGCCTCGCGGTGGACCTGCCCGAATCCCGCATCAGGACCGGGGTTGCCTTGCCTGCCGGCCGCGGCGTCGTGGATTCGGTGCGCACCGGCCAGCCGCAGCCGGGCATGGTGCGGATCGTTTTCGACCTCAACCAGTCGGTGGCGCCGTTGGCGCCGAGGATCGAGCCCGGTGCCCGTGGCCACACTCTGGTGGTGGAGTGGCCGCACGACGGACCCGCTCAGCCGACGCCTGCTGGGGTCGCATCCGTCACGCCGGCCGTGAGTCCGAACGCCAGCCCGGCTCCGGTGCAGTCGCCGGTCGCCAGCGCGTCACCTCAGAAGACTGACGCCGAGCGCGCTGCCGAGTCGGCGGCCGCCACGTCGCGCCTGATCTCGCAACTGGCCGCGTCCCAGGGTGCCGCCGGCGCGCCCGCGCCTCCTGCGGCGGCGCCGCCCGTCTCCCACACGGTCGTGCCGTATGCCGCGGTGCCCACCACGGTTGCGACCGGCGTTCCCACGCGCATCGCCACGGGTATCCCTGCTCCGACGGGGGCCGCCGCGGCGCCTGCCGCCGCCGCACCGGCCGCGCCGGCGGCACACGGCAAGACGATGCAGCAGGTCATGCCGGCCGGCATGCGCCCCCTGGTGGTGGCGATCGACGCCGGCCACGGCGGCCAGGATCCCGGTGCCATCGGGCTGGGTGGCAAGCGCGAGAAGGACATCACGCTGGCGATCGCGCGCGAACTGGCGCGGCAGGTCGACGCCACGCCGGGCCTGAAGGCCTACCTGACGCGCGATACCGACGTGTTCCTGCCCCTCACCCGCCGCACCCAGCTGGCGCGTGCGGCGCGGGCCGACATCTTCGTGTCGATCCATGCCGATGCCGCGGAAAACCGCAACGCCAAGGGCTCGTCGGTGTACGTGCTGTCCACGCGCGGGGCGTCGTCGCAACGTGCGCGCTGGTTGGCCGACAAGGAAAACGCCGCCGACCTGGTGGGCGGCGTGAAACTGCCGCAGACCGACAACACGCTGACCTCCGTGCTGCTGGACCTCACCCAGAGCGGCCACATGCGTGCCTCCGAGGACGCCGCCGGCCACGTGCTGTCGGGCCTCAAGCGGATCGGCAACAACCACAAGCCCCAGGTCGAGCGCGCCAATTTCGCCGTGCTGCGCACGTCCGACATGCCGTCGATGCTGGTGGAGACTGCGTTTCTCTCGAATCCGGAGGAAGAGCAGCGCCTGAGCGATCCGGCGCAGCAGCGCATCATTGCGCGTGCCGTGCTGGACGGCATCAACACCTACTTCACCCGCCAGCCGCCGCCGGGGACGATGTACGCCGCGCGTGCCGAGGCGCAATACGCCGCGCCGGGCGGGGCAGGCGGAAGCCCCTGACGCGGCGCGCGTTGTCCGCCGTTTGATTCGCAGTCCCTCGAAGCCGGCCACCCGCCGGCTTCCGCGTTGGTGGGCGCCGGTATGATGGCGGGCCTGCAGTCCCGGCCTGGATCCCACGTGCCCATCCGCCCGTTGCCCGACATCCTCGTCAACCAGATTGCGGCCGGTGAAGTCGTCGAGCGGCCGGCCTCGGTGGTCAAGGAGCTGGTCGAGAACGCGATCGACGCCGGCGCGCGGCGGGTGGATATCGATCTTGAAGAGGGCGGCGCGCGCCTGATCCGGATCCGCGACGACGGGGGCGGCATCCCGGCCGACGAGCTCGCGCTGGCCGTGTCGCGGCATGCCACCAGCAAGATCGCGTCGCTCGACGACCTGGAAGGCGTCTCGACCCTGGGTTTCCGCGGCGAGGCGTTGCCGTCGATCGCATCCGTCAGCCGCTTCACGCTGGTCTCGCGACCGGCTGGCGCCGACCACGCGATGGCGCTCGAAGTCGACGGTGGCCGCGTCGCTCAGCCCTCGCCGCGTCCACACCCGCCGGGCACCACGGTCGAGGTGCGCGACCTGTTCTTCAACGTGCCGGCGCGGCGGAAGTTCCTCAAAGCCGAACGCACGGAACTGGGCCACATCGAGGAATGGCTGCGGCAGCTGGCGCTGGCCCGGCCGGACGTCGAACTGCGCGTCTCGCACAACGGCAAGCCGTCGCGGCGCTGGAAGGGCGAGGCGGACATCCTGGAGCGGTCCGGCCTGTCGGATGCGCGGTTGCACGAAACCCTGGGCGAGGGCTTCGCGTCGCAGGCATTGCGCGTCGAGCACGAAGCCGCCGGCCTGCGGCTGCACGGCTGGATCGCGCGCCCGAGCTATTCGCGCGCCAGCGCCGACCAGCAGTACCTCTACGTCAACGGACGCGCGGTGCGCGATCGCAGCGTCGCGCACGCGGTGAAGCAGGCGTATGCCGACGTGCTGTTCCACGGGCGGCAGCCGGCGTACGTGCTGTTCCTGTCGGTCGACCCGCGGCGCGTGGACGTCAACGTGCATCCGGCCAAGCACGAGGTGCGCTTCCGCGACGGACGGCTGATCCACGATTTCGTCTACCGCACGCTGCACCAGGCACTGGCGGAAACGCGCGCGGGCATCGAGGCCTCGGCGATGGCGGCGCATCCGCTGGCCGCGCCCTGGCCAGGCGGACAGACGCTGGACGGACAGGCAGCGGGCGGGCAGGGCATGGTGCCGCCGTGGGGCCGCGCGCAGGAGCCGCTTGGCCTTCGCGATGGCGCACAGTCCGGCGTGTGGGCGCAGGAGGCGCAGGCCGGCTATGCCGCCCTCTACGGCGCGGGCGGCGCGGCCGACGGCGGCACGGCATCCGCGACTTCGGCCATGCCTGCACCGCAGTTGCCCGACAGCCCCGAGCCGACGCTGCCGCCGCTGGGCCATGCGGTGGCGCAACTGCACGGCATCTACATCCTGGCCGAAAGCGCGCAGGGCCTGATCGTCGTGGACATGCACGCCGCGCACGAGCGCATCGGCTACGAGAAGCTCAAACGCGCGCACGACGGCGAAGGACTGCGCACCCAGCCGCTGCTGGTGCCGGCCGCGATGGCGGTGTCCGAACGCGAGGCGGAGGTGGCCGAGCGCGAGGCGGACACGCTGGCCGACCTCGGTTTCGAAGTCACCCGCGCCGGTCCGCAGACGCTCACGTTGCGCGCGGTGCCGGCGCTGCTGGCGCACGGCGATGTCCAGGCGCTGCTGCGCGACGTGCTGGCCGACCTGCGCGAGCATGGCCAGTCACGCCGCGTCGCCGAAGCGCGCGACGAACTGCTGTCGACCATGGCCTGCCACGGGGCGGTGCGTGCGCATCGCCGGCTCTCGCTGCCGGAGATGAACGCCCTGCTGCGCGAGATGGAGGCCACCGAGCGTTCCGGCCAGTGCAACCACGGCCGCCCCACGTGGGCCCATTTCACGCTGGCGGAGATCGACCGCTGGTTCCTGCGGGGGCGTTGATGCGTCCGGTGGCCGGGGTCCGGTGGTCTCCGCGGTGGACGGGCGCCACCGTGCTGCTCGCCGCGCTGGTGGCGATGGCCGCCTGCGGTGGGAATGGCCCGCCCGCCGTAGACCGTCAGGCCGATGCGACCTCCCAGGCCCGTTTCGAGGCCGTGCAGCGGCGCTGGCGGGCGCAGCGGCTGCACGCGCTGACCGCGCCCGACGGCATGTCCGCCCTGGTCGGCCTGCACTGGCTGGGGCCCGGCCCCCACTTCGTCGGCGCAGGGGCGCAGAACGGCATCCGGCTGGCCGCCGGGCCGGCGCAGCTGGGTCTGGTCGATCTGCGCAACGACGGGGTGCGGTTTACGCCCGAGCGCGGCGTGGCCGTGACGCTGGACGGCGAGCCTGTGTCCTCGGCGGTGCGCCTTCGCACCGATGCCGACCCGGCCGGCGCCAGCGTGCTCGGGTTCGACGACGGCCGCGGGCAGCTCACGGTGATCCGCCGCGGTGCCCGCCATGCGCTGCGCGTCCGTCATGCCGACGCGGCCACGCGCACCGGATTCGCCGGGCTGGCGTGGTGGCCGGGCGGCCCCGACTGGGTGGTGCAGGCCCACTACACCGCGCACCCGGCACCCCGCACCATGGAGGTGGCCGATATCGTCGGCACCGTCGCGCAGGTCGCCAACCCCGGCGCGGTGACGTTCCAGGCCGACGGCCGCCTGCACCGGCTGGAGCTGCTGGAGCCCGGTCCGGAGGGCGCGTGGGTCGCATTCGTGGACCGTACCAGCGGCCATGGCAGCTATGGCATCGGCCGCTACCTCGACGTGGCACCGCCGCCGGTGGACGGACCGGTCGTGCTCGATTTCAATCGCGCCTACAACCCGCCCTGTGCGTTCACTGCGTTCTCGACCTGCCGCCTGCCGCCGACGGACAACCGGCTTGACCTGCACATCCCGGCGGGCGAAAAGGCGTACCTTCCCCCCGCTGCCGGCACGGCCGCGCCCTGACTGGACCCTGCATGCACGCACCTGCCCGCTTCGCCTTCGCCGCCGCACTCGCGCTGGCCCTGCTGTCGCCCGCGTCGGCCAGGGACGATGGCGATGCCCTGCCGGTGGCGTCGTCGACCGCCAGCCTGCGCCAGGGCGATGCGCGTCCGCCGCTGCCCCTGCTGTGGAAACTGACGCAGGCCGGCCCGGAGAGTGGCACCGGTGCGGGCACGGCACGCGGCAGTGTGTACCTGCTGGGGTCGTTCCATTTGCTCAAGCCCGGGGATTACCCGGTGTCGGGCGACATCACCGAGGCGTTCGCGGCGGCGGACCGGCTGGTGTTCGAGGTCCCGCCCGAGGACCTGCACGATCCCGCCACGGCATTGAAGTTCCTCCAGGCGGCCGGCTACGCGCAGGGCGGCGCGCTGAGCGAGGTGCTGCCGCCGGATGTGCATGAGGCCTTCGCCCGTGTACTGGCGCGAAACGGGGTCCCGGCCGCGCAGTTCGAAGCGTTCGAGCCGTGGTTTGTCAACCTGTCGTTGACCATGGCGCTGTCGCAGTCGATGGGCTTCAGTGGCGAGCACGGCCTGGACCAGCACCTGATGCGTGCCGCCGCCGATGCCGGCAAGCCGACCGGTGGGCTGGAGACCATCGATGACCAGATCCAGGCGCTGGATGGCACGCCGATGGAGGAGCAGGTGGCCGCGCTTTCGGACTTCGTCAGCCGCCCCGATGACATGCCCGGGCTGCTGGCCGACCTGCACACCGCCTGGCGCGATGCGGACGTGGCGGCACTGGACCGGATGACGGTCGAGGAGATGCAGGCACGCACGCCGGAGACCTACCGGCGGATCAACGTGGTCCGCAACCAGGCCTGGCTGCCGCAGATCCGCGCGATGCTGGATGACGGCAGCGACGACGTGCTGGTGGTGGTGGGTGCGCTGCACCTGCTGGGCGAGGACGGCCTGGTCGCCCACCTGGCCGATGCCGGGTATCGCGTGGAACGCGTGTGCTCGCTGTGCGACGCGCCGGAAATGCCGTCCACGCGCGATTGACCTGCCCCGGCGCGCTCAGGCCGGCGTGGGCATCAGCACGATGCAGTCCACCGGGCAGGCGGGCACGCACAGCTCGCAGCCGGTGCACAGCGGCTCGATCACCACGTGCATGTGCTTGCGCCGCCGATGATGGCGTCCACCGGACAGGCCTGGATGCATTTGGTGCAGCCGATGCAGTCGGCTTCGACCACCCGCGCGACCTGCGGCGGCTTGTGCTGGCCACGGCCGCGGTCATAGGGGACGGCCGGCACGTGCAGGACGTGGGCCAGTGCGGCGGCACCGGTGTCGCCACCCGGTGGACAGTGGTCCGGCCCCGCCTCGCCACATGCCATCGCTTCAGCGTACGGGCGGCAGCCGGCGTAGCCGCACTGCCCGCACTGGGTCTGCGGCAGCAGGCGGTCGAGTCGCTCGGCGAGGTCGGTCACTGCTGGGGATCAGGGATCAGGGATTAGGGCGGCTAGAGGCTAGAGGCAAGGGACTGGAGGAATTAAGACCAACTTCCTAGTCCTAGTCCCGAGCCCTTTCCTCAACGCACCGGCATGCCCGGCTGCGCCCCTTCGTGCGCATCCAGCAGGAACAACCCGCCGCCATCGAAACCGGCCGACAGGATCATCCCCTCGCTGATGCCGAAGCGCATCTTGCGCGGCGCCAGGTTGGCGATGAACACCACGTTGCGCCCCACCAGCGATTCCGGCGTGCCGTAGGACGCGCGGATGCCCGAAAAGATCTGGCGGGTCCCGAGATCGCCGGCATCCAGCTCGAAGCGCAGCAGCTTGTCGGACCCCTCCACGAACTCGCACACGCGCACGCGGCCGACCCGCAGGTCGAGCTTGGCGAAGTCGTCGATGCCGATGGTCGGCGTGCCCGCGTCTTCAGCCGTGCCTTTTGTAGGAGCGGCTTCAGGCGCGATCGAACCCGCAGCTGGCTTCGCGGCCGCAGCGGCCCCTGCAGTGGCGGGCGTCGTCCCGGTGGGCTTGAGGGAGTCCTTGCTGGCTTCGGTCATGGCGTCCAGATGTCTTCGGGTCGATTCGGGTGAACAGCGGCGTGTACTCGCCGATGCGATGGGCCACCAGCGGCGTGTCGAGGTCGCCCCAGCGCGCCACCGGCGCGCTGCAGGAAGGCCTCGGCCTGCGCGCCGGTGCGCGGCAGCACCGGCTTGAGCGCGGTGTTGAGCACGCGGAACAGGTTCAGTGCCTGCGTGCAGACGGCGTGCAGTTGCGCATCCGCGCCCTCCTGCTTGGCCAGCACCCAGGGCTTGTACTCGTCGATGTAGCGGTTGGCCTCGTCGGCCAGCGCCATGGTCAGGCGCAGCGCGACGGCGGCTTCGTTGCGCTGCGTACGCGGCGGCGATCGGCTGCAGTTGCTCGACGAAGCGCGCGTACATCGCGCGGTCGGGCAGGGCATCGGCCAGCCGCCCGTCGAAGCGCTTGCTCGATGAAGCCCGCGCAACGGCTGGCGAGGTTGACGAACTTGCCGACCAGGTCGCTGTTCACCCGCGCGGTGAAGTCAGCCAGGTTGAGGTCCAGGTCGTCGACCCCGCCGCTGGTCTTGGTGGCGAAGTAGTAGCGCAGCGCCTCCGGGTCCAGCCCGGCGTCCAGGTAGGTGCGCGCCATGACGAAGGTGCCGCGCGACTTGGACATCTTCGCGCCGTCCACCGTCAGGTAGCCGTTGACGTGCAGGCGCGTGGGCGCGCGGAAGCCGGCGCCGTGCAGCACCGCCGGCCAGAACAGGCCGTGGAAATTGACGATGTCCTTGCCGATGAAGTGGTGCAGCTCTGCGGCCGAATCGCGTGCCAGGATAGCCGACGAAGTCGAGCCCCTCGCGTTCGCACAGCGCCTGGAAGCTGGAGAGGTACCCGATCGGCGCGTCCAGCCACACGTAGAGGTACTTGCCCGGGTGCGCCGGGGATCTCGAAGCCGAAGTACGGCGCGTCGCGCGAGATGTCCCACGCGCGCAGGCCGCCCTCGGCGTCCAGCCATTCCTGCAGCTTGGCCTTGACGCCCGGCGGGGCGACGTCGCCGGCCAGCCACTCGCGCAGGAACGCCTCGAAGCCGCCCACCTCGAAGAAGAAATGCTCGGATTCGCGCAGCTCCGGCGTCGCGCCCGACAGCACCGAGCGCGGCTCCTTCAGTTCGGTCGGCGCGTAGGTCGCGCCGCAGTGCTCGCAGTTGTCGCCGTACTGGTCGGGCGTGCCGCAGTTCGGGCAGGTGCCCTTGACGTAGCGGTCGGGCAGGAACATGCCCTTGACCGGATCGAACAGCTGCTGCGACCGAGCGCCGGCGCGATGTGGCCGTTGTCGTCGAGCTTGGCGTAGATCGCCTCGGTCAGCGCGCGGTTGCGCGGCCGAGTGGGTGGAGTCGTAGTGGTCGAAGGCCACGCCGAAGTCGGCGAAGTCGCGCTCGTGGCTGGCCTGGATGCCGGCGATGAAGGCCTCCGGCGTGGTGCCCGCCTTTTCGGCGGCCAGCATGATCGGCGTGCCGTGGGTGTCGTCGGCGCAGACGAAGTGCGCGGTGTCGCCGGCCATGCGGCGCGCGCGCGCCCAGATGTCGCCCTGGATGTAGCCGACCAGGTGGCCCAGGTGCAGCGGGCCGTTGGCGTAGGGCAGGGCGCAGGTGACGACGAGCTCGCGGGGCATGGGGTGGCTTCTTGGGGCGCGCGGAACGGCCGGCGATTATCGCATGCGGGTCCGGGCAGGCTGCCGGGGCCGGATGGCGTTTCCGAAGGCGATGCCTCTGCTCCACGGCAAGGCCGGCATTGGGGTCCAAAAGAAAACGGCCCGCATTGCGGGCCGTTTCGATCAACCGGTTTTCCCCGGCCGATGGTGAGTCCGATACGGTTACTGGCGCACCCAGGACTGCGTGCGGCCCAGCATCGAGAAGCCCATGAAGCCGCGGACCTCCAGTTTCTTGCCGTCGCTGCTGGGGGTGACCTTCACCGAATACACCTTGCCGGTGGCCGGGTCGAGGATCTTGCCGCCTTCCCACGTGCCGCCCTTCTGCTTGATGCCCCACAGGATGACCATGCCCTTGACCGGCTTGTCCTTGTTGGCGCCGGTGCACTTGTCGCAGATCGGGTTGGGGCCCTTGTCGGACTGCAGGATCTGGTCGACGCGGCCGGCCAGGGTGCCGTCGCGGGCCTCGTAGATCTCCACGACCGACTTGGGCTTGCCGGTGGCGTCGTCGATCGTCGTCCACGAACCGACCGGAGTGTTCTGTGCCATCGCGACGGCCGAAACGGCCATCAGCGGCAGTGCCAGCAGGGCGAGCAGTGTCTTGCGCATGGATCGTCCCCTCCAAGGGATAGATGGAACCCCGCGTTCGGCCGCCGGGCTGCGGGACGTTATACCGCATCCGCCCGCGTACGGAGGGGCCTCGGCTGTCGCGTTCATGCCGCGTCGGGACAGGGGAGGCCAGCGAGTGGTGGTGCTTCGGCAATTGCAGCCATCAGGGCAATCGTCCTGTGGCGCGTGTGCTGCGACAATGGCGGCCCGCAGTGCGCACCCTTCAAGGCAGTCTTCGCGTGTCGAGCCCGCTCGAAACCCGCATCGCCGACCTCGCCACGCCATGGGGGCCTTCGCTGGCCGCGCTGGGTGCGAGGATCCGCGTCGCCGAGACGGCGGGACGGGTCGCGCTGAGCGTATCCAGCGGCGTACCGGCCGGCATGCTGCAGGCGTGGTTGCCGCAGGCGGTGGCACCGATGCTGGAGGCCGATGGGCTGACCATCGGGCCGGTGGAGGTCACCGCGCGCATCACCAGCCACGCCGTGCAGCCCAATCTGTCGCCGCTGGCCGGCATCCGCAACATCATCGCGGTGGGCTCGGGCAAGGGCGGGGTGGGCAAGTCGACCACTGCGGTGAACCTGGCGCTGGCGCTGGCGGCCGACGGGGCACGCGTGGGCGTGCTGGACGCCGACGTCTACGGCCCCAGCATCCCGATGATGCTGGGCCTGCGCGGCCGGCCCGACAGCCCGGACGGCAAGACCATCGAGCCGATGCGCGCGCACGGCGTGGAGGCGATGTCGATCGGCCTGCTGGTGGACCAGGACACGCCGATGATCTGGCGCGGGCCGATGGCCACCTCGGCGCTGACGCAGTTGCTCACCGACACCGCTGTGGCGGCAGGACCTGGACTACCTGATCGTCGACCTGCCGCCGGGCACCGGCGACATCCAGCTGACCCTGGCGCAGAAGATCCCGGTCGCCGGCGCGGTCATCGTGACCACGCCGCAGGACATCGCCACGCTGGATGCGAAGAAGGCGCTGAAGATGTTCGAGAAGGTCGAGGTGCCGGTGCTGGGCATGGTCGAGAACATGGCCGTGCACGTCTGCTCCAACTGCGGCCACGCCGAGCACATGTTCGGCGAGGGCGGCGGCGAGCGCATGGCGGCGCAGTACGGCGTGCCGCTGCTGGGCGCGCTGCCGCTGGAGATCGCGATCCGCGAGCAGGGCGACGCCGGCGTGCCGGTGGTGGCGTCCGCGCCGGATTCGGCGGTCGGCCCAGGCCTACCGTGACACGGCCGCGCCGTGCTGGCCGCGCAACTGGCAGCTGCGGCCACGCGTGCGCCGTGCCGATCAGCGCGTCGCTGCTCTGATCACGCGCCGCTGACCATCGGCCGCGGCTGCCGACGACCCGCCGACGAGCTCGCCGGCACGCCACCGCCACCCGGGAATCACGCGCATGAGCATCAAGAGCGACCGCTGGATCCGCCGCATGGCCGAGCAGCACGGCATGATCGAGCCGTTCGAGGCCGGGCAGGTCAAGCAGGCCGACGGCCAGCGCATCGTCAGCTACGGCACCTCCAGCTACGGCTACGACGTGCGCTGCTCGCGCGAGTTCAAGATCTTCACCAACATCAACTCGACCATCGTCGACCCGAAGCACTTCGACCCGAAGAGCTTCGTCGACGTCGAGGCCGACGAGTGCATCATCCCGCCCAACTCGCTTCGCGCTGGCGCGCACCGTGGAGTACTTCCGCATCCCGCGCGACACGCTGGTGGTGTGCCTGGGCAAGAGCACCTACGCGCGCTGCGGCATCATCGTCAACGTGACGCCGCTGGAGCCGGAGTGGGAAGGCCACGTGACCCTGGAGTTCACCAACACCACGCCGCTGCCGGCGCGCATCTACGCCAACGAGGGCGTGGCGCAGATGCTGTTCTTCGAGTCCGACGACGAAGTCTGCGAGACCAGCTACAAGGACCGCGGCGGCAAGTACCAGGGCCAGACCGGCGTCACCCTGCCGCGGACCTGAGGCCGCGCCGCCTTTGCGTCCCGCTTAGCGCGGGAAGCACCCGTTGCAGGGCCGCCACCTGCTCGACCAGCGCTTCGGGGCTGTAGGGACTCGCGGTCGCCGTGCCCCACACCGGCCGCGGCCACGCGATGTCCTCGCGATACCGCGCGATCACGTGCACGTGCAGCTGCGGCACCATGTTGCCGAGCGCGGCGACGTTGAGCTTGTGCGGCTTGAACAGCGCCTGCAGCGCGCGGCAGGCCAGCGTCGATCTCGCCGGTCAGCTGCGCCTGCTGCGGCGTCGTCCAGGTCGATCCAGCTCGACCGCTCCGGCGACGCGCGGCACCAGGACCAGCCAGGGATAGTTGGCGTCGTCCATCAGCCGCAGCTCGCACAGCGGCAGCGTCGGCGACCGGGTGCGGTGTCGGCGGCCAGCTGCGGGTGCAGCTGCCAGCTCGGCGGCATGTCATCGCAGCGCATGCGCTGCGAGGAAGGCGAGCGTGCGCTGCCAGCGCCTGCGCGGCACTGTCGGCGTCGTAGTCGGCGCGCTGCGTCGCAGTTGAAGCCGTGGCCGGCCGGCTAGACGTGCACATCCGCGCTGCGGGTAGCGCCTCGCGGTGCGCCTGCGACGTCGTCGGGCGGGATGATCGGGTCGTGCTCGCCGAAGTGGAACATCATCGGCGCGCGCAGCGGCTCGTCGCAGGAACGGCACGGTGCGGCCGCCGTAGTAGCTGACCGCCGGCAGTCCAAGCCGCGTGTTGGCGAGGAAGCGCCACGGTGCCGCCCCAGCAGAAGCCGACGACGCCGACCGCGCCGGCCTTCGCCGCAGCAGCTCGCGCGCGGCGGCGACGCACGTCGAGCGCGCGGTCGAAGCCGAGCCTGCGCGACCAGGTCGCGGCCGCGCGCGACGCCCGGCCTCGTCGTAGCCGAGCTCGACGCCGCGGCTCGACCTGGTCGAACAGGGCCGGCGCCAGGGCGACGAAGCCGTGCGCGGCGAAGCGGTCGGCGACGTCGCGGATATGCGCGTTGACGCCGAAGATCTCCTGCACCACGACCAGCGCGCCGCGCGGCGGCGCGTGCGGCTCGGCGCGCCAGGCGCGCGATGCGGGCCGGCTCGGCGTGTCGAGTGTCGATCCAGTGGCCCATGCGCGCGCTCCGTCCGTCCGGGCGAGGCAGTACGCCACCAGCGCGCGCGGATCGGCGCCGTCCGGGCGGCGCACGCCGGCCTGTCACGTGCCACCTAGATCCGCCCGCCGCTCCCGGCGCGCCCGCCATGTCCCTGCATGTCCGCCAACCCCAAGGTCGGTTTCGTCAGCCTCGGCTGCCCCAAGGCGCTGGTCGATTCCGAGCGCATCCTCACCCAGCTGCGGGTGGAGGGCTACGACATCGTGCCGAGCTACGACGACGCCGACGTGGTGGTGGTCAACACCTGCGGCTTCATCGACTCGGCCGTGGCCGAATCGCTGGACGCGATCGGCGAGGCGCATGGCCGAGAACGGCAAGGTCATCGTCACCGGCTGCCTGGGCAAGCGCGCCGGAGCTGATCCGCGAGGCGCACCCGGACGTGCTGTCGATCAGCGGCCCGCAGGACTACGCCAGCGTGATGGACGCGCGTGCACGCGGCGCTGCCGCCGACGCACGATCCGTTCATCGACCTGCGTGCCGCGACTACGGCATCAAGCTGACGCCGAAGCACTACGCGTACCTGAAGATTTCCGAAGGCTGCAACCACCGCTGCAGCTTCTGCATCATCCCGTCGATGCGCGGCGACCTGGTGTCGCGCCCGGTCGACGAGGTGCTGCGCGAGGCCGAGAAGCTGGTGCGCGGCGGCGTGAAGGAACTGCTGGTGATCTCGCAGGACACCAGTCGCCTACGGCGTCGACGTGAAGTACGCCGAGCGCGAATGGCGCGGCAAGGCGTACCAGACGCGCATGAAGGCGCTGTGCGAAGGCCTGGCCGAGCTCGGCGCGTGGACGCGCCTGCACTACGTCTATCCGTATCCGCACGTCGACGACATCATCCCGCTGATGGCGGAAGGCAAGCTGCTGCCGTACCTGGACATCCCGTTCCAGCACGCCAGCCCGCGCATCCTCAAGCTGATGAAGCGGCCCGGCGCGGTCGACAAGACGCTCGAGCGCATCCAGCGCTGGCGCGCGATCTGCCCGGACCTCACCATCCGCAGCACCTTCATCGTCGGCTTCCCCGGCGAGACCGAGGCCGAGTTCGAGGAGCTGCTGGACTTCCTCGACGAAGCGCAGCTCGACCGCGTCGGCGCGTTCGCCTATTCGCCGGTCGACGGCGCCGCGGCCAACGCGCTGCCCGATCCGGTGCCGGAAGAGGTCAAGCAGGAGCGCCTGGCGCGCTTCATGGAGCGGCAGGCGCGAGATCAGCGCCGCGCGGCTCGAGGCCAAGGTCGGCACGCGTGCAGCGGTGCTGGTCGACGCGATCGACGGCGAACTCGCGATCGCGCGCTCGAAGGCCGATGCGCCGGAGATCGACGGCCTGGTGCAGATCCAGGACGGCGCGCGAGGCCGGCCTGCAGCCCGGGCGAGTTCGTCGACGTGCGAGATCATGGGCAGCGACGAGCACGACCTGTACGGCGAGGCGCTGGTCGAGCAGGACTGAAAGCGGGCGGCAGCGCGGGTTGCGCGCCAAAGCGTCATTCCCGCGAATGCGGGCTCGCGCTTAATCGGCGGAGCCGGATATCCCGTGGCGCCAACGTTGGCGGAGCAACGTCTCTGGGTTCCCGCCTTCGCGGGAATGACGGCCTGGGTTACATCAGAGTCCGATTCCCGACTCCGAATCCCGAATCCCGAATCCCGAATCCCCGGTTCACGCCGGTTTGCCGTCCACTGGGGTCCACTGTCCCGCCGCACGGAGCAGAACCATGGCCCAGACCCTCGCCGGCAAGACCATTGCCATCCTCGCCACCGACGGCTTCGAGCAGTCCGAACTCGACCGAACCCAGGCGTCTGCTGGAAGAGGCGGGCGCGAGCGTGGACGTGATCGCACCCAAGGCCGGGTCCATCCGCGGCTGGGACAAGAAGGACTGGGGCAAGGAGGTCGCGGTCGACAAGGCCTTGTCCGATGTCGAAGCCGGCAGTTACGACGCGCTGGTGCTGCCGGGCGGCGTCATCAACCCCGATAAGCTACGCATGGACAAGGATGCGGTCGGGTTCATCAAGGCCTGTTTCGATGGTGGCAAACCGGTCGCGGCGATCTGTCACGGCCCCTGGACGCTGATCGAAGCCGACCTGGTTGAAGGGCGCAACGTCACCTCGTGGCCGTCGCTGCGCAAGGATCTGGAGAATGCGGGCGCCACCTGGGAGGACAGCGAGGTCGTCGAGGACGGCGGCCTGATCACCAGCCGCAAGCCCGATGACATTCCGGCGTTCACCAACGCCGTTATTCGCGCCGTTGCGGGGTGAGAGGACGCGCTTCTCCCTCGCCTTCATGCGACCACTGCCCGTCATTCCCGCGAAGGCGGGAATGACGACGGGGTTGGGCGCGTCATGAGACGAAACTCAGTACTCGATTCCGACCACCCAGTACGTCACCTCACCGCCCGGCAACGCCGCGCGCACTTCGTCGTCCATCCGCTTGCCCAGCAGGGCGCGTGCCAGGGGCGAGTCGATGCTGATCCAGCCCAGCGGCGCGTCCGTCTCGTCGGGTCCGACGATGCGGTAGCGCACCGTTTCGCCGCTGTCGGTGTTCTCGAGTTCGATCGTGGCGCCGAAGAAAACCGCCGACGGGTCGGAGGGCGTCGCGTCCACCACTTTCAGCGTCGACAGCCGCTTGCTCAGGTAGCGCACGCGGCGGTCGATCTCGCCCAGCTGCTTCTTGCGGTAGGTGTATTCGGCGTTTTCCGAGCGGTCGCCCTCGGCGGCGGCGGCGGACAGGGCGCCGGACCACCTCCGGGCGTTGCACGCGCCACAGGTCGTCAAGTTCGGCCTTCAGCCGGTCGTGGCCCTGGCGCGTGATCAGCGCCGTGCCGGTCGGGGTAGGCGGGCGCCAGCGGCCCATAGGGAACGTTTCCGGGAAACTGCCCGCGCCGGCGCAGCAGCGTCGGCGCGGTGGTGACGGGGGTAGGTGTGCCGGACGACCGGTATCAGTTCGATGCGGGCATCCGGCGCAGGCTGTAATCCAGCGTCGAGTCGATTGGCGCACCCGACCGGTCGAGCAGGCGCACTTCGTCGCGCGAGACGATCTGGAACACGCGGTCCTCGTCGGACTTGCTGTCCGGGTCCAGCCGCAGGCGCGCGCCGTCGTCTTCCGCCGACCAGGTGCCCTTCAGCTCGCGGGCACCGTCGGCCTGCTCCAGGTACGTCTCGGCCAGGGTGAAGGTGCCGTCCGGGCCGAGGGTGAGTTCGGTGCGGATGCCGGGGCAGCTGGCGCAGGGCAGGGTGCCCAAGAGCGTGCCGGCGAAGGCGCGCACGTCCAGCGCGCCCGCATCGCTAGCCGCATCGGTGGCCGGGACGAACGGCGGTGTCGGCTCGACCGGCGCGGGCGACGGCGCGGCGGACGGGGCGGTCGTGGCGGCCGTCGCGGCAGGGTCGGCGTCGGGTGCGGTGCGCTGGCAGGCGGCAGTCGTGACGGCCATGGCGGCAACGGACAGGGCCAGGCAGGCCAGTCGGGTGGCGGGCTTCATGTGCACGGATCTCCGGTAGGGGGCGGGCGGCGGTCAGATGCGGGAAGGGATTCTAGGCGGTCAGCGAGGAAGGGAGCGCGAGGGTCAGCGTGCGCTCCTGCATCGATCCCGCACGTCTCCAGCCCTGCCTGGGCGCGCTCACCGCTTGCCGCCGAACACGCCGCCGAGCACCCCGCGCAGGATCTGGCGGCCGATCTGGCTGCCGACCGTGCGTGAGGCCTGCTTGGCCATGGTTTCCAGCATGCCCTGGCGGCGCTTGGTGCCGAACACCGCATCCTTGACCGTCTGGCCCAGTCCGCCCGCGGGCCTGGCATCGCCGCGACCGTTACCCGGCACCGGGGGCGCGCCGGCGGCCTCGCTGCGGGCCTGGACGGCGCTGCGCCAGCATTTCCGCCGCCGATTCGCGGTCCACGGCAGTGTCGTACTTCGCGCCCACGGGGCTGCCCGCGCGCACCTGCATGCGCTCGGCATCGGTGATGGCACCCATCCGGCAGCGCGGCGGCGCGATCAGCGTGCGCTCCACCGGCATCGGCACGCCCTTGTCCTGCAGCGTCGACACCAGCGCTTCGCCCACGCCCAGCCTGCCGATGGCGGCGGCGACGTCCAGGCCGGGGTTGGGCACGAAGGTCTCGGCCGCCGTGCGCACGGCCTTCTGGTCGCGCGGGGTGAACGCGCGCAGCGCGTGCTGCACGCGGTTGCCCAGCTGGCCGAGGATGTCATCGGGCACGTCGTCGGGGAACTGCGAGCAGAAGTACACGCCCACGCCCTTGGAGCGGATGATCCGGACCACCTGCTCGACCCGCTGGCGCAGCGCGGGCGGGGCGTCGTCGAACAGCAGGTGCGCCTCGTCGAACACGAACACCAGCTTGGGCTTGTCGAGGTCGCCCACTTCCGGCAGGCGTCTCGAACAGCTCCGACAGCAGCCACAGCAGGAAGCTGGAATACAGCCGCGGCTTGAGCACCAGCCGGTCGGCGGCGAGGATGTTGATGACACCGCGGCCGTCGAGGCTGGTGCGCATCAGGTCGGCCAGCTCGAGCGCGGGCTCGCCGAAGAACATGTCGCCGCCATCGGACTCCAGCCGCAGCAGGGCGCGCTGGATCGCACCGATCGAGGGCGCGCTGACCAGGCCGTACGCGGTCGAGACCGTCCTTGCGCTCCTCGGCCACCAGGCTCAGCAGGGCGCGCAGGTCGTCCAGGTCCAGCAGCAGCAGGCCGCGGTCGTCGGCGAGCTTGAAGACGATGTCGATCACGCCCGACTGGGTGTCGTTGAGTTCCAGGATGCGCGACAGCAGCGTGGGGCCCATCTCGCTGACGGTGGTGCGCACCGGGTGGCCGAGCTTGCCGAAGAGGTCCCAGAACACGACCGGGTTGCCTTCGGGCGTCCAGCCGTCGATGCCGATCTGCGCCACGCGCGCCTGCAGTCTTTTCGTTGGGTGTGCCGGCGACGGCCAGGCCGGCGACATCGCCCTTCACGTCGGCCAGGAATACCGGCACGCCGATCCTCGAGAAGCCTTCGGCCAGCACCATCAGCGTGACCGTCTTGCCCGTGCCCGTGGCGCCGGCGACCAGGCCGTGGCGGTTGGCCAGCGCGGGCTGCAGGACGACATGGGCCTGGCCGGCGCGGGGGGCGGGTCGGTAATGGCCTGGCCGATCAGGACGGGTGGGGAGGTCATGGCTGCGCAATCCCTAGGCGACGAGGCGATGCGGTTGATTCTAGACATGCCGCTTCGCCACAGGCATGTCCGGCGCTATCGCCGGGAATGCATCACCGGGCCGGTATCAGCGAGCCCTGATCAGCAGGCCATGATGGGCGATGCATGCGCATGGCTTGATCCGCCGCACACCCTGCGCGCGGCGCGGTTGCCCCTGCAGGCAGCGCGGGTCTACCCTGCCAGACCCCCCGTTGCATGTGCTGGCCGATGATCCGTCCGTCCCGTCTGTTCCTTCCGTTGATGCTGGCCACCGCCACGGTGGCGCTTGCTCCCGATGCCCAGGCGCAATCGCGCCGCGACCGCGAGGCCGCCGCCGCGCTGGAACAGCGGATGCAGGCCGCCGAGGCCCGCTACCGCGAGGCGCTGGTGCGGGTGGGCAACGCTGATCCGGAGGGCCAGGCGCAGGCCGACGCCGCGCTGGAGGACATGGAGGACGTGATGAGCGCCTGCGTGCAGCAGCGCGGCTGCCAGTTGCCGACCCTGCTGGCCAGTTACAAGCGCCTGCTCAAGCAGGAAACCGACGCCCAGGACACGCTGGAGGCCCCGGACGCGCCGGACGAGGGCCCGGCCGCCGCGCCCGGCATGGCCGGGCAGGTGCCCGAAGCCGCCCGCACCGTCAGCCTGATGGGCGACGAGCGCAACATGGCCTACATGGTCGAGTTCAACCCGGCCGTCCAGGAAGGCATCCGCCGCTGGCTGACCGACATGCGCCCGGCGCTGATGAACAGCCACGAGAACTACCAGTACATGCGCCACCTGATGTGGCCGCATTACCAGCGCGCCGGGCTGCCGGAGGCGCTGCTGTTCGGGATCATGGCCAAGGAATCCAACGGCCGCGTGCATTCGACCTCGCGCGCGGGCGCGGCCGGGCCGATGCAGTTCATGTATGCCACCGGCCAGCGTTTCGGGCTGGGGCAGGACGGCCGCGGCTTCGACACGCGCTACGACCCGTATTCGGCCGCGCAGGCCAGCGTGTCCTATCTCAACGAGCGCCTGGGGCAGCTCAACCGCAACATCGAGCTGTCGCTGGCGGCCTACAACGGCGGCGAGGGCCGCGCGCTGCGCGTGTTCCGCGAAACCGGCGGCCGCAGCTTCTGGGACGAGTCGGTCTACAACCAGTTCCCGCCGGAAACGCGTGACTACGTGCCGATGGTGATCGCGGCGGCGTGGCTGTTCCTGCACCCGGAGCGGTACGGCGTGGTCTTCCCCGAGCCGGAGGTGCGCGCACGGCCGTTGCGCCTGCAGCAGGCTGCGTCGATCTACCAGTTGACCGTATGCCTGGGCAACGACAGCCGCGCGCGCGACGGCTACATGCGCGCGCTGCGCAACCTCAACCCGCGCTACCAGGCCGACGACCGCATCCCGGCCGGGACCGAACTCCAGGCGACCGCGCGCATCGCCCAGCTCTACGGACGCTGGTGCACCCGCGGGCCGCGCGCCGAACTGGCCCGGACCCTGGTCAACAGCCGCCCCGCCGAAGCCATCGTGCGCGGCAGCGCGCCGTTGCCCGCGGTCGCCACGCCCGTGGTGCAGGCGCCGGCACCGGCCCCGGCGTCGCCGCGCGAATACGAGGTGCAGCGCGGCGAGACCCTGGCATCGATCGCACGCAAGTTCGACTGCGATCCGGTGGTCCTGGCGCGGATCAAGCGACCTGCGCCCGCCGCGCCACGCCGTGCACACCGGGCAGAGCATCACGCTGGCGGGCTGCGAAGGCGGCTGATTCCCGGCCCGGCGCCGCCGCCGGGCTTCAGTCGGCCGCGGCGCGTGTCGCCAGTCGTTGCCCCAGCCGCACGGGCGTCTCCGCCGCCAGGCCCGGCGCCAGCGTGGCCACCCCCGGCGGCAGCAGCACGATGACGGTCGATCCGTAGTTGAACCGCGCCATCTCCTCGAAGCGCGCCAGCCGGATCGATTCGCCGCGGTAGTCCTTGACCGTGATCGCGCGGCCGTACGCGGGAATCTCCTCGCCGCTCCAGACCGTCTCTACGCCCGACACCAGCAGCGCACCCACCATCACCACCGCCATCGGCCCGAAGTCGGTGTCGAAGTGGCACACCAGCCGCTCGTTGCGCGCGAACAGCCGTGGCACGTGCTGCACGGCGGCCGGGCCCACGCTGAACAGCCGCCCCGGCACGTGCACGGTCTCGCGCAGCAGGCCGGTCCACGGCATGTGCACGCGGTGGTAGTCCCTGGGCGACAGGTACACGGTGGCGAAGATGCCGCCCTGGAACGCCTGCGCGGCGGCCTCGTCGCCCAGCAGCTCGCCGGTGGTGAATGACTGGCCCTTGGCCTGGAAGATGCGATCGCCCTGGATCGCGCCGCACTGGCTGATGCGCCCGTCGGCCGGCATCAGCAGCGCATCCGGGTCCGGGTCGGCCACGCGCGCGCCGGGTCTGAGCGCGCGGGTGAAGAAGCGTTGAAGGTGGGGTAGTGCGCAGGGTCGGATTGCGCGGCCTCCGACAGGTCCACGCCGAAGCGGCGCGTCACCGTGTCGATCAGCCAGGCCTTGAGGCGCGGGTTGTCGGAGTACGCCAGCGCGCGCGCCGCCGACGACAGCGCGCGGTGGGGCAGCGCGTAGGTCAGCCGGGTGATCAGGCTCACGGCGTGGCGGCCTGCGTCAGCGCGGCCATGTCGCGGGCGATCGCGGCGGGATCGAACGGCGGCTGGACGACGCCCGACATGCGGCCCTGCGGGTCCAGCACGGCCATCGCCGCGCTGTGGTCGACCGTGTACTGGTCGACCGGCATGCCTTCCTCGGCCGGGATCTTGGCGAACACCATGCTGATCGAGCGCGCGAAATCCTCCAGCGCCGGGATATCCGCGGTCGCCGCCAGCGTGTCCTTGTGGAAGGCGTGGGCGTACTCGCCCAGGCGGTCGGGCGTGTCGCGCTCCGGGTCCACCGACACCAGCAGCACGCGCGGGCGGCGGGCCTCCGGAATCGTCTCCCACTGCCGCTGCGCCTGCGCCATCTGCGTCAGGGTCGTGGGACACACGTCCGGGCAATGGGTGAACCCCAGGAACACCAGCGTCCAGTGGCCCTTGAGCTCGCCCGGTACCAGCGGCGTGCCGTCGGACTGGCGCAGGTTGAAGGCGGGCAGTTCGCGCGGCGGGTCGAACAGCCGTACGGCTTCCGTCTGCGGCCATGCCGTGGCCGGCGGCGGCGCCGGATTGAACACGCGCTGGGCGGCGATCAGGCCGAGGGCGGCGGCGAGTGCGGCGACCAGGACGATGGCGGTGGTGCGGTTCAACATGGTGGATCCAGGTGGAATCAACCGCGGCATGATAACGGCCGGCCGCTATAATCGCCGGCCCTCCCGTGAACGCGCCGCCATGTCCGCAGGCCCCGACCGCAGCGCCGCTGCCACCGATGTGCAGTTCGAGCAGCTGACCATCGTCGACCTGATCCGCCACGGCGGCAGCCGCTTCGCGCAGGCCGGCCTGACCTTCGGCCACAGCTTCGACAACGCGCTCGACGAGGCGACGCAGCTGGTGCTGCATGCGCTGCACATGCCGCACGACCTGAGCCCGGTGTACGGCGCCTCGCGCGTCACCACCGCAGAAAAGGCGACGGTGCTGGCACTGTTCGAGCGTCGCATCAACGAGCGCATCCCGGCCGCCTACCTCACCGGCGAGGCGTGGTTCGCGGGCCTGAGCTTCAAATCCGACCCGCGCGCACTGGTGCCGCGCTCGCCCATCGCCGAGCTCATCGAGTCCGGCTTCGAGCCGTGGCTGGGCGGCCGCGAGGTCAGCCGCGTGCTGGACCTGTGCACCGGCTCGGGCTGCATTGCCATTGCCACGGCGCACTACCACCCGGACTGGGAGGTGGTCGGCGCCGACATCAACGAGGACGCGCTGTCGCTGGCGCGCGAGAACAAGGCGCGCCTGCACGCCGACAACGTCGAGCTGCGCCAGAGCGACCTGTTCGCCGGTTTGCAGGGCGAGGTGTTCGACCTGATCGTCACCAACCCGCCGTACGTCACCCACGAGGAGACCGACGCGCTGCCGCCGGAGTACGCCCACGAGCCCGAACTGGGCCTGCGCGCCGGCGACGACGGCCTGGACCTGGCGCTGCGCATCCTGCGCGACGCGCCCGACCATCTGTCCGAACACGGCCTGCTGATCTGCGAGGTGGGCGAGGCCGAGCGCGCGCTGGTCGCGCTGCTGCCGGAGCTGCCGATGGCGTGGGTCGAGTTCAAGGTCGGCCAGATGGGGATCTTCGTGGTCGAGCGCAGCGACCTGGTCGAGCACCACGCCCGCATCAAGGCGCTTGCCGACGCGCGGTGAAGGGCTTTTTTTGCCACGGATGGGCACGGAAAGGGCGGAATGGACGGCTTAGGCAAGGGCTGTCCGGAACGAGGTGATGTGATCATTCCCGCCTTCGCGGGCAAAACCTGAAACCCGACAGCCGGACAACCCATGGCCAGCAACACCTTCGGAGAGCTGTTCACGGTGACGACCTTCGGCGAAAGCCACGGGCCGGCGATCGGCTGCGTCATCGACGGGTGCCCGCCGGGGCTTGAGATCGCGCCGGGCGATTTCGTCCGTGACCTGTCACGCCGCGCCACCGGCAAGTCGCGCCACACCTCGCAGCGGCGTGAGGCCGACGAGGTCGAGATCCTTTCGGGCGTGTACGAGGGCCGCACCACCGGCACGCCGATCGGCCTGCTGGTCCGCAACACCGATGCGCGCAGCAAGGACTACGATGCGATCGCCGCGCAGTTCCGCCCCGGGCACGCGGACTACACCTACTGGCACAAGTACGGCATCCGCGATCCGCGCGGCGGGGGGCGCTCCAGCGCGCGCGAAACCACCATGCGCGTCGCCGCGGGCGTCATTGCCCGCAAGTGGCTGGCCGAGCGCCACGGCGTGCGTATCCAGGGCTTCGTGTCGCAGATCGGCGAGCGCCGGCTTGAGTCCGTGCCCGAGCGCATCGATGCGCTCAGCGATGTCGAGGGCAACCCGTTCTTCTGGCCCGATGCCGCGCAGGTGCCCGCGCTGGAAGCGGCGATGGATGCACTGCGCAAGTCCGGCGATTCGGCCGGCGCGCGCGTCGAGGTCATCGCCGAAGGCGTGCCGCCGGGCTGGGGCGAGCCGGTCTACGGCAAGCTGGATGCGGAGCTGGCCGCGGCGCTGATGGGCATCAACGCCGCCAAGGGCGTGGAGATCGGTGCCGGCTTCGAGTCGGTCGCCCAGCCCGGCAGCGTCCACCGCGATCGCATGGAGCCGGCCGGGTTTGCCTCCAACCACGCCGGTGGCGTGCTCGGCGGGATCAGCAGCGGGCAGGCCATACGGTGCGCAGTCGCGTTCAAGCCGACCTCCAGCCTGCGCCTGCCGGTCGCGGGACTGGACGTGGACGGCCAGGTCGTCGACATCGTCACCACCGGCCGCCACGACCCCTGCGTGGGCATCCGCGCCGTGCCGATCTGCGAGGCGATGGTCGCGCTGGTGCTGATGGACCAGGCCCTGCGCCACCGCGCCCAGTGCGGCGACGTGGGCGACATGTCGCCGCGCGTGCCGGGTTGAAGCGTTCTGGCCACGGATGCACACGGATGGACACGGAAAAAAGTGTTCTTTTGATTCGATCTTCTGGCTGCGGACAGCGTTCCATCCGCAGTGACGTGGAACGCTCTTTCCACAGCTAAGCTCTATCCGCCTTTATCCGTGCCATCCGTGCCATCCGTGGCATCCGTGGCAAAAAACGAGACTCCCATGACCCACCCAGTCAACGTCGCCATCGTCGGCGCCACCGGCGCCGTCGGCGAGACCATGCTCAAGATCCTCGCCGAGCGCGAATTCCCGATCGGCCAGCTGCACCTGCTCGCCAGTGAGCGCTCGTCCGGCGACAAGGTCGAGTTCGGCGCGCGTCAGATCGTCGTGCAGGACCTGGCCACGTTCGACCCGGCCGGCATCGACATCGCCCTGTTCTCTGCCGGCGGCAGTGTGTCGAAGGCGTACGCGCCGAAGTTCGCCGCGGCCGGCGCGGTGGTGATCGACAACTCCTCCGCGTTCCGGCAGGACGACGATGTGCCGCTGGTGGTCGCCGAGGTCAACCCGGAGGCGATGAAGCAGCGTCCGCGCGGCATCATCGCCAACCCCAACTGCTCGACCATGCAGATGCTGGTCGCGCTGGCGCCGATCCACCGTGAGGCCGGCATCGAGCGCATCAACGTCGCCACCTACCAGTCCGTCTCGGGGACCGGGCGCAAGGCGCTGGAGGAACTGGGCCGGCAGACGGCGGGCATGCTCAACTTCCAGGACCCGCAGCCGGAGGTCTATCCGGTGCAGATCGCCTTCAACGTGATTCCGCACGGCGGCGACTTCCTCGACAACGGCTACACCACCGAGGAAATGAAGCTGGTCTGGGAGACCCGCAAGATCCTCGGCGACGACTCGATCCAGGTGAACGCCACCGTGGTGCGCGTGCCGGTGTTCTACGGGCATTCCGAGGCCGTGCACATCGAGACGCGCGAGAAGATCGGCGCTGCGCGCGTGCGCGAGTTGCTGGCGTCCGCGCCCGGCGTCGAGGTGGTGGACGCGCATGAAGGCGGCGGCTACCCGACCCCGGTCACCCATGCCTCCGGCAACGATCCGGTGTATGTCGGCCGCATCCGCGACGACATCTCGCACCCGCGCGGCGTTCGACTGTGGGTGGTCGCTGACAACATCCGCAAGGGCGCGGCGCTCAATGCGGTGCAGCTCGCCGAACTGGTGCTGGAAGAGCGCGGCCTGGCGGAGCGCGGCGGCTCGAACGCGCCGTCCGGCGCCGGCGCCGCCGGCGCGTGGCGGCGGCGCGCATTGCCGCAGTGGGCGCCGCTCGCTAGAGTCGCGCCTTGGGGAATGCAGTGGGAGCACGCGTGAAGCGATTCGATGCGGTCGGCGTTGGCGGTGTCACTGGCGCTGGCCAGCTGGCAGCGGCGGCAGCGCTGGGCCTCGGCCAGATCGAGCTGAAGTCGAGGCTCGGGCGAGCCGCTGCTCGCCGAGATCCCCATCGTTTCCAGCGATCCGTCCGAGCTGGAGCGCCTGCAGGCACGCCTGGCATCGCCGGAAACCTTCGCCCGCATCGGGCTGCGTCCGCCGGATTCGCTGATGGCGGACCTGCAGTTCGCCTCGGCGCTGGACGCGCGTGGCAACCCGGTCATCCGCGTCACCAGCAGCCGGCCGATCGACCAGCCGTTGCTGACGTTCCTGATCGAAGTGGACTGGGGGCAGGGGCGGCTGGTGCGCGAGTACACCGCCCTGATCGACGCGCCGCGTACCGCGGCCGCGCCGATGCAGCCCTCGATCCAGGCGCCGCAGGCCGCCCCGTCCAACACCATCATCCGGCGAAGCCCAGGCGCCTGCGCAGGCGGCGGACGCAGCCTCCCTGGTCGCGACCGATGCGGACGGCGTGCCGGATGCGACATCCGCCCTCGTGCCGCGGGCGGCCGCGCCGGCAGCGCCGGCCGGGCCTGACGCATCGCCCCTCGCCGATGGCCGACTACCGTGTGCGCGAGGGCGACACGCTGTCGGCGATCGCGCGGCAAGTGGCGCGGCCAGGTCGGCAGTCGACCAGGCCATGATCGCGCTGCTGCGCGCCAACCCGGACGCCTTCATCGGCGGCAATATCACACCAGGTTCGCACCGGTGCGGTGCTGCAGATGCCGGACGGCGACATGCTGGCGCAGGTCGGCGCGGCCGAGGCCGCCACGCTCGTGCGCGTCGCAGACCCGCCAGTGGCGCGAGGCCGCCGCGCCGGTGCCGCAGCCGGCGGATGGCAACGAACGACAGCCGCTGCACGGCCCCGGCACCGGCCGCGCGCTCAGCCCGCACACGGCCGCACGCGCGGCCGATGCGCGTCTGGAAATCGTTCCGCCCGGCGCCAGCGATGCGATCGATGGCGGGCACACAATCCGGCATCAGTGCCGGGGGCGAGGGCGACATGCTGCGACAGGAACTGACAGACCACAGGAAACGTTCGCCGCGCGCGACGCCGAGGTGGCCGAGGATGAAGAGCCGCGTCGCCGAGCTGGAAAAGCTGCAGCAGCAGCAACAGCAACTGATCGCGATGAAGGACACGCGAACTGGCGGCCGCGCAGCAGCGCCTGGCCAGACCCAGAGCAACGACACGCAGGCACCGATGTCCGCCACCCCGTGGCTGGTGGGCGGTGGCGCCGTGCTGCTGGTCGCGCTGCTGGGCTGGTGGCTGGGGCGCCGCCGCGCGGCGACCCGGTATTCCGCGCGCCGCCCGAGCGCACCTCCAGCGATCGCCGACGCCTTCGCGTCCGGCGCGACCGGCGCACCGGTCGCCCGCGCCGACGACAGCGCGCGCCCGCGTCGGCCGGCGGACCTGTCGACTCTTTCCATACCGGTCCCATCGAGAACGCGGCGGCGCCGGCTGTTGCTGCTCCGTCGCCTGTCCCCGAGGCGACAGCCCCCGCCGACGAGCCTGCACCGGTGGTCGAACATCGCCTTGATACGCCCGACGTCCCGGCATCGGCATGGCAGCCGCAGCAGTGGAAGCGGATCCCGCCGCCTGGGAACGCCGCGAACGCGACCCGCTGCCTGGCGGTCGCGCACCCACCTGGCACGACGGAAGCCACGCGCCTGCCTTGCGGGCGGATGCGGCTTCCGGCCATGACCGCCTGGAACTGGCCCGCGCCTACGTGGCGCTGGGCGACCACGGCAGCGCGCGCCAGTTGCTGGAGGAGGTGCCGGCCACGGCGATTCCGACGCTCGCCAGCAGGCCGAGCGGATGCTGCGCGACCTCGCCTGATCCGTGGATGACACGACGCTGCGCCGACACATCGCGGCCCGAGGCCGGCACCGCCCGCACTGCGGCGGTTCGCGATGGGCATCGAGTACGACGGCAGTCGGCATTCTCCGGCTGGCAGCGCCTGAGCACGCACGGGCGAGGAGGGCGGCCGTGACGAAGCCACCGTGCAGCAGGCCGTCGAGCAGGCGCTGTCCTTCGTGGCCGGCCGGCGCATCGGACTGGTCTGCGCCGGCCGCACCGACGCCGGCGTGCATGCGCGCCTGCCAGGTCATCCACTTCGACAGCCCCGCCGGACGCGATCGCGCGCGGCTGGATGCTCGGAACCACCTCGCGGCTGCCGCCCTCGGTCTGTGCGCTGTGGTGCGCGCCGGTGGGCGATGACTTCCACGCGCGGTTTTCAGCGCGCGCGCGCCGCTACCGCTACCGCATCCTCAACCGCAACGTGCGTCCCGCACTCGGGCGCGAGATGCTGACCTGGGAGCGTCGCCCGCTGGATGCCGGCAGCGATGCACCGCGCTGCGCAGGCGCTGCTGGGCGAACACGATTTCTCCGCATTCCGTACCGTGCACTGCCAGGCCCCGCACGCGCGCCGCGACCTGCAGGCAGTCAGCGTGACGCGGCAGGACGACGTCGTGGAGGTGCAGGTGCAGGCCAACGCCTTCCTGCACCACATGGTGCGCAACATTGTCGGTAGCCTGTTGCTGGTGGGGCGGGGCGAGCAGGCGGAGGATTGGATCGCGCAGGTCTGCTGGCCGGCCGCGACCGCACGCGTGCCGGGCCCGACCGCGCCGCCCGATGGACTGGTGTTCCTCGGTCCGCTGTATCCGCGGCCGAATGCGGCCTGCCCGGCCGCCGTCGACCCTGCAGAGCCCCGCGCCATGAAGCGAACCCTGTTCCGCACCCGCATCAAGTTCTGCGGCTTGACCCGGCCGGGCGATGTCCGACTGGCCTGCGAGCTGGGGGTCGACGCGATCGGATTCGTGTTCGCGCCCGACAGCCCGCGGCGCGTGGAGCCCGAAGAGGCGCGCGCAATGCGCCATGCGCTGGCGCCGCTGGTGGATGCGGTGGCGCTGTTCATGGACAACTCGCTTGAGGACGTGCGCGAGGTGGTGCGGCAGGTGCGGCCCAGCCTGCTGCAGTTCCACGGCAGCGAGGACGACGCGTTCTGCCGCGGCTTCGGCGTGCCGTACCTCAAGGCGATCGCCGATGGGCGACGGAACTGGCCGAGCAGCACCCGGCGAACATCCACATGCGCTATCCCGTCGCCGCCGGCTTCCTGTTCGACAGCCACACGGTCGGCGAGCCAGGGCGGCAGCGGCAAGGTGTTCGACTGGTCGCGCATCCCGGCCGGCGTGCAGAAGCCTTTCATGCTGGCCGGCGGCCTGCAAGCCGGGGAACATTTTCGACGCGATCATCAGCCACGCTGCCCTGGGGCGTGGACGTGTCCAGCGGCATCGAAGACGAGCCCGGACTGAAGGACGGCGAGAAGATGCGCCGGTTCGTGGAAGAGGTCCGCCGCGCCGACTGCCACCAGCTCGAGTGACCCACGCCGGGAATGCGGTGTCGTGCCGGGTCCGGCGGGAGGACACGGTCGATCGCCTACACTTGGAATGCCGGCAGACCGCCGGCATTGCCGTCTTTGAATCCCATTCCCAGGTGCCGCACATGGCCGCGACGTCCCCCATCGACTTCCACGCCTACCCGGATGCGTCCGGGCATTTCGGCCGCTACGGCGGGCGCTTCGTCGCCGAAACCCTGATCGGGCCGCTGCAGGAGCTGGCCGCCGCCTACGACGCCGCACGCGTGGATCCGGACGTTCATCGCCGCGTTCGAGCGACGACCTTGCGCATTACGTCGGCCGGCCGAGCCCGATCTACTTCGCCGAGCGGCTCAGCGCGCGAGGTCGGCGGCGCGCGCATCCTGCTCAAGCGCGAGGACCTGAACCACACCGGCGCGCACAAGATCAACAACACCATCGGCCAGGCGCTGCTCGCCAGCCGCATGGGCAAGACCCGGATCATCGCCGAGACCGGCGCCGGCCAGCACGGCGTCGCCAGCGCCACCGTCGCGGCGCGCCTGGGCCTGGAATGCGTGGTCTACATGGGCGCGACCGACATCGAGCGCCAGAAGATCAACGTCTACCGCATGAAGCTGCTGGGCGCGAAGGTGGTGCCGGTGACCAGCGGCGTCGGCCACGCTCAAGGACGCGCTCAACGAGGCGATGCGCGACTGGGTGACGAACGTGCGGCGACACCTTCTACATCATCGGCACCGTGGCCGGCCCGGATCCGTATCCGCGCATGGTGCGCGACTTCAATGCCGTGGTCGGGCGCGAGGCACGCGCGCAGATGCTGGCCGAGTACGGGCGCCTGCCCGATGCGGTGACGGCGTGCGTGGGCGGCGGCAGCAACGCGATCGGCGTGTTCCATGCCTTCCTCAACGACGCCGGCGTGCGCCTCGTCGGCGCCGAGGCTGCGGGCGACGGCATCGACACCGGCCGCCATGCGGCATCCCTGGCGGCGGGCCGCCCCGGCGTGCTGCACGGCAACCGCACCTACGTCATCTGCGACGACGACGGCCAGATCACCGAGACCCATTCGGTATCCGCCGGACTGGATTACCCCGGCGTCGGTCCCGAGCACGCCTTCCTCAAGGACACCGGCCGCGCCGAGTACGTCGGCGTCACCGACGACGAGGCGCTGGCCGCGTTCCACCAGCTGGCGCGCACCGAGGGCATCCTGCCGGCGCTCGAATCCAGCCACGCCATCGCCCAGGCGATGAAGCTCGCGCGCGACCTGCCGAAGGACGCGCTGGTGCTGTGCAACCTGTCCGGCCGCGGCGACAAGGACGTGCACACGATCGCCGCGCGCGAAGGGCTGGTGTTTTGATGTCGGCGCCCCTTCTCCCGCCGGGAGAAAAATCGGCAGGATTGCCGATTTTCACGGCGCAGCCGCCCGGAGGGCCGGCGACATGGATGTCGCCGGTGTACGTGGCGCGCAGCGCCGGATGAGGGTTCGGCGAGGCGATGATGGTCAACGGCTCTGTCGCGTCCCGGGTCTTCGTTTCCATTGACCGGCTCCCCGCCGCCGAACCCTCACCCCAACCCCTTTCCCACTGGGAGAGGGGCTTACAGGCAGATCCCGCTTCCATGAACCGAATCGACGCCCGCTTCGCCCAGCTCAAGGCCGCCGGCCGCAAGGCGCTGGTGCCGTTCATCACCGCCGGCGATCCGTCGCTGGAGGCCACGGTGCCGGTGATGCATGCGCTGGTCGCCGCCGGCGCGGACGTGATCGAGCTGGGCGTACCGTTTTCCGACCCGATGGCCGACGGCCCGACGATCCAGCGCAGCTCCGAGCGCGCCCTCGCCCGCGGCGCGGGGTTGGGCTACGTGCTCGACAGCGTGCGCGCATTTCGTGGGCAGGATGCCGACACGCCGGTCGTGCTGATGGGCTACCTCAACCCCATCGAGATCCGCGGCGCCGACCGGTTCGCACGCGAGGCGGCCGACGCCGGCGTGGACGGCGTGCTGCTGGTCGACCTGCCGCCGGAAGAGGCCGCGGAGTTCCGCGAGGCCTTCGATGCCGCGGGCATCGCGCTGATCCTGCTGGCCTCGCCGACCACGTCCGACGCGCGTGTCGGGCAGTTGTGCGACCTCGCCGCGGGCTACCTCTACTACGTCAGCTTCGCCGGCGTGACCGGCGCCGACCGGCTCGACACCGGCGCCGCCGGGGACCGCCTGGCGGCGATCCGGGCGCGCAAGCGGGGTGCCGGTCGTCGCCGGCTTCGGCATCAAGGACGCCGCCAGCGCCGCGGCCATGGCCCGGCAGGCCGACGGCGTCGTGGTCGGCAGCGCGCTGGTCGCCGCGCTGGAAGGAGCCGATGGCGTCGAAGAGGCGGCGCGCCGGGCGGGCGGGTTCCTTGGCCCGCTGCGCGCGGCGCTGGATGCCGGCTGAGCCGTTCAGCGGGATCCCGTTATCGCCGGTGCGGCCGGCGGGCCGGTCGGCACGCATTCTCGACCGCATTAAACTGTCCGGCCGCCCGTTGGCCGGACCGCGTCACCTACAGGCGGCCCGGCTTCCCGATCAAGGGCAGCGACTGCGGCCGATGCGGCCGTGGTGCGGACATGGCAGCCCGGCGCCCCAAAGCCGCCGCCGAACCACGAGATAGCGAGAACCCACCAGGATGAGCTGGCTCAAGAAACTCATGCCCTCGGGCATCCGGACCGACTCGGCCGCCGCCAGCAAGCGGCGCAGCGTGCCCGAGGGGCTGTGGGAAAAGTGCGACCGCTGCGGCGCCGTGCTCTACCGACCCGAGCTCGAGGAGAACCTCGAGGTCTGCCCGAAGTGCAACTTCCACATGGCCGATCCGCGCCCGTGCGCGCCTGAAGTCGCTGTTCGACGCCGGCAGCACGCAGGAGATCGCCGCCGAGCTCGGCCCGACCGACGTGCTCAAGTTCAAGGACCAGAAGAAGTACGCCGAGCGCATCAAGGCCGCGCAGAAGTCCACGGGCGAGCGCGACGCGCTGATCGCCATGCAGCGGCACGCTCAAGCAGCGCCCGCTGGTGGCCTGCTCGTTCGATTTCGCCTACATGGGCGGCTCGATGGGCTCGGTGGTGGGCGAGCGCTTTGCACGCGCGGCGCGAAACCGCACTGGAGATGGGCTGCCCGCTGGTGTGCTTCTCCGCCACGCGGCGGCGCGCGCATGCAGGAAAGCCTGTTCTCGCTGATGCAGATGGCCAAGACGTCCGCCGCGCTGGGCCGCCTGCGCGCGGCCGGACTGCCGTACATCTCGGTGATGACGCATCCCACGACCGGTGGCGTGTCCGCCTCGCTCGCGATGCTGGGCGACATCAACCTGGCCGAGCCGGAGGCGCTGATCGGCTTCGCCGGCCCGCGCGTGATCGAGCAGACCGTGCGCGAGACGCTGCCCGAAGGCTTCCAGCGCAGCGAGTTCCTGCTCGAACACGGCGCGGTCGACCAGATCTGCGACCGCCGCGAAATGCGCGAGCGCATCGCCCAGTTGCTGGCGCTGATGATGAAGCAGCCGGCATCGGTCGAGGACGACAGAGGTGGTTGCGTGAGTCGCACGGTACTTCGGCACCGATGGCATCCGCGGCCGGGTGGGGAGGGCGCGATCTCGGCCGACTTCGTGCTGCGCCTGGGCAATGCCTACGGCCACGCGCTGGCGCGCGAATGCGCTGGCGCAAGCCGGTGGTGATCATCGGCAAGGACACGCGCATCTCCAACTACATGTTCGAGGCCGCGCTGGAGGCCGGGCTGGTCGCGGCGGGCGTCGACGTGCAGCTGATGGGGCCGATGCCCACCCCGGCCGTCGCGCACCTGACGCGCTCGCTGCGCGCCGACGGCGGCATCGTGATTTCGGCCTCGCACAACCCGCACCACGACAACGGCATCAAGTTCTTCTCGGCCGCACGGCGAGAAGCTCGACGACGCCACCGAGCTGGCGATCGAGGCCGCGCTGGACGCAGCCGTTCCGCACCGTCGCCGTCCGAGCAGCCTGGGCAAGGCGCGTGCGCACGCGCGATGCCATCGGCCGCTACGTCGAGGCCTGCAAGAATGCCGTGCCGCGCGGGTTCGACCTGGGCGGCATGCGCATCGCCATGGACTGCGCGAACGGCGCGACCTACCAGATCGGTCCGCTGGTGCTGCGCGAGCTCGGTGCGCGCGTCGATGCGATCGGCGTGGAGCCCAACGGCACTCAACATCAACGACGGCGTGGGCTCGACCCATCCCGAATTCCTCGCCGCGCGCGTGCGCGAGACCGGGGCGGATCTCGGCATCGCCTTCGATGGCGACGGCGACCGCGTGCTGTTCGTCGATGCCGACGGTACCGTCTGCGATGGCGACGACCTGCTGTACGTGCTGGCCACCGACTGGCATCGAGAGCGGCCGCCTGCGCGGCCCGGTGGTCGGCACGCTGATGACCAACTACGGCCTGGAGCGCGCATTCGCGCAGCGCGGCATCGGCTTCATCCGCGCCAAGGTCGGCGACCGCTACGTGCACCAGCAACTGGTCGCGCACGACGGCGTGCTGGGCGGCGAGGCCTCCGGCCACCTGCTGTGCCTGGACCGCGCCAGCACGGGCGACGGCATCATCAGCGCGCTGCAGGTGCTGGAGGTGCTGCAGGCGCCGCGGCCTGTCACTGCGCCAGGCGCTGGCCGGCCTGGTGAAGGTGCCGCAGAAGACCGTCAACGTGCGTTACGAGGGCGACGCCAGGCCGGCTGAAGCGCCGGCGGTGCAGGCCGCCCTGGCCGAGCGCGCAGGCGTGCGGTGCATGGACGGGGCCGCGCCTTCCTGCGGCCCTCGGGCACCGAACCGGTGGTGCGCGTCACGGTCGAAGCCGATGACGATGCGCTGATGCAGGGCACCCTCGACACGCTCGCCGGCGCGGTCCGCGCGGCGACCGCCTGACTCCACGACTTGCCGGGCCGGCAGACGGCCCGCCGGACACCCATGAACACCGATCCCCACCCTCGACATCCGCCGCTTCACGCAGCCGTCCAGCCCGGCCGATCGCGACGCCTTCGTCGCCGAACTCGGCGCGGCCTACCGCGAGTGGGGCTTCGCCGGCATCCGCAGCCACGGCATCGCCGCAGGCGCGGATCGACGGCCTCCTACGATGTCTTCAAGCGCTTCTTCGCGCTGCCCGAGGACACCAAGCGCAGCTACCACGTGCCCGGCAGCGGCGGTGCGCGCGGCTACACGCCGTTCGGCGTGGAGACCGCCAAGGGCGCCAAGTACTCCGACCTCAAGGAGTTCTGGCACATCGGCCGCGAGATCCCGCGCGACTCGAAGTACGCCGACGTGATGCCGCCGAACCTGTGGCCGGAGGAGAGTCGCCGGACTTCCGCGAGCATCGGCTACGGGCTGTACCAGTCGCTCGACGCGCTGGGTTCGCAGGTGCTGTCGGCGCTGGCGCTGCACATCGGCCTGCCGGAGGACTACTTCGCCGACAAGACCGACTCCGGCAACTCGATCCTGCGCCCGATCCACTATCCGCCGATCACCACCGACGACATCCCCAACGTGCGCGCCGGCGCGCACGAGGACATCAACCTGATCACGCTGCTGGTCGGCGCGAGCGCGGAAGGCCTGGAGGTGCGGTCGCGCAAGGGCGAGTGGGTGCCGTTCACCGCCGATGCCGACACCATCGTCGTCAACATCGGCGACATGCTGCAGCGCCTGACCAACCACGTGTACCCGTCGACCACGCATCGCGTGGTCAACCCGCCGGGCGAGAAGGCGCGCCAGCCGCGCTACTCGACGCCGTTCTTCCTGCACCCGAACCCGGATTTCGTGATCGACGTGCTGCCGTCGACGATCACGCCCGGACAACCCCAGCCGCTATCCCGAGCCGATCACCGCGCAGGGCTACCTGGAAGAGCGCCTGCGCGAGATCAAGCTGAAGTAATCGTTTGCGGGTCGTCGGCGGAACCAGGAGCGACACGCGCGTCGCGCTTGCCCACCGCGCTGGTGCGCCGCTAGGCTTTCGCGACCTTTACGTGGGAGCCGTCATGCGCCGCAAGATCGTCGCCGGTAACTGGAAACTGCACGGCACCCGCGCCTTCGCGCTCGAGCTGGTGGACGCCCTGGCCGCGGCCGAGCGCCGCTGCGGAGGGCGTCGAGCGCGTGATCCTGCCGCCGCTGCCGTACCTGGGCGAGCTGATCGAGCACTACGACGAGCCGCGGCCTGGCGTTCGGCGCGCAGGACGTCAGCGCCAACGAGCAGGGCGCCTACACCGGCGAGGTCTCGGCCGCGATGCTGGTCGACGTCGGCGCGCGCTACGGGCTGGTCGGCCATTCCGAGCGCCGCCAGTACCACGGCGAAAGCAGCGAGCTGGTGGCGCCGCAAGTTCTTCGCCGCGCAGCGACGCCGGCCTGGTGCCGATCCTGTGCGTGGGCGAGACCCTGACGAGCGCGAGGCCGGCCAGACCGAGTGGCGCATCGAGGAGCAGCTGGCGCCGGTCCTCGAGCGCGGCGGGCGCGGCGGCCTTCGACGGCGCGGTCGTCGCCTACGAGCCGGTCTGGGCGATCGGCACCGGCCGGACCGCCACGCCCGGAGCAGGCGCAGGCGGTGCACGCCTTCATCCGTGGCGAGATCGCCGCACGCGATGCTAGAATCGCCGGCTCGCTGCCGATCCTGTACGGCGGCAGCGTGAAGCCCGACAACGCCGCCGGCGCTGTTCTCGCAGCCCGACGTCGATGGCGGGCTGGTCGGCGGCGCCTCGCTGGTGGCCGCGGATTTCCTGGCCATCGCGCGCTGCGGCGGCCTGACCCGCCGGCTCCGGCCGGTCGTCGTCCACGCAACGAGAGATTCACGATGCTGTTGTTCCTCAATGTGCATCTACGTGCTGGTCGCGATCGCGATGATCGCGCTGATCCTGATGCAGCGCGGCGCGGGTGCGCAGGCGGGCTCGGGCTTCGGCGGCGGCGCTTCGGCCACCGTGTTCGGTTCGCGCGGCGCGTCCAACTTCCTGTCCAAGACGCACCAAGTGGCTGGCGATCGTGTTCTTCGGCATCAGCCTGTTCATGGCCTGGTACGCGACGCACAGCGCGCGACCGGTGGCGCACGGCCGACGGACCTCGGCGCTGATGTCGCAGGTGCCGGCCGCTGCGCCGGCGCCGCCGGCGCAGGTGCCGGTCCAGCCGGCGCCGTGCCGCGGCGCCGGCCGCCCAGCGCCGCCGTGCCGCGCAGGCGCCGTGCCGAGCCGTGCCCGCCGCACCGGCCGAGCCGGCGCCGCGCAACGGCGCCGACAGCGGCTGCCGGCGGCTAAGCGACAACGCGACCGTCATCGCGCGCCCGGCACGGATCGCCGGCGGTCGCGCCGATCGGCAAGACGGCTGCAAGCCGGTCGACATGTACGGTGTCGCGGCCGGGACGGCCGCAAGCGCAACGATGTCATTGCCCAGGTGGCGGAATTGGTAGACGCACTACCTTGAGGTGGTAGCGACTTAGGTCGTGGGGGTTCGAGTCCCCCCTTGGGCACCAATGCGTATCTTCACAGAGCTCCGCGGTATGCGATGCCGCGGGCCTTTTCATGCGAGACGCGCAAATGCGGCGCGATAGCGGCGCGACGCCAACCGGCCGCGGCGACCGCGGCAATCAAGCCGAGAGAACACGCGTGCTGGCCGAATACCTGCCGACCCTGCTGTTCCTGATCGTCGCCACCGGCATCGGCGTCGCGCTGCTGGTCGATCGGCACACGTGCTCGGTCCCCAGCGCCCGACCGCCGAAAAGCTGTCGCCGTACGAATGCGGCTTCGAGGCCTTCGAGGACGCGCGCATGAAGTTCGACGTGCGCTACTACCTGATCGCGATCCAGTTCATCGTCTTCGACCTGGAAATCGTCTTCATCGTTCCCGTGGGCCGCTGGTGTTCCGGGAGCTCGGCGTGCTCGGCCTGGTCGAGATGGGCGTGTTCGTCGGCATGCTGCTCGCTCGGCTTCGTCTACGTGTGGAAGAAGGGAGCGCTGGAATGGGAGTGATCCAGACCGTCTACCGGGCCTGATGCACAACCCGCTGCCGGAAGGGCGGCTGGACGACATCCTGCGCCCGGAAGGCGACAACCCGCTGCTGCGAGCAGGGCTTCGTCACCACCAGCCTCGACGCGCTGTTGAACTGGGCGCGCACCGGCTCGATGTGGCCGATGACCTTCGGCCTGGCCTGCTGCGCGGTCGAGATGATGCACGCCGGCGCCGCGCGCCTGGACCTGGACCGCTACGGCGTGGTGTTCCGCCCGTCGCCGCGCCAGTCCGACGTGATGATCGTGGCCGGCACCCTGGTCAACAAGATGGCCCCGGCGCTGCGCAAGGTCTACGACCAGATGCCCGACCCGAAGTGGGTGATCTCGATGGGCAGCTGCGCCAACGGCGGCGGCTACTACCACTACTCGTATGCCGTGGTGCGCGGCTGCGACCGCATCGTGCCGGTCGACATCTACGTGCCGGGCTGCCCGCCGACGGCCGAAGCGCTGGTCTACGGCATCCTGCAGCTGCAGAAGAAGATCCGCCGCGGCACCAATTTCGGCGACAGACCAAGCAGGGCGTGCGCTGACATGGCCAGACGCATAGCTGCATTTCGTCGACACGCCTGCACGCGCGTTTCGCCGGACGCCGATCGTCAGCGTGTGCCGAGCCGCGCGGCGAAGTCGACGCTCGAAGTCGCCGCCGGCGACTGGCTCGCCGGCTGCCTGCGCGCTGCGCGACGAGTTCGGCTTCGAGCAGCTGGTCGACCTGTGCGGCGTCGACTACCTGGGCTACGGCAGCGACGAGTGGGACACCGACGTGTCCTCCGAAGGCTTCCGCCGCGGCGTCGAAGGCAAGGGCCCGGGCCGCTTCGTCTGGGGCAGACCGCAGCCGCAACGGTGCCGACAGCGCGCCGGAGCGCCGCTTCGCCGCGGTCGCGCACCTGCTGTCGGTCCAGCACAACCGCCGCCTGCGCGTGCGCTGCTTCGCGCGCCGACGACGACCTGCCGGTGGTCGCCTCGCTGACCGACGTCTGGCCGGGCGCCAACTGGTTCGAGCGCGAAGCGTTCGACCTGTTCGGCATCATGTTCGAAGGCCATCCGGACCTGCGCCGCATCCTCACCGACTACGGCTTCGTCGGCCATCCGTTCCGCAAGGATTTCCCGCTGATCGGCAACGTCGAAGTGCGCTACGACGCCGAGAAGAAGCGCGTGGTGTACGAGCCGGTGACTCGGTCGAGCCGCGCGTGCGGCGTGCCGCGCGTGATCCGCGACGATGCGCGCTACGCGACCGCCGCCGGCGAACGCTGCGCCAGCAGGCGCGAGGGAACGCAAGTGAGCGCCGTGCCAGCACATCCGGCGTCGCCTTCGCCAGCAATGCCTGCCGAAAGCCGGCAGGAGATCCGCAACTACACGCTGAACTTCGGCCCGCAGCATCCGGCCGCGCACGGCGTGCTGCGCCTGATCCTGGAGATGGACGGCGAGATCGTGCAGCGCGCCGACCCGCACATCGGCCTGCTGCATCGCGGCACCGAGAAGCTGGCCGAGTCCAAGCCGTTCAACCAGTCGATCGGCTACATGGATCGCCTCGACTACGTGTCGATGATGTGCAACGAGCACGCCTACGTGCGCGCGATCGAGACGCCTGATGGGCATCGAGGCGCCGGAACGCGCGCAGTACATCCGCACGATGTTCGACGAGATCACCCGCATCCTGAACCACCTGATGTGGGTCGGCTCCAACGCGCTCGACCTCGGCGCGATGGCGGTGTTCCTGTACGCGTTCCGCGAGCGCGAAGAGCTGATGGACTGCTACGAGGCGGTGTCAGCGGCGCGCGCATGCACGCGACCTACTACCGTCCGGGCGGCGTCTACCGCGACCTGCCGGACCGGATGCCGAAGTACAAGGAATCGCCGTGGCGCAAGGGCGACGACGCTCAAGCGCTTCAACGAATGGCGCGAAGGCTCGATGCTCGATTACCTCGAAGCGTTCACCAACGACTTCCCGAAGCGCGTCGACGAGTACGAAACCCTGCTCACCGACAACCGCATCTGGAAGCAGCGCACCGTCGGCATCGGCGTGGTCTCGCCGGAGCAGGCGCTGGCCTGGGGCATGACCGGCCCGATGCTGCGCGGCTCCGGCATCGCCTGGGACCTGCGCAAGAAGCAGCCGTACGCGAAGTACGACGAGGTCGATTTCGACATCCCGGTCGGCGTCAACGGCGACTGCTACGACCGCTACCTGGTGCGCGTCGCCGAGATGCGCCAGTCCAACCGCATCATCCAGCAGTGCGTGAAGTGGCTGAAGGCCAACCCGGGCCCGGTGATGCGTGCGACAACTTCAAGGTCGCGCCGCCGTCCCGCGAGGAGATGAAGGACGACATGGAAGCGCTGATCCACCACTTCAAGCTGTTCACCGAAGGCTACTGCGTGCCGGCCGGCGAAACCTACGCCGCGGTCGAGGCGCCCAAGGGCGAGTTCGGCTGCTACCTGGTTTCCGACGGCGCCAACAAGCCGTTCCGCGTGCAAGCTGCGCGCGCCGGGCTTCGCGCATCTGTCGTCGATGGACGAGATCGTGCGCGGGCCACATGCTGGCCGACGTGGTGGCGATGATCGGCACCTACGACATCGTGTTCGGCGAGATCGACCGATGAAGGCCACCGGCAATTTCGAAGCGGCGCGCAACGTCGACCCGATGGTCGCGCTGAGCGACGAGACGCGCGCGCACATCGACCACTGGCTGGCCAAGTTCCCGCCGGACCGCAAGCGTTCGGCGGTGCTGCAGGGCCTGCACGCGGCGCAGGAGCAGAACGGCGGCTGGCTGAGCGACGAGCTGATCGCCGCCGTCGCCAAGTACCTCGGACCTGCCGCCGGTGTGGGCCTACGAGGTCGCGACGCTTCTACTCGATGTTCGAGACCGAGAAGGTCGGCCGCAACAACGTCGCCTTCTGCACCAACATCAGCTGCTGGCTCAACGGCGCCGAGGACCTGGTCGCGCATGCCGAGAAGAAGCTCGGCTGCAAGCTGGGCGAGTCCACCGCCGACGGCCGCGTCTTCCTCAAGCGCGAGGAAGAATGCCTGGCCGCGTGCTGCGGCGCGCCGATGATGGTCATCAACGGCCATTACCACGAGAAGCTCGACGCCCGCGAAGGTCGACGAGCTGCTGGACGGGCTGAAGTAAGGCGCATGGCACAGCATCGCACTACGTCCGAGGGCTACGGCCCGGTCGGCCCGGCGCCGAAGGAGCACAGCGTCGTCTACACCACGCTGCATTTCGACAAGCCGTGGTCGTACGAGAACTACCTGAAGACCGGCGGCTACAGCGCGCTGCGCAAGATCCTCGACCGAGAAGATCGCGCCGGCCGACGTCATCGAGATGGTCAAGCAGTCCGGCCTGCGCGGCCGCGGCGGCGCGGGCTTCCCGACCGGCCTGAAGTGGAGCTTCATGCCCAAGGGCGCCGGCATGCAGAAGTACATCCTGTGCAACTCCGACGAATCCGAGCCGGGCACCTGCCAAGGACCGCGACATCCTGCGCTACAACCCGCATGCGGTGATCGAGGGCATGGCGATCGCCTGCTACGCGACCGGCTCGACCGTCGCCTACAACTACCTGCGCGGCGAGTTCCACCACGAGCCGTTCGAGCATCTCGAAGAAGCCACCGCCGAGGCCTACGAGAACGGCTGGCTGGGCAAGAACATGCTCGGTCAGCGGCATCGACATCGACATCTACAACGCGCTCGGCGCCGGCGCCTACATCTGCGGCGAAGAAACCGCGCTGATGGAGTCGCTGGAAGGCAAGAAGGGCCAGCCGCGCTTCAAGCCGCCGTTCCCGGCCAACTTCGGCCTGTACGGCAAGCCGACCACGATCAACAACACCGAGACCTACGCCTCGGTGCCGGCGATCATCCGCAACGGCGCCGAGTGGTTCCTCAACCTGGGCAAGCCGAACAACGGCGGCCCGAAGATCTTCTCGGTGTCCGGCCACGTCGACAAGCCCGGGCAACTACGAGATCCGCCTGGGCACGCTCGTTCGCCGACCTGCTGGAGATGGCCGGCGGCATGCGCAACGGCCGCAAGCTCAAGGCGCGTGATCCCGGGCGGTTCGTCGATGCCGGTGCTGCCGGGCGAGACGATGATGGGCCTGCACGATGGACTACGACTCGCATCCAGAAGGCCGGTTCCGGCCTGGGCTCGGGCGCGGTCATCGTGATGGACGAGACCACCTGCATGGTGCGCGCCTGCCAGCGCATCGCGCGCTTCTACTACAAGGAAAGCTGCGGCCAGTGCACGCCGTGCCGCGAAGGCACCGGCTGGATGTACCGCATGCTGACCCGCATCGTCGAGCGGCAAGGCGACGCTCGAGGACCTGCAGATGCTGCAAGGCCGCCGCCGGCCAGATCGAAGGCCACACCATCTGCGCGTTCGGCGAAGCCGCCGCGTGGCCGGTGCAGGGCTTCCTGCGCCACTACTGGCACGAGTTCGAATACGCGATCGTCAACAAGCGCTTCCTGGTCGACGACCAGCGCGCCGGCGCGTGGTCGCAGGAGCGTGGCCGCATGAGCGCGCAGCCCGTCAATCCGCAACCTGCCGCCCGACCACGTCACCATCGTGATCGACGGCGTCGAGCTGGCCGCGCCCAAGGGCTCGATGATCATCCAGGCCGCCGACAAGGCCGGCATCCCGATCCCGCGCTTCTGCTACCACGACAAGCTGCCGATCGCGGCCAACTGCCGCATGTGCCTGGTCGAAGTGGAGAAGATGCCCAAGCCGGCGCCGGCCTGCGCCACGCCGGTGATGGACGGCATGAAGGTCGCCACGCGCAGCGAGAAGGCGCTGAAGTCGCAGCGCAACGTGATGGAATTCCTGCTGATCAACCATCCGCTCGACTGCCCGATCTGCGACCAGGGCGGCGAGTGCGAGCTGCAGGACCTGTCGATGGGCTACGGCCGCTCGGTCAGCCGCTTCGCCGAGCGCAAGCGCGTGGTGCCCGACGAGGACATCGGTCCGCTGGTCGCCACCGACATGACCCGCTGCATCCAGTGCACGCGCTGCGTGCGCTTCACCGCGGACATCGCCGGCACCTACGAGCTGGGCGGCATGTAGCGCGGCGAGAACCTGCAGATCGGCACCTACGACGGCAAGCCGCTGACCACCGAGCTGTCCGGCAACGTCATCGACGTCTGCCCGGTCGGCGCGCTGACCAACAAGGTGTTCCGCTTCCAGCGCGCGCCCGTGGGAACTGATCGCGCGCGAATCGCTCGGCTACCACGACGCGCTGGGCTGCAACCTGTTCCTGCACGTGCGCCGCGGCGAAGTGCTGCGCACCGTGCCGCGCGACAACGAAGCGGTCAACGAGTGCTGGCTGTCGGACCGCGACCGCTACTTCGCACCAGGGCCTGTACGCGCGACGACCGCGCCGTCGCGCCGCTGCTCAAGGACGGCGGCGACTGGCGCGAGGCGTCGCTGGGACGAAGCGCTGGCCGCGCGCGGCGAAGATCCTGCGCGACAACGGCGCCGACGACCTCGGCGTGCTGGTGCATCCGGCGACCTCGAACGAGGAGGGCGCGCTGCTGGCGCGCCTGGCCGAGGCGCTGGGCACCGGCAACCTCGACCACCGCATCGCCCAGCGCGACTTGTCCGACGGCGCGGTCGCCGAGCCGTTCGCGATGCCGGTCGCCGAGATCGAGAAGGCCGACGCCATCGTCATCGTCGGCTCGCAACCTGCGCCACGAAGCTGCCGCTGCTGCACCAGCGCCTGCGCAAGGCCTGGCAAGCGCGGCGCGAAGGTGCACGTCGGTCAATCCGGTCGATTTCGACTTCACCTTCGACCTCGCCGGCAAGCAGCATCGTGCGCGCCGTCGCAGCTCGCCGCCGCGCTCGGCGAGGCCGCGCTGCGCGACGCGCTGCAGGGCGCGCAGCCGCGCGGTGGTCATCGTCGGCGCGCTGGCCGAGAACCAGCCCGCAGGCCGCCGCGATCCGCGCGGCCGCGCGCGGCTTCGCCGCGGCGACCGGCGCCGCGCTGTGCCGCATCCCGCAGGGCGCCAACGCGCTCGGCCTGGCGCGCCACGGCGTGCTGCCGACCGGCGCGCGATGCGCCGGCGATGCTGGCCGAGCCGCGCGCGGCCTACGTGCATCTACGGCATCGAGCCGGGCCTGGACTTCGCCGACAGCGCGCGCGCGCTGAAGGCGCTGGGCGCGGCGCAGGTCGTGGCCTTCAGCCACTTCGCCTGCCAGTCGACCCGCGCGCGTCGCCGACGTGATCCTGCCGATCGGCCGCTGCCGGAAATCGAAGCGACGCTGACCAACCTCGAAGGCCGCGAGCAGCGCGCGCGTCGCCGGCGGCAAGCTGCCGGGCGAGGCGCGTCCGGGCTGGCGCGTGCTGCGTGCGCTCGGCGGCGCGCTGGCGCTGCCGGCTTCGAGTTCACCGACCTCGCCGGCGCTGCGCGCCGGCATGGCGCCGAGCGTCGGTGCGCCGCGGCACGGTCGCAGCCGCGCCGGCGCACGGCAGGCGATGGCCTGGAAGTCGCGTGCGTCGCACGGCGATCTACCGCAGCGATGCGCGTGCTGCGCCGCGCCGCGGCGCTGCAGGCGCATCCGCTCAACCCGGCCCGCGCGTCGTGCTGAATCCGGCCGATGCCGCACGCGCTCGGCCTGGCCGAAGGCGCGATGGCGAAGGTCGGCGACGGCGACGGCACCGCGACGCTGCCGGTGGTCGTCGACGCAGCGCGTGGCCGCGCGGCGCGGCCTGGATCGAAGCGCGGCCACGGCGCCACCGCGCCGCTGCGGCGCCGGCCGCGTGCACGGTGGCGAGCGCATGAACGTGATGCCTGACATGCGTCGATCCGCTCCGCGACTGGCTGCTGTCGCTTCGGCAACGTCGGCCTGCTGGCTGTGGATCGTGCTGAAGATCCTGGCGATCGCCGATGCCGGTGATCATCGCGCGTCGCGTTCTACGTGGTGTGGGAGCGCAAGCTGATCGGCTGGATGCACGTGCGCCACGGGCCGATGTACGTGGGCATGGGCATCCTCCAGGCCTTCGCCGACGTGTTCAAGCTGCTGTTCAAGGAAGTCATGCAGCCCGACGCAGCGCCAGCACGTTCCTGTACAAGCTCGCGCCGCTGCTCGCGCTGGCGCCGGCGTTCGCCGCCTGGGCGGTGGTGCCGTTCGACGCGCAGGCTGGTGCTGTCCAACGCCAACGCCGGCCTGCTGTACCTGCTGGCGATGACCTCGCTGGGCGTGTACGGCATCATCCTCGCCGGCTGGGCCTCGAACTCGAAGTACGCGTTCCTCGGCGCGATGCGCTCGGCCGCGCAGGTGGTCAGCTACGAGATCGCGATGGGCTTCGCCCTGGTCGGCGTGCTGGTCGCCGCCGGCAGCCTGAACCTGACCGAGATCGTGCATGGCGCAGGCCGGCAACGCCGGCTTCGTTCGAGTGGTTCTGGCTGCCGCTGCTGCCGCTGTTCGTCGTCTACTTCATCTCCGGCGTGGCCGAGACCAACCGCGCGCCGTTCGACGTGGTCGAAGGCGAGTCGGAAATCGTCGCCGGCCACATGGTCGAGTATTCGGGCTCGGCGTTCGCGCTGTTCTTCCTGGCCGAATACGCCAACATGATCCTGGTCAGCTTCCTGGCCGCGCTGTTCTTCCTCGGCGGCTGGCTGTAGCCCGTTCCAGGGCTGGAGCATCGCCGCGTTCGCTGTCGGTCGGACGGCTGGTGGTGGCTGCTGCTGAAGGTGTTCTTCTTCGCCAGCTGCTTCATCTGGTTCCGCGCCATCGTTCCCGCGCTACCGCTACGACCAGATCATGCGCCTGGGCTGGAAGGTGTTCATCCCGATCACCATCGCCTGGATCTTCGTCACCGCGCTGATGGCGTACTTCGACGTGTTCGTGCCGGGGCACTGAGTGCATGACGCGACGTTGCTTCACTACTTCAAGAGCCTGATGCTGCTGGAGCTGCTCCAGGGCCTGGGGCTGACCCTCAAGTACCTGTTCAAGCCGAAGTACACGCTGATGTACCCGATGGAGAAGATCGCCGCAGTCGCCGCGCTTCCGCGGCCTGCACGCGCTGCGCCGCTACCCGAACGGCGAGGAGCGCTGCATCGCCTGCAAGCTGTGCGAGGCGGTGTGCCCGGCGCTGGCGATCACCATCGATTCGGAGCAGCGCGAGGACGGCACCCGCCGCACCACGCGCTACGACATCGACCTGTTCAAGTGCATCTACTGCGGCTTCTGCGAGGAACGCTGCCCGGTGGACTCGATCGTGGAGACGCACATCCACGAATACCACTTCGACAAGCGCGGCGAGAACATCGTCACCAAGCCGCAGCTGCTGGCGATCGGCGACCGCCTCGAGGCCGAGATCGCCGAGCGCCGCGCCGCCGACGCGCCGTTCCGCTGAGGCCGACCGCATGGATCTCGTGACTCGCTCGCCTTCTACGCCTTCGCCGCCGGTCGCCGTCGCTCGCCGCGGTCGGCGTGATCAGCGTCGCGCAACCCGGTGCACGCCGCGCTGTGCCTGGTGCTGACGTTCTTCTCCGTCGCCTGCATCTGGCTGCTGGCCGGCGCCGAGTTCCTCGGCGTCGCGCTGGTGCTGGTCTACGTGGGCGCGGTGATGGTGCTGTTCCTGTTCGTGGTGATGATGCTCGACATCGACGTCGCGCCGCTGCGCGAGGGCTTCGTGCGCTACCTGCCGGTCGGCCTGCGTGGTGGCGGTGGTGATGCTGGTCGAGATGCTGGCGCTGATCGGCGTCAAGGCGCAGCTGGCCACGCCGCTGGCCGCCGATGCGGCCGCCGCGGCGCGGCGTGTCCAACACCGCCTGGCTCGGCGCGCGCGCTGTTCACCGACTTCCTGCTGCCGTTCGAGGTCGCCGCGGTGATCCTGACCGTGGCGGTGATCGCCGCGGTGATGCTGACCCTGCGCCGCCGCACGGGCACCAAGCACCAGGACCCGGCGCGGCAGGTCGCGGGTGCGCGCGCGAGCGACCGCCTGCGCATGGTCAAGATGGAGGCGGAGCATCCGGTGCCGCGCCGACCGGTGAAGCGGCCGAGGAGGCACGCCATGAGATGCTGACCGCCTTGCCCTCGGCCACTTCCTCGCGCTGGGCGCGGTGCTGTTCTGCATCAGCGTCGCCGGCATCTTCCTCAACCGCAAGAACGTGATCGTGCTGCTGATGTCGATCGAGCTGATGCTGCTGGCGGTCAACATCAACTTCGTCGCGTTCTCGCGCTAGCTCGGCGACCCGGCCGGGCAGATCTTCGTGTTCTTCATCCTGACCGTGGCCGCGGCCGAGGCCGCGATCGGCCTGGCGATCCTGGTCACGCTGTTCCGCAACCGGCGCACGATCAACGTCGCCGAAATCGATACGCTGAAGGGCTGACTGCACCGATGACTCGGCATGGAACATCATCACTCTCCAAGACCATGCTGCTGGCGATCGTGCTGGCGCCGCTGCTCGGCGCGATCGTCGCCGGCCTGTTCGGCGCCAGGTCGGCCGCGCCGGCGCGCACTGCGGTCACCATCCTCGGCGTGGCGGTCAGCTGCGCGCTGTCGATCTACGTGCTGTGGCAGCTGGTGGGGCAGGGCGCCGCGCCGTTCAACGAGAACCTCTACACCTGGTTCCAGGTCGGCAACTACGAGGCCCACGTCGGCTTCATGATCGACAAGCTGACCGCGATGATGATGGTGGTGGTGACCTTCGTGTCGCTGCTGGTGCACGTCTACACCATCGGCTACATGGCCGAGGACCCGGGCTACCAGCGCTTCTTCAGCTACATCTCGCTGTTCACCTTCTCGATGCTGATGCTGGTGATGAGCAACAACTTCCTGCAGCTGTTCTTCGGCTGGGAAGCGGTGGGCCTGGTGTCGTACCTGCTGATCGGCTTCTGGTTCAAGCGGCCGACCGCGATCTTCGCCAACCTCAAGGCGTTCCTGGTCAACCGCGTCGGCGACTTCGGCTTCCTGCTCGGCATCGCCGGCGTGCTGTCTGGTTCGGCACGCTGGACTACGCGACCGTGTTCGCCAACGCGCCGAACATCGCAGGGCTCCGACCATCACGATCATCGACGGCCACGCCTGGTCGGTGGCCACCGTCATCTGCATCTGCCTGTTCATCGGCGCGATGGGCAAGTCGGCGCAGGTGCCGCTGCACGTGTGGCTGCCCGACTCGATGGAAGGCCCGACCCCGATCTCGGCGCTGATCCACGCCGCGACCATGGTCACCGCCGGCATCTTCATGGTGGCGCGCATGTCGCCGCTGTTCGAGCTGTCGGAGACCGCGCTGAACTTCGTGCTGTTCATCGGCGCCACCACCGCGTTCTTCACCGGCCTGATCGGCATCGTGCAGAACGACATCAAGCGCGTGGTCGCGTACTCGACGCTGTCGCAGCTGGGCTACATGACCGTGGCGCTGGGCGTGTCGGCGTACTCGGCGGCGGTCTTCCACCTGATGACCCACGCCTTCTTCAAGGCGCTGCTGTTCCTGGCCGCCGGCTCGGTGATCATCGGCATGCACCACGAGCAGGACATGCGCAAGATGGGCGGCCTGCGCAAGTACATGCCGATCACCTTCTGGACCAGCTGGATCGGCACGCTGGCGCTGGTCGGCACGCCGTTCTTCAGCGGCTTCTACTCGAAGGACACCATCATCGAGGCCGCGCCATCATGCCGCCGAGGCACGGCGGCTGGGTCGCGCAGTACGGCTACTGGGCGGTGCTGCTGGGCGTGTTCGTCACCAGCTTCTACAGCTTCCGCCTGCTGTACCTGACCTTCCACGGCAAGGAGCGCTTCCGCGACGCGCGTGCCGCCGATGCGCATGCGGCGCGACGCCGAGTCGGCGCATGCGCACGACGCATCACGAGCCGCTCGACGACGACCACGGCCACGACCACGGCACCACGGCGCGCACGAGCCGCACGAGTCGCCGTGGGTGGTGACCGTGCCGCTGATCCTGCTGGCGATCCCGTCGATCGCTGATCGGCTTCTTCACCGTCGGCCCGATGCTGTTCGGCACCGACTGGAGCGGGCATGTCGAGCAGTTGCCGTTCTTCCTGGGCGCGATCGATGTCGCCGCCGCGCGCGACACCGTCGCCATGGTGAAGGACGCGAGTGTTCCACGGCCCGGTCGCGTTCGCGCTGCACGGCTTCGACGGCGCCGGCGTTCTGGCTGGCCTTCGCCGGCTTCGCGCTGGCCACGGTCATGTACCTGGTGAAGCCGGAGCTGGCCGACGCCGCGCACGGCGCATGTTCGCGCTGCCGGTGCGCGTGCTGGAGAACAAGTACGGCTTCGACGACCTGTGGATCGACGGCTTCGCCGGTGGCGGCGTGCGCCTGGGCAAGCTGTCGCGCGCGGTCGACACCAAGCTGATCGACGGCGTGGCGGTCAACGGCAGCGCCCGCTCGTCGACCTCGTCGCCGGCCTGATGCGCCGCGTGCAGTCCGGCTACCTCTACCACTACGCCTTCGCGATGATCCTCGGCCTGATCGTGCTGCTGGCCGTGCTGATCCGTACCCTGGCGCTGACAAGGACCGAGCTGTGACGACCCCGAACCCTTGATCGCACCTGGCCCCTGCTGAGCCTGCTGATCTGGCTGCCGATCCTCGGCGGCGCGCTGACGCTGGCGTTCGGCAACGCGCGTGCGAAGCGGCGCGCTGGTTCGCGCTCGGCGTGGCCGTCGCTGACCTTGCTGGCTCAGCATGCTGCTGTTCACCGGCTTCGACTGCGCCAACGCCGGCATGCAGTTCGTCGAAAGCACGTGCCTGGATCCCGGCCTACGACATCCGCTACCACCTGGGCGCCGACGGCATCTCGGTCGCGCTGATCGTGCCTGACCACGCTGACCACGCTGCTGGTGCTGATCGGCGCGTGGACCTCGGTCGACAAGCGCGTCAGCCAGTACTTCGCCGCGTTCCTGATCCTCGAAGGCCTGATGATCGGCGTGTTCTGCGCGCTGGACGCGATGCTGTTCTACGTGTTCTTCGAGGCCATGCTGATCCCGATGTTCATCATCATCGGCGTCTGGGGCGGCCCGCGCCGCGTCTACGCGTCGGTGAAGTTCTTCCTGTACACCTTCCTCGGCTCGGTGTTCATGCTGGTCGGGCTGATCTACCTGTACCTGAAGGGCGGCAGCTGGCAGCTGGCCGACCTGTACGCAGCTGCCGCTGACGGCGACCGAGCAGATGTGGATGTTCTTCGCGTTCCTGGCCGCGTTCGCGGTCAAGGTGCCGATGTTCCCGGTGCACACCTGGTTGCCGGACGCGCACGTCGAGGCGCCGACCGGCGGTTCGGTGATCCTGGCGGCGATCATGCTGAAGATCGGCGGCTACGGCTTCCTGCGCTTCACGCTGCCGATCGTGCCCGATGCCGGCCACGAGTGGGCCTGGCTGGTGATCGCGCTGTCCCTGATCGCCGTGGTCTACGTCGGCCTGGTCGCGCTGGTGCAGGACGACATGAAGAAGCTGATCGCCTATTCGTCGGTCTCGCACATGGGCTTCGTCACCCTCGGCACCTTCATCGCGTTCGCGCTGGTGCGCGACTACGGCAACTACGACGCCGCGCGCCTCGGCCTGCAGGGCGCGATGGTGCAGATGATCATCGCACGGCTTCATCTCCGGCGCGATGTTCTCCTGCGTCGGCGTGCTGTACGACCGCATGCACAGCCGCATGATCAGGGACTACGGCGGCGTCGCCAACGTGATGCCGTGGTTCGCGGCGTTCTTCGTGCTGTTCGCGATGGCCAACTCCGGCCTGCCGGGCACCGTCGGGCTTCGTCGGCGAGTTCATGGTGATCCTGGCCAGCTTCCAGACGCATCCGCTGATCGCCTTCGCCGCGGCCACCACGCTGATCATCGGCGCCGGCTACACGCTGTGGCTGGTCAAGCGCGTGATCTGGGGCGAGGTCGCCAATGCCCACGTCGCCGAGCTCAAGGACATCAACGCGCGCGAGGCCATCGTGCTGGGCGTGTTCGCGGTCGGCGTGCTGGTGCTGGGCGTGTGGCCCAAGCCGCTGACCGACCTGATGGAGCCGTCGATCGCCGCAGCTGGCCACCCAGATCGCCGCTCCAAGCTGGCGCCATGACTGTCCGAAGCTGTACGCGCCTGGCCTGCCGCTGCGATCGAACCTAGCCATCGATGACCATGCGTCCACCGCCGCCGACCTGATGCCGCTGCTGCCCGAGCTGGTGCTGGTCGGCGGCGCCTTCGCGCTGCTGATGCTCGACCTGTTCCTGGACGAGCGCCGCCGCGTCGTCACCCACGTGCTGTGCGATCGGCCTGTTGCTGGTCGGCGGTGGTTGATGATCGCGATGGGCGTGGGCGGGCAGGGCACGGTGCTGCAGCGGCATGTTCGTGCGCGACACCGCCGGCCGACGTGCTGAAGGTCGGCGATCTGCGTCGTCACGCGCGCTCGTCGCTGGTCTACGCCTGGCCGTACCTGCGCGAGCGCGACCTGTACAAGGGCGAGGTCGCGGTGCTGATGCTGTTCGCCACGCTCGGCATGATGCTGCTGGTGTCGGCCGGCAGCCTGGTGATGGTCTACCTCGGCCTGGAGATGCTGGCGCTGTGCTCCTACGCGCTGGTGGCGATCGACCGCGACAGCCCGATCGCCTCCGAAGCGGCGATCAAGTACTTCGTGCTCGGCTCGCTGGCCTCGGGCCTGCTGCTGTACGGCATGTCGCTGGTCTACGGCGCCACCGGCACGCTGGACCTGGCCGACGATCCACGCCGCGGCGGCGCAGGCCAGCAGCCGACGCATGCTGCTGACCGGCATGGTGTTCATGGTCGCGGGCATCGCGTTCAAGTTCGGCGCCGCGCCGTTCCACATGTGGCTGCCGGACGTCTACCACGGCGCGCCGACCGCCGATCACGCTGTTCATCGGCTCGGCGCCCAAGCTGGCCGTCGTTCGGCATGGCCTACCGCCTGCTCGAAGCCGGCGTCGGCCCGCTCGACGAGCCAGTGGCAGCTGATGCTGGCCGGGCTGGCCGCGCTGTCGCTGGTGATCGGCAACCTCATCGCGCTGGCGCAGACCAACCTCAAGCGCATGCTGGCGTACTCGACGGTCTCGCACGTCGGCTTCCTGTTCCTGGGCCTGGCCGGCGGCGGCGCGCGGGCTATGCCGCGGCGATGTTCTACGCGATCAGCTACGCGATGATGTCGGCGGCCGCCTTCGGCGCGATCGTGGTGCTGTCGCGCCAGGGCTTCGAGGCCGACCGCATCGACGACTTCAGGGGCCTGAACGCGCGCAACCCGTGGCTCGCGCTGCTGGTGCTGTGCGTCATGGCGTCGCTGGCCGGCGTGCCGCCGTTCCTGGGCTTCTGGGCCAAGCTGGTGGTGCTGCGGCGCGCGCTCGAGGGCGGCATGATGTGGCTGGCGATCGTCGGCGTCGTGTTCGCGGTGATCGGCGCGTTCTACTACCTGCGCGTGATCAAGGTGATGTACTTCGACGAGCCCGTCGGCCGATGCCGCCGGCGCCGAGCACGCACAGGCCGCTGCGCGTGGTGTTCGGCGTCAATGCGCTGGCGCTGCTGGTGCTGGGCCTGGCCTGGAGCCCGATCATGGCGTGGTGCCAGCGCGCGTTCGCGCGGCTGATCGGCCCGTTGCTTCCGGCGGCGTACGCGGGTCGGCGTCGTGCACGAACGCGCATTCGCATTCGACCGTGAATCGGGCTTGCGCGAAGTTGCCGTCCATATAATGCGCGTCCTGATGCGGGGTGGAGCAGTCTGGCAGCTCGTCGGGCTCATAACCCGAAGGTCGCAGGTTCAAATCCTGCCCCCGCTACCAGCTTCGGCCGTGGATCCGGTACCGGTGTCACAGGAAAGCCTCTCGCGAGGCTTTCTTGTTGGCTCAGCCTGGGCTTGGCGACGCGCTCTGCTCGCGCGTCACACCGACATCCAGCGGTATCGGACAAGGGGCCCATCGGGCCCTTTGTTTCGTCTTCCGGCGGTCGCGGCAGTCGCAGTCGCGGATCGCGCGTGCGCATGGCTCCGCGCGTGCTGCGTGTTCGATCACCGTGCCTACAGTGCCACCAGTCGCAGGATTCGAGCGCGGACAAAGCGAACGAAATCGCCGCACTTGCTGGCCCCGACGGTGCAGTCGCTGGGCCTGGAGTTGCTGGGCATCGAATACCTGCCGTCGCCGGGCAGCGCGATGCTGCGCCTGTACATCGACGTGTCCGAGCAGGACCTGGCGGCCGACCCGGCGCGCATGGTGACGATCGAGGACTGCGAAGCGGTCAGCCGCGAGGTGTCGGCGCAGCTCGACGTCGAGGATCCGATCAGCGGCAACTACACGCTGGAAGTGTCGTCGCCGGGCGTCGACCGGCCGCTGTTCACCGCCGGCGCAGTTCGCGCGCTTCGTCGGCGAGACCGCGAAGGTCGGCGCTGAAGCTGCCGCAGGACGGGCGCCGCCGCCTGCAGGGCGCGATCGTCGCGGTCGACGGCGACGACGCCGTCGTGTTCGACGTGGACGGCACCGAGGTCGAGGTGGCAGTCGACAACATCGACAAGGCGCGGCTGGTCCCGGACTGGGCGGCGCTGGGCCTGGCGCCCGCCAAGCCCGGCAAGGGCAAGGCGGGCGAAGGCGGCAAGAAGACGCCTGCGCGCGGTGCGCGCGGCAACAAGACAGACGGCGTCCGGCGATGCCTCCAACGATATCCACCACCACAAGCCGGCGGCCGACAAGCCGACCCGGCGGAGTAACGAGATGAGCAAGGAACTGTTGCTGGTCGTGGATGCGGTCGCCAACGAGAAGGGCGTGCCGCGCGACGTGATCTTCGAGGCCATCGAGGCCGCGCTGGCGTCCGCCGCCAAGAAGCGCTATCACGACGCAGGACGTGCTGGTGCGCGTGTCGATCGACCGCAAGGACGGCAGCTACGAGACCTTCCGCCGCTGGGAAGTCGTGGCCGACGACGTGGTGATGGAGTCGCCCGGACCGCCAGATCCGCCTGATGGACGCCGTCGACGAGAGTCGAAGGCGTCGAGGTCGGCGACTACATCGAGGAGCAGATCGAGAACCCGGATTTCGGCCGCATCGCCGCGCAGGCCGCCAAGCAGGTCATCGTGCAGCGCGTGCGCGAGGCCGAGCGCGCGCAGGTCGTGGACGCGTGGAAGGACCGCGTCGGCGAGCTGGTCACCGGCATCGTCAAGCGCGTCGAGCGCGGCAACATCTACGTCGACCTGGGCGGCAACGCCGAGGCGTTCATCCCGAAGGACAAGGGCATCCCGCGCGACGTGCTGCGCGCCGGCGACCGCGTCCGCGGCTACCTGTTCGACGTGCGTTCCGAGCCGCGCGGCCCGCAGCTGTTCATCAGCCGCGCCGCCCCGGAATTCATGATGGAGCTGTTCAAGCTGGAAGTGCCGGAAGTCGGCCAGGGCCTGGTCGTGATCAAGGCCTGCGCGCGCGACCCGGGCGACCGCGCCAAGATCGCCGTGCTGGCGCACGACAACCGCACCGATCCGATCGGCGCCTGCATCGGCATGCGCGGTTCGCGCGTGCAGGCCGTGTCGCAACGAGCTCAACGGCGAGCGCGTGGACATCGTGCTGTGGATCGGACAACCCGGCGCAGTTCGTCATCAACGCGATGGCGCCGGCCGAAGTGCAGTCGATCATCGTCGACGAGGACAAGCACTCGATGGACCTGGCCGTGGCCGAAGACCGCCTGGCGCAGGCGATCGGCAAGGGCGGCCAGAACGTGCGCCTGGCCAGCCGCCTGACCGGCTGGCAGCTCAACGTGATGACCGCCGGACCAGGTGCAGGCCAAGAGCGAGGCCGAGCAGGCCGCCGCGCGCCAGCTGTTCATGGACAAGCTCGAGGTCGACGAGGAAATCGCCGGCATCCTGGTGTCGGAAGGCTTCAGCACGGTCGAGGAAATCGCCTACGTGCCGGTCGGCGAACTGCTGGCGGTGGAGGGCTTCGACGAGGACATCGTCGAGGAACTGCGCGCCCGCGCCCGCGACGCGCTGCTCAACGACGCGCTGGCGGCCGAGGAGGAGCTCGACGAGCACCAGCCGGCCGAGGACCTGCTGGCGCTGGACGGCATGGACGAGGAGACCGGCCTTCGCGCTGGCCGCGCGCGGCGTCGTCACCCGCGACGACCTGGCCGACCTGGCCACCGACGAGCTCGACCGACATCGAAGGGCATGGACGAGGAGCGCGCCGCGGCGCTGATCATGGAAGCGCGCAAGCACTGGTTCGAGTAAGCGCCACGCATCGGACGGGCAGCGGGCCCGTCCACGCCGAATGTGCGGCGGGTCACGGCCCGTCCTACAATCGCCCACTTGGCCGCCTCCGCGGCGGCCTGAAGAGAACGGATACCGAATGTCGCAGCAAACCACCATCCGCAAGCTGGCCGAACTGGTGAACACGCCGGTCGAGAAGTTGCTGGAGCAGCTGGCCGAGGCCGGCATGACCTTCAGCGACCCCGACCAGGTCGTGACCAGCACCGAGAAGGTCAAGCTGCTCGGCTTCCTCGCCGCACCCACGGCAAGGCCGACCAGGCCGCCGAGGCTGGCGAGGCGCCCGAAGAAGATCACGCTCAGCCGCAGCCGCAAGCAGGAACTGACGGTCGGTGGCGGCAAGAGCCGTGCCACCGTGGACGTGGTCGTGCGCAAGAAGGTGCACGCTGGTGCGCCCGGACGCCGCCGAGGCCGCCCAGGCCCGGCCGGCGGCGACGACGAGCGCGCGGAGATCCTGCGCAAGCTCGAGGAGTCGCGTGCCAGCGCAACCTCGCCGAGCAGCAGGCGCTGGCCGAGGCCGACCGCCGCCGCGCCGAGGAAGCCGAGCGCGACAAGCGCGAAGCCGAGGAGGCCGTGCGCCGCAAGGCCGAGGAAGCCGCGCGCGCCGTGGCCGAGCCGGCGGTGGCGATCCGCCGTCACCGACGATCCGATCCGCAAGCCGGCGCCACGCACGGCCATGGCCACCGAGCCGGCATCCGCCGCGCACCGACGCCGCGCGCGGCGCCGCCAAGCACAAGACCCGCGGCTCGCACGCGATGGTCGCGGAGTCGAGGAAGACGATCGCAGCCGCCGGTTTCGCCGGCCAGATGCACCTCAGCGCGTCCGAGCGCGCGCGCCGCACCAGCAGCACCCGCGGCAAGGCCAAGCCGCGCCGGCAGGCCGACCAGACCCGCACCGGCAGCGGCTTCATGCGCGCCCGACTGCGCCGATCGTGCGCGAAGTCGCCATCGGCGACACCATCACCGTCGCCGACCTGGCGCAGAAGATGGCGCTCAAGGGCGGCGACGTGGTCAAGGCGCTGTTCAAGATGGGCGTCATGGCGACCATCAACCAGGCCATCGACCACGACACCGCCGCGCTGGTCACCGAAGAACTGGGCCACAACGTCGGTCAAGGCCGGTGAAGCCGACGTCGAGAACGCGCTGCTGGCGCACGTGGAAGAGTCGCAGGGCCAGACAGGCGCCGCGTCCGCCGGTGGTCACCATCATGGGCCACGTCGACCACGGCAAGACCTCGCTGCTGGACTACATCCGCCGCACCAAGGTCGCCACGGGCGAAGCCGGCGGCATCACCCAGCACATCGGCGCGTACCACGTCGAAACCGACAAGGGCGTCATCAGCTTCCTCGATACCCCGGGCCACGCGGCGTTCTCGTCGATGCGTGCCCGCGGCGCCAAGCTGACCGACATCGTGGTGCTGGTGGTCGCCGCCGACGACGGCGTCATGCCGCAGACCATCGAGGCCGTGCAGCACGCCAAGGCGGCCGGCGTGCCGCTGATCGTGGCGGTCAACAAGATCGACAAGTCCGACGCCGATCCGCTGACAGCGTCAAGAACGAGCTGCTGGAGCAGCAGGTCGTGGCCGAGGAGTTCGGTGGCGACACGCAGTTCGTCGAGCTGTCGGCCAAGACCGGCCAGGGCATCGACGACCTGCTGGATGCCATCTCGCTGCAGGCCGAGGTGCTCGAGCTGCAGGCCGTGGTCGACGGCCGCGCCACCGGCGTGGTCATCGAATCCTCGCTGGACAAGGGCCGCGGCCCGGTCGCCACCGTGCTGGTCCAGCAGGGCCAGCTGACGCAAGGGCGACTACCTGGTGTGCGGCGTGCAGTACGGCCGCGTGCGCGCGCTGTTCGACGAGACCGGCAAGCAGGTCGATTCGGCCGGGCCGTCGATCCCGGTGCAGGTGCTGGGCCTGTCGGGCGTGCCCGACGCCGGCGACGATTTCGTCGTGGTCGAGGACGAGCGGCTGGCCAAGGACGTCGCGCAGCAGCGTGACGCCAAGCGCCGCGAGTCGCGCCTGGTCGCCCAGGCGGGCAACCGCATGGAAGACATCATGGCGCAGATGGGCCAGGCCGAAGGCCAGCTCTCGCTCAACCTGGTGGTCAAGGCCGACGTGCAGGGCTCGGTGCAGGCGCTGCGCGAGGCGCTGACCGCGATTGTCGACACCGGCCGATCCGCATCAACGTCATCGGTTCGGGCGTGGGCGGCATCACCGAGTCCGACGCCCAGCTGGCGTCGACCTCCAAGGCGACGATCATCGGCTTCAACGTCCGTGCCGACGCCTCCGCGCGCAAGGTCATCGAGACCAACGGCGTGGACCTGCGCTACTTCTCGATCATCTATGACGTGATCGACCAGGTGAAGCAGGTGGCCTCGGGCATCCTGGGCGTGGAGATCCGCGAGGAGATCATCGGTACCGCCGAGGTGCGCGACGTCTTCCGCAGCTCCAAGTTCGGCGCGGTCGCCGGCTGCATGGTGGTGGAGGGCGTGGTCAAGCGCAGCAAGCCGATCCGCGTGCTGCGCGACAACACGGTCATCTTCGAGGGCGAGCTGGAATCGCTGCGCCGCTTCAAGGAGAACGTCGACGAGGTGCGCAACGGCACCGAGTGCGGCATCGGCGTGAAGCGTACAACGACGTCAAGCCGGGCGACCAGATCGAGTGCTTCGAACGCATCGAGGTGCAGCGCACGCTGTGAAGCCGTGATTGGGTGATTCGTGATTCGTGATTCGCGGAAGCGGGTCACGATCACCATCACCATCACCATCACCATCACCATCACCATCACCATCACCATCACCCAGCGCCGTCCCTGCGCCGTCCGGTCCTTTGCTTTTCCAAATCACGAATCACGAATCACGAATCACGAATCCCGAATCCCGTGCCTACCAAGTCCTTCCACCGCACCGACCGCGTTTCCGCCCAGCTCCGCCGCGAACTGGGCACGCTCGTGCACGAGGCGGTGCGGGAGCACGCACTGCCGTCGGTCAGCGTGTCCGACGTCGAGGTCACCCGCGACATGGCGCACGCCAAGGTGTTCGTGACGGCCTTGCAGGCGGAGCGGTCGGTGGAGGCCGTCAAGGCCCTGAAGGCGCTGGCGCCTGAGATCCGTTACAGGCTCGGCGCGCGCGGTGAAGATGCGGCATGTGCCGGAGCTTCATTTCCACTACGACGATTCGGTCGATCGTGGCGAGCGCATCGACAACCTGCTGCGCGACAACCCGCCCCTGCCGGACGACGCGACCGACTGACGTAGCGTCCTGTTCGCGCCCGGTGCTCTGCAGGCGCGGCTTCAGCCGCGAAGGGAATTGGACACTGCTGGACAATGCCGGCGCTCTGGCGCACGCGTCACCGGAGGCGCCGGATGGCCGGTTCCACGGATCAACTCCCCCCTTGTGGGGCTGCTCCTGCCCGGGCGCCGTACCGGAGATGACGGGAATTGTCGCGGCCGATCCGCGATCGCGGCTGAAGCCGCTCCTACAGGGCCCTGGGGCTGGCGACCGATGAGAAAACCGCAACGCCCCCGCACCGTGTTCCGGCCGCTCGACGGCCTGCTGCTGCTGGACAAGCCGGCCGGGATCAGCTCCAACCAGGCGCTGCAGCAGGTGCGGCACCTGTTCCGCGCCGACAAGGGTGGCCATACCGGCAGCCTTGATCCGCTGGCGACCGGCCTGCTGCCGGTCTGCTTCGGCGAGGCGACCAAGATCGCCGGGCTGCTGCTGGGCGCGCGCAAGGCGTACCACGCCACGGCGGTGCTGGGCGCCACCACCGATACCGACGATGCCGACGGCGTGGTGCTGCGCGAGCGGCCGGTGCCCGACGGGTCTGGACGATGCCGCCCTCGAATCGGCCCTCGCACCGCTGCGTGGCCGCATCGCGCAGCGGGCGCCGATCTATTCCGCACTCAAGCAGGGCGGCGAGCCGCTGTATGCGCGCGCGCGGCGCGGGGAGGCCATCGAGGCGCCCGTGCGCGACGTGCAGGTGGACGTCCTGCAACTGCTGGAGCGCGATGGCCCGCACCTGTCGCCTGCACGTGGAATGCGGCTCGGGCACCTATGTGCGCAGCCTGGTGCGCGACATGGGCGAGGCCTGGGCTGCGGCGCGCATGTCGCCACCCTGCGCCGGCTGTGGGTCGACCCGTTCAGGCAGCCGCGCATGTGGACGCTCGACGATGCTGCGTGCCCTCCGCGAGGCCGAAGGCGAGGCCTCGCTCGACGCCTGCCTGCTGCCGCTGGAGGCGGGGCTGGTGGATTTCCCCGCGATTACGCTGGATGAGCGCGCCGCCCGGGGTCTCGCACACGGGCAGGCGATGCAGGTATCGGCCGCCCCGGCGGACACCGCCGTCGCCTGTGATGTGAACGGGCGTGCGCTGGGCATCGTCACGGTGGACACCGAGGGATGGCTGCGGCCGCGCCGCCTGTTCGCCTGGGCGACCGCCGCGGGCATGGCCTGACGGGGGCCGCCGGGCGGACCGGAGCCTCCTTCCCCGACAGGTGCGAGGCTGAATCCGGCGGCTGGTTCGGCTTGTATGGCCCCTCGCGCGGGGCTACAATTCGCGCGCCTTTTTCAGGCACCACGGTGGCCCCCGGGCCCCATTCCCGATTCACACAGCAACAGGCGGGCCAGGCGGTGCGTCGGTGCGGCCAGTTTCCGCTCCCGACACGCGTTCTGCCGGCCACGCGTCCAAGAGGCCATTACATGTCCATCGACACCAGCAAGATCATCGAAGACCACAAGCGCGGCGACCAACGACACCGGCTCCCCGGAAGTCCAGGTCGCCCTGCTCACCGCCCGCATCGAGCATGCTCACCGGGCACTTCAAGACGCACAAGCAGGACCACCACAGCCGCCGCGGCCTGCTGATGATGGTCAACCGCCGCCGCAGCCTGCTCGACTACCTGCAAGCGGAAGGATGCCGAGCGCTACAAGGCCCTGATCGAGAAGCTCGGCCTGCGTCGCTAAACCCAGTACCCACCGCGGCGCAGCGATGCGCCGCGGTTCTTTTTGGGCCGACCCGACCGAGCGGCCATCAGGCTGCGATCCCGCAGCCGACCGGAGCAGGCATGGGCCTGACCCGGTCACGCATGCGACATCCAAGGAATACCAACGTGGCGAAAATCACCAAGACCTTCCAGTACGGCAACCACCAGGTCACCCTGGAAACCGGCGAGATCGCCCGCCAGGCCGGCGGCGCCGTCATCGTCAAGTGCGAAGACACCGTGCTGCTGGTCACCGCCGTCGCCAACAAGACCGCGCGCGAAGGGCAGGACTTCTTCCCGCTGACCGTCGACTACCAGGAGAAGTTCTACGCCGGCGGCCGCATCCCGGGTGGCTTCTTCAAGCGCGAAGGCCGCGCGACCGAGAAGGAAACGCTGATCTCGCGCCTGATCGACCGTCCGATCCGCCCGCTGTTCCCGGAAGGCTTCCGCAACGAAGTCCAGATCATCGCCACGGTGATGTCGATGAACCCGGAAATCGACGGCGACATCCCGGCCCTGATCGGTGCCTCCGCCGCGCTGTCGCTGTCCGGCGCGCCGTTCGACGGCCCGATCGGCGCCGCCAAGGTCGGCTACAAGGACGGCCAGTACCTGCTCAACCCGACCGTGACCGAGCTGAAGGATTCCGAGCTCGAGCTCGTCGTCGCCGGTACCGCCAACGCCGTGCTGATGGTCGAGTCCGAAGCCGCAGGAGCTGTCGGAAGACGTGATGCTCGGCGCGGTGATGTTCGGCCACCAGCAGATGCAGGTCGCGATCGACGCGATCAACGAGCTGGTCGCCGAAGCCGGCAAGCCGAAGTGGGACTGGTCCGCGCCGGCCGCCGAACGAGGCGCTGATCTCCGCGCTCACGCAGCGCCGTCGGCGAGCGCCTGGCGCCAGGCCTTCCAGGTGCGCGACAAGCTGCGAGCGCACGCGACGCCATCTCCGGCGCTCAAGAAGGACGATGCTCGAGCGCGCTGCAGCCGCAGCGCCGAAGCCAATGGCTGGAACGCCGGCGACCTGTCGAAGGAATTCGGCGAGCTCGAATACCAGACCATGCGCGACTCGGTGCTCGAGCACCAAGGTCCGCATCGACGGCCGCGCGCTCGACACCGTGCGCCCGATCACCTCGAAGGTCGGCGTCCTGCCGCGCGTGCACGGCTCCTCGCTGTTCACCCGCGGCGAGACCCAGGCGATCGTCGCCGTCACCCTGGGCACCGCGCGCGACGGCCAGATCATCGACGCCGTCGCCGGCGAGTACAAGGAGCACTTCCTGTTCCACTACAACTTCCCCCCGTACTCGGTGGGTGAAGCCGGCCGCATGATGGGCCCGAAGCGTCGCGAGATCGGCCACGGCCGCCTCGCCAAGCGCGGCGTGCTCGCCGTGATGCCGACGATGGAAGCCTTCCCGTACACCATCCGCGTCGTCTCGGAAATCACCGAGTCGAACGGTTCCTCGTCGATGGCCTCGGTCTGCGGCTCCTCGCTGGCGCTGATGGACGCGGGCGTGCCGATCAAGGCGCCGGTCGCGGGCATCGCGATGGGCCTGGTCAAGGAAGGCGACGACTTCGTCGTGCTGTCCGACATCCTGGGCGACGAGGACCACCTCGGCGACATGGACTTCAAGGTGGCCGGTACCGCGAACGGCATCTCCGCGCTGCAGATGGACATCAAGATCCAGGGCATCACCGAGGAGATCATGAAGGTCGCGCTGGCCCAGGCCAAGGCAAGGCCGCCTGCACATCCTCGGCGAGATGGCCAAGCGCGCTGACCGCGCCGCGCGCGGAGCTGAGCGAGTTCGCGCCGCGCCTGATCACCATCAAGATCCACCCCGACAAGATCCGCGAAGTGATCGGCAAGGGCGGTTCGGTGATCCAGGCGATCACCAAGGAAACCGGCACCCAGATCGACATCCAGGACGACGGCACGATCACCATCGCCTCGGTCAACGCCGCCGCCGGCCAGGCCGCCAAGGCGCGCATCGAGCAGATCACCTCCGACGTCGAGCCGGGCCGCATCTACGAGGGCAAGGTCGCCAAGCTCATGGACTTCGGTGCGTTCGTCACCATCTCCCCGGGCAAGGACGGCCTGGTGCACGTCTCGCAGATCTCCAACGAGCGCGTCGAGAAGGTCAGCCGACATGCTCAAGGAAGGCGACATGGTCAAGGTCAAGGTGCTGGAAGTCGACAAGCAGGGCCGCATCCGCCTGTCGATGAAGGCCGTCGAAGAAGGCGAGGGCGTGGCGGCCGAGTAAGCCGAACGCCGCGTTCCATGACGCGCAGTGGAAACGGGCCTTCGGGTCCGTTTTCCGTTTGGCTTCCCCCCGTCCCGGGCGATGCCGGCAACGTGTTGCCCGCATGATTGCCAGATTGCGTCCTTCGAACCGCGGCCGAAGAAGCGTGCACCCGGTTGCGTTCACGACGCTGGCAGGCGGGGGATGCGTAGCAGCGGACATGGATGTCCGCGCCCCGCGTAAAGGCACGAAGCCGTCCGCGGGGCAGGAGCAATCCCCCGCCTGCCAGGCGGCGCCGTTCAGGAGTCGAGCACTGACGGCAGTGTCCTTGGCGATGATCTTGGCGATTGCCCTTATGGCCCGTGTTCCGTGTTCGAGTCCGTCACCACCGCCCGGCGGATGCCGGGTGCCGACTGGCCGGGCCAGTCGCGGTCGATGGCGACCTGTGCACCGGCCTGGTGCGCATCCAGCGTGTCGATGCCCAGCTCGGCCACAGCCCACACATCGTCGCCGCGGGTCATGGCGACGATCCCGTCGTCGGGCAGGCCGCGGTCCATGGGGGCGTAGAGCGTGGCCTCGCCGGTATTGATGTCCAGCGCCGGACTCCACGCCGCCTCGCCGGCGGTGACCGCCTGCGCCACGTACATGCGGTTTTCCAGCGCGCGCGCCAGGCAGCCCACGCGCACCCGTGTGGCGCCGGCGGCGGTGTCGGTGCAACTGGGCACCAGCAGCAGGCGCGCTCCGGCCTCGCGCTGTGCGCGCACGGGCAGGGGGAATTCGACGTCATAGCAGACGGCGATGCCGATGCGCAGGCCGCCGGCGTCGAACACGCGCAGCGCATCGCCGCCTTCGATGATGCCGGTCGCCTTCTCGAATGCCGTCAGCTGCAGCTTGTCCTGGTATCCGCTGCGCCCGTCGGGCATGAACCACCAGGCGCGGTTGCGGTAGCGACCGTTGGCCATGGCGGTGAGGAAGGTGCCGGGCTGGATGGCCAGGCCCAGTTCGCGCGACAGGCCGGCGTACAAGGCCCGCCAGGGGTCCTGCAGCGGCTGCAGGGCGGCAAGCGACGCCGGCAGGTCGCGGCGGACGGCATCGGGGAACATGCCCGCCAGCTCGAGCGCCAGGTACTCGGGCAGCACGGCCAGCCCGGCGCCCGCGCGCCGCGCCTGTTCCAGCAGGTCGCGCTGACGTGCGGCGAATGCGTCGAAATCGCCCGGGGCCTGCACCGGGTACTTGGCGGCGGCGACTTTCATCCTGCGTGCTCCGGTGGCTTCGAGGGACGGAGTATCGGGCAACCCGCGCGAACCCCGGACGACCTGCCGTCGCCCACCACGCTTGATGGCGACGGGGCGATGACGGTGTCGTCCAGGCGCGTGGCATCGATGGGTCCGATCCGTTTCGTGGAGGCGGCGGTCGTGATTGTCAACGGGTTACGCCATCGTGCATGCGTTGCCACAATCGCCATCCCGCCGCGCCTGCGTGGCCGAACCCGTTGACGACGAATGCCCCAGATCGATCCCGCGCTCGCCCGCCAGATCGCCGCCACCATCGCCGACGAGATCGGCGCGCAGACCGCGCAGGCGCAGGCCGCCATCGCGCTGCTGGACGAAGGCGCGACCGTGCCGTTCATCGCGCGCTACCGCAAGGAAGTCACCGGCGGGCTGGACGACACCCAGCTGCGCAACGCTGGAAACGCGGCTCTGACCTACCTGCGCGAGCTGGAGGACCGCCGCGCCGCCGTGCTCGCGAGCATCGACGAGCAGGGCAAGCTGACGCGACGAGCTGCGCGCCGACATCGAAGCCGCCGACAGCAAGGCGCGACTGGAAGACCTGTACCTGCCGTACAAGCCCAAGCGCCGCACGCGGGCGCAGATCGCGCGCGAGGCCGGGCTGGAGCCGCTGGCCGATGGCGCTGCTGGCCGATCCGTCGCAGGTGCCGGAGACTGGCGGCCGCGGCCTTCGTCGATGCCGACAAGGGCGTGGCCGACGCCAAGGCCGCGCTGGAAGGCGCGCGCGCCATCCTGATGGAACGCTGGGGCGAGGACGCCGCGCTGGTCGGCGAGCTGCGCGCCTGGCTGCACGAGGTCGGCGTGATCCGCGCGCGCGTGGCCGAAGGCAAGCAGGAGGCGAGGCGCGAAGTACCGCGACTACTTCGACCATGCCGAGGCGCTGGCGAAGATTCCCTCGCACCGCCTGCTGGCGCTGTTCCGCGCGCGCCGCGAGGAGATCCTGTACCCTCGACCTGGATCCGGGCACCGATGCCGAAGCCGGGCACGCTGCAGGCCGAGGGCCGCGTCGCCGTCCACGCCGGCATCCGCGACGCAGGGCCGGCCGGCCGACAAGTGGCTGCTCGACGCCTGCCGCCTGACCTGGCGCGCCAAGCTGCACCTGCACCTGCTGCTCGATCTGTTCGCGCAGGCGCGCGAGAAGGCCGAAGCCGAGGCGATCGACGTGTTCGGCGACAACCTCAAGGATCTGCTGCTGGCCGCGCCGGCCGGGCCCGAAGGCGGTGCTCGGCCTGGATCCGGGCCTGCGCACCGGCGTGAAGGTCGCCGTGGTCGATCGCACCGGCAAGCTGGTCGCCACCGACACCATCTATCCGCACGAGCCCAAGCGGCAGTGGGACCAGTCGCTTGCATGCGCTGCGTGCAGCTGTGCACGAAGCACGGCGTGGAGCTGATCGCCATCGGCAACGGCACCGCCTCGCGCGAGACCGACAAGCTCGCCGGCGACCTGATCAAGCAGGCGCCGGAGCTGAAGATGCAGAAGATCGTGGTCAGCGAAGCCGGCGCGTCGGTGTATTCGGCATCGGAACTCGCGGCGAAGGAATTCCCCGACCTGGACGTGTCGCTGCGCGGCGCGGTGTCGATCGCGCGCCGCCTGCAGGATCCGCTGGCCGAGCTGGTGAAGATCGAACCCAAGGCGATCGGCGTGGGCCAGTACCAGCACGACGTGGACCAGTACCGCCTGGCGCGCGCGCTGGACGCGCGCGTGGAGGACTGCGTGAACGCGGTCGGCGTGCACGTGAACACCGCCTCGGCCGCGCTGCTCGCGCGCGTCTCGGGCCTGTCGTCGCACGGTGGCCGAGAACATCGTCGTGCTATCGCGACGCAGAACGGCGCCGTTCAAGCGCCGCAAGGCGCTGCTCGAAGGTGCCGCGCCTGGGCGAGAAGACCTTCGAGCAGTGCGCCGGCTTCCTGCGCATCGCCGATGGCGACGCAGCCGCTGGATGCGTCGTCGGTGCATCCGGAGGCCTACCCGGTGGTCGAGCGCATCGTGCGCAGACTGCGGCCGCGAGGTGAAGCAGCTGATCGGCGATGCCGCGTTCCTGCGCGGCACTGAAGGCCGGAGCGTTCACCGACGACACAGTTCGGCGTGCCCACCGTGCGCGACATCCTCAAGGAGCTGGAGAAGCCCGGCCGCGATCCGCGCCCGGAGTTCAAGGCCGCGCGCTTCGCCGACGGCGTGGAAGACATCAAGGACCTCAAGGCCCGGCATGATCCTCGAGGGCGTGGTCAGCAACGTCGCCGCGTTCGGCGCGTTCGTCGACATCGGCGTGCACCAGGACGGCCTGGTCCACATCTCGGCGCTGTCGGACACGCTACGTCAAGGATCCGCGCGAGGTGGTCAAGGCCGGCGACATCGTCAAGGTGCGCGTGCTGGAGGTCGACGTGCAGCGCAAGCGCATCGCGCTGACGCGGCGCCTGGACGATGCGGTGCCGGCGCCAGGCGCGGCGGACGCCGCGGGTGACCGTGGTGGCCGTGGCCCACGCGATGCGCGCGACGCGCGTGGCAATGGCGGGCGCCAGGGCGTGCCGCGAGGCGCGGGTGGCAATCCCACGCCGCGCCCGGGCAGCGCCGCGCCGCCGGCCAACAACGCGCTGGCCGCGGCCTTCGCCAAGGCCCGCAAGAACTGATCCTTGCAGGAGCGGCTTCAGCCGCGATCGGAGCCGGTGTGCCAGGTTGTGGATCCGTTCGCGGCTGAAGCCGCTCCTGCAGCGCGGCCGCGTGCCGTTCCCGGCCTTTGTAGGAGCGACGTGAGTCGCGACCTTCGGCGAGGTTGCTGTCGCGACTCACGTCGCTCCTACATCGGGGACGGCGTCTGCGACTCGAACAACCCGGTCTGCATGGCGTGCGTGCCGGCATCGACGAAGCCCGACAGTCCCACGCCGACCAGCCGGTAGCGCGTGTGCGCCGGCAGCTCGACGCGGCCGCGCAGCCCGCAGGCCAGCGCACCGAGCGACGCGGCCGAATCCGGCATCACCGGCGGCGTCAGACTGCGCGTCAGGGTGCGGAAGTCCGAGGTCTTGAGCTTGAGCACGACGGTGCGCGCCAGCCGCGGGTGCGGCGTCTGCAGCTCGCGCTGGTAGCCGGCCCACGTCTTCTCCGCCAGTCGCAGGATGTCGGGCGCCAGTGCGTCCAGCGGCCGGTCCTGGGCGAAGGTGTCTTCCGAGGAGATCTGCATGGTCGGTCGCTCGGGCTGCACCGGGTGGTCGTCGATGCCGAGCGAGAGCTCGTGCAGTCGCCGGCCCCAACGGCCGAAGCGCTGCTCGAGCTCCGCCTCGGGAACACCGCGCAGCTCGCCTACTGTCGTCACGCCCAGCTCGGCCAGGCGCCGCGTCATCACCGTGCCGACGCCCGGCAGGCGGCCGACCGGCAATGGCGTCAGGAACTGCTCGACTCGGTGCGGCCGCAGCACGAACAGGCCGTCGGGCTTGTGCCAGTCGCTGGCGATCTTGGCCAGGAACTTGTTGGGCGCCACGCCCGCCGACGCGGTGAGTGCGGTCTCCTCGCGGATGGCGGCGCGGATCGATTCGGCCGTCGCCGTTGCCGTCGGTAGGGCGGTCTTCGTCGTGGTGACGTCCAGGTAGGCCTCGTCCAGCGACAGCGGTTCGACGAGATCGGTGTGGCGCTGGAAGATGTCGCGGATCTGCCGTGACACGGCCTTGTAGCGCACGAAGTCGGGCGGCACGAACACCGCCTGCGGACACAGGCGTTCGGCCCGTACCGCCGGCATCGCCGAGCGCACGCCGAACGTGCGCGCCTCGTAGCTGGCCGCGCACACCACCGATCGCAGCCCGCGCCACGCAACCACCACGGGACGGCCGCGCAACGCGGGGTCGTCGCGCTGCTCTACCGACGCGTAGAACGCGTCCATGTCGACGTGGATGATCTTGCGATGCAGGGACACGTGAGGCGACGGGCAGTGCGGGTGCGGAGGCCCCGCCATGGTAGCGGTCCGTTACCCGCCGTACCGGCCGCGTATGGGCGGAATCGCTTGGGCGCGGGAGGGCAAGCCGGCACACTGTCGGCATGCCCTGCACCCGACGCTCGACCCTGTACCGCTCCCGCATCGCCATCGGCCTGGCCCTCGCGCTGCCGACCTCCGCGCACGCGCAGGAGGCCGCGCCTGACGCCGCCACGCTCGACCGTGTGCAGGTGATCGGCGCGTCGCGCCCGCTGGCCCGTTTCCCGGGCGCGGTGGACGTCGTCGAAGGCGCGGCCCTGCGCGAAGGGCAGGCGCAGGTCAACCTGTCGGAGGCGCTGTCGCGCGTGCCCGGCATCACCGTGCGCAACCGCGGCAATTACGCGCAGGACCTGCAGGTGCAGAGCCGCGGCTTCGGCGCGCGGTCCACCTTCGGCATCCGCGGGCTGGAACTGGTGGTCGACGGCATACCCGCATCGGCCGCGGACGGGCAGGGACAGGCGGCCAACTTCGCGTTGTCGTCGCTGGATCGCATCGAAGTGCTGCGCGGCCCGCTGGCACTGCAGTACGGCAATGCGGCCGGTGGCGCGATTGTCGGCCACACCGAGCCGGCGGACACGCGTGCACGCGAGGCGACGGGGTGGCTGGGCAGCCACGGCAGCCACCGCGTGGGCGTGCGCGCCGACGTGCCGGTCGAGGACGCGCGCTGGCGCAGCCGCTGGCATGCCAGCCATTTCACCACCGACGGCGAACGGCCGCACAGCCGTGCCGAGCGCCTGCACGCAGGGGCGGTGGCCGAGTGGCAGGCGTCGCCGTCGGGCCGGCTCCGGCTAGTCGGCGATGTGCTGTCGCAGCCGTGGACGCAGGACCCGCTGGGCCTGACGCGGGCCGCGTGGGAGCGCGATCCGTACGGCACCGACCCCGTCGCGCAGCGGTTCAACACGCGCAAGCGGATCGACAACCGCCAGGCGGGCATCCAGTGGGATGTGCGGGGCGAGCGGCGCGAATGGTGGCTGCATGGCCATGGCATCACGCGCGACATCGAGCAGTTCCTGTCGATCCCGCCCGTCGCCCAGGCCGCGCCCACCAGCGCCGGCGGGGTGATCGACCTGGGGCGGACGTCGGCCGGCGTGGATGCCGGACACCGCTGGGTGGGCGACCGCGCCGCGCTGTCGCTGGGCGTGTCGCTGTCACGGCTGGATGAGGTGCGGCGCGGGTACGAGAATTTCATCGGCGACCAGGTCGGCGTGCGCGGTGCGCTGCGGCGCGACGAGGACAACCGCGTGGACAGCCGCGACGTGCACGCCGTCGTCGATGTCGCCCTGGACGAAGCCTGGACCCTGCTGGCGGGCGTGCGTCAAAGCCGGCTGGATTTCGAAAGCCGCGACCGCTACCTCGCGCCGGGCAACGGCGACGACAGCGGGTCACTGTCCTTCAGCGAAACCTCCGGGTCGGTGGGGGTCGCGCGGGCGTTCGGCGATGGCGAGGCATTCGCCAGTGCGGGCCGCGGATTCGAGACGCCGACGGTCAACGAGCTGGCCTACCGGCCCGACGGTGGAGCCGGTTTCAATCCGTTGGAGGCGGCACGGTTCGACAGCGGGGAAGTGGGCCTGCGCTGGCGCTGGCCGGGTTCACGCATCGGCGCGACGGTGTATCGCATCGACACGCGCGGGGAGATCGTGCCTGCCGACAGCCGCGGCGGTCGCTCCAGCTTTGCCAACGCCGGCCGCACCCGGCGCGACGGCGTGGAGCTGTCGCTGGCGGGCGACCTGCCGCACGGGTGGTCGGTCGCGGTGACGGCAAACGCGCTGCGCGCCACGTTCCGCGACGCCTATGCCTACAGCGTCGGCAGCGGCGCCGTGACCGACACGCGCACGGTGCCGGCCGGCAACCGGGTGCCCGGCATCCCGCGGGCCGACGGCTTTGTCGAGCTGGCCTGGCGCGACGCTGCGGACCGGTGGGGCGCGGCACTGGAGGCGCGCGCCAGCGGCCCGGTCGCGGTGGACGACCTCAACACCGATGCCGCGCCCGGCCATGCGCGTTTCGATCTCCGGCTGGAGTGGCGGCCGCGCTCGCGCGGCTGGCATGGTTTTGCACGTATCGACAACGTGCTGGACCGCGACCATGTCGGCTCGGTGATCGTCAACGACGGCAACGGGCGGTTCTTCGAGCCCGGTGCGGGGCGCGGGGTGATGCTGGGGCTGGGCTGGCGGTCCACGCCCGTCCCGTAACGACGACGCACGCGGCTCGCGACGGTCCGCGACACGCGCCCACTTGCCCGCTTCACGCACGCTTTGGCACGCTGCGTGGCCCTGATCCGCCATTGCCTGCACGGAGCGTCCCATGCCGCGCCATTTCTCGATGCTGCGCGACTTCCACCTGGCCGACTGGTTCACCCTGGCCAATGCCTTCTGCGGCACCGGCGCGATCTTCGCGGCGATGCGCTTCCTGCAGGAGGGCGGCGTGCGCGACCTGCTGATCGGCATGGCGCTGATCCCGCTGGCCTTCATCTTCGATGCGCTCGACGGCCGCGTCGCGCGCTGGCGCAAGTCGGCCTCCACGCTGGGCCGCGAGCTGGATTCGCTGGCCGACGTGATCTCCTTCGGCGTGGCGCCGGCCGCGCTGGCCTATGCCTGCGGCCTGCAGGGCGGCTGGGACTGGGTGGTGCTGTAGCTACTTCGTCGGCTGCGGCGTCAGCCGCCTGGCGCGCTACAACGTCACCGCCGAGCAGCTGTCCGGCGGCGACGACAAGGTGAAGTATTTCGAAGGCACGCCGATCCCGACCAGCCTGGTGCTGGTGGTCGTGCTGGCGGTCGCCGCCTGGCAGGGCACGATCGGCGACGCGACTGTGGTTCGGCGTGGTGCAGCTGGGTCCGTGGCAGCTGCATCCGCTGGTGCTGGTGTTCGCGCTGTCGGGCTCGCTGATGATCAGCAAGACCCTGCGCATTCCCGAAGCCCTGAGCGCGAGCCGCACGGCAGCCGTCGCGATGCTCGCGTGCCACGCCGTTGCTATGATCGCCGGTCTGGAGCACCGTGGAGGGCACGATGGCGAACTCGGATTCGGCAGCGGCAGCGATTTCGAGGCGCTGGCACGGCAGTACTGGAGCGCCTGGGGCGAGGCGATGCGCCAGGCGCGGCGCAGGCGGCCGGCCGCGCCCGCCGGACGCGCCGAGCTGGCACAGGCCGTGGACTGGTGGTCGCAGCTGGCGCCGGCGCGGCCAGCGCAGCCGAGGCCAACGACGCGGTCGAGCGCTTCAACCGGCAGGCGCGCGACTGGTTCGGGCAGATGCAGCAGGTGGCCGCGCAGTTCGCCGGCCAGGACGCCGACGCCGCCGACATCAGCCAGGCCTGGAAGCAGGCGCTGGGCGCGCGCCGGCGAGCAATCCGTTCCCGGAAATGTTCCGCGCGATGCGCGGGCCAGGGCCAGCACGGGCTGGACCATGGATGCGAGCAGGTGCGCGCCGCTGGCTGGAGGCCATGCAGCGCGAAGCGCGGCCGCTGGCTCAGCATGCCGGCGTTCGGCTTCGCCCGCGAGCACCAGGAGCGCTGGCAGGCGCTGGCGCAGGCGCAGCTGGACTACCAGCAGCAGACCGAGCGCCTACAACGCGCTGATGGCTGAAGTCGGCGCAGCGTGCGTTCGCAGCGCTTCGAGGACAAGCTGGCCGAGCGCAGCGAGCCCGGGCCGGCAGATGACAGTCGGCGCGCGCGCTGTTCGACCTGTGGATCGATGCGGCCGAAGAAGCCTACGCCGAGATCGCGCTGTCGCCGCGAATTCCGCGAGGTCTACGGCGCGCTGGTCAACGCGCAGATGCGCCTGCGCGCCGGCGTGCAGCGCGAGGTCGAGCACGTGACCGCGCACTGTTCGGCATGCCGACGCGCACCGAGGTCGATGCCGCGCACCGCAAGATCGTCGCAGCTGGAACGCGAGCTGCGGCGCGCTGCGCGCAGGGTGGCCGACGCTGACGCACGGCACGCCAGGCCGGTCGAACCCCCTCGCAGGAGCGACACCGTCAAGCGCGCCGCGCGCCCGCGGGCGGCGACGTCCCGCGCGCCAGCAAGGCGGGCAAACCGGCGCCTCGAAAGGCAACGACAAGCCGGCCGCCTCGACAAAGGCGAAGCCGGCCGGGCAAGGAAGCGCAAGCCGCGAAGGCATCGGTGCACCAGCCGGCCGCAAGGCGCGCCGCCATGACTCCAGCAGCGCACCGCGCAAGCCGTCGCCACGTCGCCTCGGCCAAGGACGGCCGCACGCAAGCAGGCCCGCTGACATGACCGGCATCGACCGCAGAGGCCGCATCGGCTTCACCCCCGAAACGCTGGCGCAGGAAGCCATGACGCTGCAGCCCAAGCTGCGCGCCGGCCTGAGCACGCTGCGCGAGGTCGACGACGTCGACTACGGCGCGACCGACGAAGGAGGAAGTCTGGCGCGACGGCAAGGTCGTGCTGTATCGCTTCACGCGGCGAGCAGGCGCCGACCGCGAAGGTGCCGCTGCTGATCGTCTACGCGCTGGTCAACCGGCCGTACATGGTCGACCTGCAGGCCGACCGTCGCATGGTGCGCGGCCTGCTCGCGCGCGGCGAGGACGTCTACATCATCGACTGGGGCTATCCGGACCGCTCCGACCGCTACCTGACGCTCGAGGACTACATCGAGCGCTTCATCGGCGGCGCGGTCGACCACCTGCGCGCGCAGCTACGGGCTGCGACGCGATCAACCTGCTCGGCATCTGCCAGGGCGGCGCGTTCTCGCTGTGCTACGCCGCGCTGCATCCGGACAAGGTGCGCAACCTGATCACCATGGTCACGCCGGTGGATTTCCACACCGCCGGACAACATGCTGTCGAACTGGACGCGCGAGCATGGACGTCGACCTGTTCGTCGACACGCTCGGCAACGTGCCGGCCGACCTGATGAACTGGTGCTACCTGACGCTGAAGCCGTGCGCGCCTGTTCGTGCAGAAGTACGTCGGGCCTGGTCGACATCCTCGACGACAAGGCGGCGATCGAGGATTTCCTGCGCATGGAGAAGTGGATCTTCGATTCGCCCGACCAGGCCGGCGAGGCGTTCCGCCAGTTCATCAAGCAGTTCTACCAGGGCAACGGCTTCGTCAAGGGCGGCATCGACGATCGGCGGGCGCGAGGTGCGACCTGGGCATGTCGACATGCCGGTGCTCAACATCTTCGCCGAGCAGGATCACCTGGTGCCGCCGGATGCGTCGCGGGCGCTGCAGCGGGCTGGTCGGCACGCGACGACTACACCGAGCTGTCGTTCAAGGGCGGCCACATCGGCATCTACGTGTCCGGCCGCGCGCAGACGCGAAGTGCCGCACGGCGATCCACGACTGGCTGGCGCAGCGCGCCGGCTAGGCCGCAACGGCGGATGACCCACGTTGCCGTCACGGCCGATGACTAGACTGGAGGCATCGTTCGCATACAGGCCAGACCCATGACGGCTAACGCTCCCTTCGTCCGCTCGCGCCACGACCGCATGATCGGCGGCGTCCTGGGCGGCATCGCCCGCCGCTTCGGCTGGAACTCCACGCTGCTGCGCGTGGTGTTCGTGATCGTCTCGATCGCATCGGCGGCCTTCCCCGGCATCATCGTGTACCTGCTGCTGTGGCTGCTGATGCCCGAAGGAGGGCGCCTGAGCCCCGCCCGCGCCGCACTGCTGGCCGCCGGTGTGGCGTGGACCGCGCCCAACACCGCGATCGGCCTGCTGGCCGGGCTTGCAGGACTGCCGCTGGGTGCCCGCGCGCGGCTGCAGCCGGCGCGAGTATGCCGTCGTGTTCCAGCGTGGCCCTGGGGGCCGGGTGGGGCGATCACGCTGGGCAACGTGATCCTGCACACCGGCCCTGACCTGGACTGCCCATGCAGCACCTACGCGCATCGCGCCGGCCACGCCCGCGAGGACGCGGTCAACCTGGCCGATCATGAGCGCGCACACGTCTATGCAGTACATGGCGCTGGGCCCGCTGTTCCTGCCCCTGTACCTGCTGTGCGGCGGCATCAGCGTACGGAACCGCTTTGAGCGCGCGGCCGACCGCTACGCCGCCACCGGCCGCGGATGGTGGCCGTGGCCGGGCTGAATACGCGATGCCAGCGAAAGCGTTACGAAAACCTTGATCGGCAGATAACGGGTCGTGCACTAGGGTCGTAGCCGTCAGAGAAAAACCAGTACGACGGACGTCGCAACGACAGAAGTCCGACTGGAACCGCTCTGGCGCGGAAGGCTCAGTCACCCGAGGCCCAAACCTCGAAGCCTGGGCCTTCTTTTTGCGTCCCGTTTTTCATCCAAGTCCTGTTTGCTGCACGCCTGGCTCGTGCGAATACTCGTGCGAAAGTGACAGCGCAAACGCATCCCCGACGCCCGGCCTTCGAACGGCGCCCCGTGGTGCCATCTCTGCCCGGTCCAGAGGGCTGGCAATCTCTTAACGCGCGCTCGCCTACGGTGCATGTTCCTTCCCGTGCCCGCATCGCCATGACCACGCCCGTTTACCGCCGCGCCCGCTACGCCCGCCGGGGGCCCGACCCGCAGACCCTGGTGGAGGTCGAAGCCTTCACGCCGCCGCCGCTGGAAGCGGGGCAGGCACTCGTCGAGGTGCTGGCCGCGCCGATCAACCCCTCCGACCTCATGACGATCACCGGCGACTACGGCCAGCTGCCGCCGTTGCCGGCGGTGGGCGGCAACGAGGGGGTGGGGCGGGTGGTCGAGGTGGGGCCCGGCGGCGCTGCGTCGCGGGTGGGCCAGCGGGTGCTGCTGCCCGTCGGCATCGGCACGTGGGCCACGCACGTGACGGCCAATGTCGATGCGCTGGTGCCGCTGCCGGAGGCGGGCGACGCGGTGCAACTGTCCATGCTGGCCATCAACCCGCCCACCGCCGCGTTGCTGTTGCAGGACATGGTGGACCTGCAGCCGGGCGACTGGGTGCTGCAGAACGCGGCGAACTCGGCGGTCGGGGGCTATCTGGTGCAACTGGCGAAGGCACGCGGCCTGCGGACCGTGAACGTGGTGCGGCGCGAGTCGGCATGCGCGCAGGTCATGGCGTCGGGTGCCGATGCGGTACTGGTCGACGGTGACGATCTGGCGCAGCGGGTCCGCGAGGCGACGGGCGGCGCGAAGATCCGCCTGGCCATCGACGCCGTGGGCGGTGCGGCGACCGACCGGCTGGCGCAGTCGCTGGCGCCGGGCGGGACGGTGGTCAACTACGGCGCCATGGGCGGCAGCCTGTACGAGATCTCGCCACTGGCGCTGATCTTCCGCGGCATCACGCTGCGCGGCTTCTGGCTGGCGCGCTGGTTCGAGCAGTCCACGCCGGCGCAGCGCCAGTCCCTGTACGGCGCGCTCGCCGGGCAGATCATTGACGGCACCCTGCATGCCCCGGTGGCGCAGCGATACGGGCTGGACGGCATTGCCCAAGCGCTGGCGGCCGCCGCGCAGGGCGGGCGCGACGGGAAGATCGTGCTGGTGCCCAACGGCGATCCCACGCGCGCGGCACCTGCCGGCGTGCCGCCCCAGGGCAGCGATGCACTGCCGGACGGCGGCAACCGCTAGCCGCTGCCCCTTCGCCTGCGCAGGAGCGCCTGTAGCCGCGATCTTCGACCCCATCCCTTCGTAGGAGCGGCGTAAGTCGCGACCGGCTCTCGCCCACGGATCGAGGTCGCGACTTACGTCGCTCCTACATGGGTGTGCAGATGTGATCGCGGCTGAAGCCGCTCCTACAACGGCGCGCGGGTTCTGCTCACAGGCAAGACCGCGAATGCACGTGCTTGATCAGAACTTCTCGCCCACGGGCAGGTAGCGCCACGCACCCGGCGGCATCGCGCCGTTGACCGACTTGCCGATCGGGATGCGACCGATGCGCAGGCGGCGGATGGAGACCACCTCCAGGCCCACCTGCCTGCACATGTCGCGCAGTTGCCCGTCGCGAACGGCCTTGATGGCGAAGCGCAGACGGGTTTCGTTCTGCCAGCTCACCCGGCAGGGCGGCAGGGTGCGGCCCTGGTACTGCAGCCCCTGGCCCAGGCGGTGCAGGCCGTAGGGGGCGATGTCGCCGCTGACCTCCACCAGGTACTCGTGTTCGATCGCGTCGGCGTCCTCGGTCAGGCGGCGCCACACGCGTCCGTCCTGTGTCAGCACCATCAGGCCGCTGGCCTCCGGTTCAAGCGGCACCAGCGGTGTCAGGCGCTGGAAATGGCGTTTAAGCAGGCGCACGCCCGACGGGTCGTCGGGCCAGCGGGTGGCAGGGGTGACGAGCGCGGCGGCGGGGTTGCGGCCGTGCACGGCGTCCACGCCTGCCGGCTTGTGGAACAGCACGGTGGCCGGCTCGACGGGCTCCAGGCGCGCGTCGGGATCCACCGCGACATGCTCGCCGCCTACCGGGTGCTGAGGCGTCTCCACCACGGCACCGTCGACCGTCACCCAGCCGTTGAGGACGTACTGCTCGGCATCGGCGCGCGAGCAGCCCATCAGGGTGGCAACGCGGTGGGCAAGGCGGACGGAATCGGAGACCGGCATCGGGGGCGCCACGGCAGGGCCGGCCAGTGTAGCGACCGCCCGGTTCCGATGCGCCACGCGGGGCGCTTCGGACGATCCGCCCGCATTGCCCCGCGCGCGTTATTCCGGGCAAACAGGAGTCCAGCCGGGGGTGGGTGCGGCAGTGTTGCACCGCAGATTGCGCCACCCCGGACCGTACGCTAGCGTCCGGCGGGCGATGGCAGGGGGAAGGGGTGCCGCTGCAAGGCATCCCCGTCGCAGGCAGTTCTGGTCGCACCCGTTGGGCACCGCTCGGTGTCCGTGGCGCACTCCAATCGAAAGGGGAAGGACGATGAAGGTTCTGTTCCGCCGCATGGCCGGGCGATGGCTTCCGGCAATGGCACTGCTCGCGCTGGCCGCACCGGCCATGGCCAATACCCTCAACCAGAACGTGTCCTGGACCATCGACCGGTCCGGCACGACCAGCAAGTACCGCATCGTCGCCTACGGCGACTCGATCTACGCCGGCTACAACGGCTCGATCAGCAATGCGGCGCGCTATCTCGGCGCCGACGGTGGATGCCGAATACCTGTCGGCGCGCTGGAACGCCGACATCGAGAGCGTGCGCCGCACCAAGTCCGGCGCGGTGGCACGCGACGTGTACAAGAACAAGATCGTCGCCGAGCGCTCCTACATGCAGGCCGCGTCCACCCGCGTGGTGACCTTCGAGATGTGCGGCAACGACGGCCTGCAGGCGCGCTCCAGCTTCAAGTCGCAGACCGGCACCTGCAACTACGCGCGGCCTGGACGCGGCGGTCAACAGCTGCAAGACCTACGTCGCGCAGCGCGATGGACTACATCAACGCCAACGCGCATCCCAACACCCGGCTGAAGGTCGATCTCCAACCTGTACTACCCCGGCTACAACGCCGACAACGTGCAGAGCTCGTGCCGCGATGTCGGCCACCGGGCAGACGGTCAACATGCGCGACCGCTTCCTGCCGGCACTGGCGAAGATGAACTACTGGATGTGCGAATACGCACGGCAGAAGGGCTTCCAGTGCGCCGACAGCTTCGCCCAGTACATGGGCGCGGACTACGACAGCAACGGCGACGGCGTGGTCGACTCCGACGCGCTGCGCTACGTGCGCCGGCGAGAGCGAGGCCAGCTACGTCAACCGCATCACCGGCGACCCTGCGCTCCGACGCTGCGCGATGCCAACACCAAGTTCGTGACCGCGTCGAGCTCGCTACGACTACATCCAGTCCGACGACGTGCACCCGACCTACACCGGCGGCACCGTCTCGGCCGGGCTCTGGGGCGGCACCACCGGCACCGGCGCGCCGCGCTACACCAGCTTCACCAACGGCCGCAGCCCGATCTGGAGCCAGCTACGGCCACGAGCGCATGGGCTGGGCGCTGTCGGTCTACAACCCGGCCGCGCCGTAACTGCGGCGACCGCACGCAGGCCTGATACGTGACCGAACCGCGCCCGCCGTCGTCCTCGCCGTCCCCGCCGGACGGCGAGGGCGTGCGCGTGGTACGCAAGCCGTCGGCGCTGCGGCGCGCGGCGGGTGCTGATGGGCGGCGCGGCCCTGGCACTGGTGCTTGTCGCTGTCGCCTGGCTGGTGCTGGCGCCGGGACGCGAGCGACAGGTGCAGGCGGCGTCACCGGTCGCTGCGGACGGAACCCTGGCGGACCATGCGGCGTGCGCGGTCGACACCCCTGCACCGCGCAGGCCGTCGCGCAGCGGGGCGCGGACGATCCGGTACATGGTCCGTGCGCGGCACCGACCCCAACGACCTCGCCAGCGTATTTCAGGCCCGGCGACCCCGAGCCCACCGGGGCCGAAGTGATCGAGGCCCTGCACCACGCCGGCATCCGCACCGGCATCGGCGCGTTCAACCCGCCGGGCACCAGTCCGCCGCTGGTGGGCTTGGCCGTGCCCGACGGACTTCGAGCTGCCGGAAGGCTATGTGCGCCACCACCAGGTGACCGACGAGGGCGTGCCGATCGAGCCGATCCTGATGTTTTCGCCGGACTTCGCATTCTACGACGCGCAGGGCGCCCGCTCGCGATGCCGGCCGACCGCGTGGTGCCGCCGGAACTGGCGCCGCCCGGCCTGCCGCTGCGACGCAGTCCAGCGTTCCGTCGCGTTGATGCACGCGGCACGGGGTGTGCTCGATTTGACGGCGCGAGCGTTGGTCCCGTTCCGGCTGGCGATGCCGGCGGCATCGTCGCCTCCGCCGTCCTGCTCGGGCCTGTACGCGCGCGGCGGTCCGGCATGGGGCTGGGGCTCGTTGCGCTGGTGCCCTGGCTGCTGGCGCTGGACCGCGTGCGCACCTGCGCAGGCGCGCTGGTGTCCGGCGTGGTGATGGCCGTGGCGTTCGTGGCGGCTGCATTCGGCTGGTTCGGCGCGGCGATCGGCGCCTACACCGGCATCGGCGCCCGTGCCGGCGACGGCTGCTGCTGGTGCTGCTGGCGCCGTGCTGCAGCCGCAGTTCATGGCCTTCGCGCTGGCGCGCCATGCGGTGGGGCGGCGTCATGGCGCAGCGCTGCGCGCGCTGGCGGCGGCCAGCGGCCTGGGTGGCCTGCGAATGGCTGCTGCCCAAGCTGCTGGGCGACACGCTGGGCCATGGCCTGTGTCCGTCGGCCTGTTGCGGCAGGGCGCCGACCTCGGTGGCGCGGCGGGCCTGACCTTCGCTGCTGATGCTGGTCAACGAAGCGCTGGCCGCACGCCTTCGTGCGGCGTCGCGACGGCGTTCGCGCGCTGGCTGCGTCCGCTTGCGGTGGCGGCCGCGATCGCGGTCGGCATGGCCGGCTACGGCATGGCGCGGCTGTCGGCGCTGGAGGCGCCGCCGCGCGCCGGAGGCGCCGACGCTGCGCGTGGCCATGGTGCAGGCGAGCATCATCGACTACGAACGCCTGCGCGCGCGAGATGGGCGCCTACGCGGTGGTGCGCCACGTGCTGGACACGCATTACGCGCTGTCGTGGTCGGCCATCCGCGACCACCAGGCGCGACGTGCTGCTGTGGTCGGAGACGGTGTATCCCACCACCTTCGGCAGCCCGCGCAGCGAGGACGGCGCGGCGCTGGACCGCGAGATCCAGGGCTTCGTCGACGCGGCCGGCGTGCCGCTGGTGTTCGGCACCTACGACCGCGACGCGCACGGCGAATACAACGCCGCCGCGTTCCTCGAACCCGGCACGGGCCTGCTCGGCACCTACCGCAAGACCCATCCGTTTCCCGCTGACCGAATACGTGCCGCGCTGGCTGGACGGCCCGCGGTTGCGCCGCGCTGCTGCCGTGGGCCGGCACGCTGGCAGCCCGGCGACGGCGCGCGCGTGCTGCCGCTGCGCAGCCGCCGACGGGCGCGAGGTCAACGTGGTGCCGCTGATCTGCCTGGACGACGTGCGCAGCGAGCTGGCCATCGACGGCGCGCGGCTGGGCGCGCAGGCGATCCTCGGCATGTCCAACGATTCCTGGTTCACCGCCTACCCGGTCGGCGCGCGCCTGCACCTGGCGGTCGCCGCGTTCCGCAGCATCGAGACGCGCCTGCCGCAGGTGCGGGTCACCACCAACGGCCTCAGCGCGATCATCGACGACACCGGCGAGGTGCTGGCGCAGCACCGCGCATGGGCGACCAGGCGGTGCTGACCGGCGTTCGTCAGCGCGCGCGATCCGCCGCGCACGCTGATGGTGCGCTGGGGCGACTGGGTCGGCCGCGCCGGCGCGCTGTTGCTGCTGGCGCTGGGCGGCGCGTGGCGGCACTGCGCGCGCGCGTGCGCGTCACGCGGCGCCGGCCCGCCAGACGGCCGACCGCCGCTGGACGTGGCGGTGCTGACGCCCGGGCTGGCGCGCGGCTGGCGGTCGCGCTGCGCGCTGGTCGCGGCGCGCGGGCCTGCTGTGGCTGGCGCTGGACATGCTGCTGCGCATCGGCCTGCAGGTGCAGTCGCTGGCGCAGCTGCGGCTGTTCGCGCTGGCGCGGTGCGTGGTGCCGCTGCTCGCGGCGTGGCGCGGTGCAGCGTCTGGTTCGCCGCGCGGGTGCGCATCGAAGGCGCGCGAGCTGGTGCTGGACCAGCGCCGCCAGCGCATCGAGATCCCGCTGGCGTCGATCGCTGCGCTGCGGCCGTGGCGCCTGCCGCTGCCCGGGCACGGCGTCGACCTGCGGCTGGCATCGCGGACGCCGCTGGGCGCATGCGCATCGCGCGTCGCAACCGCTGCGCTTGCGCGATGCCTGCAGGCGCGGCGCGTGCCGATGCGCGAGGCGCGACGGGCGCGCGGCCGACCGCTGCTCGAGCTCTGGCCGAGGCACGCGGCACGCGCGCGACGCGCGCGGCCACGCTCGACCAGCCACTGCTGAAGTTCGGTGCTGTTCCCGCTGCTGCCGGCGCTGGTGGCGTTCCGCCTGCACCAGGTCATCGCCTTCGGCGGTACGTTCGGCGAGTACTACACCTACGGGCCTGGCGGCCTGGTTCACCGGGCTGCTGATCTGGTGGGCGCTCGTGGTCGATCGGCCTGATGCTGTTCGCCGCCGCTGCTGCGCATCGTGATCGAAATGGTCATGGCCGCGCCCGCGGCCGGCATCCGACCCGCCCGCGCGCTGGCCGCATTGCGCGACGCGCTGGAGTGGCTGGGCCGCCTGCTGTTCTACGTCGGCGTGCCGGCGTGGCTGGTGCTGCGTTTGCTGTCGGGATGACCGACCGGGTATCGGCTCGCGCTGGAGCCGTGCGGTAGCCTGACCGTCCCCGTCACCAGGTCCCGCCCATGCCCGCCACGTCCGATGCCCGCCCGTACCCCATCGGCACCCCCGGCCAGCCCTGGGGCGACGCCGAGACGCGCGCAATGGCGCGCGCGCAGCGCAGGCAGCGCAGCTACGCCGACGACGTGCTGGCGGTGATCGACGCGCTGCGCGCGCGCTTCGACGTGGTCGAGTACGGCGAGCTGGACTACGCGCCGACGGGCCGCTATCCGCTGTTCGCGATCCGCAGCCGCGACTGGCACGACGCGCTGCCCGTGGCGCTGGTGACCGGCGGCGTGCACGGCTACGAGACCAGCGGCGTGCACGGCGCGCTGCAGTTCGTCGACGCGCATGCCGGCGACTACGCCGGCACGCGTCAACCTGCTGGTCGCGCCCTGCGTCAGCCCCTGGGCCTACGAACGCATCCATCGCTGGAACCCGGACGCGATCGATCCCAACCGCTCGTTCCGCGACGACAGCCCGGCGCAGGAATCGGCCGCGCTGATGCGAGCTGGTCGCGCCGCTGCAGGGCCGCGTCGCTGCTGCACATCGACCTGCACGAGACCACCGACACCGACGAGTCCGAGTTCCGCCCCGCGCTGGCCGCGCGCGACGGCAAGCCGTACGAGCCCGGGCGAGATTCCCGACGGCTTCTACCTGGTCGACGACAGCGAGAACCCGCAGCCGGCGTTCCAGCAGGCGATCATCGCGGCGGTGGCGCAGGTCACCCACATCGCGCCGGCCGATGCCAACGGCGAGATCATCGGCTCGCCGGTGGTCGCGCCCGGCGTGATCCACTATCCGGTGCGAGACGCTGGGCCTGTGCGCCGGCATCACCGACGCGCGCTACACCACCACCACCGAGGTCTATCCGGACAGCCCGCGCGCAACGCCGGAGCAGTGCAACGACGCGCAGGTGGCGGCGGTGCGGGCGGCGCTCGACTTCGTGCTCGCCGAGGCCTGATCGGCCGCCTGCAGGTCAGGCGCCTGCGCCGCCACGTCGTCGCGTGTGGCGGTCGTGGCACGGGCGGGTGCGCTTGACATGGAACATGGCGCGGTCGGCATGGGTCAACAGCGCCTCGGCGGTGGCACCGTCGCCGGGGTGGCACGCGATGCCGATGCTGGCATCCAGCGTGATCGGGCCGTCGGGCAACTGGAATGGTGTGCGCAAGCACCCACGCAACGCCTCTGCCACGACATGGGCGGCCCCACGGTCCGTGCACCCCGGCAACAGCACCACGAACTCGTCGCCGCCCACCCGTGCCACCAAGTCGTGCTGCCGCACCCCCTGCTGCAGGCGGTGGGCCACCTCGCACAACAGGCGGTCGCCGACGTCATGACCGCCGTGATCGTTGGCGGCCTTGAACCCGTCGAGGTCGACATAGAGCACGGCCAGCCCGTTGCCGTCGCGCGCCGCACGCCCGATTGCCGTATGCAACTCCACCTGCAGCCGGTGGCGGTTGGGAAGGCCGGTGAGCGGGTCGTGACTGGCGCGGTGTTCGAGCTCGCGCTCGGCACGGCGGAGCTCGGTGACCTCGCGCGCCACCGCGATGCGCACCCCGTACTGCGCATGCCACTGCGCCGACCACTGGATGTCCACGCTGCGGCCGTCCTTGTGCAGGTAGCGGTTGCGGAAGTGGCGCTGCAACGCGCCGGCCATCACCTCGTCGGCCGCGCGCACGGTCGCGGCGCGGTCGTCGGGGTGGACGAACTCGAACGTGCGCCTGCCCAGTACCTCTTCGCGCGTGTAGCCGAGCATCCGTTCGAACCCCGCGCTGACGAACAGGAACCGCCCATCGCAATCCACCACGCACACCGTATCCGGCAGCCGGTCGATCAGTTCCTCCAGCGGTGGCAGCGTGGCAGTCATGTAACGGCGTGTCGGCGGCGGGTGGGGCGGGTGGGCACGGTACTGTGATACGCGGGTGTACGGGCATGCGGTCCCGGAGGTCGCAACGCCCCGTCAGTGTACGCAAGCCCGGGTCGCGCTCCCCGCCGCGGATACGTGCCAGCAGTCGGTGGCATGCAAGCGCTGTTGCGTCGCAGTTGCTTGCGGCGCGGCCTCTGCGGCCGGCAGAAGGCGCCATATCGAGTCCAGTTCCCGGCAGGTCTTGCTGTCCACGGTCCAGGTGCTGGCGGTGATTTGAGCGGGCTGGCAAGCCGGCCCATCCCCGATAACCCATGTCGCCAAGCGCGCCGGGTCGGCCCTCGACCCGGGGTTGACGTGCCGGCCCGCACACTCGCATTTTCCCCGCGGGCGGCCCCATGCGCGAACCGATCCAGAACCGGCACGACATCAGCGAACTCGACCTGCCCGGCATCCTCGCCACGATCCACGACGAAGTGACGGCGCGGCTGGGCGAGGGCAAGACGGCCGACTACATCGACTCACTCTCGGGCGTGCCGCTGGACCGCTTCGGCATGGCGCTGGTGACCGTGGACGGCGACGTGTTCGAAGTGGGCCACGCGCGCGAACGCTTCTCCATCCAGAGCATCTCCAAGGTCCACACCCTGACGCTGGCCCTGGAGGCGGTGGGCGACGAGCTCTGGGAGCGCGTGGACCGCGAGCCGTCCGGCGACCCGTTCAACTCGCTGGTGCAGCTGGAGTACGAGAAGGGCATCCCCCGCAACCCCTTCATGAACGCCGGTGCGCTGGTGGTGGCCGACGTGATCCTGTCGCACTGCGACGACGCCGAGCAGCGTCTGCTGGACTTCATGCGCCGGCGCTCGGGCAACGCCGATGTCGGCAGCGACGAGGTCGTGGCCAGGTCGGAGCGCGAGAGCGGCCATCGCAACATCGCCATGGCCAATTTCATCAAGAGCTACGGCAACCTTCGCAACGACGTCGACAAGGTGCTCGCGTTCTACTGGCTGCAGTGCTCGCTGAAGATGGACTGCGTGGACCTTGCGCGCAGCGTGCAGTACCTGGCGCACCGCGGACACTGCGGGGTGTCGGGCGAGCAGGTCGTCAGCGGCGAGCTGGCCACGCGCATCAACGCGCTGATGATGACCTCCGGCACCTACGACGCCGCCGGCGATTTCGCGTTCTACGTGGGCCTGCCGGCCAAGAGTGGCGTGGGCGGCGGCATCGTCGCGGTGGTACCGCACGTCATGAGCCTGTGTACCTGGTATCCCGGGCTCGACGAGAAGGGCAACTCGCTGCTGGGCCGCTATGCCCTGCATCGCTTCACGCGGATGACGGGGCTTTCGGTGTTCTGAGTCGGACTCGGAACACCGACGTGGCGAAGTGCGGACAAGCGCACGCGGGCAAATGGCCGGTCAGCGTTGGTCCCGCCGATGCACATCCATTTGCATTGCTTCCCGGTGGCGACGACGCTCTGCAACAGTTTGGCAGAAGGTGGTCGGACGGTTGCTGCCGACGGGCCTCACACGTTCGCAAATCAGGCGGTCATCCTCTGCGCGGTTGATGATCGCCGAAATTGCCTCGAGCGAATTGAACAGTTCGATTCGCTGGACTTCGGGCAACTCGGTGGTCACCGTCAAGCCTTGGGTCAACCTGTTGACAACATCCTGCTTCGCAAACAACTCCTGCCTGCTCGTTTCGGAAAGATGCTCGTAGCGACCGCGTCGTGCCTCGGCATCGGCCCGGATTTGCGCTTGCTGTTCGCGGATCTTGCCCGCATCGAGATTTTCATGGACTGGACTGGTGCTTGCGAACGCCGCAGACGAGAGCATCAGGCCAGTCGCGAGGCTGAGAATTGCGGTGTGGCGCCATCCAATGAGTTTCATTTAAATCTCCTTCAAACCCTTTTTAAAGGGTCCCGGACGGGGTAGATGAGTGCTTGCGGATGATGTTGTAACGCAGTGGCACGCGAAAGACGAGGGCGCGATCCCTGTTCACCCCCTGCCTGGCCTCTTGGTCCGCATTCAGCTTTACCTCACCGGGTGACCCCAACCCTTGGCACTGCGCCGACCCGGCCCGTTGCGGTACAACCACGGGTCGGCCCAACGGGCCCGTGTCCCACACCGGAGAGAACGCCTTGAAGAAGACCCTGCTTTGCACCGCGACCGCCTTCGCGCTGGCCATGGCCGCGCCGGTGGCCGCGCACGATTCCAGCATCGCGTCCAACGACCATGTGCGCGTGCTGTTCGACGACAGCGCGCCCTCCAGCGGCAGCGCCGGCACCGTGGCCGCCACGCGTTATGGCACCTGGGGCATCGACACCGCCGGCATGGACCGCGAGCGTCCGTCCGGGCGAGGACTTCTTCGCCTACGTCAGCGGCAACTGGGCCGAGACCACCGAGATCCCGGCGGACAAGTCGATGCTACGGCGCGCTTCGCGGTGCTGCGCGACCTCTCCGAGGCGCGCCTGCGCCAGCTGGTCGAGAGCTACCCGGCGGGCGATCCGGCCACCGGCGGCGATGCGGCCAAGATCGCCGCGCTCTACCGGGGCTTCATGGACGAGGCGGCCGATCGAGGCGCTGGGCGCGCAAGCCGCTGCAGCCGACGCTGGCCGCCATCCGTGCCGCGGCCAGGACCGCGATGACATCGCGCGCCTGATGGGCGAGCGCCAACGGCGGCTTCGGCAGCAGCTTCTTCGGCGCGTCGGCGTCGCCGACGACCAGCGCGACCCGGACCGCTACGTCGCTCTATCTGGGCCAGTCGGGCCTCGGCCTGGGCGACCGCGAGATGTACCTGCGATGCCAAGTTCGCGCCGCAGCGCGAGCGCTACCAGGCCTACGTCGCGCAGATGCTGGGCCTGGCCGGCTGGGCCGACGCCGCAGGGCAGCGCGGCGAGCGATCGTCGCCTGGAGACCCAGATCGCCAAGGCGCACTGGACGCGCGCCGAGAGCCGCGACCGCGACAAGACCTACAACCCGATGACGCTGGCCGAGCTCGGACGCCAAGGCGCCGGGCTTCCCGTGGGCGACGTTCTTCGAGGCCGCCGGCGTCGACCAGCGCCGACACGCGCGGTGCGTGCGCCAGAACACCGCCTTCCCGAAGATCGCCGCAGATCTTCGCCGACACCGACGTCGACACGCTGCAAGGCCTGGCAGGCGTTCCACACCGCCGACGACGCCGCGCCGCTGCTGTCGAAGCGCTTCGTCGACGCGCAGTTCGAGTTCCGCAACAAGTTCCTGTCCGGCCAGCCGCGAGCAGCGCGCGCGCTGGAAGCGCGGCGTCGGCGTTCGCCGAAAGCGCGATGGGCGAGGCGATCGGCCGCGACTACGTCGCAGCTGTACTTCCCGCCCGATGCCAAGGCCAAGATGGACGACGCTGGTCGCCAACCTGAAGCGCCGCGATGGGCGCGCGCATCGACAAGCTGGACTGGATGAGCCCGGAGACCAAGGCCGAGGCGCTACGACAAGCTCGCCAGGCTTCGGCCTGAAGATCGGCTACCCGGACAAGTGGCGCGACTACAGCGGCGCTGGAGGTCGCAGCCGGCGACCTCTTCGGCAACGCCGCAGCGCGCCGCGCAGTTCGAGTGGGACTACCGCCGCAGCGCGCATCGGCAAGCCGGTCGACAAGGCCGAGTGGGGCATGACCCCGCAGACGGTCAACGCCTACTACAACTCGGTCAAGAACGAGATCGTGTTCCCGGCGGCGATCCTGCAGCCGCCGTTCTTCGATCCGGACGCCGATCCGGCGGTGAACTACGGCGGCATCGGCGGCGTGATCGGCCACGAGATCATCCACGGCTTCGACGACCAGGGCCGCAAGTCCGACGGCGACGGGCGTGCTGCGCGACTGGTGGACGGCCGAGGACGCGGCCAAGTTCGAGGCGCAGGCGGCCAAGCTGGGCGCGCAGTACGAGGCCTACGAGTTCCCGCAGCTGCCGGGCATGCACATCAACGGCACGCTGACGATGGGCGAGAACATCGGCGACCTGGGCGGCCTGACCATCGCGCTCGACGCCTACCGCCGCTCGCTGGACGGCAAGCCGGCGCCGGTGATCGACGGCTTCACCGGCGACCAGCGCTTCTTCCTGGGCTGGGCGCAGGTGTGGCGGACGCTGTAGCGCGACGACGCGCTGCGCCAGCAGCTGGTCAACGGCCCGCACTCGCCCGGCCACATCCGCGCGTTCGCACCGCTGCGCAACATCGACGCGTGGTACGACGCGTTCGGCGTGAAGCAGGGCGACCCGCTGTACATCGCGCCGGAGGATCGCGTGCGGATCTGGTGATGCGGGCGCTGCAGTGGCTTTGAAGGCGGGGCCGGTCGTGATGACCGGCCCCGTCTCATTTCCGGGTGCTCATTTCCAGGCACCGCGCGATGCCGTCAGGGGTCGATCCGCAGCACCTCGCCGGTCAGCAGCGACACGCCCTGGTTGGAGACGTACAGCTCGCCGCCGGCACCGGCCAGCACCGAGGTCGGGCGCACCAGTCCGCCCACCACCACGCTGCGCGCGCCGCCGGGTGCCACTTTCACGACCTGGCCGGGGCCCGCGAAGAACATCGGGCCGGTGGCGTGCTCCAGCACGTACAGGCTGCCGTCGGGGCCGAAGTCCATGTCGATGATGGTCTTGAAGCCGGCCTGGAACACCGTGGGTGCCTGCCCGGGGACGACGCGGTAGATGCGCGCGTCGCCTGACGGGAACGGCGCGCCGGTGAGCTCGCCGACGTAGTACGCGCCGTCGGGTCCCTCGACCACCACGGTGGGCACGGCATCGTTGGCGGCCGTGGGGCGTGAGCGGAAGGCCGCCACCGTGGACACCGTGCCGTCGCCTGCAATGCGCAACAGCGCATTGGCGCCGGCGTCGGCGACGAGGCGGTCGCGCTGGCCGGCCAGCAGGCCGTAGGGATTGGAATCGACCGGTCCGCCGGCAGGGTTGGCGGCGGCCTCATGCGCCGCGATGTCGGCGACCACGCGCCAGGGCAGTCGCCCTGGCACGTAGACCAGCGTGCCGAACCGGGCCCCGACCGCACCGAACTGCGCACGTTCGGCCGGGTCGGCTCCGAAGCCCACGGTGATGTACATGCGATCGGGCCCGGCGAAGCCGACATCGTGCGGTCCCGTCACTTCGGTGAAGCCGGCATCGGAGTAGGACGGCAGGCCGGTGACCACGCGCGCCTGCTGGCCGTTCCAGAGGCGGCTGATGGCGCCGCTGGGGCCGTAGCAGCGGGGCAGGCCGCGCAGTACCGCGCACGGCCCGCTGCCGCCACGCCCGGCTTCGGCGACGTACAGCGCACCGTCCGGACCCAGGGCCAAGCCGCGGGGGTTGTCCAGGTTCGTCATCACCTGCGTGACCGTGGCGGCCGCGGCAGGCAGCGAAAGCAATCCAAGCAGGCATGAGGCCAGCCCGACTAACGTCTTCATCGTTGATCTCCAGGAGGGGGGCGGGGCGGCGCACCGTCCCCGTGCCTGCACGCGCGCGCCACCCGTGCCAACGGAGTCGGACCACAGATTCGGACAGCGGCCGTGCAGGAGCCCGGCGCGGCGAATGCAGCCGACCCTGAAGTCCACCGGAATGGCGCCAAGCGGGCGCGCTCCGGCTACCATGTCGCCCTCGCTTGGGGCAGCGCAGGTCGGCATGTCGATACTGGTGGTGGTGCTTTCGATGCTGGCCGTGGGGATGGCGGGCGCGGTGCTCATGCGGCGGCAGGCGAGGCGGACTTCGGCTTCGACGGTGGATGCGCGGGGCGCCGTCGCCGATGCGTGGGCCGGGCAGCCGGGCACCGTGGCGGTGGCGGCCGCCGACGGGATGCCGCCCGCCCCGCGCGCCAACGACACCCACGCGCAACTGGCGGCGCTGATGTTCCGGCGCGAGGTGCCTGCGGCCGCCGCAGCCACGGCCGCCGGCCTGGCGATCAACGACGCCGCGCGGCGGGTGCTGGAACGGATCGAGTCGCAACCGCGCTACATGCCGCGCCGGCCGCAGGTGCTGCCGCAACTGATGCGCGCGGTCAACGACCCGGAGGCCTCCGGTCGCGCCATCGCCGGCATCATCCAGCGTGACCCGGCGCTGGCCGGCAACCTGCTGCGCATCGCCAACAGCGCGTTCTACCGCGTGCAGGCCAAACCGGTCGAAAGCCTGGAACGTGCCGTCGCCCTGGTCGGCACCGATGGCCTGCGGCAGATCGTCGCCAGCGCGCTGGTGCAACCGGTCGGCGGCGTTGGCGGTGGCACATTCGGCACGGCCATGGGCGTGGCATGGGACGAGACGCAACTGTCGGCGCTGGCCACGGCGGAGTTCGCGCGCCAGCGGGGCGAGGACGCCTTCGCCGCGCACCTGTTGGCCTTGCTGCACGGGCTGGGCGCCACCGTGGTGCTGCAGGTGCTGCGCGACCAGTACGCGCGGCGTCCAGGGCTGGCGGTGGACGTTGCGGCCTGCATCGCGTTGCTGCAGGCCGAGACGGCCGCCACGGCCGGGCGGATCGCCGGGGCCTGGCAGCTGACCGGTCGCATGGACCTTGCGCTGGCCGAGCAGCGGCCGGATGCCGTCCGCGCGAGCAGCGGGGACACCGCACAATCGATGTCGACACTGGGTCGCGCGCTCGAACTGGGGCGGCTGGCGGGCTCCCTCGCCATGCTGGTCCGGGCCGGCCGCCTGGCCAATGAACAGGCACGGGCGGTGCTGTCGGACGCGGGCGAAGCGGCGCTCGCCGAGGCCCTGCTGGCCCGTCTGACACGGGAAGCCGCCTGACCCCGGGGCATCGGGCCGTGGGTACCCCCCCGGCGCGACGCTCACCGGCTATTGATGCATGCCACCTATGATGTCCGTCGTTTCGGACGGGCGGGCAGTCAGATGGGTTCGGTATCGGCGTCTCCCGCGGCGCCCCGCATGCAACCCTGGACATCCGGCGCGCACGGCAGGAGCGAGTACCTCCGGCTGAGGAATGTCGTCGATGCGCTGGTGCGCATCGCCGAACACGCAGGCGACACCGGGCCCTTCCTCGACGAGGCGACCGCCACGGTCATGGAGCTGACCCGCGCGACCGGCGCGGTGGTGCTGACCGCCGCGCGCGGTGGCCTGCAGGTGCGCTCCGCGCGCGGCCAGATGAAACACATCGAACCGGCCGCGTTCGATGCGGGCCACACCCTTGCGCCGGCATGCCTGCGATCGCACGAGGCGATGCACAGCAGTGACGTCGAAGGCGACGACCGCGTGCGGATCCGCATCCGCAAAGGGCGGGCGATCCGCTCGCTCATCTGCACGCCATTGCGCTACGGCGATGACGTGCTGGGCGTGCTCGAGGTCTGTTCGAGCGTCGTACACGCCTTCGACGACATCGACGCACAGGCCGTGGCGCTGATCGGCAACGCGTTGGGCGGTGCGCTGGGGCGTCAGCTTGAGCTCGACCAGAAGGCACGCCTGCTGGCACGTCTTGAAGCCGCGCTGCAGACCACGCGTGCGCAGGCGCGCCAGTACCAGGATGCGGCGCTGTGCGACGCACTGACCGGCCTGCCCAACCGCGCGCACTTCCTGCAGCGGCTGCGGGGCATGTGCGAGCGGGACGACCTTGCCGATCCGTTTGCGGTCATGTTCCTGGACCTGGATGACTTCAAGCAGATCAACGACCGCCACGGCCATGCAACCGGCGATGCGGTGCTGCGCGAGGTCGCCAGCGACCTGGGTGCGCGGCTTCGCGAAGGCGACTTCATCGCGCGGCTGGGCGGAGACGAGTTCGTGGTGCTGGTCCCGGGTATCCGCGAAGGCGCGCGGGACGTGGCCTCGATCGCCGATGACCTGCGGCACGCATTGGCGCGGCCACGCCCCGTCGAGGGCGTCACCCTCGGCATCCAGGCCAGCATCGGCTGGGTGCTGCACACGCCGGGAGCGACCGCCTCGTCGCTGCTGGCCCGCGCGGACGCGGCGATGTATGCGCACAAGAAGCGTCGTCGTGCGGACGAGGCGTCGCGCCTGTCGGAAGCCCGTGTCGCAGACACGTGAAAAAATGTGTTTCGGATGCACGTCGCACGACGATTGATTGTTCCAGCCGTGTAGCCGTGATTCCTCTTCAGTGAGCGGAACACCCCGCCGATACCATCGGACGGCACGCAGGTGCCGACCTCCACGGCTATTGGATCCTCCATGCGCATCGATACCCTCAGCATTGGCCAGCGCCTCGCGCTCGGCTTCGGGCTCGTCCTGGCCCTGATCCTCGCCCTGACCGGCATCGGTATCCACCGGGTCATGCAGATCGACGACGGCCTGTCGACGATCAACCAGGTCAACAGCGTCAAGCAGCGCTACGCGATCAACTTCCGCGGCAGCGTGCATGACCGGGCGATCGCGCTGCGCGACGTGGTGCTGGCCGAAGACCCGGCCGTGGTCGCGGAAGCCAACGCCATGATCGACCGCCTGGCCGCGGACTACGCGCGGTCGGCCGCGCCGCTGGACGCGATGGTGGCGGACCCGGCCACGGGTGATGCCGAGGAGGCCACGCTGCTCGCGGCGATCCGCGAGATCGAATCAGGCACGCTGCCGTTGATCGAACGCGCGCGCAGCCTGCGAGCGGCCGGCGATGTGGCGCAGGCGCGCGCCCTGGTGCTGGACGAAGCGGCCCCGGCCTTCACCACGTGGCTGGCGCGCATCAACGCGCTGATCGACCTGGAGGAAGCCAAGAACACACGCGAGGCCGCGGCGGCGGCCGCCACGGCGCAGGGGTTCGCCACCCTGATGCTGGCCCTGTCGGCGCTTGCCCTGCTGATCGGCACCGGCGTCGCATTCCTCATCACCCGCAGCGTCACCCTTCCGCTGCGACAGGCGCTGGAGGTGGCCGAGCGTGTCGGCGCCGGCGACCTCAGCAGCGAGATCCGGGTCACCGGCCGGGACGAGGCGGGCCAGTTGCTGGCGGCCATGGGCCGGATGCAGCAGCAGCTGGTGGCCTTCTCGCAGGGCCAGCGCGAGATCGCCGCGCGCCACGAGGCCGGCGAGATCAGCTACCGCATGGACGCGGCCGCGTACCCGGGCGTCTACGGCACCATGGCGGCGGACATCAATGAGCTGGTCGCCGCGCACATCGCCGTCAAGATGCGCATGGCCGAACTGGTCGCGCGCTACGCGATCGGCGACTTCGCGCAGGACATGCCGCGCCTGCCGGGCGAGAAGGCGCGCCTCACCGTCATCATGGATACGGCCAAGGACAACCTCACGCGCATCAGCGGCGAGATCAAGCGGCTGTCAGGCGCGGCGGCGGCCGGCGACTTCAGCGCGCGTGGCGATGCCGCGCAGTTCGAGTTCGGCTTCCGGACCATGGTCGACGACCTCAACCGCCTCATGGCGACCGCCGATGCCAACCTGGCGGAGATCTCGTCGGTGTTCGACGCCTTCGCGCGCGGCGATCTCACCGCACGGATGACCGGCGACCACCCGGGCGTGTTCGGCCGCATCCGCGACGACGCCACGGGCACCGGTGAGCGCCTGACGGAGATCGTGCGTGGCATCCAGTCGGCGGTGGCGTCGATCCACCTGGCGGCCTCGGAAATCGCCTCCGGCAATGCCGACCTGTCACGCCGCACCGAGCAGCAGGCGGCGAGCCTGGAGGAGACCGCGGCGCTCGATGGACGAACTGACGTCCACGGTGCGCCGCAATGCCGAGCACGCCGGCCAGGCCAACGCGCTGGCGCGTGATGCCGGCGAGGCGGCGGCGGCGCGGCGGCCGCGTGGTCGAGGACGTCGTGGCGACCATGGGTGCGATCAGCGAAGCCTCGCGCCGGATCGCCGACATCATCGGCGTCATCGACGGCATCGCGTTCCAGACCAACATCCTGGCGCTCAACGCCGCGGTGGAAGCGGCGCGCGCGGGCGAGCAGGGCCGCGGCTTCGCGGTGGTGGCGGCCGAAGTGCGCAGCCTGGCGCAGCGCAGCGCCGGCGCGGCCAAGGAAATCAAGGCGCTGATCAGCGAGTCGGTGGACAACGTCGAAGCGGGCGCCGACGCTGGTCGACGCGCGCCGGCGAGGCGATGGCACAGATCGTCGGGGCGGTGCGTCAGGTCAGCGACATCATGGCCGGCATCACCAGTGCGTCCTCGGAGCAGCGCAGCGACATCGAGCAGGTTGGCCAGACCGTGATCCAGCTTGACCACGTCACCCAGCAGAACGCCGCCCTGGTCGAAGAGGCGAGTGCGGCGGCGCGCGGCCTGCAGGACCAGGCGACCGGGCTGGCCGATGCGGTGGCGGTGTTCAAGGTGGCGGCGACGCCGCGGCCCCTGCGTTCGGCGGCCTGAGCCCCGATCGCAGGCGTCGGGCGTCAGTGCGCACGGCCGAGTTCCAAGCCGCCGGCGTCGCGGTGCAACTGCCGCAGGCGTCGGCCGAGCGCGTCGAGGTTGTCGCGGGTGGCATCGAGCGCGCGCCGCTGCGTATCCGGCAACGCCGCACGCGCGGCCTCGTGCAGGCGTGCGTCCTGCTCGCGCCATCCTTGCGCGTGCTCGCCCGCGCGACGCCGGATTTCGACGCGCTCGTCCTGCAGCGGCAAGCCGTAGCCGGCCGGCGCCAAGGCGGCCGGCCTTGCGAATGCGGCCTCCACCTGCATCGCCGCCTGCAGCGCGTCGCGCATGCCCGCGACGTTCCCATCCCGGTGCGTGCGCTTGAACATCCGTCGTTTCAGCACGTCGCGTGCGAGCAGCTCCTGCTGGCGCAGCGAGGCCTGTTCGAGCACCAGCAGGGCCGCCGCCGCGCGCAGGTCGGCATGCTCGATCCACGGCGCGCGCTGCGCGGGCAGCAGGGCGAACCAGTCCTCCACCCGGCGTTGCGGCAACGGCAGCGCGGCCGCGGCGACGTCGAGCATCGACTGGTAATGGGTGTCCTGGGAGGGGAAGTAGTGGCCTAGGCGGGCGGCCGTTTCGCGATCATCCAGCACGGAGGCGTCCGCAATACCCGCGCGCTGCAGGCGACGCAGCAGTCCGGTCGGGGTGATGCTGGACAGGCCGGTCGCAGCCAATCGGGGCACGCCGTCGTGCAGCAGCTTGAAGGTCTCCACCGCGCAGTTGTTGCTGACGAAGTAGTAGTCTCCGTCGTAGCTCCAGTGCAGCTGCGCCGCGCGCTCCACCAGGTCGCGGATCTCGGCGGTGTCCAGCGCCAGCGGGATCGACTGCAGGCCGCGCAGTTCCACGGCCGTGTATTCCTCGACCACCTGTGCCAGCGGCAGCACGAACAGGCGTGACGGATAGCCGCCGGTCAGGCCGCGCCAGCTGGAGATCTGCACGTCGTCCACGAACGCGCGGAACGACAGGACCCGATGATGGTCCAGGTCCAGACGGCAGTCGGGACCGGGCACGCGGCCGGGGGCGCAGACCACCAGCCGCAGCATGCTGTGGCCCCAGCGGCTCATGGGCCGGTGGTTGGCCTCGGCCAGGAGGTAGTCGGCCGCGTACACGCGCGCCGGGTCCAGGTGCAGCAACGGCGCGTCGTGGCCGGACGTGGCCGCGCCTGCATCCAGGAAAGGCAGCGTGCGGTCGCATGCGCCTGTCGCCGGAGCGAGGGCGAAGTGCGCGGCGAAGTGCCGGTACAGCGCCGGGCGGCGGCAGGCGTAGTGCGGGTCCAGCAGCACGTGTTCGAGGTTGACGGCGACAAACTCGGCCGGATCGGTCAGCTCGTACGCATCCGGGGTGCGGTCGCGCATCGCGTTGTCGCCCGCGCGCCCGGGCCGCAGCGGCCGCACCTGCCAGCCGGCCAGGTCGAGCAGGCGCGGATCGCGCGACAGCGCGCGACCGCTGGCACGGTCGTAGAGATGCGCCAGTTCGTGGATCAGCGCGGCCCGGGCGGCATCGCGCGGGTCCCCGGCATCGTGCGCACCGCGTTCGCCGTCCATCCAGCCTGCCAGCAGGGTGGGCTGCAGCGTGACCTCGCCACGGTGCGCGCGGCCATGGACATGCGCGGGCAAAGCGCGCCAGTGGACCGGGACGGGCACATCCAGCGCCTCGCGCCAGCGTGCCGGCAGCCGCGCGGCGACGTCGTCCAGCAGCGCCTGGCTGGCACGGGCTTCATGCGCGGAAAGGCCGTCGTGCCGGCCAACCAGTTCAAATGCGGCCCCAGTCGCCGGTGCGGTGGCCAGCACGGCCACCAGCAGCCGCGTGGCGGCCGTCCGCCACACTGTAGTCATGGGGTTTGCGTCGTCAAAAGCGGTGGCAGGCGTCGGGCAACCGCAGTACTTGCGGGCCTATCGCGCCAGAATGCCGCGGGCCAGCTGAAGGTCGCTGGCATCGCGCGCGTCCTGCCGTGTTTCGCGCAGGTGGCGCAGCGCGGCTTCAAGCCGGGCGCCCCGGATCGCGCCGTCGCTGGCGACAAAGCGGGCCGCGTCATCGCGGGCCTGCACCACCACCTTGTCATCCCCCGACGTGCTGCCGGAGGACGCCGACGAACCGGCCGCCGACGAACCCGCCGAGCTGCCGGCAAAGCTGGAGGCGAGCACGGGTGCGGCCGGCAGGGCGAGCAGGGCGAGCAAGAGGGCGGTACGCGTCATCGGCACGATCTCGGAAAGCGGTAGGAAGCAGAGCGTACCTGCGCAGGCCACGGTCGGGGCTGAATGCATCAGCGGGGCGTCCAGCCTGCGTCGCGCGTCCGGCTTGAGCACTGCCATTGGCGACCCAACCTTCAGGTAATCCGGACACCCGTTCCCCACACCTGGAGGCACCCCATGGCAACCGGCTGGGCCGGCGATGGCGCCGTGCAGGACCAGATCGACGCGACCGTGAAGGATGCGATCAAGCGGGCGCGAAGCCAGCTGCGGGAAGGCCCGGGCCTGACGCATTGCGAGGCGTGCGAGGCGCCCATCCCCGAGGCGCGCCGCCAGGCCGTCGCGGGCGTGCGGCTGTGCGTGGCATGCCAGGAGCTGGAGGACCGCGAAGCACGCGCGGCCGCCGGGTACAACCGGCGCGGCAGCAAGGACAGCCAGCTGCGCTGAGCGGGCCGAGGGAAGGCGACCCGTCGCCCGCCGCTATCTGAACATGCTGAATGCTGTGCCCGCCTGCCGTCTCACCCGGTGAGACGGTCATCCTGACACTGGCGGGCCGGACCTTGCCGCGCGGCCCATGAACACCCTCGACAAGCTGTCGATCCTGGCCGATGCGGCCAAGTACGACGCGTCCTGCGCGTCCAGCGGCGCCGGCAAGCGGCATTCGCTGGGCAAGGGCGGCGGCATCGGCAGCACCGAGGGCATGGGCATCTGCCACAGCTATACGCCTGACGGGCGCTGCGTGTCGCTGCTCAAGATCCTGCTGACGAATTTCTGCATCTACGACTGCGCGTACTGCGTCAATCGCGTGTCCAGCAACGTACGTCGCGCGCGCTTCGGCACCGACGAGGTGGTGCGGCTGACGCTGGACTTCTACAAGCGCAACTACATCGAGGGGCTGTTCCTCTCCAGCGGCATCATCCGCAGTGGCGACTACACGATGGAGCAGCTTGTGGAGGTGGGACGCTGCCTGCGCGAGGACCACCAGTTCCGCGGCTACATCCACCTCAAGACGATTCCCGAGGCCTCGCCGGAGCTGCTGGCCGCCGCGGGGCGTTACGCGGACCGGCTCAGCATCAACGTCGAGCTGCCGACGGAGACCGGCCTGGGCGCGCTGGCGCCGGAGAAGAGCGCGCGCGGCATCCGCGGGGCGATGGGCCAGCTGCGCTGGCGGATCGACGAGTCCAGGGACGCGCGACGGGCGAAGACGCCGACGCGGGCCAAGCCGCCGCGCTTCGCGCCGGCCGGGCAGAGCACGCAGATGATCGTGGGTGCCGATGGCGCAGACGACCGCGACGTGCTCGATGCCAGCGTCGACCTCTACGGCAACTACCGCCTGCGACGCGTGTACTACTCCGCCTTCAGCCCGATCCCGGATGCCTCCACGGTGTTGCCACTGAAGGCGCCGCCGCTGGTGCGCGAGCACCGCCTCTACCAGGCGGACTGGCTGTTGCGCTTCTACGGCTTCGAGGTCGATGAGATCGCACCGCGCGAGGCGGCGGGCGCGTCGATGCTGGACCTGGAGGTCGATCCGAAGCTGGCGTGGGCGCTGCGCCACCCCGATTGCTTCCCGGTTGACCTCAACAGCGCGCCGAAGGAGCGGCTGCTCCGCGTCCCCGGGCTGGGCACCCGCAACGTCAAGCGCATCCTCGCCGCACGCCGGCACGGGGCGCTGCGGCTGGATGACCTGGCGCGCCTGCGCTCGCCGCTGCGCAAGCTGCTGCCGTTCGTGCAGGTGGCCGACCACCATCCGCGCGGCGCGCTGGACCGCCCGGACCGCCTGCGCGCGCAGCTGGCACCGCCGCCCCGGCAGGCGGGCCTGTTCGGATGACGTGCCCGCGGCGCATCAGGTGACGGCATGTACCGGGTGACGGTGGACCCGCCGTGGGCGCTGGATGCGTGGCGTGATGTCGCGCGCCAGGCGCTGCATGCCGGCGTACCGTCCGAGTCGATCGACTGGGACGCCGCCGACCGGCCGTCGCTGCTGGGTGTGCCGCTCCCGGCACCGGACCCGGCACACGCCGATGCCCGCGTCCCCCGCGCACTGCTGGCCCTGGCCGAGCGCGTGCTGGCGCATCGCGATCCGCATCGCCATGCGTTGCTTTATCGGCTCACATGGCGGCTGGCGAACGGGCAGCCCACGCTGCTTTCCAACCCGCTCGATGCCGACGTGCAACGCGCGCATCGCCTGGAAAAGGAGGTGCGCCGCGACATGCACAAGATGAAGGCGTTCGTGCGCTTCCGCGAAGTGGCGGGGACGGAGGAGCACTTCGTGGCGTGGTTCGAGCCCGACCACTGCATCGTCGACCTGGTCGCGCCGTTCTTCATGCGCCGCTTCGCCGGGATGCGCTGGGCGATCCTGACGCCATACCGCAGCGTGGCGTGGGACCGGGAGACGCTGGCGTTCGGTGCCGGCGCCACGCCCGCCGATGCGCCGGGCGAGGACGCGCAGGAAGCGCTGTGGCAGGCGTACTACGCCCACATCTTCAATCCGGCGCGCCTCAACCCGCGGATGATGCGGCAGGAGATGCCGCAGAAGTACTGGAAGCACCTGCCCGAGACCCACCGCCTGCCGACGCTGATCCGCGATGCGGGCGTGCGCGTGCGCGAGATGGCCGAGCGCGATGCGCAGGCGCCCCGCAAGCCGGCGATGGTGCGCGGTGCGCTGGCGCAGACGGTGGGCCGACGCGTGGACGTCGCCGGGTCGGCGAGCGGGCCGGCCTGGGGGCTGGACGGGCTGGCCGCCGCTGCGCGCGCGTGCCGCGGGTGCCCGCTCTGGCAACCGGCCACGCAGACGGTCTGGGGCGAGGGGCCCGGGGATGCGCGGGTCATGGTGGTGGGTGAGCAGCCGGGCGACGAGGAGGATCTCAGCGGGCGCCCGTTCGTCGGACCGGCGGGACGGCTGCTGGACCGGGCACTGCGCGAAACCGGCATCGACCGCGCGGCGCTCTACCTCACCAACGCCGTGAAGCATTTCAAGTTCGAGTTGCGCGGCCAGCGGCGCCTCCACCGGAACCCGGCGGCCAGCGAACAGCATGCCTGCGCGCCGTGGCTGCATGAGGAGATCAGCACGGTGCGCCCGGGCGTCATCGTGTGCCTGGGCGCCACCGCGGCTCGCGCGGTGCTGGGAAGCGGGTTCAGGCTGATGGAGGCGCGAGGGCAGTGGCAAGCGCTGGACGACGGCACCCGCGTGCTGGCGACGGTGCATCCCGCGTGGGTGTTGCGGCAGTCCGACGGGCCTGCGCGCGAGGCGGCCTATCGCGGCTTCGTCGCCGACCTCGGGCAACTCGCCGGGGCGTGGGCCGACGCTGCGGCGTCAATGCGCCGTTGACCTGCCGGGGCGCAAGCTCGGCGTTCACCACCGGAGCACGCCATGACCGAATCCACCCTCGAGGTGCCGTGCCCGCATTGCGGCACGCTCAACCGTGTCCCCGAGGCGCGCCTGGCGTCTTCGCCGGCCTGCGGGCGCTGCAAGTTGTGGCTGTTCGAGGGCGCCCCGGCCGCGCTGGATGAGGCACTGTTCGACCGCGTCGCGCTGCGCGGCGACCTGCCGGTGCTGGTGGACTTCTGGGCACCCTGGTGCGCGCCGTGCCTGGCGATGGCACCGCAGTTCCAGGCCGCGGCCACGCAGCTGAAGCCGGCGCTGCGGCTGGCCAAGGTCGATACCGAGGCGCAACCGGCGCTGGGCGGCCGCTACGGCATCCGCAGCATCCCCACGCTGGTCCTGCTGCACCGGGGACGGGAGCTGGCACGGCAGCCCGGCGCGATGACGCAGGCGCAGATCGTCGAGTGGGCAAGGGCCCGGCTGCCGCGTTGAGGGCGGCCCCGCACGGTCAGCCTGCAGTGCGCCGCCGGTTCACACGGGATTGCGGCAACCGTGGCGATGGCGCCGCGTGCGATAACCCGTAAGGGTCAGGGGCCGGCCCCACTCCGCAGCCACTGCACGAGTTCGGCGGCCACGGCCTCCGGCGGGCGACCGGCCAGCGCGATATGGCCGCTGCCTTCGCCACTGGGGGCCCATTCGCCGGGGTCGGTGCCGTCGAACAGCCCCAGCGTGCGCGCACCGGCGGCATCGGCCAGGTGCATCACCCCGCAATCGGCACTGACATGGGCGGCCAGCGCGGCCTGTACCGCCGCCAGGGTGCGGATGTCGCTGGAGAAGACGGTCGGGTAGCGGTCGTCCAGCATGGACCGGCCGAACGCCGGCAGCAGCTCCACGATGGGCCACTGCGGGCATGCGGCCTCGACCACGGCGAGCAACCGCATCCACCATTCCGCCGGCAGGCACTTCGCGCCCGTTGCATTGGCGAACACCCCGATCACCGGCGGCAGCGTCGCCGCATCGATGGCGGCGGCGGACACCCGGGACTGCGGGCTGTGGGCCAGCACGCGGGCCAGGCGCTGCCGGCCCGCCTCGCGCTCGGCTGCCGTCAGGCGAAGATCGGGGCCGGGGTAGCGCCCGAAGTCGGCGTCGCGCCGGGCGTGGCGCAGCAGATAGACGGGCAGGGCACCCACGCCGCGTGGCGACGCCGGCAGTTCCACTGCATGCCCCACATGCGAGGCCTTTGCCGGGCCGACGAAGCCCAGCGAGTGCCGCGGCCTCACCCAGTTGACCAGGGCGCGTCCGGTCTGCGACCGCGGGTCGACATCGATGGCCAGGTCGTAGCGGGCGCCACGCAGCGCGCGCAGCTGCCGCAGCAGGCGCAGCGGTTCACGCAGGCCATGCCGCGGCAGTACATGCACCTGCCCCAGTGCCGCGAACCTGCCGAACACCTGCGGGCCGACCGGGCTGCGGGTCACCACGTCGATCTCGGCGCCCGGGTACGCCGTCTCCAGCTCACGCAGCAGCGGCGTCACCAGCAGCGTGTTGCCGAGGGTGTGGCTGACCTTGCAGACCAGGATCCGGTGGATGCCCGTCAGCGGCAATGCGCCGTCGCCCGGGCCCGACGGGGAGGGCAGCAGGCGCGTGAGCAGGGCGCGCGAAACCCGGCGTCGCCAGTCGTGGATCGCCTGACTCAGGGCGTGTCGAATCAAGGCCGGCCGGGGCGGGGCCGGTCGCATCGCGACGGGGCGGGTGTCGGACATCGCGGCGCACGCGCAGCGGGGTGGGGCGCGGATTCTGGCATGCGGCCGCGCCGCCGGACATTGCCAAGGCGGCCGTCCCGGCATGTGGCCGCTGGAAGGCGAGCGCGCCGGCCCAACCGGTTCAGCCAGCGGCCGGTTTTCTCACATGGGGCTGATCCTGCGGGTGTGAGGATCGGGGCACATTCGAATCAACCGCCCCCGATGGCGGACTGGACGCATGACACGACGAAACACCGGATCGACTGCCTTCCCCGATCGCCCCGAGTCCGCCTCTGCTGCGAACCCACCCGCCCGCACTTCCGCTCCCGCTCCGCCCCTTGCCGCGGTCCCCGCCCTGACAGCGCACGCCCGCGAGTGGGAATTGACCCTCGGCGACGGCCCGGTCATCGCGGCCGCCATCCACGACGGCCACTCGATGCGCGACAGCCTGGTGCCGCACCTGGCCATCGACACCGCGACCCGGCGACGCGACGAGGATCCCCTGACGGGGTGGCTGGCCAGCGTGGGCGATGTCCAGTTGAGGGTGAAAGCCTCGCGCTTCGAGGCGGACGTCAACCGCCCACGTGACCTGGCGATCTCGCCGGACCCGGCCAACACCTGGGGCATCCGGGTGTGGGACGAGAGCCTGCCGGAGGCCGAGATCGAGTGCTCACTGGCCTACCACGACCGCTTCTACGCCATGGTCCGGCGGCTCATGGACGCGGCCATCGCGCGCTTCGGCCAGGTGCTGGTGCTGGACATCCACAGCTACAACCACCGCCGCGATGGCGCGGATGCCGAGCCTGCCGATGCCCGTGGCAATCCCGAAATCGACCTGGGCGTGACCACGCTGGATCACGGCCGTCACGGGCGCCTGCTGCAGCGGTTCACCGAGGCACTGCGCGCGACGCCACTGCAGGGACGGACGCCCGACGTGCGCAACAACGTTCGTTACGAGGGCGGTGGGCATTTTCCGGAGTGGCTGTATGCGACGTACGGCGATGCGGTATGCGCCATCTCGCTGGAATACAAGAAGGTCTTCATGGACGAGTGGAGCGGGCAGGCCGACATCGGCGCGCTGTACGACCTGCGCGACGGCCTGCGTGCAGCGGTCGCAGCGGCGCGGCCGGAGCTTGCGGCATGACCGCGACCGCGTCCGCCCAGTCCGGAGCCACACGGGCACTGCCGCCGGTGGCGGCGCGCGTGGACCGGGCGCTGGTCGAACTGGACGCACGGGTGGACTGGCTGACGGCGCTCTCGCCGATCGACAACGACGCATTGTGGGAGGCGTTCGAAGCCAGCGGCCGCCGCCACGTGCCGCCGCTGGAGTACCACCCGCTCGACGACCGACCTGCATGCGGCCCGCGAGGCGTTGCTGGCATTGCCGGTGGAGGACATCGAATCGCCCCTGCTGCAGGGCCTGCTGGCCGAGAAGCAGCGCGAGCTGGACCGGCAGATCGAACTGGTGCGGCTGCGCGGCACCGACGGCTTCGTCAACGCCAGCATCGACCTGTTCGGCGGTGTCGAAGCGGGGTTGAAGGCGGTGGCGCGGGAGATCTCGAGACCACGGAATGCGCACCGCCGCTGCCGAACGACGCCGGCATCGACGACGTGCTGACGGCGGTGGAAGACGATATCGCCTGGTACCGCGATCGTGTGCCCGGTTTCACCGCGCAGGTCGTGGTTGACCCGGACATGAGCTCGCTGTTGATGGTCTCGCACGGCCGGCTCTACATCGACGCCGATATCCGCCTGCCGATGGCGCGCGTGCAGCCGCTGGTGCAGCACGAGGTCGGTACGCACCTGGTCACCCGCCACAACGGCGGCCGCCAGGCACTGACGCAGCTTGAAGTCGGACTGGCCCGTTACGACGCACTGCAGGAAGGGCTGGGCGTGCTGGCCGAGTACCTGGCCGGCTTCCTGCCGGCCCAGCGCCTGCGGGTTCTCGCCGCACGGGTGATCGCCACCGACATGGCGATGCACGGCGAGGGCATCCCCGCGATCTTTGCGGCCCTCCACGACGGGCATGGCCTGCCTGCCAGCGATGCCTTCGATATTGCCGTGCGCGCCCTGCGCGGCGGCGGCCTGACCAAGGATGCCGTGTACCTGCGCGGCCTGCGCGAGTTGCTGGAGTACCTGCACGAGGGCGGCGCGTTCGAGCCGCTGTTCGCAGGCAAGTTCGCGCTGTCGCACCTGGTGGTGCTGGAGCAGCTGGTCAGGGAGGGCTGGGTGACTCCACCCGAGCTGATGCCGCGCTACTGGTCCGACCCGGCCACCGATGACCGCCTGGCGCACTGCCGGAGCATCCCGGTATCCCGCCTCTGCCACAAGGAACCGCTGCAATGACCACCAGGACCGCCTCCGGGCGCACAAAGCCCGCCGCCGCGAAGGTCGCCACGAAGAAGACCGGCAAGCGCGCCACCAGCAAGGGCGCCCGCCCCGTGCGCAGCGACGCATCGGCCCCGATGCGGCTGGGCTTCGTCGTCAACGACGTCGCCACCGAGAAGAACAACTACACCACCATCCGCCTTGCACGCACCGCCGCCAACCGCGGCCACCAGGTCAGCCTGATCGGTCTTGGCGACTTCATCTACGACGCCGACGGCACCATCTGCGCGCATGCGCATCGGCCGGCCCGGTCGAAGTACAAGGACGACGACGCCTTCCTGGCCGACATCCAGGGCGAGGGCGCGACCGTCGAGCGCATCTCGGTCGAGAACCTCGACGTGCTGATGCTGCGTTCGGATCCGGCCGAGGAGATCAACGACCGGCCCTGGGCGCCCAACAGCGGCCTGCTGTTCGCGCAGCTGGCCGCGGCCAAGCAGGTGATCGTGCTCAACGACCCGATGCATCTGACGGACGCGTCCAACAAGACGTATTTCCAGCATTTCCCCGAAGAGGTCCGGCCGGTGACGTGCATCAGCATGGACGCCGACGAGATCAAGGCCTTTATCAAGGCACAGGGCGGGAGTGCGGTGATCAAGCCGCTGCAGGGCTCCGGTGGGCAGAGCGTGTTCGTGGTGACGCCCGACGGCGGCGCCAACCTCAACCAGATGATCGACGCGGTGACCCGCGACGGCTACGCGATCGTCCAGGAGTACCTGCCCGAGGCGGCCAAGGGCGACCTGCGCCTGCTCACCCTCAACGGCCGGCCGCTGCAGGTGGACGGGCACTACGCGTGCTTCCGCCGCTACAACGACTCCGGCGACGCACGCAGCAACATCACCGCCGGTGGCAAGATCGAGATGGCGGTGCCCGACGAGGACGCGCTGCGGCTGGCGGAGATCGTCGGACCCAAGCTCGATGCGCGACGGCATGTACCTGGCGGGGCTGGACATCGTCGGCGACAAGATGATGGAGATCAACGTCGACACGCCCGGCGGCATCAACATGGCCGAGGAGCTGACGGGCGCCGACTTCAGCGGCCACATCATCGACGATCTGGAGCGCAAGGTCAGGTTGCGGCGGTACTACCGCGGCACGCTGGGGACGACGGACCTGGCGATGGCGTAGGGTGACCCGCGCCGTCCCGGTCCAGCCCGGCCCCGCTATCATCGGCCGATGGCGAAACTCCTGCTCAACCTGCGCAATGTCCCGGACGACGAGGCCGACGACGTCCGCGCGATGCTCGATTCCCACCACATCGCGTTCTACGAGACGCGGCCCAGCCGCTGGGGCATTTCGCATGGCGGCATCTGGTTGCGGGATGCGAGGGACTTCCCGCGTGCGCGGGCACTGATGGACGGGTACCAGGCGGCACGCCGCGAGCGTGCGCGCAGCCAGCGCGAGGCCGACCTGCGCGATGGCCGTGCGGAAACCTTCGGCGACGTGGTGCGGCGCGACCCGGTGCGGGTGCTGCTGTCGGCGCTGGCCATCGCCTTGCTGCTGGGCCTGATGGCGCTGCCGGCGTGGTTGCTGCGCACGTGACAGGCGCCGGTATGGACCTGGCGGTGGGCCCCGCCGATCCAGTGGCGTTGCCCGACGCGATGCGTGACGCCCTTCAATCGGCCTATGCCACGCCGCCACGGGCCTACCACCATGTGGGCCACGTCAACCAGTTGATGCGGCACTTCCGGGAGGTCGACGCCGGTCCGGGCTGGCACCGTCCGGCGGATGTCTGGCTGGCGCTGCTGTACCACGACGCGGTCTACGAGGCCGGCAAGGGCGACAACGAGGCGCGCTCGGCCGCGCTGGCGCGCCAGCACATCGCCCGCTGGCTGCCGCAGGCCGGCATCGACGCCGACCGTGTCGCGGCTCTGATCGAACTCACGGCCCGGCATGGCGACATCGCCGCCGATGAACTAGGTGACGGCCCCGAGGCGGATGATGCGCGGCACTTCCTGGATTGCGACATGGCCATCCTCGGGGCAGCACCGGAGGCCTTTGCCGCCTATGACCGCGCCATCGCCGCCGAATACCGCGGCCATGTGCCGGCATGGCTGTACCGGATCAACCGCAAGCGCTTCCTCAAGGCGCTTCTGGCGCGGCCGCGCATCTACCTGAGCGAGTTCTTCCACCAGCGGCTGGACGCGCAGGCGCGCATCAACCTGCGCCGCGCGGTGACGCACAAGCAGTAGGCTGGCGGCAGCCCATACCGGATCCGCCGACGATGCCCAGCGCCCACCCGCCCGCCACCCCGGTCGAAACGGTGCCTGTCGAAGCCGCGCCCGCGACGTCGCCGCGGCGCGTGCTGTTCGCCAGCCTGGTCGGCACCACCATCGAGTTCTTCGACTTCTACATCTACGCCACCGCCGCGGTGCTGGTGTTTCCTGCGCTGTTCTTCCCCGCGGGCGACCCGGCCACCGCCACGCTGCAATCGCTGGCGACGTTCGCGCTGGCGTTTTTCGCGCGGCCGATCGGATCGGCGGTGTTCGGTCATTTCGGCGACCGCATCGGCCGCAAGGCCACGCTGGTGGCCGCGCTGTTGACGATGGGCGTGTCGACGGTGGTGATCGGCCTGTTGCCGACCTACCAGCAGGTCGGGCTGCTCGCGCCGGCGCTGCTTGCGCTGTGCCGGTTCGGACAGGGCCTGGGCCTGGGCGGCGAGTGGGGCGGTGCGGTGCTGCTGGCCACGGAAAACGCGCCGCCCGGCAAGCGCGCGTGGTACGGGATGTTCCCGCAGCTGGGTGCGCCGCTGGGGTTTTTCCTGGCGACGGGCGTGTTCCTGCTGCTGGGCGCGGTGCTGGACGAGCAGGCCTTCCTGTCGTGGGGCTGGCGGGTGCCGTTCGTGGGCAGCGCGGTGCTGGTGGTGCTCGGGCTCTGGGTACGGCTGAGCATCAGCGAGACTCCGGCCTTCCAGCGTGCCATCGACCGGCACGAGCGCGTGCGCCTGCCCATGCGCGAGGTACTGGTGCAGCACCCGCGCGCCCTGCTGGCCGGCGCGCTGTCGGCGCTGGCGACGTTCGTGCTCTTCTACCTGATGACGGTGTTCGCGCTGAGCTGGGGCACCTCGGCGCTGGGCTACCCGCGCGATACATTCCTCTGGCTGCAGATGCTGGGCGTGCTGTTCTTCGCGGCCACCATCCCGCTGGCGGCGGTGTATGCCGACCGCCACGGCCGGCGCCGTTCGATGATGCTGGCCACGGCCGCGATCGCCGTATTCGGTCTGTCGATGGAGCGGCTGTTCGTGCCCGACGACCTGGTCGCAACCGGGTTGTTCCTGGTGCTGGGGCTGGGCCTGATGGGGCTGACCTATGGTCCGGTGGGCACGCTGCTGGCCGAGCAGTTCCCGGCGCGGGTGCGTTACACCGGCGCGTCCCTGGCGTTCAACCTGTCGGGCATCTTCGGCGCATCGCTGGCGCCATACGCGGCCACCTGGCTGGCGGGCCATTACGGCCTGGGCAGCGTCGGACTCTACCTGGCGGGCGCATCAGTGCTGACGCTGGCCGCACTGTGGTCGATTCCGAAACGCGGGGTGCACGATGCGGCGTGAGCGCCGTGACGTCCTTCCTGCCAGGTCCTGGCGATGCAGCTTCGGGTGGGCGTCGTCTGGCAGGCGGGGGATTGCTGCGCCCCGCCGACGCCATCCATGGCTCTAGGCGGGCGCGGACATCCATGTCCGCTGCTACGCAATCCCCCACCTGCCAGCCGCCGCATGCGCGTGGCGGAGCTGACGCGTCTTCGGCCGTTTTCGTCGAAGCAGCGGTCTCCGAGTTCGGGCGAGCGGAGGCCTGGCGGCCGGGGATTGCGAATGAGCGGGTCATGGATGACCCGCGCCCGAGTCAGGGCAGGAAGCCCTGACCGAGGGAGCAGCAATCCACGGCCGACAGGCCACAGCGTCGGCCCGCAAGCCGGGTTACTACTGCACAGCAATTGACCGCAATCCCAATCAGCCCACCAGTTTCAACAACATGCGCGCCGCTTCTTCCGACGAGGCCGGGTTCTGGCCGGTGACCAGGTTGCCGTCGACCACGACATGGGGTTTCCAGTCCTCGCCGCAGGTGTAGTGGGCGCCGTTGGCCTTGAGCACGTCCTCCAGCAGGTAGGGCACTACGGCGGCCAGGCCGACGGCCCTCTCCTCGCTGTTGCTGAAACCGGTCACGTTGCGGCCCTTCACCAGCGGGTCGCCGTCGCGGTTGAGCGCATTGCGCAGCACCGCCGGCGCATGGCACACCGCGCCCAGCGGGCGCCCGGCGACCTCGCAGGCCTCGATCAGCTCGATCGAGTCCGGATCCTCGGCCAGGTCCCACAGCGGGCCATGGCCGCCGGGATAGAACACGGCGTCGAAGTCTTCCCCAATCACGCTGGACAGCCGGGCGGTATGCGTCAGCGCGTGGATCGCGTCCTTGTCGTTGCGGTAGCGCTCGGTGGCGGCCGTCTGGGCGTCGGGGGCATTGCTCTTGGGGTCCAGCGGCGGCGGGCCGCCCTTGGGCGAGGCCAGGGTGATGTCGGCGCCGGCGTCCTTGAAGACGTAGTACGGCGCGGCGAACTCCTCCAGCCAGAAGCCGGTGGACTGGCCCGTGCTGCCGAGCCGGTCGTGCGAGGTCAACACCATCAGGATCTTCATGCGGAACTCCGGCGGGGGCAGTGCAAGGGGGAGGACGACGCTACCAACGGCATCGCAAACCCCGCGTGATGCGGGCGCTGGCGCCCCGCGCCGCTCAACTTGCGCGCGCCGCAGCCGATGTCGTGGAGACCAGTACCGCTATTGCCCGCCTCCCACATCGACGACCGTGCCTTCGAACCTCCGCCCGATGTCTGTCGCTACGCCTGCAGGATCCGGCATTGCGCCGGGCGGCGTCATGGCGGGTGCGGGTCTGCCGGGCGCGGGGGGCGAGCCCCCGGCCGGTGCGGTGGCCGATTCCAGAATTGCGCCCGGACCCACACAGGCTGGCGCCGGCGCAGCGTGGTCGCCGGCGGCGGCCCTGCTGGTGCAGCTGGCGTCGGGTGAGTCGGTCGCCCACCCGCAGCCGGCGTCGCTGTCGCCGCAGGTACGCGCGCAACTGGCCGAGGTGCTGGCCTCGCGCATCACCGTGCTGATGCAGGCCGCGGGCCTGACGCCAGCGCAGGCGTCCGTGTTGAAGGGGGCGCTGCAGGTGGACGGGCACGGGCGTCTGGAGCTCGGCAGCGATCATCCACACGCGCCGCGGATGCAGGCCGTGCTCGCCAACGATCCGCTGGTGCTGGCGCTGGCGCGCTACCTGCACGATGCAGGGCCGGTCGTGCAGGCGGCCGCCCGCGGCCCGGAGGTGCTGCCTTACGTGCGCGGGGAGGGCCTCGCGCATGCGAACGACCCGGCACGCGTGCCCGGTCACCCGTTCGCATCGGCCCCGCCGCGCATCGCAGGCGATACCTGGGCGCGGGGGATCACGTGGGCGGTCGGCGCGGTCGTGGCACTGCTCGTGCTGGCGTCGCTGCTTTGACGGCAGGTTCGACGATGAGCGGCTGAGAGCGGTCGAGGATCGGCAATCCAAGCGCAGCCATCCAAGTGCACTTATCGAAGCGCCCCATCGATGCTGGCGCCGGGGATCAGTGGTTGACGATCAGCAGGAACGGCCCGTGCGGCGAGGTCATCGACACCGCCAGCGTGCGCTCGCCCTGGCGCAGGAAGCCGATGTCCGAGACGGCGAAATCGGGTGGCGTCGCGCGGTAGGCGGCGTTGGCGGGCAGCGTCTCGCGCACCACGTACCCCATCAGCACGTTGACCAGCTCGCCCAGTGCATCGCGTGCCAGGGCGTCGTCGCACTGCGCAGGTTCGATCGACAGGAACGCGCAGGCGATGCGGTGCATCGTCGCGGTGTCGCACGCCATGGCGATGGCCATCGGCGTGTCGGAGGCGATGCGCACGTGCGCGGTGACGTCGCAGGCGGTCACGGCCTCCTGCGCGCCCACCACGTGGGAGAACTGGCACGGCGCGCCCAGTGTGCGCGGAAACAGCCGGCCGGTGGTGTTGATCGCGCTGGTGATCGCCGCGCCCAGCGGATGGCCGGCCACGCCCAGCTCCAGCGCCTGCAGCGCATCGGTGCGCTCGGCCTGGTGCTCGCGCAGCGCGGCGTCCAGCTGCACGCGGTTGACCGCGCCCTGCTGGATCAGGATCTCGCCCAGGAGCTTGCGCCGGGCTTTCTGTTCGGCCAGCAGTTCCGCGACCTGCGATGCGTCCAGCAACCCCATGGACTGGGCGATGTCGCCAAAGCGCTGGTCCTGCGCGCGCTGGCGTTCGTTGATGCGGCGCGCCTGTGTGGCCGTCAGCCAGCCGCGGTTCTGTGCCAGCTCGCCCAGCATCGGGCTGGACGCATGCTGGGCGTCCAGCGCGGCCAGCAGTTGCTGGCGATTGACCACACCCTTCTCGAGCAGGAACTGGCCGAAGAATTTCGCTGCCATGCCGGTCTCCGCCTCAGGCCACGGTGTCGTGAAGCACGCGGGCCATCACGTCCGGGTCGATGGGTTTCTGGAGGTAGGACCGTGCGCCCAGTGTCAGGCATTCCTCGATGTCGGCCTGCGCTCCCAGCGAACTGAGGATCACCACGCGCGCCTGGGCGTCGTGGGCAAGGATCTCCCGCAGCGCCTGCTTGCCGTCGCGGCGCGGCATGACCAGGTCCAGCAGCACCACGGACGGACGCAGCGCCAGGTACTGGGCCACCGCATCCTCGCCGTTGTCCGCCTCTCCGATGACCTCGAAGCCGCAGTCCTCCAGCTGCCGCGCGGCCAGCATGCGCAGGGCGCGGGAGTCGTCGCAGAGCAGGGCGGTGGGGCGGGCAGGCATCGATCGGTCCTCGTGACATGGAACAGGCTGTCCCGATCGGGTTATCGGCGGTCGCCGACGATTCCTTAAGCCCCCAGACGTGCTCAGCCGCGCTCAGCCGTGCTCGATGCGGTCGCGGCCTCGGCGCTTGGCCTCATACAGCGCCGCATCGGCACGGCCCATCACCTCGCGCAGGGGCGCGTCGGGGTCCTGGTCGATCACCACGCCGATGCTCACGCGTGGCCCCGACAGGCCCTGCCGCATCGCCTGCGCCACGCGTGCGGCCTGCGGCTCCGCGCAGCCGGGCAGCACCGCGCAGAACTCGTCGCCGCCCAGCCGGCCCAGCACGTCGCCGGCACGCAGCGCGCGGCGGCAGGCGGCCGCCACCTGCGCAAGCGCGGCATCGCCGGCGGCGTGGCCATGCGTGTCGTTGATCGTCTTGAGGTTGTCCAGATCGATCATCAGCACCGCCACGGCCTCGCCGCGACGCAGCGAAGCGTGGCGGGCCTGGTCGGCCAGTTCCAGGAAGAACGCGCGCGTATGCGCACCGGTCAATGCATCGTGCGTCAGCAGGCGGCGCAGGTTGTGGTTGTCGGTGTACAGCACCGGGATCGCCAGGCCGAAATAGCTGCCGGCCGCCAGCGTCACCATCGCGAACTGCAGCGTCAGCGCGTGCTGCCCAAGCCCCAGGGCGGCCACCGTGGCCACCAGGACGAGGCTGAACAGCGCCACCGACACCAGCGACTCGACCATGCCCTGGGTGTGCGTGATCCACAGCTGGAGCACGATCGCCAGGAACACCGGGAACAGCAGCGACTCGTGCTCGGGCGCGGCGGCCAGTGCCAGCAGCGCCGCCAGCGCAAGGCCCAGTACGAGAGCCAGCTTGGGCAGAAGGCGGCCACGCGACTGCGGCGGCCGGGGCAGGGCGTCGAACGCGTACAGCGCGTTGGACATCGGCACGCGCAGGCGCTCGCCCAGGCGGCGCAGCGCGATCAGCAGCAGCGGCCCCAGCGCGGTCAGGCCGGCATAGTCGCCGACCCACCATGGCAGCACGGTGGCCAGCATCGCATCGCGTTCCAGCATGCCGGCCCAGTGCATCGTCCACGCGCCCAGCCACGCGGCGAGTGCCGAGGCCACGGCGCCGCTGACCAGGAAGGCACCCACCGTGCGCGGCAACGAGGGCACGTGGGAGCGGGTGATCGAGGCCAGGGTGGCGTGCGCCGCCAACGCGAAGGCCAGGACGTGGGCCATCGGGAACAGCACCAGCGCCGCTGCCCAGTCGTGCGCCTGCAACGGCCCGTCATGGGCCGCGGCCGTGATCGCGCTGGCCGTGGCCGATGCCGCCAGCAGCGGCAGCACCACGCGGCGCCAGCCCAGCGCGGCCACGGCCGCGAAGGTCACCGCCGCCGGCGGGAACCAGAGGCTGGCGTGCGGCGCATAGGCCATCCACGCCGCCGCGGCATAGGCCAGCAGCCAGGCGAGGTAGACCACGGCAGGCACCGCCAGGCGAGTCAGCCAGCGGGGCGGGGCAATGGCGATGGCGGAATCCACGCGGGTGCTCATCCGGCGTCTCGGTCGTGCAGCCGATTCTATCGAGGGCCGGCTGCGGGTGATCGTGTACGCGCACCGGCCCTGCTTCGTTAGCGGCGACCCGTCGACCGGCTTGAGCGGGCGGGGCGCCCCGGGCGCCCCGGGCTGTCCCTTTGCATTCCCGCCACGCCCATGAAGCGCACGGCGCCGGCATCGCCCGCACGTGGCGCAGACCGGAAAAAGATCTTCTCCCATTGAGGGAGAGCGTGGAAAGAACGCTGCCGGGCTATCCGGATTCCGGGAGGCGACGACCGGCAGGCGCGGGAGTGCTCCGCCCCGCCGACGGCATCGTGCCTTTAGGCGGGGCGCGGACATCCATGTCCGCTGCTGCGCACTCCCACGCCTGCCGGCCGCCGCAGCCGCATCTGCATGTACGTGCCTCTGAAAGCCGTCGAAGCAGGGAATGGCTATGTACCGGCGGCGGGGCTGCCGGCCGGGGAGTGCGCAAGCGGGTCATGGACGACCCGCGCCAGAGTCAGGGCAGGACGCCCTGACCGAGGGAAAAGCGATCCTCCGACGACAGGCCCCGGCATCGGTCCGACAGCCGTGACACTTCAGCAACGGATATCGTTCCTGCAATCGGGGGATAAACCTGAAAAAAGGCCGCGCATCTGCGCGGCCCTGCGTCGCACCCGGGGCGGCTCAGCGTTCGAGCTTGCCCAGGGAGGTATCCAGCACCCGCCGAAGCTTGCGGGCCGCACCGGCGATGGCTTCGCGCACGGTGTCGGCCTGCTCGGTGGCCACTTCGGGGTCGCGTCCGTCGATACGGGCTTCCATCGTGCAGTGCTTGTCCTGCGCACCGGACTTGCCGGCGTTGACGTCGCGCAGGTGAACCTCCACGCGGGAGATCTGGCTGAAGCGGCCCAGCGTGGATTCGACCACGCCCTCGACGTGCTGGGCGAGCGAATCGTCGCCCTGGATGTGGCTGTCGGTATTGAGCTGGACTTTCATCGGGAAATGGCTCCTCTGGAATTTCGAACGGAAACGCAGGCCGGTCGCGTTGCAGGCCGGATCGTGCGACCACCCTACCCAGCGGCGCATCTAGGTCGCGAGAAGGAGCGCCGCGCCCGTGCATGACTTATGGCGGGCCGGCGCCACGGGCGGGGCGGCTATAGTCGGGAGCCGGTCTGTCGCCTTGTGCCGATACCGGACCACCCTCGACCCCGCGCATGCCTCCGCCCGGAGGCCATCGCCTTGCCCCGGCGATGCGCGCGCCCTGCACGGAGATCCATCCATGACCCGACCCTTCACCGGCCTGGCCTGTGCCCTGCTGCTGGCGCTGGCCGCCGATGCCCAGGCGGCCCGCACGATCACCTTCGCGCCGTACGCGCTGCCCGAGTCGGGCACCGTGGCGATTGCCGTGCGCGATGGCGTGCCGTCCGAGGGGGCCTTCGCCCAGCTCGACGCCGCCAGCAACGGTGCGCTGCGCCGGGCGGTTGATGCGGCCGGCTTCAAGGGCAAGGCCGATGCGAAGCTCGACCTGCCGGGATTTGCCGGCTACGACCGCGTGCTGCTGGTCGGCACGGGCGACAAGGCCATGACGCCGCGGCTGCTGCAGGACGTGGGCGGTACGGTGGGCGCGTTCGGCGCATCCAGCGGCGCGCCTCGCATCGAGCTGCTGTGGTCGGGCAGCGAGCCCGAGGCGGCCGCGCACCTGGCGCTCGGCGCCGAGCTGGGCGCGTACCGTTTCGATGCCTACAAGAGCCGCAAGCCCGATGCACCGGTGACGGGCCAGGGCGACTTGGTCATCCGCACGCCGGCCGGCGAGGCCGTCGGCAGCGCCTACACCCGCCACTGGCAGCCGCTGGCCGTGGGCGTGCGCACCGCACGCGACCTGGTGACCGAGCCGGCCAACACCATCTACCCGGAGACGTTCGTGCAGCGCGCGCGTGACGCCTTCAAGGGCCTGCCCAACGTGACGTTCGAGGTGCTGGATGTGCCGGCCATGCAGCGCCTGGGCATGGGCGGCATCCTGTCGGTGGGGCAGGGCAGCCAGCGTCCGCCTCGGCTGATGGTGGTGCGCTACAACGGCGGCGCCGCGGGCGAGGCGCCGGTGGCGTTCGTCGGCAAGGGCATCACCTTCGACACCGGCGGCATCTCCATCAAGCCCGGCGCCAACATGTGGCGCATGAAGTACGACATGACCGGCGCGGCCGTGGCCACCGGCACCGTGCTGGCGCTGGCCGGCCGGCGCGCACCGGTCAACGCCGTCGCCGTGGCCGCGCTGGCCGAGAACATGCCCTCCGGCACCGCGTCGCGGCCCGGCGACGTCATCACCACCATGTCGGGCAAGACATTCGAGATCATGAGCACCGACGCCGAGGGCCGCATGGTGCTGTCGGACGCGGTGCACTACACCCAGCAGCAGTACCGGCCCAAGGTGATGGTGGACATCGCCACCCTGACCGGTGCGGTGGTCACCGCGCTGGGCGACGACTACGCCGGGCTGTTCACGCGCCACGACGACTTGGCCGCGGCACTGACCGCAGCGGGCGAGGCGTCGGGTGAGGAGGTCTGGCGCCTGCCGCTGCACCCGTCCTACGCCAAGGACATGGAGTCGCCCATCGCCGACCTGCGCAATGGCGGCAGCGGCCCCGGCGCTGGCAACGGCGCGCATTTCATCAGCGAATGGGTCGACAAGTCCGTGCCGTGGGCGCATCTGGATATCGCCGGCATGGCCTGGCGCGAGTCTGGCGGCACGCCCACCTCGCCATCCGGTGCCACCGCCTTTGGCGTGCGCCTGCTGGACCGCTACGTGCGCGACAACCACGAATGAGCCGGCGCGATGCGCGGGCTATCGCCCGCGCATCGATTTAATTGCCTGGCTGGTAGCGTCATTTTCGCGCACGTCAGACCTTTGCTGGCGTTTCGAGGATCCCCCCTTCCAGGGAATGACGGCGGTGCGGCAGCGCGCAGGCCGAGTCAGGCCCTGGTCCACCGGAGGCCCGTAAAATCCGCGCATGACCCTGAACGTCGCCGCTTACCACTTCGCCCCCGTCGCCGACCCCGATGCCCTGGCCGACCGCATCCGCACCCGGGCCGAGGCGCTGGCGTTGCGCGGTACCGTGCTGGTGGCGCCCGAGGGCGTGAACCTGTTCCTGGCCGGCAACGACGACGCGATCCACGCCGTGCTGGACACGGTCCGCGCCGAACCCGGCTTCGACACCCTGCAGTGCAAGTTCAGCCACAGTGACGCGGTGCCGTTCGCCCGGCTCAAGGTCAAGCGCAAGAACGAGATCATCGCCTTCCGCCGGGAAGGCGGCACGCCCACCACCGCGCGTGCCCCCGCCGTCTCGCCACCCGACCTGGCGCGCTGGATCCGGCAGGGCCACGACGACACGGGCCGGCGCCTGGTGCTGCTGGACACCCGCAACCGCGAGGAGGTCGGCCACGGCACCTTCGCCGGCGCGCTGACCCTGCCCATCGACAACTTCGTCGACCTGCCCGAGGCGCTGGCGCCGCATCGCGAATCGCTCACCGACGCCACGGTCGTCAGCTTCTGCACCGGTGGCATCCGTTGCGAAAAAGCGGCGCTGTGGCTGCGCGCCGACGGCATGGACAACCTGCTGCAGCTCGACGGCGGCATCCTGGGCTACTTCGAGCAGGTCGGCGGCCTGGGCTACGAGGGCGGATGCTTCGTCTTCGATGAGCGCGTCGCGCTCGATCCCGCGTTGAAGCCCGTGTCCGCCTGACAGCGCCTTACACCGCCTGCGCTCCAGCGCACGCAGGACGGCGGCCCGATGCACTAGGGCAACCTGAACTTCCGCGTGGTGCGCAGGGGCCAGATGGAGGTGAACTGCGCGCCGCCCACCAGCCGGAAGCCCGCCGACACACCCTGCACCGCACCCAGCGCCTCCAGCACATCCTTCGCGCGACGGAACGAGTGGCGGGGGTCGTCGGTCAGCACGAACAGGTTGATCTCCTTCGCGCTCACGTCGTACCCGTCCACCTGCGCAGCCGGTTGCAGCGCTTTTTCCAGCGCGCTCTCGATCGCGGGAAGCAGCGCCTCGTCCGCGAGCGATTTGCGCCAGAATTTGATGACCAGTTGGTAATCCATCAGCACGTCCAATAGCGGTAAGCGGGTCGCATGGTGCCATGCGCGTTGCGACCGCCAGCCCTGGAGGTTTCATGCCGCGTCCGCCCGTCCCCAAGCCGTGGTTGCGATCCAATCCCGGGCCGCGCCCTGCGCGCATGAAACTCACGCCCGGACAGGTGGAAGAGGCCCGCGCCCGGGCCGAGGCGGCGGGGCGGCGCTACCCCAACCTGGTCGACAACATGTGGGCCGCCGACAAGGCGCGGCGTGAACGCGAAGCGGCCGCACAGCGCCGCCTGCGATCCGATGGCGTGCCCGGGGAGGACGTGCCCGGGGCCGAAGGCGCCGGTGACGGCGGCGATTGAGCCAGCGCGTCGGTGCACCAGGGGCGACACGCATGCTGCACGCCGTGGGCGCCGCATCCTTGCGTCAGTCGTAGCGCATCAACCGCGTCATCCCGCCATCGACGATGAACTCCTGTCCCGTGATGAAGCCCGAGGCCGGCGACAACAGGTGGACCGCGAGGGCGCCGATGTCGTCGGGGGTGCCGACGCGGCCCGCAGGGTGTTGCGCGTGGTCTTTGCTCGAAAGCCCCGGGCGGCGACGCGCGGCGGGTTTGCGCCAGGCCTCGGTGGCGATCCAGCCCGGGCTGATGCAGTTGACGCGTACGGCCGGCCCGGCGCTGACCGCCAGCGCGTGGGTAAAGGCGACCAGCCCGCCCTTGGCGGCGGCGTAGGCCTCGCAATCGGGCTCGGACTGGTGAGCGCGGGTGGACGCGATGTTGATGATGGACGCCGAATCGCCGCCGACGGCCGCATCGCGCAGCGCGGGCAGGGCGTGCTTGCTGCACAGGAACGCACCGCCCAGGCTGGCGTCGAGGCGGCGCTGCCACTCGCGCCGGTCCAGGCGCTCCAGCGGCCCGCTGACCGGGTCCGGGATGCCGGCGTTGTTGACCAGCCCGTACAGGGCGCCGAAGTGCGATAGCGCACGCTGGACGAAACGGGCCACCTGGGCTTCCTTCGCGACGTCGGTGCGTACGAACAACGCGCGGTCGTCCACGTCCCATTCGTCCAGTGCCGCGCGGCCCGCGTCCGCATCGGCATCGCCGATGCAGACCAGGCCGCCCGCGCCCAGTACTGCCTGCGCAATGCCGCGACCGATGCCCTGGGCACCGCCCGTGATGAGGACGGCGCGGCCGTCGAGCGGCCGGGCAGGGTGGGGATGGATGGCAGGTGTCAGCGTCATGGTGCCGGCCGTGGTCGCGGGCATGCCACGGTGGCAGTGGAGGCGTTAACGCAGGGCGAGATGACTCCCATCAACCCGCCAACCACTCCACCGCACCGCGTCCCGCCCGCAGCCCGCTGGCAAAGCAGGCGGTCAGCAGGTAGCCGCCGGTGGGTGCCTCCCAGTCCAGCATCTCGCCCGCGCAGAACACGCCCGGCAGCGACGCGAGCATCAGCCGATCGTCGAGCGCCTCCAGTCGCACACCACCGGCAGCTGCTGATGGCTTCCGCCATCGGGCCGCGGCCGCACGCAGCACCAGCGGCAGGCGCTTGAGGGTCGCCGCGACGCGTGCGGCATCGTCCAGCGTCGGCCGGCGCCAGCACCTCGTGCAGCAGCGCGGCCTTGACGCCCATCGACGCCCGCCTGCCGGCGCAGGTGTTCGCTGCAGGCTGCGCTTGCCGCGGGGGCTTGAAAGCGCCTGTTGCAGGCGTTCGAACGTCGCGACCGGGCGCAAGGTCCAGGTGCAGCGTCGCCTGGCCATCACGCTCGATCGCCTCGCGCAGCACCGGCGACAGCGCATACACCAGGCTGCCCTCGATGCCGGTCGCGGTGACCACGCATTCGCCCTGCAGTTCCCGTGATGTCACCGGCGGCATCGTGCCAGTGCGCCACCACCGGCTTCAGCGGGGCGCCGGCATGGCGCTGGGCGAAGTGCTGCGCTCCAGCCGATGTCGAACCCGCAGTTGGACGGCTTGCAGCGGAGCGACGTCGATGCCGCGTTCGCGACAAGCGTGTCGACCCAGGCGCCGTCCGAGCCCAGCTCCGGCCAGCTGCCGCCGCCGAGGGCGAGCACCGTGGCGTCGGGGCTGGACGTCCACGGTCGCCGTCGGGCGTGTCGAAACGCAGCGCGCCGTCGCCATTCCAGCCCAGCCAGCGGTGGTGCACGTGGAACTGCACGCTCGCATCGCGCAGGCGGCGCACCCAGCCGCGCAGCAGCGGCGCGGCCTTGCGGTCCAGCGGGAACACGCGCCCGGAACTGCCGACGTAGGTGTCCACGCCGAGCCCGCGTGCCCATTCGCGCAAGGCATCGCGCGTCGAAATCGTCCAGCCAGCGCGGCGACCTCGGCCTGGCGCTCGCGGTAACGCGCATCGAACGCCGGGCCGCGGCTCGGCATGGGTGAGGTTGAGCCCGCCCTTGCCGGCGATCAGGAACTTGCGGCCGACCGATCCCTTGGCCTCGAACAGGTCCACCTCGACAGGCCGGCGGCACGCGCGACCTCGGCCGCCATCAGCCCCGCGGGCCCGCCACCGATGACCGCGACGTCCGGTTGGGGCAGGGGCTGGGTCATCGGCGGGTCCGTGCGTGGGCGCGCCATTGTGCCAGCGCGCGCCGCGTGCCCGTGCACGGCGGCCGGGTGGCTTGTATCGTCGTCGGTCTAACGCGGGTCGCACCGCCGGGGCCGGGGAGCCGAACACATGAAGATCCACCTGCGCGCTGTGCGCACCGGTGCCGGCGCGGTGCTGGCGCTGTGCCTGCTCGCGCCGCTGGCGTGGGCACAGTCGACGGTCACCGGCGACGTGCCGTTGCCCGCCGCGCTGTCGGATTTCGATGCGCATGTCGAAGGCGTGCGCGAGGCCTTCGGGGTGCCCGGCATCGCCGTGGCCGTGGTCAAGGACGGGCAGGTCGTGCTGGCGCGCGGATATGGCGTGCGCGAGGCAGGACGCGAGGCGCCGGTCGGGCCGGAGACGCTGTTTGCCATCGCCTCCATCAGCAAGGGCTTCACCGCCACTGCGCTGTCGATACTCGCCGACGAGGGCAAGCTGACGCTCGATGATCGCGTGATCGACCACCTGCCGTGGTTCCGCATGGCCGACCCGTACGTCACCCGCGAAATGCGCCTCCGCGACCTGCTGGCCCACCGCAGCGGACTGGGGCTGGGCGCGGGCGACCTGCTGTACTGGCCGGGCACCGACTACACCACGCGCGAGGTCGCGCAACGGCTGAGGGACGTGCCGCTGAGCGGCGTTCGTTCCGCGAGCAGGTATGCCTACGACAACATCCTCTACGGCGTGGCGCAGCTGGTGGTGGAAGAGGTCGCGGGCATGCCGCTGCGAGGCGTTCCTCCGCACGCGCATCTTCCGTCCGCTGGGCATGGACGGCGATCCGCTTCAACAGCGACGCGCTGCGACGTGGCGACAACGTGGCGACGGGCCACGCGCGGGCCGACTTCAAGCACCTGGTGCCGGCTCCGCGCTTGAGCTGGGCCAACGTGTCCGGTGCGGGCGGGCTGTATGCCAGCGTGCTGGACATGTCGCGGTGGATGCGCGTGCACCTGACCGGCGGCGTGATCGAAGGGCGAGGGCGCCGGCGCCAGGCGGCTCATCAGCCAGCAGCGGCAGGATGCGATGTGGTCGGTGGTGACGCCCATCGCCGTGCCCAGGCCTTCGGTGCCGGAACTGGCGCCCGCGCGGCCCAACTTCCTGGGTTACGGCGAAGGCTGGCAGCTGTCGGACTACCGGGGCGAGAAGCTGGTGTGGCACACCGGCGGCTGGCCGGGCATGGTCTCGCGCATGACGCTGGTGCCGGAGAAGGGGCTGGGCGTGATCGTGCTGACCAATGCCGAGCTGGGCGGCGCGTTCAATGCGGTGACGATGCGCGTGCTGGATGCCTACCTCGATGCGCCGCGCACCGACTGGACCGCGGCGTACGCGGCGGCACTGGCCAAGTCGCAGTCGGATTCGGACGCGGACTGGCGCAGGCATGTGGCCGCACGGGATGCATCCTCGACGCCGTCGTTGCCGCTGGCCGGCTACGTCGCCACCTACCGCGACCCGTGGTACGGCGACGTGGTGGTGGAGCCCGGTCGCGACGGTCGCCTGCGCCTGCGCTTCACCCGGACCGCGCAGCTGGTCGGCACGCTGGAGCATTGGCAGCACGACACCTTCATCGTCCGCTGGGACCAGCGCTGGCTCAACGCGGATGCCTTCGTGAGCTTTTCGCTGGATGCGGACGGTGGCGTGCGCGAGGTGCGGATGGAGGCGGTGTCGCCGCTGACGGATTTCAGCTTCGACTTCCATGACCTGCGGCTGGTGCCGGTGGCGGAGGACGAGGTGAAGGAGTAAGGCACTACGCCATCCCTTGCAGGCAGGGGCAGGGGCGGAAGGCGCTGGCTTCTGACTCCCTCCCCTGCAAGGCAGGGGAGGGTTGGTGAGGGGTGCCTTGCGATCGAAGCAGCCTCAAGAGCACCCCCTCCCAACCTCTCCCTGCAGGCAGGGGGAGGGGCAAGACGGCAGGCACGGGGAGGAGTCAACAGTCACTTTTCTTGGCGCGCGAACACCACCACGTGCTCCAGGTCCAGGCGCACGCCGATGCGCTGGCCGACGGCGTGGTCGTGGTGCGACGGGACCAGCGACTGCACGCGCTGGCCGTCGTCCAGTTCGAGCGTGTAGAGGAACTGCGCACCGCGGAAATGCCGTGCAACGATGCGGGCCTGCATCGCTGCGTCGTCGTCGTGGATGACATCGTCCGGACGCAGCAGCACATCGACCTGCGGGCCGGCATCCGGCGGCAGCAGGCGCGGGCGGACGCGGCCCAGCGGCGTCAGCACGTGGCCCTGCTCGACCTGCCCGGCCAGCAGCACGCCTTCCCCCACGAAACCGGCGACAAACCGGTTGTCCGGGCGGTGGTAGAGGTCGTACGCGCCGCCCCACTGCTGCAGGCGCCCCCGGCCGACGACCCCGATGCGGTCGGCCATCGCGAAGGCCTCGATCTGCGAATGCGTCACCAGCAGCGCGCCGACGCCTTCATGCTTGAGCGCGGCACGCACGTCCAGCGCCAGGCGCTCGCGCAGGTCCGGGTCCAGGCTGGAGAACGGCTCGTCCAGCAGCACCAGCCTGGGCCGGGCCGCCAGGGCACGTGCCAGGGCGACGCGCTGTTGCTGCCCCCCCGAGAGCTGGTGCGGGTGGCGCGTGGCGGCGTCGTCCAGTCCCACCAGCGCCAGCATCTCGCGCGCGCGCGTCTCGGCCTCCCGCCGGGGGTGGCGGAACAGCCCGAAGCGGACGTTGTCGAGTGCCGTCAGGTGCGGCAGCAGGGCGTGGTCCTGGAACACCATGCCGACATGCCGTTTCTCGGGCGGCAGGCGCACCCCGGGCCCGGTCAGCACCTGCCCGTCGCCGCGGATGGCACCGGCCAGCAGCGGCTCGAACCCGGCCACCGCGCGCAGCAGCGTGGTCTTGCCGGCTGCCGACGGCCCCAGCAGGCAGCCGATCTCACCCGCCTCCAGCGCGAACGACACATCCGACAGCACCGTGCGCGCGCCGTAGCCGACCGCCGCGTTGTCCACCTCAAGCCGCATCAACCCCTCCGCCTCGTCAACGCGATCACCGGCACCAGCCCCGCCAGCACGATGGCCAGCGCCGGTACCGCCGCGCGGGCCCACTCGCCCTCGTTGGTCAATTCGAACACGCGCGTCGCCAGGGTGTCCCAGCCGAAGGGCCGCATCATCAGCGTGATCGGCATTTCCTTCATCACATCGACGAACACCAGCAGCGCGGCCGTCGCGAAACTGCCACGCAGCAGCGGCCAGTGCACGCGGTGCACCTGACGCAGGCCGGTAACGCCCAGGCTGCGGCTGGCCTCGACCAGGTGCGGGCGCACGCGCAGCAGGCCGCCCGACACCGGCGCATGCGCCACGGCCATGAAGCGGATGCCGTAGGCCACCAGCAGCAGCACCAGCCCGCCCTGCAACGCGACCGCACTGTCCAGGGCGTCCGCCAGCCTCGCGGACATGTGCGCCACCGGCACGTACAGGCCGATCGCCAGCAGGGCACCGGGCAGACCGTAACCGAGCGTCGCCAGCCGCGTGGTGGCCGAGGTCAGCACGCCAGGACGCTCGCGCGCGGCCATCGCCACCACGAAGGCCGCGGCAACGGTCAGCGCGGCGGCGATCGCGGCCAGCGATACCGCATTGGCCGCGGTGGCCCAGTAGCGCGCATCCAGGTCGCCCAGGTGGCGCAGCGCGTTGAAGGCCAACCGCGCCAGCGGCAGGCCGACGGCAATGCCCACCACCATCGTGCAGGCGCCGGTCGCCAGCCATGCGCGGCGGCCCAGGGGCGTGCGCGCGACCGGGCCGTGCCCGATGCCGGCGAAGGACTGCCGGCGGCGCGAAAACGCCTCCAGCGCCACCAGTGCCGCCACCACCAGCAGCATCACCGCGGCGATCTGCAGCGCGGTGTCGGTGGAAAACAGCGCGAACCACGCCTGGTAGATCGCCCGGGTGAACGTGTCGTAATTGAAGGCCGACACCGTGCCGAAGTCGGCCAACGTTTCCATCAGCACCAGCAGCGTGCCGCCGGCGATCCATGGCCGCGCCAGTGGCAGGCTGGCGTGGAAGAAGGCGCGCCACGGGCCCATGCCCAGCGTGCGCGCGGCTTCGATGGCGCGTGCGCCCTGCGTGGCGAACGCCTCGCGCGCCACCAGGTACACGTACGGATAGAGCGAGAGCGTCATCACCGCGACCAGGCCCGCGCGGTTGCGCATGTCCGGCAGCGCCAGGCCCGCTGCATCGCGCAGCCAGCTCGCCACCGGGCCGGCGTAGTCGAACAGATCGATGAACACCACCGCCAGCACGTAACCCGGCATCGCCAGCGGCAATACCAGCAGCCATGCGAACACGCGGCGGCCCGGGAATTCGCACAGCGCCACCAGCGCCGCCAGCGCGGTGCCCAGCACCGCCGTGCCCAGGCCGACGCCCAGCAGCAGCCACGCGGTATTGCCGGCCACGCGGGGCAGCACGTACTGCATCAGGTGCGACAGGGTGTCGGGGTCGGGCCGTGCCAGCGCCGACAGCGCCGCCAGCAGCGGCACCAGCGACGGCAGCGACAACGCGACCGCCAGCCACACCCAGGGCGAGGACACGACACGCCCCGCGCGAGGCGGGGCGTATGCGTGCGACACCGGGCGGGGGTCAGCGGTAGCCGGCACGGTCCATCAGCTTGACCGCCTCGGCCTGCAGGCGGCCGGCCTCAGACACGTTGATCAGGTCCTGCCGGTAGGCGCCCCAGCCGGCGACCAGCGGAGCGGGCTGGACCGCCGAATTGGCCGGGAACTCCATGTTCTCGTTGGCGTAGATCGCCTGTGCCTCGCCGGCCGACAGCCATTCGATAAACGCCTGCGCGGCCTCGCGCTGGTCCGAATGCGCGGTGACGCCCGCACCCGACACGTTGACGTGCGTACCGCCGATCCCGGCCTGGCCTTCGGCCTGGTTGGGCCAGAACGGCACCACGGCCAGGTCGGGCTTTTCGTTCTTCGCGCGGCCCAGGTAATAGGTGTTGACGATGCCCACCGCGCAGCGCCCGGCGGCCACCGCGTCGATGACGGCGTTGTCGTTGGCGAAGGGTTCGGCGGCCAGGTTGGCGACCCAGCCCCGCACGACCTGCTCGGTGCGCTCCGGGCCCAGCGTGCCGATCATGGTCGCTACCAGGCTCTGGTTGTAGACCGACCCGGACGTGCGCAGGCAGAGCTTGCCGCGCCACTTCGGATCGGCCAGGTCCTCGTAGGTCGACAGCTCGGCGGCCGGCGTCACGGCCGGGTCGTGTACCAGGGTGCGGGCGCGCACCGACAGACCGAACCAGCGGTTTTCCGGGTCGCGCAGGTTCTCCGGGATGTTGGCCTCCAGCACCGGCGACTGCACGGCCTGCAGGAGGCCCAGGTTGCTGGCCTGCCAGAGGTTGCCGGCGTCCACCGTGATGAACACGTCCGCCGGCGAGCGGCTGCCTTCGGCCTTCAGCCGCTCCATCAGTGGCGGCGCCTGGTCGGTGAGGTAGGTGATCTTCACCCCGGTTTCCTGCGTGTAGCGGTCGAACAGCGGCTTGACCAGTTGCTCGTTGCGCGAGGTGTAGACCACCAGCTCGGCCGGTGCGGCACCGCTCGAAGGCACGGACGCGGTGTCGGGGGTTGCAGCCGCGTCGGTGGACGGGCGCGAGCAGGCGGCGAGGGCGGTGATCACGGCGCAGCTGAGCAGCAGGGGACGCATGGGCGGTGCCTCTATCTCAAAATGAGAATGGATCGTAACAACTTGCGGCCGTCCTGCGGGTGCAACGCAGCGTGCCGGCGTGCCTGGGAGGTGGTGCAGGCCGCCTGCCGCCCCCACGTTCGTACGACCCCGCCGGAATCCGCTGCCGATGATCCCCCTTTCCGTACTCGACCTCGCGCCCGTCACCGAGGGCAGCACCGTTTCACAGGCGTTCGCCAACAGCCTGGACCTGGCGCGCAACGCCGAGCGCGTGGGGTACAGGCGCTACTGGCTGGCCGAACACCACAACATGCCGGGCATCGCCAGCGCCGCCACGGCGGTGCTGATCGGCCATATCGCGGCCGGCACGTCGTCGATCCGCGTGGGTGCCGGCGGGATCATGCTGCCCAACCATTCGCCGCTGCAGGTGGCCGAGCAGTTCGGCACGCTGGCCAGTCTGTACCCGGGCCGCATCGACCTGGGCCTGGGGCGGGCGCCGGGCACCGACCAGCCCACGGCGCGGGCGTTGCGCCGCTACTTCGACGGTGCCGACAGCTTTCCGCAGGACGTGCAGGAGCTGCTGCGCTACTTCGCGCCGGCGCAACCGGGCCAGGCCGTGCAGGCGGTGCCGGGCGCGGGCGTGGACGTGCCGGTGTGGCTGTTGGGCTCCAGCCTGTTCAGCGCGCAACTGGCGGCGCTGCTGGGGCTGCCGTTCGCGTTCGCCTCGCACTTCGCCCCGGACCAGATGGACGAGGCACTGGCGGTGTACCGCTCGCAGTTCCGCCCCTCCGCGCGCCTGGCGGCGCCCTACGCGATGCTCGGCCTCAACGTGGTTGCAGCCGACAGCGGCGAGGAGGCGAGGCGGCTGTTCACCACGCAGCAGCAGAGCTTCGTGCGCCTGCGCCGCGGCACGCCCGGGCCTGATCCCGCCGCCCATCGACGACATCGAGTCGTGGTGGACGCCGCAGGAAAAGGCGGGCGTCGAGCGTGCGCTGGCCTGCGCGGTGATCGGCGACCCGGACGAGGTCGCGGCCGGCATCACGTCGTTCGTCGCGCGGCACAAGCCCGACGAGCTGATGCTGACGGCCAACATCTTCGACCACGCCGCGCGGTTGCGCTCGTTCGAGCTGGCGTACCAGGCCGCGGCGCGCGCCGGGCACTAGCTTGGCCCGGCGGGGTGTCAGTCCTTCGCCTGCACGTCCAGCAGCTCGACCTCGAACACCAGCGAGCCGTTGGGTGGGATCACGCCGCCAGCGCCCGCGCGGCCGTAGCCGAGTTCCGGCGGGATCTTCAGCACCCGCACGCCACCCACGCGCATGCCGGCCACGCCCTCGTCCCAACCCCGGATCACGCGGCCGGCGCCCAGCAGGAAGGTGAAGGGCTCGCCCCGGTCGACCGAGCTGTCGAACTTTTTTCCAAGCTGGCCGGCGGCGTTCCGGTCGAAGTTCCAGCCCGTGTAATGCACCGTGACCTGCGCGCCCGCGCGGGCCACCGCGCCGGTGCCGACGCGGACATCCTCCCGCTGCAGCTCCGCCACACGGCCGCCCGGCGGCGGGCCGGGGTCGCGGCAGGCGGCCAGGGCCAGGGCGGTCAGGACGACAAGGGCGTAGTGCGGGACGAAGGGGCGCATGGTGGAAGACGTGTGCTGGGGCGCACAGTATGGTGGATGCTGTTCGGCCGGGCGCGCGTTCGGTATGTCGCGTCCGCTACGAACGACGGAAGCTTCGCCTTGTCCCACGGAAGCAATGTCGCTGGGATTTCCGCCTGCGCGGAGGTGACGCGCTGTGCATCTTGTTATTCCGAACGCAGTGGGGGACCTGCTTGATCCATCGGAACGTAAGGCAGAACCCTCACTGCGTTCGGGATGACAGAGTGAGAGATTCCCCAATCCCCAATCCCTCCGGAGTTGCCATGAGCTGGCTCGGTATCCTCATCGTCGTCGTCGCCGGCTATCTGGCGATGAAAGTGGTCGGCGGCGTGTTCAAGCTGTTGCTGGGCGCGCTGGTGCTGGTCGGGCTCTACATGGTGCTGGCGCCGATGCTCGGCTGGCCCTTCCCGCTGGGGTGAGCGGCTTGGGCGGCTGGGCGGGTCGTAGGCGGATGGAGCGCGGGGCGGGTTCACCCGGCTTTACCGCCACGCGCGGTTGGATAGGCGCCTCTCCCCCGTACGAAGGACACCCCACGTGAAAGACCGCGCCGAGGCCATCCGCCACCTTGCCGAACTGATCAAAGACGTCGACATCGCCATGATGACCACGGTGGCGAAGGATGGCCGCCTCGTCAGCCGCCCACTGGGTACGCAGGAGGTCGAATTCGATGGCGACCTGTGGTTCGCCACCGAATGCGACAGCGGCAAGATCGACGAGATCGCCGCCAACCCCAACGTCAACGTCGCCTACGCCTCCAGGGGCAAGAACACCTATGTGTCGGTGGCCGGTCGCGCGTCGATCGTGCGCGACCGCGCGAAGATCGACGCGCTGTGGTCGCCGGCGATGAAGCTGTTCTTCCCCGGTGGCAAGGACGACCCCAACCTCTGCCTGATCCGCGTCGAAGTCGACAGCGCCGAGTACTGGGATGGCCCGGGCACGATCCTGGGCAAGGCGCTGTACTTCGCGCTGAGCGCGGTCACCAGCGATCCGGGCACGCTGTCGGAAAACGAGCGTATCCAGCTGCGTTGACGGTTTCGCGATCGCCGCCAGGGCGGCTGTATCGAAACCGCCCGCCCTCACCGCTGCGCGTTGAACTCGATCGGCACCAGCACGCTGCCCACCGTCGGGCGGCCTTCCAGCTGCGCGGGGCGGAACTGCCAGCGGTTCACCGCGGCCACCGCGGCGCGGTCCAGCACGCGCGATCCGCTGCTGCGTGCCACGTTCACCGACGTCGGCACGCCGTCCGGCCCCACCTCCACCCGCACCACCACCGTGCCGCTGTCACCGCGGCGCAGCGCCTGGGCGGGGTAGGTGGGGGTCGGCATCCGACCCTCGATCGGCTCGGGCCGCGTGCCCGAGGCCAGCGGCACACCGGCCGGCGTGGCGGGAGCCACGGGCGCCGGCGGCTCGGGCGGCGGTGGGGGCGGGGTCTCGACAAGCTGCGGGCGCTCCTCCGGCTCCGGGGCACGGCGGCGTTCGGCATCCATGCCGCTGGCCTCGGAGACGCCCGCCGGCAGGGGGGCCGGCAACGGCGCGTAGTCCGGGCCGGACGCGGTCGGGCCCGGCGCGCCTTCCGGCAGGGCTGCGTCGCGGTCCGGCAGCACCAGTGCGAACAGCGCCAACCCGGCCGCGAAGGCCAGCAGTACCCACAGCCAGGCGCGTCGCGCGGGCCGCCACTGGGCGGTGCGGGACGGGCGCCGCTGCTGCGGTTCGGAAGCGGGGTGCTGCATGGCGGAACCTCGTGTCGGCATCGCCCGCATTTTTGCACGGGCCGCCGCACGGGTCGGCAAAGCGGCGTTCAGGGGCGATAATCGCCGGCCCGATCACGCGATACCCGGCCCCCGACATGCTCGATCCCGTCCTGCTGCGCCACAACCCCGCCGAACTCGCCGCAGCGCCTGCAAGCGACCGCGCGGCTTCGACCTGCGACGTCGCCGCGCTCGAAGTCGCTGGAGGCCGAGCGCAAGCAGATCCAGATGCGCACCCAGGAGCTGCAGAACCTGCGCAACACGCGCTCCAAGGCGATCGGCCAGGCCAAGGCCAAGGGCGAGGACGTGGCCGCGCTGATGGCCGAAGTCGCCGGCTTCGGCGACGAGCTCAAGGCCTCGCGAGGCGCGGCTGGAGCGATCCGCGGCCGAGATCGAGGCCATCGCGCTGGGCATTCCCAACCTGCCGCACGAGTCGCGTGCCGCTCGGGCAGCGACGAGAGCGACAACGTCGAACAGCACCGCTGGGGCACGCCGCGCGCGTTCGATTTCGCGGTCAAGGACCACGTCGAACTCGGCGCGCGCAACGGCTGGCTCGACGGCGACACCGCCGCCAAGCTTCAGCGGCGCGCGCTTCACCGTGCTGCGCGGCCAGCTGGCGCGCCTGCATCGCGCGCTCGCGCAGTTCATGCTCGACCTGCACACCGGCGAGCACGGCTACGAGGAAACCAACGTGCCGCTGCATCGTCAACGCCGATAGCATGCGCGGCACCGGGCAGCTGCCGAAGTTCGAGGAGGACCTGTTCGCCACCGCAGGTCGGCGAGAGCCAAGCGCTACCTGATCCCGACCTCCGAAGTGCCGCTGACCAACATCGTCCGCGACGAGATCGTCGAGGACGCGCGCGTTGCCGCTGCGCATGACCGCGCATTCGATGTGCTTCCGCGCCGAAGCCGGCAGCCACGGCCGCGACACGCGCGGCATGATCCGCCAGCACCAGTTCGAGAAGGTCGAACTGGTGTCGATCGCGCGCCCGGACGAAAGCGACGCCGAGCACGAGCGCATGACCCGCTGCGCCGAAGTGGTGCTGGAGAAGCTCGGCCTGCCGTACCGCCGCGTGCTGCTGTGCACCGGCGACATGGGCTTCGCGCGCGACCAAGACCTACGACCTGGAAGTCTGGCTGCCGTCGCAGGACACCTACCGCGAGATCTCCTCGTGCTCCAACTGCGAGCGATTTCCAGGCGCGCCGCATGCAGGCGCGCTGGCGCAACCCGGCCACCGGCAAGCCCGAGCTCGGTGCACACGCTCAACGGCTCGGGCGTCGCCGTGGGCCGCGCGCTGATCGCGGTGATGGAGAACTACCAGAACGCCGACGGCTCGATCACCGTGCCGGAGGTGCTGCGGCCGTACATGGGCGGCGCCGAGCGGATCGGCTGATCGCCGATCCCTCGTTTGCAGGAGCGACGCAAGTCGCGCCCGCGAAGGCTCAGCCTGGCGCCGGAGGTCGCGACTGACGTCGCTCGACCGCCGGTACCACCGACACTCGTCACGCCGCCGCGCGCATCGGCTCCGGAATCGATGCATGCGCCGCCGCCAGCGCGTGCATGCGGTGCTCCGGCGAGTACGCCACGCCTTCGGCACGCACGAACTCGATGTCGGTCGATGCCGAGGAACCCGAACACCTGGCGCAGGTACGGCTCCTGGAAATCGCGTCGGCGCGCCGGCGTGCAATGCCGCCGCGGCCGCTGGCGATGATCACCTGCTTGCCGCCTGGCCAGGCCCTGCGGGCCGTTCTCGCGTGTAGCGGAACGTCTTGCCGGCCACGGCGATGCGGTCGATCCAGGCCTTGAGCGTGGACGGCACGGAGAAGTTGTACATCGGCGCGCCGATCACGACGACATCGGCAGCGAGGAACTCCTCCAGCACGCGCTCGGCGGCCGCCGCCTCGTCGGCATCGGCACCGGACAGGCACGCGCCCGGTGAGATGCGGGAGCGGGTCGACATCCAGGTCGCGGTAGGTCGATCTGCAAGTCGGGCACGGCTGTCGCTGCCAGCGGGCGACGATGGCGGCGCGTCAGTTCACGGGTCACGGAGTTGGCGCCCAGGGCGCTGGAATCGATGTGCAGGAGGTTCATGGTCGGTGTCCGGATAGGGGGCGGTCGTGCCGCCGGTTGGACGCTCAATCTGGACCGTTGCCCGCATGGGATAAACCTGTTCAAATGTCGATCCACTGTTCTGATAGTGGAACTTCACCATGCACGACCTCAACGACCTCTATTACTTCGCCATGGTGGTCGAGCACTCCGGTTTCGCCGCCGCCGAGCGCGCGCTGGGCATTCCGAAATCGCGCCTGAGCCGCCGCATCAGCCAGCTGGAAACCGACCTGGGCGTGCGCCTGCTGCAGCGCTCCACGCGCCGGTTCGCGGTGACCGAAGTCGGCAACAGCGTGTACCGCCATGCGCAGTCGATGCTGGCCGAGGCGCAGGCCGCGCGCGAGGTGGTCGACCGCCTCAGCGCCGAGCCGCGCGGCGTGATCCGCGTCAGCGTGCCGGTCGGCATGGCGCAGACAGCAGATGCCGCAGCTGCTGCCTGAGTTCCTGGCGCGTTATCCGCAGGTGCGCGTGCAGTTGCAGGTCAGCAACCGGCGCGTGGACGTCATCAACGAGGGCATCGACGTCGCCCTGCGCGTGCGCGCGAAGCTCGACGACGACGGCAGCCTGGTGATGCGCAGCTTCGGCCAGATCCAGGAGCTGCTGGTCGCCAGTCCCGATTACCTGCGCGCGCAGGGCCGCCCGAGCCAGCCCGGACGAGCTGGCCGAGCCACGTCACCCTGAGCATGAGCGAGGACGACGCGCGCCAGCGCTGGGAGCTGCACGGCCCGGACGGCGAGGTGCGCCGCGTGGACCTCAAGCCGCGCGTGATGGGCTTCGATTTCCCGATGCTGATGGCCGCTGGCCAAGCAGGGCGTGGGCATCACGCTGCTGCCGGAGACCGTGTGCGCCGACGCCGTGCGCGCGGGCGAGCTGGAAGTGGTGCTGCCGCAGTGGCGCCTGCCGCAGGGCATCTTCCACGCGGTGTTCGCCTCGCGCCGCGGCATGCTGCCGGCGGTGCGCGTGTTCATCGACTTCCTGGCCGAGCGCGTGCCCGGCCTGGTCGAGACCGCGCGCCTGTCAGTGCCGCGACATCAAGGGCGGGCCCTGCAGCGAGATGGAGCAGGCGGCCTTCCAGCGGGCCGCGTCGCCGTCGCATGCCCGCGCAGCCGCGTCCGCCACCGTGCGAGAATGACGCTCCCGTGGCGCAATGCCGCGGATCGGGTCGCAATGGTCGATGGTCGCAATGCCTCGGAGAGATGGCCGAGCGGTTTAAGGCACCGGTCTTGAAAACCGGCGAAGGGTCAAACCTTCCGTGGGTTCGAATCCCACTCTCTCCGCCACTTCATGGCACCTGCGCAGGCGATGGATCCGCCGTCGCCGCCTGCCGGGCATCGTGCGGCACGTCCAGCGACAGCCGGCGTGCCAGCCAGCCCAGTGTCGGCCCCTGGACGACGCTGGAGATCAGCACCACGAAGAACACGATGTTGAAGATCGACTGCGCACCGGCCACGCCGGCAACGATCGGAAAGGTCGCCAGTACGATCGGCACCGCCCCGCGCAGGCCCGCCCACGACACGAAGAGCTTGGCGCGCCAGCCATAGGCCCGGAACGGTGCCAGGGTGATGAACACGCTGAGCGGGCGCGCGACCAGCATCAGCACCGCCGTCACCGCCAGCCCGGGGCCGGCGACATCCAGGATCTCGGTCGGGTAGACCAGGAGGCCGAGCGTCAGGAACATCACCACCTGCGCCAGCCACGCCAACCCATCCTGGAACAGCGATACCGTTTCCTTGTCGGGGAAGGCGCGGTTGCCCGCGACGATGCCCGCCACGTACGACGCCAGGAAGCCGTTGCCGCCGACCAGCCCCGCAAGGCCGAAGCCCAGCAGCGCCGCGGCGATCGAGATCACCAGCGAGAGGCCGCCCACGTGCAGCTGCGCGCGCCGCAACAGCAGCGGCATGCCCATGCCGATCGCGAAGCCCACGCCCGCACCCACCGCCATCTGCATCAGGAATTCCGGCACGAGCGACACCACCGAGGTGTCGGGTACCGCGATCAGCAACAGCGCCGCGCCGACCAGGAAGATCGCCATGGGATCGTTGGAGCCCGATTCCAGCTCGATCAGGCTGCGCACTTCGTCGCGCAGCGGCAGGCCGCTGGAGCGCAGGATCGCAAACACCGCCGCCGCGTCGGTCGATGCGATCACCGAGCCCAGCAGGAAGCCCTGCAACGGGGTGAACCCCAGCAGCCACATCGCCGCGATCGCCACCACGCCCGCGCTGACCACCACGCCCACGGTGGCCAGAGCCAACGCCGGCAGCGTCGCGCGGCGCACGCTTTTCCAGTGCGTGTCCAGGCCGCCCGAGAAGAGGATGAAGATCAGGCACAGCACGCCCACGCCCTGGGCGGTGGCGTGGTCATCGAACCGGATGCGCCCCGGGCCGTCGGCCCCCGCCAGCATGCCCAGGGCGAGGAAGCCCAGCAGCGCGGGCAGGCCGAAGCGACTGGAAAAACTGCCCGCCAGGACGGTCAGCACCAGCAGCAGTCCGACCACGAAAGAGGAGCTCGGGGGAGTAGCTCAAACGGCAGGCCGGGTGGAGGGGGGCGCACATGGTAGTACGGCATGTGCGAAGGCCCCTGGCCGGCCTGAATGCCCCTTTGCGCTGCGGATGTGCGTGCTGCGCCACGTCTGCTTGCGTCGTACCCGGGAGCAAAGGTAGCCTCCCGCGGGCGCCAGGAGGGCGCGCTATCAAGGGGGTAAGGGATGACCATCCGGGTATTCATCGTGGACGACCACACGCTGGTGCGTGCCGGCATGTCGATGATCCTGTCGGCGCAGCACGACATCGAGATCGTCGGCGAGTCCGACAGCGGTGAGCAGGCGCTGCCGCAGATCCGCGCGCTGCAGCCCCATATCGTACTGTGCGACCTGCACCTGCCCGGCATCAGTGGGCTGGAGGTGACCGAGCGCATCACACGCGGTGGCGGCACCACGCGGGTGATCGTGGTCTCGGTGCTGGACGACGGCCCGATGCCGCGGCGGCTGCTGGAAGCCGGCGCCTCCGGCTACGTCGGCAAGGGCGGGGATGCGGCCGAACTTCTGCGTGCAATCCGGGAGGTGGCGCTGGGCCGCCGCTACCTGGCCAACGCCGTGGCGCAGAACCTGGCGCTGTACGGCATGACACGGCACGACAACCCGTTCGACAGCCTGTCGCCACGGGAGACCGAAGTCGCACTGTTGCTGGTGCAGGGCATGCGCCAGGAGCAGATCGCCCGCCGCCTCTGCCTCAGCGCCAAGACCGTGAACACGCACAAGACGCGGCTGTTCCAGAAACTCCAGGTCGGCGACACGATCGCACTGGCGCGGCTGGCCGCCCGCCACGGCATCGTGGAGGCCACTGCGGCGCTGTGACCGCCAGCGGCAGCGGCGCATTGCAGCGAAGGATGGCGCCCCCGATGTCGTCGTGGACGCTGTAAAGCCTGCTTCATCCGCCGCACCGGACTGCGTGTTCCGTTCCGGCGATCGGGCCCCAAGGCGGCGCAACGTTTCTGACTACCCGGCGCCGACGAAGGCGAGGCCGGCTGCGCGGGAACGACGGCATCGAACGGCCGCTGGAAAAACAGAAGGGCCGTGCAGTCGCACGGCCCTTCCGGTTTTGCGGCAAGGCAGATGGCCCTGCGTCAGTGTCGGCGCTCACTGTCGGCCGGCACATCGCCCGGGCTTTGCCCGTGGGCTGCAGCCGAGGCCGGATCGGCGGCCTCGTCCTCGTCCGTACCGACGGTGCGATCCACGGCAGTCACCGGTGCGGCATGCGGGGCGTCGAACAGACCACCGGTCCGCGGCAGCGGTGCCGGCTGGACAGCCGCCGGCTCGCCCGCACCGTTGCCGGCAACGGCCGGCGCCGGCGCCGGAGCGGAGTCACGCACAGGCGCAGTTGGAGCAGCAGGGCCTGTGGACGGCGCTGCCGCCTTGGAGTCGACGGCGGACGCCGTCGGGGTGTCTTGGGACGACACATCCGAAACGGGCGACGCGACGTTGACCGGCGCGCCGGTGTCGCGGCGATCGGCAGCAGCCTCCACCGCGGCCTTGGCAGGCGCCGACGGGACGACCGTGGCCGATGCGGCCGCCCTGTCGGCAGGCTCCGCGGTGACGGCGTCCGCTGCGGTGGCCGCCAGCGGCGGAGCCGGTATCGCGGACGGTCCGGTGTCAGTTTCGCGGGTCTGGGCCGGCGCACGGTCGGTGCCCATCTCGCGCGGTGCCGGTGCAGCCTCCTCATCCGACTGCGATGCCGAATCCGTCGGACCTGCGGCCGCCTGCGGCAATGCAATCGCTGCCGCCGCTGCCGGGCCGGCCACGCGACGCGCGGGGACACTGGCCGGAACAGCAGCGTGTGCCGGCGCCGTCGCGGTGTCGTCCTCGAAGTCGAACTCCGGCTGCGGACGCTGCGTGGCGCCCGCCTGCTGCTCCTGCGCTGCGGCGTGGTCGTCCTCGTCCTCGACCGACGCGTCCATGCCGAGGCCATCGTCTCCGGTCTGCCCGGCATCGCCACCGCGGCGACGGCGACGGCCACCGCGGCGGCCACGGCGACGGCGCCCGGCGCCTTCACCCGCGGTGTCTGCGGTATCGGTCAGCGCGGTGGCATGGGCGTCGGCTTCCTCCGTAGCCGCGGCCGTAGCGGGTGCCATGGCCTCCTCGGTCACCGCCGCCAATGCGGCCGGTGCAGCGACGGCGGTCACTCCGCCGTCAACCGCTGCTACCGCTGCGGGCTTCTCGACGCGCGGGGCCCGGACCTCATCGGCAACCGGCATGCGTGCATCGACGGCCGTCGCCTCGTCGGCCGGCTTGCCACGCGGCTGCTTGCGCCCGGACTTGGCTTCGGTCTTGCCGTCGCGGCGCGCGTCCTGGCGGGTGTCCGCCTTGGGCTCGTTCTTCTGCGGCGCTTTCTGCTTGGGCGTCTGGCGGTTGCCGGAGGCGTCGCCCTGCTTGTTGCCGCCGCTGCTCCGTGCATCGCCCCCGCGCGTGTCTCCACCCCGGCCCTCGCCGCGGCGGCCGTCACGGCCACCGGCCTTGCCGCTGCGTCCGTCGCGACGCGAGCCGCCGTTGCGGTCCTCGCGATCGTCGCGGCGGCCATCGCCACGGGCGGCGGCCGGGCGGGGTGCCTCGACGGCCGCGGACGGGCCACGGAAGAAGCGCAGGATGCGTTCGACCATGCCGACCGAGTGCGTGGGCGCGACCACGACCGGGGCCGGGGCGGGTGCAGCCGCCACCGGCGCCGGCTGCGCTCGCGCGGCTCGCGCAGCGGCGCGGGCTGGGCGGGCTTGACGTTGGTCACGGCCGGCGCGGCCGGGATGTTGAGGTGGGCCTTGGTCAGCGCATGCGTCGGCAGCTTGCGCGGCGTGCCGCGCTGGTAGCTGGGCTTGCTGGTTTCCTCGCCCAGTTCGTTCTCGCGAATGCGCGTGACTTCGTAGTGCGGCGTGTGCAGCTGCTCGTCGGCGACGATGACGATCGGCGCGTCGTGGCGCTTCTCGATCTCGCTCAGCGCGCGGCGCTTCTCGTTGAGCAGGTAGTTGGCGATCTCGATCGGGGCCTGCACCAGCACCTGGCCGGTGTTCTCCTTCATCGCGTGCTCTTCGGCCAGGCGCAGGATCGACAGCGACAGCGACTCGACGCTGCGCATGCGGCCGTGGCCTTCGCAGCGCGGGCAGACGATCTGGCTGGATTCGCCCAGCGACGGACGCAGGCGCTGGCGGCTCATCTCCATCAGGCCGAAGCGCGAGATGCGGCCGATCTGCACGCGCGCGCGGTCGTGCTTGAGCGCGTTCTGCAGGCGGTTCTCGACGTCGCGCTGGTGCTTGTTGGACGACATGTCGATGAAGTCGATCACCACCAGGCCGCCCAGGTCGCGCAGGCGCAGCTGGCGGGCGACTTCCTCGGCCGCTTCCAGGTTGGTGTGGAACGCGGTTTCCTCGATGTCGCTGCCCTTGGTGGCGCGCGCGGAGTTGACGTCGATCGCGGTCAGCGCCTCGGTCTGGTCGATCACCAGCGCGCCGCCGGAGGGCAGGCGCACTTCGCGCTCGTAGGCGCTCTCGATCTGCGATTCGATCTGGAAGCGGTTGAACAGCGGCGTGTCGTCGGTGTAGTGCTTGAGCTTGCGCAGGTTGTGCGGCATCACCTGCTCGACGAACTCGCGCGCCTCGGCGTACATCTCGTCGGTGTCGACCAGGATCTCGCCGATGTCCGGGCGCATGTAGTCGCGCAGGGCGCGGATGATCAGGCGCGATTCCTGGTAGATCAGGAACGGCGCGGGCTTGCTCAGCGCGGCCTCGGCGACGGCCTTCCAGACCTGCAGCAGGTAGTCCAGGTCCCACTGCAGCTCTTCGGCATCGCGGCCGACGCCGGCGGTGCGGATGATCACGCCCATGTCGTCGGGGATGGTCAGCGCGTCCATCGCCTTCTTCAGCTCGGCGCGGTCGTCGCCCTCGATGCGGCGCGAGACGCCGCCGGCGGTGGGCGAGTTGGGCATCAGCACCATGTAGCGGCCGGCCAGCGAGATGAACGTGGTCAGGGCCGCGCCCTTGTTGCCGCGCTCTTCCTTGTCGACCTGGACGACGACTTCCTGGCCTTCGCGCAGCAGTTCCTTCAGCCCGGCCTTGTTGTGGTCGACGCCGGCCTGGAAGTAGTCGCGGGAGATTTCCTTCAGCGGCAGGAAGCCGTGGCGCTCGGCGCCGTATTCGACGAAGGCGGCTTCCAGCGAGGGCTCGAGGCGGGTGATCCGGCCCTTGTAGATGTTGGACTTCTTCTGTTCCTTCGACGGCTGTTCGATATCGATGTCGTACAGGGTCTGGCCGTCGACGATGGCGACGCGCAGTTCTTCTGCCTGCGTCGCATTGATCAGCATGCGCTTCATTGTTGCGTTCCTCGCGCGCTCTACCGCGCGGAACGCCGCTGGCGTTTCGCTCTCTGGGAACTCAAGTCCGGCCGTCGCGCGCCCGGGAGCGGTGCTCCTCGGGCGGTTGCGGACGGGTTGCACCCGCACGCGCCGACTGGACCTCAATTTCCAGCGCTACGACACCACGGCAGGCCGCGGGAGCGCTTCTGTGTGCTTGAAACCGGTTTCGGGGGCCGGCGACGCGGGCGTCGCTCGGGGCAATCCGCGGGCCACGTCCAGGGGCAGGTAAAACCACCGGGGCGCCCACGCGGGGATGTTCATCGCAGGCAGGTTTGACCGCCGGGCGAGGGCCGGTTCCGCCGGACCGTCGCTGCTAACATGGCTGCCCCGAGGGCAGTGGTCAGGCACGGTACCGGAATCGCAGGACGAGTTCGGCCCCTTCCCGGGTGGGGGCGTGGATTCCACGCGCCGCATCCGGCAACTTCCTGCGAAATCAAAACCTTATCTCGCGTCGCGAGTGTATCAGATAACCCATCCGAATGACCGATTCAGCTTCCCCGCGGCCCCGGCGGCGGCGCCCGCACCGTGCGGGTGCCCGAAGACCGTGACGGCCAGCGCCTGGACAACTTCCTGCTGGGCCAGCTCAAGGGCGCGCCGCGCTCGCTGGTCTACAAGCTGGTGCGGTCCGGCCAGGTCCGGGTGAACGGCGGCCGCGCCAAGGCCGAGCGCAAGCTGGCAGGCGGCGACGAGGTGCGGATTCCGCCGGTCCGTCTGGCCGAGCCGGGCGACAAGGCGGCGCCGCCCAGGGGGTTCCTGGACGCCATGGACGCGGCGATCGTGTTCGAGGATGCGCGGCTGCTGGCCCTGAACAAGCCCTCCGGCGTGGCCAGCCACGGCGGCAGCGGCATCAGCTTCGGCGCCATCGAGACCCTGCGCGCGCTGCGGCCGGGGCAGACGCTGGAACTGGTGCACCGCCTGGACCGCGACACCTCCGGCCTGCTGATCGTCGCCAAGAAGCGTTCGGCCCTGACCGAGCTGCAGGCGCTGATGCGCGAGGAGTCCGGCAGCGGCGGCGCGATCCGCAAGCGCTACCTGGCACTGCTGATCGGCCGCATGCCCGATGGCGTGATGAGCGTGGATGCGCCGTTGCACGTCGGCCTGCGCCAGGGCGGCGAGCGGCATGTGCAGGTCAATCCCGAGCCGGGCAAGGCGTCGCTGAGCCATTTCAAGGTGCTGGAGCGCCGCGGCGGGCAGTCGTATTGCGAGGTGCGGATCGAAACCGGCCGCACCCACCAGATCCGCGTGCATGCCCAGCACATCGGCCATCCGGTGGCCGGCGACGACAAATACGGGGATCCCGAGGCCAACAAGCGCCTGCGCGAGCAGGTCGGCCTGAAGCGCCTGTTCCTGCATGCGTCGACGCTGGAGTTCGCGCTGGACGGCGGCAGAGCGCCGTACCTGCTCAATGCGCCGCTGGTGCCCGAACTGGTCGACGTGCTCGACCGGCTGCAGGGCTGACCCTCACAGCTGGCTGTCGCGCCGCTGCTCGTCCAGCGCGAAGCAGCGGTCCGGGCGCAGGGTCGGGGGCTTGAAGGTGACCGGCACCTGCAGGTCCGACGGGATGGGCTGGCCGTTGCGCGTGGCGGCGCGGAACTGCCATGCCTTGACACCTTCCACCGCTGCGGCATCCAGTTCCGGCTGGCCGCTGCTGCTGCTTGATGCGCACGTTCGGTGGGCCGCCCTTGGGCGCCCACGGTCACGTTGAGCACGGTCTGGCCGCCGATATCGTCGCAGGCCAGCGCCTCCGGGTAGGCGGGAGGCGGGGTGTCCACGGCCATCAGTTCGGTCGGCGCCTGGGCCGGGGCGGCTTCCGGGGTGGGCGTGCATGCGGCCATCGCCGCGCAGGCCAGGACGGTAAGGATAGGGCGCAGTGCCATGGGTCGCTCCTTGATCGGTCGGGCGGAACGCTGCCGCTCAGTCCAGCAGCGCGGAGGTGCGGGCCGCGCAGATGAAGTCGTTTTCGCTCAGGCCGCCCACGTCGTGCGTGGAATACCGCACGACGCAACGGTTGTAGTGCACGCCCAGGTCGGGGTGGTGGTCCTCACGATGGGCGATGAACGCCAGCGCGTTCACGAAGGCCATCGTGCGGTAGTAATCGTCGAAGGTGAACGTGCGGCTGAGTGCGTGCCCGTCCTCGACCACTTCCCAGCCCGGCACCTGCGGCAGCAGTTCACGGATACGTGCCTGGCTGAGCCGGTGTTCGCTGCCGCGACGCGGGATGCAATGGGCCTGGGCAAGGGGGACGAGATCGGACATGGGGATTCCCTGTGCGGCGATGACGATGAACCGCGCACATCGGGCGGTCCGGCAGGAGCGGCGCTCCGTGGAGCATGCCGCGGACCCCGTTAGAATAGCGGCATGATCCAGATTTCCGAATCCGCCCAGACCCACTTCCGCCGCCTGATCGACCGCGAGGCCCTGCCGGGCCTGGGCGTGAAGCTGTCGGCCATGCACCCGGGCACGCCGCGTGCGGACGTGCGGCTGGAGTTCGCCGAACCCGCCGAACTGGCCGGCGACGAATGGGCCATCGACTGCGAAGGCTTCACGCTGTGGCTGGAATCGGCCAGCGTGCAGTGGCTCGACGGCGCGGAGATCGACTACGAGACCCGCGACACCGGCGGCCAGCTGCAGATCCGGGCACCGCGCATCAAGGGGCAGGTACCCGATGCCGCCGCCTCGCTGGTCGAGCGCGTGCGCTGGGTGGTGGACAACGAGATCAATCCGCAACTGGCCCAGCACCGCGGCCATGTCACCGTGCAGGAAGTGACCGGCGATGGCGTGGTGCTGCTGCGCTTCGGCGGCGGCTGCCACGGCTGCGGCATGGCCGATGTGACGCTGAAGCAGGGCATCGAGAAGACGCTGCTGGAGAAGGTGCCCGGGGTGACGGCGGTGCGCGATGCGACCGACCACGACACCGGGACCGCGCCCTACATCAGCCGCCACGACGCGGCCTGACCGGGGCGGATGTATTCCGCCAATGACCTGATCGATGCGGTGCAGCGAAGGCTGCGCCTGACGTTGCGGCGCGACCATCCCCCGGGCGAGATGCCACCGGGCTGGCGCACGTGGCTGGCCGCGGCCGCCGCGCGTCCCGGTCGCGTGACCGGTGCACCCGCGCACGACTTCATCGCGGTGCTGGTTGCGCGGCCGCTTGCGATGCCGCCGCGACGCCTGGACGAACTGTCGCGCTGGCAGGCGTTCTCGTCGATCTGGCGGCAGCAGTGGCAGCCGGCGGGGCGCGATCAGCAGTCCATGCGCTGGCTGGCCGGTGGCGGATCGGCGGTCATCCATGTGCTGCTGGGCGTGATGATGCTGTGGCTGCTGTTCACGCCGCCGCGTCCGGACGCGGCGGCCGCGGCCGGCGAACTGGTGGTGCAGGTGGAGTTCGTGGGCGAGGGTACGCCGGCCGAGGTGGGCGGGCCGGCGGGCGAGGATGCCCCGGCCACGCCGGATGCGCGCGCCGCACCGGCCACGCCTACTGCAGCATCGCCCCAGGACACCACCGCGCCATCGGCGGATGACACGCCCGCTCCGGACCTGCCACGCCTGGCCCAACCGTCTGCGCCTCCGGTACCACCGGTGGAGGTGCCATTGCCCGAGGTGGCCCGGCGCGACATTCCCACCCCGGCCCCCGTCCCGGACCAGCCGTTGGCCGTCAGCGAGGTGGTGCCGGATGCGCCGTCGGTGACGTTTGTGCTGCCGCCGACGCGGCGCACGTTGCAGCCCGCCACGCAGGCGCCGTCGGTGACCTCCCAGGTGCCGGAGGTCGTGGTACGCGATGTGCCGACGCCGGTGCAGGCGCCGACCGTGCGGCCGCGCGAGTTGCCCGTCGGGCCGTTGGCATCGCCCGCCGTGTCGGTGGCCACGCCCGATGTCGGCCGGCGCGATATCCCCATGCCGGTGCAGCCGCGCGCAGTACCGCAGGTCAGCGTGCCCACGCCCGCCACGCGGGAGTTGCGCAGCCAGGCACCGGCCGTGCCCGAACGCGCGGTGCCGACCCTGGCAACGCGTCCGTCACCGGCCACCACCGCCGCCACGACGGCACCGCCTTCATCCACCGCCTCGGCCCTGCCGCCTGCCGGGCGTCCGTCGGCTGCGCCGGCCGGCCAGGGTCCGCGGCCCGATCCCGCGCCCGGCGCCTGGCCCTCGCCGCGCCGCGCCGACGACTGGGGCGATTCGCAGCAGGCACGTCCGGGCGGGCAGCGGGGCCAGCCCTCCGGGCTGTACGACAGCGAAGGTCGCGTGCGACTGGCCGACGCACCGGGTTCGGCCTCGCCCAACAACCCGCCCGGCACCGTGACCGAGGAGATCGCCAACCTCGACCGCGCCGGCACGTGGTTGCGTCGCCCGCCCACCGACTACGAACCCACGATGTTCGACCGCTACTGGCGTCCCAGCGAAACGTTGCTGGAGGAGTGGGTGCGCAAGGGCTACAAGGAGGTCGCGATCCCGATCCCCGGCACCAACAAGCGGATCATCTGCGGCATCGCGTTCCTGGCGCTGGGCGGCGGGTGCGGTATCTCCGATCCCAACCTCAACAACCAGCCCGCCAGTGCGCGGCCGCCGCCGGACATCCCCTTCAAGCCCGAACTGCAGGAAGGCAACGGGGCGCTGCCGCCGGGTGGTTGATGGTGCAGGGGCGCGGCCACGCGTCCGCGCCCGGGCCCTGTCGTAAGCTAGCGCACGCAAAACCGGCCCGGATGGCGAAACCGGTAGACGCAGCGGACTTAAAATCCGCCACCCGCGAGGGTATGCCGGTTCGAGTCCGGCTCCGGGCACCAGCGCATTCGCGTGGCATGAAAATCCGCTGCGACCGCGCCTTGGCGGTGCGACCGATGGATACCGCTGCAGCGGGTCGCCGCCAGCAGGGAGCTTGACCGTGCAACAGGCCATCGTCCATGTCGCGCTCGTGGTCCTGGACTACGACGAGGCCATCGACTTCTATGTCGGCACCCTGGGCTTCCGGCTTGTGGAGGACTCTCCGCTGCCCGAACAGGACAAGCGCTGGGTCGTGGTGGCGCCGCCGGGCGATGCCGGCATGTCGCTGCTCCTGTCCCGCGCGACCACGCCCGCGCAACGCGAGCGGGCCGGCGACCAGACCGGCAACCGCGTCTTCCTGTTCCTGCAGACCGATGACTTCTGGCGCGACTACCGCCGGTATCTGTCGGCCGGTGTCCGGTTCGTGCGCCCGCCGGTCGAGCAGCCGTACGGGACAGTGGCGGTGTTCGAGGATCTCTACGGCAACCTGTGGGACCTGCTGGAGTTCCGCCGGTCCGCTGCGGACGCGTCCGTGTCTTCGTGACCTGCAGCCACCGGCTGCGACATCCGTGCAGTTTCGTTGACAGCGCGTGAGCGGCGGCGTGATGGCGCGTCGCTATCGTGCAGGCATGACATGCATCCCACACCTTCGACCCGACACCGCCGCGCCCCGCATCGGCCATGGCGGCGGATCCCGCGCTTCTCGCGCTCCTGAAGTCGCGATGCGGCCTGCGCGACTGGTCGCAGCCGTCTTGCTGGCGCTGGGCGTCACACCGGCTATGGCGTCGTCGACCGCGATCGCGTTGCCCGAAGACTTTGCGCGATGCGTGGGTGAATTGCAGCAGCGCGCCACGGCGGCGGGCATCACCACGGCCATTTTCGATGCACACGTCCGCCCGGTGGTGCCGGATCCGACACTGCTCGATCTGCTCAACGCGCAGCCCGAGTTCACCACGCCCATCTGGGACTACATGGCAGGCCTGGTCGACGAGCAGCGCGTGGCCGATGGCCGCGCGATGCTGGCGACGCATGCGGACGTGCTGGCGCGCGTGCAGGCGCGCTACGGCGTGGACCCGGCGACGGTCGTGGCGGTATGGGGTGTGGAGAGCGATTACGGCCGCACCTTCGGCAAGCGGCCCTTGCTCACCTCCCTGACCACCCTGTCGTGCATGGGCCGGCGACAGGCCTTCTTCCGCGGCGAGCTCATTGACACCCTGCGCATCGTGCAGTCCGGCGACGTCGCCGCCGACGGCCTCGTCGGATCGTGGGCGGGCGCGTTCGGGCACACGCAGTTCATGCCGTCCACCTACCGGCGGATCGCCGTGGACTTCGATGGCGACGGCCGCCGTGACCTGGTCGGCAGCATTCCGGATGCGCTGGCCTCAACGGCGAATTACCTCGCGCGTTCCGGGTGGCGGACGGGCCAGCCATGGGGCCATGAGGTGCGCCTGCGCTCCGGATATACCGGCCCTGCCGGCCGCACGCAGCGCCGGCCGCTGTCGGAGTGGCAAGGGCAGGGCATCCGGCGCGTGGATGGGGGCGAGATCGCGCTACCGGCCACGACACCCGCGGCGCTGCTGCAGCCGGCCGGGGCATCGGGACCGTCGTTCCTGGTGTTCCGGAATTTCGATGCGATCTACAGCTACAACGCCGCCGAGAGCTACGCGCTGGCGATCGCGCACCTGGCGGACCGGCTGCGCGGCGGCGGTGCGTTCGCCACCGCCTGGCCCACGGCCGACCCCGGTCTGTCGCGCGCGGAACGGCGCGAAGTGCAGACACTGCTGCTTGCACGCGGCCACGCGATCGGCGAGGTCGACGGCATGATCGGAAGCGCATCGCGCGCCGCCATCCGCGTCGAGCAGGCGCGACTCGGGCTGCAGCCGGCCGACGGTCGAGCCGGTCGGCGCCTGCTGGAGGCGTTGCGTGCCGCGTCCGCGCTGCCGGCGGCGACCCCCTTGCCGCGTTGATTCCGTGCGGTAACCCGAGACGCGCGGGCAAGGGGCCGCCCGGAAACATCGCCGCATCCGACCCGGGCCGGTATGCTGCCGACTGCGCCCCGGCCGCGCGTTCCTGGCCGCACAGGCGCTGCAACGTGATTGCAGGAACCTCTCCGCAATCCAGTCCGCGCCACAACGGAAGCCCCGTCGCATGATGCGTTACGCCCCCTATGCCGCCAGCCTGGTGCTGGCCCTTGCCTCGCTGGTGATGGCCGGGTGGGACGCGCGATGGCTGTGGGGCGTCGCGGTGTTCGGTGCGCTGGCGGTGCTGGGCACGGTGGACCTGCTGCAGACCCGCAGCACGCTGCGCCGCAATCTATCCGCTGCTGGCGCATTTCCGCTTCGGCCTGGAATCGATCGGCCCGGAGATGCGGCAGTACTTCATCGAGTCCGACACCGCGCGAGATGCCGTTCTCGCGCCAGCAGCGCGCGCTGGTCTACCAGCGCGCCAAGTCGGTCAACGACACGCGCCCGTTCGGCACGCTGCACGACGTGTACGGCGTCGACTACGAGTGGATCAACCATTCGCTGGCGCCCACGCCGCATCGCAATCCACGATTTCCGCATCGCCATCGGCGATGATCGGCCAGCGCAGCCGTATTCGGCCAGCGTGTTCAACATCTCGGCGATGAGCTTCGGCTCGCTGTCGGCCAACGCGATCCGCGCGCTGAACGAGGGCGCGAAGCGCGGCGGCTTCTACCACGACACCGGCGAGGGCTCGATCTCGCCGTACCACCGCGAGCACGGCGGCGACCTGGTGTGGGAGATCGGCTCGGGGTATTTCGGCTGCCGCGACGACGAAGGGCGGCTTCAGCGAGCAGCGCTTCGCTGCCAACGCCAGCGCGACCCGCAGGTGCAAGATGATCGAGATCAAGCTGTCGCAGGGCGCCAAGCCCGGCCATGGCGGCGTGCTGCCGGCGCGCCAAGGTCACGCCGGAGATCGCCGCTCACGCGCGGCGTGCCGACGGGCGTGGACTGCGTCTCGCCGGCGCGGCATTCGGCGTTTTCGACACGCCGCGCGGGCTGCTGGAATTCGTCGCGCGGCTGCGCGAGTCTGTCCGGCGGCAAGCCGACCGGCTTCAAGCTGGCGATCGGCCATCCCTGGGAGTGGTTCGGCATCGCCAAGGCGATGCAGCGAGACCGGCCTGCTGCCGGACTTCATCGTCGTCGACGGCGCCGAGGGCGGCACCGGCGCGGCGCCGGCGGAGTTCATCGACCACGTCGGCGTGCCGATGCACGAAGCGCTGATGCTGGTGCACAACACGCTGGTCGGCCTGGACCTGCGCGACCGCATCCGCATCGGCGCCGCCGGGCGCATCACCAGTGCGTTCGACATCGCGCGCACCATGGCGATGGGCGCGGACTGGTGCAATGCCGGGCGCGGTTTCATGTTCGCGCTGGGCTGCATCCAGTCGCTGAGCTGCCACACCGACGCGTGCCCGACCGGCGTGGCGACGCAGGACCCGCGCCGCTGGCGCGCAGCTCGACGTGGCCGACAAGGCGCGCGCGCGTGCAGCAATTACCACCACAACACGCTGCAGGCGCTGCGCGACCTGCTGTGCGCGGCGGGCCTGGAGCATCCGCGGCAGCTCGGCCCCGAACACATCCTGCGGCGCGTCTCGCCGATCGAAGTGCGTTCGCTGGCGGCGCTCTACCGCTTCCTGGCGCCGGGCGAGCTGCTGGGCGAACGGTGCCGGACCACGCGGTGTTCCGCGCGTTCTGGGCGAGCGCACGCAGCGATTCGTTCGCGCCGCCGGAACCCATGCGACGCATGCGCGAGAGCAAGTCGATCTAGGGAAAGTCTGCCCGCGGAGTCGGGCAGCGGTGCTGCGGCACTCAGTCCAGCAGTTCGAGTACGCGCTCGGGCGGGCGGCCGATCACGGCGCGTCCATCGTCATGCAGCAGGAGCGGGCGCTCGATCAGGCGCGGATGGGCGTGCATCGCGGCGAGGATGGCGTCGTCGTCCAGCGATGGATCGTCCAGTCCCAGGTCCATGTACTGGGCTTCACCGGTACGAAGAAGCCCGCGCGGCGCGATCCCGAGCGCGGCCACCGCGGCGCGCAGTTCGTCCACCGACGGCGGCTGGTCCAGATAGGTGACGATGCGTGGCTGGACACCGCGCGAGGCCAGCAGGTCGAGGGCGGCGCGCGACTTGGAGCAGCGCGGGTTGTGCCACAGGCACAGGTCGGAACGGTTGGTGTACATGCCGGCTCCCTGAAACGACGAAGGCCGGCTTGCGCCGGCCTGGTCGTGCAACGTGGTGGGCGGTGCAGGGATCGAACCTGCGACCCTTGCCGTGTGAAGGCAATGCTCTACCGCTGAGCTAACCGCCCCGAATCGGGCCGCGCAGTATACAGCAGCGCGGGGGCGCGAATGCAACAGGCCGCAGCGTACGCACAGAGATCCACCACTGGCGCACCACGCGCGAAGCGCTACTGCGCATCCGGTGCCAGCACGCCCTTGACCGCGTTGATCAGGGCTTCGTGCGTGGCCGGCTTGGCGACATGGGCGTTGAAGCCGGCCTGGATCGCACGGGTGCGGTCGGCCTCGCCGGCAAAAGCGGTGAGCGCGATGGCGGGCAGGGTGCGCAGGGCGGGGTTGGCGTGCCGGCGCACCTGGCCGACCAGCCAGTAGCCATCACGGCCCGGCATGCCGATGTCGCTGACCAGCACATCGGGCTGGAACGATTGCAGGTGGCTGAGCGCCTCGTCCGCGCTGGCGGCGCTGACCACCTCGGCGCCGTGGCTGGCGAAGACGTGGCGCAGGTACTCGCGGGCGTCGTCGTTGTCCTCCACCGACAGCACGCGGATGTCGGTCAGCGGCACGTCCAGAAGGCCCAGCGGCTCTTCGGGCAGCAGGCTGGTGCGCGGGTGCGCGGCTTCGGCGTCGCCATCCACCGCCCGCACGGGCAGCGCGACGGTGAAGCAGCTGCCATGACCCAGTCCGGCGCTGTGGACCTGGATCTCGCCGCCATGCAGCTCCACCAGCTGGCGTGCGATCGCCAGCCCCAGGCCCAGGCCACCATGCGGGCGCGTGGCGCTGCTGTCGGCCTGGCGGAAGCGGTCGAAAACATACGGCAGGAATTCCGGCGCGATGCCAGGCCCGGTGTCGGACACGCTCAGCTGCACCTGATCGGCGTCGGCGTGGGCTTCGATCCGGATCACGCCGCCGGCCGGGGTGAACTTCACCGCATTGGACAGCAGGTTCCACAGCACCTGCTGCAGCCGGTGGGGGTCGGCGGAAAGGGCCAGGGCGGGCGGCACCGCGACCGACACGATGATGCGCTTGGCATCGGCCGCGACCTGCACGGCGGCGATCGCATCGCGTACCGCGTCGGCCAGGTTCACCTGCGTGGGGTGCAGGCGCACCTTGCCGGAAATGATCCGGCTCATGTCCAGCAGGTCATCGATGATGCGGGTCATCGCGGCGGCGCTGCGCTCGATCACGCGCGCGGCGTCCATCACCTGCGGGTGATCCGGCGCGATGCGCTGCAGCACCTGCGCCCAGCCGGTGATGGGCGTCATCGGGGTGCGCAGTTCGTGCGAGACGGTGGCGAGGAACTCGTCCTTCAGGCGGCTGGCCGTCAGCGCCTGCTGCCGCGACTCGCGCAGGTCGCTGTCCTGCCGCTGGATTTCGCCCAGCATCTCGTTGAATGTCTCGGTGAAGCGGGCGACCTCGTCGTTGCCGCTGACCTGGGCACGCAGGCTGTAATCGCGCGTCTGCGAGACCTGCCGTGCGGTCTGGTCCAGCGATTCCAGGCGGCGCACCAGCAGGCGCGCGCCCTTGCGCGCGGCCAGCGCGCTCAGCATCAGTGCCACCAGGCACAGGCCCGCCGTCCACAGGAGGTTGCGCAGCAGCAGTTCGCGCAGCGTGGACAGGTCGTACACCACCTGCAGCGTGCCCAGCCGGTCCTGGCGTTCGCCCACCGGCAGCGACACCACGTAGGTGCCCAGCGCGGCGGACTCGCCCGAAGGGGTGTCCAGCGGCACGCGTTCGACGAAGCCCGCGCGCGCGTGCCGTGCGAACACCGCGCCGTCGGCATCGAACAGCGTGGCCGAGGACACATCCGGCAACGCGCTGAAGCCGGCCACCACTTCGCGGGCGGTTCCGTCGTCGTTGAATGCCAGCGGCGCGGCGGCATTGATGGCCGCCAACCGGGCCTGCGTGCGCAACGCCTGCAGCGCGGTCTGCTTGACCTGCACGTGGTTGGCCGACGCCAGCGCCGCCGATACAAGCAGCACCACCAACGCGCTGGTGAGCAACACCAGCAGGGTGATGCGGTCGGCCAGCGAGCCTTCCCGGGCCGGCGCGGCGGTCACTGCAGCCGGCCCTGCGGCGTCGCCAGTTTCAGCACCTTGGCGCTCATGCTCAGGCCGCTGGCCTGGATGGCAGGCAGGTTGGCGGTGAAGGCCATACGCCGCCCCACCTTGCCCAGCCCGACCATGCCGCCACGACGGGTGAAGTCGCTGCCGTCCCCCACCGTCAGCACGCTGGAGCCGGCCATGCGCGCCAGCAACTGGTCCGGAGCGATGGTGGCGGTGCGATGGACGAACACCACGTGGCTCTGTCGAAGCGCTTGCGTGCTGCTGGCATCGCGCAGGCTGGAGACCTGCTGCACGCGGATGCGGCGGCCCTGGATGGCGCCGGCGGCGTGGGCCACCTCCTGCACCGTATCGACCACGCGCTTGTCGCCGACGACGGTCAGCACGTACGGCGAGTCGGGCGAGGCGAAACGCGGCGGCGGCCACTGCGTGAAGCGTACGAAGTTCACCAGGAAGGCGGCTTCCAGCTGGACTTGCGGTTCCGACACCGGCTGTGCATCGACGCGGCCTGCAAAGGCCAGGCCCATCAGCAGGCTGGCCACGCCCAGCCGCAGGCGGCGGGCGACGCGCGGCGCGGCGCCAGCGGGGGCGGATGCGCGCGGCGCGCGCAGTGCGAGGTCAACCATCGAAGCCCACCGTGATCTGCGCGAACACGCCCCGCGGCACCTGCGCGCCACTGGACTCGGGATGGCCGGACTCAAGCAGGTTCTGCCCCCACAAGGCCAGCGACGTGTTCTGCCACGGCCGCCAGGTCAGGCCCAGGTCGAGGCGGGTGTAGGCGTCCACGCCCATGAAGGGCACCTCGTCGACGTAGTAGGCGGCGGCGTTGAATTCGACGGTGTCGGCCACGTCCAGGTACGAGCGCAACTGCGCCTGCTGCCGGGGCGTGCCGGTCTCGTCGAACGCCAGCACCGGTCCTTCGATATCGGTGAACAGGCGGCTGTAGGACGCCTCCATGCGCCAGCGATCGGTCCACCGGGCCGAAAGGCTGACGTCGCCGCCCCACGTCGCGCCGCGGGCCTGGTCGGAAAACGTGCCGATGATGGTCTGCGGCACACCCACCAGTTGCCGGTAGTCGTTGTAGAACACCGTGCTGTCCAGCGCGACGCGCGGGGACAGCTGGATGCGGTGGCCGAGCTCGTAGGCCAGCAGCTCCTCGGCCGGAAGCGCGTCGTTGCCGGCCAAGCCCAGCGGGATGATCGTGCCGTTGGCCTGGCCGGTAGTGACCAGCCCCTGGTCCACGTAGGAAAACACCAGCAGGCCGTCCTCCTCGAATCGCGAAGGCACACGCACCGGTCGCGAGACCGCCGCCCAGAACGTCTGCATATCCGACGGCGTCCACCACGCGCGCACGCTGGGCTGGACCTGTACGCCGACGAATTCGTGGTCGGTCACCTTGGAGCCCACCATCAGGAACAGGGTGTCCTCCACCAGCTCGGACGTGTTCTGCGCGAACACGTTGAGGGTGGACCATGAGCGCGAGCGCGGATCGAACAGCAGGGTCGTGCCCGGCGTGGTCTCGTCGCGCGTCCAGTTCCAGCTGGCACCCCAGATCAACTGCTGGCGCTCGCCCCAGTCCTGCCAGTTGCGGTACTCCACGCTGGCGTTCACCCGGTCCACGCCGAAGCGGATGTTCTCGCGTTCGCTGCGGTCGGTGTAGGCCTGCAGCGACCAGCCCGCCTCGCTCGACGGCGCATCTCCGATGCGGGCCATCAGGTGCGCGCCATTGACCTCGTCCTGGCCACTGACCACCTGGAACTGGTTGTGCTGGCCCGGTACCGGGGTGCGCACGGTGTAGTCGGCAGTGGGGTGGTTGTAGGCGGCGGCCTGCACCGAGACATCCATCGCGTCGGTGAGGCGGCTGTCCCAGCGTACGCCGGTGCGCACCGTGGACCATGCGTCGTTGATGCCGACGCCCTGGGCGTTCTCGAATTCCTCATGGGCCGCGTAGCTGGCCCACATGCGCAGCGCGGCGCTCTCGCCGGTGGCGACGCCGTGGCGCAGGAGTGCGCGCTGCTCGCCATGCGTGCCCGCGCCCGCCTGCAGCAGGGTGCCCAGCGTGGTGCGCGCGTCCTTGGTGATGACATTGACCACGCCGTTCATGGCGTTGACGCCCCACAGCGTGGCGCCCGGTCCGCGGATGACCTCGATCCGGTCCACGTCCGCCAGCGGGATATCCACAGCGTCCCAGAAAGTCGTAGAGATCAGCGGGTCGTACACCAGCCGGCCGTCGATCAGCACCAGGTACCGGTTGGCGGTAAGCGAGGAGCCGGTCAGGCCACGCGAGCCCACGGTCCAGCTGCTGGCGTTGGTGCGTGCCACGTACATGCCCGGCACCAGGCGCAGCGCCTCGGGCAACGTGCGGTGGCCGGAGCGGCGGATCTCGTCACCGGTGAGCACGGTCATGGCCGCGGCGGTGGTGAACTGCGAGGCGCTGGTGCCCGCCAGGCTGGTGACCTCGGTCTGCAGCAACTCTTCCAGGCTCATGTTGGCCAGTCGCACCACGTCCTGGCTGGCCACGCCGCCGGCCACGGCGGGGCCGGACAGTGCAAGGGCGATGGCGGAAGCGATCACGGAGCGGTCGAGACGGGTTCCCAGCATGCGGCATGCCCTGCTTGAATGACCCGACAGTATGGCGTCAGTCGTCGCACTCGGCCAGAAACGACGCGGTCCGGTGCCATTCACGCAATCGGTCTTCGTCCTGGACAACTTTCCGGACGGCAACGTCTGCGGGTCGGTGCCCGGGCAACGCGCCCCGTGCGGGCACGTGCTCAAAGGCGGGTGCTGGCGCCCCGTGGCACCATGGCCGCCATGTCCACGCCCGACCCGCTCGACCTGGCCCGCCTCAGGCGCAGTTGCGCCAAGTGCTCCCTCCAGCAGTTGTGCCTGCCTGCCGGCGTCAGTGCCCGGGAGCTGGAGCAGCTTGAGCGGATCGTCCAGCGCAACCGGCGCGTGGGCCGAGGCGAGCGGCTGTTCTGGCCGGGCGCGCCGCTGGCGGGCGTCTTCGTGGCCCGCGAGGGCGCCTTCAAGACCACCGTGCTCGACGAGTCCGGCGAGGAGCAGGTGCTGGGCTTCCACCTGCCCGGCGAGGTCATCGGGCTGGACGCGATGGGGACCGGCGTGCACCGCTGCGAGGCCGTGGCGCTGGGCGATGCACAGGTCTGCGAGATCCCGTTCGACCAGCTGACGGCCGTGGCCGCGCAGTTGCCCTCGCTGCAACAGCAGTTGATGCGCGTAATCGGCCAGGGCGTTGACCGCGACCAGGACCACCTTGGCGTCCTCGTCCGGCGACAGGCCAACGAGCGCGTCGCGCTGTTCCTCCATGGCCTGGGCGAGCGCCTTCGCACGGTGGGGCTTTCGTCCACGCGCTTCCGCCTGCCGATGAGCCGCGAGGACATCGCGCGCTATCTCGGATTGGCGCTGGAAACGGTCAGTCGCGGGTTTACCCGGCTGCAGGACGACGGGATCATCGAGGTGACCGGCCGCCAGGTCGAAGTGCTGGATCCAGAGCGGCTCACGCGCATGGCGCACGGAGCCGAAGAGGAACGCAGCTCGCGGCGCGGTCGCGCCTGACGCGACTTATCGCAGCGGTGCGCACCCCAAGGCGTGCAGCACCGGCCCGATGGTCGGCAGCGCGACCAGCCAGGGCGCCGCCATTGTCAGCAGCCCCAAGCCGATGATGGCCGCGCCGCCCCAGCGCCGCGTCGCGGCGGCGTGGCGACCCTGGAGAGCGCGGGCGCCGGTCCACGCCAACGGCACCATCAGCGGCAGCGTTCCCATGCCGAATGCCGCCATGGTCAGCGCGCCGTTGCGGGCATCGGCCTGCAGCCATGCCGCAACCAGGAGCGTCCCGCTCAGGCCGCACGGCAGCCAGCCCCATAGCGCGCCCAGCCCCATCCGCTTCCATGCCCGGTCCGCGGGCAGCAGGCGGCGCTGCAGCGGCCGGAGCCGATTCCACAACGCGATGCCCGGCCGGGCGCCCGGTAGTGGCACGCGGCGCGTCGACCACAAGCTCCAGCCGATTGCGACCATGACCGCGCCCAGCACGAATCGCAGCGCCGGGCCAAGCCACTCCATCCGGGCGACGTCGACGATGCCCTGGCCCACGCCACCAGCGATCCCGCCAGCGATGGCATATCCGGCGACGCGGCCCAGGTTGCCCTGGACCGCCGCTGCAAGACCGCCACCGCCCATGCCGAGACAGCCCGGTGGCGATGCCGCCGCACATCGCCGCGCAGTGCAGCCCGCCGAGCAAGCCGGCAGCGGCGGCGGCCAGCAGGGTCAGCCAGTCAATCGGCATCGGAGTCACGCTGCCGGTGGCACCGGGCCGCTCGCGCGCGGTCATCGCGCAGGATGTCCAGCGCGGGCGTATCCAGGTCGTCGAACTGGCCGCGGCGTACCGCCCACACGAACGCCCACACCGCCACACCCAGCAGCACCAGGCTGATCGGGACCAGCATCAGCAGGATGCTCATGCGGCCACCGGCGGTACGTGTATCGGCCGCGCCAGGCGCAACGCGTTGACCGCACGACCAGCAAGCGACGAGGCCGCCATGCCGAGCGCGGCCAGCCACGGCGTGACCAGGCCGGCGGCGGCAAGGGGAAGGGCGAGCACGTTGTAGGCCAGCGCCCAGGCCAGGTTCTGGCGGATCACCTCGCGCGTCCGCCGCGCGACGCGCGATGGCCTGCGGGAATGCGCACCAGCGAGTCGCCCGTGGCAGCACCAGGTCGGCCGCGCGCTGCGCCAGCGGGGCGCCCTCGACCCAAGGCAATCGACACATCCGCGCCGCCCAGTACCGGCGCGTCGTTGAGGCCGTCGCCGACCATCGCCACGACACGGCCACCGGCCTGCAGTGCGCGCACCATGCGCGAGCTTGGCTTCCGGCGACTGCCGCGAGGCGGGGCGACGGCGATGCCAACGCCCGCGCCAGCGCATCGCACCGGCCCCTCGGCGTCGCCGCTGGCCAGATGCACCGTGCAGGCCGAGTGTGCCGCAATGACTTGACCGCGGCCCTGGCGTCGGGTCGCGCGGCGTCGTGCACCTCGAAGCGCGCCAACGCGTGGCGTGCCGTCGCCCAGCCAGATGGCGCCGTCATCGGCTCGGTTGGCGGCGAAACGGCGCCTGGCCGATGCGCCAGCGGCTGGCCATCGACACGTCCTGCGATGCCTTGGCCCGGCACGCGGACCAGCTCGGAGGCGATGACGCGATGGCCGCGGTGCCGGGGAACGCGGTGGCGAGCGGGTGGCCGCTGTCGTGCTCCAGCGCGCCGGCCAGTCAAGTGCGCGTGCGGGTGTCGACGCCGTCGGCGAGGTCCGTGCGTACCAGCCGACGGGCGCGCCCGTCGCTGAGCGTGCCGGTCTTGTCGAACACGATGTCGGTCGCCGCGGCCAGCCGGTCCAGGGCCTCGTCGGGCAGGGTGAGCACGCCGCAGCCGCGCCAGCGCGCCGTGCGCGGCGGCCAGCGCGGCGGGCACCGCCAGCGACAGCGCGCAAGGGCAGCTGATGACCAGCAGGGCCAGGGTGACTTCGAACGCGCGCTCGGGCTCGTGCAAGCGCCAGCCCAGGTACACCACCACCGCGGTCACCAGCAGCGCGGCCACGAAGCGGTGCGCGATGCGCTCGCCGGTCTCGCGCCAGAGGCCGGGCGCATGGCCTGCGCCTGCTCCACCAGCCGCGCCAGCTGCGACAGGCGCGTGGCCGCGCCGGTCCCGGTCACGCGCATGCGCGTGGCTGGTCGCGCGCGCGCTGCTGCCGGCGTACACCGATTGCGCCCGCTTCACGGGACACCGGTACGCGATTCGCCGGTGAGCAGCGACTTCCTCGAACACGGCCATCGGTCCAGCAGCACGCCGTCGGCGGGGACGACCTCGCCGACGCGACGCAGACGACGTCGCCGGGCACCAGCGCGCTGACGTCGGCACCGTTCTCGCGCGAGCCATCCGTCGCGCTCGCGCGTCGCGAACGCCGGTCGTGCGCGCGCCAGCGCGTCGACCTGCGCGCTGGCGATGTCGCCGCGCGCGCTGCTCCAGCATGCGCGCGGCCAGCAGCAGGAACACGAACATCACCGCCGCGTCGTACCAGACGTGCGGGCCGCCGCGCACGGTCTCGACCACGCTGGCGAAGTAGGCCAGCAGCGTCGAGCCGGCGATCAGCGTGTCCATGCCCAGCCGCGCGCTGGCGCAGCTCGCGCCACGCGCCGGCGAGGAAGGGCCAGCCGGCGTAGAACACCACCGGCGTCGACACCAGGAAGCGTGATCCAGCGGAAGAAGTCGCGCGTCGGCCAGCGGCATCGTCGCGTTGAAGTCCAGGTACAGCGCCTCGGCCAGCATCATCGCCTGCATCGCGCCGAGCCCGGCGATGCCGAGGCGCAGCAGGTCGCGGTTGCGGTCGCGTCGGCGTGCATCCTCGGCGGCCGTCGCCGGTGGCCAGCGAGGGCGCGTATCCCAGCGCCGCCAGGCGCTGCACGATGTGCGACAACCGGCGTTTGCGCGGGATCCCACGCCACGCGGATGCGGCCGGTCACCGCATTGGCCGAGACCGATGCACGCCCGGCTCGCGGTGCAGGGCGCGGTCGATCAGCCACGCGCAGGCGGCGCAGCGCATGCCGTCGGTCAGCAGCGTGATCTCCAGGCGGCCGTCGCGACTGACGACGTGTTCGGCATGGATTTCAGGGCGGTCCCACAGGTCGGAATGCGCCTCGGCATATCGGGGGATACGCGTCCGGCCGGCGCATCGCGCAGGCGGTAGTAATCGTCCAGTCCCGCTTCGCGGATCCAGGCCGACGCGGCCGCGCAGCCTTCGCAGCAGAACGTCTCGGTGGCAGGAGGAAGGGTATCGCCACAATGCTCGCAGGTGCCCGTAGCGGCAACGGCCGCCGGTGCAAGCGCGCCGGTCACGGCCGCGTTCACCGGCTGGCCGGGCCCTTCAACGCCGGTTGCACCACTGCGGCCAGCGTCCCCTCGTCGAGCCGTCCCTGCAGCCGCCATGTCGCCGCGTGGTCCTGCAGGACAAGGTTCCACGCGCCCGCGGTGATCGCATCGGTGTCGATCGCGCCCGAACGCCAACCCGCATCAGTGCGCTGCAACTCAAGGCGCCGGTCGGAGGCCTGCGCGGCCGGATGCACCAGAGTGAGCACCAGCGTGGCGTCCTGCGGGAAATCGCCGGCCGCCGGGATGACTTCCACGCTGCCGTGCTCGCGGTCCACGCGCACGACGGCGCGCAGCTGAAGTTGCGCCGCGCGGGCATCGGGGCCGAGGTCGGCGATCTGCACCTGCGCGGTGCGCCGGACCTCGTCGGGTACCGCGTCGCTGCCGCCGCTGCGCACCGCGACCACGACCAGGCCAACGCCCGCCACGACCGCTACCAGCGGCAGGCCGATGACCAGCCAGATGACTGGGTTGCGCCAATGGGAAATAAAGGAGCTCATTGCATGGGTCCGAAGAAGGTGGTGTCCACATCCGCGCGCGTGTCGCCCCCGAGCGACGTCACCACCACCTGGAGGTCGTGCCGGCCGCGTGCGCTGGCCGGGCCGGAAACGGTCAGGGGCAGTTCGGCCACCTGCTGCGCCTGCACTGTTACTGGCGCGACCGGGTGCAGGGACAGACCGTTTGCTTCGCCTTCGACCGAGACGCGATACACCTCGACTTCGTCGGTCTTGTTGACCAGCTTGAGCGTGTAGCCGTTCTCGATGCCGGTCGCCGGTCTCGCGGTACAGCGCATTGCGGTCGCGCAGCACCTCGGCGATCAGCGGACTCGCGGTGTGCCACGCCCCAGGCCCACGCTAGCGATCAGCGCCAGCAGGCGGCGCCGTAGAAGAAGATGCGCGGACGCAGCACGCGCGTCGGCTTGCCGTCGATCGCGTTCTGGGTGGAGTAGCGGATCAGGCCGCGCGGGTAGCCCATCTTGTCCATGACGTCGTCGCAGGCGTCGATGCAGGCGCCGCAGGCGATGCATTCGTACTGCAGGCCGTTGCGGATGTCGATGCCGGTCGGGCACACCTGCACGCAGATCGTGCAGTCGATGCAGTCGCCCAGCTGCTCGGTCGCGAACTTCGGCAGCGGACTCGACGGCGCCGGCGTCCTGCTCGAAGGTGATCGTGCCGCGGGCCTGGGCGCGGTTGTCGGCTGCCGTGGGGTGGTGGGCGGCGCGGAACACGTAGTCGTAGGCCGTGATCTTGTCCAGCAGGCCGCGCGCGCGCTCCAGCACGCTGGCCAGGCCGCGCTTGCGCGGGCCGCGCGGCTCGCCGCGCATCGGGTCGTAGGCGATGATCAGCGTGTTGCGGTCGAACATCGCGCTCTGGAAGCGCGCGTACGGGCACATGTACTTGCAGACCTGCTCGCGCAGGAAGCCGGCGTTGCCCCAGGTGGCGAGCGCGTAGAACAGCACCCAGAACGTCTCCCAGCCGCCCCACTCGAACGGCCAGCTGCGCGCGCCCAGGTCGGTGATCGGCGTGAAGAAGCCGACGAAGGTGAAGCCGGTCCACAGCGCGAACACCAGCCACAGCACGTGCTTGGCGCCCTTGCGCGCGAGTTTCTCGGGCGACCACGGCGCCGCGTCGAGCTTCATGCGCTTGCTGCGGTCGCCTTCGGTCCAGCGCTCCATCCACAGGAACACTTCGGTCCACACCGTCTGCGGGCAGGCGTAGCCGCACCACAGCCGGCCGGCCAGCGCGGTGAAGAAGAACAGCGCCAGCGCCGCGATGATCAGCAGCAGCGCCAGGAACAGGAAATCCTGCGGCCAGAAGGTCAGCCCGAAGACGTGGAACTTGCGCGCCGGCAGGTCGAACAGCACCGCCTGGCGGCCGTCCCAGTGCAGCCACGGGAACAGGTAGAACATGCCCAGCAGCCAGACCACCGCCAGCGTGCGCAGCCTGTCCAGCGGCCCGTGACCTCGCGCGGATAGATCTTGCGCTCGCTGACGTAGAGGCTGTTGCTGCCATCGTCGACGACCGCGAGGGGGATGGACTTGCTCACCGCTCAGCTTTCCGGCGGCAGCGCGCGGTTGAAGCGGCTGGCCGGCCGCAGCAGGATCCAGGTGAACAGGCTGGACGCCGCCGTCGCCACCCAGAACATGAAGAACCCGATCGTGTAGCCGAGCTCGCGCGTCATCGCGCAGCCCGGGAAGGTGATGTCGCGCAGCGCCAGCGGGTCGACGAAGGCGAAGAACACCATCGTCGCGACGCCGGCGGCGAAGAAGCTCGGCCACAGGATCGCGCCGAGGCGCTGCGCCAGCGGGCGGGGCGGGTGGTCGAACTCCGTGCGCGGTGGCGCGGCGTGCTCATTCGGCCATCTGCGCGGCACGCCGCCCGGCCTGCCCGTTGGACAGCGACCAGACGTAGGCGGCGACCAGGCGCGCGCGGGTCTCGCCGAGCAATTCGCGGTGCGCCGGCATCACGCCGTGGCGGCCGTTGGCGATGGTCTCGCGCAGGCTGGCCTCGACTGTCGCCGTACAGCCAGTAGTCGTCGGTGAGGTCGGGCGCGCCCAGCGCGGCGTTGCCCTTGCCGTCGGCGCCGTGGCAGGCCACGCAGACGCCGTCGTAGAGCTTCTTGCCCGCGCGGCGCCGAAGTCGTCGTTCGTGCCGCGGGATCCGCGTTGCCCAGCGCCGACACGTAGGCGACGGTGTGGTCCACCGCCTGCTCACCGCCCATGCCCGTCCAGCACCTTGCCCCACGCGGCATCACGCCTTCGCGGCCGTCCAGCACGCTGGCAGGACCTGCTCGGGCTCGCCGCCCCAGTGCCAGATGTCGTCGGTGAGGTTGGGGTAGCCGATCGCGCCCTGCGCCGAGGAGCCGTGGCAGGTGGCGCAGGTGTTGGCGAAGATCGAGCGGCCCAGCGTCGACGCGCTGCCGGGTCGCGCGCGAGCACGTCGATCGGCTTGGCCGTCGTACGGGGCGAACGTCTCGTCCAGCTTCGCGTCCTGGCTGGCCTTGTCCGCGTCGTGCTCGCCTGCGAGGTCCAGCCGCTGTAGCCGGCGAACGCGCCCAGCCCCGGGTACCACAGCCAGGTAGCCGATGCTGAAGACGATGGTGAGGTAGAACAGGTTGATCCACCAGCGCGGCAGCGGCTTGTTGTACTCGGTGATGTCGCCGTCCCAGACATGGCTGGTGTCGTCGGGCTGCGGGGTCGCCGGGGCGGCGCGCGCCGTCCACCACAGCAGCCACACGCAGCCGACGATGTTGAGCGCCACCAGGGCGATGACGTACCACGACCAGCCGCGCGCTCATTGGCGCGCCCTCGTCCTCGCTCGTCATCCAGCGGCAGGCGCGCCGCCGCGTCGAAATCGCGCTTGCGGCGCGGGCTCCAGGCCCAGACCCAGCCCGCCACGAACAGCCACCAGCAGGACGGCGGTGACGATTCCGGACAGCATGCTCAGCCTCCCCTCGGTGCGTGCTTGCCGAGGCCCTGCAGGTAGGCGACCACGGCGTCGAGTTCGGTCTTGCCGGCGACACGTCGGCGGCGGCCTGGTCGATGTCCGCCTCGGTGTACGGATCGCCCAGCGTCTTGCAGCGCGCGCATGCTGCGGGTCACGTCGCGTCGCCGTCGACGTGCGTTCTCGGCCAGCCACGGGAAGGACGGCATGTTCGATTCGGGCACCACGTCGCGCGGGTTGACCAGGTGCACGCGATGCCAGTCGTCGGAATAGCGGCCGCCGACGCGCGCCAGGTCCGGCCCGGTGCGCTTGCTGCCCCACTGGAACGGGCGGTCGTAGACCGATTCGCCGGCCAGCGAATAGTGGCCGTAGCGCTCGGTCTCGAAGCGCAGCGTGCGCACCATCTGCGAGTGGCAGTTGTAGCAGCCCTCGCGCACGTAGACGTCGCGCCCGGCCAGCTGCAGCGGCGGGTAGGGCTTGACGCCGGGCAGCGGCTGGATCGCCTCGGCCTGGTACATCAGCGGCACGATCTCGGCCAGCCCGCCGAAGGAGACCGCCACCGCGATCAGCACCGCCATCAGGCCGACGTTCTTCTCGATCTTCTCGTGGCCGTGGCTGTTCTTGTGTCTCGCTCATCGATGCTCGGCGCTCAGGCGCGTGCCTCGGCGGCGTCGGGCGGCAGCACCGGCTGGTGCGGCGGCTCGCGCGGCCATCGCGATAGGTGCTGCCACGATGTTCACACGCCATCAGCACCATGCCCGCCAGCACCAGCAGCCCGCCGCCCAGGCGGCACCAGGTAGTAGGGATAGGTGGCGTTGAGCGCTTCGACGAAGCTGTAGGTCAGCGTGCCGTCGGCGTTGGTGGCGCGCCACATCAGGCCCTGCATGACGCCGGCGATCCACATCGAGGCGATGTAGAACACCACGCCGAGGGTGTGCATCCAGAAGTGCAGTGTCGATCCAGCTTGCGTCGAGTACATCGCGCTGCAGGCCCAGCAGCGCGCGGCAGCAGCGCGTAGATCGAGCCGATCGAGATCATCGCCACCCAGCCCAGCGCGCCGGCATGCACGTGGCCGACGGTCCAGTCGGTGTAGTGGCTCAGCGAGTTGACCGTCTTGATCGACATCATCGGCCCTTCGAAGGTCGCGATCATGTAGAAGCTGAGCGCGACGATCAGGAACTTCAGGATCGGGTCGGTGCGCAGCTTGTGCCACACGCCCGACAGCGTCATGATGCCGTTGATCGCGCCGCCCCAGCTCGGCGCCAGCAGGATCAGCGAGAACACCATGCCCACCGACTGCGCCCAGTCCGGCAGCGCGGTGTACTGCAGGTGGTGCGGGCCGGCCCACATGTAGACGGCGATCAGCGCCCAGAAGTGCACGATCGACAGCCGGTAGGAGTAGATCGGGCGCCCGGCCTGCTTGGGCACGAAGTAGTACATCATCCCGAGGAAGCCGGCGGTCAGGAAGAAGCCGACCGCGTTGTGGCCGTACCACCACTGCACCATCGCATCGACCGCGCCGGTGTAGACCGGGTAGGACTTGCGTCAGGCCGACCGGGATCGCCAGGTTGTTGACGATGTGCAGCAGCGCGATGGCGATGATGTAGGCGCCGTAGAACCAGTTGGCGACGTAGATGTGCTTGACCCGGCGCTTGGCGATCGTGCCGAAGAACAGCACGCGCGTAGGCGACCCAGACGATGGTGATCAGGATGTCGATCGGCCATTCGAGCTCGGCGTATTCCTTGCCCTGGGTCATGCCCAGCGGCAGGGTGATCGCGGCGGCCACGATCACCGCCTGCCAGCCCCAGAACACGAACGACGGCGAGCCGGTCGGAGATCAGCCGCACGTGGCAGGTGCGCTGGACCACGTGCAGGCTGGTGGCGAACAGCGCGCTGCCGCCGAAGGCGAAGATCACCGCGTTGGTGTGCAGCGGGCGCAGGCGGCCGTAGCTGAGCCAGGGGATGCTTCGAACTTGAGCGTCGGGCCAGTACAGCTGCGCGGCGATGAACACGCCCACCAGCCATGCCGACGATGCCCCAGACCACGGTCGTCGACGGCGAACTGGCGCACGACCTTGTCGTTGTAGAAGCCGTCGGCCGCATCCACGCGCGCGGCGACGCCATCGGCCAGTGCGGCCGCTTGTTGCAGGGTCATGGAGGAGCCCCAGGTGAACGTGGGGCCATTGTCGGAGCCGGGCGCGGATGCTTCCTTGACTTGAATCAAATACGCCCGGCCAGAGGTGGCATCGGGCGCCCGCGAGGAGCGGCCGGTGCCTTCGAAGCGCTGCTACTTGGTCACTACCAGCGTGCCCTTCATCAGCGCCGAGTGGCCGGGAAGGAGCAGAAGAAGCTGTAGTCGCCACCGGCCTTGAGCTTGCCGCCGGCGAAGTTCGCCGTGGTGCTCGTCGCCGCCGCCGATCAGGGGCGTGGCCGCGATGCACCGCGCATCGCCCTTGGGCACGTAGCCGCGGCCGCGCCCGCCTTCATGCCGGCGGCCGCGATGGCAGCCTGGACGTCCGCGGTCTTGCTGACGACGACGTTGTGGCCCATCGCCTGCGACCGGCAGCTTGCCGGTGTGGATCAGTTCGGATGGTGATGCGTCGCGCACGGACGCGGACACGCGTCGCGGTCTTCAGGTCGAACTGCATCGTGGTCGTTGCCCTGCAGCTTCGAGCGTGCAGTTGGGCGCGGCGCTGCGCGTAGGAAGCGGCGCCGAGCAGCGACCAGGCCGAGGGTCGAGGGATGGCGTCGTGTGATCGTTCATCGGCTGGACTCCATGGTCGCGATTGGATCGCAACGCTTGGCGTTCAGCGGTCGCCGGCTGGCGCGCGTGCGCGCACGGCGGCGACGAATTCCGGATCGGGCTGGCTGCCCATCTGTTCGGTGCGCGCGAGGATGCGGCCGTCGGCATCGAGCAGGACCAGCGCGCTGGTGTGGTTGAACTCGCCGTCGGCCAGTGCGCGGTAGCGGATGCCGAGCACGCCGGCGACCTCGCGCACGTCGCGCCGGCGCGGGCGCGGCCAGCGTCCAGCGCGCGCGTGTCGAGCTTGCGCTTGTCGACGACCGTCGCGCAGCGCGGCGGGCGTGTCGCGCGCCGGATCCATGCTGATCAGCAGCGATGCCGATGCGCGCGCGTTCGGCCGGCGTCAGCTGCGTGCTCGACGGCCTTGCCGCTGTCGACGATCAGCGGGCAGATGTACTGGCAGGAGGTGTAGAACATCGCCACCAGCTGCGGCTTGCCGCGCCGGCTGCGCCAGTCGGCGGTGCGTGCCGGCCTGGTCGGTCAGCGGCACCGGCAGCTGGTAGACCGAATCGCGCGGCAGCGGCGCGGCGTGGCGCGCGCGCCGGCGCGCGAGCCGACGCAGCAGCGAGCGCGACGCAGGCCGCGCAGCAGCGCCGAGCGTCGCGTCGTTCATGGCACGTCCTTCGCGCAGCGGAAGCCCAGGTTGGCGGTGGTGTCGTCGCGCCTCGAGCGAGGACAGCATCGCCACGCGCATCAGCACCGCGTAGTTCTCGCGGTCGTCCATCGACAGCGCGCCGGCGCCGCAGAACTTCGCGTTGTCGGCATCGCCCTGGTTGCGGTTGTCGCCGGCGACCAGCAGCGAGGAGAAGTCCTCGGTCCATTCCCAGACCAGGCCGTGCAGGTCCTGCACGCCGTAGGCGTTGGGCGCCTGCAGGCCGGCGCGCGGCAGCGCCTGGTTGGACGGACGCGAGTACCAGGCAGGATGCGTTCGCGCCAGGCCGGGTCGCTTGCGCGCATCGCGGCGCGTTTCGTCGGCCGCCGCCGCGTATTCCCATTCGTCCCAGGTCGGCAGGCGCGCGCCCTGCGACTCGCAGTAGGCCTGGGCGGCGAACCAGCTGACCTGCACCACCGGCTGCTCGCGGCAGCGCGTTGCCGCCGAGCGTGGTCGGGCCCGCCCAGTGCGACAGGTAGCGCGGCTCGGCGAACACGCGCGGCGACGCGGTCGCGCCGCCATTGCGGGTGCGCTGTGCACGAACGCCAGGAACTCGCGCGTTGGTGACCGGCCTGCGCATCAGCGCGAACGGCGCGATGCGCACGCCGTCCTTCGCGGTCCTCGTACTTGCAGCGCGGTGCGTGAACGCTGCCGCCCGGCAGCCGCGCGTAGCCGCCGCCGCGCGCCGGCGGCGAGGCCGGCGAGCGGGCAGCAGCGAGCAGCAGCAGTGGCGAGCGCGCGCGGCGCATCGGCTCAGTGGCCTTCCGAGCGCGTTGGCGGGCTTGGCGGCGCGCGACTGCGGCGGCTTCGGCCTTGCGTCACCTGGCCACCCGGGTTGCCCCAGCTGTTGAGCACGTAGGTGGCGATGTTGGCGACCTCGTCGTCGGTGAGCTGGCTCATCGGCGGCATGATCGAGTTGTAGTCCTTGCCGTTGACCTTCACCGGGCCGCTGCAGGCCATGCAGGATGACGCTGCGGCACGCGCTTGGGATCGGCCGCGATGTAGTCGGACTTCGGCCAGCGGCGGGAACACGCCCGGCCATGCCCTCGCCGTTCGGGCTGGTGGCAGGTCGAGCAGGTGCCGGCGAACAGCGCCTTGCCGGCCTCGACCTGCTCCTCGACGCGTCAGCGCGCCGGTCTTGGCGGCCGTGGCCGCGGTCGGCGACCGCCGCCATGTTCGGCTGCGCGCGGTCGCCGAGGTAGACGCAGTCGACTTCCTTGCCGGAGTAGATCGCCTTGTTCTCCGGGCCGTCGGCCTTGAGGATCGCCAGCGCGCCCTTGTTGAAGGCGCGGAAGATCGAGTGGTCGACCAGCACGTAGCTGCCCGGCACTTCGAGGTGGAAGTCCATCGATCGCCGCGCCGCCGGCGGGGATCAGCGTGGTCTGCACGTTCTCCTGGAAGCTGCGTGCCGCCCTCGTACCAGACCTTGTCGAAGATCTCGCCGATGACGTGGAAGCTCGACACCAGGTTGGGGCCGCCGTTGCCGACGTACAGGCGCACGGTCTCGCCGACCTTGGCCTTCAGCGCCTTGTCGCCGGTCAGCGCGCCTTCCGCGCCGTTGAACAGCACGTAGGTCGGGTTCTCGTCGATCGCCTTCTCCATGTCGAAGGGCTGCAGGCCCTTCTCGCGGTACTTGCCGGTCGGTGTAGAAGTCGCCCTGCATCACGTAGTACTCGCGGTCGACCTGCGGCAGGCCTTCCGGCGGCTCGACCAGGATCAGGCCGTACATGCCGTTGGCGACGTGCATGCCGACCGGCGCGGTGGCGCAGTGGTAGACGTACAGGCCGGCGTTGAGCGCCTTGAAGGTGAAGCTGCGAGCGATGGCCCGGCGCGGTGAAGCTGGACGCCGCGCCGCCGCCCGGGCCGGTGACGCCGTGCAGGTCGATGTTGTGCGGCATCTTGCTGTCGGGCATGTTGCGCAGGTGGAACTCCACCGTGTCGCCCTGGCGCACGCGGATGAAGCTGCCGGGCACCGTGCCGCCGAAGGTCCAGAAGGTGTAGGTCGACGCCTTCGGAGATCGGCATCTCCTTCTCGACCACGTCCAGCTCGACGATGACCTTGGCCGGCGCGTTGCGGCCCGGTCGGCCGGCGGCACTGCGGCGGCGAGGTCAGCACGGCCTTGATCGGCTCGCCCTGCGGCGGGCCGAAGTCGCCCTTGCGCGAGCCGCCGGTATCGGCTTGGACCGACGCGTCGGTGGGCACGTCCCCGGTATCGGTATCGCGGCGGTCGCAGGCGGTGGTCGCCAGCACCAGTGACACGGCAAGCCCCAACAGCGTCAATGCGTCTCGGCGTTGCATGGTGGTTCCCCAGGTGGATGGATACGGGTTGATACGCATCTGTCGCGCGCGGGTGGATGTCAGGCGGCGGCGCCGCGCAGCTGGTCGGCGAAGCCGTGGTTCACGTCGCGGTGGCCGGCCTCATCTGCACGCACGGCGACCACGACCTCACGCAGGCGTGCGTTCTCCGGCAGCTGCCAGTAGTCGATGGCGATGCGCGGTGCGGGCACGTTCTCCACGCGACCGGCGTCGATCTCACGCAGGTACTGCGTGTAGCTGATGACGGCCTGCTCCTCGAAGTAGCCGACCAGCCGATGGACCGTGCGGGCCGACGCGACGTAGAGCACGAGGAAGAACGTAAAGAACGCCGCCTGCGCGATCAGCACCAGGGCGCGTTCGAGCAGGTTGGGCCGCGCGATCTCGATGAAGGTCATCAGGTGCATGCGCTCGTTCTCGGCCTCCTCCATCAGCGTGCGGATCCACCCGCGGTCGCCGCGCATCCAGCGCAGGCAACGCAGGTGCACGAGCGCGGCGCCTACCAGGCCCGGCACCGCGGCGACGGTCTCCAGCACGATGGCGCGGTTGCCGTAGCGCTTGGCAAAGAACGTGTCGGCAAGGAACCGCAGCGAGCGGGTGATGCCGTACGCCACGCGATCGGACCAGTCGTCCACGTCGTGGTGGCGGTTCAGGGGCAGGTCGGCAGGTGTCTGGGACACCGGCGAGATCAGGGTATTCATGGCAAGGGCCTCTCAGTGGGTAACCGTCGGGGCGGTGTTCGCCCATGGCCCCATGCTGCGCGGCCGGCTCGCGCATTTCTCTGATCCAGATCATTTTCGGACCGGGTTTTTCAAACGAATGTTTAGTCGGGGAAAGGACGACGCATCCCGCTGCTTGACGTAAGTCAGTGCGCGACCGACCCGCCGTCGCCAGGCTGGGACATCGCCCAGGAACGGAGGTGCGCCATGAACGTCGATTTCGGTGAGCGCGAACTGTGTGCGCTGTGCGCGGGCCAGACGGTCGAAGCGCTGGATGCGGCCGGGGTGCCCGGATGCGGCTGCAGCAACGCCTGCGACTGCTCGCAGGACCAAGGCTGCGGTTACGGGTCCGAGCCCGGGGCTCAGCCCGCCAGGGAGGTGGCGAATGCGCCCAGGGGATGGTGGGAGCGGGCGATGCTGTAGATGGCGCCGAATGCCAACAGCGCCGCGGCGTACCACGCCAGCCGCGCGCGGCGCGTGCGGGCCGGGCGCAGTGCCTGGATGCCCAGCACGATGTACGCCACCAGCAGGGCCAACTTCGCCCACAGCCAGCCATTGGCGAACATCGCCCATGGCAGCACCGTCAACAGCATCAGTGCGGCCGTGAGCAGGGCGGTGTCGATCGCATAGCTCACCCAGCGCACCGGGGCGATGCGTGGCCAGTGCATGCCGGCCAGCATTGCCGCGCCGCGCAGCGCGAACAGCCCGCCGCTGCACAGCGCCATCGCGACGTGGACCTGCTTGATCTGCGGGTATAACTCGATCATCGCTAACCTGCCTTTCCATCGATCCGCGGGGTGAGGACGATGCGCCCGATGCGCACCGCCCATGGCATGAAGGCCACCAGCCACGCAACCGCGGCCACCACCTGCCAAGCGTGGCCGTCGTCGGCCACTTCCGCCCACAGCCGTGCCAGCGCGACCGCCTGCAGGGCGAGCAGCGTGACCCACGCGGCGGCCGGCATGACCAGCGGGCGGCCGGAATGCCCTTGCACGACGCGCGTCACCATCGCCACCAGCACCGATCCGAACAATCCGATGAACAGTGCGTGCGCCGGCGCGCGTCCCAGCACGAAGGTGTCGGTGGCCAGGTACACCACGCTCTGCACTGCATACAGCACGAACGTCAGCGGCAACCAGGCCAGCCCGACGAACAACGCGTTGAGCAGGCCGGGCGCCGGCGACTGTGGCCACCAGCGCCACAGCGCGTAGCCGGTCAGCGCCACCAGTGGCACGTCGAGGGCCCACAGCCACGTGTAGGCGTGGCGCAGTTCGAGCACCAGGTGCGCGGCCACCAATGCCAGCACCGCGGCCAGCCAGTGCATCGGTCGCCACGGGGTGTACCCGGCGACCACGCGACTGGCGAAGAACGGCACCATCCGGTGTGCCACCGTGACGTACACCGGCAACAGCAGCCCGAACGTGCCCAGCTTGATGCTGGCGAAGGCCCAGATGGGCGAGGCGCCCAGTACGAACGCCAGCCACGCGAGCACGCCAACCAGCCCCATCAGCAGCGCCGCCAGGCAGATGCGTGCGTGCCAGGTGGCCTGCGTATCGCGAGAAAGGACGTGGGCGAGGATTGCCACACCGGCCGCCCAGCCGGCGACCGTCATCACCGTGCCGACAAGGATGCCCGCGGGGACGCCCACCGCCCCCAGCAGCGTGGCCAGTTGGCCGCCCAGCAGGCCGATACCGACCGGCACGTAGTGCGCGCAGTGCAGGTCGGGCAGGCCCATCCAGCGCGGGAAGGTCGTCAGCAGGAAACCGAAGATGAAGCTCGGCAGCACCTGGTACTGCATGACGAATGCATGCAGCCAGCCGGCGTACTGCTCCGGGTCGGCCATCTGCAGCACGGGCCAGCGGGTGGCCGCCAGCCATGCCGTCCACCACGCCATCGCAAGCATGAGGTTGGCCGCGCCTACGAAGAACAGCAGCCGGTGCGGTGCGCGTGCGAGGTGGCCGATGCGCGCGCCATCGCGCGCCGGAATACTTGGAATGTCCATGGAAGCAATGGTCGGCGCCGGACGCATCCGGCGCCTTGATCCGGATCAGGTACGGCTGTGGGCGCGCCGGGCGGGCGCGCCCACGCCGTGCATCAACGGTCGGCCGGCTCGGCGTCGACCGGGATGGCGACCGGCTCGCGCGGCGCCACCCACAGCCGGAATACGAACCACGCCAGGGCCACGGCGCCGACGCTGAAGATCACGTCGCCCGGGACGCGCATCCAGATCAGCAGGTCGACGATGGGCTGCTGCATGAACTCCGCCGAGCGCGCGTACCAGTAGCCGTGTTCGATGGCCGCCAGCAGCTGCATCGTGCCCAGCGGCAGCAGGGTCAGGATGCCCATCAGCGCCAGGCCGATGTTGAGCGTCCAGAAGCTCAGCCGCAGGAGCTTCTCGTCCCAGATCTGCCGCGGCCGCAGTCCGCGCAGGCAGAACAGCACCAGCGCGATGCCCAGCATCCCGTACACGCCGAACAGCGCGGTGTGTCCATGCAACGGCGTCAGGTTCAGGCCTTGCATGTAGTACAGCGACAGCGGCGGGTTGATGAGGAAGCCGAACAGCCCCGCGCCCACCAGGTTCCAGAACGAGACGGCCAGGAAGAAATAGATCGGCCAGCGGTAGCGCTCCATCCACGGCGTGGCGCGGCCCAGCTTCCACGTGTGGTACGCCTCGAATCCGATGTACGCCAGCGGCACCACTTCCAGCGCACTGAAGCTGGCACCCAGCGCAATGACCGCGGTCGGGCTGCCGACGAAGTACAGGTGGTGCAGGGTGCCCAGCACGCCGCCGGTCATGAAGACGATGGTGGCAAACAGCACGGCCACCGCCGCCGTCGCCGCGCGCAGCAGGCCCAGCTTGGTGAAGATGAGCGCGATGACGGCCGTGGCGAAGACCTCGAAGAAGCCCTCCACCCACAGGTGCACCAGCCACCAGCGCCAGTACTCCACCACCGACAGGTGCGTGTGCTCGCGCCACATGAGGCCCGAGGCGTAGAACACGCCTATCGCCACCGTCGAGAGGAACAACAGCCCGACGATGGCCTTGGTCTCGGTCTTGGGGCCGGTCAGAAGCGGCCACAGGGCGCGGCCCACCAGCGTCAGCCACAGCATCAGGCCGATGAAGAGGTACCACTGCCAGAAGCGGCCGATGTCGGCGTACTCCCAGCCCTGGTGGCCGAACCAGAAGTTGTGTTCCAGCCCCAGCTTCTGCATCACCGCCAGCCACTGCCCGGCAAAGGCGCCGACGACGATCACCACCAGTGAGAAGAACAGGATGTTGACGCCGAGCCGCTGGAACTTTGGTTCATGCCCCGACAATGCCGGTGCGATGTACAGCCCCGTGCCCAGCCACGCGGTGGCGATCCACAGCACCGCCAGCTGCGTGTGCCAGGTGCGCGTGATGGAGTAGGGCAGCACCTCGGCCAGCGCGTAGCCGTACGCAACCTGACCCTCGACCTGGTAGTGCGCGGTGATCGCGCCCAGCAGAATCTGCACCAGGAACAGTGCCAGCACTAGCCAGAAGTACTTGGCCGTCGCGCGCATCGATGGCGTCACCACCAGCGCGGCCAGCGGGTCGCGCGCGGGGAAGGGCGGATGCTGCTCCTCGCGCGAGACGGCGTGGTGCCAGCCCAGCAGCGCGATGCCCGCCAGCAGGAACAGCACGCTGAAGGCCGACCACACCCAGGTGCTGGGCGGCGGGGTGTTGCCCACCAGCGGCTCGCCCGGCCAGTTGTTGGTGTAGGTCACGCGCTTGTCGGGCATGCCGGTGCGCTCCGGTGCCAGCGTGTCGCCGGCCACGGTCGGGCGCTCGGTGGTCGCCGCCCACGCCGTCCACCAGAAGAACGACGCCAGGTCACGGCGATGCGCCGCGTCCGGGACGGTGTTCTCCTTCATGGCGTAGGCCTCGCGCAGCTCCGCCGTCGCCGGGTCGTTGCCGAACAGGCTCTCGTAGTGCGCCGCCACGTTGGAGATGACCGCCACGCGGTCCAGCGGCAGCGTGATCGTGTCGGTCGCGGCGTCATGCGTGTTGGCGCGCATCAGCTCGCGAAGGCGGCCTTCCAGCGCGGCGCGCTCCGGCGCGGGCAGCTGCGCATGCGTGACCATGCCGCCATCCTCGCGTGCCCACAGGTCGAGCAGGCCGACGGCTTCGCGATGCAGCCAGTCCGCGCTCCAGTCCGGCGCCACGTACGCGCCGTGGCCCCAGATCGAGCCCAGCTGCATGCCGCCCATCGATTGCCACACCTGGCGGCCGCGTTCGATGTCGGCGCGCGTGTAAAGCACGGTGCCGTCCTCGGCCACGACGCGCTCGGGCATTGGCGCGGCGTTCTGCCGGATCTGCCCCCCCGACCACAACAGCACCGCGAACGAGGCGACCAACAGCGCCGCCAGTCCTATCCACAGCTTGCGGGTACTTTCCATCTCGCTCCCTCCCGGTAGTACGACGATGGTGCGGGCCGCCGCCGCGCTCGGCGATGACCCAGGTCAAGCCGGCCGGTGCGCGGGCCCGCCGCCCGCGGGCCGGTCAGCCGCGAAGCACGGGCGCGGCGAGTGCTTCCAGCCGCGCGCGGTCCTGCAGTTCGACCTCGCGCCGGTCCACGGCCAGCACGCCCTCCTGCTGCAGGCGCCGCAGCACGCGGCTGACCGTTTCCGGCGCCAGCCGCAGGTAGTTGGCGATGTCGGTGCGCGGCATCGTCAGCGCAAAGCGCGTGGCCGAGAACCCGCGCGCGGCCAGGCGCCGCGACAGGCCGACCAGGAACGCGGCCAGGCGCTGGTCGGCCGACCAGTCCCCCGCCAGCAGCGCGGCGCGACCGATGTCCCGGCTGAGCAGGCGGAAAAGGTGCTTCTGGATGCCGGGTACGCGCGTGGCCAGCACGGCGATCTTCGGGAAGGAGAACCGGCACAGCATCACCGTGTCGATGGCGATGGCGTTGCAGGGGTAGGTGTCGCCGTCGATGCCGTTGAGGCCGATGACCTCGCCTGGCAGGTGGAACCCCAGCACGTGCTCACGCCCGTCCGGGTCCACCACGTAGGTCTTGACCGTGCCGGCGCGCACCGCGGCGATCGCCTCGAACGGATCGCCCTCGCGGAACAGGTGAGTGCCCGGCTGCAGCGGGCCGACGTGCTGCACCAGCACGTGCAGGTCCATGAGCGCGCGCTTGTCCATGCCCTCGTCCAGGCACGCCTGCGAGAACGCGCAGGTCGAGCAGAAGCGCAGGGTGTCGCCGTCGTCGGCGAGGGTCCTGGGGTTGGGGCGGGGGAAGGTGGTCTCGCTCACGCCGCCCCCGTGGCTGGGCGCAGGACGCAGGCTAGACGGCACGGGAGAACCGCACCGGTGCATCGTGGGGCGCATTGAGGTAGCGGTCGAAGCACATCGCGATATTACGCAACAGCAGTCGGCCGCGCGACGTGGCGCGGATGACGCCCGGGGCGACCGTCACCAGCCCGTCGTCCACCAGCGGCTGCAGCCTCGCCAGCGCGTCGGCGAAGTACTGCGGAAAGTCGATCGCGTACCGCCGCTCCAGCGCCCGCACGGGGATCTCGGCCTGGCACATCAACGCCTGGATCAGGTCGGCGCGCAGCTGGTCATCCTCGTCCAGGCGCATGCCGCGCGTCACCGGCAGGCGGCCCTCGTCCAGTGCGTGCTCCCAGGTGGGCAGGTCGCGCGGGTTCTGGCTGAAGGTGTCGCCGATGTGGCTGATGGCGCTGACACCCAGGCCCACCAGGTCGCTGTCGGCGTGCGTGGTGTAACCCATGAAGTTGCGGTGCAGCCCGCCGCGCTCCTGCGCGCGCGCCAACTCGTCGTCGGGCAGGGCAAAGTGGTCCATGCCGATGTACACGTAACCCGCCGTGGTCAACCGCTCGATGGCCCGCTGCAACAGCGCCAGCCGCAGCTCAGGCCCCGGCAGGTGGGCGGCATCGATCTGCTTCTGCGGTCGGAACAGCTCGGGCAGGTGCGCGTAGCCGTACACGGCCAGCCGGTCGGGCCGGATATCGATCACGCGCGCAAGCGTCGCGCCGAAGCCCTCCAGCGTCTGGTGCGGCAGGCCGTAGATCAGGTCGATGTTGACCGAGCGCATGCCGGCCGCGCGGCAGGCCTCGACCACCGCCGCCGTCTCCTCGACCGACTGGATGCGGTTGACCGCGGCCTGTACCACCGGGTCGAAGTCCTGTACCCCCAGGCTGGCGCGGTTGAAGCCGGCCGCGCCCAGCTCGGCCACGTCGGCCGGGGTGACGAAACGCGGGTCCAGTTCGATGGACAGGTCCAGGTCATCGCGCGCGGAGAAGTGGAACTGCGCGCGCAGCGTGTCCACCACCTCGCGCAGCTGCGCCGGGTCCAGGAAGTTGGGCGTGCCCCCGCCGAAGTGCAGCTGCACCACTTCGCGGTCGCGGTCGAACAGTGCCGCCACCAGGTCGATCTCGCGGTACAGGCGCGCGAGATAGGCCTCGGCGCGCGCCTTGTCGCGGGTGATGATGCGGTTGCAGCCGCAGTAGAAGCACGGACTGGCGCAGAACGGCACGTGCACGTATAGCGACAGGCGTCGCGGGATCGGGTCGCCGTTACTGGCCGCCACGGCCTCGCGAAGGGCCTGCTCCCCGAAGCCGGCATGGAACTGGGGCGCGGTGGGATAGGAGGTGTAGCGCGGCCCGGGCCGGTCGTAGCGGCGCAGCAGGTCGGCGTCTGGCAAGGCGGTGGCAATCATGCGATGCAGCGTAGGCACCCGTCCGCGCGCCCGCCTTGATTTGAGTCAAAGCCGGCCGATCACCGTGCGTCAACGCCCGATACGGACCATGCACGGCTTCCCACGCCCGCATGGCGGGCCTTGCCGACATTCCAGGAGGGTCGCGCATGCGCACCGATCTCACCCAGCTCCAGCACCAGGGCCGCCAGGCCCGCCAGCGCGGCGACAGCCTGGTCGACAATCCGATGCTGGCCGCCGAGGCGATGCCGGCGATGACCGGGCAGGACCTGGCCGAGTGGCAGGCCGCGATCGAGGCCTGGGAGACGGGCTACAGGCAGGCGGCGTCCAATTGAGGCACCCGGAAGCCGTCGGCGGCAGGGGCGGCGCGCCGGTCAGTGCACGTCCCGTCAGTGGAAGTCCCTTGAAGCAGAGGGCAGGCCACCCAGCAGGTCACTGAGGTCCTGCATGTCCTGCGCGATCAGATGGGTCACGCCATCGACCTGTTCCCAGCGGCCACGCACGGCCAGCAGGCGGCGCACCGAGCAGGGCCTTGCGCTGGCGCAGGGCAACGTGTTCCCAGACCACCACGTTGACCATGCCGTGCTCGTCCTCAAGGGTGACGAACATGGTGCCCGTGCGCCGCCGCGGGACGCTGGCGGTGGGTGACCAGCCCGGCCGCGTGCACGCGCGCTGCCGTGGCGCCGGTCCTGCAGTTGGCGGGAACTCGACAGGCGGCGCGCATGCAGCCGCGTCGCGCAGCAACGACAGCGGATGCGCGCCCAGCGTCAGGCCCAGTGTCGCGGTAGTCGGCCAAGCACGTCCTCGCCGGTGGTCGGTGCATGGAAGCTCGATCGGCGCCTCTTCCGGGCTGCCGGGCAACAGCGGGCGCTGGCGTTCGATGCCGGCGACGACCCAGCGCGCGTCGTTGCGATGGCCGGCCAGGGCCTGCAGCGCGCCGGCTTCGGCCAGTGCCTGGCGTGCCTTCTCGTCCAGGCCGGCGCGCTGGCACAGGTCGGCGACATCGCTGGAACGGACGGTGCGCGCGGGCGGCGCTGATGGCGTATGGCCACCTGCTCGGGAAGACCGGTGACCTGGCGCAGGCCCAGGCGGATCGCCGGCTGCCGGCCCTCGTCTTCGCCGCTGGCGCGGCGTGCCGCCTACCAGCGTGTTGTCCCAGTCGCTGTGCATCACGTCGACCGGGAGGAACTCCACGCCCTGCCGTCCGCCGCGCGTGCGACGCGCGTCCTGCACGATCTGGCTGGGCGTATAGAAGCCCATCGGCTGCGCATTGAGCAGGCGCGCAGACGAACGCCGCCGGTTCGTGGCGCTTCAGCCAGCAACTGACGCAGCACCAGCTTGGCGAACGAGGCGGCGTGGCTCTGCGGGAAACCGTAGGAGCCGAAGCCCTTGATCTGCTCGAAGATCTGCTCGATGAACTCGGGCGCATAGCCCTTCTCGGTCATCTTCTCGCGCACGCGCAGGCGGTGCGGCTCCATGTCGCCGCCCGACCTCCACGCCGCCATCGAGCGCCGCAGCTGGTCGGCCTCGCCGTCGGTGTAGTCGGCGGCGTGCATCACCAGTTCCATCACCTGTTCCTGGAACAGCGGCACGCCCAGGGTGGGGCCGAGGATGTCCTCCATCTCCGGCGAGGGATACGTCACCGTCCTCGCGGCCCTGCGCCGCCGCAGGTAGGGATGCACCATGCCGCCCTGGATCGGGCCCGGGCCGCACGATCGCCACCTCCACCACCAGGTCGTAGAAGCACTTCGGGCTTGAGCCGCGGCAGCATGCTCATCTGCGCGCGCGATTCGATCTGGAACACGCCGACGGTGTCGGCGGCCTGGATCATCGCGTAGGTGGCTGGATCGTCGTTGCGGCAGTCGCGGCGATATCGATGCGCGTAGCCGCGATGCCGTTCGACCAGCGCCACCGCCTTGCGGATGCAGGTCAGCATGCCCAGCGCCAGGCAGTCGACCTTGAGCAGCTTCATCGTCTCCAGGTCGTCCTTGTCCCACTGGATGATGGTGCGGTCGGCCATGGCCGCGTTCTCGACCGGCACCACGGTCGACAGCGGCGCATCGGAGATCACGAAGCCGCCGACATGCTGCGACAGGTGGCGCGGATGGCCGTGCAAGGCTGTCGGTCACCGCCAGCACGCGCGCGATCAGCGGGTTGTCCGCGATCGAAGCCGGCCTCGCGCAGGCGCTGCTCCATCGGCGTCGTCGCCGTTGCCCCAGCCGTAGCAGCCGGCCAGCAGCGCGATCTGGTCCGTCGCGGCAGGCCGAAGGCCTTGGCCACGTCGCGCACCGCGCTCTTGCCGCGATAGCAGATGACCGTGGCCGCCAGCGCGGCGCGCTCGCGGCCGTACTTCGCGTAGACGTACTGCAGCACTTCCTCGCGGCGCTCGTGCTCGAAGTCGACGTCGATGTCCGGCGGTTCGTTGCGTTCCATCGGAAATGAAGCGCGCCATCAGCAGGCGGCTTTCGGCCGGGTTGACCGCGGTGATGCCCAGCGCGAAGCACACCGCCGAATTGGCCGCCGAGCCGCGGCCCTGGCAGAGGATGCCGCGGCTGCGCGCGAAGCGGACGATGTCCTCCACGGTCAGGAAGAAGGCTTCGTACTGCTTGAGCTGCGATCAGGGCGAGCTCCTTGTCGATCTGCGCGACGATACTGCGGCGGCGACGCCATCCGGCCAGCGCTCGCGCATGCCTGCCTCGGTCAGCGCGCGCAGGTGGCTGGCCGGCGTGTGGCCTTCGGGCACCAGTTCGGCCGGATAGCGGTACTGGATCTGGTCCATCGTGAAGGTGCAGCGCCGCGCCAGCGCCACCGACGCCTGCCAGCAGCGCAGTGCGGATAGATGTTGCCCAGCGCGCGGCGCGTGCGCAGGTGGCGCTCGCCGTTGCGGAACAGGTGCGCGCCGCACTCGGCCAGCGGCAGGCCATGGCGGATCGCGGTCATCGTGTCCTGCAGCACGCGCTGGCGGCGCACGTCCATGTGCACGTCGCCGGTGGCCAGCGGCTGCAGCTGCAGGTCGCTGCGCCAGGGCGAGCAGGCGCGCAGGCGGGCGGCGTCGTCGCGTTCGCGGTGCAGTTCCACCGCCAGGAAGCGCGCGTGCGCCGAACACCGCGCGCAGCCAGCGCGCCTTCGTCGCATCGGGCGGCGTCGGCCGGCAGCCACAGCGCGAACAGCCCCGGTGCGGCGTCGTTGCGGAACATGCGCTTCGACATCGTCGCGGGTGAGCCGGTAGCCGCCCTTTGCCTGCCGCGCGCCGCGCCGTGGTGATCAGCTGGCACAGCTGCGTGTAGCCGGCCAGTGTTTCCACCAGCAGCACCAGCCGCAGGCCGTCGTCGAGGCTGAACTCGCTGCCGACGATCAGCTTCAGCCCGGTGGCGCGCGAGGCCTCCAGCGCGCGCACGATGCCGGCCAGCGAGCATTCGTCGGTGATCGCCAGCGCCTCGTAGCCGCAGCGCCGCGCGCGCGCGAACAGTTCCTCCGCGCTGGAGGCGCCGCGCAGGAAGGAGAAGTCGGACAGGCAATGCAGTTCCGCATACGCGGGCAGGTCGATCGGCCTGCGCGTCGTCGTCGTTGGCCGCGATGCGCATGCGGCCGGCCACTTCCACGGCGCGCGGCAGGCGGCCGCCCGGCGTATCGCGGTCCACGCCATCCGGTGCCGTCGCCGCTCATGCGAACCACCCGTGCAGCATCCAGCCGTCCCGCTCGCCCGGCCGGCGCGAACGCCCAGGCGCGCTGGCCCTGCGAGGTTTCCAGCACGTAGTAATCGCGGCGCGCGTCCTCGCCATCCCACCAGCCGCTTTCCAGGCGCTCGGGGCCGGAGACGATGCGCAGGTCGTGGTCGCGCAGCGGCACGGGCTGCGGCAGCAGCCAGGCCGGGCGCGGCGGGCAGCGCCGGCGCGCCGATGCGGCGCCTCGGCCGTCGTCGCGGCGCCAGGCGCGTTCCGGGCGCGGATCGCCCGCCGGGCGCGACGCGATACACCGCCTCGTCGCCCAGGCGCGCGCGCAGGCGTTCGCGCAGCTGCGGCCACGGCAGCGCCTGCTGCGCGCGCGGTGTCGAACAGGTCGCGCGCGGCCGGCACGAACGGCGGCAGCTCGCGCGCCAGCAGGCGCACGCCACCACCGGCTTGGGGATGGACACGCGCTCCAGCCGGTTGCGGGTGAGTTCGAACAGCATCGCCGGTTCGCGTTCGGCGGCCAGCAGGCCGACCTCGACATCGGTGTGCACGTCGCCTCCTCGTGTTCCAGCCGCAGCACGAAGCGCTGCACGCCGCCATCGCGGATCGACAGGTAGGTGCACAGGTCGTTGATCAGGCGGCGCAGCGGGAACAGCAGCGGCGGGTGGTGTTCGACTTCGTAGCCCAGTTCGATCCGCGCGTCGAAGTGATCCGGCGGCGCGTAGTACGTCCAGCGGATCGTCGGCCTCGCCGTACAGGCGATCGAGGTGGTCGAGCAGCTCGCAGGCCGAAGCGCCGGCGCAGGCTGTCGCGCGGCAGGCCGCGCAGCGTGCGCAGGTCGCGCATGCCCATGCGGTGCAGGCGCTCGCCGGCGTCGTCCGGCAGGCGCCGCGCGGCGCACCGGCACCCGGTCGAGCAGTCCGTGCATCGCGCCGGCGCGGACGTCACCGCCAGGCCGTCGCGCAAGCCCGGCCAGCACGCGCGCCGCGCGCGGCGTCGGCGCCAGCGCGATGCGATGGGTGAAGCCCAGCGCGGCCAGTTCCTCGCGCAGCCGCGCCTCGAAGCGCGGCCACGGCCCCAGCAGCCGGAAACTGGCGCGCGCCTCCAGCACGCACGCAGCCCGGCCACTGCGCGCTGACCAGCGAACTGTGGCGGTAGGCCCAGGCGGCGAGGAAGCGATGCCAGCGCGCTTCGGCCTGCGGGTCGTGCTCGACCGTGGCGACGTCGGGCAGCAGCGCATGCGCGGCGGCCAGGCGCATGCCGGGTTTCAGGCCCGGCCTGCGCGGCCGACGGCATTGACCGCATGCAGGCTGCGCAGGTGCGCCGGGCCGCTGACCAGCGCCAGCGGCGCTTCGGGATCAGGCAAACGCCGGAGGACGGCATCCAGCGCCAGCTGCGGCAGCAGTATGCAGGCCCAGAACATGCGCGCGGCTCAATGCGTCGCCAGCGCGAACGCGCTGCGCGGGCAGCTGGCCCGCCGCGGCATTTGCGCACGTGCCAGCCGCGCCGCCTCGCACTGTTCCAGGCGCAACGCGGCCGGCGAAGGATTGGCCAGCGTGCTTGCGGTCGCGGAAGGCGAAGCCCAGGCAGTCGCCGCTGTCGGCCGCCACCTGCAGGCGCCGCAGCGATGCGCATCGGCCTGCCGCGGCCAGCCCAGCACCGCGGCGCAGGCGCCGCTGCGCAGGCATTGCTCGAACGCCCACAGCGCATCGCGCGGCGCGGCTTCGACGATTTCCAGATGCGCCAGGTCCACGCCGGCGGCCTGCCAGGCCGGCGCATAGGGAATGTAGGGCGGGGCGATCACCACCACCGTGCCGCCGGCCTGGGTCATGCGCGCCAGCGTGGGCAACAGCAGCGCCAGTTCGCCCACGCCGTCGGCCGGCAGCAGCAGTTCGGTCAGCGCGCGGCGCGGCCAGCCGCCCTGCGGCAGCAGCGCGTCGAGTGCGGCATGGCCGGTGGGTTCGCCATCGGCAGCGATCGCTGGCGCTGCGCCCGGCGTGCCACAGCGTCTGCGCGGCCAGCAGCGTTTCCAGGGCGACGACGGCGCCCATCAGCCCTGCCTGCACCAGGCCGCAGTACACGCCTTCGATGGCGAAGTCCTGGCTGCGGCTCGCACCACGATCGGCGCATGCGCGGGATTGCGCGGCAGCAGGCGGATGCGTCGCGGCGCTGCGCTCGAAGCGCTTGATGGTGATTTCGCCATCGACGCGCGCGACCACGATCTGGCCGTTGCGCGCATCGGCGCGTGCGGTGCACGCCGACCAGGTCGCCGTCGAGGATGCCGTCGTCGATCATCGAATCGCCCTGCACCTTCAGCAGGTAATCGGGCGTGCGGCGAGAACAGCCGTGCGGTCCAGCCACAGCTGCTGGTCCAGGCCGATGTCGGCGCCGATCGGCAGGCCGGCGGCGACCCGGCCCAGCACCGGCAGCGACAGCAGCTGCCGGCCCGCGCCCGCCCGAGCAGGCGGATGCCGCGCTTCTGCCCGGGAGCCTGTTCGAGCAGGCCGTCGGCCACCAGCGCCTGCACGTGCTTCTGGGCGGCATTGCGCGAGGCGAAGCCGAAGGCGGCGGCGATCTCGGCCAGGCTGGGCGCGCGCCCGTGCCGCTCCGATCCGGTCACGGAGGAAGGCCAGCACGGCGGCGCGTTGGGGAGGTAGGGTGTCCATAGGGTGTACATTTGTACACCTGCCGGTCGCATAAGGCGAGACGGGTCGCCTCCAACCTGCCGCCGCCGTGGAGAGGGCGGTGCCGGCCCTCCAGGCCGCCCCTGAGCGGCAGGGAAGCGTTGCAACGACAGAGGGCCCATGGACGATTGCCGTTATTCCCGCCTTCGTGGGATGACCGTCAAGGGCGGCATGTCCCGGCCTGTCCGCGGGCCGCCGCATCGCCCGTGCAGCCGTGCTGCGCTGCGGCATACTCTGGATCCCCAACCCGTCCGGAGCGTTCCATGTCGCGCGCCTTCAACTTCAGTGCCGGTCCCGCCACCCTGCCGCGAGGCCGTGCTGCGCACAGGCGCAGGCCGAGATGCTCGACTGGCACGGCGCCGGCGCCTCCATCGTCGAGCTCAGCCATCGCGGCCCGGAGTTCATGCAGGTCGCCGCCGAAGCCGAGGCCGACCTGCGCACGCTGATGTCGATCCCGGACGACTACGCCGTGCTGTTCCTCGCCGGCGGCGCGACGACCGCGCAGGCGCTGCTGCCGCTGAATTTCGCCGCACCCGGTCAGGTCGCCGACTACGTGGTGACCGGCCACTGGGGCAAGACCGCGCTCAAGCAGGTCAGGCCTTACGTCGCGGCGCAACATCGCCGCGAGCGGCGAGGCCGGCGGCTTCCGCGACATCCCGCGCGCGCGGCGACTGGCAGCTGTCGCCGGACGCGGCCTACGTGCACATCACCGCCAACGAGACCATCCACGGCGTCGAGTTCCGCGACACGCCCCGACGTCGGCGACGTGCCGCTGTTCGCCGACTTCAGTTCGTCCATCGCCTCCGAGCCGCTCGACGTCTCGCCGCTTCGGCGTGATCTACGCCGGTGCGCAGAAGAACCTCGGGCCCGGTCGGCATCAGCGTCGTGATCGTCCGCCGCGACCTGCTGGAGCGCGCCGGCCAGCCGCGCGCCGACATCTTCGACTACCGCGCCACGTCAAGGGCGAGTCGATGCTCAACACGCCGCCGACCTGGAACTGGTACCTGCCGGCCTGATGTTCAAGTGGATGCTGGCCGAGGGCGGCGTCGCAGGAATTCGCCGCGCCGCAACGCCCGCAAGTCGGCACTGCTGTACGGCGCCATCGATGGCTCTGGCGGCTTCTACCGCAACGAGGTCGACGCCGGCCGTGCGCTCGCGCATGAACGTGCCGTTCTTCCTGCACGACGAGGCGCTGGACAAGCCCTTCCTGGCCGAGGCGCAAGGCGGCGGGGCTGATCTCGCTCAAGGGCCATCGCGCGCTGGGCGGCATGCGTGCCTCGATCTACAACGCGATGCCGGAGGCCGGGGTCGCAGGCGCTGGCCGACGTTCATGCGCGATTTCCAGCAACGCCATGGTTGAGCGGGCCGCGGCGCGCGCGGTAGGCACGACGTCCGCACTGCGCGGGGTGGCGGCATGAGCACAGCGGACCGGCAGTCCTGGCGCGCCATGCGGGGCAGCCCGCTGCGAGGCGAGGTGCGTGTCCCTGGCGACAAGTCGGTCTCGCACCGGGCGGTGATGCTGGGTGCGCTGGCCGAGGGCGCCACGCACATCCACGGCTTCCTGGAAGGCGAGGACACACGCGCCACCGCGCGAGCGTTCGAAGCGATGGGCGTGCGCATCGACACGCCGGCGTCCGGCGACGCGCATCGTGCACGGCGTCGGGCTGCATGGCCTGGGTGGCGTGGACGCGATCGACTGCGGCAACGCCGGGACCGGCATGCGTCTGATGGCTGGCGCGCTGGCCGGGCAATCGTTCGACAGCGTGCTGACCGGCGACGCGTCGCTGTCGGCACGGCCCATGGCCCGCGTCATCGACCCGCTGCAGCGCATGGGCGCCCGCATCGACGCCAGCGAAGGCGGTCGCCCGCCGTTGCGCATAAGGGGTGGACAGTCGCTGCAGGGCATTGACTACGCGCTGCCGGTGGCGAGTGCGCAGGTCAAGTCGGCACTGCTGCTGGCGGGCCTGTATGCAAGAGGCGACACCACGGTGCGCGAGCCGCACCCCACGCGTGACTACACCGAGCGCATGCTGGCCGCGTTCGGCTGGCCCATCGAATTCGCGCCGGGGCACGCCACGCTCGGCGGTGGACATGCGCTGCGCGCTGCCGAGGTGCAGGTGCCCGCGGACTTTTCCTCGGCGGCGTTCTTCATCGTCGCGGCCACCGTGGTGCCCGGTTCGGAGGTGCGCCTGCCGGCGGTCGGCATGAACCCGCGTCGCACCGGCCTGTTGCATGCGCTGCGCGTGATGGGCGCGGACATTACCGAGCACCAGGCACGCACGTCCGGCGGCGAGCCGGTCGCCGACCTGCATCGTGCGCCACGCGCCGCTGCGCGGCATCGAGGTGCCCGAGGCGTGGGTGCCGGACATGATCGACGAGTTCCCGGCGCTGTTCGTGGCCGCCGCCGCCGCGAGCGGACGCACCGTCGTGCGCGGCGCGGCCGAGCTTCGGGTGAAGGAATCCGACCGCATCGCGGCGATGGCCGGCGGCCTGCGCGCGCTGGGCGTATCGGTGCAGGAGTCGCCCGACGGCGCGACGATCCAGGGCGGTATTCCGGCTTCCCCGCGCGGCGCGGCGCCAAGGATCGACAGCCGCGGCGACCACCGCATCGCGATGGCGCTGGCCGTCGCCGCGCAGCTGCGCCGACGTGGAGGTGCGTGATCGAGGACGTGGCGAATGTCGCGACCTCGTTCCCCGGCTTCGTCGCGCTGGCCGTCGGCGCCGGCCTGGGCCTGCGCGAGATCGGCCCGGCCTGAGCGCGGCTGCGGGGCTGGCGGCCCGGCCCGGACGTGCGTCAGCCCACCTGGCTGCGTGCGTGCGCCGGGTCGGGGTCGACCGCGCCGGGTGCGGGGGCCGTTGTCCCCGGCGCGGCCCGCAGGCGTTCAAGCAGCGCCTGCAGCGCGCTGATGTCCACCGGCTTGCTGAAGTGGTGGGTGAAGCCCGCTTGGCGGGTGCGTTCCTTGTCCTGGAGCTGGCTGCCAGCCGGTCACGGCGACCAGTGCGATGCCGTGGTTGGCCGGGTCTTCGCGCAGGCGCCAGGCCACCTCGTAGCCGTCCATGCCCGGCATGCCGATGTCCAGCAGCATCACGTCGGGCTGGAAGCGTCGCGCGGCATCCAGCGCACTGGCGCCGTCGAAGCAGACCTCGTGGGCGATGCCCAGCATCCGCAGCACCATGCCCAGCGAGCGGGCGGCGTCGACGTTGTCGTCCACCACCAGCACCCGCAGCGACGGCTGCGCATCGGCATCGGGCCCGTTGGCCGGAGGATGCGCAGTGGCGGTGAGGACCTCAGCCGTGCCCGGGGGCGCGCGGTGCGGGGTGCAGACATACGTTCCGGCATGTGGAGTGGAGGTCGCCAGCGGCAGCCTCACGATGAACTCCGAGCCGCAGCCACGCCCCTGGCTGTGTGCGCTCACTGCGCCGCCATGCATCTCCACCAGGCTGCGCACCAGCGTCAGGCCGATACCCAGCCCATCCTGCGCACGGTGCGCCTCGCGGCGGCCCTGGGTAAACAGTTCGAACACGTGCGGCAGCACGTCGGGTTCGATACCGATGCCGCGGTCGCGCACCGACACCACCACCTCGTCGCCTGTGCGGCGAGCGTGGATTCGGATCTCGCCGCCGCTGCTCGCGTATTTGGCCGCGTTGTTGAGCAGGTTGCCGAACACCTGCGCCAGGCGCACGGGGTCGGCATCCACCGGCAGTGCCTCTTCGGGCAGGTCCAGGTGCAGTGCGTGCCGGCCGGTGTCGATCAGCGGCCGGCTCAGGTCGATGGCATTGCGCAGCACGTCGGCCAGTTCGACCACGTCGCGGCGAAGCTCGATGGTGCCGCGCGACAGCCGCGAGACCTCGACCAGGTCGTCCACCAGCCGGACCATGTGGTCGACCTGCCGCTTCATCATGGAGCGGAGCGATGCGCGCTCCTGCTCGGGCACGGCGGACTCGCCCAGCAGGTGCAGCGCATTGCGGATGGGGGCCAACGGGTTGCGAAGCTCATGCGCCAGCATCGCCAGGAATTCGTCCTTGCGCTGCGCCGATGCCGCGATGGCATCGCGCGCCTGCTCGAGTTCGTCCAGGTGGGTGAGCATCTGGTACTGGCGCTCGCGGGCACGCAGCGCGGACTTCGCCGTACTGACGAGGGTCGAAATGCGCAGCGGCCGCTCCAGCAACGTGACATTGCCCAGGCGCGCCATCGCATCGGCCACCTGGGCCGAGTCGGCGCCATCACGGGCGACCACCAGCACCGGCAGGTCGGACCACCGCGGCTGGCGCTCGATGGCGCGTACCAGCACGGCCTGCGCGCCCTGCAGCAGCGCTTCTTCGGCGACCAGCACGGCCGAGGCCCCGCGCTCGATCTCATGTGCGAGGTCCGCATGCTGTCGGCAGATGAACGTATCGATTCCGTGCCGGGCAAGCACGTCCGAGGTCAGCTCGGTGTCGCGCTGCGTGGGCAGCAGCATCAGGACGCGGTGGGCGAGGGACTGATCCATCCTGCGTCGTCACCCTTGGCGCAGGGGATCGACCGCTTCGCCCAGCTCGTGGGGCACGCCGGTCAGCACGCCGCGCAGGTTGCTCAACGGCTCGCCGACCTGGAGGCCGGCGTCGCCGATCTCGATGCGGCGGATGGTGCGCTCGTGGCGGCCGGTGCGCTTCTTGAGCACCGACAGGGCCTGCCGCACCTCGCCCCGGACCTCGTAATAGCGCAGCAGCACCACGCTGTCGGCGAGGTAGCTGACGTCCAGTGTCGTCTGCATCTGCCCGATCAGGCCCGCCTGCGCATTCACCAGCAGCGTGATCACGCCCTTCTGGCCAAGGTACGCAAGCAGCTCGTGCAGCTGCACGATCATGAAGCGCTCTTCGGGCATCGCGTTGAGGTAGCCGTTGAGGCTGTCGATCACGATGACCCGCGCATCCTGCTCTTCGACGGCATCGCGGATCAGGCTGGCGAATTCGCCCGGGGACAACTCGGCGGGGTCGACCGGCTGGATGCTGAGCTGACCACTGTCGAGATGCGCATCGATATCGAAACCGATGCTGCGCGAACGCGTCAGGACCGACTGCGTGCTTTCGTCGAAGGTGAACATCGCGCAGCGCTCGCCGCGCGCGGCGGCCGCCATGACGACCTGGGTCGCCAGGGTGGACTTGCCGGTGCCGGCCGCGCCCACCAGCAGCGTGCTGGTGCCGCGGTCCAGGCCACCACCCAGCAACTGGTCCAGCGCGGGCAGGCCGGTGGAGGCACGGGACTGGTCGACTTCGCGGCGGGACTCGGCCGCCACCATCCGCGGGAAGACACGCAGGCCGCCGGTCTGGATCTCGTAATCGTGGTAACCGCCGCGGAACTTGCGCCCGCGGAACTTGGTGATGCGCAGGCGCCGGCGGTCGGCGCCGAACTCGGGGTTGAGCTGGTCCAGCGACACCGCGCCGTGCACCAGCGTGTGCACGTGCAGGCCGTGCTCGGATACGGCGCTGTCATCCAGCAGCAACACGGTGCAGCCGCGTCCGGCGAAGTACTGCTTCAGCGCCAGCACCTGGCGCCGGTAGCGCAGCGCGGACCCGGCCAGCAGCCGCAGCTCGGCCAGCGAGTCGAACACCAGCCGCTGCGGGCGAAGGCGCTCGACTTCCTCCAGCATGCGCTTGGTGGTGTCGCCCAGTTCCACCTCGGATGGGTGGAACATCGTGTACTGCGCGTCGGGGTCGAGCCGGTCCTGCGGCGGCGACAGCTCGTGGATATGCAGGCCGTCCAGGTCCCAGCCGTGGGAGGTGGCCACCTCGCGCAATTCTTCTTCAGTCTCCGACAGCGAGACGTACAGCGCCGTCTCGCCGCGCGCGATGCCCTCCAGCAGGAACTGCATCGCCAGCGTGGTCTTGCCCGAGCCGGGGACGCCTTCTATCAGATACAGGCGGTCCGGGGTGAATCCGCCAATCAGGACGTTGTCGAGCCCCGGGATGCCGGAACTGACAGAAGGGCTTGGGAGCGAGGCGTCGTTCATCGGGCATCCGCAGATGGAAGCGCGCAGGACAACCCAGGCACGCAGGACAGGGAGTCAGAACATAGTTGCGTGAGGCGCGTGAAGGAATATGAACACCAAAATGAACGGGCCAAAGTGAAAGGCGGCCCTACACGGCCTCACCCGCCGCATGCCCCGACGCCCAGGCCCACTGGAAGTTGTAGCCGCCCAGCCAGCCGGTGACGTCGACGCACTTCGCCGATGAAATACAGGCCGGGCACGCGGCTGCGACTGCATCGTGCGTGGAGGACAGCTCGTCGGTGTCCACGCCGCCCAGCGTGACTTCGGCGGTGCGATAGCCCTCGGTGCCGCTGGCGACCAGCGGCCAGCGACGACAGCGCTGCGCGATGTCGCGCAGCTCGCGGCGCGTTGAACTGCTTCATCGGCCGGTTCGGCAGCCACACCTCGCACAGGCGCTGCGCGAAGCGCTTGGGCAGGACATCCGACGAGCACGGTCTTGCAGTTCCGCCGCCGGGCGATCGGCCTGCCACTGCCGCAGCAGCCCGAGCGCGTCCCGGCCCGGCAGCAGGTCCAGGCGCAGGTCGTCGCCGGGTTGCCAGTACGAGGAGATCTGCAGGATCGCCGGCCCGCTGACGCCGCGGTGGGTGACCAGCATGAAGTTGCGGAAGCTCGTGCCGTTGCAGCGGGCGCTCGACCGGCAACGCGACGCCGCTGAGGTCGTGCCAGGCGTTCCTGGTGCTTGCCGCTCAGCGTCAGCGGCACCAGTCCGGCGCGCGTCGGCAGCACGGCGTGGCCGAACTGGCGCGCCAGTTCGTAGCCGAAGCCGGTCGCGCCCATGCTCGGGATCGACAGGCCGCCGCTGGCGACCACCAGCGCCGGCGCCGCGGAACGTCCCGTGCGTGGTGTGCAGGCGGAACCGCCGTCGTCGCTGCGATCGTCACGCGCTCGACGCTGCAGCTGGTCTCGACTGCGCACGCCGGCCGCGGCGCATTCGTCCAGCAGCATCTTCACGATCAGCTTGGACGACACGTCGCAGAACAGCTGGCCGAGTTCCTTCTCGTGGTAGGCGATGCCGTGGCGCTCGACCATCTCGATGAAATGCCACGGCGTGTAGCGCGCCAGCGCCGACTTGCAGAAATGCGGGTTGGCGGACAGGTAGTTGCGCGGGCGTGGTGCCGGTGTTGGTGAAATTGCAGCGTCCGCCGCCGGACATCAGGATCTTCTTGCCGACGCGGTTGGCGTGTTCGACCACCAGCACGCGCCGGCCGCGCTGGCCGGCGGTGATGCGCGCACATCAGGCCGGCCGCGCCGCCGCCGATGACCAGCACGTCGGCGTGCTGTGCTCATGCGTGCAGCCGGCATCCGGTCGCGGCGGCCATGCGGACGACGGGGCTGCAGGGTCGACGCTGCCGCCGTCGCCCATCAGCTGCAGCTCGCCGTCCTGGATCAGCGCGTTCAGGCGCATGCCGCGCTCGCATCATGCGCGGCCAGCTGGTCCACCGCCTCGGACGGGATGTCGATGACGGTGAGGTTCTTGCAGGCGCGCGAGCGACGCGGCGTTCTTCTCCCACCAGATGTCCGCCGCTGCGGCCGCCGTAGTTGAACACCACGACCTGGCGCGCGCGGCCGCAGGCCTTGCGGATGCGCGGTCTCGTCGGGCTGGCCGAGGTCGATCCACAGCTCGATCTCGCCGGTGTAGTCGCTTGCGCCACAGGTCGGGCTCGTCGTCGCTGCTGAGGCCGCGGCCGAATTCCAGGCGCTCGTCGGCGATACAGCGCGAACGCGAGCAGCCGCACCATCAGGCGCTCGTCGGTTTCCGACGGATGCTGGGCCAGGGTCAGGTCGTGGGTCGCGTAGTAATGGCGGTCCATGTCGCTGATCTGCAGCTCGGCCTTGACGACGGTGGATTTGAGCGCCATGGACGATGCCTGGTGCCGACGAGGTGGGGGCGCCATTCTAGGCGCATGCGCCCGAGGCCGCTTCCGCTTTCATCCGACGCTGCCCGCCACCTGCATGCCGACGGTGTGCCCGCCAGTACGCCTGCAGCTGCCAGCCGGCGCATTGGACGACGCTCGCTGGACGGGCTGTGCGCGCGGTTTCCGAATTGACCGCGCACGGGTGGCTGGACCGTTTCGCGCGCGGTCGGGTACTGGATGCCGCCGGCGTGCCGCTGGACGCGGACGACGCCGTACCGGGTGGGACAGGAGGTGCACTACTTCCGCGAAGTGGACGACGAGCCGGCCATCCCGTTCGAGGAAACGATCCTGCATGCCGACGAGCACCTGGTGGTGGCCGACAAGCCGCATTTCCTGCCGGTGACGCCGGCCGGCGGCCATGTCCGGGAAACACTGCTGGCGCGTCTGGTGCGGCGGCTGGGCAACCCCGACCTGGTGCCGCTGCACCGCATCGACCGCGACACCGCCGGCCTGGTGATGTTCTCGGCGTGCCCGGGCACGCGCGAGCGGTATCAGTCCCTGTTCGCTCAGCGGCGCATTGCCAAGGTGTACGAGGCGCTCGCGCCCGCGTTGCCCGGGCTGGAGTTTCCGCACGTCCGATGCTCGCGGCTGGAGCCGGGCGAGCCGTTCTTCCGCATGCGCGAAGTCGCGGGCGATGCCAACAGCCAGACCCGGATCGAAGTGGTCGAACACGGCACGGCCCACTGGCGGTACCGGCTGGAACCCGTCACGGGTCGCAAGCACCAGCTGCGTGTGCACATGGCCGCGTTGGGCGCGCCGATCGTCGGCGACAGGGCCTATCCGGACGTGCGGCGGCGCGTGGCGGGCGATTTCGACGCGCCGTTGCAACTGCTGGCGAAAGGCCTGGCGTTCGTCGACCCGCTGGACGGCGAAATGCGCCGCTTCGAGAGCGGGCGGTCGCTGGCGGGCGCGGCTGTCGACGATTGACGGGACCGGCCTTTTTCCGGGCCACGCGTTCCGGGCCACGCAAGGGCAGCCGTTATCTGCCTCTGAGCCGCCATTCCCGCGAAGGCGGGAACCCATGGACGTTGCGCTTCAGAGACCTGCGCCTCCATCACGTCCATGGATGTCCGGCTTCGCCGAAGTGGAGCGCGAGCCCGCCTTCGCGGCAATAACGAGCACACAAGGCTTCGTTCGAAATCCCCCGATAGTCGCGACCCGGCGGAAGCAGGGTGCCGGGGGCGGCGACAGGGCACCGCCCCGCCACCGCATCAGAACCGGTACGACAGGCTGAGCGACACGTTGCGCGGCGGCGCGTAAAAGCCCTGTTCGGCCCAGTACAGGCTGGACAGGTATTTCTCGTCGGTCAGGTTGTCGATGTTCAGCGCCGCCTGCCAGTTGCGGCCGAAGCCGTAGCTGGCCATCAGGCCGACCAGCGCATAGCTGTCCTGGCGGATCACCAGCGGGTTGCCGTCGGGCAGCACCAGCGCCTGTTCGCGCTCGATGTCGTCCTGCCAGCGGACCGACGCACCCAGCCGCAACCCGGGCACCTGCGTCACGTCGACGGTGGTGTAGACACGTAGCACCTGGCGCGGGACATAGGTGCGGGTGTCCGCGCCCTGTTCGTCCTCGATCGACAGGCGGGTGTAGCCGCCCGCGACCTGCCAGTGCGGGGTCAGCTGCCCGGCGATGTCGATCTCCAAACCCTGCGACTGCGCATCGGTACCGCGGTAGTACTGGCGGAAGGTGTCGGTGTCGAAGCCGGCAGGCTCGGCGAGGTTGTCCTGCTCCACGCGGAACACGGCCGCCGATGCGTCGAGTCGGCCGTCCATCCACTCGCCCTTCAGGCCCAGCTCGGCGTTGCTGCCGGTGAGCGTGCCGACCGGTTGCACATCGATGTCCAGCTCGGACTGCTGGCTGAAGATCTCGCCGTAGCTGCCGTAGGCCGACAGGTTCGGATTGATGTCGACCACCGCGCCGACGAACGGCGTGGTGCGGGTTTCCTCCGCGTCCACGGACTCGCCGTAGGTGACACCCCGCGTTTCGACGTGGGTGCGGTTCACACCGGTTATCAGCTTGAAGTTGTCGGCCAGGTTCCAGCGCACGGTGGCGTAAAGGCTCTCGCGGCCGTAGTCGAAGTTGGAGCCGTCGAAGGAGGCGTCGAACGAGGGCTTCGGGTACTGCCCGTTCCAGGTATCCAGACGCGGCAGGGGATTACCGATGCCCTCGCCGTACCCCGACCGATCCTCGGTGTTGCCATCGGCCCACGCCACGCCAAGCACCACGTCATGCCGGCGTCCGCCCAGCTGCAGCGGCCCGGCCAGGTAGGCATCGAGCGAACGCGCGGTGTAGTCGTTCCGGTACGCCGACGGGTAGACGAACAGGCCCTCGCCGGTCTCGCGGTCCGGCACGCCGTAGACGTAGAACATCTCGCCGTCCTCGCCCAGCTGCTCGTGGTTGAACGCGACGCGCGCGTTCCAGCCATTGGCGAAGCCGTGGTCCAGCTCGACGAACGCGCGGGTGTCCTCGGTGTCCCAGAACGCCCAGTCGGTCGCGGTGCTGACGGACACGTCGTAACCGGTCGGGGTGCCGTCGGTGTAGTAGAGCGGCGGGGCGCCCCACAGCGGGCTGTTGGGCTGGTTCTGCTGCCAGGACGCACCGGCGGTGAGCGTGGTGGTGGCGCCCAGGTCTGCCTCGACCACGCCGTAGGCGACCTGCTTTTCGCGCTCGTAGCGGTCCAGGTAGCTATCGTTCTTCTGCCACGCCGCCACGGCGCGGCCGCGGACGCTGCCGGTGTCGTTGAGCGGGCCCGACACATCGCCGTCCACGCGCAGGCTGTCCCAGCTGCCGGCAGTCACGCGGAAGGCGCCCTGCAGGTCGGCGGTGGGGCGCTTGCGCACGAAATTGATGGTGGCCGATGGATTTCCGGTGGCGGATGTCAGGCCGTTGGCACCGCGCAGGGTCTCGATGCGCTCATGGAAGGCGGTGTCGAGGTCGCCGTTCTGCAGGCCGTAGGGCAGCGGGATGCCGAGCCCGTCGCGCTGGAAATTGGTGATGTCGAAGCCGCGCGCGGTGTAGTAGGTGCGGTCGGTCTCGACCTGCTCGACGGTGACGCCCGTGCTGGCGGCCAGTACGTCGTTGACGCTGTCCAGCGCGAAGTCGTCCATCTGCTCGCGGCTGACCGCACTGACCGATTGCGGCGTTTCGCGCGGCGTCAACGCCAGGCGCGTTGCCGTGGAACTGCCGTCGGAGCCGTAACCCGCTTCGCGCTGGCCGGTGACCCGCACGGCGTCGATCTGGGTGGCGTCGGGCAGCTCGGGCGCCGGCTGGGCGAGGGCGATGGAGGGGAACAGCGCGGCCAATACGGAGGCGGTCAGCATGCTGCGGGCGAAACGGCGTGCAGGGCGTGCCGGCGCGGCAGCCTGGTCGGGGGCGCGTGAGGTCATGGGTCACTCTTGTTTTTGTGGGCCGCGCGTCGGGATCCATGCCGACGGCAACAGCGCGCACGTGCGGAGGTCGGGCCGCCATCCGGTGGCGAAGTGCGCTAAATATAAATGCGAAGCATTCGCATTTGCAACAACCAGTTGTTGCACGCCGGCCGCGGTATCGGCCGATAGGCTTCAGGAGATCGTTTTGCGGTGCTGGCGCAGCCTCGCCCAACCCTCACCTGCAGCCAGGTGAGGGGCGATTACGGCGCAGAGCACCCGCTCAGCGCGGCGGGCGCGGCTTGAACGGTTTGCGCGGGCCGCCGGGCGTCGGCTTGCCGTGCGCAGGCCGGGCATGTGGCCGGGCGCCGCGCGGCGGCCCGGCCGGCCGGCCTGAGCGCCCGCCCGCGTGGTCGGCGGCTTCCGCGCGTCGCAGCCGCAGCGGCTGCCCGGCCACGTAGACGCGCTTGAGGTGCTCCATCACCTCGCGCGGCATGCCTTCGGGCAGGTCGACCAGGCTGTAGTCGTCGCGGATGTCGATGCGGCCGATGTAGCGGCTTTCCAGTTCGGCCTCGTTGGCGATGGCGCCGACGATGTTGCCCGGCTTGCACGCCGTGCACGTGGCCGACCTCGATGCGGAAGGTTTCCATGCCGACGTCGGGCGCGTGCGCGGCTGCGCGGTTCGCGGCGCGGTGCGGGCGCGTCGTCGCCGAACAGCGTCTCGCGGCGTTGTCGCGCCAGCGCGGCCGGCGGCGCGGTGCTGCGGTCGTCCAGGCGCGGCGGATGCCGCGTCGCTGCGCGGATCGCTGCTCGGGCGTTCGTGACGCTCGTGGCGTGGTGCCGCGTCGGCGCGTCGCGGTCATGGCGCTCGGTGCGTTCGGCGCGGTCGAATGCGCGTGCGCGCGGTGCGGGCCGGCTGCGTCCAGCAGCAGCGGCATGTCGCCCTGCACCAGCTTGGCCAGCGCCGCGGCGATTTCGACCGCCGGCACGTTCTGCTCGCGCTCGTAGCGCTCGACCAGGTCGCGGAACATCGCCAGGTCGCCGGCTTCCAGCGCGTCGGTGATGCGGCCGAGGAACTTGCGACACGCGCTGGTCGTTGACCGTCTCGACGCTCGGCAGCTCCATCGGCTCGATCGGCTGGCGCGTGGCGCGCTCGATCGCGCGCAGCATGCCGCGCTCGCGCGGGGTGACGAACAGGATCGCCTCGCCGCTGCGGCCGGCGCGGCCGGTGCGGCCGATGCGGTGCACGTAGCTTTCGGTGTCGTAGGGGATGTCGTAGTTCAGCACGTGGCTGATGCGCTCCACGTCGAGGCCGCGCGCGGCCACGTCGGTGGCGACCAGGATGTCGATCTTGCCGTCCTTGAGCTGCTGGATGGTGCTCTCGCGCTGCGCCTGCTGCATGTCGCCGTTGATCGCGGCGGCGGCGAAGCCGCGCGCCTGCAGCTTGCTCGGCCAGCTCGTCGGTGGCCAGCTTGGTGCGCGCGAACACGATCATCGCGTCGAACGGCTCGGCTTCGAGGATGCGGGTCAGCGCATCGAGCTTGTGCATGCCGCTGACCAACCAGTAGCGCTGGCGGATGTTGGTCGGCGGTGGTGGTCTTGGCCTTGATCGTGACTTCGACCGGATCGCTGCAGGTAGGTCTGGGCGATGCGCCGGATCGGCGCCGGCATGGTCGCCGAGAACAGCGCGACCTGGCGCGTCTCCGGGCGTCTTCTTCAGCACCGCCTCGACGTCGTCGATGAAGCCCATGCGCAGCATCTCGTCGGCTTCGTCCAGCACCAGGCATGCGCAGCTGCGGACAGGTCCAGCGAGCCGCGCTCGAGGTGGTCGATCACGCGGCCCGGGCGTGCCGACGACGACGTGCACGCCGCGCTTGCAGCGCCTGCAGCTGCGGGCCGTAGCTCTGGCCGCCGTAGATCGGCAGCACGTGGAAGCCGGGCATGTGGTGTGGCGTAGCTCTGGAAGGCCTCGGCGACCTGGATCGCCAGTTCGCGCGTCGGCGCCAGCACCAGCGCCTGCGGCTTGCGTCTGCGTCGGGATCGATGCCGCGCCAGGACCGGCAGCGCGAACGCGGCGGTCTTGCCGGTGCCGGTCTGCGCCTGGCCGAGCACGTCGCGGCCGGCCAGCAGCGGCGGGATGGTCGCGGCCTGGATCGGGCGAGGGCGACTCGTAGCCGACGTCGGCCAGCGCGCGCAGCAGCGGCTCGGGCAGGCCGAGGTCGGCGAACTTGACCGACGCGGTGTCGGGGGTGGACTCGGTGGAAGCGGGCGTCTCGGCGCTCATCGCAAGGTCTCGGCAGCGCCGGCAAGGGCCGGTCGGGGGGACCGCGTAGTGTAGCGGGTGGGCTGCTGCGGATGTGATGCGGGGCGCTTTCTCCCCGTGCCCTGCGTGCCCGTGGCTCGCGGCCGCTTGGCTGCCGAGGGGCGATCCGCCCGCCGTCGTCCACGGTCAAACGCCGGAACGCCAGCGCGCGCGAAGGCCGCGCGTCACCGTCCCAGCGACGCCACCCACCGGTCCAGTTGTGCCGCGAACGCCTGCCGGTCACGCGCATGGAGCGGTGCCGGGCCGCCGGTCTGCACGCCGGCGTCGCGCAGTTCCTCCATGAAATCGCGCATGGACAAACGCTCGGCCATGGTGTCGGGCGTGTACCGCTCCCCGCGCGGGTTCAGCGGGACGCCACCCTTCGCCAGGACGCGGGCAGCCAACGGGATGTCCTGGGTGACCACCAGGTCGCCGGGCGATACCTGGTCGACGATGGCGGTGTCGGCAACGTCGAAGCCGCCCGCCACCTGCACGGCACGGATGTATCGCGAGGGCGGGGTGCGCAGCCACTGGTTGGCCACCAGCGTCAGCGGGATGCGGCCGCGCTCGGCGGCGCGGAACAGGATGTCGCGGATAACGGCCGGGCACGCGTCGGCGTCGACCCAGATGCGCGGCCCCGCCGGGGCGTCGTTCATGGGTGGGACGCCGAAGTCGACGAACCGTCAGTCGGGGCGGTGCGCGGGGTCGGGCGACGCCTGGCGGGTTGCCTCGTCGGGTGCGCCGTCGGGTGCGTCCGGGCGGGAGTCACGCTTGCGCGCCGCCTTTTCGTCCTTCTTCTTCTTTTTGGCGATCTCGCGCTGGCGCTTTTCAAACGAGTAGTTGGGCTTTGCCATCAAGCATTTCCTTGCAGTACGGGTCGCCAGTCTAGGCCATGCGGGTCGGATACGCCGCGATGGCGGCGCAAGGGCACCGGCACGGGCGTTTAGGATGGCGGTCCCATCCACGGCAGGCGCGTGATGATCAAGGTCCACCATCTGGAGCAGTCCCGGTCGCAGCGCGTGCTGTGGCTGCTGGAGGAGTTGGGCGTGCCCTACGAGCTCGTGCGCTATGCACGCGACCCGCGCACGCTGCTGGCACCCGCCGCGTTGCGTGCGGTGCATCCGCTGGGCAAGTCGCCCGTGCTGGAGGACGGCGCCCGCACGGTGGCCGAGTCGGGCGCCATCATCGAGTACCTGCTGGAGCGGTACGACACCGGCGGTGTGTTGTCGCCACCGCGCGATGACGAGGACGCGCGCCTGCGCTACCGCTACTGGCTGCATTACGCGGAGGGCTCGGCGATGCCGCCGATGGTAATGGCGCTGGTGTTCGCCCGCATCCGCAAGGCGCCGATGCCGTTCTTCGCCCGGCCCATCGCGCGGCGCATCGCCGATGGTGCGATGAGGGGCTTCGTCGGTCCCCAGATCACCGCCCACCTCGCCCACATGGAAAACGCACTCGCCGACCGGCCCTGGTTCGCCGGCGACCACTTCAGTGCGGCCGACATCCAGATGAGCTTTCCCGTGGAAGCGGGCCTGTCGCGCGGCCGCGGCGACCATCCCCACCTTGCCGGCTTCCTGGAACGCATCCATGCGCGAGACGCCTACCAGCGCGCCATCGAGCGCGGCGGCCCGGTGCTGGTCAGGGCCTGACGGATGCAGCTGACGTTCGACAACCGGTTCATCAGCGAACTGCCGGGCGACCCCGAGCCGCGCAACTTCATCCGCCAGGTCGAAGGCGCCGCGTGGTCCGCGGTGTCGCCCACGCCGGTGCGTGCGCCGACGCTGCTGGCGCATTCGCAGGAGATGGCCGAACGCCTGGGCTTCAGCCCCCGGGACCTGGCATCGGATGCCTTCGCCCAGGTGTTCGCCGGTAACCGGTTGCTGGCGGGCATGCAGCCGTTTGCGGTGAATTACGGCGGCCACCAGTTCGGCCACTGGGCCGGGCAACTGGGCGATGGCCGCGCGATCAGCCTGGGCGAGGCGGTGACGGCCAGCGGCGAGCGCTGGGAGCTGCAGCTCAAGGGCGCCGGTCCGACGCCGTATTCGCGCGGGGCCGACGGCCGGGCGGTGCTGCGCTCGTCGATCCGGGAGTTCCTGTGCAGCGAGGCCATGCACCACCTGGGCATCCCCACCACGCGCGCGTTGAGCCTGGTGGGGACGGGCGAGGGGGTGGAACGCGACATGTTCTACGACGGCCACCCGCAGATGGAGCCGGGCGCCATCGTCTGCCGGGCGTCGCCGTCGTTCATCCGGTTCGGGCATTTCGAACTGCCCGCGTCGCGGGGCGACACGGCGCTGCTGCGCGCCCTGGTCGACTTCACGATCGACCGTGATTTCCCGCACCTGGCGCGGATGCCCGCCGGCGAGACGCGCGATGCCGCCTGGTTCGGCGAGGTCTGCGAACGCACGGCGCGGCTGATGGTCGAGTGGATGCGCGTGGGCTTCGTGCACGGCGTGATGAACACCGACAACCTGTCGATCCTGGGCCTGACGATCGACTACGGGCCGTACGGCTGGATCGACAACTTCGACCCGGACTGGACCCCCAACACCACCGACGCCCAGCGCCGCCGCTACCGCTTCGGCCAGCAGCCACAGGTGGCGTACTGGAACCTGGGGCGCCTGGCAGGCGCGCTGTCGCCGCTGTTCGCCGGCGTGGAGCCGCTGCAGGACGGGCTGCAGCGCTTTGTTGCGGCCTACACGTCCGCCGAGCGCGACGCGATCGCGCGCAAGCTGGGCCTGGCCGAATGCCGCGACGGGGACGTCGCGCTGATGGAGTCGCTGCGCGGGCTGATGGCGCGTGCCGAGGTCGACATGACGCTGTTCTTCCGCGGGTTGATGGACGTCGATCCGGCAGCGCCTGGCCTCGCGCCGATGGGGCAGGCCTTCTACGACCCGGCCAGGCGCGAGGCCGAGGCGGGCGCGTTTGCCGACTGGCTGACGCAACTGGCGGCGCGCTGGGCCGACGACCCCCTGGGCGCGGACGAACGGCGCGAGCGGATGCGCCGGGCCAACCCACGCTACGTGCTGCGCAACTACCTGGCGCAGCAGGCGATCGACCGCGCGCACGAAGGCGACCTCGCGGGCGTGCATGAGCTGCTGGACGTCATGCGTCGGCCCTACGACGACCAGCCGGGCCGCGAAGCCTATGCGGCACGCCGTCCGGACTGGGCGCGGCAGAAGGCGGGGTGCTCGATGCTGTCGTGCAGTTCCTAGGAGACTGACACGCGGACAGACAAGCAGCTCGGCTTTTTGCCCGTCATCCCCGCGAAGGCGGGGATCCAGCGGCTTCGTGACCCGTTTCCGCTGGCAGAGTCACAGGGCGAATAGCCGTCCAAGGCGGGCTGGTCGCCCGGCACGGCGCAGGGGCACAATCGCGCCATGGACACCCCGACCAACAACCTGCGCATCTCACTGGTCCAGGGCGAAACGCTCTGGCACGACCCGGCCGGCAACCGCGAGTACTACGGCGACCTGATCGCGCCCCTGCACGACACCACGGACCTGATCCTGTTGCCGGAAACCTTCACCAGCGGGTTTTCCAACGACGCCATCGACCAGGCCGAAACCATGGACGGCCCGACGATCGCCTGGCTGCGCGAGCAGGCCTCGAAACTGGGCGCGGCGATCACGGCCAGCGTGCAGATCCGCGACGGCGGCGATGGCCGGGTCTTCAACCGGCTGGTCTTCGTCAGCCCCGACGGCGCGCTGCAGCACTACGACAAGCGCCACCTGTTCCGCTACGCCGGTGAACACGAGCGCTACGCGCCGGGGCGGGAGCGCCTGACGGTGGAGTGGAAAGGCTGGCGGATCTGCCCGATGGTCTGCTACGACCTGCGCTTTCCCGTGTTCTCGCGCAACCGCTTCGATGTCGAACGCCCGGGTGCGCCGGACTACGACCTGCTGCTGTTCGTCGCCAACTGGCCGTCGGCACGCGCGTACGCATGGAAGACGCTGCTGCGCGCGCGCGCCATCGAAAACCTGTGCTTCGTGGCCGGTCTCAACCGCGTCGGCACCGACGGCAACGGCATCCACTACTCGGGCGACAGCGCGGTGATCGACTTCCTCGGCCACCCGACGAGCGAGTGCACCGACGCCGAGGTGGTCGTCACCACCACCTTGCTGGCAGCCGAACTGGCAGGGCACCGCGAGCGCTTCCCGGCGATGCTCGACGGCGACCGCTTCGAACTGCTGTGAGGCCCCGATCCGGGTGAACTCGCATCTCGAACCGGAACCAGAAAAAGTAAGGACGCAGCGGAGCCCGTAGGTTCGTCTCCCAATTGCCGCAACGATAACGTTGGCGAAGGTGGTCACGGCTGTCGGATCGATGCCGGGGGCTGCCGGCAGATAACGATTCCTGCTTCGACGGCTTTCAATGGCATGCACGTGCAGCCGCGGCTGCGGCGGCCGGCAGGCGTGGGAGTGCGTAGCAGCGGACATGGCTGTCCGCGCCCCGCCTAAAGGCGGGATGCCGTCGGCGGGGCGGAGCACTTCCACGCCTGACGGTCGTTGCCATCCCGGATTCGGGATGGCCCGACAGCGGCCTTCCCGCGCTCTACCTCACTTGGGAGAAGAACCTTTTTACGGTGGCCTGGACGATCAGCCGCGCGGACCGCCGCGGCCGCCGCCACCGGGGCGACCGCCACCGCGCGGGCCACCCGGACGGGGACCGCCAGGGCGCGGGCCGCCGGGCTTGCCAGCCGGCTTGCCACCGGGTTTTCCACCCGGACGGCCTCCGGGCTTGGGGCCGCCCGGCCTGGCAGTGCGCGCACGATCGCCGTACGGGTTGAAGCCGCCCGGGTTGGCGTGGTCGGACGGGAAGCTGGGCGCGTTGCCGGGGTGTCCGTACGGCTTGGCCGAACGTTGCGGCTTGCCCGCACCGCCGCCACCGGGTCCACGGCGCTCGCCGCTGAAGCCGCCGTAGGGATTCGGACCCGCACCGGCGCCACCGGGGCGCGGCTTCTTGCCATACGGCTTCTTCGGGCCGCGGCCGTCGGGATTGCGATGGCCGGTCGGGCCGGTGTCGACGCCTTCGGGCACGTACCAGGTGCGGAACGCGGCCGGGTTGCCGTCGCGGCAGCGGCGCTGCGGGCCCTTGTCGCGTGCGCTTGGCTTGAACGGCTTCTGCGACTGCTTGGCCGCGGCTTCGCCGCTGACGGTCAGGCCGCCGTGCTTGCGCGGGCCGCCGCGGCCACGGCCGCGGTCCTCGCGCACGTGGTCGAAGCGACGCAGTTCGCGGCCTTCGTCGGCGGTGTTGTGGCCGCTGACGTAGCCCTGCGGTGCGCTGCTCGCCGCCGAGGTGCACGGTCGACTTGGCCGCCTTGCGCTGGCCGATCACCGGCTGCAGCGTCAGCGCCGACGGCGTGCCGTCCTCCAGGCCGAGCTCGCTTGCGCAGCGCCTCGACCTTGTCGGCCGCCAGTTCCTGCGACTGGCCGCGCAGCAGCGGCGCGGCAGCGCGACGTCGCCGTAGCGGATGCGCTTCAGGCGGCTGACCTGGCAGCCCTGCGATTCCCACAGGCGGCGCACTTCGCGGTTGCGGCCTTCCTTGAGCACGCACGCGGAACCAGTCGTGCGAATCGGTGCCGCCGATGCGCTCGATCTCGTCGAACTTGGCCGGGCCGTCTTCCAGCGCGACGCCGCGCGCGCAGGCGGTCGACGATGTTGTCCGGCACGCGTTCCTCGCCTTCGGGCGCACGCACGCGGCAGACGTACTCGCGCTCGACCTCGTAGCGACGGGATGCATCATCGCGTTGGCGAGCTCGCCGTCGGTGGTGAGCAGCAGCAGGCCGGTGGTGTTGATGTCGAGGCGGCCGATCGCGATCCAGCGCGCGCCCTTGAGCGCGGGCAGCGCTTCGAAGATCGTCGGGCGGCCTTCGGGGTCTTCGCGCGTGGTCACTTCGCCTTCGGGCTTGTTGTAGATCAGCACGCGCGCCGGTTCGGTCAGCGCGCTGGCGACGAAGGTCTTGCCGTCGAGCTCGATGCGGTCGCCGCCGCTTGACGCTCATGCCGGTCTGCGCGACCTCGCCGTTGACCTTGACCAGGCCGTCGGCGATGCGCTGTTCGAGCGCGCGGCGCGAGCCGAGGCCGGCCTGCGCCAGGACCTTGTGCAGGCGCTCCTCGAGGCGCGGGGCGTCGGCGGCGTTGTCGGCGTCGCCGCGCTTCAGCGACAGCTTGCGGCGGGTTCTTTCGGGGTATCAGCTCATTGTTTCTGCTCCGACGATGCCGTGCGCCGTCTTCGGCGATCGGCGTCGTCGGTGTCGTCGTGCGGTGTCGTTCGTTGGATGTCGTCGCGCCGTCGTCGCGTCGGTGCCGGTGGCTTCGTCGGGCGGTCGGCGTCGTCCTGTCGTCGGGTCGGCTTCGTCGTCGTGCCTGGTCGTCGTCGTCGGTCGCCGCGTGCCGGCGTTCGCCGTGCCGCGATGCGCGGCCGGCAGCGCCGGCGTCGACCGGCGCGGCGTCGTCGAACTGGCAACTGCGGCTCCAGCTCGCCGATGTCCTTGAGTTCGGACAGCGGCGGCAGCTCGTCCAGGCGCTTGAGGCCGAAGTAGTCGAGGAAGCGCTTGGTGGTGCCGAACAGCGCCGGCTTGCCCGGGCACGTCGCGGTGGCCGACCACGCGGATCCACTCGCGTTCCTCGAGCGCCTTGATGATGTTGCTGTTGACCGCCACGCCGCGGACCTGCTCGATCTCGCCGCGCGTGATCGGCTGGCGGTAGGCGATCAGCGCCAGCGTCTCCAGCGTGGCGCGGGTGTACTTGGTCTGGCGCTCGGTCCACAGGCGCGCGACCCAGGGGTGCACGTCGGCCTTGACCTGGTAGCGGAAGCCGGAGGCCAGCTCGACCAGTTCGACGCCGCGCTCGGCGCAGGCCGTCGCGCAGCGCTTCCAGCGCCTGTTCGACGCTGCCGGCCGGCGCCGGCTCGTCCTCGCGGGAACAGCGCCGTGCAGCTGCGCCAGCGTCAGCGGCTGGTTGGCCGCCAGCAGGGCGGCTTCGACGATGCGGGTGATGAGGCTCTGGTCCATTGCGGTGCTTCGGTGTCGGTTCGCGCGTCAGTTCGGCGGTCGTTGGCGGCGTCGGTCGTCGTCGAACTCGCTGGACAGTTCGCAGCGGCGTCGGTGTGCGTCGTTCGCCGACGGCCAGCGACTTGACGTAGATCGGCGCCAGCGGGCGCTTCCTGCACGATGTCGAGCAGCTGTTCCTTGGCCAGCTCGAGCAGGGCCAGGAAGGTCACCACCACGCCGAGCTTGCCTTCCTCGCGCGGTGAACAGCGACTCGAAGCGGTGGAACTGCGCCGTCGTCCAGCCGCTCAGCACCTCGCCCATGCGCTGGCGCACGCTCAGCGCCTCGCGCTTGATCGCGTGCTGCGTGAACAGCTCGGCGCGCTTGAGCACGTCGTGCAGCGCCAGCAGCATCTCGCGCAGGTCCACCGGCGGCGGCAGCCGCACCGCGGCGCGGTCCGGCACGAACGCGCTGCGCCGGCGCGGTGTCGCGCTCCTGGCGGGGCAGGGCGTCGATGTCCTCGGCGGCCTGCTTGAAGCGCTCGTACTCCTGCAGGCGGCGCACCAGCTCGGCGCGCGGGTCGTCCTCCATCGCCTTCCTCGCTCGGCGGGCGCGGCAGCAGCATGCGCGACTTGATCTCGGCCAGGATCGCGGCCATCACCAGGTATTCGGCGGCCAGCTCGAAGCGCAGCTCCTGCATCGCCTGGATGTAGTCGACGTACTGGCGGGTGATCTCGGCGACCGGGATGTCGAGGATGTCCAGGTTCTGCCGGCGGATCAGGTACAGCAGCAGGTCGAGCGGGCCTTCGAAGGCCTCGAGGATGACTTCCAGCGCATCCGGCGGGATGTACAGGTCCTGCGGGATCTGCAGCACCGGCTGGCCGTGCACCATCGCCAGCGGCATTTCCTGCTGCTGGGGGCGGTGGGGCTGCGTGGGGTGTCCGGGACCGGTGGACGACGCGTCCCCGGCCCCGGTCGTGACCGGCGCGGTCGTGTCGCTAGTGTCGATCATGCGAGTCGATCATGCGTGGCCGGCCCCCTCCGGGCCAAAGTCACAGCAAAGGCGGATACCTGTGCGCCCACCGGTCGGTCGGGCCCACGAATGCCGGCGACCGCGGTCGGCCGGCTCGGTGCAACGGACAGCAAAGGTCGGTGCGTGACGCCCGGAACGGTCCAGCCGTGCACGACGCGGCGGGCGCGACGGCGTGGGGCGGGAAGGGTTGCGGGCGCGGACCGGTGGATCTGCGGCGTCGTCCACCCCGTGTCAGGGAGTGGCGGCTCGTGGAGGCGGTGTGGGGACCTGCCTGCGACGGGCCGCTGCATCCGGCATCGTGCAATTGCCGGCTAGGGTACGGACTCGCCAAACCGGTGTCCAGCCCGGCCGTGCAGGCGATTCATGCGGAGGGCCCGACGGGTCGGCAGCGCAGTCGGCTCGCGCGGGTCCCGCCGGGAACCGTACGGCTACACTAGCTCCGCATCGCCCTTCAGGGCCAATGGATACAGGGGTCGCCGGGTATGTGGTACGTGATCGAGGGTTTCGATGGTCCCGATGGCCTGGCCGGCCGGGCCACGGCGCGCCCGGCGCATGTGGAGCGGCTGGTCGCGCTTCGCGATGCCGGCCGCCTGCTGCTTGCCGGGCCGTGCCCCGCGATCGATGCCGAGGACCCCGGCCCGGCGGGTTTCAGCGGCAGCGTCGTGGTGGCGCAGTTCGAATCGCTGCAGGAGGCCCGCGCCTGGGCCGACGCGGATCCCTATGTCAGCGCGGGCGTCTACCAGCGGGTCGAAGTGCGCCCCTTCCGGCCGGTCCTGCCATGAGCCCGCCCGCCGCCCCGTTGCCCCGCGAACACCGCGTCGCAGCGATCCGCCACGCTCTGGAGGTCGCCCTGCAGCCGCTGTCGCTGCAGGTCGAGGACGAAAGCCACCTGCATGTCGGCCATGCCGGTGCGCGCGACGGGCGCGGCCATTTCCGCGTCGGGGTGGTCAGTGCGGCGTTCGACGGCCTGTCGGCGATCGCCCGTCATCGCGCCGTGTATGCCGCGCTGGGCGGCCTGATGGACACCGATATCCACGCGCTGTCCATCGTGGCGCGAACCCCTGGCGAGGCTGACACCGGAAGATAGGCCGGAGGGGTCCGACGGACGGTACTGGGCGTTCGGCATTAAATGCGGTTGACGCGAACTGCGGGCATCGTCGGGCGCGCGCGGGGGACGGCTATACTCGCGAAGCCCCCTGTGCGCGGGGTGTCAATTGCGCCATGTCAATCAATGACATGGCGCATTTATCGAATGTAACTTGTCAATCATTTCGGCGCGCCGGTCGCGCGCCAGGGGCCCGTCCGCCGCATGCGTCTGTCCACGATCAAGCTGTCCGGCTTCAAGTCCTTCGTCGATCCCACCACGCTGCACCTGCCGACCAACATGACCGGCGTGGTCGGGCCCAACGGCTGCGGCAAGTCCAACATCATTGATGCCGTGCGCTGGGTGATGGGCGAGAGCTCGGCCAGCCGCCTGCGCGGCGACTCGCTGACGGACGTGATCTTCGCCGGCTCCTCAGCACGCAAGCCGGTGTCGCAGGCGATGGTCGAGCTGATCTTCGACAACAGCGACCACACCATCACCGGCGAGTACGCGCGCGTTCGACGAGATTTCGGTCAAGCGCACGGTCAGCCGCGATGGCGGCAGCCAGTACTACCTCAACGGCGCCAAGTGCCGCCGCCGCGACATCACCGACCTGTTCCTGGGTACCGGCCTGGGCCCGCGCAGCTACTCGATCATCGAGCAGGGGATGATCAGCCAGATCATCGAGGCCCGCCCGGAGGACCTGCGCGTGTACCTGGAGGAGGCCGCGGGCATCTCCAAGTACAAGGAGCGCCGCCGCGAGACCGAAACCCGCATCCGCCACACCCGCGAGAACCTGGATCGCCTGAACGACCTGCGCGAGGAGGTCGGCAAGCAGCTCGAGCATCTCAAGCGCCAGGCGCGCCAGGCCGAGCAGTACCAGGCGATCCAGGCCGACCGGAAGATCCGCGACGTCGAGTGGAAGGCGCTGGAACACCGCGAACTCGACCGCAAGCTGCAGGCGCAGCGCGAAAAGCTGTCCCAGCAGGAAACCCGCCTGCAGCAGCTGATCGCCGAGCAGCGCGAGGCCGAGCGCGAGATCGAGACCGGCCGCGTCAGGCGCGAAGAGGCGGCCGAAGCGTTGAACAGGGCGCAGGCCGAGAGCTACGAAGTCAGCGGTGCGCTGGCCCGGATCGAGCAGCAGATCCAGCACCAGCGCGAGATGTCCTCGCGCCTGCAGCGGGCCCGCGACGAGGCACAGGCGGCGCTGGCGGAGATCGCCGAGCACATCGGCAGCGACCAGTCGCAGCTGGACGTGCTGCAGGCTGCCGTGGCCGAGGCCGAACCGCGCCTGGAAATGCTGCGTGAGACCGACGAGGCGCGCCAGGACGCGCTACGCGACGCCGAAACCCGCCTGGCGGACTGGCAGCAGCGCTGGGACGAACACAGCCGCGCGCAGTCCGAAGCCGTGCGCGCCGCGGATGTCGAGCGCACCCGCATCGAGCACCTCGACCGCCAGGCGCTGGACGCCGAACGCCGCCGCGAAGCGCTGACGGCCGAACGCGCCGGGCTGGACGTCGAAGCACTGGCGGTGTCGTTCGAGCAGATCCAGGAGCAGCACGACACCCAGAAGGCATCACTGGAGACGCTCACCGAGCAGCTGGAGTCGCGCAAGGCGGGCGTGCTCGACCTCCAGGAGCAGCAGCGCGGGGTGCAGGCCGAGCTGGCCGATACCCGCAAGAACGTGCAGGCCGCGCGCGGCCGCCTGTCCTCGCTGGAAACGCTGCAGCACGCGGCGCTGGGCCAAGAACAGGGCGCCGCGGTCGGCTGGCTGAAGGCACGCGGCCTGGATTCGGCCACCCGCGTCGGCGAGGCACTGCAGGTCGAGCCGGGCTGGGAGAACGCGGTGGAAACCGCGCTCGGTCGCATGATCGAAGGCGTGCTGGTCGAGGCGCCCGAGGCGCTGGTCGAGGCCGTTGGCGAACTTGCCGAGGGCCGGCTGTCGCTGGTCGCCAGCGAGCGCGACGACACCGTGTACCGCGCCACCTCGCTGGCTTCGCGCGTGCAGGGGCCGGCCGCGATCCGCCGCCTGCTGGCGCGCCTGCACGGCGCCGACGACCTGGCCGGCGCGCGCCGCCTGCTGGCCGGGCTGGACGAGGGCGAGTCGGTCATCACCCGCAGTGGCGAGCGCTTGGGCGCGGGCTGGCTCGCAGGTGCTGCGCGCCGGTGACGCCCAGCAGGGCGCGCTGTTGCGCGAGCGCGAGATCCAGTCGCTGCGCGGCGCGATCGAAACGCTGCAGGCGCGCGAGCGCGAACTCGAATCGACCCTGACCCAGCTGCGCGACCGCCTGCTGGCGGCCGAGCAGCAGCGCGAGGACGCGCAGCGCGGCCTGTACATGGCGCACCGCAGCGTGTCCGAGCTGGCCGGCCAGTTGCAGAGCCAACAGGGCCGGCTGGATTCGGCGCGCGGGCGCATCGAGAAGATCGAAGCCGAGCTGGCGACGCTGGCGCAGTCGCTGGACGGCAGCCGCGAACAGGGCCGCGAAGCCCGCGCACGGCAGGAAGAGGCGGTCGAGCGGATGGGCACGCTGGAGGACGCCCGCCAGCAGCTCGAGGCGGAGCGCCGCACGCTGACCGAGGCCCGCGACCAGGCCCGCAATGCCGCGCGCGAATCGCGCGACACGGCACATGCGCTGGCCCTGACGCTGGAATCGCAGCGCACGCAGATCGCCGCGCTGACCCAGGCGCTGGACCGCATGGGCGGCCAGCGGGGGCAGCTCGACACGCGCCTGGGTGAACTGTCCGCGCAGCTGGCCGATGGCGACGCGCCGGTGCAGACGCTGGAGGAACAGCGCCAGGTCGCGCTCGAACAGCGCGTGCAGGCCGAGCAGGCGTTGACCGCGGCCGCGTACCGCGCTCGACGGCATCGACAACGAACTGCGCCGCTTCGAGCAGACCCGCCACCAGCGCGACGAGCAGGCGCTGCAGCAGCGCGAGGCCATCGGCCAGCGCCGGCTGGAGCAGCAGGCGCTGGTGCTCAAGGCCGAGGGCCTGTCGGAGGCCGTGGTCGAAGCCGGGTTCGTGCTGGAGGAGGTCGCCAACACGCTGGCCGAGGACGCCGACACCGCAGGACTGGGAGCGCACCGTCAATGAGCTCGACGCCAGGCTGCGCCGGCTGGAGCCGGTCAACCTGGCCGCGATCGCCGAGCACGCCGAAGCCGCGCAGCGCAAGGAGTACCTGGACGCGCAGAACACCGACCTGACGACCGCGCTGGACACGCTGGAAGAGGCGATCCGCAAGATCGACCGCGAGACCCGTGGCCGCTTCAAGGACACGTTCGACCGCGTCAACTCGGGCGTGCAGGAGCTCTACCCGCGCCTGTTCGGCGGCGGCCACGCCTACCTGGAGCTGACCGGCGAGGACCTGCTCGACACCGGCGTGGCGATCATGGCCCGCCCGCCCGGCAAGCGCGTGTCCAACATCTCGCTGCTGTCGGGCGGCGAAAAGGCGATGACCGCGGTGGCGCTGGTGTTCGCGATCTTCCGCCTCAACCCCGCGCCGTTCTGCCTGCTGGACGAGGTGGACGCACCGCTGGACGAGGCCAATGTCGGCCGCTTCACCGCAATGGTCAGCGAGATGAGCGAGCAGGTGCAGTTCCTGTTCGTCACCCACAACAAGGCCACGATGGAAGCCGCCCACCAGATGTCGGGCGTGACCATGCGCGAGCCGGGCGTGAGCCGGCTGGTGTCGGTTGACCTGGCGGAGGCGACGCGTCTGGCGGGCGCGGCGTAAGGTCCACCGCGCACCAACCGGTCAGAAGGCTTTGCGCCTTTCGCCCGCATTGCGGACAATCGCCCGTCACCTTATTGCACGGCATCCCAGGAGACCCCGATGTCCGACGTGACCCTGCTGCGAATCGGAATCCTCGTCGCCGGCCTGGTTCTTATCGCCGCGATTGTTTTCTTCGGCCGCCCGCGCAAGCCTGGCCAGGGGCGTCGCCTCCCGCGCGAAGGGCGTGATGCCACCGCCCGACGCGAACCGACGCTGGGCGAGCAGCTCGAGAACGAACTGGCCAGCGATGAGTTGCCCGCGGGTGGTGATGCGGCGACGCAGGCGGAGCTGGACCTGTTCGAACGCACCGTCGAGGGCGTGGCAGCGGGGGCCAATACAGACCTGGGCCGCCGCGTCAGCGAAGAGTTCGACAAGATCATCACCCTGTACCTGGCCGCCCGCGCCGGCGAAAAGCTGCACGGCCCGGACATCGTCGTGGCAGCGGAAAAGGCCGGCCTGGTCTACGGCCACATGGGCGTGTTCCACCGCCTGGTCGACGGCCGCGGCGAGCGTGGACCGGTCTTCAGCGTGGCCAACATCATGAAGCCGGGCAGCTTCGACATGGCCGACATCCAGTCGCTCGAGACCCCGGCGATCGCCTTCTTCCTGACGCTGCCCGCACCGGTGCCGGCGCTCAACGCCTGGGAAACCATGCAGCCCACCGCCGAGCGCATGGCCGAGCTGCTGGGCGGCATCGTGCTGGACGAGCAGCGCAACGCGCTGGGCCGCCAGCGCGTCATGCACATCCGCGACGAACTGCGCGCCTACGACCGCGAGCGCGAAGCCCCGCCGCTGACGCGGCCGGGGCGGTGGTAGGCGACTGGTCCGGTCGCAAAGCGTTTTTGCCACGGATTTTCACGGATGGACACGGATAGGGCTTTTGAGTGGTGTCGCGCTGGCTAGCGCAGTCCGCAGTCCGCAGTCGGTCGTCAGATGTCAGGCGGCTTGATGCTTGATCCGTGTCCATCCGTGAAAATCCGTGGCAGAACCGCTCCTGGAACAGCTCGTCGACCCCCCTGACATGCCAACCCCTGCCGCCCGCATCGACGAACTCCGTCGCACGCTCGACGACGCCAACTACCGGTATTACGTGCTCGACGACCCTTCGATGCCGGACGCCGAGTACGACCGGCTGCTGCGCGAGCTCGAGGCGCTGGAGACGGCGCATCCGGAGTTCGCCAGCGAGGATTCGCCGACCCAACGTGTTGGCATCGCGCCCACCGGCGCGTTCGCCGAAGTGCGCCATGCGATACCGATGCTGTCCCTGGGCAATGCCTTCGAGGACGAGGAAGTCGCCGATTTCGTTCGCCGGATCGGCCAGGCGCTGGACGAGGACGAACCGGTGTTCTCGGTCGAGCCCAAGCTCGACGGCCTGGCGATCAGCCTGCGCTACGAGGAGGGCCGCTTCGTGCAGGGCGCGACCCGCGGCGATGGTGCCACCGGCGAGGACGTCACCGCCAACCTGCGCACGGTGAAGGCCATCCCGTTGCACCTGCGCGGCGACGGCTGGCCGCGCGTACTGGAAGTGCGCGGCGAGGTCTACATGCCGCTGGCGGCCTTCAAGCGCTACAACGAACGCGCCCTGGCGGAGGGCGGCAAGGTGCTGGCCAACCCGCGCAACGGCGCGGCCGGCTCGTTGCGGCAACTCGACCCCCGCATGACCGCGCAGCGGCCGCTCGCGTTCTACGCCTATGGCGTCGGCGCGGTGGAGGGCGGTGAGCTGCCGCAAACCCATTCGGCGACACTCGCGAAGCTGCGCGAGTGGGGATTCCCGGTCAGCGGCGAGAGCGATGTGGTCCGCGGCCTGGACGGCCTGCTCGATTACTACCGCCGTATCGGCGAGCGCCGCGACGCGTTGCCGTTCGATATCGACGGCGTCGTCTACAAGGTCGACGATTACGCCGAGCAGGAGCAGCTCGGCTTTGTCTCGCGCGCACCTCGCTGGGCGCTGGCGCACAAGTTCCCCGCGCAGGAGCAGTCGACCGTGCTGGAAGGTATCGAAGTCCAGATCGGCCGCACTGGGGCCGTCACCCCCGTTGCCCGCTTGAAGCCGGTGCAGGTTGCCGGTGTCACCGTGACCAGCGCGACGCTGCACAACGCCGACCAGATCGCGCGGCTGGACGTGCGCATCGGTGACACCGTGATCGTGCGGCGCGCCGGTGACGTGATCCCGGAGATCGTGCGCGTCATGCCCGAGTACCGCGATCCGCATGCCCCTGCGTGGGAGATGCCGACGGCATGCCCGGTCTGCGGTTCGGAAATCGTCCGCGAGGAGGGCGAGGCGGTCTGGCGGTGCTCGGGCGAGCTGTCGTGCCCGGCGCAGCGCAAGGAGGCGATCCGCCACTTCGTCTCGCGGCGGGCCATGGACGTGGAAGGACTGGGCGAGCGCTTCGTCGAGGCGCTGGTCGATCTGGGTTTCGTCGACTCGGTCGCCGACATCTACCGGCTGACGCTCGATGACCTGCTGGAAATGAAGCGCCGCGCAGACGAGCGCGACGGCACCACGCCTGAGACGGTCAAGGCGGGCAAGGTCGCCACCAAGTGGGCCGAGAACCTGGTCGAGGCCATCGACCACAGCCGCCGCACGACGCTGGAGCGCTTCCTGTTCGCGCTGGGCATCCAGCACGTCGGCGAGAGCACGGCCAAGGCATTGGCGCAGTGGTTCGGTTCGCTGGAGACCGTGCGACGGCTGCCGTGGCCGCTGTTCAAGCACGTGCCGGACATCGGCGGGGAAGTGGCACGCGCGCTCGGCCACTTCTTCGACCAGGCCGGCAACCAGCAGGTCATCGACGACCTGCTCGAGCGCGGGGTGGTGATCGAGGATGAGCATCCGCCATCCCCCCGGCTACGCGACGGGTTGGACTTGGCGTCATTGCTGGTCGACCTGGAGATCCCCAAGGTCACCCGTATCCGCGCCGAGCAACTGGCGGCCGCGTTCCCGGATGCAGCCTCGTTGATCGATGCGCCCGGGCACAACTTCGTGACCGCCGGCCTGCCGGCCGACACCGCCTCGGCACTGGCCACGTGGCTGGAAGTGGAAGCCAACAGTCGCCTGCTTTCGAACTCGTTTGCGGCGATGCAAACCCTGCTCACGGCATTGCCCGCCGATGACGCCATCGCAGCCGGCCCGCTGGACGGCAAGACGGTCGTGCTGACGGGCACGCTGTCGTCGATGAGCCGCGACGAAGCCAAGGCGCGGCTCGAAGCCCTTGGCGCCAAGGCCGCGGGCAGCGTGTCAAAGAAGACGGATTTCGTCGTGGCCGGCGAGGCGGCGGGTTCGAAGCTGGCGAAGGCGGAGGCGCTGGGCGTCGAAGTCTGGGACGAAGCCCGGTTGCAGGCCTTCCTGGCCGAGCATGAATAGTCCTGCGTGTCCTGTAGGCGCGGCGTCAGCCGCGATCGTGAAATCGGTTCGCGCAGCCGGGCATCCGATCGCCGCTGAAGCTGCTCCTGCAAAGGCCTGTCTCGATGCCTGTTGACTGGCAGCCGTCCGCATCGTTCGATGCCCTGCGCCTGCGCGCGGCGCTCAATGCCCGGATCCGCACATTTTTCGCCGAGCGTGAGGTGACGGAGGTCGAAACTCCGGTGATGTCGGTCGCCGGCAACACCGACCCGAACATCGCCTCGTTTTCCCTGGAATTCTCCGGCCGCACCGATGGTGCGCCGCGCACGCGCTGGCTCCGGACGTCGCCCGAATACCCGCTCAAGCGCCTGCTCGCGGGCGGGTTTGGCGACTGCTACGAGCTCGGCCGCGTGTTCCGCGACGGCGAGGCCGGCGGCCGCCACAACCCCGAATTCACCATGCTGGAGTGGTACCGGCTCGGCTGGGACCACCACCGGCTGGTCGATGAAACCGCTGAGCTGATCCGACAGGCCCTTGCCCTGGTGGACCGGCAGGCAACGCTGGAGCGCGTGCGCTATCGCGACCTCTACCGGCGCGAACTCGGCCTCGACCCGCTGGCCGCGCCCGACCAGGCGTTGCGTGACGCACTCGGCAATGTCGTCATCGACCCGGCCGGGCTGACCCGCGATGACTGGCTCGATCTGCTGATGACCCACCGCCTGCAGCCGGCGTTTCCGGTCGACCGGATGACCGCCGTGGTCGACTATCCCGCCAGCCAGTGCGCGCTCGCCCGCATTGCGCCGGACGAGGAGGGCACGCCGGTGGCGCAGCGTTTCGAGCTGTATCTCGGACCGCTTGAGCTGGCCAACGGCTACCACGAATTGTCGGACGCTACCGAGCAGGGCGCCCGGTTCGACCGTGACCGATCCGTTCGTGCATCGCGCGCAGACGCCGTCCCGCCGCGCGACGACTGCCTGCTGGACGCACTGGCATCGGGTTTCCCCAATTGCGCCGGCGTCGCGCTGGGCGTGGACCGCCTGCTGATGGCGATGCTCGGGACCGAACGCATCGCCGACGTGCTCGCTTTCGACTTCGCGCGCGCGTAACCCTCGCCTGTATCGCGCCTGTGCATTTTGTAGGAACGACTTCAGCCGCGATCCCGCCCGGGACTCCTTCCGCGATCACCTGTCCGGATGCTGCCGGTCCACCATTGCCATCGCGACTCACGTCGCTCCTGCAGTCGTCGCCCGGGATCCCCGGAGATGGGTCGCGGCTGAAGTCGCTCTTACGGGCCTGCGGATAGAATCGCCGGATGACCGACACCTTCGACTTCGACCGCTACGACCGCGTCCGCCCGATCCGCTGGACCGGCGACGCCCTTGAACTGCTCGACCAGCGAAAGCTGCCCTTCACCGTGGAATACGTGCGCTGCGAGACCAGCGACCAGGTGGCCGAGGCCATCCACGCGCTGACCGTGCGCGGCGCGCCGGCCATCGGTATCGCTGCGGCGTGGGGCGTGGTGCTGGCCGCGCGGGATGTGCAGGCAACGAGCGGCGCAGAAGCGGCCGTAGTCCTCGAGCCCGCCATGCAGCGCCTCAATGCGGCACGACCGACCGCGGTCAACCTGGCGTGGGCGCTGGCACGCATGCGCCGGACCTTGGCCGTCGCCGGTGCCGACTGGCGCGAGGTAATCGAGCGCGAGGCCCATGCCATCGCCGCCGAGGACCTGGCGGCCAACCGGCGCATGGGTGCGTTGGGCGCGGCGTTGATCGGCGAGGGCAGTGGGGTGATGACCCATTGCAACACCGGCTCGCTGGCCACCGCCGGCTTCGGCACCGCGCTGGGCGTGATCCGCGCCGGCGTGGCGCAGGGTCGCATCGCCAAAGTGTTCGCCGGCGAGACGCGGCCGTGGCTGCAGGGCGCGCGCCTGACGGCGTGGGAGCTGCAGCAGGACGGCATCCAGCCCACGCTGATCGCCGATGCGGCGGCTTCGCACCTGATGAAGACCGGCGCGGTGCAGTGGGTGGTGGTCGGCGCCGACCGCATCTGCGCCAACGGCGACACGGCCAACAAGATCGGCACCTACCAGTTGGCGCTGGCGGCGCGACACCACGGCGTGAAGTTCATGGTGGTCGCGCCCTCGTCGACGGTCGACATGGAAACGCCCGATGGCGATGCCATCGAGATCGAGGAGCGCGACCCGGCCGAGCTGTTCGGCGTCGGCACGGTGCGCACAGCCGCCGAGCAGATCGCGGCCTGGAACCCCGTGTTCGACGTGACCCCGCACACGCTGATCGATGCGATCGTCACCGAGCGCGGCGTCATCGAGCAGCCGGACGAGGCGAAGATGCGGGCGGCGTTCGGCTGATTTTTTGCCAAGGATGGACACTGAACGTCACGGAAGAGGCCTGTCGGCATTCGGCCACGCACGCGCTCTGTAGCCCCCGGGTTGTGCAACCTCACGCCGCTGCGAGCGGCGGGCAGAGCCACCTCTTCTCGCCGTATCCGCGCTTATCCGTGTCATCCGTGGCAACGAACTTGCTTTCCATGACGTTGGCGTGGCCTAAGTCATTGTTTCTGCGTACAAATCAGCATGCGCGGACCCGCCGTTCGTGATACGATTTCACGTCTTTTTGATGCCGTTCCCACCGGCTGCCGCGCGGGCGCTGCAAAGCCCCTGCGAGGTACGTCCGGAAACGGCCTGATCCGCCTCCAGAAACGGAAACCCGATGGCCGAACTCGCCAAGGAAATCATCCCGGTCAATCTCGAAGACGAGATGCGCCGCAGCTACCTGGACTACGCGATGAGCGTCATCGTCGGGCGTGCGCTGCCCGACGTCGCGCGACGGCCTCAAGCCGGTGCACCGCCGCGTGCTGTTACGCGATGAACGAACTCGGCGCGCACAGCAACAAGCCGTACTACAAGTCGGCGCGCATCGTCGGTGACGTGATCGGTAAGTACCACCCGCACGGCGACTCGGCGGTGTACGACACCCTGGTGCGCATGGCGCAGCCGTTCTCGCTGCGTTACATGCTGGTGGACGGGCAGGGCAACTTCGGTTCGGTCGACGGCGATTCGGCCGCGGCGATGCGCTACACCGAGGCGCGCATGTCGCGCATCAGCCACGAGCTGATGGCCGACATCGACAAGGAAACCGTCGACTTCCAGCCCAATTACGACGAGAAGGAGCTCGAGCCCACGGTCATGCCGACCCGGGTGCCGAACCTGCTGGTCAACGGCTCGGCCGGCATCGCGGTCGGCATGGCGACCAACATCCCGCCGCACAACCTGTCCGAGGTCATCGACGCGACCATCGCGCTGATCGACCAGCCCGACATCGACGTCGACGGGCTGATGGAGCACATCCCCGGTCCCGACTTCCCGACTGCGGGCATCATCAACGGCACCGCCGGCATCATCAACGCCTACCGCACCGGCCGTGGCCGGGTGCGCATGCGCGCGCGCGCCGAGGTCGAAGTGGCCGACAACGGCCGCGAGGCGATCGTCGTCACCGAGATCCCGTACCAGGTCAACAAGGCGCGGCTGATCGAGAAGATCGCCGAGCTGGTGAAGGAAAAGAAGCTCGAGGGCATCAGCGAGCTGCGCGACGAGTCCGACAAGGACGGCATGCGCATCTTCATCGAGGTCAAGCGCGGCGAGTCCGCGGAGGTCGTGCTCAACAACCTCTACCAGCAGACCCAGATGGAGTCGGTGTTCGGCATCAACATGGTGGCGCTGGTCGATGGCCGCCCGCAGCTGCTGAACCTCAAGCAGATGCTGGAGGCGTTCGTCCGCCACCGCCGCGAGGTGGTGACACGCCGCACCATCTTCGACCTGCGCAAGGCCCGTGCACGCGCGCACATCCTCGAAGGCCTGACGGTCGCGCTGGCCAACATCGACGAGATGATCGAGCTGATCAAGACGTCGGCCAACCCGAACGAAGCGCGCGAGCGGATGCTGGCGCGCACCTGGGAGCCGGGCCTGGTCGGCGCGCTGCTGGCGGCCGCCGGCGCTGATGCCTCGCGTCCGGAAGACCTGCCCGACGGCGTGGGCCTGGTCGACGGCCGCTACCAGCTGACCGAGACCCAGGCCCAGCAGATCCTGGAGATGCGCCTGCACCGCCTGACCGGCCTGGAGCAGGAGAAGCTGACCGAGGAATACAAGCTGCTGCTGGAGACGATCCGCGGCCTGATCGAGATCCTCGAGAACCCCGACGTGCTGCTGGACGTCATCCGCACCGAGCTGCGCAACGTCAAGGAAGAGTTCGGCGATGCGCGCCGCAGCGAGATCCGCGCAGAGCGAGGAGGACCTCGACATCCTCGACCTGATCGCGCCGGAGGACGTGGTGGTGACGCTGTCGCACGCCGGCTACGCCAAGCGCCAGCCGGTCACCGCCTACCGCGCGCAGAAGCGCGGTGGCCGTGGCCGCAACGCCGCTGCGACCAAGGACGAGGATTTCATCGATAAGCTCTGGCTGGTCAACACGCACGACACGCTGCTGACCTTCACCAGCGCGGGCCGGGTGTTCTGGCTGTCGGTGCACCAGTTGCCCGATGCCGGCCCGAACGCCCGCGGCCGGCCGATCATCAACTGGATCCCGCTGGAAACCGGCGAGCAGGTGCAGGCCGTGGTGCCCGTGCGCGAGTACGAGGACGGCAAGTACGTGTTCTTCGCCACCCGCAACGGCACGGTCAAGAAGACGCCGCTGACGGAGTTCGCCTATCGCCTGCAGCGCGGCAAGATCGCCATCAACCTCGACGAGGGCGATGCGCTGGTCAATGCCGCGCTGACCAACGGCGAGCGCGACATCATGCTGTTCGCCAGCAACGGCAAGGCCGTGCGCTTCGACGAAGGCTCCGTGCGGTCGATGGGCCGCACCGCGACCGGCGTGCGCGGCATGCGCCTGGCCGACGGCGAGCAGGTGGTGAGCCTGATCGTGATCGACGGTGACGGCGACATCCTGACCGCCAGCGCGCGCGGCTACGGTAAGCGCACGCCGCTGGCCGAGTACCCGCGCAAGGGGCGCGGCACGCAGGGCGTGCTGGCCATCAAGACCACCGAGCGCAACGGTCCGCTGGTCGGCGCCGTGCAGCTCAGCGAGCACCACGAGGTGCTGCTGATCTCCGACGGCGGCACGCTGGTGCGGACCCGCGCTTCGGAGATTTCGCAGGTCAGCCGCAATACCCAGGGCGTCACGCTCATGCGCCTGGCCGCGGACGAGACGCTGCAGGCGATGGAGCGGCTGGATGCGTCGCTGGACGACGAGGACGGCGAGGGCGAGGCACTGGCCGTCGAGGGTCCGGTGGCCACCTCTCCGAACGACGCGTCCATCCCGGAGCAGCCGTCGGACGCAGGCTGATCGCAGCCGGTCCCAATGACGCGACAACGCCGCCCGAGGGCGGCGTTGTCGTTTATGCGAGATGCTTGGCGGGCTGCTCCGCCGTTATTCACCCGTCCCCATCAGCTCCAGCATGTGCTCGGCCGATGACACCCGGAACTCGCCCGGCGCCTCCACCTGCAGTTCGCGCACCACGCCGTCCTCGGCATACAGCGCGAAGCGCTTGGCGCGCGTGCCCATGCCATACGCGCTGGCGTCCAGCTCCAGGCCCAGCGCGCGGGTGAAGTCGCCGTTGCCGTCGGCCAGCATCATCAGGCCGTCCGGCACCTGGTGGGCCTGGCCCCAGGCCTGCATCACGAAGGGGTCGTTGACTGACATGCAGGCCACCTCCACGCCGCGGCTGCGGAAGGCGTCGAAGTGTTCGACGAAACCCGGGAGGTGTTTTTCGGAGCACGTCGGTGTGAAGGCGCCCGGCACGGCGAACAGCACGATACGCCGGCTGTCGAACAGGGTACTGGTGTCGACGGTTTCCATGCCGTCGCGGATGCGCTGCAGCGGAACCTCCGGGATGCGGTCGCCGATCTTGATGCTCATGGCAGGGGCCTTGTGTGGGGTTGGTTGCGGCACAGTCTAGGCGGTCGGTCGCGCGATGACGTCAATACCGCCGGCAGCGCAATGCCGGCCGAGCCCGCTGGCCGGGTAGCGGGCACTGCGTACGGCCGGACGCTGCCTTCACTTGAAATCGCGCCATCGGCGACCATTGTGTGCAGCATGCGATGGCCGTCGCGCGTGCCAGCTGCGTGGCGAACCCGCAACGCTCCATCGCCAATCCACCTCACCGGTAGCGGACGCCATGCAGTTCAAGGACTACTACGACACGCTCGGGGTCGAACCCTCCGCCGGCGAAGCGGAGATCAAGACGGCCTACCGCCGCCTGGCCCGCAAGTACCATCCGGACGTCAGCAAGGAGGCCGGCGCCGAGGAGCGGTTCAAGGCGATCAACGAGGCGTACGAGGCGTTGCGCGACCCGCAGAAGCGCGCCGCCTATGACCAGTTGCGCGCGCGGGGCTACCGCCCGGGCGACGAGGTGCAGCCGCCTCCGGGGGGGTTCGGTGGTGGGCCGGGTGCCGGTGGCGTGGATTTCGAAGAAATCTTCGCCGGTGGCGGTGCAGGGGGCGGGTTCAGTGATTTCTTCGAAAGCATGTTCGGCCGTGGACGTGCCCGCGGCGGCCCCGGATTCCAGGGTCGCCCGCGCCCCCCGGGAGACACCCGCGCCAAGCTCGCGATCTCGCTCGAGACGGTGTTCCAAGGTGGTTCGGTACGCATCGGCATCAACGGCAAGACGCTCGATGTACGCGTACCCAAGGGCGTGCGCGAGGGCCAGGTGATCCGGCTGGCCGGGCAGGGCGAGGGCGGCGGCAATCTGTTGCTCGAAGTCGAGTACGCCGCGCACCCCCAGTTCGAGGTCGACGGCCGCAACATCATCTACCAGTTGCCGGTGGCGCCCTGGGAGGCGGCGCTGGGCGCCACGGTCAGCGTACCGACGCTGGGCGGCCCGGTGGAGCTGAAGGTGCCGGCCAAGTCGGAAGCCGGGCGAAAGCTGCGCCTGCGTGGCCGCGGCCTGCCGGGACCGCCCGACGGCGACCAGATCGTCGAACTGGAGGTGCTGGCCCCGCCACCGCAGGATACGGCCCAGACGCAGGCGTACGAGGCCTTGCGTGATGCATTCGGGAACAGCTGGAGACGGGCCTGAGGCGATTCCCCGGGCGCGTCTCAACCCGGCAGCAGCTGCCCCAGGACCTCAGCCAGGTCGGCCTCGTTGAACGGCTTGGTGATGTAGGCCTTTGCGCCCTGGCGCATGCCCCACACGCGGTCGGTGTCCTGGTCTTTCGTAGTCACCAGCACCACCGGGATGTGCTTGGTGGACGGGTCGCGCGCGATGGAGCGGGTGGCCTGGAAGCCATTGAGGTTCGGCATCACCACGTCCATCAGCACCAGGTCGGGGAGCTCGCGCTTGGCCGCCTCGACGCCGGCCGCGCCGTCCTCGGCCGTAACCGTCTCGTGCCCCAGCTTCTCCACGATTCGCTTGATGCCCACCAGCTGGGACGGTGAATCGTCCACGATCAGAATGCGCGCCATGGTGTATCCCCGGGGAAATGCGCCCGATTGTAGCGGGCGGGGCGGGCTCCGCAAATCGTACCGGGGCGTGCGCTGCGTAGTCGAAGCAGCCGGTCAATCGCCGCCGATGCGCACCAGTGTCCGCCCCAGTGAACCGCCGCCCAGCATCACCGGGAACACCTCGTGCAGCTGGTCCAGCGTGACCTCGCGGGTGCAGATGCGGTCCAGGTGGCGCGGCTTCCAGTCGCTGGCCAGGTGCTGCCAGACCGCCTCGCGGATGTCGCGCGCGGTGCCTGCCGAAGCCACGCCCAGCAGCGAGACACCGCGGATGATGAAGGGCATCACCGTGGTATCCAGTGCATGCGTCGCGGCCAGCCCGGCGCTGGCGACATTGCCGTAGGGCGCGGTCTGCGCCAGCAGGCTGGCCAGCATCGGGCCGCCGACGTTGTCCAGGCCGCCGCCGAAGCGCGCCGACTCCATCGGACGCGTCGTGGAGAGCGCGTCCCGGCCGACGACCTCGCTGGCGCCGATCGACTTCAGGTAATCGGCCTGGTCGGCCTTGCCGCTGACTGCGTGCACTTCGAAGCCGGCGCGGCTGAAGATGTCCACGGCCAGCGAGCCGACGCCGCCGGTGGCCCCGGTGACCGCCAGCGGTCCCAGATCGGGGGTTTGCCGGTTCTCCACCATCCGCAGCAACGCCAGCGCCGCGGTGAAGCCGGCCGTGCCCAGGATCATGCTTTCGCGCAGGCTGAGCCCGGCGGGCAGGGGAATGGCCCACTGCGACTCCAGCCGCGCGTATTCCGAGTACCCGCCATCGCGCGTCTCGCTGAGGCCACAGCCAGTGACGAGCACCGCATCGCCGTCCTTGAACGACGGATCCGTCGATGCGACCACGTGCCCGGCGACATCGATACCGCCCACCAGCGGGAACCGGCGCAGGATCTTGCCTTCGCCGGTGCCGGCCAGGGCGTCCTTGAAGTTGACGGAGGAGTACGCGGTCCTGATGACGATCTCGCCGGGCGCCAGGTCGCCCAGGCGGATCGACTCCAGCCCGCTGCGGTAGCCGCCGGCGTCGTTGTGGATGCGCAGGGCGTTGAAGGTATCGGGTGGCATGGTGGGGGTCCGGCGCTCCGGCGGGGCGATCATCGTAATCGACGCCGGGCCGCGCGATGGCCCGCCGTGCCCGCCATGCATGCCGGCGGGCGCCCTGATCGGCGGAAGGCAGTCATGAAAAAAGGCCGGAACCCGCTTGAGACGGGTTCCTTTCCGGGCCTGCTGGGCCACGCATTGGTGGTGGAACACGGAACCGAACCCGCGTCCGTAATCCGAACTAAATAGTAACGCCTTGGCCGTGAGGACGTGGATTCGATGATTTGGCCAAAATCGTCCTGCGCTGCCACTGGGCTTCTTGGGTAGCGCGATCCGCAGCGACGACTGGGCCATTCCGCACATTGGCCTGAGCAGTCTCGGGGAAATCGTCGGCTGGGCGCGCCCAGACGAGTTTCCGCCAAGGAACATGCGCACGAGCAAGGGGCTGCGGGCGCTCGGTTACAACGTGAGGATCGGTGTTTGATCTGCGGCCGTGGGCGGCGCCCGCAAGGTCCCGATCAACCCACCGTCCCCCGCGCCGGCACGGCCCGCCCTGGCATACCGTCCTTGAAGATTTGAGTCACATCAATCGGCCAGCAGGTCGCTGGATGTTGACTCTTGACTTTCGGCATGTTAGGCGCAATATCTTGCAAAGTCTTGCAAGAATTTCCTCGAGCGAGGCCGCGTGACGACGGAACTTGTGGGGGTGGTATGACAGCGCGCCAGCAGGCGATCTTCACACTCGACGAGTTGGCTACCTACTTAAAGGTCGGCAAGCGGACGCTTTACCGGCTCGCCGCGCACGGGGAAATTCCGGCCTTCAAGGTCGGCGGGACGTGGCGGTTTCGTCAAAGTGAAATCGATCAATGGATCAATGATCAGATCCAAGCAGGCAGAAAGAAGGAGGTGATACGCACAGATGAGCAGCCGAAGTCAGCGAAACATCCCGTGTTGCCTGGGCGCGCTATCCATAGCCGCAGGCAAACGGATTGAGTGAGTCTTCAATTGATTTCTGGAGGTATGACATGGACATTGATTTCAAGAAATTGGCTCCCTGGAACTGGTTCAAAAAGGAGCAGGAAGAACAACAGAGCACTGCCTCGCTCCCGGTGCAGCGCAATGACCTGCCGGTGGCGGGTGGGCCCGTCAGTCCCATCCTGCAATTGCATCGCGAGATCGACCGCCTGTTCGACGACGCGTTTCGAGGCTTCGGTTTCCCGACGCTGGCCATGCCACGCTGGCCGTCGGACTGGCCGGGCATGCTGAAGCCGGCGCTGGACATCCAGGAGACCGACAAGCAGTACAAGATCGCCCTGGAAGTACCCGGCATCGAGGAAAAAGACATCCAGATCACGCTCGACAACGACGTGCTGCTGGTGCGCGGTGAAAAGCGTCAGGAGCAGGAAACGCAAAGACGGTGGTTTCCACCGGGTGGAGCGCTCCTACGGCAGCTTTCAGCGCGCTCTGAACCTGCCGGCCGATGCCAACCAGGACACGATCAAGGCCGCTTTCAAGAACGGCGTGCTCACGATCACGATGGAAAAGCGCGAGGCCAGTACGCCCAAGCAGGGGCGCTCGATCCCGATCAACGGCTGACGCGGGGCAGCGCGTTTTTCTCAAAAACCACAAAGAGATGAGGCACCGTGATCGGCGGTGCCTCGTCAGATCAATCTTTACAGGAGCATCAGCATGGCCAGAAAACAATGCCAAGTCTGCGGCCAGCCCGCCACGGTGCGGGTGGAAGCCAATCTCAATGGTCGCCACAGCACCATGCTGTTGTGTGACGATCACTATCGCCAACTGGTGCGCCAGCAAAAGCGCACCGTCTCACCGCTGGAAGCCTTGTTCGGCTCGCGCAGCGGGCTGTTCGAAGACTTCCTTGGCAGCGACTTCTTCCGCATCGGTGACGACGCACCGTCCATGGCGGCCGATACCGACGAGGTCGTCGATGCCTCGTTCGGCGAACCCGCCCCGGCCGGTACGGGCACCGCGCGCCGTCGTGGCAGTGGGCTCGCCAGCCGTATCAGCGAACAGTCCGAGGCCCTATTGCAGGAGGCCGCCCGACACGCTGCAGAGTTCGGGCGCGCCGAAGTCGATACCGAACACCTGCTGCTGGCGCTATCCGACAGCGACGTGGTCAAGACCATCCTGGGGCAGTTCAAGATCAAGGTCGATGACCTTAAGCGCCAGATCGAATCCGAAGCCAAGCGCGGCGATAAGCCGTTCGAGGGCGAGATCGGCGTGTCGCCCCGGGTCAAGGACGCGCTCAGCCGTGCTTTCGTGGCCTCCAACGAACTCGGCCACTCTTATGTCGGGCCGGAGCATTTCCTGATCGGGCTCGCCGAGGAAGGCGAAGGTTTGGCGGCCAACCTGCTGCGCCGTTACGGCCTCACGCCGCAAGCGCTGCGCCAGCAGGTAAGCAAGGTGGTCGGCAAAGGGGCCGAGGATGGCCGCGCCGAGACGCCGACCAACACGCCGGAACTCGACAAGTATTCGCGCGACCTCACCAAGATGGCGCGCGAGGGCAAGCTCGATCCGGTCATCGGCCGCGCGCAGGAGATCGAGACGACCATCGAAGTGCTGGCCCGGCGCAAGAAGAACAACCCGGTGCTGATCGGCGAGCCCGGCGTCGGCAAGACCGCCATCGTCGAAGGGCTGGCGCAGCGCATGGTCGCCGGCGAAGTGCCCGAGACGCTGCGCGACAAGCGTCTGGTCGAACTCAACATCAACGCCATGGTGGCAGGCGCCAAGTACCGCGGCGAGTTCGAGGAGCGCGTGCAGAAGGTGCTCAAGGAAGTGACCGAGCACCAGGGCGAGCTGATTCTCTTCATCGACGAGGTGCACACCATCGTCGGTGCAGGCCAGGGTGGCGGCGAAGGCGGGCTGGACGTGGCCAACGTGTTCAAGCCGATGATGGCGCGCGGCGAACTGAACCTGATCGGCGCCACCACGCTCAACGAGTATCAGAAGTACATCGAGAAGGACGCCGCGCTGGAGCGTCGCTTCCAGCCGGTGATGGTGCCCGAGCCGACGGTAGCGCAGACCATGATGATCCTGCGCGGCCTGCGCGACACCTTCGAGGCGCACCACAAGGTCAGCATCACCGAGGATGCGATCATCGCCGCCGCCGAGTTGTCGGACCGCTACATCACCGCGCGCTTTTTGCCTGACAAGGCCATCGACCTGCTCGACCAGGCGGCCGCACGCGTGAAGCTGTCGGCCACGGCCCGCCCGGTGGCGGTGCAAGAGCTGGAGTCCGAACTGCACCAGCTGCGGCGTGAGCAGGACTATGTGGCCTCGCGCAAGCAGTACGACAAGGCCGCCGAGCTGGGCAAGCGCATCGAGGCCAAGGAGACTGAACTCAAGAAGCTCGTCGAGGAATGGGAACGCGAGCGCGCCTCGGGCAGCGCCGAAGTCAAGGCCGAGCATGTCGCGCAGATCGTCTCGCGCCTGACCGGCATTCCGGTCAACGAGCTGACGGTGGAAGAACGCGAGAAGCTGCTGCATCTGGAGCAGCGGCTGCACGAGCGCCTGGTGGGCCAGGACGAAGCAGTGCGCGCGGTGGCCGATGCCGTGCGGTTGTCGCGCGCGGGCCTGCGCGAAGGCAGCAAGCCGGTGGCGACTTTTCTGTTCCTCGGGCCGACCGGCGTGGGCAAGACCGAGCTCGCCAAGGCGCTGGCCGAGTCCATCTATGGCGATGAAGGTGCGCTGCTGCGCATCGACATGTCCGAGTACGGGGAACGCCATACCGTGGCACGCCTGGTGGGGGCGCCTCCGGGTTATGTGGGCTATGACGAGGGCGGCCAGCTCACCGAGAAGGTGCGTCGCAAGCCCTACAGCGTGCTGCTGCTCGACGAGATCGAGAAGGCGCACCCCGACGTCTACAACATCCTGCTGCAGGTGTTCGACGACGGCCGGCTCACCGACGGCAAGGGCCGGGTAGTGGATTTCACCAATACCATCATCATCGCCACGTCCAACCTGGGCTCGGACATCATCCAGCGGCGGCTGAAGGCGCGCGGTGCGGCCGGCGAGGAGTACGAAAAGACCAAGGCCGAGGTGATGGACGTGTTGCGCGGACACTTCCGCCCCGAGTTCCTCAACCGCATCGACGAGATCATCGTCTTCCATGCGCTGGGCAAGGAGGAGATCCGCCATATCGTCGGCCTGCAGCTCGATCGCGTGGCCCGCAACGCCGCCAGCCAGGGCGTGACGCTCAGCTTCGATCAGACCTTGATCGACCACTTCGCGGAGGAAGGCTACAAACCCGAGTTCGGCGCGCGCGAGCTCAAGCGGCTGATCCGCAGCGAACTGGAGACCGCATTGGCGCGCGAGATGCTGGGTGGCGGTATCGGCAAGGGCGATCACGCCAGCGCCCGCTGGGACGACAAGGCCGAACGCGTCGTCTTCGAGCGCAAGGAGCCACCCGCGCAGCCGGCCGAGCCTGATAAGCCCGATGCCGCGAACGTGGCCGAGGCACCGCCGAACGGCGAGAGCAAGCCTAAGCGCAAGAAGAAGCCGGCGGGCGGCGAATCTTGAGCGATGGGAGGCTGTCGTGTCCGACCCCAACGGGCTGACATGGGCAGCCACCCTCGTGTCGCTGGCGGTCGCTATCCCCACAGCGGGGCACGCGGTCATCTACAAACGTGACCCTCGATCGGCCACGCTGTGGGTGCTGCTGATCGCGCTGTTGCCGCTGGGCGGTTCGCTGCTGTATGGGCTGTTCGGCATCAACCGTTACCAGCGGCGGGCGCGGCGGCTGTTTCCGGGGGCAGATCCTGCTGTTCGGCAGGACCTCGTGCCTACGATGCCCCAGGCCGTATCGGCGCCGCTTGCCGGTCTGGCCCACCTGGTGGGACGCGCCACCGGCCAGTCGCTGACCGGCGGCAACCGCATCGAGCCACTTGTCGATGGCGAGCAGGCCTACCCGGCCATGCTCGCCGCCATCGAATCGGCGCGGTACAGCGTCGCCTTGGCCTCGTACATCTTCGACAGCCAAGGCATCGGGGCGCAGTTCGTCGATGCGCTGCGCCGGGCTCATGAGCGCGGCGTGCAAGTGCGGGTGCTGATCGACGACGTGTATGCCCGCTGGACGCCCGGCAGCGCCTACCGCGCCTTGCAGCGCGCCGGCGTTCCGGCGGCGGCGTTCAACCCGACGTTGATTCCCGCGCGCCTGCATGCCGCTCATCTGCGCAATCACCGCAAGCTGCTGGTGATCGATGGCGAGACGGGTTTCACCGGCGGCATGAACATCTTCAGCCCGTATTGGCGGCCCGATGCGCCGGGCCAGGCCTGTCACGATTTGCACTTTCGTCTGCGCGGGCCGGTGATTGCGCATCTGATGCGGTGCTTCACCGACGATTGGTGCGATACAACGGGCGAGCGGCTCAACGAGGGTTTCTGGGGCGAACCGCCCGCAACGGCTGATGAGCAAAGAACCTCTTGGGCGCGCGGCATCGAGGCAGGTCCCGATGAGGCCCTGGACCGGCTGCGCTGGACCTTCATGGGCGCTTTGAGCGCGGCGAAGCATTCGTTGCGCATCTGGACACCTTACTTCGTGCCCGATCAGCCGATGATCGCGGCGCTGAGCACGGCCGCGTTGCGCGGCGTGCGCGTCGAGGTGCTGACGCCCGCAAACGGCGACCATCCCACGGTGCAATGGGCCGCGCGCGCCCACTACTGGCAGGTGCTGGAGCACGGTGTACGCATCTTCGAACGGCCTGGCCCGTTCGACCACAGCAAGCTGATGCTGATAGACGGCCAGTGGTGCTGCCTGGGTTCGGCCAATTGGGATGTGCGCAGCCTGCGCCTCAACTTCGAGTTCAATGTGGAGGTGTACGACACCGCGCTGTCTACGCGGCTGGAATCCCTTTTTGATGCCGCCCGTGATGCATCGAACGAGATATCGGCCATGGCGTTGCGCGCCCGCCCGCTGGCCATCCGCTTGCGCGACGGGGTGGCCCGTCTGTTCACCCCCATTCTCTAGCGGCACGACTTGCGAGGTACCCTGCCCATGGAAAAGAAAGATCAATGGAACATGGGCTACTGGATCGTCGCCGGTCTGTTGCTGCTGACGCTGCAGAACTACTGGCAGGCGGCCAAGACCGTCGAGCCCGTGCCCTACAGCGAATTCGAGAAAGCGCTGGCCGAGGGGCGCGTCGCCGAAGTACTGGTGTCGGACCGCACGGTGACCGGGCGCCTGAAATCACCGGACAGCCGGGGCAAGACCACCATCGTGGCCACCCGCGTCGAACCCGACCTGGCCGAGCGGCTGTCCAAGTACGACGTGCCCTATGCGCGGGTGGTGGAAAACACCTGGCTGCGTGATGTGCTCTCCTGGATTCTGCCGGCGGTGGCCTTCTTCGGCGTCTGGTTCTTCCTGTTCCGCCGCTTCGCCGAGAAGCAGGGCATGGGCGGCTTTCTGAGCATCGGCAAGAGCCGCGCCAAGGTGTTCATGGAGAAGAACACCGGCGTCACCTTCGCCGATGTCGCTGGCGTCGACGAAGCCAAGGCGGAGTTGGTTGAGATTGTCGATTTTCTGAAGAACCCGCAGGACTACGGTCGTCTCGGCGCGCGCATCCCGAAAGGTGTGTTGCTGGTGGGCCCACCGGGCACCGGCAAGACATTGCTGGCCAAGGCTGTTGCCGGCGAGGCGGCGGTGCCCTTCTTCTCCATCTCCGGATCAGAGTTTGTCGAGATGTTCGTCGGCGTAGGGGGCGGCGCGCGTGCGCGACCTGTTCGAGCAGGCCCGCGGGCAGGCGCCGGCCATCATCTTCATCGACGAACTCGATGCACTGGGCCGCGCGCGCGGCGCCGACGGGCCCATCGGCGGCCACGACGAGCGCGAACAGACCCTCAACCAGCTGCTCACGGAGATGGACGGCTTCGACAGTTCGGTGGGGCTGATCATCCTCGCTGCCACCAACCGGCCGGAGATCCTCGATCAGGCCTTGCTTCGCGCCGGTCGCTTCGACCGCCAGGTGCTGGTGGACCGGCCCCACAAGAAGGGACGGCTGGACATCCTGAAAGTCCACGTCAAGAAGGTGACGCTGGCTCAGGATATCGATCTCGAACAGGTGGCGGCGCTGACCACCGGCTTTTCCGGCGCCGATCTGGCCAATCTCGTGAACGAAGCAGCGCTGAACGCGACGCGGCGCAAGGCGCAGGCTGTGGAACTGCAAGACTTCACCGCCGCCATCGAGCGCATCGTGGCGGGCCTGGAGAAGAAGAACCGCGTGCTCAATCCCAAGGAGCGGGAAACCGTGGGCTATCACGAGATGGGCCATGCGCCGGTGGCGCTGGCGCTGCCCGGCACCGACCCCATGCACAAGATCTCGATCATCCCGCGCGGCATCGGCGCGCTGGGCTACACGCTGCAACGCCCCACCGAAGACCGCTTCCTGATGACGCGCGCCGCTCTGGAACACAAGATCGCCGTGCTGCTGGGCGGTCGTGCGGCCGAGAAGCTCGTGTTCGGCGAGCTGTCCACCGGGGCTGCCGATGACCTCGCACGGGCCACCGACATTGCCCGCGACATGATCACCCGCTTTGGCATGGACGAAGGACTGGGCTACATCGCCTTCGAGGCGCACCGGCCACGCTTTCTCGATACACCGGAACTGGCCCACGGCGGCTGCCGGGTGGCCGAATCGACCCAGGCGCGCATCGATCAGGCCATCCGCGACATCGTGATGGGCGTGTTCGAGCGCGCCTACCGGATCCTCGACACCAACCGCGCGGTGCTGGAGCGTTGTGCGCGCGAACTGCTGGCGCGGGAAACGCTCGACGAGAACGACATCCTTCAATTGACCCAAGGACTTGTTCTTGATGGAAACGAAAAGTAGTAGGCGCTATTCAGAGTGAGCCGGCGGCTCTGTTCGGTGCGTCATCCAATTCGCCGGCATTGTTCAAGGAGAACCGATATGTCTGCATTGACTCCGTGGGACCCCTTCCGGGAACTGGATGAATTGCAAAACCGCCTGGCGACGATGTTGGGACGGACACCCCAGCGACAGGGCGCCCGTACCGGCAACGAAGCCATGACCACGGCGGACTGGGCACCAAGGGTGGACATCAGCGAGGATGAGAACGCATTCATCCTCAAACTGGATCTGCCGGAGGTCCCCAAGGATGCCGTGCGCGTCAGCGCGGAAAACGGTGTGCTCACCATCAGCGGCGAGCGCAAACTGGAAAAAGAGGAGCAGGGCAAGAAGTTCCACCGCATCGAACGTGCGTATGGCCGCTTTGTGCGCAGCTTTGTCTTGCCTGACAACGTTGATCCGACCAAGGTGACGGCTTCGATGAAAGACGGCGCGCTGGAAGTGCGGCTTGTCAAGGCCGAGCAAGCCAAACCGAAACAGATTGAAATCTCAGTCAACTAACTTTAACTAGGAACCCAAGATCATGAATATCAAACAGCCCCAATCAACCTTCTCCGCACTTGCCCTGGCGGTCGTCGTCGGACTGAGCGGACCGGCTCTGGCCCAATCGGCGGCAGGTTCTAGACCAGGTGCTGCAGCACCCTCTGCCGCATCCAAAGCGGCGCAGCCACAGGTAGATGACAAGGTCGCCCGGGAAGCCGCGAAAAAGCGCGCCAAACTCGCCCGAGATGCAATCACTGCGCTGGCCAAGACCCATGAGGCATTGATCCTCCTTGATGCAAGGAAGACCAAGGAGGCGCTCGCTGCGCTGGAACTGGCCAGCGGAAAGCTGGAACTGGTATTGGCGCGTGACCCAAAACTTGCTTTGGCGCCCGTCGATGTGCGCGTCATCACCCACGATATCCACGCCAGAGTGGAATCGGTCAAGAAAGCGGTCAAGTTGTCTCGGGAGTTGTTGGATGATGGCGAGGTGCAAAAGGCACGGCCCATCGTTGCCAATCTTGCCAGCGAAATCGTGATCGAAACCGACAACCTGCCGATGGCAACGTACCCGGCAGCGATCAAGTCGGCCGCACGGCTCATCGACAGCGGCAAGATTGACGATGCCAAGGCGGTGCTCGCCCGAGCACTGAACACGCTGGTGATGACCTCGGTCGCCTTTCCTCTGCCCGTGCTACGGGCCGAAGCCGCGATGGCAAAAGCGGAAAAGCTGGCCGAGACCGACAAGCGCAATGCCAAACAGAGCGAGGAGCTCAGCGCCTTGCTGGCGTCCGTGCGCACGGAAATCGAGCTGGCGCAGATCCTGGGTTATGGCAAGAAGGCGGACTTCAAGCCCATCTTCGATCAGGTGAAGGCTATCGAGCAGAAATCCGCTGGAGGAAAAAGCGGCAAGGGATGGTTCGACGAGTTGAAGACGCGCCTCCAAAAGCTGTTTTGAGGTGATGAAGGGGCCGACTGTTCGGTCGGTCAGTCTCGCGATGTTCGCAGTCAGCCCCAATAGATTCGCCTATTTTCACTAACTCATACGAGGCATATCACCATGAACGAGCAAACATCGAATCCCAATGCGACGAACAAAGAAATAAACGAACAGGCCGCGGTAAGCAGCCTTCCTGTCAGTCCAGAGGCCAAGGCTGAAGTCGTCACGGAGGTACAGCCTGAGGTTCAGAAGGAAACGGACTCGCAGGCGGCAGACAAACGTAAACAAGTCCTCGATGAGGCCGTCTCGGCCTTGGCGCTGACCAAATCAGCGCTGGCCGCACTTGACGGCAAGGACGCTGCACGCGCATTGGCAACGCTGGCCGAAGTGACGGGAAAGCTGGAGCTGATCGTTGCGCGCGAACCCACGCTCGCCCTGGCCCCCGTTGATGTGCGCACCATCGTGCACGACTTGTTCGCCAATACGGAAACCATTGAGGCGATGACCGACGAGGCGCTGGATGCCCTCAAACATGGCGAGGTGCAACAGGCACGTCACGTGCTGGCTTTGCTGGCCAGTGAAATCGTGATCGCGGTCACCAACATCCCTCTGGCGTCCTATCCCGCAGCCGTGAAGTCAGTCGTGCCGCTGATCGATCAGGGCAAGATTGAAGAAGCCAAAGCCGCGCTGCAGGCAGCGCTCAGCACGCTGGTCGAGACGCGCAGCGTGCATCCGCTGCCCGCCCTGCGCGCCAGGCTGCTCCTGAAGCGCGCCGAGACCTTGGTAGAAGATGGTCAGCGCAGCGAAGCGTCCAATGAGCGCCTGGAGACATTATTGAACGAAGCGCGGCAGCAGTTGGAAATGGCAGAACTGCTGGGCTATGGAAAGAAGAAGGACTTTGAGCCCCTGTATGCTGAACTCAAGAAAGTCAAGCAAAAGACGGCTGGGGGAGGCGGCGGAAAAGGCTGGCTCGATGAAATCAAGGCAAAGCTGTCCAAGTTGTTCTGAAACCGCTGGATAGGGCAAGAGGGGCGCGTAGCGCCCCCTCTCTTGGCCCATGAGTGTTTGATTTTTCATTTCGTATAGATCTTTAGGAGATATTGCATGAACACAGACACCATCGCCAATTCCAATGCGGATGACCCCACCAAAACACTGTGTTCGTTGAGCCAAAATTGGTGGATTTTTGCGTTGCGCGGTGTCTTGGCATTGATTTTCGCAGCCCTTGCGTTCTGGATGCCACAATCGGCTCTGTTGGCCATGACCTTAGTGTTCGGAGCATTTTCCTTGGTCAATGGCGCTTTCAACTTGGTTGCAGCGGTGCGCCATATCCAGAAAAAAGAGCGCTGGGGCTGGCTGCTGTTCAGCGGCATTGTCGGCATACTTACCGGCGTCGTCGTCCTGGTTGCTCCTTGGGTCGCCACGATAGTCTTGGCTTCTTTTTTATGGGCTAGCGTGGGGTTCTGGGCGATTTTCACCGGTGTGCTGGAGATATCCGCCGCCGTTCGGCTGCGTCAAGAAATCAAGGGTGAAATCTGGCTTGCCTTCAGTGGACTGCTCTCGATTGTCCTTGGCGCTATCGTCTTGTGGATATTTTTTTCCCGTCCGGTCGAGTCATTCCTGGCCGCAGGCTGGCTGTTGGGCTTCTATGCGGCAGTCTATGGTGTCACGCTTTTGTTCTTGAGTTGGCGTCTTCGCAAAACGCGCCAGGGATAAGAGCGGGTCAAACTAAAATCTATGGATATGAGCATTTTCGGTTCGTGCCTCCATAGAAATGACATCAAAGGAGTCATGCATGCAGATTCAATATAGCTTTCGAGCTATCGACAAAGAGTTTCATGAACCATGGCAGAGAGCTTTGGGAAATGCGGTCGAGCACGACCTCAAGCCATTGCTCGACAAACACACTAAAGATTCAGTGCAACTTCAAATCGTCCTTGATCGCGACAAGACCAAGCGGCAATTTCTGGCAAGTCGTTATATACACCTGCCCGGCAAAAAGATTGTCAGCGTCACTGCATTACATGACGAGCTGACGCCCCTCGCGCAGACACTCGCACAGTCGTTGTTCCGTCAGGCCAAGAAGCATTTTGACCGGCTGCATGCTCAGGACCAAATCAAGCGCAAAGCACGACGCGAGCGCTTGCGCGAGCTCAAGGTGCGAATTGCCGCAAAACCCGCGTCAGCCGCCCATGAGGCCAAAGTGACCCGAATGCCTCTACTGTCGAAACTTGAAGCTGTCGCAAGGCGTGAGCTGGCTTATCTGCGTGCCGTCGGCGATTTACCGCGCGATTATCCGACGCTGCGCGACGTGGTGGATGAAGCGATTGTCCAAGCTGAGGTGGAATGGCAATCCGTGCCGGAAGAAAAAGCGACTTACTTCGGTCTTCTGAAACATCTGTTCGCCGTCCTGGATCACGAAGTGGCAAACAGCCGGCAATTTGGCGAATTCGTTTCTCTGGACGCGCCGGTCGAAGCGGATGCCCAGGACGTCGCCGAGGCCATGGTGGAAGAGGAAGTCTTCGAATTTTATCAGCCCGATGACACACTCAGGCTGGCCGATATCATCGCTGACAGTCAGCATCCCGATGCCGCAACGATCGCGGAACAGGAGGAGCTAGTTGATCGGTCGAGCGAGTTCGCTTTTGCATTCGACCTGCTGAAGGACATGCCGCGTTTGTGGCGGCGCATTTTTCTGCTTATCCGTGTGGACGGGCTGGATGCCAGCAGCGTCTCTGAAATCCTGCTGATTCCTAGTAAGGAAGATACTGTCCAAAGGTGGCTGATGCAGGCCGAAGCGTTCATCGCTGCTCATTTGGAAGAGGCCGGAGTAAGCAAAGACGGGAACGATCGGCTCCAAGGCGTTGATTGGTCGGCATTGTCTGTGACCCGAAGCGCGGCAGCCTCACTGTGGTCCAAGGAGGCGAACCATGAAGAATGATCTTCACCTCGTCTGTCCGCATTGCCAGTCCATCAACCGCGTGCCAGCCAACAAGTTCGCAGAGAAGTCCCAATTGCGGGCGGTGCCAGCACCCGCTGTTCACCGGATGTTGGCGCTGATGGAAAATTGACCCACCCTGCCGATTGAAATTTGACCCAGGGCGGATTGCTGATTTTTTTACCAGCAACTGTGGATAAGTCTACCAGCGCAGTTGCTGTTGCCCCCACTCCTTCGCTAGCCCAGTTCAGTTGTTTAAGACCTGCCACACGCAGCCATGTAGCAGGCCGTCGTCGCCATGAAATCAGAACGGCTCATCGTCCTCCGGTTCCTGGCCGCCCTTACGCTTTCGCTCCCGTGATTTGATCTTGGCCTGGGCCGCCAAGCTACTGTGTTGCAGGCGATAGGACTCGTTGCCCGTCTCGACGATGTGGCAGTGGTGGGTCAGCCGATCCAGCAGCGCGGTGGTCATCTTGGCGTCGCCGAACACGCTCGACCATTCGGCGAAGCTCAGGTTGGTGGTGATCATCACGCTGGTGTGCTCGTACAGCTTGGACAGCAGGTGGAACAGCAGCGCGCCGCCGGCCTGGCTGAACGGCAGATAGCCCAGTTCGTCGAGGATGACCAGGTCCATGCGCAGCAGGCTCTGGGCGATGCGCCCGGCCTTGCCGTCGGGCCTTCTCCTGCTCCAGCGCATTGACCAGATCGACCGTGGAGTAGAAGCGCACGCGCTTGCCGTGCCGGGTGATGCCGGACACGCCGAGCGCCGTGGCCAGGTGGGTCTTGCCGGTGCCGGGCCCACCGATCAGCACGACGTTCTGCGCGGCGTCGGTGAACGTCAGGTCGGCCAGCTTGCTGATCAAGCGTGCGATCGACCTGCGAGGCGCCGAAGTCGAAGCCGGCCAGATCGCGGTGCATCGGGAAGCTTGGCCGCGTTCATCTGGTGGCTCACCGAGCGCATGGCGCGGTCTGTGTGCTCTCGGCCTGCAGCAGGTGCTCGAGCAGCCAGCGCGAGACGTCAGGCCGCGTTCGACCACCCTGTGCTCAGTCAGATCCGCCCAGGCCGCGGCCATGCCGTGCAGGCGCAGCTCCTTGAGTTCCGCCATCAAATCACGCATGACCGATCTCCTCGGTCTGGCCACGCAGGCGGTCGTAGCGCGCCGTGTTAGCGACGGGGGCTTCCTTGAGCGACAAGTGGGTTTCGACGCTGGGTGGGTAATCCCCCCGCCCATTAGCTGACACCAGAAGTGGAATTTTCTCGTACGCTTTCCCGAGGAGGTTCCATGAAGAAGTCCCGCTTCACCGACAGCCAGATCATCGCCGTGCTCAAGCAGGCCGAGGCCGGTACGCCCGTGCCGGAGCTGTGCCGCGAACACGGCATCAGCTCGGCGACGTTCTACAAGTGGCGCAGCAAGTTCGGCGGCATGGACGCGTCGCTGATGTCGCAGCTCAAGGAGCTGCAGGACGAGAACCGGCGCCTGAAGAAGATGTACGCCGAGGCGCAGCTCAGCGCCGACCTGCTGAAGGAGGCGATGTCAAAAAAATGGTGAGGCCATCTCAGCGCCGGGAGATGGCCCGATCGGCGGTGGAAGGCGGACGCACGAACATCCGGCATGCGTGTCGCACGTTCGAGGTCAGCCAGACCTGCTACCGCTACCAGGCGAAAGCATGCGAGGAGAACGCCCGGATCGCCGACTGGCTGGTGCGGCTGACGACGGCCTATCGCGATTGGGGCTTCGGGCTGTGCTTCCTGCACCTGCGCAACGTCAAGGGCTTTGGCTGGAACCACAAGCGGGTCTACCGGATCTACCGGGAGTTGGAGTTGAACCTGCGGATCAAGCCGAAGAAGCGCCTGGTGCGCGAGCGCCCGGAGCCTCTGGCGGTGCCCGATGCGATCAACGAGGTCTGGTCGATGGACTTCATGCACGACCAGCTCAGCGACGGGCGCAGCTTCCGGCTGTTCAACGTGCTGGACGACTTCAACCGCGAAGGGCTGGCGATCGAGGTCGACCTGTCGCTGCCATCGGCCCGGGTGATCCGGTCACTGGAGCAGATCATCGAGTGGCGCGGCAGGCCGAAGACGATCCGCTGCGACAACGGGCCGGAATACATCAGCGGTGCGCTGCTGGGTTGGGCCGAAAAGCAGGGCATCCGGATTGAACACATCCAGCCGGGCAAGCCGCAGCAGAACGCCTATGTCGAACGCTACAACCGCACCGTGCGCTACGCCTGGCTTGCCCGGACACTGTTCGACTCGATCGAGCAGGTGCAGGACAAGGCCACGCGCTGGTTATGGACGTACAACCACGAGCGGCCGAACATGGCGCTGGGAGGCATCACCCCAATGCAGAAACTGGCACTCGCCGCTTAGCTCCACTTCTGCTGTCCGCTAAAAGCGGGGTGATTACCCAGCGTGGCGTGAAAAGGGCTGAGTTTGTTGAAGATCGCGCGGCGTTGGTAGACCGGCGGCTTGGCCTCAGGTGCTCTGACCCACTTGCGAATCGTGTTGCGCGCCAACCCGGTGCGCTTGGCTATCTCATGCAGCGACAGCTTGTCGCGGAAATACATCCGGCGGATTTTGCCCATCATTTCCATACTGATCACCCTGTGTTCTCCTGCTCAAAAATTGAGCAGAAGCAGTTGAACACCTGGGTCAGTTTTCAGTCGGCAGAACAGCCTCTACTGGGTCAGTTTTCGGTCAGCGGCAACAACTTATCAACTGCCGAGCCCGGCAGGCGGCGTGCAACTGGAAACCTTCGTGCCCTGGACGCTGGTGAAGCGGGGCTTGAAGAAGCAGGTCATCACGCCCTTGGACGCGCCGCAGGAATTCCTGTCCGAGGCCACCCGAGAGCGGGAGGCGCGGTCGGCTGCGCAGGACACCGCGTTGATGCGGGCGCTCGGACTGGCGCACCACTGGCAACGCCTGCTGGATGAGCAGCGGGCGGCATCAGTAGCCGAGATCGCCGAGGCCGAAGGCATGGACGTGACGCAGGTGCGCCGGGTTATGCGGCTGACGCTCCTGGCCCCGAAGGTCGTGGAACGGCTGGTGAGCTCGCCCGATGCCGTGCTGGAGAAAGTGATGCGCCGCCCCTGGCCCAACGCCTGGGGCGACCAGATGCGCGTGCTCGCGCCACCCGGGTGAGCGCGTCGCACCCAGCGCCAGCAACCGCCTGCGGGCGGTTTTTTTGTGGCCGCTTGGCACTCGGTCGCCACCGCTACAGGAGTTGCCAACCACAACCGACCGCCTCTAAACCCGCGCCAGCAAAGGAAATGGCCTCGAGAACGCTCGCGTGGCCACCAGAGAAAACGGAGAACAGAGAGGCGTCGGTGGGGGCAAAAACGACGACTTCGCAGGGGTGGCGCTCGCGAGGCTAGGCCCGAAAACCGCGCCAACACTGGGGGAAGGGGCAAAAAAAATCCCAACCGATGAGGGTTGGGATTTTGGGTATTGGTGGAGGTGGGCGGAATCGAACCGCCGTCCGAAGGCACTCCATCCCCGGCACTACATGCTTAGCTCGCCGTTGAGTCTCGTCCACCGACAGCACGGCGCGCAAAGCGCATCCGGCGGACCAGCCCGCTTTGGGTTAACCGGCGACTGACGGGCAGCCATCACCGGCGATTCCGTGATGATGACCCTACGCAGCGAGCACGGACACAAGCTGTTTCGGGGCTTACGCCTTAAGCGGCGAGAGCGTAGTTGTCGTCGTTGGCAACTAGAGTTTTGCAGCTGGATTTACGAGGAAAGCTACCCCCTCGGCATGCGCCAGGCGATTTCGCGACCCCCGTCGAAGCCAGTGCACCCCCGGGATCGTCATCGCTGACCGGGCCAGTATAGGGCCGGACGCGGGCGACTCAATGGCCGCGTGCTGATTCGCGTGCCTGCATTCATCCGATGAACGGCGTCCCGGCTTGTATGCTTGCCGGCCATGCCAACGCCCTCTCCTGGAACCCCGCCCCTTGCCCCCGCCGTGCTGCCTGCCCGCGGCGCGCACCTGATGGCATTGGTGGTGCTGATGGGCGCGTTGCTTATCGTGTTCATGACCTGGCGCGCGGCGTACGAGCGCGAGGTCGCCACGGCGCAGGCGCGGTTCGTGGCACGCACCGACGAGGTGGTCTACCTGCTGCGCGAGCGGATGGACAACTTCGAACTGGTGCTGCGCGGCGGCACGGCGCTGTTTGCCACCGTCGCCCGCCCGACGCCGCAGCAGTGGCGTGCCTATGCGTCGGGCCTGAACAGCCAGGAACGGTTTCCGGCGGTTGTGGGCCTGGGCTTTGCGCCTTACGTCAGCCATGCGGGACTTCCGCTGCTGCAGACACAGTGGAAGGAGTCGGGGTACGGGCTGCTCGAAATCCGTCCCCGGGGCCACCGCCCGTATTACGGGCCGATCCTGCTGCTGGAGCCCAGGTCGCCGGAAAATCTGTCGGCCATGGGGTTCGATATGTATTCCGAGCCCGTACGCCGCGCGGCGATGCAGGCCTCGCTGGAGTCGGGCGAGCCGCGCCTGACCGGGCCGGTGCACCTGGTGCAGGACGGGGCGGCAGCCACCACCGGCCTGCTGCTCTACAAACCGGTGTACCGCGCAGGCGACCGCCCGGCGACACAGGCCGCGCGGATGGAGTCGATGCAGGGCTGGGTCTACATGCCGTTCCGCATGGAGGGGTTCGTGGACATGGCGCTGGGTGACCTGTACGAAAACCAGCGATTCCGCATCTTTGATGTCACCGACGGGCGCGACCAGCTCATCTACACCGCGCAGTCCGGGCAGGGTGACCCTGTTCCAGCGTTCCGCCACGCCGCCGACCTGACGCATTTCGGCCGCCACTGGCGAGTGGAGTTCGATTCCCTGCCGCTGGCGCAGGCGGTGCCGCGGCTGTCGGGTCCCAGTGGCCTGCAGTCGCTGCTGGCGCTGGGCGTATTCACATCACTGCTGATGTACGCCATCGCGTTTGTCCTGGCCCGTACCCAGGGTCGCGCGCAGACGCTGGCCATGCGCATGACCGAAGACTATCGCCGCAGCGAGGCGCGGTTCCGCAGCGCCATGCGGTACTCGGCCATCGGCAAGGCCCTGCTGGACAGCGAGGGTCGCATCGTCGAGAGCAATCCGGCGCTGGATGCGATCGTCGGGCGCGAGGCGGGATCGCTGGCGGGCCTGAAGTTCGAAGCGCTGTTCGAGGACGACGAGCGCTTCCCGCCCGCCGCGCAGACGCCGGGCGAGCAGGGCGCGCAGCGCGCCACGCGCCGCCTACACCACCATGCCGGCGGCCTGCCGCGGCACGTGCAGCTGACCTACGCGCCCGGTTCCGGGCCATGTCGGCCAGGACGTGACCGGCCTGGTCCAGGTGGAGGACGTTACCGAGCGAATGCGCGCCGAGGCCCGCGTGCACGCACTCAATCGCACGCTGGAGGCGCGCGTGGCACTGCGCACGCGCGAGCTGAGCCAGGCCAACCAGGAGCTGGAATCGTTCGCCTACAGCGTGTCGCACGACCTGCGCGCGCCGCTGCGCGCCATCGACGGCTTCAGCCGCGTGCTGACCGAGCGCTACGGCGAGCGGCTGGACGACAGTGGGCGCGATTACCTGTCGCGCGTCCGCAAGGCCGCCGCGCGGATGGGCGAGCTGATCGATGCGCTGCTGAAGATCTCGCGCGTCACGCGCGGCGAGCTGAAGCTCGAGCGGGTCGACCTCAGCCGCATGGCGCACGAGATCGTCGACGAACTGCGTGCGGCCGAGCCGGGCCATGATGCCGCGGGTCGAGATCGCAGCCGGGTCTTGCGGCGCGATCGGCGACGCGCCGCTGCTGCGCAATCTGCTGGGCAACCTGTTGGGCAATGCCTGGAAGTTCACGCGTGCCACCCCGGACGCGTCCGGATCGAGCTGGGCACCGACCCTGCGGCCGGACGGCGAGCGCGAGTTCTTCGTGCGCGACAACGGCGCGGGGTTTTCACAGGAGTACGTCGACAAGCTGTTCCGTCCGTTCCAGCGGCTGCACGCCCAGGAGCAGTTCGCCGGGCATGGCATCGGGCTGGCGTCGGTCAAGCGCATCGTCGAGCGCCACGGCGGCACCATCCGCGCCGAGGGGCGCGAGGGCGAGGGGGCGACGTTCTATCTTCACCCTGCCGGGCGAGGCTGCGACGCAGCCGGCGTTTCCGCGGACTGAAGCATCACCCGTTCCGAACGGGTGAGCGGGCGCGGAGATGCGCCTGCGTGCCCCGGGCGCTGCGCGTCGCGCCTCCGGTATCAGGCGTTCTTGTTGTGCCGGCGCATCACGCGCTGCTTCTCGCGCGCCCAGTCGCGCTCCTTGCTGGCATCGCGCTTGTCGTGGCTCTGCTTGCCCTTGGCCAGCGCGAGTTCGGCCTTGACCTTGTTGCCCTTCCAGTACAGCGCGGTCGGGATCACGGTGTAGCCGTCGCGCTGGACGCGGCCGATCAGGTTGTCGATCTCGTGGCGGTGCAGCAGCAGCTTGCGGGTGCGGCGCTCCTCGGCGACCACGTGGGTGGACGCGGAGATCAAGCGGGGTGATCTGCGCGCCGAACAGGAAGATCTCGCCGTTGCGGATCACCGCGTAGCTTTCGCCGATGTTGGCGCGGCCGGCGCGGATCGACTTGAGCTCCCAGCCCTGCAGGGCCAGGCCGGCCTCGAAGCGCTGCTCCAGGTGGTACTCATGGCGGGCGCGCTTGTTCAGCGCGATCGTGCCGCCCGACGCGGCCTTTCCTTTATCCTTGCCGCCCTTGTTGTCGCTGTTCTTCGCCATCGCGGCATTGTCCCAGATGCCGCGTACCGGGCATAGGGAAAGCGGCTGTCATCGCACGGTCGCCTCGTTCCTGGTCCCGCGCGGCCAGCCCCTTGCGTTCGCCCATGCCCAGACGATGCCCACGATCCGACGCTCCGCCCTGGTCGAACACTCCGCCGCGCGCATGTTCGCGCTGGTCAACGACGTGGCCGCCTATCCGCGCCGGTTCGACTGGTGCGAGCGGCGCACAGGTGCATCGAAGCAGGACGAGACGCGCATGGTGGCGCGGCTGGACCTGGGGCTGGGCGCGCTGCAAGACCTGGTTCACCACCGAGAACACGCTGACGTCCGCCGCACCACATCGACCTGAAGCTGGTCGACGGCCCGTTCCGCAGGCTGGGCGGGCGCTGGGAGTTCCACGCACTGGACGAATCGGCCTGCAAGGTCACCCTGACGCCTGGACTTCGAGCCGTCGGTGAAGCTGCTGGCGCCGGCGTTCGCGCTGGGCTTCCAGGCGCTGGCCGACCGCATGGTCGACGACTTCGTCCGCGTGGCCGACCGCGAGGACATGGAATGAGGCGCCAGTGAGGGTCGAAGTCATCCGGGCATGGCCCGGGCGGTTCGAGTCCGTCTGGCTGGACCTGCCCGAAGGCACCTGCGTCGGCGAGGCCGTCGCGCGCGCCGCATGGCCGGCAGATGCACCGCCGGGCATGCAGGGTGCCGTGCGGACCTGGACTGGAGATCGGGATCGCACGGTCGCCTGGGCCGTGTTCGGGCAGCGCGTCGAGGCGGACCACGTCCTGCGCGACGGCGACCGGGTGGAAATGCTGCGGCCGTTGCAGGCCGACCCCAAGGACGCGCGACGCCGACGCGCCGGGCAGCAAAAGCCGCGCTAGAAGGGGCTTGGCCGACTGTTGGTCGGCCCGAGTGAGGGCGCCGCCTGCCGGGGCTGGCGACCAGCCGCGCCGTGCGGATGGGATCAGCGCCCGCGTTGCTGCTTCTTGTCGGGCGGAAGGTTGCGGCCGAACTGCTTGACCGAATTGCGCGCGATGTCCGCATCCTGCTCGGCGAAATAGTCGCCTTCCCAGCGCGTCAGTGCGTCGCCCTCGAACCACAGCGTGAGGTTCTTGACCTCGGTGCGGCCGACGCGGTCGAGCGCGCTGGCTGGCGGTGTAGTCCCAGCGGTCTGGTGGAACGGGTCGGTGATCGACGGGCTGCCGAGCAGCGCGATGACCTGCTGCTTGCCCATGCCGACCTGCAACTGGTCGACGTTGGTCTTCTCCAGCAGGTTGCCCTGGTAGATCGGCTGGCGGTAGACGATGCCGCAGCCGGCGGTGCCGGCGGCGATGAGAAGGACGAGCAGCAGCTTGCGCATTCGGTGTTTTCACGGCAGGGCGAAAGACCGGCCGATGATACACTGGCGGCCCGGCGCGAGGCCGCTGCCGGCCGTGCATTCAGATGGCATTCGGCCCCGGCGCCAGGCGGCCGTCCGAGTGACCCCTCCCGGACGCGAGTGCCGAGCGCGCTCCCTGACGACCTTCCAGGAACTCCGATATGGAATCCCAAGACCTGCGCAATGTCGGCCTCAAGGTGACCCATCCGCGCCTGCGGATCCTCGAGCTGCTCGAGAAGACCAAGTCGCACCACATGACCGCCGAGGACATCTACCGGCATGCTGCTGGACAAGGGCGAGGACATCGGCCTGGCAACGGTCTACCGCGTGCTGACCCAGTTCGTGTCCGCCGGCCTGGTACTCAAGCACAACTTCGAAGCCGGGCAGTCGGTGTACGAGCTGGATCGCGGCCACCACCACGACCACATGGTCGACATCGAGACGCGGCAAGATCATCGAGTTCGAAAGTGCCGAGATCGAGGAGCTGCAGCGCAGGATCGCCGCCCAGCACGGCTACGAGATCGAGGAGCACTCGCTGGTGCTGTACGTACGCAAGAAGCGTTGACGTTGCCGGAGGGTGCTCCGGCCTCGGCGCACGTCAGTCGCCCGCCTGTCGCACCATGGGTTTGAGGCCGGACTGGCAACGGGCAATCGCGGACGGCGTTACCCGGCTCAGCCGGCGTCGCTGAGCAGCCGTCTCGCCGCGGCCCTTGCTTCCCGTGTCATCTCCACGCCGCCCAGCATGCGGGCCAGTTCGTCCTGGCGCTGCTTCGCGCCCAACGCCTGGACCTCGCTCTGGGTCACGCCGTCGCTGGCGGATTTGCTGACCCGGTAATGCGCGTGGCCCTGCGCCGCGACCTGCGGCAGGTGGGTGACGCACAGCACCTGCCGACGTTCGCCGAGCGCGCGCAGTTTCTGGCCGACGATGTCGGCCACCGCGCCGCCGATGCCCGAGTCCACCTCGTCGAACACCATCGTCGGCACGGCATCCAGCCCGAGCGCGGCCACTTCGATCGCCAGCGAGATGCGTGAGAGCTCGCCGCCCGAGGCCACCTTGCGCAGCGGCCGGGGCGGTTGACCCGGGTTCGCCGCCACCATGAACTCGACGCGTTCGGCGCCCTGCGGGTCGGGCCGGCCGCATCCAGCGGCTCCAGCGCGACCTCGAACGCGCCGCCGCCCATGCCGAGCTCGGCAATCAGGGCGGACGTGTCCGACGACAGGCGGCGGCCGGCCTCGCGGCGGGTCGTGCCAAGCGCCTCGGCCGCCTTCTGCCAGGCGCGCGTCGCAGCGGCGATTTCGGCATCCAGCGCCTGCAGGCGCTCGTCCGCGCCGCGCAGGAGGTCGAGTTCGGTGGCGATCGTCGTCGCGTTTGCCGGCCAGCTGGTCCGGCGTTACCCGGTGCTTGCGCGCCAGCTCGTGCAGCCGGCTCAGGCGCTGCGTCCAGGGCTCGTCCAGCGCCTGCGGGTCCAGGTCCAGGTCGCTGCGGATGCGGTCCAGCAGCACGGCCGCCTCGTCCAGCTGGATGGCCGCGTTGTCGAGCATCGCGTCCACCTCCACCAGCCGCGGTTCGTGCTCGGCGACGCGCTGCAGGGTGTCGCGGGCCTGTTGCAGCGCGCGCGTGAGCGACGGGCCTTCCTCGCCGTCCATCGTCGCGAACGCGCGGTCGCACGCCTCCATCAGCCCGGCGGCATGGGCGCTGCGGCGGTGGTCGGCCTGCAGCTGCGCCAGGCTCTCGGGCTCCAGCGTCTCCCGGTCGAGTTCGGCGTGCTGGTGCTCCAGCCAGCCGATGCGGTCCGATACATCGCCCTGCGCGGTCAGGTGCTCGCGCTCGGCCAGCAGCGCCGACCAGCGCGACGCGGCCTCGGCGACCGCCCGACGCTCCGGTTCGTTGCGTGCGTAGGCATCCAGCAGCGCAAGCTGGCTGGCGCGGGAGAGCAGGGCCTGGTGCTCGTGCTGGCCGTGGATCTCGACCAGATGCGAGGCCAGCTCGGCCAGTTGCGCCGACCGTGACCGGGCGGCCGTTGATCCAGGTGCGCGAACCGCCATCGGCGCGCACGACGCGCCGAACCTGGCAATGCGCGCCGCCGTCCCCGTCGCTCGTCCAGGTCGTTGGCGCGCAACCAGGCGACGGCGCCCTTCGGCATCGGCCAGCGAAAAATCCGCCACCAGTTCGGCCCGGCTCGCACCATGGCGCACCACGCCGCTGTCGGCGCGAAGCCCCGCCAGCAGGCCCAGGGCGTCCACCAGCAGCGACTTGCCGGCACCGGTTTCGCCGGAAATCACCGTCAGGCCGGGCCCGAAGGCCAGCTCGGCGGACTGGACGACGGCAAAATCCTTGAGCGCGAGATGGGTCAGCATGGGGGCGGATTCTAAGCGGCGCGTGTCGCACAGGGCGATCCGCCACATGGCCCGCGGCTTGCGTCGCCTGCTCCGTCGCCTTATATCCCGGTCATGCCCCGCGTCCCCGCCGACCCCAGCCAGGACCCCCGAGCGCGCCAGCTCCTGCGCACGCTGATCGGCCGCTACATCCGTGACGGCGAGCCGGTGGGCTCGCAGACGCTGGCCCGCCATGCCGGCCTGGATGTCAGCCCGGCGACCATCCGCAACATCCTGTGCGATCTCGAGGACGCCGGCCTGCTGACCGCGCCGCACACCTCGGCCGGCCGGGTACCGACGGCGCAGGGCTATCGGCTGTTCGTCGATTCGCTGCTGCAGCTCAAGCCGCTGCCGGAAGGCGAGCTGGTGCGCCTGCGCAGCGAACTGCCGCCGGGCTCGGGCACGCAGGCGCTGCTGGGCAGCGCCTCGGAGCTGCTCTCGGCGATGACGCATTTCGTCGGCGTGGTCAGCGTGCCGCGGCGCGAGCAGTTCGCGTTCCGGCGCATCGATTTCGTGCCCGTCGACAGCGAGCGCGTGCTGGCGATCGTGGTGTTCGCCGACAACGAGGTGCAGAACCGCATCATCCAGACCCGCCGCCAGTTCGAGGCCGGCGAGCTCGAGCGCGTCGCCAACTATCTCAACGCGAATTTCGCGGGCAGGCCTGTCGCCGAGATCCGCACCACGCTGCTGCACGAGCTCGAAGTCCGCGCAGACGGAAATGCAGTCGTTGCTGGCGCGGTCGGTCGAACTGGCCGAGCAGGTGCTGGCGCCGGGTGGCGACGACATGGTGCTGGCCGGCCAGACCCGGCTGATGGGCCTGAACGAACTGTCGGATGTGGACCGCCTGCGGGAGCTGTTCGATGCCTTCGCCCGCAAGCGGGAAATCCTGCAGTTGCTGGAGCGCACGGTGTCCGCGCCCGGCGTGCAGATCTTCATTGGCGAGGAAACCGGCCTGGCGCCCCTTGAGGGCGTGTCGCTGGTGACGGCGCCCTACGCCGCCGATGGCCAGGTGCTCGGCGTGCTGGGCGTGATCGGCCCGACCCGCATGGCGTACCAGCGCGTGATCCCGGTGGTGCAGGCCGCCGCGAGCGTGCTGGGCGAGGCGTTCACGCCGCCTGCGGGGCGCTGAGCAATAACTTCCCGAATGGCGTCCTAGGGGGCGTTGGATGGAGATGGGCCGGTCGAGACCCTTGGCCAGGCTCTGCGATCCCGACGTGACGCGTCCGTCTTCGGGAACGTCATGTTCCTCTCCCAGAGACGGAAAAAGAGCGAGCTGCTTCGTCATCGGTTAGGGCACTCCGGTTGAAACCGGCCGGCCAGCCCCCATTGCTGGGCGACCCCGCGCATCGCGCACGATTCCACGGCCCAGGACCCGCCCGGCATGACCCATCAAGACCCGTCGATCGACTCCCCCGAACCGCAGGACGCCTCGCCGCATAGCGACGCGGCCGGATCCGCCGAGCAGGCACGCATTGCCGAACTCGAAGCTGAACTGGTCAGGCTTCGCGAGGACACCCTGCGCGAGCGTGCCGACCTGGACAACCAGCGCAAGCGCCTGGAGCGCGAGCGCGACTCCGCCCGCCGCTTCGCCAACGAGCGGCTGCTGGCGGACCTGCTGCCGGTCATCGACAGCCTGGAAGCGGGCCTGGGTGCGGCGGGCAGTGATGCCAGCGCGTTGCGCGAGGGCATGGAGCTGACCCTGCGCCAATTGCTGAAGGTGACGGCCGACAACGGTCTGGTGGCCGTCGACCCGGCCGGCCAGCCGTTCAATCCCGAGCACCACCAGGCGATGAGCATGGTGCCCAGCGACACGCATGCACCGGGCCATGTGGTGCAGGTCTACCAGAAGGGTTGGCTGCTGAACGACCGCCTGTTGCGTCCTGCGCTGGTGGTCGTGAGCCAGCACGACTGACCCTGTTTTTTTAGGAGCTGCTTCAGCCGCGACCCCTGAGTGATCGGCACGCGCCGTTTGCAGATCGCAGCTGAAGCCGCTCCTACAGCCCAGCAGCGTCCTGCCCTTGAAGGGCAGGGCACCAGCCCCAGATAGCGGTCATCGGCGGCGTCGCCGCCCCAAATACTTCAGAGATTCCAGAGGGAGCACCACCATGGGCAAGATCATCGGTATCGACCTGGGCACGACCAACTCGTGCGTGGCGATCATGGAAGGCGGCAAGGCCCGCGTCATCGAGAACGCGGAGGGCGACCGCACCACCCCGTCCATCGTCGCCTACACCAAGGACGGCGAAGTGCTGGTCGGTGCCTCGGCCAAGCGCCAGGCCGTCACCAATCCCAAGAACACCTTCTTCGCGGTGAAGCGCCTGATCGGCCGCAAGTTCACCGACGCCGAAGTGCAGAAGGACCTGGACCTGGTGCCGTACGCCATCGTCCCGCACGAGAACGGCGATGCCTGGGTCGCGACCCAGGACGGCAGGAAGATGGCGCCGCAGCAGATCTCGGCCGAAGTGCTGGCCAAGATGAAGAAGACCGCCGAGGCGTATCTGGGCGAAACCGTCACCGAGGCGGTCATCACCGTGCCGGCGTACTTCAACGACTCCCAGCGCCAGGCCACCAAGGACGCGGGCCGGATCGCGGGCCTTGAGGTCAAGCGCATCATCAACGAGCCGACCGCGGCCGCGCTGGCCTACGGCATGGACAAGAAGGGCGGCGACCGCAAGGTGGCCGTGTATGACCTGGGTGGCGGCACGTTCGACGTGTCGATCATCGAGATCGCGTTGATCGACGGCGAGATGCAGGTCGAGGTGCTGAGCACCAACGGCGACACGTTCCTGGGCGGCGAGGACTTCGACAAGCGCGTCATCGACTACCTCGTCGAGGAGTTCCAGCGTGAGCAGGGCATCGACCTGCGCAAGGATCCGCTCGCCCTGCAGCGCCTCAAGGACGCCGCCGAGCGCGCCAAGATCGAGCTGTCCTCCAGCCAGCAGACCGACGTCAACCTGCCGTACGTTACCGCCGACGCTTCCGGCCCGAAGCACCTCAACATCAAGTTGACCCGCGCCAAGCTGGAGTCGCTGGTCGAGGACCTGGTCAAGAAGACGATCGAGCCGTGCCGCATTGCGCTCAATGACGCCGGCCTGCGCGCCTCGGAGATCAGCGAGGTCATCCTGGTCGGTGGCCAGACCCGCATGCCGAAGGTGCAGCAGGCGGTCACCGAGTTCTTCGGCAAGGAGCCGCGCAAGGACGTCAACCCGGACGAGGCCGTCGCCATCGGTGCGGCGATCCAGGGCGGCGTGCTGGCCGGCGACGTCAAGGACGTGCTGCTGCTGGACGTGACCCCGCTGAGCCTGGGCATCGAGACCTTGGGCGGCGTGTTCACCAAGATCATCGAGAAGAACACCACGGTGCCGACCAAGGCGTCGCAGACCTTCTCGACCGCCGAGGACAACCAGTCCGCCGTCACCGTGCACGTGCTGCAGGGCGAGCGCGAGCAGGCGCGCTACAACAAGTCGCTGGCCCGCTTTGACCTGACCGGCATCGAGCCGGCGCCGCGGGGGATGCCGCAGGTCGAGGTGTCGTTCGACATCGACGCCAACGGCATCGTGCACGTGACCGCCAAGGACAAGAAGACCGGCAAGGAGCAGAAGGTCGAGATCAAGGCCGGCTCGGGTCTGTCGGACGAGGAAATCCAGAAGATGGTCGCCGACGCCGAGGCCAACCGCGAGGAGGACCAGAAGTTCCACGAACTGGTGCAGGCCCGCAACCAGGCCGACGGCCTGATCCACATGGCCCGCAGCACGATCAAGGAGCACGGCGACAAGCTGCCGGGCGAGGCGATCGGTGCGGCCGAGGCGGCGATCGCCGAGCTCGAGACCGCCATGAAGGGCGACGACAAGGGGCAGATCGAGGCCAAGAGCCGCGCGCTGGAGACCGCCGCGCAGTCGCTGATGGCGGCCAGCCAGGGCCAGCCGGCGGGTGACGCCGGCCAGGCGCAGGCCAGCCAGGCGGCCGACGACGTGGTCGATGCCGAGTTCACCGAGGTCAAGGACGACGGCGAAAAGCGGTGATTCGTGATTCGGGATTCGTGATTCGGAGGAGCGAAGCTTCGGCTTCGCTCTTTCCGTCTTTTGAAGCCCGGCTTGCGGCGTTGCCTTTGTCTTTGCCTTTGCAAATCACCAATCATCCATCACGAATCACGGCTCCATGAGCAAACGCGACTACTACGAAGTGCTGGGCGTGGCCCGCAACGCCGGCGACGATGAGCTGAAGAAGGCCTATCGCCGCTGCGCGATGAAGCACCACCCCGATCGCAATCCCGGCGATGCCGCCGCGGAAGCCGCGTTCAAGGAGTGCAAGGAAGCCTACGAGGTGCTGTCGGATGGCGGCCGCCGCCGGATGTACGACCAGCACGGCCATGCCGCGTTCGAGCACGGCATGGGCGGGGGCGGCCCCGGCTTCAGTCATGCCGATATGGGCGACATCTTCGGCGACATCTTCGGCAACATCTTCGGCGGTGGCATGGGCGGCGGTCGTGGCCCGCGCCGCGGTGCAGACATCGGCTACGTGATGGAGCTGTCGCTGGAAGAGGCCGTCGGCGGCATCGAGAAAGCAGATCGAAGTGCCGACGCTGGATGCCTGCGACAGCTGCGACGGCAGTGGTTCGTCCGACGGCAAGCTCGAGACCTGCTCGACCTGCCAGGGCCGCGGCCAGGTGCGCTTCCAGCGCGGCATCTTCTCGATGCAGCAGGCCTGCCCGCACTGCGGCGGGCGCGGCAAGACCATCGCCAACCCGTGCGGCGACTGCCACGGCCAGGGCCGCATCGAGGACACCAAGACGCTGCAGGTCAAGATTCCGGCCGGCGTCGACAACGGCGATCGCATCCGCCTGGCGGGCGAGGGCGAAGCGGGCCCCGCGGGTTCGCCGGCGGGCGACCTGTACGTCGACGTGCGCGTGCGCGAGCACGAGATATTCCAGCGCGAAGGCGACGACCTGCACTGCGAAGTGCCGATCCGCATCTCGCAGGCGGCCCTGGGCGACACCATCCGCGTGCCGACACTGGATGGCGAGGTGGAACTGCGCATCCCGGCCGAAACGCAGACCGGCAAGCTGTTCCGCCTGCGCGACAAGGGCGTCAAATCGGTGCGCAGCCGTCGCCCGGGCGACCTGTACTGCCAGGTCGTCGTGGAGACGCCGGTCAACCTGACGGCCCAGCAGCGCGAGTTGCTGGAGCAGTTCGAGGGCACCTTCGTGGGCGACGGCGCGCGCAAGCATTCGCCGCGCGCCTCGACGCTCCTGGACGGGGTCAAGGGCGTCTGGGACCGGATGAAGTCGTCCTGACGGGCGCCGTTACGGCATCTGTACCCAGGCCCCGGCCCGGAACGACGCCGCGCTGTCTCGACAGCGCGGCGTTTCGCTTTCAGCGCCGATGGCTTGTCGCGCGTGACGGCCGCCATTAGCCTGCGCCGATGACCGACCCCGTCCGAATCCTCATCCACGGCGCCAGCGGCCGCATGGGCCAGGCGCTGCTGCGGCTGGCTGCTGGCCGGAATGACCTGCGAGTCGTGGCCGCCGTGTCGCGAAGCAAGCCGACCCAGCGCGTGGTCGATGGCGTACCCCAGTTCGCGGTGGCCGAGGCGCATGGGGTGCCAGCGTTCGATGTCGCCGTCGATTTCAGCCTGCCCGACGGGTTCGATGCGGTGCTGGCGATGTGCCAGGAGCGCGGGGCCGGGCTCGTGAGCGGCACCACCGGGCTGGACGAGCGCCAGCAGCGCGCGATCGACCTGGCCGGCGAGCGCGTGCCCGTGTTGTGGGCGGCCAACTTCAGCCTTGGGGTGGCGGTGCTCGGCGACCTGGTCCAGCGCGCGGCCGCGGTACTGCATGGCTGGGACTGCGACATCATCGAATCCCACCATGTCCACAAGAAGGACGCGCCGTCAGGCACCGCCCTCGCCCTGGGATTGCGGGCCGGGCAGGGCGGGCTGCAGCCGCGCTACGCCTCCCTGCGGGCGGGCGACATCGTGGGCGAGCACACGGTCCAGTTGACCGGCCCGGGCGAGCGCCTCGAACTGGTGCACCGGGCGACCGATCGGGACGTGTTCGCCCGCGGGGCCCTGCTGGCCGCCCAGCGCCTGGCGGCCCGCGCGCCGGGCCGGTACCGCGTCGCCGACCTGTTTCTCTGACCCGCACCGACCCGCCGGTTACGCCTCCCTTCGCTTGATCGCGCCGGCGGCGGCGCGGCAAGCACGCTGCCGGATGAATGCCGCGCTGGCGCGAGCGGCGCCGGATCGCTAGAATTCCCGCTCGCCTGAACCCCGCTCGCCGGACCGGTCCCGCACCGCGTCCGCGCCTTGCTGCAGCCCGCTTTCGGCGGCGCGTGCGCCGGGGTCAGTTCCCTCGTAGCCAAGGCGACCCACGTGACCCAACCCGCACTCCTCGCACTCGAAGACGGCACCTGCTTCGAGGGCGTTTCCGTAGGCGCGCCCGGCCTTTCGGTCGGCGAAGTCGTCTTCAATACCGCGATCACCGGCTACCAGGAGATCGTGACCGACCCGTCCTACGCGCGGCAGCTGGTCACGCTGACCTACCCGCACATGGGCAACACCGGTTGCACGCCGCAGGACGACGAGGCCGCGCAGGTCTGGGCGGCCGGCCTGATCGTGCGTGACGTGCCGCGCCGCCCCAGCAACTGGCGCAGCCAGCAGGCCCTGCCGGAATGGCTGGCGCGAGCGCGGCGTGGTCGCCATCGCCGATATCGACACGCGCAAGCTGACGCGCCTGCTGCGCGACCGCGGTGCGCAGAACGGCGCACTGATGGCCGGCGCGCATCGACCGCGACGAGGCCATCGAGGCCGCGCGCAAGTTCCCCGGCCTGAAGGGCATGGATCTGGCGCAGCGAGGTCAGCACGCAAGTCCGCCTACGAGTGGACCGAGGGCCAGCTCGACCTCGACCGCAACGCCTTCGACACCGCCGATGCGCGGCTCCACGTGGTGGCCTACGACTTCGGGGTGAAGCGCAACATCCTGCGCATGCTCGCCGAACGCGGCTGCCGGGTAACGGTGGTGCCGGCGCAGACGCCTGCGGCCGAGGTGCTGGCGATGAAGCCCGACGGCGTGTTCCTGTCCAACGGCCCGGGCGACCCGGCGCCGTGCGACTACGCCATCGCCGCGATCGGCGAGTTCATCGCCGCAAAAATCCCGACCTTCGGCATCTGCCTGGGCCACCAGCTGCTCGGCCTGGCCGCGGGCGCCAGCACGGTGAAGATGAAGTTCGGCCACCACGGCGCCAACCACCCGGTCATCGACCTGGACAGCGGGCGGGTGATGATCACCAGCCAGAACCACGGCTTCGCCATCGACGAGGCCACGCTGCCGGCCAACGTGCGCGTCACCCACCGCTCGCTGTTCGACGGCAGCAACCAGGGCATCGAGCTGACCGACGCGCCGGCCTTCAGTTTCCAGGGCCATCCGGAAGCCAGCCCCGGCCCGCACGACGTAGCCCCGCTGTTCGACCGATTCATTGCGCTCATGGAGGCCAACTGACATGCCCAGGCGCACCGACATCAAGACCGTCCTGATCATCGGCGCCGGCCCGATCGTGATCGGCCAGGCCTGCGAGTTCGACTACTCCGGCGCGCAGGCCTGCAAGGCCCTGCGCGACGAGGGCTACCGCGTGGTGCTGGTCAACTCCAACCCGGCCACGATCATGACCGACCCGGACATGGCCGACGCGGTCTACATCGAGCCGATCAACTGGCAGACGGTCGAGAAGATCATCGCCAAGGAAAAGCCCGACGCGCTGCTGCCGACCATGGGCGGCCAGACCGCGCTCAACTGCGCGCTCGACCTGGCCGACAACGGCGTGCTGGAGAAGTACAGCGTCGAGCTGATCGGCGCCTAGCGCGATGCCATCCGCATGGCCGAGGACCGCGAGCTGTTCCGCGTGGCGATGGCCGAGATCGGCCTGGAGTGCCCGCAAGGCGGCGGTCGCCCACACGCTGGAAGAGGCGCTCGAGATCCAGACGCGAGTCGGCTATCCCACCATCATCCGCCCCAGCTTCACGCTCGGCGGCAGCGGCGGCGGCATCGCCTACAACCGCGAGGAACTGGTCGAGATCGTCACGCGCGGCCTGGAGCTGTCGCCGACCACCGAGGTGCTGGTCGAGGAGTCGGTGCTGGGCTGGAAGGAGTTCGAGATGGAGGTGGTCCGCGACACCGCGGACAACTGCATCATCGTCTGCTCGATCGAGAACTTCGACGCGATGGGCGTGCACACCGGCGACAGCATCACCGTCGCGCCGGCGCAGACGCTCACCGACAAGGAATACCAGCGCCTGCGCGATGCCTCCATCGCCGTGCTGCGCAAGATCGGCGTCGACACCGGCGGCTCCAACGTGCAGTTCGGCATCAACGCCCGCGACGGCCGCGTGGTCGTCATCGAGATGAACCCGCGCGTGTCGCGCTCCTCGGCGCTGGCCTCCAAGGCGACCGGGTTCCCGATCGCCAAGATCGCCGCCAAGCTGGCGGTGGGCTACACGCTCGACGAGCTGCGCAACGAGATCACCGGCGGCGCGACGCCGGCGTCGTTCGAGCCGACCATCGACTACGTGGTCACCAAGATCCCGCGTTTCGCCTTCGAGAAATTCCCGCAGGCCGACGCCCGCCTGACCACCCAGATGAAGTCGGTGGGCGAGGTGATGGCGATGGGCCGCACCTTCCAGGAGTCGCTGCAGAAGGCGCTGCGCGGACTGGAGACCGGCAAGGTCGGGCTCGACCCGACCGGGCTGGACCTGGACAGCGAGGAAGACCTGGCGACCCTGCGCCGCGAGCTCAAGGAGCCGGGGCCCGAGCGCATGTTCCACATCGGCGATGCCTTCCGCGCCGGCATGTCGGTCGAGGACGTGCACGCCATGTCGTTCGTCGACCCGTGGTTCCTCGACCAGATCGAAGAGATCATCGCGGCCGAGAAGGCCGTCAGCGATGGCGGGCTGGCCTCGCTGGATGCCGCGCGCATGCGCGAGCTCAAGCGCATGGGCTTCTCCGATGCGCGCCTGGCGCAGCTGACCGGCACCGACGAGACCGCGGTGCGCACGCTGCGCCGCGCCTTCGGCGTGCGGCCGGTCTACAAGCGCGTGGATTCGTGCGCGGCGGAGTTCGCCACCACCACCGCCTACATGTATTCGACCTACGAGGACGAGTGCGAGGCCGCGCCGATCGGACCGTCGCAAGATCATGGTGCTCGGCGGCGGCCCCAACCGCATCGGGCAGGGCATCGAGTTCGACTACTGCTGCGTGCACGCCGCGCTGGCGCTGCGCGAGGACGGGTTACGAGACCATCATGGTCAACTGCAACCCGGAGACCGTGTCGACCGACTACGACACCTCCGACCGGCTGTACTTCGAGCCGCTGACGCTCGAGGACGTGCTGGAGATCGTCGATCTTGAGAAGCCTGTCGGCGTGATCGTGCAGTACGGCGGCCAGACCCCGCTCAAGCTCGCGCAGGCGCTGGAGGCCATCGGCGTGCCGATCATCGGCACGTAGCCCGGACAGCATCGACCTGGCCGAGGACCGCGAGCGCTTCCAGAAGCTGGTCAACGACCTGGGCCTGAAGCAGCCGCCCAACCGCACCGCCCGCAACCCGGACGAGGCGTTGGCGCTGGCGCGCGAGATCGGCTACCCGCTGGTGGTGCGCCCGAGCTACGTGCTCGGCGGCCGCGCGATGGAGGTGGTGCACGCCGACGCCGACCTTGCGCGCTACATGCGCGACGCGGTCAAGGTGTCCAACGACTCGCCGGTGCTGCTGGACCGCTTCCTCGACAACGCCGTCGAGGTGGACGTCGACATCATCGCCGACAAGGACGGCAACGTCCTGATCGGCGGCGTGATGGAGCACATCGAGGAAGCCGGCGTGCACTCGGGCGATTCCTCGTGCTCGCTGCCGCCGTACTCGCTGTCGGCGGCCACCCAGGCCCGCCTGCGCGAGCAGGTCGTGGCGCTGGCCAAGGCGCTCAACGTGGTCGGCCTGATGAACACGCAGTTCGCCGTGCAGACCGCCGCCAGCACGGGCCAGGAGGGCTGGAGGACACGATCTACCTGCTGGAGGTGAACCCGCGCGCCTCGCGCACGGTGCCGTTCGTCTCCAAGGCCACCGGCATGCCGCTGGCGAAGATCGCCGCGCGCTGCATGGCCGGCAAGACGCTGGCTGAGCAGGGCGCGACGAGCCGAGATCATCCCGGACTACTACTCGGTGAAGGAGGCGATCTTCCCGTTCGCCAAGTTCCAGGGCGTGGACCCGATCCTCGGGCCGGAGATGCGGTCGACCGGCGAGGTGATGGGCGTGGGCCGCAGCTTCGGCGCCGCCTTCGCGCGCGCGCAGGAGGCAGGCGGCATCCGCCAGCTCAAGCCCGAGGGCAAGGTGTTCGTCTCGGTGCGCGACCCCGACAAGGCGCGCGTGCTGCCGGTCGCGCGTGACCTGATCGAGCGCGGCTACACGCTGGTCGCCACCCACGGCACCGCGGCCTTCCTGCGCGAGCAGGGCCTGGCGTGCGAGACGGTCAACAAGGTGGCCGAGGGCCGGCCGCACGTCGTCGACCTGATCAAGAACGGCGAGATCGTCTACATCATCAACACCACCGAAGGCCGCCAGGCGATCGCCGATTCGTTCTCGATCCGCCGCGAGGCGCTGCAGCATCGCGTGACCTACTCGACGACCGTGGCCGGCGCGCGCGCGCTGGTGCATTCGCTGGAGTTCCGCGGCACCGGTCCGGTGTGGTCGCTGCAGGAACTGCACGCGGAACTGCGGCGCGGCCTGAGCCGCGCCCGGCGCAACCGGCGGCCGTTCATGCTGCCGGTTGCACCCACCCCCGGGTGATCGTCCACAATCGGCGACAACGGGCTCACAAACCCTTTCGATGCCGGCCCCCGGGCCGGCTTCACGCATTCAAGGCCCGGCGACGCGCCGGGGAGAGGACGTTCCATGCGAGCACCCCTGACCATCCAGGGCGCCCAGCGCCTGCGCGCCGAGCTCGAGGAGCTCAAGTCGGTCAAGCGCCCGGCGGTGATCAACGCGATCGCCGAAGCGCGCGCCCACGGCGATCTCAAGGAGAACGCCGAGTACCACGCCGCGCGCGAGCAGCAGGGCTTCATCGAGGGCCGCATCAAGCAGCTGGAAGCCGAGCTGTCGCATGCCCAGGTCATCGACGTGTCCACGCTCAACGCCGGCTCGCGCGTCGTGTTCGGCGCGACGGTCGAGCTGGCCGACGCCGACACCGACGAGGAGACGCCGCTACCAGATCGTCGGCGACCTGGAGGCGGACATCAAACAGGGCCTGATCGCCGATGTCCTCGCCGGTGGCGCGTGCGCTGATCGGCAAGCACGAGGGCGACAGCGTGACCATCGAGGCGCCGGGCGGCACCCGCGAATACGACATCGTCGGCGTCAGCTACCCGGGCTGAGCCCGTGGCCGCCGGCTCCGCCGTCCTCCTGCTTCCGCCGCGCAGCCGCTTCGGCGGGCAGCGCCTGCCGGCGGCCACCGCCCGCTGGCTGCGCGACGGGGCGACCACGACACCGGCGACGGCGACCGGTTGCACGACTGGCTCGACATCCTGCCGCGCGGCTGGCCGGCGGCGGCGATCACGCGCCAGCGCGATGCCGGCGACGCAGCCGGATCCGTGTGGCTGCGCGCCGATCCGGTGTACATCCAGCCCGACATCAACGGTGCGCGGCTGCTGTCGCATCGGGGACGCGCTCGGGTTGACCGCGGAGGACGCCGCCGCCTTGCTGCCGGCGCTGCGGCCGCTGTTCGGCGATGCCGGCCTGCCGATCGATGCCCCGGTGCCTTCGCGCTGGTACCTGCGCTGCGCCGCAGGGCGCGAAGCTGCCGGCCTTCGCCTCGCCGGAGCAGGCGCTCGGCATGGACCTGTTCGAGCACCTGCCCCGACGGCGCCGGAGGGACGGCGCTGGCGTGCGCTGTTGAGCGAGGCGCAGGTGGTGCTGCACAACCACCCGCGCAACGTGCAGCGCCTGGCCGCCGGACAGGCGCCGGTGAACTCGCTGTGGTTCTGGGGGGCGGGTGCGTTGCCCGACCATGTGACGGCACGCGTGGCTCGGGCGCTCACTGACGACGACACCCTGGGCGCGTTCCTGGCGGCGGGTGGGGCGGATGTCCGCAGGCTTCCGGGTCACATGGCGGCGTCGGATGTAGCAGCGGGCGGGACGACCCTGATCGACCTGCGCCATGCGCGTGACCTGGCGGTGCTGAACCGTGACTGGCTGTCGCCGCTGCTGGCCACGATGGCGGCGGGTCGGCTGGCCGGACTTACGCCTCGATTTCGCCGATGGACGCCGCGTCCGCGCTGCGCACGTGGACACCGCTGGCGCTTCTGGCGTCGGCCGTGGTCTGCACCGGGCGTGGCGTTGTCGACGTCGCCGGACACGGCGACGTGAGTCCGTCGTCGCACGGCGCGGTCGTCATTCGTCGCCGCGAGGTGGCCTCGACCGGCGAGTGGCCTGACGGCATGCCGCCGCTGCTGCGCCGCATCTACGCCGCGCGCGGCGCGACTGTGCATCGACGCAGGCCCAGCCGCGGCTCGCGCGCCTGCTGCCGCCCGACGGCCTGTCGGGCCTGGACGAGGCGACGGCGCTGCTGGCCGAGGCCATCGCCGAGGACCGCCACATCGTCGTGGTCGGCGACTTCGACTGCGACGGCGCCACCGCCTGCGCGGTCGGCGTGCGCGGCCTGCGCATGCTCGGCGCGCGACGCGTCTCGCATGCGGTGCCCAACCGCATGGTCCACGGCTACGGGCTGTCGCCGGCGCTGGTCGACGAACTGGCCGCGCTGCAGCCCGATCTGCTGGTCACCGTCGACCACGGCATCGCCTGCCATGCCGGCATCGCGGCGGCCAAGGCGCGCGGCTGGCAGGTGCTGGTCACCGACCACCACCTGCCGGGCGCCACCCTGCCGCCGGCGGATGCGATCGTCGATCCGAACCTGCCCGGCGACGCGTTCCCCAGCAAGGCGCTGGCCGGCGTCGGCGTGATGTTCTACGTGCTGCTGGCCTTGCGCCGCCGCCTGCGCGAGTCCGGGCGTTCGGCGACACCGGCCCGGACCTGTCCGTCGCTGCTGGACCTGGTCGCGGTCGGCACCGTGGCCGACCTGGTGCCGCTGGACGCCAACAACCGCGCGCTGGTCGCGCGCGGGCCTGCGCCGCCTGCGCGCCGGGCAGGGCTGCGCCGGGCTGCGGGCGCTGATCGAAGTCGCCGGGCGCGATGCCCGCGCGGCTGACCGCGGCCGACATCGGCTTCGCGGTCGGGCCGCGCCTCAATGCCGCCGGGCGCCTGGAGGACATGGCGCTCGGCATCGAGTGCCTGCTGACCGACGACCTCAGCCAGGCGCGCGGTATCGCCGCCACGCTCAACGAGATCAACGGCGAGCGACGCGCCGTGCAGCAGCAGATGACCGCACGAGGCCGAAGCTGGCGCTGTCGCGCGTCGCGCTGCACGCTGGCGCGACGCCGCTTGCGCGTCTGCCTGTTCGACCCGGAGTGGCACCCCGGCGTGATCGGACTGGTGGCGTCGCAGCATGAAGGAGCGCCTGCATCGGCCGGTGGTCGCCTTCGCGCCCGGCCGAGCCGGGCAGCGACGTGCTGCGCGGCTCGGCGCGGTCGATCCCCGGCTTCCATATCCGCGATGCCCTGGCCGACGTGGCCGCGCGGCATCCCGGCCTGATCGAGCGCTTCGGCGGGCACGCGATGGCGGCGGGGCTGTCGCTTGCCGCTCGCCTGCGTTGGCGGCCTTCCAGACGGCATTCACCGAATGTGCGCGCGAGCGTCTCGACGCCGGCATGCTGCAGGCCGCACTCCTCAGCGACGGCGAACTGGAGCCGCGTCGAATTCGTGCCGCGTCAATGCCGAAGCGCTGCGCGACGGCGGGCCGTGGGGGCAGGGCTTCCCGGAGCCGCAATTCGATGGCGAGTTCGACGTCCTCGGCAGCGCGCGTCGTCGGCGAGCGCCACCTCAAGCTGGAACTGGGCGCAGGCCGGCCTGCGCCTCAACGCGATCCACTTCGGCGGCTGGGACGGCGCGCCGCCGCCGGCGCGCGTGCGCATCGCCTACCGGCTGGAGCCGGACGACTACCGGGGCGGCGACGCGGTGCAACTGGTGGTGGTGCATCGCGAGGCGGTGGGGTAATCCAAGGCCCTGGACTCCGGTGGTCCTTGCCCCGGTCATCCCGCGTGCCACCCTTTGGCATCCCGAGTGCAGCGAGGGATGACATTAAGATTGGGCAGCAGTCTTGCCCGACTTCCGACTTCCGACTTCCGACTTCCGACTTCCGACTTCCGACTTCCGAATTCCGAATCCCGAATTCCGAATTCCGAATCCCGAATCCCGAATCCCGAATCCCGAATCCCGAATCCCGAATCCCCTCCAACTGCTAGAATCCGCGGTCTTTTCCGCACCACAACCACGGACCACAACGGATGATCGAACTCAATCCCGTCCGCCAGCGCATCGCCGACCTGCAGGGTCGGCTGGATTCGCTCAGGGGGTATCTTTGACTTCGATGCCAAGGTCGAACGTCTCGAAGAAGTAAACCGCGAGCTGGAAAGCCCCGACATCTGGAACGACGCCGAGCGCGCCCAGGCGCTGGGCCGCGAGCGCTCCGCGCTGGAGAAGGTCGTCAACGGCATCCGCAGCATGACCGACGGCCTGACCGGCGCCGGCGAACTGCTCGAACTGGCCGAGATGGAGGACGACGAGGACACCGCGCAGGCCGTGGTCGACGACGTCGAGCGCTATGCCGCGCGACGTCGAGAAGCTGGAATTCCAGCGCATGTTCTCCGGCAAGATGGACGCGTGCCAACTGCGTTCGTCGACATCCAGGCCGGCGCCGGCGGCACCGAGGCCCAGGACTGGGCCGAGATCCTGCTGCGCATGTACCTGCGCTGGTGCGAGTCGCGCGGCTGGAAGACCGAGCTGATGGAAGTCAGCGGCGGCGACGTGGCCGGCATCAAGTCGGCCACGTTGCGCGTCGAAGGCGACTTCGCCTACGGCTGGCTGAAGACCGAGACCGGCGTGCACCGCCTGGTGCGCAAGTCGCCGTTCGACTCCGACAACCGCCGCCACACCAGCTTCACCTCGGTGTTCGTGTCGCCGGAAGTCGACGACAACATCGACATCGACATCAACCCGGCCGACCTGCGGACCGACGTGTACCGCTCCTCGGGCGCCGGCGGCCAGCACGTCAACAAGACCGAGTCGGCGGTGCGCATCACCCACGTGCCCGACCGGCATCGTGGTCGCCTGCCAGACCGGCCGCAGCCAGCACCAGAACCGCGACAACGCGATGAAGATGCTGGCCGCCAAGCTGTACGAACTGGAAATCCAGAAGCGCAACGCCGAGCGCGACGCGGTGGAAGCGACCAAGTCCGACATCGGCTGGGGCAGCCAGATCCGCAACTACGTGCTGGACCAGAGCCGCATCAAGGACCTGCGCACCGGCATCGAGCGCAGCGACACGCAGAAGGTGCTGGACGGCGACCTGGACGAGTTCGTCGAGGCCAGCCTGAAGGCCGGCCTGGAAGCGGGCTCCAAACGCGGCGACGCGGCCTGATACCGCACTGACGGTACGCCAGGCCCGTGGTGCACGGCCGTCATGCCGCGAACGGCCCGGCGACGTTGCTCACCGGCACGTCACTGGATCCCGCCATCGTCGCGATGACGGATTGCTCTGCGCAGTCGCCTCACAACCCGCACTCGACAGCCATGACCGACACACACCGCCCCGCAGCACGCCGACGAGAACCAGCCTGATCGCCGAGCGCCGCGCCAAGCTCACGGCGCTGCGCGGGCAGGGCATCGCGTTCCCCAACGACTTCCGCCGCGACGACTACGCCGGCGACCTGCAGGCGCGAGTACGCCGACGCCGGAGCAGTGGACCGCCGAGGCGCTGGAGGGCGAGCGGCCGCGCGGTCGCAGTGGCCGGCCGCATGCTGCCAAGCGCGTGATGGGCAAGGCCAGCTTCGTGCAGATCCAGGACGAGTCCGGGCGCATCCAGCTGTTCCTGCAGGCCAACGCGCTGGGCGAGACCTACGACGCGTTCAAGGGCTGGGACGTGGGCGACATCGTCGGCGCCGAAGGCGCGCTGACCCGCACCCGCACCGGCGAGCTGTCGGTCAAGGCCGACGCGCTGCGCCTGCTGACCAAGTCGCTGCGCCCGCTGCCGGACAAGTGGCACGGCCTGTCCGACGTCGAGCAGCGCTACCGCCAGCGCTACGTCGACCTGATCGTCACGCCCGAAGCGCGCGAGGTCTTCGTCAAGCGCTCGCAGGATCATCCGCGCGATGCGCGCGTGGCTGGATGCGCGGCGCTTCCTCGAAGTCGAGACGCCGATGATGCATTACATCCCCGGCGGCGCCACGGCCAAGCCGTTCGTGACGCACCACAACGCGCTGGACCTCGAGCTGTACCTGCGCGTCGCGCCGGAGCTGTACCTCAAGCGCCTGGTCGTCGGCGGCCTGGAGCGCGTCTACGAGATCAACCGCAACTTCCGCAACGAGGGCGTGTCGCACCCGGCACAACCCCGAGTTCACGATGCTCGAGCTGTACGAGGCCTACGCCACCTACAACGAGATCATGGACCTGACCGAGGGCGTGATCCGCGACGTCGCCCAGCGAGGTGCTGGGCACCACGGCGGTGGAGTGGGAAGGCCAGCGCGATCGACCTCGGGCCCGGCGTTCCGCCGCTGGTCGCATGACCGACGCGGTGCTCGAGCACAACCCGGAGATCGCGCCGCGACGAGCTGCGCGACCTCGAGGCGATGCGCGCGCCACTGCGCGCGCCTGAAGCATCCACGGTCAAGACCGGCTACGGCTGGGGCAAGCTGCTGCTGGAGATCTTCGAGAAGACGGTCGAGCACACGCTGGTCCAGCCGACCTTCATCACCGACCACCCGGTCGAGGTCAGCCCGCTGGCGCGCGCCAGCGACGACGATGCCGGAGCTCACCGACCGCTTCGAGCTGTTCATCGGCGGCAAGGAGCTGGCCAACGGCTTCTCCGAGCTCAACGATCCCGAAGACCAGGCCGCGCGCTTCCAGGCCCAGGTCGAGGCCAAGGAGGGCGGCGACGACGAGGCCATGCATTTCGACGCCGACTACATCCGCGCGCTGGAGGTCGGCCTGCCGCCGACCGGCGGCCTGGGCATCGGCATCGACCGGCTGGTGATGCTGCTGACCGGACTCGGCCTCGATCCGCGACGTGCTGCTGTTCCCGTACATGCGGCCCGAAGGCCGACGGCTGACGGCATGCCGTTTGCATTCCACCCCGCAACCGGAAGTGCGGCGGCGGCCGCTGTCAAGGACTTGACGGCGGGGTCATGCTCGGAACGCAACTGAGGCGCAGGTGGGCCACATCCGATGGATAGGCTGGCGTGAACGTCGTCATCGTCGATGACCAGACCTCGGCGCGCACGATGCTGCGCCACATCATCGAGGACATCGCGCCCGAGCTGGCGGTGCACGACTTCGGCGATCCGCGGCCGGCGCTGGCCTGGTGCGAGGCCAACCAGCCCGACCTGCTGCTGCTCGACTACCGCATGCCGGGCATGGACGGGCTGGAGTTCGCCCGCCGCTTCCGCCGCCTGCCGCTGCATCGCGACATCCCGATCATCCTGGTCACCGTGGTCGGCGACGAGCCGGTGCGCCAGGCCGCGCTGGATGCCGGCGTCATCGACTTCCTGGTCAAGCCGGTGCGGCCCGCGCGAACTGCGCGCCCGCTGCCGCAACCTGCTGCAGCTGCGCCAGCAGTCCGAGAACGTCAAGCAGCGCGCCCTGTCGCTGGAACAGCGGCTGCTGTCGAGCATGCACGAGGTCGAGGAGCGCGAGCGCGAGACGCTGTCGCGCCTGGCCCGCGCGATCGAATACCGCGACAGCGGCACCAGCGCCTACCTGGAGCGCATGGCCCATGTCGCCGGCCTGATCGCCGAGCAGCTGGGCCTGTCCGAGGACGAGGTGCGCGATGATCGAGATGGCCGCGCCGCTGCACGACATCGGCAAGATCGCCATTCCCGATGCGGTGCTGCTGAAGCCCGGCCCGCTGGACCGAGGCGGAGACCGCGGTCATGCGCCGGCATCCGCGCATCGGCCACGAACTGCTGAGCGGCAGCCAGAACCGTTTCATCCAGACCGGCGCGGTCATCGCGCTGCGCCACCACGAGCGCTTACGACGGCAGCGGCTATCCGGACGGGCTGGTCGGCGAGGAGATCCCGCTGGAGGCCCGCATCGTGGCGGTGGCCGACGTGTTCGACGCGCTGATTTCGCCGCGCCCGTACAAGCAGGCCTGGGACATCGACGCCGCGCTGGGCTACCTGTACGCGCAGCGCGGCCGCCTGTTCGACCCCGCGCTGCGTGGATGCGCTGGTGCGCGGCCGCGCACGCCTGGAGGAGATCTGCGCGCAGTACTCGGCCGGCAGCGCCGCGACCGGGCATGGAGTAAGCCGATGAGCCGTCACCTGTCGCTGGTTGAAGGCCCGCGCTGTCGCAACGCGACCGGACAGCGAACACGGACAGGCGCTGGTCCGCCTCGGCCGTACTGCGCCGTGGTGCTGGTCTACATGCTGGTGCCGTCGGCGCCGGCGGCACGCTCGACCGTGCGGCCTACACCGACGTGCTGGCGATGGTCGCGACCGGCTTCATCGTCGGCATGCGTGCTGCTGGCGTGGATCCTCGCACGGCCCGGCACGTCGCACGTGCGCCGCGCGATCGGCATGGTGGCCGACTACGGCCTGATGGCCGCTGGCCATGATCCGCATGGGCGAGCCGCTGGCCTGGGTCTACGTCGATCCTGATGTGGGTGACGGTCGGCAACGGCCTGCGCTATCGGCAACCGCTACCTGGTCATGCGCCGTCGCCATGGCGCTTGCCAGCTTCGGCAGCGTGCTGTTGATTCAACGACTACTGGCTGCGAGAACCGCTGCCTGGGCGTCGGGCTGCTGCTGGGCCTGGTGGCGATTCCGCTGTACCTGTCGGGCCTGCTGCGCGCGCTGACCCGCGCCACCGAGGAGGCGCATCGCGCCAACGAGGCCAAGAGCCGCTTCCTGGCCAACATGAGCCACGAGTTCCGCACGCCGCTCAACGGCCTGGCCGGCATGTCCGAGCTGCTGGCGACCACCCGGCTGGACGCCGAGCAGCGCGAATGCCTGAACACCATCCAGGCCTCGACGCGCAGCCTGCTGGCGCTGGTCGAGGACGTGCTGGACATCTCCGCCATCGAGGCGGGCAAGCTCAAGCTCAACATCGTCGAGTTCTCGCCGCGCGAACTGGTCGGCAGCATCGGCCTGATCCTGCAGCCGCAGGCGCGCGCCAAGCAGCTGCAACTACGAGGTCAGCGATCGCCGCCGACGTGCCGGCGCAGCTGCGCGGCGACGTCCGGCCACCTGCGCCAGGTCCTGCTCAATCTGGCCGGCAACGCGGTCAAGTTCACCGACGCACGGGCTCGGTGCGGCTGGACGTCGGCGTGGTGCCGAGCGCACGGCGAGCAACGCGTCCGCCTGCGCTTCACCGTCACCGACACCGGCATCGGCATCCCGCATCGGCGCGCGCAGCGGCTGTTCGAGGCCTTCGAGCAGGCCGACGTCAGCCTGGCGCGGCGCTACGGCGGCACCGGCCTGGGCACCACCATCGCCAAGGGCCTGACCGAGGCGATGGGCGGCAGCATCGGCTTCGAGAGCACCGAGACATCGCGGCAGCCGCTTCTGGGTGGAGCTGCCGTTCGACGCTGGCGTGCCGAGGCTGCGCCCGCGCCGCGCCGTGGTGCCGGCCTGGATCGAGGACGCAGCGCCGGCAGCGGCGCCGGAGAACGTCATCGCGTTCTCCGATCCGTTCCTGCGCCATCGCGCGCGCGTGCGCAGCCTGCAGGTGCTGGTCGCCGACGACCACGCCGCCAACCGCATGGTGCTGCAGCGCCTGCTGCAGAAGGCCGGCCACCGCGTGACCTGCGTGGAGGGCGGCGAGGAGGTGCTGGATGCGCTGGAGGTCGCGGACTACGACACGGTCATCGTCGACCTGCACATGCCGGGCGTGAGCGGCCTGGACCTGCTGCGGCAACTGCGGGTCATGGAGGCCGGTGGCGGGCGCACGCACGCCGGTGATGGTGCTCAGCGCCGACGTCACGCCCGACGTCGATCCAGCGCCTGCGAACAGGCCGGCGCCCGGGCCTTCCTGGCCAAGCCGGTGTCGGCCACGCGCCTGCTGGACGCGCTGGCGGAAATCGCGCTCCAACGGCCGCGTCGACGCGGCGGCGCCCGCCGTCGCCGCGTCGCAGCGACCGGCTGGTCGCGACGGCGTATTCGACCCGACGCGTGCTGGACGAATTGGGTGCGCTGGGCATGGGCGATGGCTTCGAGCGCGAGTTCATCGCCCAGTGCCTGCATCGATGCCGAAGGCTGCCTGGGCGCCATGCGCCGAAGCGACTGGCAGCGGGACGATGGGCGCGCATGCGCGAACAGGCGCACGCGCTCAAGGGCGTGGCCAGCAACCTGGGCCTGGTCAAGCTGGCGGCCGCCAGCGGCGAGCTGATGCGGCTGCCCGACTGGCAGCTCGCGACGCGAGTGGCGCCAGCGGCTCGCGACTGCTGCAGCGAGCGGCTGTGCGCAGGGCAAGGTCGGCGCTCGAGGCGCGCGACCGTGGCACGCGCGCACGGGCGGCGAGCGAGCGCTCTCGACCTCCTGATCATCCCCTTGGCGTGCGTGCCGCGGCATGCGTGCCCGCTCGAACTGCTCAGGCAGGCTACGGTGATGCACGGCGCGTTCCTGTGCGCGGACGATGCGGTCCATCGTCCGCAGCGACTTCTCGCCCAGCGCCAGCGCGGTGTCGACCCACACTTCGGTGATGCCCATCAGCTCGTCGTAGCCCACCGGCTGTGCGATCGCCGCGCACCGCGTTCAACGCCAGATAGGCGTGCGGCGGTGCGCTGCTGCTGGCGGATGAGCTCCTGACGGCCGCCTCGCCCTGGCCCTTCGGGACCAGCACGTCGACCACGCCCATCCGGTACAGCTCGTCGCTGGTGTAGATACTGCCTTCCAGGATGATCTTCTCGGCGACTTGCGGCGGTGACGCGCTTGCACAGGAACGAATAGGCGCCCATGCCCGGGAACAGGCCGAACAGCACTTCCGGCAGCCCCATGTCCACGCCTTCCTCGGCCACGATGGTGTGGCAGGACAGCGCCAGTTCCAGGCCGCCGCCGAGTGCGTCGCCCTGGACCAGCGCGATGGTGCGCACGTCGCCGCCCAGGCCGGTGTGCAGGTGGTGCACGCCGTCCACGCACCGGCGTGCGTAGGCCAGCAGGCGCTCGCGGTTGTTGTCGCGGATCAGCTGCGAGAACAGTGCGAGGTCGCCGCCCAGGTTGAAGGCGGAGGCATCGGACGCCAGCACCACGTGGCGCAGCCGGCCGGTCTGGCGCTGCGCGTCACGCAGGGTGATGGAGGAGAGGTAACTCCACATGTCGTCCATGAGCTCGGTGCGGAAACACGGCCGTGTTCCATGTCCGGCGTCGGCATGCATGTAAAGCCAGTGGGCATCCCCGCGGACGTCGGATTCGACGCGCAGGGTGGGGTAGGAGCGGGTACGGTGCAGCTTCTCGATCTGGCTCATGATGCGGTCCTCGGGGATGGCCGTCCGCAGGCATGGTGGGCGCGGGCGGCTGGGTGAAGCCCACGCGGGGATGCTACACCCCGGCATGAACCGTGCATGAAACTGCATCGATAACGTGCGCGCAAAAAAAAGGCCCCTCCAGGAGGGGCCTTGGCATCCACATGGTCGGCAATGGTCAGCCGGCCGGCTGGTCACGCAGCTCGCGGCGCAGGATCTTGCCGACGTTGGTCTTGGGCAGCTCCGTGCGGAACTCCACCACCCGCGGCTGCTTGTAGCCGGTCAGGTTCTCGCGCGCAGTGCGCCTTGACCTGCTCCTCGGTCAGCGACGGATCCTTCTTGACGATCACCACCTTGACCGCTTCGCCGGACTTGTCGTCCGGCACGCCGACAGCGGCCACTTCCAGCACGCCCGGCATCATCGCGATGACGTCCTCGACCTCGTTCGGGTACACGTTGAAGCCCGACACCAGGATCATGTCCTTCTTGCGGTCGACGATGTAGAAGAAGCCCTTCTCGTCCATCCGCGCCATGTCGCCGGTGTGCAGCCAGCCTTCGCTGTCCATGACCTCCGCGGTTTCGTCGGGGCGGTTCCAGTAGCCCTTCATGACCTGAGGGCCACGGATGCACAGTTCTCCGACTTCGCCCGCCGGCAGTGCGCGACCGTCTTCGCCGCGGACCATGGCGTCGGTCGACGGGATCGGCAGGCCGATCGCGCCGTTGTAGTCGGCCAGGTCCATCGGATTGATGCAGGCCGCCGGCGAGGTCTCGGTCAGGCCATAGGCCTCCACCAGGGTGGTGCCGGTCAGCTTCTTCCAGCGATCGGCCACCGAGCGCTGCACCGCCATGCCGCCGCCCAGGGTGAGGTGCAGGCGGGAGAAATCGACTTCGTCGAACCCGGGCGTGTTGAGCAGCCCGTTGAACAGCGTGTTGACGCCGGTGATCGCGGTGAAGGGGACCTTTTTCAGTTCCTTGACGAACCCCGGCATGTCGCGCGGGTTGGTGATCATGTGGTTGAGGCCGCCGAACTTCATGAAGACCAAGCCGTTCGCCGTCAACGCGAAGATGTGGTACAGCGGCAGCGCGGTGATGATGACCTCTTCGCCCATCCGCACGTTGGTGCCGATCCATGCCGCGGCCTGCTGCATGTTGGCCACCAGGTTGCGGTGGGTCAGCATCGCGCCCTTGGACACGCCGGTGGTGCCGCCGGTGTACTGCAGGAAGGCGATGTCCTGCGGCGCGATGTCGATGGCGGGCAGGGTGTGGCGGCTGCCGGCCTTGAGCGCATCGCGGAACCGGATCGCGCCGGGCAGGCGGTAGTCGGGCACCATCTTCTTGACGTGCTTGAGCACGAAATTGACGATCGCGCCCTTCGGGAAGCCCAGCATGTCGCCCAGGCCGGTCGTGATGACCTGCTTGACCTGCGTGTCGGCCAGCACCTGCTGCACGACCGAGCCGAAGTTGTCCATCACCAGGATCGCGCTGGCGCCGGAATCCACCAGCTGGTGGCGCAACTCGCGCGGGGTGTACATCGGGTTGGTGTTCACCACCGTCAGCCCGGCGCGCAGGATGCCGAAGGTGGCGATGGGGTACTGCAGGCAGTTGGGCATCATGATCGCGACGCGATCGCCCTTCTTGAGCTTCAGCTCGCCCAGCAGGTAGGCGGCGAACTGCGCACTGAGGCGGTCGATCTCCCCATACGTGAGGGTCTTGCCGAGGTTGGAGAACGCAGGCCGGTCACGGAAGTTGGCAATGGCGGTCTCGAATACCGACACGATGGACGGGTACTCGTCCACGTCGATGTGCGACGGCACCCCGGCCGGATACTGGGCCAGCCACGGACGTTCATTGCTCATTGCGATCCCCTTGAATGTGTTTCGAAACGGCCGGTGGGCCGGCGCTTGCCGATGTGGGCACGAGCGCGGCGACCGGATGCGCCTGCGTACGGAGCCGTTCGATTGGAGCATAGGCTCTAGGGGCTGGCAAGGCGCGACATGGCGCATCGTGGCAGCATGGCGCGACGAGTCACGATCAAGGAATCGACCCGATGCAGGTGATGACGCGCAAGGCGGCGGCGTGGCGGTGGTGGGCCCTTTCCGCCGTGGTGCTGGTTATCGTGATGGCGGGCTTGGGCGCGTGTTCGCGGCCGCCGCCGGAGCAACGATTGCGCGAGGCGATGGGCAGCCTGCAGGCGGCCATCGAGCAGCGTGACGCGGCGGCATTGGCCGCGCACCTGGCCGAGGATTTCGTGGGCCCGGACGGCCTGGACCGCGACGGCGCGCGGCGGATGGCGCTGGTGATGCTGCGCCGGCACCGGAGCGTCGGCGTGACGCTGGGACCGCCCGATATCGAGTTGAACGACGGCCATGCGACGGTGCGGTTCACGGCTGTGTTGACCGGGGGCGCGGGCGGCCTGCCGAAGGCGGCGGGCATGCAGGACGTCAGCACGGGGTGGCGCGATGAGGGCGGTCAATGGCGGCTGACGAGCGCACGGTGGACGCGCCGCCTGTGAAGGCCCGCCTGCAATCCGTGCAACGAAAAAGCCCGCATCGCTGCGGGCTTTTTCGTGGGCGGAACGGTCGCAATGTCAGTTGTGGACGCCCTTGAGCGTGCTCAGCTGCGAATCGCGCGAGCCGAAATACGCCGCGAGGTCGGAGATCTGCTGGTCGGTCAGGCCGGCCGCCTGGCTGGACATCAGCGCGTGCTCGCGCTCGCCGTCGCGGTATTCCTGCAGCGCGTGGGCGAGGTAGTCGTAGTACTGGCCGCCCAGCTTGGGGTAGGTGTCGTCGATCGGCGCGTTGCCGTCGGCGCCGTGGCAGTCGACGCAGGACTGGCCGGTGGCGGCGCTCTTGACGTTGGCCAGCTGCTCGCCGCGTGCGGCGTTGCCGGCGGGCAGGCCGGCGGACGAAGACGCCGGGGCCGCGGCGGCGGTGCCGGCCGGCGGCGGTTTCCGGGGTCGAGCAGGCCGAGAGCGCAAGGGCAGCCGCGAGCACGATCATCGCGGCGCCCGGGGTGGTGCGGGGGGTCGTCATGGACGTCATGGTGGGCTGCCTTACTTCAGGTTCGAGAGGAAGGCGGCGATGTCGGCGATGTCCTGCTCGGAGAAGCTCTGCGCCTGGGCCTGCATGGTCGGATGCTTGCGCGCGCCGTTCTTGTATTCGGTCAGCGCGTTGCGCAGGTACTGCGCCGACTGGCCGCCGATCTTGGGCACGTGGAAGTTCGGGTAGGCGTTCTTGTAGCCGTCGATGCCGTGGCACCCCTGGCAGGTGTAGGTCAGCATGCGACCGTTCTGGGCATTGCCGCCGGCACCCGTCTGGGCGGCGGCCGCGGCGGCGTCCTGGGCGATGGCCGCGGGGGCGAACGCACCCAGGGCGAGGCAGGCGGCGATCGTGAGCGGTCGCATCATGTCGTAGTCCGCAATCTCTTGGCTGGCGAAGGATAATGGCTGGCTGCATCCGACGGCAGCAGGGCCGCCGTCGCGCACAAGTTGCCCAGTATAGCCCGCGAGCGCCGCGCAACGCAGCGGCGCGACTGCATGCGGCACGCCTGTGGACGCTGCGGCGGCGGTGGTGGTACGCGTGCAAGGCGTCGTCGCACACGGGCGGCGCGACGATGACGCCAGTCACCATGACCTTCGGCGGATGCCGCCCGCGAGCCGGGTGATATACCTTGATACAACACCGACATACAGCGACCGGAATGTGCAAAGACCGCACGTTTCCGGCACGTGGGACGGCCCGGACGGCCCCGCCCGCGACGCGCTGCCCTCTCGATCCATACACACACACGGAAAGCCCGACATGCGTCATCACACACAGTCCCGCGGCCGCACCGCCGTCGCGCGCGCCATCGCCATTGCACTGGCGCCTGGTCCTGACCGCCTGCAAGGGCGGGAAGGCCGCGGCCGACGCGAAGGCCAGCGAGGCGGCGGTCAGGAGGCGGTGCCGGTGGAGGTCGCGAAGGCGTCGCGGCGCGCGGTGGCCGCCAGCTACAGCGGCACCGCGCCCGCTGGAGGCGCTGGGCGAGTCGCAGGTGGTGGCCAAGACCTCCGGCGTGGCCCTGCAGGTGATGGTCGAGGAAGGCGAGGAGGTGCGTGCCGGCCAGGCGCTGGTCCGCCTGGACGCGGACCGCGCCGCGCTTGCAGGCCGCGCAGGCCGCCGCGCAGGTGCGCAAGCTGCGAGAACAACTACAGCGCTCGCGCGCAGCTGGTCGAGCAGCAGATGATCAGCGCCAACGACCTCGACCAGATCAAGTACGACCTGGAGAACGCGCGCGCCAGTCAACCGCATGGCCAACCTGGAGCTGTCGTACACGACGGTGACCGCGCCGATTTCCGGCGTGATCGCATCGCGCGTCGATCAAGACCGGCAACTTCGTGCAGATCAACACGCCGATCTTCCGCATCGTCGACACCTCGCGCCTGGAGGCCACGCTCAACGTGCCCGAGCGCGAACTGGCCACGCTCAAGGCCGGCCTGCCGGTGCAGCTGGCGGTCGACGCGCTGCCGGGCAAGACCTTCACCGGCCGCGTCGACCGCGTCGCGCCGGTGGTGGATTCGGGCAGCGGCACGTTCCGGGTGATCTGCGCGTTCGACGGCGGCGGCCTGCTGCAGCCGGGCATGTTCGGCCGCATCAGCATCGACTACGACCAGCGCGCCAATGCCCTGGTGGTGCCGCGCATCGCACTGCTCGACGACGAGGGCGATCCGGCGGTGTTCGCCGTGCGCGACGGCAAGGCCGCGCGCGTGCCGGTCAAGCTGGGCTACGTGGACGGCGAGTGGGTCGAAGTTCGCGAAGGCCTGAAGGCGGGCGACCAGGTGGTGGTGGCCGGCAAGGCCGCGCTGCGCGAAGGCAGCCGCGGTGCAGGTGATCGGACAGCCTGCAGCGCCGCGGGTGGCGGCCGCCGAACGTCAGCGGCTGCCGACACGGCAGACGCCAAGAGCGACGACCAGCCGTAATCCCGAGGACGACACGTGAGCGACTCCACGCACACCCCGCCGCCGCACGGGACGGACGGGTTCGACCCCGCGCTGCACCCGCCCGCGCCGCCGTTCAACCTGGTCGAGTTCTCCACGCGCCGCCGGGTCACCGTGGCGATGTTCACGCATCACCTTGGTGCTGTTCGGCCTGATCGCGCTGGGCAACCTCAAGGTCAACCTGCTGCCCGACCTGAGCTATCCCACGCTGACCGTGCGCACCGAGTACACCGGCGCGGCGCCGTCGGAAATCGAGACCCTGATCACGCGAGCCGGTCGAGGAAGCCGTCGGCGTGGTCAAGGGCCTGCGCAAGCTCAAGTCGGTCTCGCGCACCGGGCAGAGCGACGTGGTGCTGGAGTTCGCCTGGGGCACCGACATGGACCAGGCCAGCCTGGACGTGCGCGACAAGATGGAAGTCGCTGCAACTTGCCGCTGGAGGCCAAGCCGCCGGTGCTGCTGCGCTTCAATCCGTCGACCGAGCCGATCCTGCGCCTCGCGCTGTCGACCAAGGGCGGGGACGCGAACACGGGCGATGCCGGCGATGCCGTCCGCCAGCTGACGCGAGCTGCGCCGCTACGCCGACGACGACCTCAAGAAGAAGCTCGAGCCGGTCGTACGGCGTGGCCGCGGTCAAGGTCGGCGGCGGCCTGGAGGACGAGATCCAGGTCGACATCGACCAGCAGCAGCTGGCGCAGCTCAACCTGCCGATCGACACCGTCATCCAGCGCCTGCAGCAGGAGAACATCAACGTCTCCGGCGGCCGGCTGGAGGAGGGCTCGCAGCGCTACCTGGTGCGCACCGTCAACCAGTTCGCCAGCGTCGACGAAATCGCGCAACATGCTGGTCACCACGCAGGCGGCCGGCGGCGGCGCGGCGCAAAGCGCCGCCGCAGCAGATGGCGCGCGTGGCGGCCTCCAGCCGGATCGGCCGATGCGATGGCCGCCGCGGCGTCGGTGCAGAGCACCTCGTCGTCGGGCAGCACGGTGGCCGGCGGCATGCCGGTGCGCCTGCAGGACGTCGCCGACGTGCGCCAGGGCTACAAGGAGCGCGAGGCGATCATCCGCCTGGGCGGCCGCGAGGCGGTCGAGCTGGCGATCTACAAGGAAGGCGACGCCAACACCGTCGCCACCGCCGACGCGCATCGAAGCGCAAGCTGGAGCAGATCCGCGAGCAGATGCCGGCGCGACATCGAACTGACCGTCATCGACGACCAGTCGCAGTTCATCCGCCACGCCATCAGCGACGTCAAGAAGGACGCGGTGATCGGCGGCCTGCTGGCGATCCTGATCATCTTCCTGTTCCTGCGCGATGGCTGGAGCACGTTCGTGATCTCGCTGTCGCTGCCGGTGTCGATCATCACCACGTTCTTCTTCATGGACCAGCTGGGCCTGAGCCTCAACGTGATGTCGCTGGGCGGCCTGGCGCTGGCGACGGGCCTGGTGGTGGACGATTCGATCGTGGTGCTGGAAACCATCGCCAAGGCGCGCGAACGCGGCCTGGGCGTCCTGGAGGCGGCGATCGTCGGCACCCGCGAGGTCAGCATGGCGGTGGTCGCCTCCACGCTGACCACCATCGCGGTGTTCCTGCCGCTGGTGTTCGTGCAGGGCATCGCCGGCGCAGCTGTTCCGCGACCAGGCGCTGACCGTGGCGATCGCCATCGCCATCTCGCTGGTCGTGTCGATGACGCTGATCCCGATGCTGAGCGCGCTCAAGGGCCGACCGCCGATGGCGTTCCCCGAAGAAGCCGGCGCATCCGCGCTGGGCAGCCGACGTCGAAGCTGGCAGAAGCCGCGTGGCCATGACCGGGCCGCGGCGTCGGTGCGGGGGTGCGCGGCGGGTTCGTTCGGCATCGCCTGGGTGGTCGTGCGGGCCTGGCGCGGGCTGGTGGCCGTGGTCGGCCCGGTGATGCGCAAGGCCAGCGACACTCGCGATGGCGCCCTATGCCCGCGCCGAGCGCGGCTACCTGCAGGCTGCTGCCGGCCGCGCTGGCGCGCCCGGTGCTGGTGCTGGGCTCGGCGGCGCGGTCGCGTTCGTGCTGGCGCATGCTGACGGTGCCGCTGCTGGGCGCGGACCTGATCCCGCAGCTGGCGCAGGACCGCTTCGAGATGACGGTCAAGCTGCCGCCGGGCACGCCGTTGCGCGAGACCGACGCGCTGGTGCGCGACCTGCAGCGCGAGCATGCGAAGGACGACGGCGTCCACGCGCTGTACGGCGTCAGCGGCAGCGGCACGCGGCTGGACGCCAGCCCCACCGAGAGCGGCGAGAACATCGGCAAGCTCACGGTGGTGATGGCCGATGGCGGCAGCGAGGCGGTCGAAGCGGCGATGACCGAGCGCCTGCGCGCCAGCGATGGCGGGCCATCGCCGGTGCGCAGGTCGACTTCAGCCGGCCGCGAGCTGTTCAGCTTCTCCACGCCGCTGGAAATCGAGCTGCGCGGCCAGGACCTGGCGTCGCATCGAACGTGCCGGCCAGAAGATGGCCGGCATGCTGCGCGACAACCCGCACTACGCCGACGTCAAGTCGACGGTGGAGCAGGGCTTCCCCGAGATCCAGATCCGCTTCGACCAGGACCGCGCCGCGTGCGCTCGGCCTGACCACGCGCCAGATCGCCGACGTGGTGGTGAAGAAGGTGCGCGGCGACGTCGCCACGCGCTACAGCTTCCGCGACCGCAAGATCGACGTGCTGGTGCGCGCGCAGGAAAGCGACCGCGCCTCGGTCGAGGACATCCGCAGCCTGATCGTCAATCCGGGCAGCGCGCGCGCCGGTGACGCTGGCGTCGGTGGCCGACGTGGTCGCCACCACCGGCCCCAGCGAGATCCACCGCGCCGACCAGGTGCGCGTGGCGATCGTCTCGGCCAACCTGCGCGACATCGACCTGGGCACGCGCGGTGCAGCGAAGTGCAGCAGATGGTCGGCGGCGAACCCGCTCGGCGCCGACGTCGGCATGCACATCGGCGGGCAGGGCGAGGAACTGGCCGAATCGGTCAACTCGCTGCTGTTCGCGTTCGGCCTGGCGATCTTCCTGGTCTACCTGGTGATGGCGTCGCAGTTCGAATCGCTGCTGCATCCGTTCGTGATCCTGTTCACCATCCCGCTGGCGCTGGTGGGCGCGGTGCTGGCGCTGCTGCTGACCGGCTCGCCGGTCTCGGTGGTGGTGTTCATCGGCCTGATCCTGCTGGTCGGCCTGGTGGTGAAGAACGCGATCATCCTGATCGACAAGGTCAACCAGCTGCGCGAGGCCGGCGTGGCCAAGCGCGAGGCGCTGGTGGAGGGCGCGCGCTCGCGCCTGCGGCCGATCATCATGACCACGCTGTGCACGCTGTTCGGCTTCCTGCCGCTGGCGCTGGCCATGCGGCGAGGGCGCGGAAGTGCGTTCGCCGATGGCGATCACCGTGATCGGCGGCCTGCTGGTGTCGACGCTGCTGACCCTGGTGGTGATCCCGGTGGTGTACGACCTGCTGGACCGTCGCGCCGACGAGCTACTACCTGGCACGCGCGCGTCGCGCCAGGCTGCAGGATGCGCCGTCGCCGGCTGAAGCCGGAGCAGCGCCTGTCGGGAACCGGCGCATTGGAGACCAGCCCGCATGAGCGTCGCCGAGCTCAGCATCAGGCGGCCCGTCACCACGATCATGCTGTTCGTGTCGCTGGTCGTGATCGGCCTGATCGCGGCGTTCCGGCTGCCGCTGGAGGCGTTGCCGGAGGTCTCGCCGCCGTTCATCTTCGTGCAGATGCCGTACGCCGGCTCCACGCCGGAGGAGGTGGAGCGCAAGGTGCTGCGGCCGGTGGAGGAAGCGCTGGCGACGATGCCGGGCATCAAGCGCATGCAGAGGCCAGCGCCGATGCCGACGGCGCCAGTCTGTTCGATCGCAGTTCTCCGACTGGGACACGCGACGTCGCCATCGCCGCGTCGGAGGCGCGCGAGCGCATCGACGCGATCCGCGAGCGAGCTGCCCGACGACCTGCAGCGCTACTTCGTGCTCAAGTTCTCCACCACCGACCAGCCGGTGCTGCGCGTGCGCCTGGCCAGCGAGACCGACCTGACCGGCGCGTACGACATGATCGACCGCGAGTTCAAGCGGCGCATCGAGCGCATTCCCGGCGTGGCGCGCGTGGAAATCAGCGGCGCGCCGCCCAACGAGGTGGAGATCGCGATCGACCCGGATCGCCTGACCGCGCACAACCTCGAGCCTCAACGACCTGACGCCAGCGCCTGCAGGCGGTGAACTTCTCGGTGTCGGCCGGGCCAGATCGACGATGGCGGGCGGCGCCTGCGCGTGCAGCCGGTGGGCGAGCTTGACCGACCTGCAGCAGCTGCGCGACCTGGTGATCGCCGACAGCGGCGCTGCGCCTGTGCGACATCGCCGACGTGCGCCTGAAGCCGGCGCGCATGGACTACGGCCGCCGCCTGGACGGCCAGCGCCGCCGTGGGCCTGGACATCTTCAAGGAGCGCAACGCCAACCTGGTGGAGGTGTCGCGGGCGGTGCTGGCCGAGGTCGAGCGAAATCCAGCAAGGAGCCGGCGCTGGGCGGCATCCAGATCAAGGTCATCGAGAACCAGGGCGAGAACGTCACCACCTCGCTGCTGGAGCTGGCCGAAGCGGGCGGCATCGGCCTGGTGCTGTCGATCGCGGTGCTGTTCTTCTTCCTGCGCCACTGGCCGTCGACGCTGATGGTGACGCTGGCGATCCCGATCTGCTTCGTGATGACGCTGGGCTTCATGTACTTCGCCGGCGTCACGCTCAACATCCTGTCGATGATGGGCCTGCTGCTGGCGGTCGGCATGCTGGTGGACAACGCCGTGGTGGTGGTGGAGAGCATCTACCAGGAGCGCGAGCGCATGCCCGACCAGCCGACGCTGGCCTCGATCATCGGCACGCGCCACGTGGCCATCGCGCTGTCGGCGGGCACGCTGTGCCACTGCATCGTGTTCGTGCCCAACCTGTTCGGCGAGACGCAACTTCCTCAGCATCTACCTGTCGCAGATCGCGATCACCATCTCGGTGTCGCTGCTGGCCTCGTGGCTGGTCGCGGTCAGCCTGATCCCGATGCTGTCGGCGCGCATGAAGACGCCGCCGGCGGTGGCCGCGCAGAGCGGCATCATCCCGCGCATGCAGGACCGCTACGCGCGGTTGCTGCGCTGGACGCTGGAGCACGCGGCTGGAGCGTGCTGGGCATCCTGCTGATCATCGCGGTCAGCATCGTGCCGATGAAGCTGACCAAGTTGGACATGTTCGGCGGCGACGGCGGCGAGCGAGGCCAACATCTTCTACCAGTGGAAGGGCAGCTACACCAAGGAGCAGATGTCGGACGAGGTGGCCGCAGGTCGAGGAGTTCCTCGACGCCAACCGCAAGCGGTTCCGCATCAACCAGATCTACTCGTGGTACAGCGAGCAGGGCGATGCCGGCACGCGGGTGACCTTCGACCGAAAACGTCGGCGACACCAAGCCGCTGATCGAGGAGATCCGCAAGGAGCTGCCGAAGTCCGCGCGCGCCAACATCGGCATCGGCAACGGCGGCGGCGACCAGGGCGGCGGCGGCCCGGCCGGCGAGCGTGCAGGTGCAGCTGGTCGGCGACTCCACCCAGGCGCTGCAGACGCATGGCCAAGGACATCGTGCCGATCCTGGCGCGGCGCAAGCGAGCTGCGCGACGTGCGCGTGGACGCCGGCGACCAGAACAGCGAGCTGACGGTGCGCGTCGATCGCGAGCGCGCGGCCGCGTTCGGCTTCAGCGCGCAGCAGGTGGCGCAGTTCGTCGGCCTGGCGCTTGCGCGGCGCGCCGCTGCGCGAGTTCCGCCGCGGCGAGACCGAGGTGCCGGTGTGGGTGCGCTTCGCCGGCGCCGAGCAACTACGGCGTCGAGGACATCGGCCGGGTTCATGGTGCGCTCGCCCGGACGGGCGCACGGTGCCGCTGCTGGCGATGGTCGACGTCGGCGTGCAGCCCGTCGGCCACCCAGATCAGCCGCACCAACCGCCAGACCACGCTCGACATCCAGGCCAACCTCGCCGGAGAGGCCACGGTGCCCGAGGCGCGCAAGGCGATGGAGGACGCGCTGGAGCGGTGTCGTTCCCGGCCGGCTACAGCTACACCTTCGACGGCGGCGCCTTCCAGCAGGACGACGGAGGCCAGCAAGCAGATGATGTTCAACCTGCTGATCGCGCTGGTGATGATCTACGTCGTGATGGCGGCGGTGTTCGAATCGCTGCTGTTCCCGGCGGCGATCATGAGCGGCGTGCTGTTCTCGGTGTTCGGCGTGTTCTGGCTGTTCTGGCTGACCGGCACCGAGTTCAACATCATGGCCTTCATCGGCATCCTGGTGCTGATGGGCGTGGTGGTGAACAACGGCATCGTCATGGTCGAGCACATCAACAACCTGCGCCGGCGCGGCATGTCGCGCACCGACGCGCTGGTCGAAGGCAGCCGCGAACGCCTGCGCCCGATCCTGATGACGATGGGCACGGCGATCCTGGCGATGGTGCCGATCGCGCTTCAGCGATACGCAGATGGCTGGCGACGGCCCGGCGTACTACCCGATGGCGCGCGCGATCGCCGGTGGCCTGGCGTTCTCGACCGTGGTCAGCCTGCTGTTCCTGCCGACGATCTACGCGATCCTCGACGACCTGCGCAACGGCACGTCGCGCGTGATCCGGCGCGCACGAGGCACGCGTGGCGCGACGCCGGTCGAAGGCGCAGTGGTGGCGATGAGCCGAGTAGTGGAGAACCTGCAGGAGCGGCCTCAGCCGCGATCGCCGGTGCACGCGTAGGCGCGACGTGAGTCGCGAACAACCTTCCGTGCAGCGGCAGTCCCGACTCACGTCGCTCCTGCAGGGCGGCCCGCGCAAGGCGGGGACTCCCCGCCGGCGCCTCAGCCGACCAGCTTGCCCAGCATCCGCAGGCCGCCCGTCCACACGCCGATGGCGGTGCCCAGGCTGGTCAGGAAGAAGTTGAGCAACACCCGCGCGACGCGGTTGCGCCACCAGCCGCGCACGGTCTGCACGTCGTCGCGCAACGCCATGAAATCCGCATAGGTGGGCTTGCGCAGCCAGGCCTCGACCAGCGCGCTGAACGTGCCCGACGCCAGCGCCGGGTGCAGCGGCGTGAGCGGCGAGGCAAGGAACGCCGCCAGGATGCTCAGCGGATGGCCGCCGGCGATCGCGCAGCCGATCGCGCCCAGCACGCCGGTGGTCAGCACCCACTGCAGCAGCAGGTCGGCGCCGACGTCGACGCCGCCCTGCCAGAAGCCCCAGGCGAAACCGCCCAGCACAGAAGCGGCGAGGATCAGCGTGAACCACGGCACCTTGCTCTTGGGCGGCAGCGCTTCGAGCGATGCGCGCTCGGCCGATGCATCGGCGGTCGTCCTCGCGCAGGTGGTGGGCCAGGCCCTTCAGGTGGCCGGCGCCGACCACGGCGAGCACCTCGCTGCCGGGGCAAGCGGTTCGCCACCGATGCCTTCGCCACCTCGCGCAGGCGCGCGGCCATGTAGCGGTCGCGCTCGGCGATCACGCTTTCGTACAGCGGCAGGGCTGTCGCTGGCGAATTCGCCGAAGCTGGACTCCAGCATGTCGCCCTGCTTGAGCTTCTCGATCTCGCTCGTCGCCGACGGATTCCTCCGCCAGCGAGCGAGGCCAGCAAGCCCGCCCATCAGCTTGGCGCGGCCCCAGAAGCCCAGCTGGCCGACGCGCGGTTGAAGGTGAGGCCGACGTCGCGGTCGATCAGGTGCACGGGCAGGTCGCGCTGGCGCGCCTCGAGCACGGCGCGCTTGAGTTCGGCGCCGGGCTCGATGCCCAGCTGTTCGGCGAGCCGGCGCTGGTAGGCGGCCAGCGCGAGGTTGGCGGCGAACAGCGCGGTGCGCTTGCCCTCGCGGATCACCTTGACCAGGTCGAGCTGCGCCAGCGCGTCGGGATCGGTCAGCGCCTTGCAGGCGGTTGCTCGTCCAGCTCCACGGCCACCGCGTCGAACGTGCCGCTGGCGATGGCATCGCGCACCGCTTCCACGCTGGCGCGCGAGACGTGCGCGGTGCCCAGCAGGGTGTAGCGCACGCCGTCGCGTTCGACGACCTCGTGCGGCTGGGCGCGCCAGTCGGCGGGAAGGGTGGCTTCGGGGGCGACGGCGTCGGTCATGGGTGCTCGTTTTCAGGTGGGAAGGGTGCTAACCGGTCAGTCGCGGTAACGGCGCAGCAGGTCGCCGTAGGCATCGATGCGGCGGTCGCGCAGGAACGGCCAGATGCGGCGCACGTGTTCGCTGCGCTGCAGGTCGACCTCGGCCATCAGGATCTGCGGCTCGCCGCCGGCTTCGGCGAGGAACTCGCCCTGCGGCCCCAGCACATGGCTGTTGCCCCAGAAGTCGATGCCCGAGGCGCCCATCGGCGAGGGTTCGTGGCCGACGCGGTTGCAGCGACAGCACCGGCAGGCCGTTGGCGACCGCATGGCCGCGATGGCTGAGGATCCAGGCATCGCGCTGGCGGGTCTTCTCGTCCTGCGCGTCGTCCGGGTCCCAGCCGATGGCGGTGGGATACAGCAGCAGCTCGGCGCCGGCCAGCGCCATCAGGCGCGCGGCTTCCGGATACCACTGGTCCCAGCACACCAGCACGCCGAGGCGGCCGACGGAGGTGTCGATCGGCTCGAAGCCGAGGTCGCCCGGGGTGAAGTAGAACTTCTCGTAGAAGCCCGGATCGTCGGGGATGTGCATCTTGCGGTACTTGCCGGCGATGCTGCCGTCGGTTTCGAAGACCACCGCGGTGTTGTGGTACAGGCCGGCCGCGCGGCGCTCGAACAGCGAGCTGACCAGCACCACGCCGTGCTGCTTGGCCAGCTTGCCCAGGCGCTCGGTGCTGGGGCCGGGGATGCGGCTCGGCCAGGTCGAACTCGTCGACCGATTCGTGCTGGCAGAAGTAGGCGCCGTTGTGCAGTTCCTGCAGCAGCACCAGGCGCGCGCCGCGGCGTGCGGCTTCGGCGACGCGCGCCTCGATCACCGACAGGTTGGCGTCGGCATCGCCGTGGTTGCGCTCCTGGATCAGCGCAACGGGCAGGGTGGTCTTGTTCATGGCGTTGTGGAACCGGTTGGGGGGCGGGAAAGACGCTGCGTGGCGCGCGGATCGACGCCCTTGACGTAAGGTTTCTCGGGATGCGGCGCAAGATCCACCGCGTCCGCCGTCAGTCGACGTCGCCCAGTGCGCCCGCCGGGAGTTGCATGGTGACGCAGTGCAGGCTGCCGTTCTGCCAGATCAGCGGGCGGCAGGGCACCTGGCACGATCTCGCGCCCGGGGAACGCCTGCGCCAGCACGGCGGCGCGGCCTGGTCACGTCGGCCGGCGATCGCCATAGGCCGGGCATCAGCACGGCGCCGTTGATGATCAGGAAGTTGGCGTAGCTGGCGGCCAGGCGCCGGCCGCCATCGAGGACGGGCGGCGCCCAGGGCAGCGGGAACAGCCGGTACGGCTGCGCCGTCCCCGGTGCGCAGGGCGGCAAGCTCGCGGCCCATCGCCTGCAGTTCGGCGTAATGCGAGTCGGCGGGATCGTCGCAGGCCTGGATACACGATCGCGTCGACCGCGGCGAAGCGGGCGAGGGTGTCGATGTGGGCGTCGGTGTCGTCGCCTTCCAGGTAGCCGTGGTCGAGCCACAGCACGCGGTCCTGCTGCAGCCAGCCGGCCAGCTGCGCGGTCGAGTTCCTCGCGGCTGGCATCGGGATGGCGCTCGTGCAGGCACTGCCAGGTGGTCAGCAGCGTGCCGCCGCCGTCGGTCTCGATGGCGCCGCCTTCCAGCGCGAAATCGATCGTGCTGCGCTCGGCGCCGCCGAACAGGCCGTCGGCATGCAGGCGCTCGACCAGCCGGTCGTCCTGGCTGGCCTCGAACTTGCCGCCCCAGCCGGTGAAGCGGAAATCGAGCAGGCGGAAGCCGCCGGCGCCGTCGCAGCGTGATCGGGCCCGAATCGCGCAGCCAGGTGTCGTCGTAGGGCACGTCGACGAAGTGGACGCGGTCCATGTCGATCCGCGCCGACGCGCAGGCGCGCGTCGCGCGTAGGCCTGCACGTCGTCGTCGGCCACGCAGACGATCACCGGCTGGAAGCGGGTGATCGCCGCCACCAGCGCGATGTAGGTCTCCTCGACCTCGTCCGAGGCGATCGGCCCAGTCGGTGCCGGCGTGCGGCCACGCGATCAGGACCGCGGACTGGGGCTCCCACTCCGCGGGAAAACGGCATGTCTGGTTCATGGCTCTACTGGTTGGGCCGCCCTGCCGGGCGGCCGAAGGAGGTCAGCGGATCGCCGGCTTCGGACCGACCTCGGTGGGGTCGGCCTTGTTGAGCACGGCGTCGATCACCGGTCCGCTCGAAATACACGGTGAACTGCGGGTAGACCCAGCGGTTGATCGTGGGCCACTGGCGCTTCTGGCCGCCGCGCGGGTCCATGCGGCTGCTGGGCGCGCCGAAGCGGGCCTCGACCTGGGCCATGCTGATGCCCGCGGCGTGGGCAGGGCAACGGCGCGCTCGTCCTGGACGCGCTCGATCAGCAGGGTGTCGGCCGGCATGCCGGCGCCGGCAGCGCCAGAAGCGTGGCCATGCGTAAGGGCGGTGATGCGATGGTTCATGGGTCGGCCTCGTCGTCGGCGCCATTCGCGCGGGGTCGGATTCTAATCACACCGGCCGTGACCCGATGTGGCCTGCAGCGCCGAGCGGATGCGGCCCGGCCGGACGGCCGTCAGAAACAGAAAAGCCGCCTTGCGGCGGCCTTTCGTGCGATGCCCGGCGGCGCCGGGCCGCCGGCGACTCAGCGCTGGCGCGCCTTGAAACGCGGGTTCGACTTGCAGATCACGAAGACCTTGCCACGGCGGCGAACGACCTTGCAGTCGCGGTGACGGGTCTTCGCCGACTTCAGGGAGGACAGGACCTTCATGACAGAACCTCGGCAAACGGATAGGGGAAATCAAGCCCGCAAGTATAGCGGGGCAATGATTGGCGAATCAAGCGCTTGGGTGGTTTTTTTCGAGCAGGCTTCGGCGCGTCGCATCCGGGGCCGCCGCCATGGCGGGACGCATTCATACTAGCGCGATGACCAACGACACCTCGACTCCTGCTTTCAATGCCCCCGCGGGCGTCCCCGTGCTGACCATCGACGGCCCGTCCGGTTCCGGCAAGGGCACCATCAGCCGCCTCGTGGCCCAGCGAGCTGGGCTGGCACTACCTCGACTCCGGCGCCCTCTACCGCGCCGTCGGCGTGGCCGCGGGCTGGGCGCGACCTCGACCTGGCCGATCCCGGCGCGCTGGTGCGCTGCGCCTTCGATACCGACATCACCTTCCGTGAGACAGGGCGAGGACCTGCTGGTGCTGGTCAACGGCACCGATGCCACCGCCGAACTGCGCACCGAGACCGCCGGCGCGGCGGCCTCGGCCATCGCCGCCATCCCGGAAGTGCGTTCCGCGCTGAAAGACCGCCAGCGCGCCTTCCGGCAGCCGCCAGGGCTGGTGGCCGACGGGCGGGACATGGGCACGGTCATCTTCCCGGACGCGGCCCACAAGGTCTTCCTCACCGCCAGCGCCGAGGAGCGGGCCGAAAGGCGCTATAAGCAGTTGAAAGACAAGGGGGTTTCCGGTTACATTGGCGGGTCTGCTACGGGAGATCCTCGCCCGTGACGCCCGCGATGCCAGTCGCGCGGTGGCGCCGCTGAGGCCTGCGCACGACGCCGTCTGCATCGATACCACCGGGCTCGGCATCGACGAGGTGGTCCGGCGCGTCCTCGGGACGGTGCCAGGCCACGGCGCCGTAGCAGACGTCGCAGCAGCAAGTCCCCGCCGGTAAGTCCCGGCGGGTTCATCCACCACAACACTCACGGCCATACGCAATCCCGCGCAGGCCGACAACGGGTGGACGCCGCGCCACGGTGCCGGTCTGTGTCATCAACCGAGTAATTTTCCAATGACCGAATCATTTGCCGAACTGTTCGAACAGAGCCAGCAGTACCTGGCCAAGCTGAAGCCGGGCTCCATCGTCACCGGCATCGTCGTGGAAGTCCGCAGCGACGTCGTGGTGATCAACGCCGGCCTGAAGTCCGAGGGCATCGTCCCGATCGAACAGTTCCGTAACGACGCCGGCGAGATCGACGTGGCCGAGGGCGACCAGGTCAAGGTCGCGCTGGACTCCATCGAGAACGGCTTCGGCGAGACCGTGCTGTCGCGCGAGAAGGCCAAGCGCGCCATGGTGTGGGACGAGCTCGAGGAAGCCCTCGAGAAGAACGAGACCATCACCGGCCGCATCAGCGGCAAGGTCAAGGGCGGTTTCACCGTCGACATCAAGGACGTCCGCGCTTCCTGCCCGGTTCGCTGGTCGACGTGCGCCCGGTGCGCGACTCGGCCTACCTGGAAGGCAAGGAGCTCGAGTTCAAGCTGATCAAGCTGGACCGCAAGCGCAACAACATCGTCGTCTCCCGCCGTGCGGTGGTCGAGAGCGAGCACTCCGAAGAGCGCGAGCAGCTGCATGGAGAAGCTGGTCGAGGGCGCCGTGCTGAAGGGCGTGGTCAAGAACCTGACCGACTACGGCGCGTTCGTGGACCTGGGCGGCATCGACGGCCTGCTGCACATCACCGACATGGCCTGGAAGCGCGTGCGCCATCCGTCCGAGGTGGTGGAAGTCGGCCAGGAGCTGGACGTGCGCGTGCTCAAGTACGACCGCGAGCGCAACCGCGTCAGCCTGGGCCTCAAGCAGCTGGGCGAGGATCCGTGGGACAACATCGCCCGCCGCTACCCGTCGCAGACGCGCGTGTTCGGCAAGGTCTCCAACGTCACCGATTACGGTGCGTTCGTCGAGATCGAGCCGGGCGTGGAAGGCCTGGTCCACGTGTCGGAGATGGACTGGACCAACAAGAACGTCAACCCGTCCAAGATCGTGCAGGTCGGCGACGACGTGCAGGTCATGGTGCTGGACGTGGACGAGGAGCGTCGCCGCATCTCGCTGGGCATGAAGCAGGTCACCTCCAATCCGTGGGAGACCTTCTCCGTGCATCCACAAGAAGGGCGACAAGGTCGAGGGCCAGATCAAGTCGATCACCGACTTCGGCATCTTCATCGGCCTGGACGGCGGCATCGACGGTCTGATCCACCTGTCGGACATCAGCTGGAACACCACCGGCGAGGACATCGTCCGCAACTTCAAGAAGGGCGACACCCTTGAAGCCGTGGTGCTGGCCGTGGACCCGGAGCGCGAGCGCATCAGCCTGGGCGTCAAGCAGCTGGAGCAGGATCCGTTCGGCCAGTACATGGCGTCCAACACCAAGGGTTCGATCGTCAACGGCAAGGTGAAGGAAGTCGACGCCAAGGGCGCGACGATCGAGCTGGCCGACGGCATCGAGGGCTATGTCGCCGCGCGCGACATCGCCAAGGAGCGCGTCGACGACGCCACCAAGTACCTGAAGGTCGGCGACGACGTCGAGGCCACGCTTCATCGGCATGGACCGCAAGGGCCGCACCATGCAGCTGTCGATCAAGGCAAAGGACGAGGCGGAGATGCAGGAGGCCGTGGCCGACTACAACCGCGCCCATTCCGACGCCGCCAGCGGCACCACCAAGCTGGGCGCGCTGCTGCGCGAGCAGCTGGGCAACAAGTCGGAGTAATCCGGCACGCGTCACGGAGGCGGCCCTTCAGGGGGCCGCCTCCGGTTGTTCGAAGGTCCGGGTGGATGTGTCGAAGGCTCGTTTTCAAGGTTCGCCCCGAACGCTCGTCTTCAAAGCTTTCCGTAGAGCAGATATGCCGGCGCGCGGCTTGACGCGGATCGGCACGGGGAATCCAGCCGTGCCCATCCGCGTCAGTCCGTGTCCGGTTCCGTGAAGAGTCCGGCGGCCGTGTGGCGGCGTGGCCGGGGCCGAAGGCAGGGGAGTCGCCACACGCCATGACGAAATCCGAGCTGATCGAGATCCTGTCGCAGCGCCAGCCGCACCTGAAAGGCGACGATGTCGACCTGGCGGTCAAGGCGCTGCTGGACATGATGGCCGCCTCGCTCTCGCAGGGGCAGCGCATCGAGATTCGCGGCTTTGGCAGTTTTTCGCTGCATTACCGTCCGCCCCGCATGGGCCGCAATCCCAAGACCGGCGAATCGGTCGCGCTGCAGGGCAAGCACGTGCCCCATTTCAAGCCGGGCAAGGAGTTGCGTGAGCGCGTCAGCGCTGTCATGCCGCTGGAAGACGACGCAGCCTGACCGTGGCCATCACCATCGGCCGCTCCTGTGACGGGTCGGCTAAGCTGTCACACGGCCCGGCACTCCATCGAGATCCCGCATGCGCCTGATCCGCATCCTGGTTGCATTCGCCTGTCTTGCCACGGGCGCCATCGTCGGCGCGTTGAACCGTGGCCTGGTCCAGATCGATTTTGGACTCGTCGTCCTGACCACGACACTGGGCGTGGCGTTGATCGTGTCGCTGCTGCTGGGCGTGCTGGTCGGCGGGCTCTCGGTGAGCGCGGCGGTGGTCCTGCCGCTGCGGCGCCGGCTTTCCCGCATGCATTCGGCCACTGCACGCGGCCACGATGCGCCCGTGCCGCCGGAGCGCTGACGCGTGGCGTTCATCAGCGAGTGGTTCTGGTTTTTCCTGCTGCTGCCGATCGCGGCCGTCAGTGGCTGGGTGATCGGCCGCCGCGGCGGGGAACGGCACAGCGACACCCAGGTCAGCCGTCTGTCGACCACGTACTTCCGCGGCCTCAACTACCTGCTCAACGAGCAGCCGGACAAGGCGATCGAGCTGTTCCTGCACATCGCCGAGCTCGACAAGGACACCTTCGAGACCCAGGTCGCGCTCGGCCACCTGTTCCGCAGGCGGGGAGAGGTCGACCGCGCCATCCGCCTGCACCAGGCACTGGTGCAGCGCCCCGGCCTCAGCGACCAGCAGAAGGTGCAGGCGCTGCTGGCACTGGGCGAGGACTACATGCGGTCGGGGCTGCTGGACCGGGCCGAAACGGTGTTCAGCGACCTGGTGGCCCTGGACATGCGGGCGCCGCTGGCACTGCGCCACCTGATCGGCATCTACCAGTCCGAGCGCGACTGGAACAAGGCCATCGAGAATGCCCAGCGCTTCGAGGCGGCGACGGGCGAGCCGATGGGCAAGCTGATCGCCCAGTTCGAATGCGAGCTGGCCGACCGCCACCGCGCGGCCGGGCAGGTCGACGAGGCGCGGCTGGCGGTGGCACGCGCCTACGAGGCGGACGCCAACTCGGTGCGGGCGGGCATGCTGGAAGGCCGCATCGAAGTGGAGGCCGGGCACCATCCGGCGGCCATCCGCGCATTCGAGCGCGTCGCGCGAAGCGATCCCGACTACCTGCCCGAGGTGCTGCCCGCACTGCTGTCCAGCTACGAGCAGACCGGCGATGTCACCGGCGCGCGCGCGTTCCTGGCCGAGATGTGCGAGCACTACCGCGGTATCGCCCCGGTATTGGCGCTCACCCGGATGGTCGAGGCGGGCGAGGGCGTGGCTGCCGCCCGGGCTTACCTGGCCCAGCAGCTCAAGGACCGCCCCTCCGTGCGGGGTGAGGCGGCGCTCATCGACCTGACGCTGGCAGAGGGGGCCGATGCACTGGCGACCCTGCACGACCTCAAGCACATCACCGACCAGCTGCTGGTGCGCAATCCGAGCTACCGCTGCAACCGCTGCGGCTTCGGTGCGCGCAGTCACCATTGGCAATGTCCGAGCTGCAAGGAGTGGGGCACGGTCAAGCCGCTGCTCAACTATGCGGTGGTCTGACACTCGATGATCGGCTGGCTGGGGGTCTTCTTCCTGATGGCGGTGTCAGGCACGTGGCTGGCACGCCGTTACGCGCTGCAGCGCGACCTGGTCGACAAGCCGGGTGAGCGTCGCAGCCATGCGATCCCCACTCCGCGCGGCGGCGGTATCGCGATCGTTGCGGTGATCCTTGCGGCCTGTACCGCCCTTGCGCTGCGCCATCCCGTGCACGTGCCTTGGCTGGCCGGATTCGGCGCCGGCACCGCACTGGTCGCCGGGGTAGGCTGGCTCGACGACCATCGACCGTTGTCGCCCTGGTTGCGATTGGCGGCCCATGGCGTCGCGGCTGTGGTGTTCCTGCTGCCGGTATGGGTGGCGACGGGCAACGTGGCGCTGGTCCTGCTGGGTTTTGGTCTGGTGGTGACGCTGACCAATGTCTGGAATTTCATGGATGGCATCAACGGCCTGGCGGCCAGCCAGGCGGCCATCGTCGCCGCTGCGTTGGCCCTGGTGCTCGGCGGGCCGGCCGCGGCGCTGGCATGGGCCGTGGTGGCGGGATGCGTCGGCTTTCTGCCCTTCAACTTCCCCGCGGCCCGCATTTTCCTCGGCGATGTCGGCAGTGGCGCGCTGGGCTTCGCGCTGGGGGCGCTGTGCGTGCTGGCGACGCTGTTTTCTCCCGAGCTGGGGGTGCTGTTGCTGCTGCCGCTGGCGCCGTTCCTTGTGGATGCCGGGTTGACCCTTCTGCAGCGGATGACGCGCGGCGAGCGCTGGTGGACGCCTCATGTCCAGCATGCCTACCAGTGCTGGGCACGCCAGACCGGGCATGCGCGCGTCACGGTGGCGTACGGGGCCGTTGCGGTGTCGGGAGTGCTGGCCATGCTGGCACTGTGGGGATGGCCGGAACACACGTTTTTCATGGCGACTATCGCCCTGGCGTGGTATATGTCCGCCGCTTTCGCATGGCGCTGGCTGAAGGGGAAGCCGGCGGCGCAGACGATGACGGTTAAGGACGGGTCTGAATGACGGCGTGGCGCGACCAATGGACTGTGACATTGCCGCGGGTGGCGGTGATCGCCCACGACTTGGCCATGGTCTGGCTGGTCTGGCTGGGCCTGCACTGGCTTCGTTACAGCATCGTGCCCGACCCTCCGAGTATTGACCTGTGGGGCCCCGAGGTCGCGCTCGTGCTGGCGGCGCAGGGCCTGGTGTTCTGGTGGGTGGGCCTGTACCGCGGCCTGTGGCGATTTGCCAGCGTCCCGGACCTGTGGAACATCCTGAAGGCCTGCCTTCTGGGCATGGTGGCTGTTGCCGTAGGCCTGTTCCTCTACAACCGGCTCGACATGGTCTCGCGGCTGGTGCTGGTGCTGTACCCGCTGGTCCTGATGGGCATGCTGGGCGCCCCGCGCCTGATGTACCGCGCGTGGAAGGACAGCCGCAACGAACGTGGCCAGGACCGGTCGGTCCGCATCCTGATCCTCGGGGCCGGGCATGCGGGCGAGGCGCTGGTGCGCGACCTGCGGCGCCTCGGCACCTACCAGCCCGTAGGTTTCCTGGATGACGCCAGCCGGCTGCGGGGCACCAAGGTCCAGGGTATTCCGGTGCTGGGCCGGGTCTCGGACGTCACCGAGGTTGCGCGCGAATCGGCGGCCGGCCTGCTGGTCATCGCCATGCCGTCGGCCAATGCCACCGCGTTGCAGCGGGTGGTGGTCGCCTGCGAACGTACGGGTTTGCCCTTCCGTATGGTGCCCCGCCTGGCGGATGTGCTGGAAGGCCGATCACTGCCGGGCGAACTCAAGGAAGTGGCCATCGAGGACCTGCTTGGCCGCAAACCGGTGTTGCCCGACTGGAAGGCGATCCGCGACTGGCTGGGCGCGCGTTCAGTGCTGGTGACCGGCGCGGGCGGGTCGATCGGTTCGGAGCTGTGCCGCCAGTGCGCACGGCACGGTGCGAGGCGCATCGCGCTGGTGGAGATCGACGAGCTGGCGCTGACGACCACCGAGGCCCTGCTGCGGCGGGATTTTCCGGATGTCGAGTTCATCCAGGTGCTGGGCGATTGCGGCGACCCCGCGGTGATCGGCCACGCGCTGGGCCGTTCGCAACCCGAAGCCGTCTTCCATGCCGCGGCCTACAAGCAGGTACCGCTGCTGGAAACCCAGCTGCGCGAAGCCGTGCGCAACAACGTGCTGTCCACGCAGACGGTGGCCCTGGCCAGTCGAGACGCCGGCGTAGGCACCTTCGTCCTGATTTCCACCGACAAGGCGGTGGACCCGGTCAATGTCCTGGGCGCCACCAAGCGTCTTGCGGAGATGACCTGTCAGGCGCTGGCCGAACAGAGCTCCACCCGCTTCGTCACCGTGCGTTTCGGCAATGTGCTGGATTCGGCCGGCAGCGTGGTGCCGCTGTTCCGGGAACAGATCCGCAACGGCGGGCCCGTCACCGTTACCGATCCGGACGTGACGCGCTACTTCATGACCATCCCGGAAGCCTGCCAGCTCATCCTGCAGGCCTCGGCCATAGGCACGCACGAGGCCGTCTACACGCTCGACATGGGCGAGGCCGTGCCGATCCGCATGCTGGCCGAACAGATGATCCGCCTGGCCGGCAAGCAGCCCGGTCGGGACATCGCCGTGGTCTATACCGGCCTGCGCCCGGGCGAGAAGCTGCACGAAACACTGTTCCACGCCGACGAGCGCTACCGGCCTACCGGCCATCCCAAGATTCTCCAGGCCGAGCCGCGTCAGGTCGCGGCCGCGGACATCGAAGCATCGCTGTCGAGCATGCGCGAGGCAGCCAGCCGCTACGACTGCGATGCGCTCGCAGGCCTTCTGCGCACCTCGGTGCCGGATTTCAACCCGATGTCCGTACATGCGCCGGTGGTGGTCGATTCCGGCACTGTCGTGGCGTTCCCGGCGCGCAGTGCACGGAAGGTCTGATGCCTGCCGCGACTCGATCTGCGGGCGCGTCGCGCCGTATCCGCAAGGCGGTTTTCCCAGTGGCGGGCCTTGGCACCCGGTTCCTTCCTGCCACCAAGACGGTGCCCAAGGAGATGCTGCCGATCATCGATCGTCCGCTGATCCAGTACGCCGTCGACGAGGCCATCGAAGCCGGTTGCGATACGTTGGTGTTCGTTACCAACCGCTACAAGCATGCGGTAGCCGACTATTTCGACAAGGCGTACGAGCTGGAGCAGAAGCTCGAGCATGCGGGCAAGCAGGAGCAGCTCGAACTCGTGCGCAATGTTCTGCCCAAGGGCGTTCGCGCCATCTTCGTGACACAGGCCGAAGCGCTCGGCCTGGGACATGCGGTGCTCTGCGCAAAGCCGGTGATCGGCGACGAGCCGTTCGCAGTCATCCTCCCGGATGACGTGATCTGGAATGGCCGGCCCGGGGCGGGCGGCAGTGGTGCGCTCAAGCAGATGGCGGATGCCGCCGAAGCCAGCGGTACCAGCGTGATCGCGGTGCAGGATGTGCCACGCGACAAAACCGGCAGTTATGGAATCGTCGCGACCGACGCATTCGCCGACCGCCAGGGTCGCATCACCGCAATCGTCGAAAAGCCCAACCCCGAGGTGGCACCCAGCACGTTGGCGGTGGTCGGCCGTTACCTGCTGAGCCCACGCATCTTCGACCTGCTGGAATCGACCCGGCCCGGTGCGGGCGGCGAGATCCAGTTGACCGATGCCATCTCCGCCCTGCTGCAGGAGGAAACGGTGAATGCATACCGCTTCCGCGGCACCCGCTTCGACTGTGGCACGCACCTGGGCCTGATCGAAGCGACGATCCGCTATGCGCTCGATCACGAGAAGCTCAGCGATGCCGCCCAGCAGCTGATGCAGGATGCGCTCAGGGAACTGGGCGTTACCGAGATGAAATAGGCCTCTCCCGGGTTGCTGCCGGCCCGGGCGGCAGGTCACCATGGCGTGTTTCTCCGCCGGTGACGCCATGCGTTCCTATTACCTCGACACCGCGGCCGATGATGCCGGGCATGCCGCATTGGACAGTGCCATCGATGCGCGCGTTTGCGTGATCGGCGGTGGGCTGGCCGGTCTCAACACGGCACTGGGACTGGTGGAGCGCGGCATCCGGGATGTCGCCGTGCTGGAGGCGGACCGCGTCGGGCACGGTGCATCAGGGCGCAATGGCGGCTTCGTCTTTGGCGGTTTCTCCCGGGGCGAGGACGCGTTGTTGCGCGAACTTGGCCCCGATCGGGCGCGGGGCCTGTACCGCGGTACGCTCGATGCCGTCGAACTGATCCGCCGCCGCATCCACACCCATGGCATCGACTGCCAGCCGGTCGAAGAGGGTGTGATCTGGGCCAACTGGTTCCGCGACGAACGCGTCCTTCGCGACCGCCAGCGCCTGTTGGCCGAATCGTTCGGTGTGCATTGGGACTGGATGACGCGCGAGGAGTTGCGCGACCGGCTGCAGACCGATCGCTACCACGGCGGTCTGATGGAACAACGTGGGTTCCATTTCCATCCACTCCGCTATGTACAGGGGCTGGCGCGGCAGATTGTCGGGCAGGGCGCTCGCGTCCACGAATGCAGCCCTGCGATGTCGCTCAAGCGCGTGGGGACGCGCTGGCAGGTGGAGAGCCCCGAAGGGCGCGTAACGGCCGACCACGTGGTGCTGGCGTGTGGCGGTTACCTCGCCGGCCTGCGTCGCTCGGTCGATGCCGGAGTGATGCCCATCGCCACCTACGTGATGGTCACCGAGCCGTTGGGGAACGGACTCGATCTCGCGATGAGGACGCGCGCCGCGGTGTATGACACGCGGTTCGCGTTCGACTACTACCGGCCGCTGCCCGATACGCGGGTGCTCTGGGGCGGACGCATCTCGGTGCTGGACCGCTCACCGGCGGACGTCGAGCGCCTGTTGCGCCGCGACCTGCTGAAGGTATTCCCGCAACTGCAGGGCGTCGGCATCGACTACGCATGGTCGGGCCTGATGAGTTATGCCCGGCACCAGATGCCGCAGATCGGCCGCATCGATGAGGGGTTGTGGCTGGCGCAGGCGTTCGGCGGCCACGGCGTCGCACCGACCACATTTGCCGGCGAACTGGTGGCGGCCGCCATTGCCGACGGCGACACGCAGTGGCGCGAATTCTCCGAGTACGGACTGGTATCCGCGCTCAAACCGGCCGGGTTCGTCGGCGCCCAGCTCAGCTACTGGTGGCACCAGGCACGCGATACATTGAAGGCCTGGCGGGAAACCGTTTGAGGAACGAGTCTGTCTGCCGCGGATGCACACGGATCGGCACGGAAAAAAGCTTGTGGTGAATACATGCTTTTGTCCTATCCGGTGCATCCGTGGCAAAAGAAACGGACCCCGAAGGGCCCGCTCTTTTCACCACGTCGCACGGCTCAAAGGCTTTCGAAGATGCCCGCGGCGCCCATGCCGGTGCCGATGCACATCGTGACCATGCCGTACTTCTGCTGGCGTCGGCGCAGGCCGTGCACGATCGTCGCGGTGCGTACCGCGCCGGTCGCACCCAGCGGGTGGCCCAGCGCGATGGCGCCGCCCAGCGGGTTCACCTTGGCCGGGTCGAGGCCCGAATCACGGATCACCGCCAGCGCCTGGGCGGCGAAGGCTTCATTGAGTTCGATCCAGTCCAGCTGGTCTTTCGTCAGGCCCGCCTGCCTGAGCGCCTTCGGAATCGCGGCAATCGGCCCGATGCCCATGACTTCCGGGCGCACGCCGGCCACCGAGAAGCTGACGAAACGCGCCAGCGGCGTCAGCCCGTAGTCCTTGATCGCCTGTTCGGATGCCAGCAGCACCGCACCCGCGCCGTCACTCATCTGGGAGCTGTTGCCGGCCGTGACGGTGCCGCCGAACTGGCCGTTGCGGAACACGGGGCGAAGCTTGGCCAGGCCTTCCAGCGAACTGTCCGGGCGCGGACCTTCGTCGGTATCGACCACGCGCTGCCGGATGCGCACCGTGTTCGCGCCCAGGTCGGGAACGCCGGAGACGACCTCATACGGACTGATCTCGCCCCTGAACTCGCCTGCCTGGATGGCGGCGATGGCCTTCTGGTGGGAGGCGAGGGCGAACGCGTCCTGGTCCTCGCGCGATACCTTCCATTCCTCGGCCACCTTCTCGGCGGTGATGCCCATGCCATAGGCGATGGCGACGTGGTCATCCTTGAAGACGGACGGCGAGAGCGCGACCTTGTTGCCCATCATCGGCACCATCGACATCGACTCGGTGCCACCGGCCAGCATCAGGTCCGCATTGCCCAGGCGGATCTGGTCGGCCGCCAGCGCGACGGCCTGCAGGCCCGACGAGCAGAATCGGTTGATGGTCTGCGCGGCGACGGTGTCGGGCAGGCCGGCCAGCAGCACGCCGATGCGCGCCACGTTCATGCCCTGCTCGCCCTCGGGCATCGCACAGCCGATGATCGCGTCATCGATACGGTTGACGTCGATGCCCGGTGCCTGGGCGATGACCGCCTTGAGAACGTGCGCCAGCATGTCGTCGGGACGGGTATTGCGGAACACGCCGCGCGGCGCCTTGCCCACCGGGGTGCGGGTGGCCGCGACGATGTAGGCGTCCTGGATCTGCTTCATGGTTTCCTCCGGAAACCGGGGATTGGGGATGGGACATTGGGGATTCGCAACAGCGATTCCTTGAGGCCCTGTCAACAACGCCCGGCGAAAAGTGGTGGGAGATCGGGGATTCGGAATCCGCTGCGACGAATCTCGAGTGCCTGATCCCGAATCTCAATTCCTCAACGGCTTGCCCGTCTTGAGCATGTGCGCGATGCGCTCCTGCGTCTTCGGCATCTGCGCCAGTGCGACGAAGTGTTCGCGCTCCAGCCGGAGCAGCCACTCTTCGTCCACGAGTGCGCCGCGGTCGACTTCACCGCCACACATCACGGTCGCGATGCGGCTGGCGATCTCGTAGTCGTGCTCTGATATGAAGCGGCCCTCGAGCATGTTGACCAGCAGCATCTTGAACGTCGCGATGCCGACATCGCCGGCCACCCGGATCCGGCGCGCGGGCAGCGGCGGGCGGTAGCCCGCTTCGGCGAGCGCGCGCGCCTCGGCCTTGGCCACGTGCAGCAGCTCGTGGGCGTTGAACACGATACGGTCCGTGTCGCGTGCCAGCTTGAGGTTGCGGGCTTCCATCGCGGAGGTGGACACCTTGGCCATTGCGACGCTCTCGAACGCGACCTTGAGCTCGGCGAATACATCGCCGTCAGGCCCCGCCTTGTCGGAGGCGCGCACCGCGAACTCCTTGAGGCCACCACCGGCAGGCAACAGCCCGACGCCGGCCTCGACCAGCCCGACGTAGCTCTCAAGGCCGAACACACTGCGCGCGGCATGCATCTGGAACTCGCAGCCGCCCCCCAGGGCCAGGCCACGCACGGCCGCGACCACCGGCACCAGCGCGTACTTGATCCGCTGGCTGGTCGCCTGGAAGTTCGCCACCATCGCTTCGAATCCGGCAACGTCGCCGGCCTGCAGCAGGCCGAGCGCGCCGGCCAGGTCGGCGCCTGCGGAGAACGGCTCCTTCGGCTGCCAGATCACCAGGCCGGCGAAGTCGCGCTCGGCAATGGCAATGGCGTCCTGCAACCCGTCCAGCACATGGTTGTTGACCGTGTGCATCTTGGTCTTGAAGCTGACTACGGCGATGCCGTCGCCCGTGCCGTCAGACGTTCCGTCGGCCCACATCCGCACGCCGTCGTTCTCGAACACGGTGCGGCCCTGGTCGAAGCGCTCGCCGAGCAGCGGGTCGGGGAAGCGCTGGCGGCGATAGACGGGATTGTTCGAGCGCGGCACGTTGGCCTCGCGCGACGGGCTGTAGCTGCCCTCCGCCTGGTGGACGCCCTCACGGCCGTCGAACACCCAGTCGGGCAGGGCGGCGCTGCTCATGGCCTCACCCGAGACGATGTCCTCGGCAATCCATTCGGCGACCTGCTTCCAGCCCGCGGCCTGCCAGGTCTCGAAGGGACCCATCGACCAGCCATAGCCCCAGCGGATCGCCAGGTCCACGTCGCGCGCGGTGTCGGCGATGCTTTCCAGGTGGTAGGCGGTGTAGTGGAACGTGTCGCGGAAACACGCCCACAGGAACTTCGCCTGCGGGTGCGCGCTGGCACGCAGGGCTGCGAACTTCTTCGAGGGGTCGCGCTCCTTCAGCAGCGCGGCGACCTCGGGATCGAGCTCCGAGGTCACGGGCCGGTAGTCCTGTGCCTTGAGATCCAGTACCAGGATGTCCTTGCCCTTCTTTGTGTAGAAACCGGCGCCGGTCTTCTGGCCCAGCGCGCCTTTCTCGACCAGGGCCGACAACCACCTGGGCGTCTTGAAATACGTGTGCCACGGGTCGTCGGGCAGCGTGTCGGCCATCGTCTTGATGACATGGGCCATCGTATCCAGACCGACGACGTCGGCCGTGCGGTAGGTCGCCGACTTGGGCCGCCCGATGGCCGGGCCAGTGAGTGCATCCACGGTGTCGAAGCCCAGGCCCAACTGCTCGGTGTGGTGCATCGCCGCCAGCATCGAGAACACGCCGATGCGGTTGCCGATGAAGTTCGGCGTGTCCTTGGCGATCACGACGCCCTTGCCCAGCGTGGTGGTGAGGAACGCTTCCAGCTGCGCCAGGACGGTCGGACCGGTCGATTTCGCCGGTATCAATTCCGCCAGGTGCATGTAGCGGGGCGGGTTGAAGAAGTGCACGCCAAGGAACCGGGGGCGCAGTGCTTCGGGCAGTACGTCGGCCAGCGCATTGATGCCCAGGCCGGATGTGTTGCTGGCCAGCACGGCGTGGTCGGCCACATGCGGCGCGATCCTGCGGTAGAGGTCCTGCTTCCAGTCCATCCGCTCGGCGATGGCCTCGATTACCAGGTCGCAGCCTTCCAGCAACTCCAGCCCGGTCTCGTAGTTGGCCGGCACGATCCGCTCGGCCAGCGCCTTGTCGGCCAGCGGGGGCGGGCTGAGCTTGGCGAGGTTGGCGATCGCCTTGTTGACGATGCCGTTGGGGTCACCGTCCTTGGCCGGCAGGTCGAACAGCACCGTGTCCACGCCGGCATTGGTCAGGTGCGCCGCAATCTGCGCGCCCATGACGCCCGCGCCGAGCACCGCGGCCCGCCGTACAAGCAATTTGTCAGACATGTCTAGTAACTCCATGAAATAGATAGATATTCGCCACGAATTAAATCGGCTCAGGCTCGGAGCGCGCCGTACTCAAAAGCGCCCACCTCGAATCGATGTCATCCATGGCCGGAAGATCAGCTCTTGAAGCCGGCCGCCGCGAACCGGATGAGTTCGCGTGCAGCGCGCTCGCGATGGGCCTTCTCGCTGACCCCGGACGGCCGCTTGATCAGTCCGAAATCCGCCATGGCATAGGTCAGCGCACCGGCCAGGAAGTCCAGGCGCCAGTAGAGCTCCTCCTTGCTCAACGCGGGCACGCAGGTGGCGATCGCCTTGGCGAACTCGCGCAGTACATGTCCGTAGTGATCGGACAGGAACTTGCGCAGGCTGTCGTTCTTCTCGGCATACGCCCGCGCCACGACGCGGACGAACGCAGCGCCGCCATGGCGGTCCTGCGCCAGTGCCAGTGCGGGCTCGACAAACGCGGCGAGAATGGGTTCCAGCTCGCCCGGCGACTGCTCGATCGCTGTCTTGAGCGCGGACAGGCGGTCGGCGCTCATGCCATCCATGCGCCGGCGGAACACCTCGTTGACGAGGTTTTCCTTGCTGCCGAAGTGGTAGTTGACGGCGGCGATGTTGACGTCGGCGCGACTGGTGACCTGGCGGAGGGAGGTGCCGGAGAAACCGAACTGGGCGAACAGCTCTTCGGCGGCGCCGAGGATGCGGTCCTTGGTGGAAAAGTGGGCGGAAGTGGCCATGGCGATCCGGGAAGGAGTGAATCAAACGCTTGTTTGATGCTACGGGCCCGTGGACAGGCCGTCAACGCTGAATGCCATCATGGAACCCGCAGCGATTTTGCGCCCAACCGGTCGTCCGGTCTCCAAAAGCGCGTCGCAATCCGATAGCATTACTGCAGCCATATCGGCTAAACCCGCGTCCCGACGCGGGTTTTTCTGTTATCCTCGGGCGCGAGACTCCTTGACAAGCAGGGTCCGCAGCCCGCCTACCCGGAGACATCCCATGGCGCTGGAGCGCACCCTTTCGATCATCAAGCCCGATGCCGTCGCCAAGAACGTGATCGGCGAGATCTACACCCGTTTCGAGAAGGCCGGCCTCAAGGTCGCGGCTTCGAAGATGAAGCACCTGTCCCGCAGCGAGGCCGAGGGCTTCTATGCGGTCCACCGCGAGCGTCCGTTCTTCGGCGCGCTCGTCGAGTTCATGATCTCCGGCCCGGTGATGATCCAGGTCCTGGAAGGCGAGGGCGCGGTGCTCAAGAACCGTGACCTGATGGGCGCGACCAACCCGAAGGACGCCGCCGCCGGCACCATCCGCGCCGACTTCGCCGACAGCATCGATGCCAATGCGGTGCACGGCTCGGACAGCCTGGAGAACGCCGCGATCGAGATCGCCTACTTCTTCCCGGCCACCGACGTCTACGCGCGCTGATCGGCCCTTCGCAGGTTCCACTCCAGGTTTCCATGGCCAATTCCGACTCCCGCATCGACATTACGCTCGCCCCCGACTCCGGGGTGGGCGCGCTGCGTGCGGGCAGCCCGGACGCCTTCGCGTCGGGGTCGAAGCGCAACATCTTCGACCTCGACCGCACCTCCCTGGAGCGATTTCTTCGAGCAGACCCTGGGCGAGAAGCGCTACCGCGCCCACCAGGTGATGAAGTGGATCCACCACCGGCATGTCACCGACTTTGAAGGCATGACCGACCTGGGCAAGGCGCTGCGCGCGAAGCTGCACGAGCACGCCGAAGTCCGCGCGCCCATGGTGCTGCACGACCAGCCCTCGGCCGACGGCACGCACAAGTGGCTGCTCGGGATGGACCCGAAGAACGCCATCGAGACCGTCTACATCCCCGACAAGGGGCGCGGCACGCTGTGCGTGTCCAGCCAGGTGGGGTGTGCGTTGAACTGCCAGTTCTGTTCGACCGCCACCCAGGGTTTCAACCGCAACCTGTCCACCGCCGAGATCATCGGCCAGGTATGGGTGGCCGCGCGCCACCTGGGCAACGTCCCGCACCAGCAGCGCAAGCTGACCAATGTCGTGATGATGGGCATGGGCGAGCCGCTGGCCAATTTCGACAACGTCGTGCGCGCGATGAGCATCATGCGCGACGACTTGGGCTATGGCCTCGCCAACAAGCGCGTGACGCTGTCGACCGCCGGCATGGTGCCGATGATCGACAGGCTCGGCGAGGTCAGCGACGTATCGCTGGCGGTTTCCTTGCACGCGCCCAACGACGAGTTGCGCACCGAACTGGTGCCGCTCAACAAGAAATACCCGATCGTCGAGCTGATGGCCGCATGCCAGCGTTACGTGCGCCGCAAGCCGCGCTCCTCGATCACGTTCGAGTACACGCTCATGAAGGGCGTGAACGACCAGCCGCACCATGCGCGCGAACTGGCCCGGCTGATGCGGCAGTTCGAGAATGCCGTCCAGATGAAGGACGCGGCCAAGGTCAACCTGATCCCGTTCAACCCCTTCCCGGGAACGCGCTTCGAGCGCTCGCCGGAGGGCGACATCCGCACCTTCCAGAAGCTGCTGCAGGATGCGCGCGTCCTCACGACGGTGCGACGCACCCGCGGCGACGACATCGATGCGGCCTGCGGGCAGCTCAAGGGGCAGGTGATGGACCGTACGCGGCGGCAGGCGGAGTTCCGCAAGTCGCTCCAGGCAGGAGTCGACACGGGGGGCGTCAGCGATGCCGCCTGAGCTGCGTCCACGCCGCATCGGCGCGGTTCGCACGGCTTGCCTGCTGCTGCTCGCGGTCGGCGCGGTCGCCGCGTTGTCAGGGTGCAATCGGCTCACCTTCGTGCGGCCCGATCCGGATCGCGGCAGTTTTGAACGCGTGGCGCCGGAGATCGTGGTGCGTGAATCCGCCGACCGTGTCGCCGCGCGGCAGGCAGGCGCCCACCTGCGCCTCGGGCAGATGCAGCTGGCGGAAGGCAACCTGGCGCAGGCCGAAGCCGAGGCCCGCGCAGCGCTCAAGCTGGATGCCCGTTCGGAGGGGGGGCACACGCTCCTGGGCGTGATCCACGACCGCCGTGGCGCGGCCGCGCGCGCCGGTGAGCATTACCGCCGCGCCGCCGAACTGGCGCCCACCAGTGGCGCCGCGCTGAACAACTACGGCACATGGTTGTGCAGCAACGGGCGGGAAGGCGAGTCGCTGGGCTGGTTCGAGCGTGCATTCTCCATGCCCGGCTACGGCTCGCCCTCCGTGGCCCTGGCCAATGCCGGCAGCTGCGCCGAGCGTGCGGGGCAGGACGCGCTGGCCGATACCTACCTGCGGGCGGCGATCGAGCTCGACCCCGCCAATCCCGTGGCGCTGTCGGCACTGGCCCGACGGGCGTATCGCAGCGGCCAGGGCATGCAGGCGCGGGCGTTTTCTGAACGCCGCCTGACTGCGGCACCCGCTGACGCCCAGTCGTTGATGCTTGCGTCACAGATTGAGGAAATGCTTGGCGACACGGCTGCAGCGGCTCGATACGTTCAGCGAATGAGGGCGGAGTTCCCGAACGCATCGGGCTCCGGAATGGGGAGCGACAACAGGTGATGATCCAGGACGACCATGCCGTGTCCGGTTGCGGGAGCTGTGGTGCGCGCCTGCGGGATGCGCGGCTGGCAGCGGGACTGACCCAGGAAGACGTGGCGGGGCGGCTGAAAATGCCGGCCCGCGTCGTGCGTGCACTGGAGGCCGACGACTGGAGCCCGCTCGGGGCGCCGGTTTTCGTGCGGGGCCAGTTGCGCAGTTACGCACGCCTGCTCAAGGTCGATATCGAGCCGGCACTGCGCGCGTCGCCAATCCAGCCGGTTGCGCCGCCCGAACTTGTCAGCCATGCCCACACATCGCGGTTCCGCGTAATGGCGGAGCACCTCACGCGACGCGCGGTATACGTCGTGCTGACGGTGGCGATCGCCCTGCCGGTATGGCTGCAGACCCGTCCGCAGCCATCGGACGGTCTGTCGGTGGCGTCTCTGGACGTGCCGGCGCCGTCGGTCCGGCCGGGCGCTCCTGTCGCGGCCACGTCGGGTCCGGCGGTGCCGGTCGAGCGCACGCCGATCATCGCCTCGATGGCTGCGCTGCCGGCGCGCAAGGCGCAGCCGAGTGCTACGGACACCGCCGCGCTGTCGCTGCGATTTACCGATGACAGCTGGGTCCAGGTGTTTGCGCCTGATGGCCAGCAGCGTTGAGCACAGGGCATGATGCAGGCCGGGCAACGCCTCAGCTACGACACGGGCCAGGTGGGACGGTCGTTCTGGGCAACTCGGCCGCCGTGGAAGTGCAGCACGGAGGCGAGTTGCTGGACCTAAAGCCGTTCATCCGCGCGAACGTGGCGCGCTTTACGCTATCCTCTGACGGCTCGCCGGCGCCGGTCTCCGACTGATCCGCCGTCGCGGGTCGCGCCTTCAGTATCGGCCGGCGTAGTCCGGCCGATCTGCTTTTTCAAGGTTCCGATTCCCCAATTCCGGCGTCGCCGCGTGGCGGCGCCCCCAGCACGGCAGCGTGGCATGGCGTTAGACGAACTGCTCGACGAACACGAACAAAGCGAACGCACCAAGGACTGGCTCCGTCGTAACGGCGCGGGGCTGATCGGTGGAATCGTGCTGGGCCTGGTGGCCATCGGCGGCTGGCAGTGGTGGCAGCGCGACCACGAGCGGCGCCAGCTGCTCCAGGCTGACCAGTACCAGCAGGTGCTGGATACCGTGCGCGCGGACCCCGACAAGGCGGCCGCTGGCATCCGGACGCTGGAGCCGGGACCTACCGCACCCTGGCCGCGCTGCAGCTGGCCACGGCGCAGGTCCAGGCCGGCCAGTCCGAGAAGGCCATCGCCACTCTGCGTGACATCAAGAGCTCCGATCCGGCGCTGCGCGACGTGGTGGCCCGCCGGCTGGCACGGCTGCTGATCGACGCCGGCCAACCGGCCCAGGCCCTGGAGGCACTGGCCGGTCTGGACAGCCCGGCCGCGCTGGAAATCCGGGGTGACGCGCAGTTCGCGCTGGGCAAGGCGGAACACGCCCGCGCCGCCTACGAAAAGGCCCTTGCGGGCATGGACGTGGCCTCGCCGCAGCGTCGCATCCTTGAATTGAAGATCACCGAAGCCGGTGGTTCACGTCGCCCGACCCGAGGCCCAGTCTTGATGAAGCCCGTATTGCCCAACCGTACCCGTCTCCTGCGCACGCTGGCCATCGTCGCCGGCCTGGGCGTCCTGAGCGGCTGCACCACGGTGCGTGGCTGGTTCAGCAATGACGACAAGAAAGCCGATGAACCGGCGGCCCTGGTCGAGTTCTCGCCCAGTGTCTCGATCAGCCCCCTGTGGTCGGCCAATGTCGGCAAGGGCGAGGGCCGGCTGGACTGCGCCAGGGGCCGGTTGTGGACGGTGGACGTGTGTATGCCGCGGCGAGTCACCGGTGGCGTCCGTGCCCTCGATCTGCAGACCGGCCGCCAGCTGTGGCAGGTGCCGTCGGACATCCGCCTCAGCGGCGGCCCGGGCGCGGGCGACGGCCTGGTGGTGGTCGGTGGCCTGGACGGCGAAGTGCTGGCACTGGACGCCGCAGACCGGCGCCGAGAGCTGGCAGGCGAAGGTCGAGAACGAGGTCATCGCTGCCCCGGCGATCGGCATGGGCATGGTGTTCGTGCGCTCGAACGACGGCCGCGTCACCGCGCTGGATGCCGCCAACGGCGAGCGCCGCTGGTTCTGGAACCGGGACGTTCCGTCCCTGTCGGTGCGCGGCAACGATCGCCGTGCTGCTGGGGCCGGGATATCGTGTTCGTGGGCAACGACGACGGCAGCCTGAGCGCGCTGGCGCCACCGATGGCCGTCCGCTGTGGGAGCAGGCGGTGGGCGCGCCGGAAGGCCGCACCGAGCTTGACCGCATGGCCGATGTCGACGGCACGCCCGTCCTGGACGGCGCGGCCCTCTACGCGACCAGTTTCAAGCGCCAGACGCTGGCGATCGACGGCCCGACCGGCCGGCCGATGTGGGCCAGCGAGCAGGGCGGTGCGGGCCGTATCGGGCTGGCGCCGGACCGCGCTGGTGGTGTCGTCCGCTGACGGCACCGTCTACGCACTGGACAAGACCCGCGGCAGCGCCCTGTGGCAGCAGCCCGCCCTGGCGCGCCGCAACCTGACCGCGCCCGGCGTCCACGGCGACTACGCGGTGGTCGGCGACATGGACGGCTACCTGCACTGGCTGAGCCTGGAGACCGGCGAGTTCGCCGCCCGCAGCCCGCGTGGCGCGCGCGGCGCTGCGCGCGGCTCCGGTGGTGGTCGACGGCATCCTGCTGGCGCAGGACACCAATGGCCGGGTGACGGCCTACCGGCTGGCGCAATAACCCGCACACGCCTTGCATGAAGTGCCGCAGGTGCCCTGCACGGAACGACTGATGGCAGCAGGTGTGTTCCGCCTGCGCTGAAGCCACCGCGCAAGGCCTGATCGAATAGCGCGATTGCGGCCCTCCAGACAGGGCCGATGGCTGGCCGATCGGGTGCAGGGCGTGCATCCAATCGCCGGATTCGGGGCCACCGGCTACCCGGCTGCGCCGAACCGGGCGCAAGTCACCTGAGCGACTCACGACGTTGCAACCGCCCGGGCCGTGCCCGATCGCCCGGGCTGCACCACCACCCGGGCCCGTGCAAGCGGTGCCCCGTGCGGCATGATGGCGCCGGCGCGGGTCAAACGGCAGGACGTGGTGTCCGCCCGCGCCGCCACCGCTCATGCCGCGCCATTCCCCAATTAGCTGCAAGGCCTACTCCATGCTTCCGCTCGTCGCCCTCGTCGGCCGTCCCAACGTCGGCAAGTCCACGCTGTTCAACGCGCTGACCCGCACCCGCGATGCGCTGGTCCACGACCAGCCCGGCGTGACCCGCGACCGCAACTACGGCGTGTGCCGCCCGGAAGGCCAGCGCCCGTTCGCGGTGGTCGATACCGGCGGCATCGCCGGTGAGGACGAAGGCCTGGCGGGTGCCACCGCCGCCAGGCCCGCGCCGCGGCGGAGGAAGCCGACCTGGTGCTGTTCATCGTCGATGGCCGCGAAGGCGCATCCGCGCTCGACGACGACATCCTGCGCTGGCTGCGCAAGGCCTCGCGGCCGACGATGCTGGTCATCAACAAGACCGACGGGCTGGACGAACGCCGCGCTCGCCGATTTCGCCCGCTACGGCTTTTCCGCGATGTCTCGGCGGTGTCCGTCCGCGCACCGCCAGGGCATCGACGACCTGATCGACGAGGTCCTCGAAGAGCTGCCGGAAGAGGGCGCCACCGCGCAGCTGGACACCGACCCGTCGCGCATCCGCGTGGCCTTCATCGGCCGTCCCAACGTGGGCAAGTCGACGCTGGTCAACCGGCTGCTGGGCGAGGAGCGCATGATCGCCTCGGAAGTGCCGGGCACCACGCGCGACTCGGTCGTCGGTCGACATGGAGCGCGACGGCCGCCTGTACCGCCTGGTCGACACCGCCGGCGTGCGCCGCAAGTCGCAAGGTCGAGGAAGCGGTGGAGAAGTTCTCGATCATCAAGACCCTGCAGGCGATCGAGCAGTGCCAGGTCGCCGTGGTGATGCTGGATGCCGGCGAAGGCGTCACCGACCAGGACGCCAGCGTGCTCGGGCTACGCGCTGGACGCCGGCCGCGCGCTGGTGGTCGCGGTCAACAAGTGGGACGGGCAGACCGACTACCAGCGCCAGCAGACCGAAGCGCTGCTGGCGCGCAAGCTGGCGTTCGTGGAATGGGCCGAGGCGGTGCGCATCAGCGCCAAGCACGGCTCCGGGCCTGCGCGAGCTGTTCAAGGCCATCCATCGCGCGCACGCGTCGGCGACGCGCGAGTTCGGCACCAGCCGAAGTCACCAAGGCGATGGAAGTCGCCTACGAGACCAACCCGCCGCCGGTCGTGCGCGGGCACGTCGCCAAGCTGCGCTTCGCCCACCCCGGCGGCAGCAACCCGCCGACCTTCATCGTCCATGGCACGCGCCTGCGCACGCTGACCGACAGCTACAAGCGCTACCTGGAGAATTTCTTCCGCAAGCGCTTCAAGCTGGTGGGCACGCCGGTGCGCTTCGTGTTCAAGGAAGGCACGAACCCGTACGAGGGCAAGAAGAACGTGCTGACCGAGAAGCAGGTGGCCAAGAAGCGTCGCCTGATCCGGCACGTCAAGCGCCGGTGACCGGGCCGGGCCCTATTGCCGGCCACTCCGCCGGCGCGTCGCGGCTGCCGGTCACGCTGGGCTTGCTGGCGGGCGGGCAGGGCAGGCGGCTGGGTGGGGTGGACAAGGCCTGGCTGGTGCGTGACGGCCAGCCGCAGGTGGAGCGGCTGGCCGCAATGTTCCCCGGAGTGTCCGCTGTGCTGGTCAGCAGCAATGCCGTCGACGGCCGCTACGCGGCATCGGGTCTGCGTGTCGTGGCCGATGCGGCGCGGGCCTCGGCCCGGTCGCCGGCCTGGCGGCGCTTGCCGGCGCCTGCCGCACGCCGTGGCTGCTGACCGTACCGGTCGATACCCTCGACCTGCCCGCCGGACTCGCGGCGTCGCTGCTCGCCGAGACCCGGCACGGGACGCCGCCGGCAGGCGTGGTCGTACACGATGACGACGGGCTCGCAGCCGCTGGTGGCGCTCTGGCGTGTGGACGCCCTCGTGGACGGGGCGACGCGTGCGCTGGCGGCCCGGCGCCTGGCCGTGCGCGACCTCGTGGATGCGATGGGCCTGCGCACGCTGATCCTGCCCGGCGTCCGGCTGGGCAACCTCAACACCGCCGACGACCTGCGCGCCGCCGGCGTCGGGTTGCCGGATGGAGACAACCGATGACGATGGCGACAGTTCCGACCTCGATCCCCCATGCCGCCGCGCTCGCGATCATCGAAGCGGTGGCCGCGCGGCACCGGCTGGAAACCGAAACCCTTGCGCTGGCGCGCGACGCATGGCCGCGTGCTCGCACAGGACGTCATCGCGCCGATGCCCCTGCCGCCGTTCGACAACAGCGCGATGGACGGCTTCGCCTGCCGCCATGCCGACCTGACCGGTCAGGCCACGGCACTGCAGCCTGGCCGGCGAGCAGTTCGCGGGCAGCGCCGAACCCGGTGGGGTGTCGGCCGGTGAGTGCTGGCGCATTACCACCGGCGCGCCGATGCCGCCGGGGGCCGACAGCGTTGTGATCAAGGAGCGCGCGCAGCTGGACGGCTGCCGCGTACGCATTCCGCCCGGTGAGGTGCGCGGCGCCAATGTCCGCCGCAGCTGGCGAGGACGTGCGCGACGGGGACCGGGTGCTGCGAAGCAGGCCAGGTGCTGACGCCGGCGCGTGTCTCGCTGGCGGCCTCGCTGGGCCTGCCGTCCCTGGCGGTGCCGCGCGGCGCCCGACGGTCGCGGTGTTCACCAGCGGTGACGAGTTGGTCGAGCCGGGCATGCCGCTGTCACCGGGCGGGATCTACGACAGCAACCGCGAACTGCTGATGGGCCTGCTGCGCGCCGACGGCCTGGAGCCGACGGCATGGCCGCGCCTGCCGGACGACGCGCGGCAGGTCGAGATCGCCCTGCGTGATGCCGCCTGCGCCTTCGACGTGGTGATGACCTGCGGCGCGGTGTCGGCGGGCGAGAAGGACCACATCCCGGCCGTGCTCGAGCAGTTTCGGCGAGATCCATTTCTGGAAGGTGCGGATGAAGCCGGGCATGCCCGCATTGCTGGGCAGCATCGACCAGGCCCGCATCCTGGCGCTGCCGGGCAATCCGGTGTCGGTGCTGGCGACCTAGCTCACGCTGGGCCGCGCACTGGTGGACGGGCTGCAGGGGCGGAGCGAGCCGCGCCCGGTCTGGAAGGCCCGGCTTGCCGCGCCCCTCGACAAGTCCCATCCGCGCCGCGAGTTCGTCCGGGCATGCCTCCGGTTCGACGACGACGGCTGCCTGAGTGCCACCCCCAACAGTGCGACCGGTTCGCATCGCCTGCGTGCGGCGGCCGACTCCGATGCCCTGATCGTTGTGCCGGAGGGGCCGCAGGCACTGCCTGTCGGCGCGGTGGTGGAGGTGCTGCCGTATCGCTGAGCCCGGCGCGCGATAATCCCGACATGCCTCCCATGACGACCCCCAGCACCATCAAGCGCATCGGGCCGGCCGAGGCACGCCGGCGCCAGCAGGGCGGGGCCCTGCTGATCGATGTGCGCGAGCACCACGAGAGGATGCTGGGCTTCGCGGCGGGTGCCGCCGGCGTCGCCCGTGCCGACCTCGAAGCCGATCCGCTCCGCACGGTGCCGCAGCGATCCACCCCGGTGATGCTGATCTGCCAGGTGGGCGGACGGTCGCTCAAGGCCGCCGAAGCGCTGGCGGCCGCCGGCTACACCGATGTGGCCGTCGTCGAGGGCGGCACGACACGCTGGATCGCCGACGGCCTGCCGGTCGAGCGGCCGGACGGCGAGGTCGACTTCTTCGAACGCTATTCCCGCCACCTGCGCCTGCCGGAGGTGGGCGAGGCGGGCCAGCGCCGGTTGCAGGCTGCACGCGTGGCGATGGTCGGTGCCGGCGGCCTGGGGTCGCCGGCCGCGTACTACCTGGCCGCCGCCGGGGTCGGCTCGCTCGTGCTGGCCGACGACGACGTGGTGGACCGCAGCAACCTGCAGCGGCAGATCCTGCACACCGATGCGCGCATCGGGCATGCCGAAGGTCGAGTCGGCGCGCATCGCCCTGTCGGCCCTGAACCCGACGATCGCCCTCGAAGCGTTCGGCGAGCGCATCGCGGTCGCACAACGTTGAACGGCTGATCGACGAAGCCGACGTGGTCATCGACGGTGCCGACAACTTCCCGGCGCGGTACCTGCTCAACGACGCGTGCGTGAAGCTGGGCAAGCCACTGGTGTATGGCGCGGTCCATCGCTTCGAGGGCCAGGTCAGCGTGTTCGATGCCGGACGCCATCGGGGCGAAGCGCCCTGCTACCGCTGCCTGTTTCCCGAGCCGCCGCCGCCGGAGGCCGCACCCAACTGCGCCGAGGCCGGTGTGCTGGGCGTGCTGCCCGGCGTGATCGGACTGCTGCAGGCGACCGAGGCGATCAAGCTGATCCTCGGGCTGGGCGAGTCGCTGCGTGGCCGCCTGCTGCATTTCGACGCGTTGTCCATGCGGTTCCGGGAGACGCGGCTGGGTGCGGACCCGCAGTGTCCGCTGTGCACGCCCGATACACCGTTCCCCGGCTATATGGATTACGCGCGGTTCTGCGCCGGCCCCTGACGCCCCGCGTCCATCGGCCTGCAGGCCATTCCCGGTGGGCGGACACGAGGGTCGGACAATGCGGGATGCACGGTGGTGGGGCCTGCCATTGGTCCTGGCGGTAATGTGGCTGTGGCCGCTGGCAGCGAACGCCGGTTGCATGTCGACCGATCCCGCCCAGGCACGCGACCTGCCGTCGCGGATCGCTGCAGTCGCCTGCCGGGAGCACCTGCTGTGGTACCAGCCGTTCATTGATGCAGAGGGTCGGCTCGTCAGCACGGCGGTGTACGAGGCTGAAGACACGCACCTGAACGACGGCGCCACGCCCGCATGGCTGCGCGTGGTCGATTACTGGCAGGGCAGCGGGCTGCTGGGCGCGATGGCATTCGCGCCCGGTGCGACCACCTGCGCCTATGCGCGTCGAGGCGGCGGGCCGATGCCGGGCTGCCGGACGTTCGTGGTCGACAAGCCGTGGTCCGCGGCCTTCATGTCCTACGTGATGATTCAGTCGGGCGTGCCGGGGTTCCGCGCGTCGCCCGCCCACGTCGACTACGTCCGCGATGCCTACCAGCGTCCCGAATCCAGCCCGTACCTGCCGGCGGATCCGCGTACGGGCCGCCCCGCGGTGGGCGACCTGCTGTGCTACGTCCGCGGGAACGGCACCGTGGCCGACAGTCACCCGGCACTGTCGACGTGGTTCGCCAGCAACCCCGGTGGCACGCTGGCGATGCATTGCGACGTGGTGGTCGATGCGGGCAGCGACGGCAATGCCTACCTGATCGGCGGCAACCTCCTCCAGTCGGTGACCATGCGGATCCTGCCGCTCACCCGGAGTGGCCAGTTTTCGGGACTGCCGCAGGGCGATAGCGGCTACTGCTCGCCGGCCAACCCGCAGGCCTGCAGCTTCAACCGGCAGAACTGGGCCACATTGCTCAAGCTGAAGCCCGGACTGCCGATGGGGCCGATGCCGTTCCAGGGGTTGCAGCCGCCAACGCCCGGACAGGCCTGCTGCGTGCACTGCGTCGTGGGCTCGGGCGTGCCGCGTTGCCCCCCACCGGGGGCGATCCGCGACTAGGTTCGGGCACCCGGCATCGCGCACCGGGCGCTCAGGGCGCGTCGCTGCGGCGCAGGAAGGTCCTGAGGGCGAGGCCATACGCCGGGTCGGCATCGAGCGCGTTGTGACCCGCCCCGGCCAGCGTCACCACCCGCGTCGTTGAACCGGGCAGGGCATCGACCAGCCGCCGTGTGCTGTGGGCCGGCACGACCTCGTCATGTTCCGCGCGAATCACCAGCACGCGGCCCTCGAAGCCGTCCAGCGCGGCGACAGTGTCGAACCGCTCCGTCAGCAGCCACGCCACCGGCAGCCACGGGTAATGATGGGCGGCCACCGTTTCCATCCGGTCGAAGGGTGTCACCAGCGCCAGCCGCTGCACCGGGCGGTTCGACGCGACATGCGCCGCGACCCCGCCCCCCAGACTGCGCCCGATCACGTCGACCGATGCGTGCCGGGCCGCGGCATGGTCGAAGAAGACCAGCGCGTCGCGCTTGAGCGCGGCCTCCTCCGGCGTGCCCTCGCTCGCGCCGTACCCGCGGTAGGCCGGCAGGTACACGGTGTGGCGCGGAAACCACTGCGCGAAGGTGTCGCGGTGGGCCTGCACGGCTTCGGCATTGCCGCCGAAATAGACGATGGCGTTCGGCCGGCCCGGATTCACCACCCATGCCCGCACGCGCACCCCGTCGGAACTCAGGGTGAGGCCGGTGTCGGCGCCCGGTGCCCGTGTCAGCGCGGGGAAGTACATCAGGTCGCGCTGCCGGAGCGCGACCAGTGCGCACAGCGCCACGTACGCCACGGCGGCAATCGCCAGGGCCAGCAGCGTGGTCCGCACCATCGGGTGCCGGCCGGGCATGGCCGCCAGGCTCAGCGGCCGTGGTCCCGCCTGGCCGCTTCGAACGCCGCCAGTTGCCCGGGTGTCGCCTCGCGCTGGTGCCTGGCCTTCCATTGGGCGAACGGCATGCCGTACACCTCTTCGCGCGCCTCGTCCCGGGTCATGGTGATGCCGCGCGCCTCGGCGGCCTCGCGGTACCAGTCGGCCAGGCAATTGCGGCAGAACCCGGCCAGGATCATCAGGTCGATGTTCTGCACGTCGGGCCGACGCTCCAGCAGGTGCTGGCGCAGGCGGCGGAAAGCGGCGGCTTCGATGGCGGTGGTTTCAGGGTCGTGCTCGGTCATGGCCGGTCTCCGGAAAGGGCGCTGTCGATCAGCGATAATGCGCGGCTCCGCTCACGCGCGCACCTGCATCCCGGCATGACCCAAACCATCAAGTCCAACACGGCCCGCATCCTCGACGGCAAGCGCATCGCCGAGGACCTGCTCGACGACCTGAAGGCGCAGGTCGACGCGCGCGTGGCCGCGGGCAAGCGCGTGCCGGGCCTGGCGGTGGTGCTGGTCGGGCAACGACCCGGCGTCCGCGGTGTACGTGCGCAACAAGCGGCGCGCGGCGCAAGAAGGTGGGCATCGCGCGCCTTCGACCACGACCTGCCGGCCGACACCAGCGAAGCCGAACTGCTGGCGCTGATCGACCGGCTCAACGCCGACCCGGACGTCCACGGCATCCTGGTGCAGCTGCCGCTGCCCGGCATCGCCGCGACGCCAGCCGCGCTGATCCACCGCATCGACCCGCGCAAGGACGTCGACGGCTTCCATCCGGAGAACGTCGGCCACCTGGCGCTGCGCCAGTTCGGCCTGCGCCCGTGCACGCCGCGCGGCATCACCACGCTGCTGGCGCTACACCGACCGGCCGGTGCGCGGCGCAGAGCGCCACCATCGTCGGCGGTCAGCAACCACGTCGGCCGGCCGATGGCGCTGGAACTGCTGATCGCCGGCTGCACCGTCACCAGCTGCCACAAGTTCACCCCGCCGGACGTGCTGGAGGCCGCCGTGCGCGACGCCGACATCCTGGTGGTCGCGGTGGGCCGGCCGCGGCCTGATCCCGGGCGAGTGGGTCAAGCCCGGCGCGGTGGTGATCGACGTCGGCATCAACCGGCTGGACGACGGCCGCCTGGTCGGCGACGTCGGTTTCGCCGCCGCCGCCGAGCGCGCCAGCTGGATCACGCCGGTCCCGGGCGGGGTGGGGCCGATGACCGTGGCCACGCTGATGCAGAACACGCTGGAGGCGGCGGAGGCCGCGGACGCGGTGAGGCGTCCCGCAGCTCGCGAAGCGCGGTATCCGCGCGCGCGGCGTGCGCGCCGGCGACACGCATCGCAAGCGGCAGCGCCGTGCCCGGCGACGGTTACAATGGCGCGCTTCATCACCCCCGGGCCGCCCCATGCTGCGCATCCAGGCTGAAGCGCTGACCTACGACGACGTCTCCCTCGTCCCCGCGCATTCCACCGTCCTGCCCAAGGACGTCTCGCTCGACACCCGCCTCACCCGCGACCTCTCGCCTCAACCTGCCGATCGTCTCCGCCGCGATGGACACCGTCACCGAAGCCCGCCTGGCCATCGCCATGGCCCAGCTGGGCGGCATCGGCATCATCCACAAGAACATGAGCGTGCGAGCAGCAGGCCGCGCAAGTCGCGCAGGTCAAGAAGTTCGAGGCCGGCGTGATCCGCGACCCGTTCACCGTCGGGCCCGACACCACCATCGGCGAAGTGCTGCAAGCTGACCCGCGCGCGCAACATCTCCGGCGTGCCGGTGGTCGACGGCGGCCAGCTGGTCGGCATCGTCACCAGCCGCGACATGCGCTTCGAGACGAAGCTCGACGATCCGGTCCGCCACATCATGACCAAGAAGGACCGCCTGGTCACGGTGCGCGAAGGCGCCAGCGACGACGAAGTGCTGCAGCTGCTGCACAAGCACCGCATCGAGAAGGTGCTGGTGGTCAACGACGGCTTCGAGCTGCGCGGCCTGATCACGGTCAAGGACATCCAGAAGAAGCGCGACAACCCCAACGCCGCCAAGGACAGCAGCGAGCGCCTGCTGGTCGGCGCCGCGGTCGGCGTCGGGCGGCGACACCGAGCAGCGCATCGAGGCGCTGGTCGCCGCCGGCGTCGACGTGATCGTCGTCGACACCGCGCACGGCCATTCGCAGGGCGTGCTCGACCGCGTGCGCTGGGTCAAGAAGCACTTCCCGAAGCTGCAGGTGATCGGCGGCAACATCGTCACCGGCGACGCCGCGCTGGCGCTGATGGATGCACGGCGCGGACGCGGTGAAGGTCGGCGTCGGCCCGGGCTCGATCTGCACCACGCGCATCGTCGCCGGCGTCGGCGTGCCGCAGATCACCGCGGTGGCGATGGTCGCCGAGGCGCTGCAGGACCGCATCCCGCTGATCGCCGACGGCGGCATCCGCTATTCGGGCGACATCGCCAAGGCGATCGTCGCCGGCGCGTCCACGGTGATGATCGGCGGCCTGTTCGCCGGCACCGAGGAAGCGCCGGGCGAAGTCGAACTGTTCCAGGGCCGCAGCTACAAGAGCTACCGCGGCATGGGCTCGCTGGGCGCGATGGAGAAGGGCAGCAAGGACCGCTACTTCCAGGACGCCAGCGACGCCGACAAGCTGGTGCCGGAAGGCATCGAGGGCCGCGTGCCGTACCGCGGCCCGCTGCGCGGCATCGTCCACCAGCTCGCCGGCGGCCTGCGCGCGACGATGGGCTACGTCGGCTGCGCGACCATCGAGGAGATGCGCAAGAAGCCCGAGCTTCGTGCGCGTCACCGGCGCCGGCACGCGCGAGAGCCACGTGCACGACGTGCAGATCACCAAGGAACCGCCGAACTACCGCGACGGGCTGATGCGACGCGCAGGAAGGGAGACGCCGACGTTTCCCTTCTTCGTTTCAGATCCTGCGAATACCGATGACCGAGCCCCATGACCGACATCCACAGCGACAAGATCCTGATCCTCGACTTCGGCGCGCAGTACACGCAGCTGATCGCGCGCCGCATCCGCGAGATCGGCGTCTACTGCGAGATCTGGGCCTGGGACCACGACCCGGCCGAGATCGCCGCGTTCGGCGCCAAGGGCATCATCCTGTCGGGCGGCCCGGAGTCGACCACCGAAGCCGGTGCGCCGCGCGCGCCGCAGCAGGTGTTCGACGCCGGCGTGCCGATCCTCGGCATCTGCTACGGCATGCAGACGATGGCGGTGCAGCTGGGCGGCGCGATCGAAGGCGGCCACCAGCGCGAGTTCGGCTATGCCGAGGTCGAAGTCGTCGCGCCATGACGCGCTGCTCGACGGCCTGAAGCGACCACGCCGGCGCGCCGCCGCGCTCGACGTGTGGATGAGCCACGGCGACCGCGTCACCGCGGCGCCGCCGGGCTTCACCGTCACCGCGCGCACCGACCGCGTGCCCGATCGTCGCGATGGCCGACGAGGACGCAGCGCTGGTACGGCGTGCAGTTCCATCCCGAAGTCACGCACACCAGCAGGGCGCAGGCGCTGCTGCGCCGCTTCGTGGTCGACATCTGCGGCTGCCAGACGCTGTGGACCGCCGGCCAACATCATCGAGGACCAGATCGCGCGCGTGCGCGCGCAGGTCGGCGACGACGAGGTGCATCCTCGGCCTGTCCGGCGGCGTCGATTCCTCGGTGGTCGCCGCGCTGCTGCACAAGGCCATCGGCGAGCAGCTGACCTGCGTGTTCGTCGACACCGGCCTGCTGCGCTGGCAGGAAGGCGACCAGGTGATGGCGATGTTCGCCGAGCACATGGGCGTCAAGGTGATCCGCGTCGATGCCGCCGACCGCTACTTCAGCGCGCTGCGAAGGCGTCGCCGACCCGGAAGCCAAGCGCAAGATCATCGGCAACCTGTTCATCGAGATCTTCGACGAGGAGTCCGCGCAAGCTGCACAACGCGAAGTGGCTGGCGCAGGGCACGATCTATCCCGGACGTGATCGAGTCGGCCGGCAGCAAGACCGGCAAGGCGCACGTCATCAAGAGCCACCACAACGTCGGCGGCCTGCCCGAGCACATGAAGCTGGGCCTGGTCGAGCCGCTGCGCGAGCTGTTCAAGGACGAAGTGCGCCGCCTCGGCGTCGAACTCGGCCTGCCGCGCGACGATGGTCTACCGCCATCCGTTCCCGGGCCCGGGCCTGGGCGTGCGCATCCTCGGCGAGGTGAAGCGCGAGTACGCCGAGCTGCTGGCGCAGGCCGACGCGATCTTCATCGAGGAACTGCGCAAGGCCGGCCTGTACGACAAGACCAGCCAGGCGTTCGCGGTGTTCCTGCCGGTGAAGTCGGTCGGCGTGGTCGGCGACGCGCGCGCCTACGAGTGGGTGATCGCGCTGCGCGCGGTGGAGACCATCGACTTCATGACCGCGCACTGGGCGCACCTGCCGTACGAGTTCTTGGGCACGGTTTCCAACCGCATCATCAATGAGTTGCGCGGCGTTTCGCGCGTGGTTTATGACATCAGCGGCAAGCCGCCCGCGACGATCGAGTGGGAGTGATCGGCGGTGCCATGCCGACGCTGACCGCAATCCGCATCCGTCGATCCGTGGCACTCGAAGACGTCAGACGACGACACTGGATGCGCCATGCGCTGGCGCTGGCCGACCGCGCCGAGCACGAGGACGACGAGATTCCGGTCGGCGCCGTGCTGGTGTCGGCCGACGGCGAGGTGCTCGGCGAGGGCTGGAACCGCAACATCACCGAACACGACCCGACCGCGCACGCCGAGATCGTCGCCATGCGCCAGGCCGGCGCGCGCGCTCGGCAACCACCGCCTGCTCGGGCAGCACGCTGTACGTCACGCTGGAGCCGTGCGCGATGTGCGCGATGGCGATGGTGCATGCGCGCGTCGCGCGCGTCGTGTTACGGCGCCAGCGATCCGAAGACCGGCGCCGCCGGCAGCGTGTTCGACCTGCTGGCCGACCCGCGCCACAACCATCGCGTCGAGGTGACGGGCGGCGTGCTGGCCGAGGAGGCCGGCGGCAGGCTGACCGACTACTTCCGTCGCAAGCGAGGACCTGCGCCAGGGCAGCGTGAGGCTTAGCCACCGATTACACGCAAACGCGGGAGAGGGCGCATCCGCTACGGCCCTGCTTGATCCGTGTCATCCGTGCAATCCGTGGCTGCCTAGCTGCCTAGCTGCTTCCGCCTCGACCGTTACTGCGACTGGACCCCGCGCTTCGCCCGGGCACGCCCGTGCGCGTGGTCCATTTCCTCGTTCGAAGCGGACACGGCCATGGCCGACTCGCGCGCCAGGTTGATGCTGGCGGCGAACATCGCCAGCACGCCCAGCACCGCAAGGATCGTGGGCAGCGCTGCCGAGCCGGTAGTCCAGGAAGGCATCGATCGCCACCGCCAGGCTGGTGCCGACGAAGAAGCTGATGGCCGCGTACAGCAACTGGCTGCCGCGCAGCACGAGGTGGCCGCGGCGGCGCTGCAGCGCGATCAGCCGATCCATCCGCTTGACCTGTGCGGCATCCAGGCCGCCTTCGTCCAGCTCGCGCAGCAGGCTGCGCAGCCGATCGACCACGCGGGCCAGGCGGTTGTTGGCCGACACCAGCAGCGAGCCGGTGGCGGTCAGGAAGAACGCCGGCGCCAGCATCGCGGTCAGGACCGCGTAGTGGCGGGTTCTCGAGCATCGCGCGGCTCTGCTCCTGGTTCGGGGGCTCGGCTATCATGCCGCGACACGGATACGGCGGGCGAGCCCATGGCGCGACAAGCAACGGACGCGAGCAGCGGCTGATCTGGATCGACCTGGAGATGACCGGGCTGGATACCGGTCAACGACTCGATCCTCGAGATCGCCACCGTGGTCACCGACGCGGACCTCAACGTGCTGGCCGAAGGCCCCGAGCTGGCGATCCGCCACTCGCTGGAGCGGCTGGAGGCGATGGACGACTGGAACCGCAACCAGCACCGCAGGTCCGGGCTGTGGAAGCGGTGCTGGAGCAGGCGTCGAGCTGGCGGAGGCCGAGGCGCGGACGCTCGCCTTCCTCAACGAATGGGTCCCGGCCAACGCCTCGCCGATGTGCGGCAATTCGATCTGCCAGGACCGGCGCTTCCTGCACCGCGCTGATGCCGCGAGCTGGAGCGCTATTTCCACTACCGCAACCTCGATGTCAGCACGATCAAGGAACTGGCGCGGCGCTGGGCGCCCGACGTGCTGGCAGGCGTCGCGCAAGGAAGCCAGCGCACACCGCGCTCAGCGACGTGCGCGATTCCATCGCCGAGCTGCGGCATTACCGCTACTTCATGGGGCGGCTGAGCGGCCTGCCGCAGGAATAGCGCAGGGGGGCTACTGGGGGTCGGCCTTGGGCTGGTGCGCGGCGTCGTCAACGCCCACCTGCGGGGCACCCGAGGCGGCCTGCACCGGAGCATCGCCCACCAGCCGGTACGGGCCGGCCGCTGCCGCGTCGGCCGCTACGTGGTGGTACATGTGCACATCGCGCTGCGGGAAGGAATGGTCACGCCGAGCCCGTCGAACGCTTTCTTGATGCGCTCGGTCAGCTCGCACTTGGTGCCGAAGAAATCCGCATTGGCGACGTGGCACCGGATGCCGAGGTCCACGCTGTTGTCGCCGAGCGCGTAGACCAGCACGTCGGGTGCCGGCTCGGACAGCACGCGATCGTCTTCCTGCATGATCTTCAGGGCGACGCCGCGTGCGGCGTCGATGTCGTCGCGGTAGCCGATACCGATCACCAGCTCGATGCGCCGCATCACGTCCGGCGTCCGGTTGATGATCGAAGCAGTGGTGATCAGGCTGTTCGGCAGCACGATGGTCTGGTTGTCGGCGCCGCGCAGCACGGTCTGGAAGATGCTGACGGACTCCACCCTGCCGGTCTCGCCGGCGATCGTGACGACATGCCCGACACGGAACGGCTTGAGCGACACCAGCATCACGCCCGAAGCGATGTTGGACAGCGAGTCCTTCAGCGCCAGGCCGATCGCCAGGCCGGCCGCACCCAGCACCGCGATCATCGAGGTCATCGGGACCCCGACAACCTGCAGCGCGGCCAGTACCAGCACCACCAGCAGCGCCACGTAGGCCACCTTGCGCAGGAACAGCACCGCGGTGGGTTCGACGTCGGCCCGGGTCAGGCCACGCTCGGCGAGGACTGCAATCCACTTCGCGATCCGCATGCCGATGGCGAACAACACCAACGCACCCAGTACGCGCAAGCCGATCGCCGCAGCCGCTGCCGTCCAGCCTGCGTCCTGTGCCGTGTTCCACCATGCCTGCATGTCTCACCTCCGGTCTCGACTGGTCGACAAAATACACGTGCATAAATACAACGCCCCGCGATAAGCGGGGCGTCGGTCGTGCGCGCAGCCCTGCGCCGGGTGCGTCAGCCAGGCTCCCAATGACCCGGCTCTGCCCGTCATTCCCGCGAGGGCGGCAGTCCGGTGACGTTCTGCTTCAAGGGCTTGACGTCCATGGATTCCCGCCTTCGCCGGGATGACGGCATTTGGCCAGATCTTCCTCAGCGCAATGCCAGCTGATGCCGGTCAGGCGGCTTTGCCCTTGGCCTTGGCCAGGCGCAACCAGGTGTCGACCACGGTGTCAGGGTTGAGCGACACCGACTCGATGCCCTGGTCCATCAGCCACTCGGCCAGGTCCGGATGGTCGCTGGGGCCCTGGCCGCAGATGCCGACGTACTTGCCCTTGGCGCGCGCGGCCTGGATCGCCATCGACAGCAGCTTCTTGACCGCCGGATCGCGCTCGTCGAACAGGTGGGCGACATGGCCGAGTCGCGGTCCAGGCCCAGCGTCAGCTGGGTCAGGTCGTTGGAGCCGATCGAGAAGCCGTCGAAGATCTCCAGGAATTCGTCGGCCAGCAGCGCGTTGGACGGCACCTCGCACATCATGATGATCTTCAGGCCGTCCTTGCCCTGCTCAAGGCCATTGGCGCGCAGCACCTCGACCACCTTGCGGCCTTCGTCCAGCGTGCGCACGAACGGGATCATGACCCAGCAGTTGGTCAGGCCCATCTCCTCGCGGACCTTCAGCACCGCGCGGCACTCCAGCGCGAACGCCTCGGAGAAGCTCGGGTCGACATAGCGGCTGGCGCCGCGGAAGCCGATCATCGGGTTCTCTTCGTGCGGCTCGTACCGACTGCCGCCGATCAGGTTGGCGTATTCGTTGGACTTGAAGTCCGACAGGCGCACGATCACCGGGTGCGGCGCGAACGAGGCGGTGATCGTCGCGATGCCCTCGGCCAGGCGGTCGACGTAGAAGTCGACCGGGTCGCCGTAACCCACGATGCGCTCGTCGATCTTCTTCTTCGTTGCTGCGTCCTGGCTGGCGTATTCGAGCAGCGCCTTGGGATGGATGCCGATGTGGCTGGCGATGATCATCTCCAGCCGCGCCAGGCCGACGCCCGCGTTGGGCAGCATCGCGAAGTCGAACGCGCGCTCGGGGTTGGCGACGTTCATCATCACCTTCAGCGGTGCCTCGGGCATCGCGTCCAGGTCGGCCACGTGGCGCTCGAAGGGCAGGGCACCGTCGTAGATGAAACCGGTATCGCCCTCGGCGCAGCTGACGGTGACCGTCTGCCCGTCCTTGATCGTGTCCAGCGCGTTGCCGGTGCCGACGACAGCCGGCACGCCCAGCTCGCGCGCGATGATCGCCGCGTGGCAGGTGCGGCCGCCGCGGTTGGTGACGATGGCGGCCGAGCGCTTCATCACCGGCTCCCAGTCGGGGTCGGTCATGTCGGCGACCAGCACGTCGCCGGGCTGCACCCGGCTCATGTCGTCGAGGCTGCGCACCACGCGCGCCACGCCGCTGCCGATGCGCTGGCCGATCGCGCGGCCCTCGCAGACCACCTGGCCGCGCTCGCCCAGCTGGTAACGCTCGATCTGTGTCGCCTTGCCGCGCGATTTCACCGTTTCCGGACGCGCCTGCACGATGAAGAGCTTGCCGCTGACGCCGTCCTTCGCCCACTCGATGTCCATCGGGCGGCCGTAGTGCTTCTCGATGGTGAGCGGCCTGGCGGGCCAGTTCGTGCACGTCGTCGTCGGTGATCGAGAACGCATTGCGCAGCTCGGCCGGGGTGTCCTCGGTGCGCACGCGCTCGCCCGGCACGTCCGAATAGACCATGCGCAGCTGCTTGGCGCCGATCGAGCGACGCAGGATGGCCGGCTTGCCCTGCGGCAGCGTCGGCTTGTAGACGTAGAACTCGTCCGGGTTGACCGCGCCCTGCACGACCATCTCGCCCAGGCCGTAGCTGGAGGTGATGAACACCACGTCGCGGAAGCCCGACTCGGTGTCCAGCGTGAACAGCACGCCGGAGGCGCCCACGTCCGAGCGCACCATCAACTGCACGCCGGCCGAGAGGAACACGTCCTCGTGCTTGAAGCCGTGGTGCACGCGGTAGGCGATCGCGCGGTCGTTGTAAAGGCTGGCGAAGACTTCCTTCACCTTGTGGACGACGTCGTCGTCGCCGGTAACGTTGAGGAAGGTCTCCTGCTGCCCGGCAAAGGAGGCATCGGGCAGGTCCTCGGCGGTGGCCGACGAGCGCACGGCCACTGCGACGTCGCCACCGCCGTTCTCACCGCACAGCTGGCGGTAGGCGGCACGGATGTCCGAATCCAGCGCCGGTTGCAGCGGGGCGTCGATCACCCAGCCGCGGATCTCCCTGCCGGCCGCGGTCAGTGCCGGCACGTCCTCGACGTCCAGCGTCGCCAGCCGGTCGAAGATGCGCTGGTGCAGGTCGTTGTGGGCGATGAAGTCCTTGAACGCCTCGGAGGTGGTGGCGAAGCCGCCGGGGACCGAGACGCCCAGCCCGGCCAGGTTGCCGATCATCTCGCCGAGCGAGGAGTTCTTGCCGCCCACGCGGGCCAGGTCGTTGAGGCGCAGCGCGTGCAGCCAGAGGATGTTCTCGTTCAAGGCGGTCGATCTCCCGGGTGTTCGGGGCGAGGGCAGGGGGTGGAGTTGGCAGGCGCCGGCAGCGGCCGCAGCCAAGCCGCTATGATCGCCCGGGCGTCGGATCCATACAAGGTTGATTCGACGGGGTTTTTCGTATGGAGCGGCCCGCCAGGCGGGCATGGCGGAGGTGTTCGATGACCGGATTGCGCCCGGTGTTCTACGTATCCGACGGCACCGGCATCACCGCCGAGACCATCGGCCACAGCCTGCTGACGCAGTTCACGACCACCCGGTTCGTCACCGACCGGATCTCGTTCGTCGACAGCGTCGAGCGGGCCCGCGAGGCTGCCGAGCGCATCCGCGGCGCGGCCGAGCTGCACGGCGTGCGCCCGGTGGTCATCAACTCCTGCATGGACAGCACGGTCAGCGCGGCGCTGGCCGAGAGCGGGGCGCTGATGCTGGACGTATTCGCGCCCTTCATCGACCCGCTGGAGCGCGAACTGGGCGAGACGCGCCAGCGCACCATCGGTCGCGCCCACGGCCTGGTGGATTTCGACGACCTACCACCGCCGCATCAATGCGATGAACTTCGCGCTGACGCCACGACGATGGCGCCAGCATCGACTACGACGAGGCGGACGTGATCCTGGTGGCCGTGTCGCGCGCGGGCAAGACGCCGACCTGCGTGTACCTGGCGTTGCACTACGGCGTGCGCGCGGCCAACTACCCGTTGACCGAGGAGGACCTGGAGCACGACCGCCTGCCGCCGCGCCTGCGCGCCGCACCGGCAACAAGCTGTTCGGGCTGACCATCGACCCGGTGCGCCTGCAGCAGATCCGCCAGGAGCGCCGGCCCAATTCGCGCTACGCGCAGCTGGACACGTGCAGGCGCGAGGTGGCGGCGGCGGAGATGATGTTCCGTGCCGAGCGCATTCCCACGCTCAGCACCACGCATACGTCGATCGAGGAGATCTCCAGCAAGGTGCTGTCGACGCTGGGCCTGCACCGCGAGATGTTCTAGGTGGGCAGGCACGACGGAACGCGGGGCAGGGCTGGCCCGTTTCGGTCCGGGCGAACGCTTAACGTAGGTCGGCCGCCAGGCCGCGTCAACGCTGCCGCCACGGTGGTCCGCGTGTAGGATCGGGCCATGAGTTCACTGGCGACGGCCCGCACTGCACGCATCCCCAGGCTGAGCCGTTTCGGCTGGCTGATGGGGCTGTACGCGGAGAACCATGCGCGCCTGCATGCGCTGTTCGATCCGGCCGCCCTGGCGCGCGGCGTCTACCTGTCCAGCGTCGGCGACGGCCTGGACGTGCGCGCTGGAGGTGATCGAGCAGCATCGCTACACCACCGAGCTGCGCCTGACCTACGCGATGCCCGACCCGCGTGACCGGCGAGCCCGATCCGTCGGCCTACCTGCGCCTGTACCACGATGCCCGCCAGGCCGAGGCCACGCATTGCTACGTGGGCCGGCGCTGGCAGGACGTGCATCGGCATGTACCCGCCGCCCGCGGAGGTGATCGGCCACCGCATGCGCATGAACACCTTCCTCGGCAAGTGGCTCGAATACCTGGCCGAGCAGGGCCATGGCGTCGCCACGTTGCGACCGGCCGCGGAACGAATTTGCGAGGGACAGGCAAACGACGCGCTTGACGACTTCGAGAACGCGTCCCTAAAATTTCGTCTTTCCAGCACGTGGGGCCATAGCTCAGCTGGGAGAGCGCTACAATGGCATTGTAGAGGTCGCCGGTTCGATCCCGGCTGGCTCCACCACTTCAAGTGTCGTACACCGGCTGCGTGATAGCAGCCGAACCGATGCGATCGACCACTGCGTCCCCATCGTCTAGAGGCCTAGGACATCACCCTTTCACGGTGGCAACCGGGGTTCGAATCCCCGTGGGGACGCCACTTACGCAGTACGCCAAAGGCCACCTCCGGGTGGCCTTTGGCGTTTCTGATGGGTTGCGGTGCGGGGTGTCCCGATGCCTGACGTGGTCGTGGTCCGTCTGCACGCTTGCCCGCTATGCACTTGCCCCGGGTTCGCTGGCGGCGCGCCTATCGTGTGCAGGAGTTCCCCGATTCGCCTACCGCAGCGCCGTCCTGCGCTTCTCGTCCAGCCACTTGTCCGCACCGGCCGGCGTGTACGCCCTCATCCAGGCGAGCATCGAACCCATGTCCTCGCCGTGCCACAGGTCCCGGCGCTGGTCGGCGTGCAGGAAGCGCTCGGCAACCATGCGGTCCATCATCGACACCAGCGGCGCGTAGAAGCCCTCGACGTCGAGGAACGCGCAGGGCTTGTTGCCGATGCCCAGCTGGCGCCAGGTCAGCATCTCGAACATCTCGTCGAGCGTGCCGAAGCCGCCGGGCAGGGCGACGAATCCGTCGGCGAGGTCGAACATGCGGGCCTTGCGCTCGTGCATGTTGGCGACGACCTCCAGCCGGGTGAGCCCGCGGTGCGCGACCTCCCAGCCGACCAGTTGCTCGGGGATGACGCCGATGACCTCGCCGCCGGCTTCCAGCGCCGCGTCGGCGACGACGCCCATCAGGCCGACATTGCCGCCGCCGTAGACCAGCGCGATGCCGTCGGCGGCGAGCCGGTGGCCCAGTGCCATCGCGCGCTCGGTGTAGGCCGGGCGGGTGCCGGCATTGGAGCCGCAGTAGACGCAGATGGATTTCATGTGGATCCGTAAGTCACAGATGGCGGAAACAAAGACGCCGGGCAAGGCCCGAGCGTCCAGTCAACGTTGGCGATGCCGCTCGTCGAGCGTGGAGTGGTGCCGGGACCCGTTCGTCACGACGCCACCCCACACCACGGCGTCAGTTCGCCTTGTGGATCGCGCGCTTGTCCACGGCCATGGCGGCATCGTGGATCGCCTCCGACAGGGTCGGGTGGGCGTGGCAGATGCGCGCCAGGTCGTCGGCCGAGCCGTTGAACTCCATCGTCAGCACGCCTTCATGGACCAGTTCGGAAACGCCGACGCCGACCAGGTGCAGGCCGAGGACGCGGTCGGTCTCTTCATGCGCGATGACCTTGACGAAGCCCGCCGGCTCGCCCATCGCCACGGCACGCCCGACGGCGGCGAACGGGAAGCTGCCGGTCTTGTATGGCACGCCTTCGTCCTTGAGCTGCTGCTCGGTCTTGCCGACCCAGGCGATTTCCGGCTCGGTGTAGATGACCCACGGCACGGTGTCGAGGTTGACGTGGCCGGGCAGGCCGGCGATCAGCTCGGCCACGGCGATGCCTTCCTCGAAGCCCTTGTGCGCCAGCATCGGGCCGCGCACGCAGTCGCCGACCGCCCACACGCCGTCGACGCCGGTATGGCAGTGCTCGTCGACCTCGATGCGGCCCCGGTCGTCGAGCCTGACGCCGGTGCCGTCGGCCAGCAGGTTCTTGCTGGCGGCCTTGCGGCCCACCGCGACCAGCAGCCTGTCGACCACGATCGACTGTTCGCCGTCCTTGTCGGTGTAGGTCAGGTGGACTTCCTTCGACTTGCCCTTGCCCTTCACTTCGGCCTTGGAGACCTTGGCGCCGAGCTTGATGTCCAGGCCCTGCTTCTTGAATTCCTTCGCGGCGGTCTTGGCGACCTCGGCGTCGGCGGCGGCCAGGAAGTCGGGCAGCGCTTCAAGAATCGTGACCTCGGCGCCCAGGCGCTTCCACACGCTGCCCAGCTCCAGGCCGATCACGCCGGCGCCGATCACGCCCAGGCGCTTGGGCACGTCGGTGAAGTCCAGTGCCCCGGCGTTGTCGACGATGGTCTCGCCGTCGAATTTCGCGAACGGCAACTCGATGGAGTCCGAACCGGCCGCGATGATGACGTTGGTGCCCTTGAGCTCCACCTCGGAGCCGTCGTGCTGCCTGACCTTGACCACGTTGCCCTTGTGCAGCGTGCCGAAGCCGTAGAACGTCGCGACCTTGTTCGCCTTGAACAGCATCGCGATGCCGCCGGTGAACTGCTTCACGATCTTGTCCTTGCGGCCGATCATCTGGCCGACGTCCATCTTCGCGTCCTTGAAGCTGATGCCGTGGTCGCCGAACAGGTGGCCCATGTTCCAGAACTGGCGCGAGGAATCGAGCAGCGCCTTGGACGGGATGCAGCCCACGCGCAGGCAGGTCCCGCCCAGCGCCGGCTTGCCGTCCTTGCCGAGCGCAGCGTCGATGCACGCGGTCTTCAGGCCCAGTTGCGCGGCGCGGATGGCGGCGTGGTAGCCGGCGGGGCCGGCACCGATGACGACGACGTCGAAGTTCTGCTGTTCCATAAGAATTCCTCTTCCGATTTCCCTCCCCTTCAAGGGAGGGCAAGGTGGGGATGGGTTTCGAGTGGGGACGTTGCCGCAAGGCCGATGACCCATCGCCATCCCAACCTTCCCCCTGAAGGGGAAGGAGCTCGCGAGCCTCCGGCAGGGAGGCGGGCCGGTTACATGCCCAGCAGCATGCGGTGCGGGTTCTCGAGCTGGTTCTTGATGTCGACCAGGAACAGCACCGCGTCCTTGCCGTCGATGATGCGGTGGTCGTAGCTCAGCGCGATGTACATCATCGGCGCGGCGATGACCTGGCCGTTCTCGACGATGGCGCGCTCCTTGATGGCGTGCATGCCGAGGATCGCCGACTGCGGCGGGTTGATGATCGGCGTCGACATCAGCGATCCGAACGTGCCGCCGTTGGTGATGGTGAAGGTGCCGCCCTGCAGGTCCTCCAGCTTGAGGCCGCCTTCGCGCGCGGCCTTGGCGAACCCGTCGATGCCCTTTTCGACGTCGGCGAAACCCATGCGCTCGACGTTGCGCAGGACCGGCGTCACCAGGCCCTTGTCGGTCGACACCGCGACCGATATGTCGGCATAGCCGTGGTAGATGATGTCGTTGCCGTCGACCGAGGCGTTGACCAGCGGGTACTTGCAGCAGCGCATTGGCGGCGGCCTTGGCGAAGAAGCTCATGAAGCCGAGCTTGATGCCGTGTTCCTTCTCGAAGGACTCGCCCAGCTCCTTGCGCATGGCCATGACCTTGCCCAGGTTGACCTCGTTGAACGAGGTCAGCATGGCGATGGAGTTCTTCGACTCCATCAGGCGCTCGGCGATGCGGGCGCGCATGCGGGTCATCGGCACGCGCTCCTCGGGACGGGCACCGCCGGCCTTGCCGACGCCGCCGCTGCGCGCGTAGTTGACGATGTCTTCCTTGGTCACCGCGCCGCGGCGGCCGGTGCCGTCCACGTCCTTCGGATCGATGCCTTCCTTGGCGGCGGTGAAGCGCGCGCCCGGCGGCAGCTCATCGCCCTTGTCGGACTTCGCGGCAGGCTTGGCGGCCTCGGCCTTGGCGGCATCGCTCTTGGGCTGGACCGGCCTGGTGTCGGCCTCCTGCTTCTTCGCCTCGTCCTTTGAGTGCCCGAGCCGGCCTTGTCATCGCCCGAAGCGGCAGCGCCGGCTTCGACGATGGCCAGGACCTGCTCGCTGGTCACGGTCGCGCCAGTGTCGAACTTGATCTCCTTGAGCACGCCGTCGACCGGGGAGGGCACTTCCAGTACCACCTTGTCGGTCTCCAGGTCGACCAGGTTCTCGTCGCGCTTGACCGCGTCGCCGGGCTTCTTGTGCCAGCTGGCGATGGTGGCGTCGGAGACGGACTCGGGCAGTACCGGGACTTTGATTTCGGTGCTCATGGGGACGTCCTTAGAAATGGGTCGATCCGAACGGTGATGTCGTGGTCCCGGCCGCGCCGGGCGTGTCAATCGGAGGGCAGGGGCCGCGGCCGCGATGCGTTACTCGGCGTAGTCCTCGCCCTGAGCGGGTTGACCAGCGCGTCGGCGACCAGCTTGGTCTGCTCGGCGACGTGGTCGGCGAAGTGGCCCGCCGCAGGCGACGGCGAACGCGCCGGCCGGCGTAATGCAGCGACTGCGTGCCCTGCAGGCAGTGCGTGAGGTGGTGGCGGATCTGGTACCACGCGCCCTGGTTCTGCGGCTCTTCCTGGCACCAGACGACGTCGCTCGCAGCGCCTAGGCGCTCGAGCTCGGCCTTCAGCGCCTCGCGCGGGAACGGGTAGAGCTGCTCGACGCGAACCAGGGCGACATCGTCCAGTTCCTGCTTCTGCGCCTCTTCCAGCAGGTCGTAGTAGACCTTGCCCGAGCACACCACGACGCGCTTGACCTTCTTCGCGGCGGCGGTGGTGTCGGGGATCAGCGTCTGGAAGCCGCCCTCGGCCAGTTCCTCCAGCGACGACACGGCCAGCTTGTGACGCAGCAGCGACTTGGGCGTCATCACCACCAGCGGCTTGCGGGTGGCCATGTGCATCTGCCGGCGGATCATGTGGTACGCCTGCGCCGGCGTGGTCGGCACGCAGACCATCATGTTGTCCAGCGCGCACAGCTGCAGGAAGCGCTCCAGGCGCGCGGAGCTGTGCTCCGGCCCCTGGCCTTCGTAGCCATGCGGCAGGAACAGCGCCAGGCCGCACAGACGGCCCCACTTGGCCTCGCCCGAGGACAGGAACTGGTCGATCACCACCTGCGCGCCGTTGGCGAAGTCGCCGAACTGGCCTTCCCAGATGTCCAGCGTCATGGGGTCGGCGGTGGAATAGCCGTACTCGAAGGCCATCACCGCTTCCTCGCTGAGCAGCGAGTCGATGATGGTCACGTCGGTCGGGTTCTTCACCAGCTCGCGCAGCGGCACGTGGGCCTCGTTGCCGTCCTGGTCGTGCAGGATCGCGTGGCGGTGGAAGAACGTGCCGCGGCCGCTGTCCTGGCCGACCAGCCGCAGGCGGTAGCCCTCGGCCAGCAACGTGGCGTAGGCCAGGTTCTCGGCGAAGCCCCAGTCGGCGCCGCTGCTTGCCGGCCGCCATCTTGCGGCGGTCCTCGTAGATCTTGGCCACGCGCGGCGTGCAGCGTCGTGCCCTCGGGAATGGTGTTGATCGCCATGGCGAGGCGGTCGAGTTCCATGCGCGGGAAGCTGGTGTCGACCGCGTCGCCCAGCTTGCCCTTGAGGAACCGCGTCCAGTCCACGGTGAACTCGTCGGGCTTGACCTCCACCAGCTCGGTGGTGACCTCGCCCTCGTCGAGCTTCTCGCGATAGGCGTCGACCAGCGCCTGCGCCTCGGCCTCGGTGATGACCCCTTCGGCGATGAGGCGCTCGGCGTAGAGCGCACGCGGCGTCTTGTGCTTGCGGATGACCTGGTACATGCGCGGCTGCGTCGCCGCCGGCTCGTCGGCCTCGTTGTGGCCGTGGCGGCGGTAGCAGACCAGGTCGATGACCACGTCCTTGCCGAAGCGGTTGCGGAAGTCCAGTGCCAGCTCGGCGCAGAACACCACGGCTTCGGGGTCGTCGCCGTTCACGTGCAGCACCGGCGCGCCGACCATCTTGGCCACGTCCGTGCAGTACAGCGTGGAGCGGGCGTCCTGGCGCTCGCTGGTGGTGAAGCCCACCTGGTTGTTGATGACGATGTGCACCGTGCCGCCGACGGCGAACCCGCGCGCCTGCGACATCTGGAACAGCTCCATCACCACGCCCTGGCCGGCGAACGCGGCATCGCCGTGGATCAGCACCGGCAGCACCTGCTGCGCGCCCCTTGTCGCCGCGGCGCGTCTGGCGCGACCGCACGCTGCCGGCGACGACCGGGTCGACGATCTCAAGGTGCGACGGGTTGAACGCCAGCGCCAGGTGGACCGGGCCGCCCGGCGTGGCGACGTCGGCGGAGAAGCCCATGTGGTACTTCACGTCGCCGGTGTGGGCGAGGTCGTGGTCGACATGCCCGAACTTGCCCTCGAACTCGTCGAAGAGCTGGCGCGGCGGCTTGCCCAGCGTGTTGATCAGGACGTTGAGGCGGCCGCGGTGGGCCATGCCGATCACCACGTCCTGCACGCCGTGCTCGCCGGCGCGGCGGATGGTGGTGTCCATCAGCGGGATCAGCGAGTCGCCGCCTTCCAGCGAGAAGCGCTTCTGGCCGACGTACTTGGTGCCCAGGTAGCGTTCCAGGCCGTCGGCGGCGGTCAGGCGCTCGAGGATGCGGCGCTTGGCGTCGGCGCTGAAGCCGAACTTGCCGCCGGCGGCCTCCAATCGCTCATACACCCAGCGCCGCTGCTCGGCGTCGGTGATGTGCATGAACTCGGCGCCGATGCGTGCCGGTGTAGGTGGCCTTGAGCATGGCGAGGAGGTCGCGCAGCTTCATGCGCTCGTTGCCGCCGAGGCCGCCGGTGCTGAACTCGCGTCCAGGTCGCTCTCGGACAGGCGGTGGAAGGCCAGCGCCAGGTCCGGGGCCTCGGGCTTTTCCAGCAGGCCCAGCGGATCGATGGCTGGCGGCCAGGTGCCCGCGCGAGCGGTAGGCGGTGATCAGCTTGCCGACGCCGCGTTCGCGCTCGTCGCCGGCACGCGTCGCGCCGCGGCCCTGCCGCTTGCCGTGCGCCTGGCGGGCGGCCTCGGCGATGCTGGTCGATGACCGCCGAATGCGGCAGGTCGCCCGCTTCGCGCCCCTTGAACCCGTCGAAGTAGGCTTGCCATTTGGGCCCGACCGACGTCGGGAGCGACCAGGTACTGCTCGTACAGGTCTTCGATATAGGCGGCGTTGGCGCCGAGTTGCGAGGACTGGGCGAACTGCTTGAGCAGATTGTCCACGATGGGGTCGGGAGACTGCGGGAGGGGAGGTCGGGGCCGAATCGCGCACGCGGGCGCATGAACAGGCCTAAGAACCGCGAATTGTAGCCGATGTGAGCGAGGGGGCTACAGGCCAGATCGACCGGCGGCGCCGATCATTGGCCACGGGCAGCCTGTCGAGACGGATTCAGCCCCGGCGGTGGCCCAAGGCCCTCAGATCCCAGCGCCCGGAATTCCTGCACGGGCCGGGCACGTTCCCAGGCCGGTCGAACGCGGCGCGCAGCTGCCGCACCCGGGCCGGGGCGTCCAGGCCGGTCTCGCCGTCGAAGCGATGGCCCAGCGGACGGAAGTAGCAGCCGCCGCCGTCGTTGGCGACGTAGGCGGACGGATACTCGCAGGTCGACCGGCTCCTCGATCACGCGGAACGCGAAGGCGCTGGGCAGGCGCTGGCCCAGCCCGATCAGCGGTGCACCGCGCGCGCTGGGGCGTGGTGGCGTCCTGCAGCAGCACCCGGACCTCGCCGCCGCGGGTGGCGAAGCGGCGCAGCGCCGCCAGCACGACCCGGTGGCGTCGAACAGGCCCGGGTCGAGCTCGCGCGTGTAGATGTGCACCTGTCGCCGCGCGCCTGCGATGATGCCGACAGCGGCGGCGACGGCGGCCGCCGAGCGGCTCCACCGGATTGGCCGCATCCGAGCAGCGCGGCGCATGGCCTGATGGTCGATGCCGGCTTCCACGAAGCGTTCGCCGTGCGGGAGGAAGCCGTGGCGGGCGTAGAAGTCCTGCGCCGGGACCTGCGCGTGCAGCGACACCTCGCGCCAGCCGCGTTCGCGGGCGGCACCGAGCAGTGCCACCAGCAGGGCGTCGCCGACGCCGCGGCCGCGCCAGGGCGCCAGTACGGCCATGCGCCCGATCTTGTGCTCGGGCGTCAGGCGTCCGGTGCCGATCGGGTGGCCGGCCGCGTCCCGCGCGAGGACATGGACGCACCGCGGGTCCAGCGCGTCCCACTCCAGCTCCAGCGGCACCCGCTGCTCCTGGACGAAGACGGTTTCGCGCACCGCGCGCAGGTCCGGCAGGGCGCTTTCGTAATCGACGGTATCGACCCGGAAGCCCCGTGTGTCCGCCTGTGCGAGTCCGTCATGTGCATCAGTCGTCGTCCCCGGCCTTCTTCCAGCCTCCTCGGGCAGTTGCAGCTGGTAGTGGCCCTGCGTGCATGAGTGCCTGCACGCAGTCGCGGCCGGCATCCGACAGCGCGCCATAGGCCGCGCCGTCGATCTCCGCCGCATCGGCAATGCGTTGCGCGTCGCGCGGCGGGCAGGGTGTGCACCTGGCCGCTGACGAACAGCTGCGCCGCCGCGCCCCGTTTGTGCGCCTTGCGCCAGGCCATGCGCGAGAACGGATGGCGCAGCAGCGCGGCCGCCGTTGGCAGGTCCCACTCGATCTCGATGCGCGAGCGCGAATCCGGCGGCGCCTGCACCTCGCCGGCGCTGCGGTACAGGGTGATGAAGCGTCCGAACCAGTCGCCCAGGCGGTCGGGGTCGTTCATGCGCAATGCGTTGAGCGCGGCGACCACGCGCTCCATCGCCGCCGGCGTCGATCTCGGCCGGATCCGCCGCGGGCGCCAGGTCGGGGTCGTGATAGCGCATCGGCGTCGTCGGCATCGGCCGCCAGGGTGTCGACGAAGTCGCCCAGCAGTTCGGCGGCCGACGGGGCGCGCATGCCGATCGAGAACGTCAGGCAGGCGTCCTCGGCGACGCCGTGGTGCGGCACGCCCGGGGGCAGGTACAGCATGTCGCCGGGTTCCAGCACCCAGTCGTGCGTCGGGTTGAACTCGCTGCAGCAGCTTCAGCTCGACATCGTTGCGGAACGCCAGGGGCGGCGCGCCCTTGCCCATGGCCTCGGAGGCATCGATCTGCCAGCGCCGGCGCCCCTGCGCCTGCAGCAGGAACACGTCGTACTGGTCCACGTGCGCGCCGACCGAGCCGCCGGGCGCGGCAAAGGACACCATGATGTCGTCGATGCGCCAGCGCGGCAGGAAGTCGAACGCCTCCAGCAGCGCGCGACGTCCGCATCCCACTTGTCCACGTCCTGCACCAGCAGCGTCCAGTCGTGGCGCGGCATGCGCGGGGAACCGGTCCTCGGGGAAGGGGCCGGTGCGCAGGATCCAGCGGTCGCGCCGCCCGCGCCATCGCCGCGCTCGTGCGCCACGATGCGCGACAGCGCAGCGTCCTCGCAGGCCAGCCCGGCCAGGTCCTCGGGCTGGATCGGCGACTCGAAGCCGGGGAAGGCGTTGCGGATCAGCAGCGGCTTCTTCTGCCAGTAATCGCGCAGGAAGTCGGCCGCGGGCATGCCCAGCGGAGGCAGCCGCGTGCCATCGACCTCGATCGGCAGAACGCCCTTCGCATGCTTGCGGACGGCCGGGGTGGACGGAACGGGACGCTTGGGATTCATGTGGCGATCTCGTCGTAGCCGTGGCCGAGGAACTGCAACAGGCACCAGCCGTGGCCGAAGGGGTCGGCCAGCTGGACGATGCGGCCCCAGGCGTGGTCACGGATATCGCCTTCCTGCGTGGCGCCCGCTTCGAGCGCCCGGGCCAGCGCAGTTTCCACGTCGTCCACCACCACGTCGCAGTGCAGCGGTGTCCAGTGGCGGGCGTAATCGCGCGGCATGATGCCGGCACCGGCGCTGCCGGCGGGCTTTTCCAGCAGGTACACGGGCGCGTTGCCGCCCAGCAGCTCCACGCCGGCGCTGCCGAACCGGCGCGAAACCCGCAGGTCGAACGCGCGGGTGTAGAACGCTTCGGCCGCAGGCAGGTCGGGGACGTCGATGTTGAGCAGCAGGTGCATGGGTGAACCCAACGATGCAGAAAAAGCCGTCATCCCCGCCAGGGCGGGAGGAAATCGTCATTCCCGCGAAGGCGGGAATCCATGGACGTTGCCCTTACCGGTACCTGCAGAACATGTCACCAAACAATGTTGAAGCGGCCAGGCATTCTTGTGAACCGACTCCGTGCATCGATCAGATACCGCGCGCCATCGTTTCGGCCAGGCCGGTGTAACTGCCCGGCGTCATCGCCAGCAGGCGCTGTTTTTCGTCCACCGGCAGGTCCAGGCCCTGCGATGAATTCGCGCATCGAGGCCTCATTGATGCCCTGGCCACGCGTGAGCGCCTTGAGCTGCTCGTACGGGTTGGGCAGGCCGTGGCGGCGCATCACGGTCTGCACGGCTTCGGCCAGCACCTCCCAGGCGGCGTCGAGGTCGGCGGCCAGCCGCTCGGGATTGGTGCTGAGCTTGCCCAGCCCGCGCAGCAGCGCGTCGAAACCGATCAGGGCGTGGCCGAAGGCGGTGCCCAGCGCGCGCAGCACGGTGGAATCGGTGAGGTCGCGCTGCCAGCGGCTGATCGGCAGCTTGGCGGCGAAATGTTCGAACAGCGCGTTGGCGATGCCGAAGTTGCCTTCGGCGTTCTCGAAGTCGATCGGGTTGACCTTGTGCGGCATCGTCGAACTGCCCACTTCGCCGGCCTTCACCGCCTGCTTGAAGTAGCCCAGCGAGATGTAGCCCCAGACGTCGCGGCACAGGTCGATGCAGACCGTGTCGATGCGGCGCTGCGCGTCGCACAGCTCGGCGATGCCGTCGTGCGGCTCGATCTGGGTGGTGTAGGGCTGCCAGTTCAGGCCCAGCGAGTGCACGAAGCGCTCGGAGAACGCCGGCCAGTCGATGTCCGGATAGGCGGCCAGGTGCGCGTTGAAGTTGCCGACCGCGCCGTTGATCTTGCCCGGCATCGGGCTGGCGGCCAGCGTTTCGCCCTGGCGCTGCAGGCGGGCGACGACGTTGGCGATCTCCTTGCCGACGGTGGTGGGCGAAGCGGTCTGGCCGTGCGTGCGCGACAGCATCGGCAGCGCCGCGTGCTCGTGCGCCATGTCGCGCAGCTTCTGGATCAGCGCATCGAGTTTCGGCAGCAGCACGAACTGCCGCGCCTGGCTCAGCATCAGCGCGTAGCTGAGGTTGTTGATGTCCTCGGAGGTGCAGGCGAAATGCACGAACTCCAGTGCCGGCCCCAGCTCCCCGTCGTCCTTGAGGCGCTCCTTGATCAGGTACTCGACCGCCTTGACGTCGTGGTTGGTGGTGCGCTCGATCTCCTTGACCCGCGCGGCATCGCTCAACAGACAGGTTTTCCGCCAGGTCGCGCAACCGGTGCGGTGGCGCCGTCGCTGAAGGGCGCGAGTTCGGCGATGCCCGGCTCGGCGGCCAGCGCCAGCAGCCACTCCACCTCCACCTTGACCCGGGCCTTGATCAGCCCGTACTCGGAGAAGATCGGGCGCAGGGCGTCGACCTTGCCGGCGTAGCGGCCATCGAGCGGGGACAGGGCGAGCAGCTGCGTTTCGACGGCGGACATGGACGGACCGGGCAGGCGAGGGGTCGACAATTCTACAGAGCCCGCGAGGCCGGTAGCCCGGGGCGAAAATGCCGGAGGGACGCGTCACGGCAGCCCCGCGCATGCCGGACTATCCTCGCCCGACCAGGAGAACGCCGATGACCACGCCCAAGACCCGCATCGAACACGACAGCATGGGCGAGCTGCACGTCCCCGCCGACGCGCTGTGGGGCGCGCAGACCCAACGCGCGGTCGAGAACTTCCCGATATCCGGTCGGCCCATGCCGCGTCGACTTCATCCGTGCATTGGGGGTGGTCAAGGCGGCGGCGGCCGAAGCCAACGGCTCGCTCGGGCTGCTGCCCGATGCCACCGCCACGGCCATCATCCGGGCGTCTGAAGCCGTCGCGGGCGGCCGGCATGACGATCAGTTCCCTGTCGATGTCTTCCAGACCGGGTCCGGCACGTCAAGCAACATGAACGCCAACGAGGTGATCGCAGCGCTGGCGTCCACCGGCCGTCGGCGCGTCCACCCCAACGACCACGTCAACCTCGGCCAGAGTTCCAACGACGTCATCCCCACGACGATCCGGGTCAGTGCGGTGCTTGCGGTCGCCCAAGACCTGCAGCCGGCACTCCGCCACCTGCGCCGGACCATCGACCGGAAGGCGAAGTCGCTCGACAAGGTCGTCAAGACCGGACGCACGCACCTGATGGACGCGATGCCGCTGACGCTGGGCCAGGAGCTGCGGACCTGGTCCGCGCAGCTGGCCTCGGCCGAAGCACGCATCGAGGACGCGCTGGGGCGGCTGAAGCGGTTGCCGATCGGCGGCACGGCCATCGGCACGGGGATCAATGCCGACCCGCGGTTTGCCAAGGCCGTGGTGCGGGCGCTGTCGCGCCGGTCCGGTGTGCGCTTCGCCTCGGCCGCCAACCTGTTCGAGGGCATTGCCAGCCAGGACGACGCGGTCGAGCTGTCGGGCCAGCTCAATGCGCTGGCGGTGGCGCTGATGAAGATCGCCAACGACCTGCGCTGGATGAACTCGGGACCGCTGGCCGGGCTGGGTGAAGTGGAACTGCCGGCGTTGCAGCCGGGCAGCTCGATCATGCCGGGCAAGGTGAACCCGGTCGTGCCCGAGGCGGTGGCCATGGCCTGCGCGCAGGTGATGGGCCACCACGTCGCGATAACCGTGGCGGGCCAGAGCGGCACGTTCCAGCTCAACGTGATGCTGCCGCTGGTGGCCGACAACCTGCTGGGCTCGATCGGCCTGATGGCAGCGAGTGCGCGCCTGCTGGCCGATCGCGCGATTGCCGGCATGAAGGTGCGGCGCGACCGCCTGGACGAAGCGCTCGCGCGCAATCCGATCCTGGTAACGGCATTGAACCCGGTGATCGGTTACGAGAAGGCCGCGGCAATCGCCAAACGTGCCTATCGTGAACAACGTCCGGTGCTGGAGGTGGCGCTGGAGGACAGCGGCCTGCCGGAGCGCGAACTGCGGCGGCTGCTGGATCCGGGCGCACTCACCCGCGGCGGCATCCGCGGCGGTTCGGGCGGAGGCTAGGCCGCCGCGCGGCGGCCGATTTCGCTTCTGGAAGGATTGACCGTTGTCATGGCGCCGATGCGCTCCGGACCCAGAATGAGGCCTTATGCTGAAGGCCAATAAAGCTGCGTCCACCAGCGATTCCGCCGGCTTCCGGCGCATGTTCGCGCCTGACCGGCTATCGCTCGGGGTGTTCTTCCCGATCGAGGCCTTCGAGCGGGACGAGCCCAGGATGCGCGACCAGCCGGGCCTTGCCCGGCGCGCCGAGGAACTCGGCTTCACCGGCCTCTGGACGCGGGACGTACCCCTGCGCGACCCCAGTTTCGGAGACCTGGGCCAGGTCTACGATCCCTGGGTGTGGCTGGGCTTCATCGCGGCGCATACCTCGACGATCGCGCTTGCGACCGGATCCATCATTCTTCCCCTGCGCCACCCGTTCCATACCGCAAAGGCATCCGCATCGGTCGATCAGCTGACGGGCGGGCGATTTGTCCTGGGCGTCGCCTCCGGCGACCGCCCCGTCGAATTCCCATCGTTCGGCGTCGACTGGGACCGGCGCGACGTCCTCTTCCGCGAGAACCTGGCGGTGATCCGCAGGGTACTCGTGGAGGAGTTTCCAACGGTCCAGTCGAGTTATGGCGCCATGATGGGAACGGCCGACCTCGTGCCCAAACCCGTTTCCCGCCTGCCGATCCTGATCACCGGTTCGAGTCGGCAGAGCTTCGAGTGGATCGCCGCGCATGCGGACGGCTGGATCACCTATCCACGCGAGCTCGTGCGGCAGGCGGAGCTGGTCGCAAAATGGCGCGCGGCGGTGGAGATCGCGTCGCCCGGTGTGTTCAAGCCCTTCGTGCAGTCGCTCTATGTCGATCTGGCCGACGCGCCGGCCGAGCCGCCCCGGCCGATCCACCTCGGGTTCCGAGCCGGCCGCAACTTCATGCTGGAATTCCTCAACAAACTTGCCGGCGTCGGCATCAATCACGTCATCCTCAACCTCAAATATGGCCGCCGCCCTGCAGGCGAGGTGCTGGAGGAGATCGGCCGTGAGGTGCTCCCGCGCCTGGGCAAACGCGGGGGGACGACGCTCGAAGCGGCGACAAGCTAGAGCATCGGAGGGAAAGACCAATTCAGCGATCGCCCGACCTTGCCCGCTCGTCCCGGGTCGTGCGGCATCGGCCTGGAAACAACGGGTTGCGGGCGTGCGCCACTTTGGCAGACGACCGCGCCCGGGCGAGCCCGGCCCTCGGGCAGTGGCGACGGCCACTCCTCCTCGCACCTGATCGTAGGCCGCACTGACAGGCGTCAATTACGGCGGGTCGCTTCGCCCCTAATGTTCTGCGAGGACGATTCCACGTACCTACAACTCCACCCTCTGAAGGAGGGAACATGGACGCGGCAGCTACGATCACACGCATCCCCCGTGGCGCCCAGGGGTCCGACACGGACCTGCTGTTCCAGCCGTATCGGCTCGGTCCCTTCAACCTGCGGCATCGCATCGTCATGGCGCCACTGACGCGCTCGCGGGCGCAACAGCCGGGCAATGTGCCGAGTCCCCTTGCCGCCTGCTACTACGCGCAGCGCGCATCTGCGGCGCTGATCGTGAGCGAGGCAACGCAGATTTCGATGCAGGGCCAGGGCTACGCGTGGACGCCCGGAATCCACAGCCGCGAGCAGGTGGAAGCGTGGCGTCGTGTGACGCAGTCGGTACACCAGGCCGATGGATTGATCTTCAACCAGCTTTGGCACGTCGGGCGTATTTCGCATCCCGCCCTGCAGCCCGACAACATGCTTCCCGTTGCCCCTTCCGCGATTACACCGGAGGGCAAGGCCTTCATCGAGAACGAGCGCGGCGAAGGCGAACTGGTGCCGTTCGTACGGCCGCGCGCGCTCGACATCGAAGAGATGCCCTACATCGTGGCGCAATATGAACGCGCGGCCAGAAACGCCCAGGCCGCTGGTTTTGATGGCGTCGAGATCCACGCCGCCAACGGCTACCTGCTTGATCAGTTCATCGAGAGCGGCACCAACCGGCGCACCGACAGCTATGGCGGCGGGGTCGAGAACCGGGCGCGATTGCTGGTCGAGGTCGCCGAGGCCCTGATGCGGATCTGGGGGCCTGATCGCATCGGCGTGCGGCTGTCGCCCATGGGCAGGATGAACGACATCCACGACGACCACCCCGAAGCAACCTTTGGCCATATCGCCGAGCGCCTCAGCGACTACGGCTTTGCCTATCTGCATATCGTCAACCCGGCGATGGAGCAGATGCAAAGCGGGAACGAGCTGGATCCATCGGCGCTCGGCGTGGTCGAGACCATCCGGAAGAAATTCAAGGGAACCCTGATGGTGGCGGGCGGCTTCGAGCCCGACACCGCGGCGCAGTGGCTTCGCAAAGGCAGGGCAGACCTGATCGTTTTCGGCCGCAAGTTCATCGCCAATCCGGATCTGCCCGAACGGTTGCGCACCGGCGCCCCCCTCAATGCGGACGATTCAACGACCTATTACGGCGGCGGCGAGAAGGGATACACGGACTATCCGTCTCTGGCGCAGGACCGCGGTGAGCAACCAAAGGCCTGTGTCGACCAGCGCTGGCGGTGAGCCGCAACAGCGTGCTCTCGCGGCGGGGGCGCTTGCGCCACTGCGCCCATCAAACCCGCGCTCAATCCAGCAGAACCGGGAAGGACAACGATCATGGCAAAAGACACCCTTGAAGGACTCAATGTCGCCATCCTGGTCACCGATGGCTTCGAGCAGGTCGAACTCACCGAGCCGCGCAAGGCTCTGGACGAAGCCGGAGCCACGACCAGGATCGTGTCGCCCAAGCATCCACGCGTACGTGCGTGGAATTTCACTGACTGGGGCATCGAGTTGCCGGTCGATGTGGAACTTGGGCAGGCCAGGCCGGAAGACTTCGACGCACTGCTGCTGCCGGGCGGCGTCATCAACCCGGACTCGCTTCGCATCGAGCCCAATGCAGTGGCCTTCGCGAAGGCATTTTTCGATGCCCGAAAACCGGTTGCATCGATATGCCACGGCCCATGGACCGTGATCGAGACCGGCGCGGCGCAGGGCCGCCGCATGACGTCATGGCCCTCGCTCAGGACCGACCTCAAGAATGCCGGGGCGGACTGGGTCGACGAGGAAGCGGTCGTGGACAAGGGCCTGGTCACCAGCCGCAACCCGGACGATCTACCGGCCTTCAACCGGGAAATGATCAGGCTGTTCAGTGGCGCAACCGGGCGACGTCATGCCGCATGATTCCCCGCGCAGTACGCGGATCCCCGTCCCACAGCGACGGTTCGGTCCGCTGCAGCGCGAGGTCGGCGTCATCGGCCAGGGGACCTGGTACATCGAGGAGGGCGACCCCGCTTCCGTGATCGCCGCGTTGCGACGAGGCATCGACCTCGGAATGAATCACATCGACACAGCTGAGATGTATGGCGGCGGCGCCGCGGAGAAGGTGGTCGGCGACGCCATTGCGGACCGGCGCGATGACGTGTTCCTCGTCTCCAAGGTGATGCCACAGAATGCCTCCCGCCCGGGAACGAAGATCGCTTGCGAGAGATCGCTCACCCGCCTCAAGACCGGCTGGCTGGATTGCTACCTGCTTCACTGGCCCGGATCGCATCCGCTGGAGGATACGTTCGCGGCATTCGACACGCTCCGTGAGGAGGGAAAAATACTCTCCTGGGGCGTGAGCAACTTCGATGTGCCGGATCTTGAAGAGGCATGGCGGATTGCCGGCGAAAGCATTGTCTGCAATCAGGTGCTCTACCACCTGCAGGAACGCGCGATCGAACATGCCGTGCTGGCATGGTGCGAGCAGCGCCGCTTCGCCGTCACCGCCTACAGCCCGTTCGGGCATGGTGATTTTCCGGGCAGGCAAACACCTGGCGGCCGCCTGCTTGCGGATATCGCGCAGGCGCATGGCGCGACCGCGCGACAGATCGCGCTTGCGTTCCTGATGCGGTGCCCTTCGGTCTTCCCGATCCCCAAGGCGTCCACCGTCGAGCATGTCGAAGAGAATGCCGGCGCGTCGGACATCATGCTGTCGCAGGCCGAGATCGCACGGATCGATGCCGCCTTTCCGCGCGGTCCGCGCCCCCACAGGCTGCCGATGATCTGACCGCCGGAGCAAGGGGCGACGGCCGCTAAAGCAGCAGGTCGAACAGGCGATACGCCCGTTCCCACTCCTGGGTCGCCGGATTCTTGAGGTCCTCGTCGAGGATCTTGAAGGACTCCGCAAGGGCGAGGCAAAGGGCTCCGGCGATGTCGGGAAACCGTGCCTGCGTTTCGTCCCCGATGGCCAGATCGCTTGGCGGCAACCGTATCAGCCCGGCCAGGTAATCCGTGAGCTGCAGCTCGGCGTTGACCAGCCGGAACCGGTGGATCGTCTCCTGAAGCCCCTTGGTGATCGGCAGATCCCAGGGCTGGACCACGTCGCGGTCGTTGGCCTTGGCGTTGGCTTCGCCGCGTACGACAAGATCCACGACCTTGTGACCGACAAAATCCTCGAGCCGTCCGACGTCGCTCTTGTCGAGATCGAGATTGCCCGCCTGGCGAAAAAACTTCTCTAGCCTGTGGATGGTCGCCATTGCGCACCTCGCCTGCTGGACGGCCACCTTGTACCCAACTGCCCGGCCCGGCATTGACGTTCGTCAAGGCGGCCCTCTACAGCGCCTTCTCGACCCAGTCGACGATCGCCGACGTCGGCATCGCCCCCGAGGTGCGGGTGATCTCCCGCCCTTTCCTGAGCATGACCATGCTCGGGATGCCGCGGATGCCGTAGCGCCCGGCAATGGCGGGTTCCGCCTCGGTGTCGAGCTTGCCCAGCCGCACCCGCGGTTCCAGCCGTGCCGCCGCCATCTCGAAATTGGGCGTCATCATCCGGCAGGGACCGCACCATTCCGCCCAGAAGTCGATCACGATGGGCAGGTCGCTCTTGAGCGCGTGCGAGTCGAAGTTAGCGCCGTCGAGCTCGACGACCTTCCCCGTGAACAGTGGGCTGTGGCACCTCCCGCATTTCGGGTTGCGGTCGAGTTTGGCGCGCGGGACGCGGTTCAGCGATGCATCGGTCGGACAGGCGACGACCAGCACCTCGGCAGCTGCCTGCGGGGGGCGATCGGCGGTCGAATCCGACATCGGGGTCTCCTTGCCGCTCCGCGGCAGGCGGGGTGCAGCCGCGGTTGCAACCGGCCGGTAGCCGCATTGACCATCGATCTGCCCGTCCTTATAGCGAGCCCGCGCCGGTCCGGCATTGACGGGCGTCAGCAACCGGGCCCGATCGGGTCCTGGCCGTGGCTGACGCCTCGTGCCTGGCTCGTGGGCAAGGGGTAAACGCCCGCCTGATCGGCGAAAAACCGTCAGGCTGCACGGGCGGCGTCGGGCGGGATCCTTGGGCCCTTCAACAGCAACCAGAAGCCCAGCGTCACTTCATAGATGAACATCGGGATCATCGCGGCCAGCACGAACGGGCCGATCGCCGGGAAGAGAATGACGGCCAGAGCCGAGGTCGCCAGCAGCAACGATGCGAACACCCCCCACGCGGCCAGTGCCTTGGGCACATAGCGCGACCTGAGCAGCAGCCAGGCGAAGATCGCCGAGCCCAGGCCCAGCGGCACGAACCCCAGATTTACTCCGGCCCCGTATGCGCTCAGGGCCGCGCGCGCCAGTGCATGCAGTTGGCCGGTATCCAGCGCCGCGAGATAATCCGCTCCGCTCAGCAGCACCAGCGCGCCCAGGCTGAAGACAATCGCGACGTAGTGCACCGCCACCTCGATCAGCCGCAGCAGAACCGCCAGCACGGCGAGGCTCCTGCCCACAGGCCTGAGCAGCACGTACAGCGCCCAGGCCAGCACCGCCACGCCGGTGAAGGTCACAACGTCCGCGGCAATTCCGATCCGGAACAACAGTTCGGACTGGGTGATGTTTTGCGCAGTCTGCGTGGCATCGCCGCGCACCAGCAGTGAGCCGCGTACAAACGACTGGTTGAAGATCGCCGTGGTCATCGTCACCAGGTACAGGGCGCCTGCCAGCCGTGCCGCCCTTACCTGTTGCACTTCGGGATGGGCGTAATGGGGGAGCGTCATGTCTGGCCTTGAAGGCTTCGAAGCTGGCGGCGGTCAAGAGACTCGCCCGACGCGTCCACGTCCGGGTGCGGAACAGGACGCGGGCTGGAAATCAGCGTCCCGCCGCCTCGGCTTCCTCGGCGGCCGAGAGATTCTCGGACTCGGCCTGGCCGGCCGGCCGGCGGTCGGCCGCCGCGCCCGTCGCGCTGCGGATTCCGGCGCGGATTTCTTCCCTGATGGTGTCGCGTACGGCGTGCTTCCGCACGGTGCGGGTGCCGGTGTCGTTGCCGCAGTCATCGATGTCGTCTTGCGTCATCGTTGCGTACGGGCGGAACTCCGGCAGCGATGCGGCCAGGGCCTGCTGGCTGGCCAGCATGGCCGGCAGGCGGTCGCACAGCTTCAGTGCTTCGGCCTCGATGACGGCGGCTTCGGCTTCGATGCGTTTCTCGAACTCGTCCATCTGGCCGGTGAAGATGCCCTTGATCGCGCCGCCCGCGGCCTGCATCCCCAGGTCCGCGCCCTTGGCGCCCAGGGTCATGCCCACGCCTGCCACATCCAGGATGTGGCCGCGGTAGTCCAGCAGCAGCTGCCGCTGGGCCGGGGTGACGGCGACCGCGGTGCCGTCCACCAGCAGGTCGCCCTGCGGGCTGATCTCCGCCTTGGGCAGCGGGTTGCCGGACGCGTCGCGCGGCTTCTTGCGGCTCACGCTGGCCGATCCGACCTGGATGTCCATGTCGCCGCTGACGCTGACGTTTTCGGTGGCCATCTTCTGGCGTGCTTCATCAAGCGCCTTGGCAACCGTCCGGCCCAGCGCGGTGCGCGGCTGTTCCGCGGCGGCCGTGGTGTCCGGCGCGGAGGCCGGCGGTGAATTGGCGGTGCAGGCGGCCAGTGCCGGAGCGATGGCGAGGCAGGCCAGCAAGGCGAAGCGCGGTGCGGTGTTCATGGGGATTCCCGTGGTGGAAGGGGGGCGCTGGGTGTCGTTGGCGGGGAAGGTGCGCAGTGCGTGCAGCCCGTGGCGCTGCGTGGCCATCCATGGTCGGGCGGTTACCTATCTCGTAGCAGCGGCGTCGTGGAGTTCGGCGATGCCATCCTTGGCGGAATTACACGTGCTTCGGATCGTCCTGCCCGGCTTGCCGGCCCCGCGCAGCACGCGGGGCGTTCGCCCGAGGTGCGAGGCAGTGCCTCGCAAACACCTCGGTCTCACCCATGGCCGGGCGCTCGCGGCCGCAGCCGATGCCGGTAGGCATCGGCTAAACGCGCCCACTCACCCCTCGTCGCGCCAGCGGCGCAGGCGGATCGCGCCGAAGATCATCGCCGCGCCGACGATGGCGCCGATCCAGACCTCGGGCATCGCCAGAGTGCTGAGCTGGCTGCCGGCCGACAGCTGGTGGGCGATGCTCTCCAGGCCCTGGGCATTGCCGTGTTCGTCCAATCCGGCGCGGTAGGCCATGTCGACGCCGGGGAAGGTGCCCAGCAGCAGCCGGCCGACGGCGTTGGACCAGAACCACGAGCTGTCCAGGTTGAACAGTTCCATCAGGTCGAACCAGCTGACGAAGATGCCCGTAAACAGCGGAACCATGATCGCCCAGAGGAACGGCTTGCTGCGGGCCCAGGCCGAGCACAGCAGCAGCCAGCCGATGGTCGGCAATGCCCACAGCGCGTACACCGGGATCCAGGCGATGTGGCCGCCGACCAGCGTCAGCGGATTGGCCGGGCCCCAGAGCAGCTCGACGGGATTGCCGCCGTGCATCAGGATCACCGTGCTGATCATCAGCATGAAGACCAGCATCGTCAGGATCGAGGCGCCGATGGCGATGACCGGGGCGACCAGCGCGGCGCTGGCGACCTTCGACAGCACCGTCTGGGCGTCCGAGACGGGCAGCGACTTCCAGAACAGCACGCTGCGGTCCTTGCGCTCGTCGTACAGCGCGCCCAGGCAGTAGAAGAACACTACAAAGCCCAGCACGATGAAGGGCCAGACCGAACTCAGGAAGATGGTGAGGTCGATGCCCTTCGCCATCTCGGCCATGTCCTGCGCGCTCATGCGGCTGGTCAGCTGGCCGATGTCCAGGCCGTTGATCTGCACGCCGTCGATTTGCATGTCGCCATCGGCGATCGCGCGGCGGGCCGTGATCAGGCCTACGACAATGGCCATCAGCGTCAGCAGCAACGAGATGCCGCCGGCCACCAGCGGAGCCCAGAAGAAACCGCCCTTGTGCTCCCAGAACTCGCGCTTGAGCAGCAGCTTGAACGTGTGGGTGGGGTGGGTGGCGTGGGCCGCCGCGCGTGGCGTGGCCGGACTGCCACCGTCGATGCGGGTGTCGAGGGCGTTCATGCGTAGGTCCCCTTCATGGTGGCGACGAACAGGTCGGCCAGGCCCGGGCGTGCGGGTTTCGCCCAGTGCGGCCAGTCGGGCGGCGGGGACGCCGTCGAAGAGCATCACCGTCTTGCCGAAGGGCAGGGCGCGCTCGTCGATGCGGCTTGAGTGCGCGCGCGGCCTCGAGGTGGTCGGCGTTGACCAGCACCTCGGTGAAGCGCTCGCCCAGCGTGTCCATCTCGCTGTCGAGCACGATCCTGCCGTCGCGGATGAACATCACGTCGGTGAGGATGTGTTCGATCTCCTCGACCTGGTGCGTGGTGACCAGGATGGTCTTCTGCTCGTCGAAGTAGTCCTCCAGCAGGCGCTGGTAGAACTGCTTGCGGTACAGGATGTCCAGGCCCAGCGTGGGCTCGTCCAGCACCAGCAGCCTGGCGTCGATCGCCATGACCAGCGCCAGGTGCAGTTGCACGATCATGCCCTTGGACATCTCGCGCACCCGCATGCCGGGCTTGAGCTGGGTGCCGGCCAGGAAGCGCTCGCAGCTGCGCGCGGTCGAAGCGCGGGTGCACGCCGGCGACGAACTCGATCGCCTCGCGGACCTTCATCCAGCGCGGCAGCACGGCGACGTCGGCGATGAAGCACACGTCGCTGCATCAGCTCGTCGCGCTCGGTGCGCGGGTCGCGGCCCAGCACGCTGAGCTCGCCGTCGAACGGGATCAGGCCGAGGATGGCCTTGAGCGCGGTGGTCTTGCCGGCGCCGTTGGGGCCGATCAGGCCGACGATGCGGCCGGCGGGGATCTCGAACGCGGTGTCGTCCAGGGCCAGCTTGTTCTTGTACTGCCTTGCGCAGGCGGCGTGCGCTGACGACGGGCGCGGTGGTGGTGGCGGTGTCGAGACGGCGTTCATCGTGCGCCTCCGGTGGCCGGGGCCGCCTTCATCAGGTCATCCATGCTCAGGCCCAGTCGCAGGATGCGTTCCAGCACCAGCGGCCATTCCTCGGTCAGGAAGCGCTCGCGCTCGTTGACCAGCAGCTTCCTTGCGGCTTCTTCGGTCACGTACATGCCCAGTCCCCTACGTTTTTCGACAAGGGCCTCGTCCGCCAACTCCTGGTAGGCGCGCGAGACAGTGATGGGATTCAGCTGGTACTCGGCGGCCACCTGCCGGACGGAGGGCAGGGCGTCGCCGGGCTTGAGCACGCCGTCGAGCATCATCGCGACGACACGCTCCTTGAGCTGGCGGTAGATGGGAGCGCCGTCGCTCCACTGGATGGCGGTCATGGTCAACCCCGTGGTGCGAAGGAGAAGAAGGGCATGCCAAGCGTCTGGCGCTGGCGATGGACGGTCGTGCGTGAGCGGCGCGGCGCGGCATCGGCCGCCGGCATCGCGCGGGCCTCGGCCACATCCGCGGCGGGCGCGTCCAGAGCGGCGGCGAGCGCGGTGGCGGTGGCCAGCTCGCCCAGGGAGGCGGGTCCGGCGAGTGCGGCGATGTCGGGGGCGGCGCCCGTCAGGGAGGTGCGAAGCGGGAGCGCGCCGGCGGCAGGCTGCCCTGGCATGGGCAGTGTCGCGGTCGACATCGCCAGACCCAGCACCAGCAGTGCCGTACTGGTCATCAGGGCCGAGATGGTGTTCTGGAACTTGCGGTTCATGGGGGACCGTCCTGCTCGTTGGTAGACCGGTGTTGTAGGTGACTATAACACCAGTTTCCCCCATGTCAACTGCCCGGGTGGAACCAGCCGCCCCAACTGAAGTCATACTGGTCCGCCCGCGCCTTGCCACCCATGGAGAGCCCCGATGCGCCGCAATGCCGGTTCCGCCGCCTCCGTCCCGCCGCGCCCGTCCGGTGCGACCCGCTTAGTCCCCGCCGTGGCTGTCGCCGCGGCGTTGCTGTCGGCTGCCGTGCTGGCCGCGCCGGGGCTGCTGGCGGGGCAGGCCTTCCGTCCACTGGCCGGCAAGACGCCGGTCAACCTGCAGGCCCGCTATGGCGGCGACGTGGTGCTGGTGGTCAACACGGCCAGCAAGTGCGGCTTCACGCCCCAGTTCGAAGGACTGGAAGCACTGCATGCCAGGTACCAGGGCAAGGGGTTCGCGGTGCTGGGCTTTCCGTCTGGGGACTTCAAGGAGCAGGAGTTCGATGACGAGGCCTCGATCCGCGAGTTCTGCACGCTGACGTACGGCGTGAAGTTCCCGATGTTCGAGAAGAGCCACGTCATCGGTCCGCAGGCGTCCGGGCTGTACAGGGCGCTGGCACGCGAAGCCGGCGAAGCCCCGAAATGGAACTTCCATAAATACCTGATTGGACGGGACGGGCGGTTGATCGCCAGTTACGGCAGCAAGACCGTCCCCGACGACCGGCAGCTGGTGGCGGCCATCGAGCGCGCCCTGGCTGCGCCGCGGCCGGCCCGCTGACGTCCGTCGCGTCGCGCGTTTGCCGCGCGGCGCGCCGGCCGCGACAATGGGCGGCTGGCGGGCGCCGACCCGCCCACCACAGACACCGGCGCACTGCGCCACCCAGGCGCCACCACCCCACAGGAGCAGGACCGGATGAAGGCTTTCGTACGCGGCGCAGCCGTGATGTTGACCACGGCCGTCGCGTTGTTGGGCGCTGCTGCCATTGCACAGGAGAAGACGGCTTTGGAGACGCAGCGCGAGAAGGTCAGCTACATGGTGGGGTATGACGTCGGCCGCTCGATCGGGCCCGCAGGCCCGGACCTGGACGTGGACGCCTTCGGGCGCGCCCTCGACCAGGCGTTCAAGGACGGCGAGCCGCTGCTGACCGAAGCCCAGGCGCAGGCCACGTCCCAGGCGCTGATGCAGCGCGTGGAGTCGCGCGCCGGTCGGCTGCCCGCCGATGCCAAGGTGCCCAATGTCGACACCGCGCACGTCGGTTACCTGATCGGCGGCAACGTCGGGCGGTCGCTGGCGGCGATCAAGGATGAGCTGGACGTGCCGGTGATGCTGCAGGCGGTCCGCACCGTCCTGGCCGACGGCAAGCTGCTGATGCAGGAGGCCGAGCTGAACACGGTGCGCGAGGCGTTCTCGACCGGCCTGCAGGCGCGCCAGGCGCAGCAGGCGCAGGCTGCGGCCGAGACCAATCGCACCGAGGGCGAGGCGTTCCTCGCCAAGAACCGGCAGGTCAAGGGCGTGTTCACCACGGGCTCGGGCCTGCAGTACATGGTGCTGCGCCAGGGCGCAGGCGCGATGCCGCGTCCGACCGACCGCGTCCGCGTGCACTACCACGGCACGCTGCTGGACGGCACCGTGTTCGACAGCTCCTACGATCGCGGCCAGCCCGCCGAATTCGCACTCAACCAGGTCATCCCGGGCTGGACCGAAGGCGTCGCGCTGATGCCGGTGGGCGCCAAGTACCGGTTCTGGATTCCCGGCGCGCTGGCCTACGGTCCGCGCGGTACGCCGGGCGGTCCGATCGGCCCCAACGCCACGCTCGTGTTCGACGTGGAGCTGCAGGCCATCCTCTGACGGCGGGCGCGCCGGTTGGGCCCGCGCTCAGCTGGCGCATGCCACCGTCCGTGGCCGCGCGCATGGCCCTTACCGGGCCTGCCCCGTTGTCCCTGTCCATCCAACGAACCGCTTGTTCGAACCCGGAGCCCCCGATGTCACGATTCATCCGTTCCACCGCCACCGCCCTCGTACTGGGATCGCTCACCCTGATGGCGGCGGGCTGCAACAAGAGCGGTGACGATGCCGCCGATGGAGACACCGCGCCGGCTGCGGCGGGCGAGGGGAGCGAAGCCGGGGAGGCGACGCTCAAGATCGCCGGCCTCAAGGACGAGAAGGCCCAGATCAGCTACATGATCGGCATGGAGATGGCCAAGTCGCTGGAGCCGATCAAGGACGAGATCGACCTGGCCACGCTGCAGAAGGCCATCAAGACCGTCATGGATGGCGAGAAGACGCTGCTGACCGACGAGCAGGTCAAGCAGGTCGGCGAAGCCTTTTCGCAGCGCATGCAGGCCAAGCAGATCGCCGAGATGATGGCCACGGCCAAGAAGAATGCCGAGGCCGGTGCCGCAGTTCCTGGCGGAGAACGCCAAGAAGCCGGGCGTGCAGACCACCGCATCGGGCCTGCAGTACCAGGTGGTGACCGCCGGCACCGGCCCGAAGCCCAAGCGCCGAGGACGTGGTGCGCGTGCACTACAAGGGCACCCTGCTGGACGGCACCACGTTCGACAGCTCCTACGAGCGCGGCGAGCCGGCGCAGTTCCCGCTGTCGCAGGTCGTGCCCGGCTGGCAGGAAGGCGTCGCGCTGATGCCGGTGGGCAGCAAGTACAAGCTCTGGATCCCGGCCACGCTGGGCTATGGCGAGCAGCGGCACGCCGGGCGGCCCGATCGGCCCGAACGCCACGCCTGGTGTTCGAAGTCGAACTGCTCGGGATCGTGGAGCCCAAGCGCCAAGTAAGGTGGCTGCGCGCCGGGGTCGCCGCGATCGGCCCGTGTCGCCTGCAGCCACGGGGAACGCCGCACGCATGCGCGTCACGCATCTTCGGCACCGGATACGTCGGGCTGGTCACCGGCGCCTGCCTGGCCGAGGTCGGGCATGACGTGGTGTGCGTGGACATCGATGCCGCCAAGGTCGACGGGCTGCAACCGCGGCGTGATGCCGATCTACGAGCCCGGCCTCGAGGCACGATGGTCCGGCCAACCACGCGGCGGGGCGCTTGCACTTCACCACCGACGCCGCCGAGGGCGTCGGCGCAGGCGACATCATCTTCATCGCCGTGGGCACGCCACCGGACGAGGACGGCAGCGCCGACCTCAAGTACGTGCTGGCGGTGGCGCGCACGATCGGCCGCCATCTGGCAGCGCCGGCGGTGGTCGTCAACAAGTCGACCGTGCCGGTCGGCACCGCCGACAAGGTGCGCGCGGCGATCGCCGCCGAGCTGGCGGCGCGCGGCGCGCGAGGTCGCCTTCGACGTCGTGTCCAACCCGGAATTCCTCAAGGAAGGCGACGCGGTCAAGGACTGCATGCGCCCGGACCGCATCGTGATCGGCGCGGACAATCCCGCAGCGGTCGAGAAGCTGAAGCGCCTGTACGCGCCGTTCAACCGCAACCACGAGCGCATCGTCGCGATGGACGTGCGCTCGGCGGAGCTGACCAAGTACGCGGCCAACGCCATGCTCGCGACCAAGATCAGCTTCATGAACGAGATCGCCAACATCGCCGAACAGGTGGGTGCCGACATCGAAATGGTGCGCCAGGGCATCGGCTCGGACCCGCGCATCGGCTGGCATTTCATCTATCCCGGCGCCGGCTACGGCGGCTCCTGCTTCCCGAAGGACGTGCAGGCGCTGGCAGCGCACCGCCGCACCAGCACGGCTAGCGCGCCGAGATGCTGGACGCGGTCGAGGCCGTCAACGGCGCCAGAAGGACCAGCTGTTCGAGCTGATGCAGCGCCATTACGGCGGGCGACGCCTGGCCGGCAAGACGTTCGCGGTCTGGGGCCTGGCGTTCAAGCCCAACACCGACGACATGCGCGAGGCGTCCAGCCGCCGCCTGCTGGAGCAGCTGTGGGAGGCCGGCGCGCAAGGTGCGGGCCTACGATCCGGAAGCGATGGACGAGGCCCGCCGCATCTATGGCGAGCGCGACGGACCTGGTGCTGTGCGATTCCGCATCCGCCGCCGCTGAAGGCGCCGACGCGCTGGTCGTGGTGACCGAGTGGAAGCAGTTCCGCAGCCCGGATTTCGGGCGGCTGCACGGCCGCGCTGGCCGACCGCGGTGGTGTTCGACGGCCGCAACCTCTATCGGCCCGACGAGGTCGAGGCGGCCGGGCTGGCGTACTACGGCATCGGTCGCGGCCGCTCCGTGGCGGGCGTGGCGTGATGACGGGCACCGATCGACGCGATGACGCCGCGCTCGACGCCCGCCTGATCGGAACTGGAGACGCGCATCGCGTTCCAGGAGCAGGCGCTCAGCGAACTGAGCGATGCGCTGGCCGCCGCGCGCGCCGAGGAGACGCGCAATGCGCTCGCATGCTGCATCGCGCGCTGGAAGAACTGCGCCAGCTTCGCCTGGCGATGGCCATCCAACCCGCTGATCGGCCGACCCCGGCAGCGAACCCCCGCCGCCGCATTACTGACCCCTATGAGCGACACGCTGCGCGACCAGCTGCTTGGGCTGGGCTTCAAGCCCGCTGCCCAAGCCCGAGCGCACCGGTGCCCGACCGTCCCGGCAAATCCGGCAGGCCGGCCGCACGGCAGCCGCGGAAACGGTCTGCCACGGCCCGGCCGTGACGGCGCCGACCGCCGGACGCAAGGCAGCGCCGCATACAAGCCAGCGAGATGCGTCGCAGCCGGCCCCGCACGCGCGAGGACATCGACCTGGCCAAGGCCTACGCGATCCGCGCGCAGAGGAAAAGGACGAGCGCATCGAGGCCGAGCGCGCCAAGCAGGAAGAGGCGCGCCTGCGCCGCGAGGCGCAAGGCCAAGCTGGCCGATGCTGGTCAAGGACAAGGCGCTGAACGTCGCCGACGCCGAGCATCGCGCGCCATTTCGCATACGGCGGCAAGATCAAGCGCATGCACGTCACCGCCGAGCAGCTGAAGGCGCTCAACGCCGGCGAGCTGGGCGTGCTGCAGCTCGACGGCCGCTACTGCTGGTGGCCGCCGAACTGCTCGCCAGGCCGAGGCGATCTTCGCCCGCTTGCGTCGCGCTGAAGGTCGATCCCGACGCGCCGGCCGGGCGACGATCCCTACGCCGATCCGAAGTACCAGGTGCCCGACGACCTGGTCTGGTAAGGGGTGGCCTGAAGGGCGGCATCAGCCGTGACCTCCAAGCCCCGACTGCACCCTTATCCGTCGTCCCCGTGACTCGAAGCCGTCATTCCCGCGAATGACGAGCAAGAGCCGTTTGTTCGAAGCTCCTGCAAGTTGCGACCCCATACTCGGGAATTGCAGGCGGCGTTCGCGACTGCAGGCTCTCCTGCGAACTGCGTATCGTCCGTTCGCTATTCCGGGTCGTAGTCCAGGTTCGACGCCAGCCAGCGTTCGGCCTGCTGCGAGGCTGACGCCCTTGCGCTTGCGCGTAGTCCGCGACCTGCTCCTTGCGACACGCGGCCGACCACGAAGTACTGGCTGCGCGGGTGGCTGAAGTAGTAGCCCGACACCGCTGCGGCCGGGTACATCGCGAAGCTCTCGGTCAGCTTCATGCCGGCATTGCGCCGGCGCATCGAGCAGTCGCGAACAGCGTGGCCTTCTCGCTGTGGTCCGGGCAGGCCGGATAGCCCGGGGCCGGGCGGATGCCGCGGTACTTCTCGTGCGATCAGCGCCTCGTTGTCCAGCGCTTCGTCGCGCGCGTAGCCCCAGAATTCGCGTGCGCACGCGCTGGTGCAGGCGCTCGGCCAGCGCCTCGGCGAGGCGGTCGGCGAGCGCCTTGAGCAGGATCGCGTTGTAGTCGTCGTGGTCGGCCTCGAAGCGCGCCACGTGCGGCTCGATGCCGATGCCCGGCGGTGACGGCGAACGCGCCGATCCAGTCCTGCTTGCCGCTGGCCCTGCGGCGCGATGAAATCGGCCAGGCAGAAGTCGGGGCGGTCGACCGGCTTGTCGACCTGCTGGCGCAGGAAGTGCAGCGTGGTGGCGTGCCGCCGTCGGTCGTCCACGACTCGACGTCGTCGCCGACGCTGTTGCGCCGGCCACAGCCCGAACACCGCCTTCGCCGTCAGCCACTTCTCGTCGACGATCGTCGCCAGCATCGCCTGCGCGTCGCGCGAACAGCTCGCGCGCCTGCGCGCCGACGACGTCGTCGTCGAGGATCGCCGGATAGCGGCCCGCCAGCTCCCAGGTGTTGAAGAACGGCGTCCAGTCGATGTAGTCGACCAGCTCCGCCAGCGGGTAGTCGTCGAACACGGTGCAGGCCCGGGCTGCGTCGGCGCGGGCGGCACGTAGTGCGTCCCAGCCGCCGTCGAACGTCTGCGCGCGCGCCTTCTCCAGCGACACCAGCCGCTTGGCGTCGCCGCGGTTGCGGTGGCGCTCGCGGATCTCGGCGTAGTCGGCATCGTTGGCGGCGACGAACGCGCGCGCGCAGGTCCTTGCTGATCAGCGACTGCGCCACGCCGACCGCGCGCGAGGCGTCCTTCACCCAGACCGTCGGCGACTTGTAGTGCGGATCGATCTTCAGCGCGGTGTGCGCGCGCGACGTGGTCGCGCCGCCGATCAGCAGCGGCATCGTCGAAGCCCTGGCGCTGCATCTCGCGCGCGACGTGGCTCATTTCCTCCAGCGACGGCGTGATCAGGCCGGACAGGCCGATGAGGTCGGCGTTCTCGGCCTCGCGCGCGATCGAGGATCGTCTGCGCCGGCACCATCACGCCCAGGTCGATCACCTCGAAGTTGTTGCAGGCCAGCACCACGCCGACGATGTTCTTGCCGATGTCGTGCACGTCGCCCTTGACCGTGGCCATGCACGATCTTGCCGTTGGACTTGCCGGCGTCGCCGGTGCGCAGCTTCTCGGCCTCGATGAAGGGCAGCAGGTAGGCGACGGCCTTCTTCATCACGCGCGCCGACTTCACCACCTGCGGCAGGAACATCTTGCCGGCGCCGAACAGGTCGCCGACCACGTTCATGCCGTCCATCAGCGGGCCTTCGATCACGTCCAGCGGGCGCGTCGACTGCTGCGCGCGCTTCTTCGGTGTCGGCCTCGATGTACTGGTCGATGCCGTGCACCAGCGCGTGCGTCAGGCGCTCGCGCACCGGCGCGTCGCGCCAGGCCAGGTCCTCGACCGCGCTTCTCGCCCTTCTTGCCCTTGTAGCGTTCGGCGATCTCGAGCAGGCGCTCGGTGCGCGTCCGCGGCGGCGGTTGAGCACCACGTCCTCGACGCGCTCGCGCAGGTCGGCATCGAGGTCGTCGTAGAGCGGCAGCGCGCCGGCATTGACGATGCCCATGTCCATGCCGGCGCGGATCGCGTGGTACAGGAACACGACGTGGATCGCCTGCGCGCACCGGTTCGTTGCCGCGGAACGAGAACGAGACGTTGGAGACGCCGCCGGAGACATGGCTGTGCGGGAAGCGCCGCTTGAGCTCGCGCGTGGCCTCGATGAAGTCGACCGCGTAGTTGTCGTGCTCCTCGATGCCGGTGGCGATCGCGAAGATGTTGGGGTCGAAGATGATGTCCTCGGGCGGGAAGCCGACCTCTTCGGTCAGCAGGTTGTAGGCGCGCGTGCAGATCTCGACCTTGCGCTCGACGGTGTCGGCCTGGCCGTCCTCGTCGAACGCCATGACCACCACGGCGGCGCCGTAGCGGCGCACCAGGCGCGCCTGGTCGCAGGAACTCGGCCTCGCCTTCCTTCAGCGAGATCGAGTTGACGATGCCCTTGCCCTGCAGGCACTTCAGGCCGGCCTCGATCACGCTCCACTTCGAGGAGTCGACCATCACCGGCACGCGCGCGATGTCGGGCTCGGCGGCGATCAGGTTGAGGAAGCGCGACCATCGCCTGCTTCGGAGTCGAGCAGGCCCTCGTCCATGTTGACGTCGATGACCTGCGCGCCGCTCTCGACCTGCTGGCGCGCGACCTCGACGGCTTCGTCGTAGCGGTCTTCCTTGATCAGCTTGCGTGAACTGCGCGCGAGCCGGTGACGTTGGTGCGCTCGCCGACGTTGACGAAGTTGCGTTCGGGCGTGATCGACCAGCGGCTCGAGGCCGGACAGGCGGGTGTGGCGGGGTCACGTGCGCTCATGCGGCGTTCGGCGCATGCTCCGAGTCGCGGGCAGGCGCAGCGCGGCGGCATGCCGGCTTGCACCGCCTCGGCGATCGCGCGCGATGTGCGCCGGCGTGGTGCCGCAGCAGCCGCCGACCAGGTTGAGCAGGCCCGCGCTGCGCGAACTCGCCGCAGCATCGCGGCCATGTCCTCGGGCGTCTCGTCGTACTCGCCGAACGCGTTGGGCAGGCCGGCGTTGGGGTGCGCGCTGACGTAGCTGTCGGCGACCTGCGCCAGCATGTCGACGTGCGCGCGCAGGTCCTTGGCGCCCAGCGCGCAGTTCAGGCCGATCGACAGCGGCTGCGCGTGGCGCAGCGAGTACCAGAACGCCTCGGCGGTCTGGCCCGACAGCGTGCGGCCGGAGGCGATCGGTGATGGTGCCGGAGATCATCACCGGCAGCCGCGCGCCGCGCGCCTCGAACACTTCCTCGATCGCGAACAGCGCGGCCTTGGCGTTGAGCGTGTCGAAGATGGTCTCGACCATGAGCGTGTCGGCGCCGCCGTCGATCAGGCCGTCGGTCGCTTCGCGGTAGGCCGCCGCGCAGTTCGTCGAAGCTGATGTTGCGGAAGCCCGGGTCGTTGACGTCGGGGCTGATCGACGCGGTGCGGCTGGTCGGGCCGAGCACGCCGACCACGAAGCGCGGCTGGTCCGGGGTCCTTGCGCTTCGACCGCGTCGCAGGCCAGCGCGGGCCAGGCGGGCGCCTTCGCGGTTGAGCTCGTAGACCAGGTGCTCCAGGCCGTAGTCGGCCTGGCTGATACCGTGGTCGAGTTGAAGGTGTTGGTCTCGACCAGGTCGGCGCCGGCCTCGAGGTACGCGCGTGGATGCACGCGCGATGATGTCCGGCTGGGTCAGCGAGAGCAGGTCGTTGTTGCCCTTGAGGTCGTGCACCGCAGCCGTCGCCGTGGCATGGTCGCGAGCGTCGGCTGTCGTAGCCGTCGGCGAAACGCTCGCCGCGATAGTCGGCTTCGTCGAGGCTGGTGGCCTGGATCATCGTGCCCATCGCGCCGTCGATGACGAGGATGCGCTCGCGCAGGCTGCAGCTTCGGCAGCGCGTGTCGGCGCGATGGGCGGATTGTTCATACGCGGAGCGTGTGCAGCGTGCTTCGCTCGATGGCTTCGCTTGCGAGCATCAGCGAGATCACTTCGAAATGCGGCGGCCGGCGTTCGCGGGTCACGGTCTCGCAGCTGGACGACGTCCAGCCCGGCCTTGCTCGGCGAACTTGCGCAGCTCCTTCTCGGTGAAGCCGAGGTTGCGTGGCCGATAGGCCTCCACCGCGCCGCGGTGCTCGTGCCTGCGCCAGGCTGGTCAGCAGCAGGCGGCCGCCGGGACGCAGCACGCGCGCCGCTTCGGCCACCGCCTGCGCCGGCTTCTCGGCGTAGGTCAGGGCGTGCATCAGCACGACCAGGTCGAACTGCGCGTCGGCGAAGGGCAGGGCGTGCATGTCGCCTTCGCGCACTTCGACGTTGCTGAAGCTTGCGCAGGCGCTCGCGCGCGGCCGCGACGACGCGTGGGCTGGCGTCGACGCAGACGTAGCGGTTGCGCATGCGGCGCCAGCAGCTCGGCCAGCACGCCGTCGCCGGAGGCGATGTCGAGCACGTCGCCCGGCTCGAGCAGCGGCAGGGCGGAGCGCGCCAGCGCTTCCCAGGTGCGGCCCGGCGAGTAGTGGCGCTCCATGTCGCCGGCCACGGTGTCGGCCCAGTTCTGGTCGGCGGCGCGCGTGGCGAGCACGCCGGCCACGCGCTCGGCGTCCTGGCGCAGCAGCGGGTCGTCGCTGCCTTCGCGCAGGGTCTGCCACAGCGCGCGCTGCGCGGTATCGAGCTCGTCGTCGTCGAAGCGGTAGTAGGCCGACACGCCGGCACGGCGGTCGCGCACCAGGCCGGCTTCCTTGAGCTTGGCCAGGTGGGTCGACACGCGCGGCTGCGCCAGGCGGGTGATGGCCGACAGTTCGGCCACGGTCAGCTCCTCGCGCTCGAGCAGCGCCAGCAGCCGCACGCGGGTGGCGTCGGCAAACACCTTCAGCCGGGACGACCAGCCTTCCAGATCCATGCGAATCCACCTTTATCACCTATCGCGATATAAAGATAAGTGCTGGTGCCGCATCGGCGCCGCGCCGGGTCAACCCGTGCCCGGGCGCGCAGGCGCGGCTGGGGTTCATGTCGCGCCGGTCGAGCGGCTACAATTCGCGATCTGTCGATGCCGAACTGCACGCAACGAGGGTGCCGACGTGGATTTTCGCTTCACCGAAGAGCAGTTGATGATCCAGGACGTGGCCCGCCGCATCGCGCAGGAAAAGATCGCGCCCAGCGCCGAGCACCACGACCGGACCGGCGAGTTCCCGCTGGAAAACATCCGCATCCTGGGCGAGAACGGCCTGATGGGCATCGAAGTGCCGGCCGAGTACGGCGGCGCCGGCATGGACCCGATCGGCTACGTGCTGGCCATGATCGAGATCGCCGCCGGCGACGCCGCGCATTCGACCATCATGTCGGTCAACAACTCGCTGTTCTGCAACGGCATCCTCAAGTTCGGCACCGAGGAGCAGAAGCAGAGCTACGTGCGCGCGATCGCCGAGGGCCGCGAGATCGGCGCCTTCGCGCTGACCGAGCCGCAGTCCGGTTCCGATGCCACGGCGATGCGCTGCCGGCGGTCAAGCAGGCCGACGGCAGCTACGTCATCAACGGCAAGAAGAGCTGGATCACCTCCGGCCCGGTCGCCAAGTACATCGTGCTGTTCGCGATGACCGAGCCGGACAAGGGCGCGCGCGGCATCACCGCGTTCCTGGTCGACACCGACCGAGCCGGGCTTCCATCGCGGCAAGACCGAGCCCAAGCTCGGCATCCGCGCCTCGGCCACCTGCGAGATCGAGTTCCAGGACTACGTCGCCCGGCCCGAGGACGTGCTGGGCGAGGAAGGCCAGGGCTTCAAGATCGCCATGGGCGTGCTGGACGCCGGCCGCATCGGCATCGCCTCGCAGGCGATCGGCATCGCCCGCGCCGCGTACGAGGCGACGCTGGACTACGTCAAGGAGCGCAAGGCCTTCGGCGCGCCGATCGGCACGTTCCAGATGACCCAGGCCAAGATCGCCGACATGAAGTGCAAGCTCGACGCGGCGATGCTGCTGACGCTGCGCGCGGCGTGGCAGAAGGGCCAGTCGAGGCGGGCGGCGCGCGCTTCAGCAACGAGGCCGCCATCGCCAAGCTCACCGCCTCCGAAGCGGCGATGTGGATCACCCACCAGGCCGTGCAGATCCACGGCGGCATGGGCTATTCGAAGGAAATGCCGCTGGAGCGCTATTTCCGCGACGCCAAGATCACCGAGATCTACGAAGGCACCAGCGAGATCCAGCGCCTGGTCATCGCCCGCAACGAGACCGGCCTGCGCTGACCATGCGCGGTCCGGGTCGCCCGCTCGGGGGTGGCATGCCATGCGGCGTGCATCCTGCGCGGGTGCGCTCCATTGCTGCGAACTCCATCACGTTCTGAACCCGTCCACGGCCCGTGCGCAAGCGCGGGTCTCATCGCATCGGATCCCACGTTTCCATGAGCACCGCACGCAAGAGCCCGCACGAAGAGCATCCGCCCGATCGCCGGCAAAATCCCGCTCGCCCAAGGCTGATGTCCCCACCACGGGCGAGCGCGCCACGCCGGCCGCCTCGCGCGCCAGGCAGGCAGGCGGCGTCTCGCTGTCGAACCGATCATCGCCGCGATGCGCAAGCGCGTGCCCAGGCGCGCAGCCGAGGCCGAGGCGTTCGCCAAGGCGTTCTACCAGCGCATGGGCGAGGACGAGCTGCCGCAGCACAGCGCCGACGGCTGGGCCGCGCTTGCCGCGGATTTCCTCGAGTTCGCGCGCACGCGCAAGCCGGGCACGGCGCATGTGCGCCTGTTCAATGCCCGGCCTGAAGATCGCATGGCTGGGAATCGCCCCACACCGTGCTGCAGATCGTCAATGACGACATGCCGTTCCTGGTCGATTCGGTGACGATGGCGCTGGCCGAGCTGGGTATCGGCGTACACGTGCTGGGCCATCCGGTGGTGACGCTTGCAGCGCGACAAGGCCGGCACAGGTGCAGGCGGTGGGCGAGGGCAAGCCCGAATCGCTGATGCACCTGGAGATCGACCGCCAGCCGCCGGAGGCGATGCCGCAGATCGAGCAAGGCCGTCGCAGCGGTGCTGGCCGACGTGCGCGCGATCGTCCGCGACTGGCGCACGATGCGCGAGAAGATGCTGCGAGGTCGCCGACGATCTGGCCAGCCAGCCGCTGCCGGTCACGGACGCCGGCCGCGCCGAGGCGCAGGAGTTCCTGCGCTGGGCGGCGGACGACCACTTCACCTTCCTGGGCTACCGCGAATACGAGGTCGCCGACAAGGGCGACGACGGAAGTGCTGTGCGCGGTCGAAGGCAGCGGCCTGGGCCTGCTGCGTGGCAAGGACGCGGGCACGCCGCGCCCGCTGACCTCGCTGGCGGCGCACTACATGCCGCAGTCCGGCGCGGTCGATGCGCTGATCCTGACCAAGACCAATGCGCGCTCCACCGTGCACCGCCCCGGCTACATGGATTACATCGGCGTGCTCGAGCTTCGACGCCAAGGGCAAGCCGGTCGCGCGAGCAGCGCTTCCTCGGCCTGTACACCTCCAGCGCCTACAACCGCCGCCCGTGGGACATCCCGCTGGTGCGCCAGCGCCACGAGTACGTGATGCAGCAAGTCCGGGCCTGCCGCCCAACAGCCACAGCGGCAAGGCGTTGCGCCACATCCTGGAAACGCTGCCGCGCGACGAGCTGTTCCAGTCCAGCGACGAGGAGCTGCTGCGCACCGCGACCGGCATCCTCGGCCTGCAGGAGCGCGTGCGCAGCAAGCTGTTCCTGCGTCGCGACCGCTACGGCCGCTTCTTCTCCGGCCTGGTCTACATCCCGCGCGACCGCTTCAACACCGACGTGCGCCTGCGCATCGAGGCGATGCTCAAGCGCGTGCTTCACGGCGAGCACGTCGACACCACGCGTGCTGCTCGGCGAGTCGCCGCTGGCGCAGCTGCACCTGCATCGTGCGACCCGAAGTCCGGCGAGGCGATCGCAGGTCGACAACGCCGCGATCGAGGCGCGAGCTCGCCGAGATCGTGCGCAACTGGCAGGACGACCTGCGCGAGCAGCTGATCGCGCGGCACGGCGAGGAGCGCGGCCTGCAGCTGGCCAGCCGCTACGGCCGTGCGCTGCCGGCGGGCTACATCGAGAACGTGTCGGCCCGAGGTCGCCGCCGACGACGTCGAGCACCTGGCCGCCCTGGACGGCCCGGACGACCTGCGCCTGAGCCTGTACCGCGCGCACCAGCGGCGACGGGCGGCCTGCGCTTCAAGTTCTATCGCCAGCACGACGACATCCCGCTGTCGGATGCGCTGCCGATGATGGAGAACATGGGCCTGCGGGTGATCTCCGAGCACCCGTACCGCCTGGATGCCGACGGCATGCCGATGTACATCCAGGACTTCGAGGTCGAGACCGCGATCGGGACTTCGACGTCGAGCGCTGGACGAGAACTTCGAGCAGGCCTTCGCCCACATCTGGCGCGGCGAAGCCGAGAACGACGGCTTCAACCGCCTGATCCTCGCCGCCGGCCTGTCGTGGCGCCAGGTCGCCATGCTGCGCGGCTACTGCAAGTACCTGCTGCAGGTCGGCGTGCCGTTCTCGCAGAGCCTACGTCGAGGAAACGCTCGACGCGCTATCCGCTGCTGGCGCGCCTGCTGGTGGAGCTGTTCGAGGCGCGCTTCGACCCGGCCACCGGCAGCGAGAGCAAGGCCGAGATCAAGGCCGGCATGGCAGCGCTTCGCGCAGCAGCTCAACGCGCTGGCATCCGGCGACGAGCGCCACGCCGCGCCGTACTCGCAGACCGTGTGGCATCGACGCGCGCGCGGCAAGCGCGACGCAGCAGGTCGAAGCCGCGCGCAAGGCGCTGTCAAGGCCTGATGGACCGCGTGTCCAGCCTGGACGAGGACCGCATCCTGCGCAGCTTCATCGGCGTGATCGACGCCACGCTGCGCACCAGCTACTACCAGGCGCGGCGGCGGCGGCGCGCGGCACGGACTACATCAGCTTCAAGTTCGATTCCGCGCAAGGTGCCGGACCTGCCCAAGCCGCGCCCGTACCGCGAGATCTTCGTCTACGGCCCGCGCGTGGAAGGCGTGCACCTGCGCTTCGGCCCGGTGGCGCGCGGCGGCCTGCGCTGGTCGGACCGCCGCGAGGACTTCCGCACCGAGGTGCTGGGCCTGGTCAAGGCGCAGATGGTGAAGAACACGGTCATCGTGCCGGTCGGCTCGAAGGGCGGCTTCTTCGTCAAGCGCCCGCCCGCCGGCGGCGACCGCGACGCGGTGCTGGCCGAGGGCGTGGCCTGCTACAAGCTGTTCATCAACGGCCTGCTCGACATCACCGACAACCTGGTCGACGGCAAGGTCGTGCCGCCGGTCGACGTGGTGCGCCACGACCAGCGACGATCCGTACCTGGTGGTCGCCGCCGACAAGGGCACGGCCACGTTCTCCGACATCGCCAACGGCATCGCGCGCGAGCACGGCTTCTGGCTGGGCGATGCGTTCGCCTCCGGTGGCTCGGTCGGCTACGACCACAAGGGCATGGGCATCACCGCCAAGGGCGCGTGGGAGTCGGTCAAGCGCCACTTCCGCGCGATGGGCCGCGACAGCCAGACGCAGGACTTCACCTGCGGTCGGCATCGGCGACATGTCCGGCGACGTGTTCGGCAACGGCATGCTGCTGTCGCAGGCACATCCGCCTGGTGGCCGCGTTCGACCACCGCCACATCTTCCTGGACCCGAACCCGGATGCGGCGCGCACCTTCAAGGAGCGCGAGCGCATGTTCAAGCTGCCGCGCTCGAGCTGGGAGGACTACGACAAGAGCCTGATCAGCAAGGGCGGCGGCGTGTATCCGCGCACGCGAAGTCGATCCCGGTGTCGGCCGAGGTGCGCGCGGCACTCGGCATCGAGAGCGGCGTCGATGCGATGACGCCCGAACGAGCTGATGAGCGCCATCCTCAAGGCGCCGGTCGACCTGCTGTGGAACGGCGGCATCGGCACCTACGTCAAGGCCAGCAGCCGAGACGCACGCCGACGTCGGCGACCGCGCCAACAACGCGCTGCGCGTCGACGGCCGCGACCTGCGCTGCAAGGTGGTGGGCGAGGGCGGCAACCTGGGCCTGACCCAGCTGGGCCGCATCGAGGCGGCGCAGCACGGCGTGCTGCTCAACACCGACTTCATCGACAACTCCGCCGGCGTGGACACCTCCGACCACGAGGTCAACATCAAGATCCTGCTCAACGGCGCAGGTGCAGACGAAGAAGCTGACGCATGGAGGCGCGCAACAAGCTGCTGGCGGCCATGACCGACGAGGTCGAGCGAGCTGGTGCTGTGCGACAACTACCGCCAGAACCAGGCGATCAGCCTGATGGAGCGGATGAGCGTGTCGCGCCTGGGCTCCAAGCAGCACTTCATCCGCACGCTGGAATCGCAGGGCCTGCTCGACCGTCAGATCGAATTCCTGCCGACCGATGCCGAACTGGCCGAACGCAAGGCGCGCGGCCAGGGCCTGACCCGTCCGGAGCTGTCGGTGCTGCTGTCCTACGCCAAGATCGTGCTGTTCCAGCAGCTGCTGGAGTCCGACGTGCCGGAGGACCCGTACCTGTCCAAGGAGCTGGTGCGCTACTTCCCGCAGCCGCTGCAGGAGAAGTACGCCAAGGACATGGAGCGACCACCGCCTGAAGCGCGAGATCATCGCCACCGCGGTGACCAACTCGATGGTCAACCGCATGGGCGCGACGTTCCTCTGCGCATGCAGGAGGACACCGGCCGCAACCCGGCCGAAGATCGCCAAGGCCTACACCATCGCCCGCGAGGTGCTGGACGCGCGCGACCTGTGGGCGCAGATCGACGCGCTCGACGGCAAGGTCGCCGAGTCCGCGCAGATCGACGCCCTGCAGACCATCTGGCAGCTGCATGCGCACGATGTCGCGCTGGTTGCTGTCGCGGCCCGGTGCGATGCCGGAGATCGCCACGGCGATGGCGCGCTACGGCGACGGTTTCAAGGCCGTGCGCGAGGCGTTGCCGGCCGTGCTGTCGCAGGTCCGCCGCGAGACCTTCGATGCGCGGCTGAAGGAGTGGAAGGACAAGGGCTTCCCGACCACGCTGGCCGACGAACTTGCCGCGCTGCCGCTGCTGGAGTTCGGCTGCGACATCGTCGAGATCGCCCGTTCGCGCAAGCTGCCGCCGGCCGACGTGGCGCGTGCCTACTTCGCGCTGGGCGAGGCGCTGCATCTGCCGTGGCTGTACGAGCAGGTCGAGGCGCTGACGGTCGACGGGCGCTGGCAGGCGCTGGCCCGCGGCGCGCTGCGTGACGAGCTGGGCAACCAGCAGCGGGCGCTGGTCGGCCAGATGCTGGCCGACGGCGGCAAGCTGTCGCCGGAGGACAAGGTCGCCGCCTGGCTGCAGCGCGACGACCCGTCGCTGCGCTTCACCCAGTCGATGCTCGCCGACCTGCTCAACCAGAAGTCGCTCGACTACCCGACCGTGTCGGTGGCGGTGCGGCGCCTGGCGCAGATCGCGGCGGAGTAGCCCGGGTAAGCGAAGCGAAGCGCACCGCGCCGAGGCGACACACAGTGGCTGGCTGCTGCAACGCGCCGCAGCGCGCTGCGCCAATGACAATGTCCGCGACACCGACCCGGGTGCGGCCTGCGGCCTTACCCGGGCTACGGTGGGTCCGCGTATCGGTGGGGCTACCCCGCACCCCGGGTTATCCTGCCGCCTTCGTCATCGGAGCCGGCCATGGACTCGTCCCCGCGCATCGCCTTCCTTGCCAGTCGTACCGAGGACGCCCAGTGTGCCTGCGCCGACCTGGTGAAGTTGCACGGGGCGCATCCGCCCGCGGAGGCCGACATGCTCGTCGCGCTGGGCGGCGACGGCTTCATGCTGCAGACGCTGCACCGCCACGGCAGCCTGGGCAAGCCGGTCTACGGCATGAAGCTGGGCACCGTGGGCTTCCTGATGAACCAGCAACGCATCGATGGCCTGGTCGAACGCCTGCACGCCGCCGAGCCGGCGGTGCTGCGGCCGCTGGAGATGGTGGCGCAGACCGAGTCCGGCGCGTCGGTCGGCTCGCTCGCCTACAACGAGGTGTCGCTGCTGCGCCAGACGCGCCAGGCCGCGCACCTGTCGATCGAGCTCAATGGCCAGGTCCGCCTGGACGAGCTGATCTGCGACGGCGTGATGGTCGCTACCCCGGCGGGCAGCACCGCCTACAACTTCTCCGCGCACGGCCCGATCCTGCCGCTGGGCACCCGCGTGGTTGCGCTGACGCCGATCGCCGCCTTCCGCCCCCGGCGCTGGCGCGGCGCGGTGCTCAAGGCCGATACCGAGGTGCGCTTCCGCGTGCTGGACCCGTACAAGCGCCCGGTCAGCGCGACGGCCGATTCGCACGAGGTCCGCGACGTGGTCGAGGTGATGATCCGCGAGTCGCACGACCGCACCGTGACCCTGCTGTTCGACCCCGAGCACAACCTCGAGGAGCGGATGCTGGCGGAGCAGTTCACCAGCGGGTAGGGCTTTTTTGCCACGGATGGACACGGAAAGCACACGGATAGGGCGTTGATCCCGTCTTTCAAGCCGTCATTCCCGCTCAGGCCGGGAATGACGGCAACACGATCGGATCATTCCAGCGTGGTGCGTCAATGAACGCATGCTCCGGCCTCAACTCCGTGTTCATCCGTGCAATCCGTGGAAAAAAATCCGCTCCACCGTCGCACGCCCTGCGACCCCGCGGGTGCAGAATGGCGCCATGCCAGACGCCAATGCCGATCCGCTGATCGTCGCGATCTCCTCGCGCACCCTGTTCGACCTGGAGGACAGCCACGCGTTGTTCGAGGCGCGAGGGTATCGACGCCTACGCCGATTTCCAGCGCCGCACGAGGACGATCTGCTGACGCCGGGCATCGCGTTCCCGCTGGTGCGCAAGCTGCTGGCGCTCAATGAAGGCGCGCCACCGGAAGCGCCCGGGTCGAGGTGATCCTGCATTTCGCGCAATTCGGCCGACACCGGCCTGCGCATCTTCAATTCCATCCAGCACCACGGGCTGGCGATCAAGCGCGCGACCTTCAGCTCGGTGCGCCGACCGTTTCCCTACATCCGCCCGTTCAACGCCGACCTGTTCCTGTCGACCCACGCCGAGGACGTCGGCAAGGCGCTGGAGCCGGTGTCGCGGCAGCCACGCTGCTGCCGGCGCGCGCGCCGCAGCAGCGGTTCGACCAGCTGCGCATCGCGTTCGATGGCGATGCGGTGATCTTCGGCGACGAGAGCGAGCGGGTGTCTCGCGAGGGCGGGCTGGAGGCGTTCGCCGAGCATGAGCGCAGCCGCGCCGGCGAGCCGCTGTCGGGCGGGCCGTTCCGCGGCTTCCTTCGATGCATTGCACGGCTGCAGGCGGCGTTTCCCGCCGGGGCGGATGCGCCGATCCGCACCGCGCTGGTTACCGCGCGTTCGGTGCCGGCGCACGAACGCGTGATCCGTACCCTGCGCGAATGGGGCATGCGCCTGGACGAGGCGCTGTTCCTGGGCGGCCGCCGCAAAGGGCCGTTCCTGGAAGCGTTCGGCGCCGACATCTTCTTCGACGATTCCCAGCACAACATCGCCTCGGCGCGCGGCCTGGTGGCGGCGGGGCATGTGCCGCACGGGATCGCCAACCGGCGTTGAGCGCGGGTTCCTGCCCGTTGACGATTCTGTTGCGGGCTGTTGTATGAGCGGCTTCAGCCGCGAACTCTAACCGTCCCCCACGCCGCACGCCATCGCGGCTGAAGCCGCGCCTGCGGACAACACGCCTACCGCAGCACTGCCTGTGGGCGGCGTGCGACAGCAACGTATCGCGTTCCGGTCAGCTTGGAGTTTCGTCCCCGTCCAGCGGCAGCCGGATATCCGTCAGCTTCCACTTGAGCCCGTCGCGGGTCAGCACGAACACGATCGGAACGCCCGCGGCGTCATGCACGGTGGCGGTGAACCGCGACGGCGACTCGAAGCCATAGCGCGCGTCCTCCAGCGGATTGTGCGGGGCACGGTGCGCGGCACTGTCGGCGCGGTCGATACCGCCGCCGGTGATGCGGTCGAGCATGCCGCGGCCTTCCATCATCGCGCCGACACCGACCGGGGTGACCATGCGTCCACCGCGCTGCCGGCCACGCCGCTGGCGATCTGCACGGCGATCGCGCCGAATGGATGGGACTGCACATCCGGGCCTGCGCGACGCACCACGTAGTCGTCGACCTGCGCCTTGAGGTTGCGTCGCAGCGCAGGGAAGTCGACATGGCTGGACAGCGCGGCGCTGTTCTGCGCCTCCACCGCCTTGCGCATGGCATTGATGGCCATGAACGGGCCCGCCGCCACCCAGCCCAGCAGCAGCACGGCCAGCAACCCAGGAGGGCCACCATCTTCTTCATCACTGCTCCCTGTCAGGGTTGGACCGCGTGCAGCTTAACGGCTCACCGCCGCGGCCGGGCCGCCGATGGCGAAGGAGCAAGCATCCTGTGGATCGCATTGAACGAACGCGCATCGGGCTCGGCGATCAGAACTCCAGGTCGAGCGCGGCGCAGAGGTAGTCGACGAAGGGCGCCAGTGCGGCCAGGTCGCGCTGCCAGTGCCTTGCGCAGGCCCGGACCGGTCATCACGGCGTCGTCGAGCCAGCGCACGGCAACGTGGTTCTTGCGTTGCAGGTCGTCGATGAATTCGAAGTCGGCCGGGAAGCCGCGCGGCATGGCGCACCAGCATCTCGCTCTCGTCCAGGTCGAAGCGCGTGCGGAAGGCCGTGCGTGCGCGGCGGCCTTCCAGCTGCCCGGGTTGTCGAGGATGAACTGGCGGATGCGGCGCTGCGTGGCGGCTCGGGATGCCACAAGCCCGGCGCCGACGAAGCAGTCGGCCCGGCTGCAGGTGCAGGTAGAACGACGGCGCGGTCACCTGGCGGCTGCGCTCGTGGAACAGGCGCGCGCCCTGCCAGGACTTGTACGGCGTCTTGTCGTTGGCGAAGCGCGTGTCGCGCTGGATGCGGAACAGCGAGCCGCCGACGGTCTTCGGGTCGGACGCGGTAGTGCGGGCTGACGCCGCCAGCGCGGGTTGCAGGTCGGTGAGCAGGCGCAGGAAGGGCTGCGCGCACGTGGGCTTCGTACTCGGCCTTGTGCGCGTGGAACCACGGGCGTGTCGTTGTTGCGCGCCAGCGCGCGCAGGAACTTGAAGCTGTCGTCGGTGAAATAGGTGGCCATGGCGTGACGGAGGTGGGAACCGGTCGCCAGTGTCGCCCGCGTCAGGTCAGGCCGGCCTCGAGATCGCGGCCCCAGGCCTCCAGGTGGTCGAGCAGGGCCAGTCCGCGGCCGTCACCGGCGTCGTGCGCTCGCGCGCAGTGCCGCGAGCTCCGCGTCGAAGCCGCTCGAAGGTGTACTCCGACAGCCCGGCATCGGTCGCGCAGGCGACGGCGGCGGTAGTCGTCCCAGCGCTCGCGCTCGCCGGGCGACAGGTCGTCCGGCCAGTTGCGCGCGCGGTAGCGGAACAGCAGCTCGGGCAGGCGCGCATCGCGGAAGCCGAACGTCGCGGCTGCCCAGCGGCTCCGGCGGCGTGGTCCGCACCTCGGCCGAGCAGGCGCTTGTCGCCGTCGGCCGAGGAAGCCGTCGTACAGCGCGGCGTCGGCGTCGGCGGCGTCGCGCTGCGCGCTCGCTGCGCGAACACCTGGCGCACCTTCTCCGCCAGGGCCGGCCCGGCGTCGCGCAGGCTGCCGGCGTGGCGTTCGCACGCGCGCCGGGTCGATGCTGCAGCCGCGCGAAGTCGGCCTCGCGCAGGTGCGACCAGGCGACCAGCGCCGGGCAGCGGTTGAGGTGCACTTCCTTCAGCGGCGATGCGCTGCCTCGCCCTCGGGCAGGTCGGCCGCCGGCGTGTACAGGCGGTCGGCGATCTCGTCGGGCGCCAGCGCCAGCAGCGCTCGGGATCGCTCGTCGAGGTCGAACACGATCACGCGGTTGTCGATGCGCGGATGCCGCGCCAGCGGCAGCACCGGCGCCGCGCACAGGCGGCTGGCCGGGATAGCGCTGCGAGACGTGCAGCACCGGCGTGCATCGCGGTGGTATCGAGCAGGCGCGCGGCGAAGCGCTTGTCGCGCAGCTTGCAGCGCGTAGTCCCACAGCCGCGGCTGCGCGCTCGCGCAACAGGCGCGCCAGGCCGATCAGGGCGCGCACGTCCGACAGCGCCTCGTGCGCATCGCCTTCGCGCACGCCGTTGGCCATCGGCCAGGTGCTCGAGCTTGAACGAGGTGGCGCCGTCCTCGCGCTTGCGGCCACACGATGCCGTCCGGGCGCAGCGCGTGCGCCAGCCGCATCACGTCGAGCAGGTCCCAGCGCGAGTTGCCGCCGCGCCACTCGCGCTCGTAGGGGTCGTGGAAATTGCGGAACAGGCCGTGGCGGACGAACTCGTCGTCGAAGCGCAGCGAGTTGTAGCCCAGCGTGCAGGTTCCGGGCGCGCCATTTCCTCGACGATGCGGGCGAAGGCCTCGGCTTCGTTGACGCCGTCGCGCAGCGCCTGCTGCGGCGTGATGCCGGTGATCAGCGTGGCGACGGGCGAGGGCAGCAGGTCGTCGGCGGGCTTGCACGAAGAAGCTGATCGGTTCGTCGACCGGGTTCAGGTCGGCGTCGGTGCGGATCGCGGCGAACTGGGCGATGCGCGTGCGGCGCGGATCCGCGCCGAAGGTTTCGAGGTCGTAGAAGAGGAAGCTGGCTGGCATCGTTGTGTCGTACCCGATCTGCATGCGCAGGGCGACGCGAGTCGCCACCGCGAACGGTCCAGGCGGCTGTGCGTTGCGACCATGTCGCCTCTACAGGCGGCGCGTCGACGCGAAGCGGCGGCAGGCGCTCGCGCACGTGGCATCGACCGCATCCCAGTCGAGCTGTCGAGGCTTGAATGGCCGCGCGTCAGCTCGACCAGCAGCTCGCGCTGCACCTGGCCGCGCTCGAAGGCGATGGCGTACGGCATGCGCATGAAGGTGACCATCGAGTAGCGCGGCACGAAGCGGCCGGGATGGCGCTCGGCCAGCGTCGCGCTCGAGCGTCGCGCTGCAGCAGGAAGTCGGCGTCGTCGACCCGGTCGCGCATCTCCAGGTAGTTCTCCAGCGCCATGTGCCTGGATCGCCCGCGCGTTGGGCTGTGCGTTCGGCCTCGAAGGCGGCGAACGCGGCCGCGCAGGTCCGCGTGCGCGCTCCAGGTGGTCGGCCAGCGCCACGCAGTCCTCGAACGCGCAGTTCATGCCCTGGCCGTGGAACGGCACCATCGCGTGCGCGGCATCGCCCAGCAGCACCGCGCGCCCATCCAGGTGCCAGCGGTCCAGGTACAGCGTGGCCAGCAGGCCGGCGGGATTGCGTTCGAAGTCGTCGCTCCAGCCCGGGATCAGCGGCAGCGCATCGGCGAAGTCGCGCTCGAACAGCGCGCGCGCCTCGGCGCCGGTGCGCACCGTGTCGAAGCTGGGGTCGCCGCTCGGCGTTGGGCAGGAACAGGGTGACGGTGAAGGTGCGCTCGTCGTTGGGCAGCGCGATGCACATGTAGCGGCCGCGCGGCCAGATGTGCAGCGCGTTGGGCTCGATCCGGAAGCCGCCGTCGGCGGCGGGCGGGATCTCCAGTTCCTTGTAGGAGTGGTCGAGGAACTCGGTGCGTTCGCCCAGCTCCGTGCTGGCGCTCCATCTGCGCGCGCGCAGGGCGGAGCCGGCGCCGTCGGCGCCGACCAGCGCCTTGAACACGACGTCGTGTTCGGCGCCATCGCGCGCATCGACGAACGTCGCGGTGCGCGCCGTCGAAATCGACGCGTTCCAGCCGCCGGTGGAAATGGATGCGCGCGCCGGCCTGTTCGGCGATGTCGAGCAGGGTGATGTTGAGCTCGCCGCGGTGGACCGACCAGATCACTTCGCTGTCGTCGCGGCCGTAGCGCTGCAGGTCGGTGCGGCCGTCGAGCGAAGTGCACCATGCGCCCGCGCATCATCACCGCCTGCTCCATCACCGCATCGTCGGCTCCTGCCAGGCGCAAGCGCATGCCGGCCGCGTTCGGCCAGCGCCAGGTTGATCGAGCGGCCGCCCTCGTAGCCCTTGCACGCGCGGGTCGCCGCGCTTTTCGAACACGTCGACCGACCAGCCGCGCCGCGCCAGCAGGGTGGCGAGCAGCGCGCCGGCCAGGCCGGCGCCGACGATGGTGATGCTGCGCGGCTCAGTGCATCAGTCGCCGCCAGCCCTCGACGCGTGCGCGCGAAGCCGCAGCACGTCGGCGTGCGTGTTGTAGAGCGGGGCCGGCGAGATGCGGATCACGTCGGGTTCGCGCCAGTCGCCGAGCACGCCGTTGTCGGCGAGGTGGTCGAACAGCGCGCGGCCGCGCTCGCGTCCGCCGGCCACCCGCAGCGACAGCTGGCAGCCGCGCTGCGCCGGGTCGGCCGGGGTGAGGATCTGCAGCCGGTCCGACAGGCGCTCGCGGATCAGCGTTTCCAGATAACCCGGTCAGCGCGCCGCGACTTGGCGCGCAGCGCCGGCATGCCGACGCGGTCGAACAGATCGAGCGACGCGCGCAGCGGCGCCAGGCCGAGGATCGGCGGGTTGCTCAGCTGCCAGCCGTCGGCGCCGGGCGTCGGCACGAACTCCGGCCCCATGCGGAAGCGGCTGTCCTGACGTCGTGGCCCCACCAGCCGGCAAAGCGCGGCCGGTCGGTGTGTGCGTGGCGCTCATGCACGAAGCAGCCGGCGACCGCGCCCGGCCCGGAGTTGAGGTACTTGTAGTGGCACCACACCGCGAAGTCGGCACCGCTGTCGTGCAGGCGCAGATCGCAGGTTGCCGGCGCGCGTGCGCCAGGTCGAAGCCGACGACCGCGCCCTGCGCATGCGCCAGGCGCGCGATCTCCTTCAGGTCGAACGCCTGGCCGGTGCGGTACTGCACGCCCGGCCACAGCACCAGCGCCAGGCGCGGGCCGTGCTCGGCGATGGCGCGCTCGATGGCCGCCATCGAGAAGGTGCCGTCGGGCTCGTCGGGCTCCAGCTCGATCAGGTCGGTGGCCGGATCGAAGCCATGGAAGCGCGACTTGCGAGTCGACCGCGTGTCGGTCGGACGGGAACGCGCCGGCCTCGATCAGGATCGCCGGGCGCTCGCGCGTCGGCCGGTAGAAGCTGGCCATCATCAGGTGCAGGTTGCCCGGGGCCCGACAGGCCCCGCCGCGGAGGGGGCTGTGCTTTACGAGCTGATCCTGACCCTGAGCGAACGAGCGGATGGGCTCGAGCGTGAGGCGGAGCTGATCGCCGGGATCCTGGAGCGCGCCAGGAACGCGATCCTTCACCCCGAACGGCCGCGAATCCATCCCTCCGAACCCATCACCGGGCGTGCGACTGAGACTCGGCGTGACCCGAGTCCCCGGTCGGGAAAGAAGGCCGTGGCGCCCCAGCGGCCGGCATCGGCCAACGCTGGAGACGACCGGGATAAGGCCCAGGCCCGCAGCGGACAGATCCAACGGCCCGTGTCGGCCGGGGTCAAGCTGCTCGCGGCGCAGATGGCTCTCGACGGGGATAGCCGGGACGAGATCCGCCTCCGCCTGAGACGCGACTTTGGGGTCACCGATTCGGCCACGGCCGTGAGCGAGGTCCTTGAAGGTGAGCCGGGTTCGTAAATTTCGGCCCGTCTCCAGGACGGAGCCCGATCCGGATCCCCCGGACTCCGGCGACACCGAAGCAGAGGGTGTGCGCGATCGGCGGGAGAGAACACCATCCCCTACGAGCCGAACCCTGCGGGAGCTGGGCCGCCGGATCGAGGAGATCCTGGAGATCGCAGAACGAACCGCGGCCGAGATCGAGAACGAGGCGGCGGACGCCGCGAGGAGCTACGCAGACGAGCGCCGTCGCGAGGCCGACCGCGAGTTCGAGCGTCGGCGGCATGCCGCCGACCGCGAAGCGGAGGGACGGGTGCTCGCCGCCTCGAGGCTCGAGGCCTTGCTCCGTCGCAAGGCACAGGAGGTCCTGACCCAGGCGCAAGGGCTTGCAGGTGCGGCCGAGGCGGTCCTCGCCGCACTGCCCGCCACGGGCGAGGGTCAGCCCGGGGGCGTCGGCGAGCCCGAGGCGGAGGTGTCGAACGCACCTGCCCCGAGCGCCGCGCCCGCGCGCGATGATGCGCCTGAGGAAGCGCTGCTACGGGCGGCACATCTCGCTGTTGCGGGCAGCAGCCGCGCGGACATCGAGCGAACGCTCCGAGCGGAGTTCGGGATCGACTCGCCGGAGGAGTTGGTGGACGAGATCCTCGGCGGCGGCGACCCCGGCTAACCGCCCCCGCGCTCGAGGCGCTCGCCCAGCTGCAGGATCCGGGGGCCCAACGGGTTCTGCTCGCGTGCAATCCGGAACTCGCTGCGGGCCCGGGCCGGATCCGAGCCCGCGTAGAGCTGGGCCAGGAAGTAGTGCACGGCCCACTCCTCGGGGCGCTCCTCGGCGGCCTCCTGGAAGGCGAGGATCGCCGCTTCGCGATCGCCCGCGGCGCGCGCGATCCCGCCTCGGGCCATCATCGGCTCCTCCGAGAGCGGGTTCATGGCCTCCGCCCGATCCAGGTTGCGGAAAGCACTCTGTTGATCCGCCCGCCACCCGTCGTAGGCGGCATCCACGTAGCGATCGCTGAGATAGGGCGGAACGACGCTCACCGCAAGCGTGACCGCGGCGGCGACCATCGCCCAGCGGGCCCGCCCCCGGCGGAAGGGCCGGGCTTCCAGGACCGCCGGGGCGCACGCGGAGCCCAGCAGCGCGAGCACCGGAGCCGTGAGCGCCGGGAAAGGGAAGAACCAGTCCATCGAGGAATGGACGAGCCAGTACGTGCCGGTGACGACGGCGAAGCCGGCCAGGGCAGCTGCGGCGGGGCCGGTGCGTGACGCCCGCGCCGCGCCGATCACGGCACCGCCGAGGCCAAGGAGGAGAAACGCCAGCCCCGGGAGGCCGAGTTCGCCCAGAGTCTCCAGTTCGATGCTGTGAGCGTCTCTGGCGCTGGCCACGCCCTCGGCGGTGCGCGACCTCAGATAGCTGTAGTAGAAGCCTCCGGCACCCTCACCGAATACCGGGGCCTCGCTCGCGTCGTCCACCGCGACCCGCCAAAGGTCGTCGCGTTCGGTCCCGGCGTTGAACTGAAACCGGCTCGATCCCTGCGTGCCTTCGGGGCTGCTCTGCGTGAGGAACTCGTCGAACCGGTCGCCGATCCAGCCCGCCGGGTCTCCGGTGACGACCACGAAACCTGTCAGGCCGACCACCGCCGCGACGGCGGCGCCCCCGGCGACCGCTCGGTTCGCCCGCCTGATCGTGGCCGCCGGCAGGGGCCGGCGGTGCTCGAAGAAGGCAGCCGCGAGCCCGAGCGCCAGCGACAGCCCCGCCCCCAGGGCGACCGCGCGGCCGGCCTCACGCACAGCGTCGAGGGTGGCCTCGGGGCTTCGCTCGCTTACGACCGAGTAGAGGTCGGTTAGCGCCGGGATCACGACCAGCGCGGGGATTACGGCGAGGGCCAGCCACACGACCGCTCGGGCCCGATCCCGGTTCGCGACCACATAAACAGCGAGCACGGCCGCCGCCCCGAGGAACGACCCTCGGCTCTGCCCGAGGGCCGCCAGCTGGATGCAGAGGGTCGCCGTGCGCGAGCGACACCCCCCGCAGCCGCCAGTCGAAGCCGCTGCTGGCGGCGAGCCCAACCGCGGGCAAGGAGGCGATCAGGAAGAAGGCCGCGTTGGCGTTGCGGTAGCCAATCGGGTACTGCAAGGTCGCCCGATCCAGGAGCTGGCGCAGATCGTCGCCGGCCAGGAGCATCCCCAGGGTGATGAGCCCGGCAAAGAGGCCGGCGAAGGCCAGCGGCACCAACGCGAGATGGATGCGCGGGCTGAGCAGGGCGCAGGTCCAGAGGCCCATCCCGAAGGCCAGCGCGTAGACAAGGATCCGTTGCGCATCCGCGATGGCGACATCGGGCGCCGGGCTCCACAGCGCGGAGAGCGCCGACCACAGTGCCAGCGCGACGAACGCCCCCAGTGCGACGGCGGTCGAGCCACGAAGGCGCACTCGCGACGGAGCGAACAGCGCCAGCAGGACGAGTCCGGCGCACAGGGCGGCCGTGGCTGGATAGAGCGCCGTGCCGAACCAGCCCCCGTACTGCCATGCCCACACCGCGAACACCGCCGACAGCAGGACCAGCGCAACCAGGCCGGCGGGCGCGGGAGCCGAGAAAGCCGCAGGCTCCTCCCGCGCGGTCACGGCGGTTCCCGCCGGTTGGTCCTCCGGCGTGCTCTCGCTGCGCGGTGTCTCACGCACTGTCAGGGATCCTGCCCATGACGGGAGCCGGGCGCGAAGAGGCTGACGTCGGTCAGCTTCGCGAACTGCGCGTAGCGCTGCGCGGCGCTGTAGAGCGGGTGGCAGGCCGTGAGCACCAAGCCGGTCGTAGCCGACGTTCTCGACGATCTCGACGTCGCCGGGCTCGACGATCTCGTGCTTCTCGACCCCGTAGGTGAAGGTTGCGTAGGGCATCTGGAGCGTGATCTCGTCGCCGGGCTGGATCTCGTCGATCCGCCGGAACGGCGCCAGGTAGGTGGTGCGGTGGCCGGCGATCCCCATCGTCTCGCCCTGGCCCGGGAAGGCGAGCCGTCGCCCTGCTCGCGCAGCTCGGGCGTCGTGTCCTCGAGCGTGTAGTGGCCGGGGCCCTTCTGCAGGCTGGCGGTGTCGGTGCCCTGCGACGGCGACGACGTCGAGGTCGATGCGCGGGATCATGATCCGGCCGATCGCCTCGCCCTGCCTCGACCTCGCTCGCGAACGCGTCGGCGAGCACGCGCGACGCGCTCCGCTCCGCTCGTCCTCGCTCAGGGCCTCGGCCAGGAGCTCGTCGGAGGGGAACCGGTCCTCGAGGTCGGCGAGCTGGTCCTCGGCCTTGCCCTGCTGGATCGAGCCGTAGATCGAGGAGAGCGGCTCCTTCCAGGCGAGCGTGGGCCCGACGTCGGCGAGGATCACCAGCCCGGCGGTGATCAGCGCGATCGAGAGGATGCGGAGGACTCGGCTCACCAGGCGAATCATTGCGAACCGCCCGTGCGGCGCGCGGCGCCGCCTGATGCGAGACTTCCCGGCCCGTGGACGATCGGACCACCGCGCATCGCCTCCTACCAGGCCGACCCCGAGCAGGTCGGGCGCGTCCTGCTGCTCTACTCGGGCGGCCTCGACACCTCGGTGATGCTGCGCTGGATCCAGGAGCGCTACGAGGCCGAGGTGGTGACGCTCACCGTCGACCTGGGCCAGCCCGGCGAGGACTGGGACGTGGTGGTCGGCAAGGCGCAAGCACCTCGGCGCGGTCGACGCGATCGTCGTCGACGCCCGCGAGGAGTTCGCCCGCGACTACGTGCTGCCGGCGATCAAGGCCAACGCGCTCTACGGCGGCGGCTATCCGCTGTTCACGGCGCTCGGCCGGCCGCTGATCGCGAAGCTCGCGGTCGAGCACGCGCGGCGCCACCGGGCTGCGACACGATCGCCCACGGCTGCACCGGCAAGGGCAACGACCAGGTGCGGATCGAGGCGACCGTCGCGACGCTCGACCCCGAGCTGGGGTGATCGCGCCGGTGCGCGAGTGGCGGATGGGGCGCGAGGAGGAGATCGCCTACGCGCGCGAGCACGGGATCCCGGTCAAGGGCGGCACCGAGGCGCCGCCCGTACTCGATCGACGACAACCTCTGGGGGCGCTCCTCGGAGGGCGGCGCGATCGAGGACCTCGACGGCGCCGCCGCCCGACGACGTCTTCCAGCTCGTCACCCGCCCCGAGGAGGCGCCGGACGAGCCCGCAGCTGGTCCGGGTCGGCTTCGAGCGCGGCTGTCCCGGTCTCGCTGGACGGCGAGCGGCTCGGGCTGGTCGAGCTGATCGAGCGGGCCGGCGAGATCGGCGCGCGCCACGGGGTCGGGATCGTCGACCACATCGAGGACCGGGTCGTCGGCCTCAAGGTCCGCGACCTCTACGAGGTGCCGGCGGCGGCGATCATCCTGACCGCGCACCGCGAGCTCGAGAAGCTCGTCTCGACGATCCACCAGAACAACTTCAAGCGGGCGCTCGAGCGACAGGTGGGCCTACCTCGTGCTACGCGGGGCTGTGGCACGAGCCGCTGCGCGCGGACCTCGACGCGTACATGGAGTCGGCCAACGAGCTGGTCACCGGGCGAGGTGACGATGAAGCTCTACAAGGGCTCGGCGACGCCGGTGGCCCGCAGCTCGCCCTACGCGCTGTACGACCGCTCGCTGGCCTCCTTCGGCGAGAGCGGGGGCGAGTTCAGCCAGGCGGCGAGCCCGGGCTTCATCGAGCTGTTCACGCTCCAGAGCCGGATGGCGCACCGGGTCGCGTCAGCGCCGACGAGGACGGGTAGGGTGACGGACATGAGGCCGCGATCTACGAGCTGATCGGCCGCCGGTCGTCGGTTCGCCTCCTGGGTGCGCTACCGGCGCCAGATCCGGATCGCCGGCGCCGTCGGCATCGCCGCGATCGGCGTCGGCCGGCTACCTGGCCGCCGACGCGCGAGCCGCCCGAGGGCTAGGCGGTCCAGACGCGCTGCAAGAGCCCGTGCAGCGGCCTGCGGTTATGGCAACTCGTCGAGCGTACGGCGAGCGTGTCCTAACGATTCGCTAGGATGCCGCGCCACATACCGCCGAGTTCCCCGGGTCATGTCCGGGGGAGCGGGGGAACCACTGGGAGCCGGGCCGCTCTTGCCCGACTCCCGGGGCGAGTCGCGGCAGCACGCCGCGTAGCGCCAGTCCTTCGGCGCGAGCCCGTCAGCTAACCCCGTAGGCAGCGAAGGATGGAGACCGGAACCGACACGCCGCCCGCCAGCGCCAGCCGCAGGCGGCCCGCCGCGGTCGCGCAGCCTGCGCTGGGCCGGCGCTGCTGGGCGCTGCTGGCGATCGCCGCGATCGTCGCCCTGTCGGCGACCGGAGCAGCCGACGCGCAGAGCGTCGACGAGCTCGAAGGCTCGCAGATCGCCTCGGCCCAAGTCGCAGGCGCAGAGCCTCGGCGCCGAGGTCGACGCCAGGGCACGCGCAGCTCGCCGCCGCGCAGTCCGCAGGCCGCGGCCGCCGCCGACGCGCGAGGCCGAGCTGTCCGCGGTCCTGGCGCAGGGCGAGGAGCGCGAGGCCGAGCTCGAGGCGCGAGGTCGACGAGGCCACGGCGCCAGCTCGCAGGCGCGCGCGAGCGCGCTTGCACCGCGCCCTGGCGGCGCTCGTCGGCCCGCCTCGTCGCGATCTACAAGGGCGAGACGCCCGACGCGACCGAGCTGCTGCTCGACGCCAAGGGCTTCGACGACCTCGCCAACCGCGCCGAGCTTCTGCGGCCGGATCGAGGACGCCGACGCGGCGCTCGCCGCCCGGGTGCGCGAGCTCCGCGACCGAGGTCGCCGACCAGCTCGACGCAGGTCGAAGCAGGCTCGCGCGCCCAGGCCGCGCCTCAACGACGGATCGCCGCCGCCCGCGACCAGATCGCCGCCGTCCGCGCCAACGCCGAGGCCCAGGCGGCGCAGCTCGAGCAGGCGCTCCGCGCGAGCAGGCGGCGGCGCTCGCCAGCCTGCGCTCCCAGGTCGCGGGCTGGGAGCACGCAGGTCCAGGAGGCCCAGGCGCCGTCGCCGGCGGCCGCAGCGGCCGCCAGCAGACCGGTCTCCGAGCTGGGTCGGCGACTGGGCGATCCCGCAGGCGATCGTGATGTGCGAGTCGGGCGGCAACTTCGGCGCCGTCAACCCGTCCTCGGGCGCCGGCGGCGCCTACCAGATCCTGCCCTCGACCTGGGCGCTCTACGGCGGCAGCGGCCTGCCCCAGAACGCCTCGCCGGCGGAGCAGGACCGGATCGCCTCGCAGATCTGGGCCGACTCGGGCAGCAGCGCCTGGGTGTGCGCGCGGTAGCGCGCCCGCGTCTGAGCGACGCTCGGGAGCAGCGCGCGCCGGCCACGCCGCGTCGGCGCCGCCGCGAGCGGAGCGGCATCTGACCGCTCGGCCGGGCCGCCGGTCGCAGCCTCGGCCACGGCTCCCGTCGCCAATCGGTGCCCCGCAGGATCGCGAAGGCCGCCGACGGCGAGCACGACCAGCACCCCGGCGCCGGCGACCGCGTAGCTGGCCCGCGGGATCGACGAGCGCGGCGACCGCGCCGCCGATCACGAAGCCCAGGCCCGGCATCGCCGAGGCGATCGCCTCGAGCAGCGCGACCACGCGCGCCTGGTACGGCGGCCGCGGTCAGCGCCTGGACGGCGGTCATCAGGGCCACCCACTGGATGCCGTTGCCGGTGCCGCCCGACACCGATGCGGCGCAGGCGACCAGCAGCGTGGGCGCGGCGGCCGTGGCCAGGTAGGCGACGCCGATCGCCAGGGTCGAGAACGGCCAGCAGAGCGAGGGATTGACGCCTTGCCCAGGACCGCGAAGGCGAAGCTCCCGACCACCATGCCCGCGCCCCAGCTCGCCAGCAGCGCGCCGTAGCCGGCGTCGCCGGCGTCCAGCGTCTCCTTCGCGAACACGACCTCGATCGGGATCACGACCGCGAAGAAGACGAAGGCGATCGCCTGTGCGCCGAGCAGGCGTCTCAGCAGCGGGCTGCTCGCTGCACGTAGGCGAGCGCCGCTGCGCAGCCGCGCGAGGACGCCCGTCGGCCTCGGGCTCGGCGCGCGGGAGGCCGCGAGCGGTCGCCAGCAGGGCCGCGACGGCGAGGAACGAGGCCGCGTCGGCGAACAGCGCGACCTGGACGCTCGGCACCGGCGACGACGAGCCCGGCCAGCGCGGGCCCGACCGCGGCGCCGGCCGTGAAGCCGATGTTGAGCACCGCGTTGCCCTCGCGCAGCAGGCCGGGCGGCTTCAGCGCTCCGGCGGCGGCGGCGCGCGTGAGCGATCGCGCCGACGATGCGAGCGCGCCGTCGAGCGCCGCGAGGGCGAGCACGGGCGCCAGCAGGAAGTCGGTCGCCAGCAGCGCCAGGGCCGCGAAGACCGCGGCCTCCGTCGCGTAGAGCAGCGACAGGCTGCGCGCGCGGGCAGGTGCTCGAGGCGGGCGACCAGCGGCGGTGTCGGCGAGCGCCGGGACGAACTGGAGCGCGAGGAACAGGGCCGCGGTCGCGATCGGGCTTCCCGTCTGGTCGAAGACCAGCACGGCCAGCGCGATCTCGCCCAGCCAGTCGCCCAGCTCGTCGACCAGGTTCGCGGTCGCCAGCCGGCGAAAGGCCGGCAGGCGAAGGGGGCGGAGGGCCGCGGCCATCAGCGGAGCAAGTTAGTGCCGGTTGCATGCTGATGGCTGCAAGTTCACGGCCGTGGTAGCACGTTTGGCGCGGTACTTGCAAGTTTGCGCAAGTTCTGTCACGATTCAGTCGTTACACGACCAGGAGGGTCACCATGGGCTACCGCGCGCGGATAGCACGCAACTGAATGCCTAGGACAGCGCGGGAGCGCCCCCGAGCAGGGCCGCCGCGCTTCGGCATGTCCGGATCCTGCCTGGCGGCGCACCGGCGGATGCTGGGCTAGCCGCGGGAGTGGCTGCGCAGCGGGCCGCGCCCGTGCGCGTCGCCGGCGCTGACGTACTCGTGGATGCGCCGGTCGAGCGCCAGCTCGCGCTCGAAGTCGGCGTCCTCGCCGTGGCGGTAGGCGAGGTCCTTGTCGACGAGCAGCTCGACGAAGGTCTCGACGAAGCTCGGCGTCGAGCTGGGTGCCGGCGACGCGGCGGAGCTCGGCGATCGCCTCGTAGGAGCTGACGGGCGCCCGGTAGGAGTCGCGGGCGGTCATCACGTCGTAGGTGTCGGCGACGGCGATGATCCGCGCGAGCCTCGGGATCTCCTCGCCCTCGAGGCCGCGCGGGTAGCCGAGGCCGTCGATGCGCTCGTGGTGGGCGAGGATGATCTCGCCGACCGGGCGGTAGCCGTCGATCTGGCGAGACGATCCGGGCGCCCTCGTCGGGGTGCTTGCGGATCTCCTCCCAGTCGGCCTCGGTCAGCTCGGTCGTTGCCCTTCAGGATCCGGTCGGGGAGGACGAACTTGCCGATGTCGTGCAGCAGGCCGGCGGTGTGGGCGAGCTCCTGCTCCTCCTCGGAGAGCCCGGCCGGCGGCGGCGATCTCGCGCGAGTAGCGGGCGACCGCGGCGCTGTGGCGCGCGGTCATCCGGTCGCGCAGGTCGAGCGTGCGCAGCAGCGCGCTCAGCAGCGCGACCTGGAAGCCGGCGAGCTGCTTGGCCCGCAGCTCGAGCTCGTCGGCGCGCTGCTGGGAGAGCAGCAGCGCGCCGATCAGGTACTGGAAGGCGATGCACCACGACGGCGAACAGGGCGACGGTCGCGAAGCCCGAGCTCGACGTAGACGTAGGCGACGCCGACGGCCAGCAGGGCGGAGGCGAGCTCGGAGGGAAGCAGCGGGAGCAGCGCGCGGCGGACCTTGGTGGCCGAGCGGATGCCCTCGACGTAGGCCGAGTAGCCGGCGATCAGGAGGAAGTCGATCGCCAGGGCGAGCGCGAAGAGCGCCGAAGACGAGCAGGTAGAAGCTGGCCTCGTCGCCCGTGAGCGGCCTGCGCCTCGACGATCTGCGTGGAAGGCGATCCCCGAGAGCAGCGGGAACCAGGCGTAGGTGACGAGGTTGATCAGCAGGTCGGTCGCGCGAGTAGCGGAGCGCGAGCCCAGCCGGCCAGGATCGTGGCGACCCCGATCAGGGCCGCCGGGCGTCTCGCCCAGGAAGAACCGCGGCGATGACGATCGCCAGGAAGCTCGACGGAGACTTGACCCGGCTGGTGGGCGTGTCGACCGCGCGTCAGGTCGCCGACGACCGAGATGGCGAGCAGGATGCCGAACAGCGGCCAGGTCCCAATCGCCGGCTCGCCGGCGCAGCGAGCGCCACGACCCCCGCCGCGAGGGCGAGAGCGCACAGCTCCAGCACGATCGACCGTGCGGGTCGGTCGCCCGATCATCTGATCCTCTGGCTGGCTCGGCTGCGGTCGGGCGGGCGGTCTAGCTGCCGACGGCGTGCGCCGCGGCCGAGCCGGGGCACGGCGAACCGGCCGGGCTCGCGCATCGACTGCATGAACTCGTCGAGGTCCTCGGTGGCGAAGCGGCGCTGGCCGCCGGGCGTCCGGTAGACGGGAACCAGGCCCTCGTTCGACCACTTCCGCAGCGAGGCGGCGCTGACGCCCAGATAGGCGGCCGCCTGGCCAACGTTCAGTAGTCTGGCTTCTTCTTGCATGTACTCGCTTCCCGGTATTTGATCCCGCACAAAGCGGCGAGAAACTTGACAAGGGCTGCGAGTGTCGGCGTCACCGGGAACCCAGGTAGCAAGGGGGTCTGGAGAGGCGGTCAGGAAGTGCGTAGGTTCGGGCCCGAAACTTGCGCAAGATGCGCAACACGGACGCGAATCGTGCACCGGCGCCGGCGCACGGGTGCCGGAGCTTCGTCGCGGTTGACGCGCCTAGGCGCGGGAGGCGACGACGTCCAGAGCGTGGCGGTGGCCTCGCCGGGGGCGTGCCCAGGCTGGGCAGGCCGCGCGCGGCCGGAGACGAGGCTGGCCGACCGGTAGCCGTAGAGGCGCGTGCTCCGGCGCCCTCGCTCAGAAGCTGGCGAAGGTGGGCGCCGAGCACGTCGAGGCGGGCCTCGCGTGCCGCAGAGCACGGCCGCCCGGGGCTCGAGGGCGCGGAGGGCACGGCGCGAAGCGGGCCTCGGCGAAGCTCGGCGGAGAGCAGCAGCACGCGCAGGCCGGCGCGGCGCAGGAAGAGCTCGAGCGCCTGCGTCTCGACCGCCTCGGGGCCGACGCTGGCACCGGAGTCGAGCAGCAGGACGCCCTCGGGACGGGTGGCGGGCGGCGCGAGGCGCCGTGCGGAGTGGAGCCAGCCGACGGCCCAGCGGCTGGCGTGCTCGAGCTCGGCCTCGCCGGCGTCGCGCGCGGCGGCCAGCTCGAGCGCGGGGAGCAGGACCTCCTCGACGGTCCGCTCGACGGAGCGCACGGCGAGGCTCTCCTCGAGCTCACGGTCGGCGGCGGCCTCGTCGAAGCGGTCGAAGGCGGCGAGCAGGCGCGCAGGCGAGGCGGGGCCGCGGCCGCGGCGTCGGGCGACGTCGACGGCGGAGGAGATGTTTCCGGTCTCACGCAGCGCGTCGCGCAGCGCCTCGATCTCGTCGAGGCTCGTACTGGCGGTGGTTGCCGGCCGTGCGGCTCGGGCTGCGGGTAGCCCAGACGGCGCTCCCACGTGCGAAGCGTGGAGGGGCTCACTCCGAGCAGTTCGGCGGCGGCGCTGGTTCTGATTCCGGACATGGCAGTCTCCTCGGTACAAGGTTTCTCGCGGATCTCGGCAGAGGTTTGTCTTTGCCAGCTATTGGCGAGCGAACTTGCAACGTTGCTGCAGGTTCGCCGCGGCGCTAGCGGGTGCCGACGCGCCACTCCGCGAGCCGGCCGCCTTGGCCGCCCAGGAGGCCTCCTCGGCCGCCGCGAGCAGCGCCTCGGCGTCGGTTCCCGTGCTCGGGGCAGGAGGCCAGGCCGGCGGTGATCGCGATCCGGGGGCCCTCGCGTGACCTGCGAGCGGTCGACCAGCTCGCAGAGGTGCTCGGCGAGCGGCAGAGCGTCCTCGGCGCCTGGTGGGGCGCGAGCACGCACGAACTCGTCGTCGGCCGAGGCGGAACGCGCGGTCGACGCGGCGGATCTGCCGGCGCACGACGCCGGCGACCGCGCCGCAGCATCCGATCGCCGGCCTCGCGCCCGTAGGCCTCGTTGATCCGGCCGAGCCCGTCGATGTCGATCAGGAGTCAGCGAGAAGGGGTGGCCGTTGCGGCGGTGCTCGGCGAGCATGGATCCGGAGCCACTCGTGAAGCTCGGCCTGCGCCCGGCAGGCCGGTGAGCGGGTCGACCGTGGCGCCGCCGCTGCGCTCGCGCACGAGCCGCTCGGCGCACCTGCGCCTGGATGTCGCCGAAGATCTGCGGCCAGCCGCTCGACCGCGCCCGGCGAAGGCGCCGACCTGGCGCTCGGGGACCTCGCGGCGAAGCGCCTCGATCAGGAGGGCCTGGAGGGCGGCGAGGTCGCGCGGGATCTCGAGCGCCGACGTCGCCCTGGCGCAGCGGCCCAGCTCGGCCGATCCGCTCGATCCCGTCGGCCGGGAGCTCGAGCTCGGCCGCGGCGGCCGGGTCGCGAGAGGCCGCGAACGATGTCGGCGATCAGCGCCGGTCCCTCGCGCGCGATCCAGTCGACCGGGACGTCCTCATCTCCGCGAGCGGGGTGCGCTCGAGGACGTCGAGCAGCCAGGCCTTCGCCAGTTCCTCCCGCGCCCGCTGCGAGCGGGCGATACCGGCGTCGCGACGCGGCATTCACCACGAGGTCAAGCTAACCGATGGGCCAGTCGTCATTCAGGCTGTCTGGAATCGCAGGGTCAACCGGCAGTGCCGAGGTCTAGACTCGCAACGGGTCTAGGCCGCGGTCGTGGAGCACGAAGACGTGGCGGACGAGCGCACACGACGAGGACGAGACCGAGCTGGCGCCCGTCGGCGCGCCCGGATCGACGGAGCTGCGCGGCTCCGAGGCCGAGGGCGGCGACGCGATCATCGGCGCCGCGCTCGAGGGGCTGCGCCGCGCCGCGCACGAGGTCGAGGTCGAGCGCTCGGTCACCGCCACGCTCCAGCACAGCCTGCTGCGCGAGCGCCTGCCCGAGATCCCGGGCATGAGCTTCGCCGCCCGCTACCTGCCCGGCAGCGCCGAGGCCGAGATCGGCGGCGACTGGTACGACGTGATCCCGCTGCGCGACGGCAAGGCCGGCGTGGTGATCGGCGACGTCGTCGGCCGCGGGATCGCCGCCGCCGCCCGAATGGCGCACCTGCAGAGCGCGGTCCGCGCCTACGCGCTCGAGGGGCTGCGCCCCTCGGTCGTGCTCGAGCGCACCGACGCCTTCGCCCAGGAGCTGGAGCGCCGCGGGATGGCGACCATGCTCTACGCCGTGCTCGACCCCGAGGCCGGCGACGCTGCGCTTCGCCAGCGCCGGGCACCCGCCGCCCCTGATCATCACGCCCGGCGGCGAGGCCGTCTTCGCCGAGGGCCGGCCCGGCAGCCCGCTGGGCACCGTCACCTTCCCTTCCTACGAGGAGAGCGTCGTCCCGCTCGAGCCCGGCTCGGCCGTCGCTGCTCTACACCGACGGCCTGGTCGAGCGTCCCACCGTGCCGCTGGCCGAGGGCCTCGATGCGCTCGCCGAGGCGGCCGCCGACCTCGACGCCGAGCCGGCCGAGCTCTGCCGGGTGCTGCCGGGCGCAGGTGCTCGAGGGCCGCTCCGGCGACGACATCGCGCTGCTCGCGATCCGCCTCGAGCCGCTGCCGGCCGACCGCGTGCAGCTCTCGCTGCCCGCCGAGTCGCGCTCGCTGGCGACGCTTCGGCGCGTCCTCGGCCGCTGGCTGAAGGCCGCGGGGGCGGGCGAGACCGAGATCTACGAGACGCTCGTCGCCGTCGGCGAGGCGTGCGCGAACGCGATCGCGCATGCTTATCCCGCCGGCGAGGCCGCGTTCGAGGTCGAGGCCACGCGCTCGGGCTCGAGCTCGAGGTCACGGTGCGCGACTTCGGCAACTGGCGCGCCGGCCGCGGCGAGGAGCGCCGCCGCGGCCTGACGCTGATGGAGCAGCTGATGGAGCACGTCGACGATCGACAAGGGCCGAGACGGGACGACGGTGGTCCTGCGGCGCATCCTGCAGAAGGTGCCGCGGGATGAGGGACCGGCTGAGCGAGATCGAGTTCGAGGAGCGCGAGGGCGTGCTGGTCGCCCGCATCACGCGGCGAGGTCGACGGCTCGAACGCTGTCGAGCTGGGCCGGGCGCTCGGCGAGCAGCTGCCGACGCTCGGCGCACGGCCTGGTGCTGGACCTCAGCGCGTCGCCTACCTCGACAGCGCCGGCATCGAGCTGCTCTTCAGCTCGCCCGGCGGCTGGGCGACCGCCGCCAGCGGCTGCGCCTGGGCGTCCCCGCAGCAGTCGCCGGTGCGCAAGCGTGCTGGAGATCTGCGACATCGGCAGCGTCGCCCCGATCGCCGACGACGCCGAGACGCGGCCGGGCGATCGCCGACGCGGACGCCTGAGCGCCGCGCGGCCCGCTCAGACGCGCGCGTGGCCGAGGCCCAGGAGGCGCGGAAGCCGTCCAGCGCCTGCTGCGATCCCGCGCGCCCATGCGGGGACCGCCCGGCGCTGGATCAGCTCGCCGATCCGCCCCGCCAGCGCCTGCAGCAGCAGCAGCTCCTGGCGCCCGGTCGGGCGGGACGGGCGGATCGCCAGGCCGAGCACGCCGATCAGGCGGTTGCCGTCGAGCAGCGGGCGCGACGATCATCGCCCCGGTGTCGGCGCCGGGCGCCTGCAGGATCTGCGCGCGGCGCTCCAGCGCCGCGCGCCCCAGCGCGCCCTCGCCGAGGGCGATCGACTTCGGGAGGCCGGCCGCGCTCGTCGCAGATGCGCTCCGACGGCGCGCGTCAGCGTCAGCCCGTCGTCGTCGGCGAGGAAGATCCAGCCGGCGTCGACGTCCCAGAGCGACAGCAGGCCGTCGACGCATCGCCTCGGAGGGCCGCAGTCGCCGAGCTCGGCGTCGGGGGGCGCCCGGCGGCCGGCGTGCCTCCGCCGTGCCTGCGGCCGGGCTGGCGGAGCCTCCTCGACCGCCGGCCGCGGCGCGATCTCGCGGCGCGCAGCGCGATGGCGACGGCCTGCGAGCGGGTCGATGCGCCCAGCTTCGCCATCGCATTGCGGATGTGGGTGCGCACGGTCTCGGGGGAGAGCACCAGGCGCTCGGCGATCTCGGCGCCGCTCAGCCCGTCTGCGAGCAGCTCGAAGACCTCGCGCTCGCGGTTCGAGAGCGGGCCGGTGCTGGCCCGCCTCGCACGCGGCTTCGCCGCGTCGGCTTCGTCGCTTGCGCCACCCCGTCGTTCAAGTCCCACTACCCGTCGCCGAGGCTACCAGTAACCGCTTTGAGGTATTCAGGCCCTGGAATCAGGTAATTCTTCCTGCAAGCTTGACTCTGGGTCAACGGATGTTCGACAGTGGAGGGTGCAGATGAGCATCCGCGGATCATTGAGCGGCGCCAACGGATCCGTTCCGAAGCCCGTTCCCGGCCGCTCGGCGCGCTTCGAGCCCAGAACCTGATCGACATGGTCGGGCTGCGCCTGGCGCCGGCCCTGACCGCGGGGATCATCGCCTGGCTGCACTCCCGCGACCTCGGGGCGGCGTCATGGTGTTCGCCGCGATGTTCGCCGCGGCCCAGCTGATCGAGCGCTCCGGCTTCCCGATGAGCTGATGCCGGCCGCGCGCCTGGGCGTCGGGCTGGTCGCCCCGGTGCTCGCGGCCGCGGCGATGCTCGGCGTCAGGGCCACGCGGGCGATGCGGCCGATCCCGCAGCTGTACCGGCAATCGTCGGCGCCTGGCTCGTGCTCGGCGCTCGGCGCCTGGATCAAGACCCAGGTGGAGCGCTCCGCTGGGCCCGCGTCGCCGTGATCGGGTCCCCGCGTTCGCGCGGACCTCCGGGACGGAACTTCCGGCCGGCGTGCGCGCCTACGAGGTGATCGGTTGGCTCGGCGGCCGAGGGACCCTACCGGCGGGACGCACGCGGTCAGCTGGCTCGGCTCCCTGGAACAACTCCGCGGCGCCGTGCTCGTCAACAACGGATCGACCTGATCGTCTGCGCCGCCGACCGCGAGTCCGGGCCCTGGTCCGGGCCCGGGGCCGGCCCCTGGGAGCGCGTCGCCGGCGCCTGCCTCGACCTGCCGGTCCGGATGATCGGCGCCAACCAGTTCTACGAGGACCTGCTCGGTCACATCCCGATCGGGACCATCGACCAGGCCTGGTACCGCTACGTGCTGCACCCTCGCTTCCAGTCGATGGCGCCCGCGTCCAAGCGGGCGCTCGATCTGGTGCTCGCGGGCGATATCGGGATCGTCACGCTGCCGCTGATGGCCATCGCCGCGCTGTCCGTGAAGCTCCGGGACCGCGGCCCGGTGATCTACCGCCAGGTCCGCCTGGGGGAGCACGGCGAGCCGTTCGAGATACTCAAGCTCCGCACGATGACCGTCGGCGCCGAAGCGGATGGCGCGCAGTGGTCGGGCGCCGGCGACGAGCGGGTGACCGGGGTCGGCCGGTTCCTGCGCCGCAGCCACATCGACGAGCTGCCGCAGCTCTGGAACATCTTCCGGGGCGACATGACGCTCGTCGGCCCCCGCCCGGAGCGGCCCGAGATGGTCGCCGAGCTGGAGCGCCAGTACTCCCACTACACCAGGCGCCACCTCTTCAAGCCGGGCATCGCCGGCTGGGCCCAGCTTCGCTGCGGGTACGCCGGCTCCGATCTGGGCACCGGCTGGAAGCTCTGCCACGACCTCTTCTACATCAAGCACCGCTCGGCGCTGGGCGACCTGATGATCATCTTCGAGACCGCCTTTGAGACGTTCCGCGATGCTCACCGCGCACTGCGCACCCCAAGCGACCGCTTCATCCTCGAGGAACGGGCGCATGGCTGACCAGGCGGCCCAGATCAACGGCCAGGTCGCGGTCAGGCCCGGCATCTCCGGTGCCTCGGTGGCGCTGCTCGTCGTCGACGACAACTGCACTGTCTCCGAGGCGAGCCTCGCCGCCTGTCGCCTGCTGGGACTGGGGCGTGACGACGTGCTCGAGCGGGCGCTCCCCGAGCTGCTCGCACCGGCCGCGGCCGACCGCCTCCGTGCGGTCTGGGCTCCCTTTCATGAGACGGGTGGCCACGCGGGGCCGTTCGAGGTGGCGTGGCCGAACGAGGCCGCGCCCGTGGACATCAGCGTCACGGCGGAGGTCCTTCCCGGACGCCATCTGGTGCTGCTCGCGCCGACCGAGATCGCGGAGGCGCCGGTCATCCGGACCGCTGCGGCTCCCGAGGCGGCTCCGCCGCCTGTCCGGCCGTCGCGGGGGCCCACCGCACGCGAGCGCCAGATCCTGGGCATGCTCGCCGGCGGTGACACCGACGTGCAGGTCGCGGGGAAGCTGGAGCTCTCCCCGGCGACCGTTCAGACGCATGTGCGGAACGCGAAGGCGAAGCTCGGTGCCCGCACCCGTGCTCAGGCCGTGGCGATGGCCCTGCGCGACGGCCTGATCGAGGCCTAGGACCCAGACGCCCGGCCAGCCGGCTGGCCAGCGGACAGCCTCCGCCCGATCTGCATCCGTGGGTGCGACCGAGCCGTATAGGACGATTCGGCCCGAGTGGGTCAGGAACGAGGTGAGCCCCCCAGCTCCGAGCAGGTCTCGGAGACCTCGGGCGAAAGCATGCGCGACAAGCTCACGGGAGTCCGTGAGTCCCTCTCGGCGAGCCTCAATGAGCTCGCCACGAAGCTCGAGGCCGACGAGGCGGTGGCGCGGGCCGACGCCGAGGCGCGGGTCGAGCAGCGAGTCGACGAGCTCACAGCCGAGCGCCTGGGCGTCGCCGAGCAGGAGCTGCGCGAGCGCGCCGAGGAGGGCAGCCGTGAATCACAGGCCCGGTTGCGATCGGAGAACGCGCGCCACCTCGACGAAATGCGGACCGAGCTGCGCGCCAGGGTGGAGGAGGAACGGGGGACGGCCGAGGCGCGACTGGAGGAGGCGGTCCGCTCCCGGCTGCTCACCGCCACGCAGGAGGCGGCCGCGGAGGAGCTGAGGGATCGGCTCGACGAGACCACCAAGCGCTGGCCCGAGGAGGCGGTGGCCCGCGCGCGGGAGGTGGCCTGGAGGTGGCCCGCGAGGCCGCCGAGGACCGGTTGTCGGTCGCGGAGCAGGGGCTCTCGGCCGAGGTCGACCGCCGCGTCGCCGAGGCCCGCGAGTCGCTCGACGCGGCCGAGCAGGCGCTTGGCGCCGAACTCGCCGAGCGCTTCGACGCCCTGTCGGTTGAGGTTCGCTCCACCGCCGACAAGGCGGCCTCGGCGGGCGTGGAGCGCGCCCGCCAGCGGCTCGCGGCCACCCTGGACGAGCACATGGCGTCCCTCGACGGCCTTCTCAAGGAACGGGCCGAGGCACTGGAGAAAGGGATCGCAACCTCGGTCGGCAACGCCACGTCGCAGGCTGGAGCAGCACACCGACGAGAAGCTCGCGGAGCGGCTTCAGCTCCTCGTAACGGAGGCCGAGCGGCTCGCGGCGGAGTCGACCGAGCACGCCCGCGCTGCCGCGGTGGAGGCCGCGAGCGGCGCCGCCGAGGAGCGCCTGGGGGAGGCCGAGCGAAAGCTCGAGGCGACGGTCGCTGCGCACCGCGACGGGTCTCGCGGAGCAGTACGAAGCGGAGGGGAAGCGGCGGGCCGACGAGGCTGCGGCGAAGCTCACCGCGGAGGGCTCGCAGCGGCTGGAGTCGGAGGTCGCCCGGATGCGCGGCGAGGCGACGCAGTCCCTGAATGCGATCCAGGCCGCCGAGGCCAGGGTCGCGACACGGATCGAGGCCGCGGCCGAGAAGGTCTCCGCCAAGTCACGTCGCCACGAGCTGAAGCTGGCACGCCAGGAGTCCTCGAAGCGCGCACAAGCGGCTCTCGCCAAGCTCGAGAAGCGCGCCGAGTCCGCCGCGACCGAGGCCGGCGCACGCCTCGATTTGAAGGAGAAGGAGGTCCGGTCCGGGCTCGACTCCCGCGCCTGGGAGATCCGCGCGGTGCTCGACGCCGAGCGCAGGCACCTGACCGCGGCACGGGAGGAGATCGATGCCCGAGCCGCGGCGGGCGACGAGCGCGTGGCGGCGGCACTCACCCGCCTCAACGAAGGGGTCGATCGGGTTGAGCGGGCGCTGGGAGAGATCGGCGAAACCGAGCGGCGCACGGTGGAGGCGCAGATTCGCGTGGTCGAGGTGGGCACCCGCGTGGCCGAGTCGGCGGGCGCCTCCGAGCAGGCCGCCGACCTCGAGGCCCGGTTTCGTGCCGCGACCGCCGCCGAGGAGGAGGCCGGGCGCCGCATTCGCGAGGCCGAGGAACGCCTGCGCCAAGCCATCTCGGACGAGTAGCGGCTTCAGCCGCCGGCGATCGCGGCGAGCTCGGCCGGGCGCAGCAGCAGGACCAGCTCCGCACCGTCGATGGCCGCGAGCCCGCCCTTCTTCAACTTGATCCGTGCGCCGGTTGCCAGCCGATCGCGCGCGAGAAGTCCGGCTCGTGGCCGACCAGCAGGACCTCGCCGCGGCCCGGCCGCCAGCTCCTCGGGGTCGAAGTCGCCGCCGCGAAGCGCCTCGTCGAGCTCGGGCTCGACGCCCGAGTGCGCGCAGGCGATCCGCGCCGTGTCGCGCGCCCGCACCTTCGGGCTGGTGAGGCAGGCGTCCGAGCTCGACCCCCAGCGCCTTCATGCGCCTGCCGGCCGCCTTCGCCTGGCGCCGCCCTTGCCGGTCAGCTCGCGCGAGGCATCGTCGCCGGCGCCGTCTTCCGCGTCGCCGTGTCGCAGCAGCCAGATCATGGCCCGAGGGTATCCGCAGATTGCGCGGAAGCGCCGTCGCGGCGGGGCCGTGGCATCTGGCCCGATTGCGAAGATGACCCGATGCGTGACGCTCCTCCGACGGCCGTCCATCTGCACGTTCACAGCGAGTACTCGCTGCTCGACGGGGCCGAACAAGATCGAGGCCATGGCGACGCGCGCCGCCGAGCTGGGGATGCCGGCGCTTGGCCTCACCGACCACGGCGTCATGAACGGCGCGGTCGAGCACTACAAGGCGTGCAAGGAGCACGGCGATCAAGCCGATCCTCGGGCTGGAGGCCTACCTGGTCGAGGATCGCCGCGCGGCCCAGCGGCGCCCGGCCGCGGCGTCGAGCGCAACCACCTGACGCTGCTCGCGGCCAAGCGACGAGGGCTTTCGCAACCTCGTGAAGCTCAGCTCGGCCGGCTACCTCGAGGGGTTCGCCCGCGGGAAGGCGAACCTCGACATGGAGCTGCTGGCGCCACTCCGAGGGCGTGATCGCGCTCACCGGATGCCTGCAGTCGCGCTTCTGCCGGCGCCTCATCGAGGACCGCCCCGCCGACGCCCGCGCCCACATCGACGAGCTATCGGGCGTATTCGGCGCCGACAACCTCTACTTCGAGGTCCAGGTCAACGGCATCCCCGAGCAGGACAAGGCGAACGAGGGGATCGTCAGGGTCGCCCGCGAGGTCGGGCGCCCGCTGGTGGCGACCGGCGACGTCCACTACCTGCGCCGCGAGGACTACGAAAACCACGCCGCGCTGCTCTGCGTGCAGACCAAGTCCACGCTCGAGCAGCCGAAGCTCAGCTTCGACACCAACGAGTTCTTCCTGAAGAGCGCGGAGGAGATGGCGCGAGGACTTCGAGCCGTGGCCGGAGGCGGTGCCGACCACGCTGGAGGTCGCCGAGCGCTGCGAGGTCGAGATGGAGCTCGGCAAGCTGCTGCTGCCCCGCTACGCGACGCCCGACGGCGAGGAGCCCGGGGAGATGCTGCTGCGCCTCGCCGGCGAGGGCCTGCGGCGCCGCTACGGCGACCCGCTGCCCGCCGAGGCGCGGGAGCGGCTGGAGTTCGAGCTGGGCGTGATCCGCGAGATGGGCTTCGAGTCCTACTTCCTGATCGTCTGGGACTTCGTCCGGTTCGCCAAGGAGAACGGGATCGCCGTGGGCCCGGGGCGCGGCTCGGCCGCCGGCTCGATCGTCGCCTACGCGCTCAACATCACCGACCTCGACCCGATCGCGAACGACCTCCTGTTCGAGCGCTTCCTCAACCCGGCCGCAAGTCCATGCCGGACATCGACATCGACTTCTCCGTCCGCGGGCGCGAGCGGGTGATCCGCTACGTCCAGGACAAGTACGGGCGCGAGTCCGTCGCGCAGATCATCACCTTCGGCAAGATGGCGCCGCGCGCCGCAACCCGCGACGCGGCCCGCGTGCTCGGCTACGACTACGCGCACCGGCGACCAGCTCGCGAAGCTGATCCCGGAGCCCATCATGGGCCGCGCGCCGTCGTTCGACGAGTGCCTGAAGGACGGACAGGAGCTGCGCCACACCTACGACACGCGACACGGCGCGAAAAGCATCATCGATGTCGCCAAGGGGCTCGAGGGGATCGTCCGCAACAACTCGATCCACGCCGCGGCGGTGGTCATCGCGGACCGCCCGCTCGACGAGATCGTGCCGCTGCAGCTCGCGGAGGACCGCGGCGGCGGCGCCAACGGGGCGAACGGCAAGGCGGCAAGCCCGAGCGCTCGTACAAGGTCGTGACTCAGTACTCGATGGGCCCGATCGAGGAGATCGGGCTGCTGAAGATGGACTTCCTCGGCCTGCGCAACCTCGACGTGATCGAGGACGCGGTGGAGATCATCGCCCGCTCGCGCGAGATCGAGGTCGAGATCGAGCGGATCCCGCTCGACGACCTGAGACCTACGAGATGCTCGCCGCCGGCGACTCCGTCGGCGTCTTCCAGCTCGAGTCCGACGGCATGCGCGACGCCCTCCGCAAGGTGAAGCCGACCGAGTTCGACGACATCGTGGCGCTCGTCTCGCTCTACCGCCCGGGCGCGATGCGCTACATCGACGAGTACGCGCGCGGCAAGCGCAACCCGGCCTCGGTCGCCTTCGCCGACGAGCGCCTGCGCCCGATCACCGAGGCCACCTATGGCTGCTGCATCTACCAGGAGCAGCTGATGGAGATCGCCAAGCAGATCGCCGGGTTCTCGGGCGCCGAGGCCGACGACCTGCGCAAGGCGGTCGGCAAGAAGAAGCGCGACCTGATGGCCACGATGGAGGACAAGTTCCTCGAGGGCTCCGGAGACGTCGGGGACCGACCGTGCCGTTGCCAAGGACCTCTGGTCGCTGATGACCGCGGCTGCCGACTACAGCTTCAACAAGAGCCACGCCGCCTGCTACGCGCTGATCGCCTACCGCACCGCGTACCTGAAGGCGAATTTCACCGGCCGAGTACATGGCGGCGCTGATCTCCTCGGTGATGTCCACCAAGGACAAGGTCCCGTACTTCGTCAACCGCTGTAACGCGATGGGCATCGAGGTGCTGCCCCCCGACGTGAACTCCTCCGACCACGGCTTCGTGGTCCGCGGCGATCAGGTCCGCTTCGGCCTGGACGCCGTCAAGAACGTCGGCCACCAGGCGGTCGAGGCGATCATCCGCTCGAAGGAGGACGCCGGCCCGTTCGACTCGATCTGGGACTTCTGCGACCGGGTGGACTCGCGCGCGGTGAACAAGCGGGCGATCGAATGCCTCGTCAAGTGCGGCGCCCTCGACTCCACGGGTGCCAGCCGCAGAGGAATGCTCGAGGTGCTGCCTCAGGCGCAGGCCTCGGGCCAGAAGGCCCAGGAGGACTCACGCCGGGGCCAGGGCTCGATCTTCGACCTCGGAGGCGGGGGCGAGACCGGCGAGGACGGCCCGGACGCCGCGGCCAGCCAGCGCCTGCCGGTGCCGGCCGACGAGTTCGAGCAGCGCGAGCTGCTGAAGCTCGAGAAGGAGACGCTCGGCACGTTCCTCTCGGCACACCCGCTCAACGAAGTCCGGGACGCGCTGAACGAGCGGATCGACTGCGGCCTGCCAGACGTCGCCGACAAACCCGACGGCACCTGGATCACCGTCGGCGGCATCGTCGGCGAGGCGAAGAAGGTCCGCACGCGCAACGGGGGGCACGTGATGTTCGCGACCCTCGACGACCTGGAGGGCCAGGTGGAGATGTTCATCCGCGACGCCACCAGCGAGGCGGCCGAGGCGATCGAGGCCGACCGGGTGGTCCTCGTGCGGGGCCGGGTCGACCACAAGGGGCGGGGCCAGACGAGCGTGGTGGTCCAGGACGCCGAGCTTTTCGAGCCCGACGCCGCCGAGCTCGCGGCGGCCGAGGCGAAGGCCGCGGCCAAGCGCGATCCGAAGGAGATCACGCTCTCCATCAACGCCGCCGACTTCGGGCCCGGGCTCATCGATGAGCTGAAGTCGCTGTTCGAGGGATTCCCGGGCGAGAGCGAGGTGCTGCTGGTGATGCGAACCACCGACGGCACCCGCCGCCTGCGTTTCGGGGACTCCTACAGGATCAGCCCCTCGCCGCCGCTGCGCGCGCAGCTGGCCGAGGTGCTTGGCCCGACCTCGATTGCCGCGTAATATTCCGCCATGGCGCTGAAGCAGCGTGGGGGAGAGGAAACTCGCCAAGGCGAGTGTCGCCGCTGCCGGACTTTCTGCGACAAGCTCGTCGAGCCCCGCGGCTGCGTCGAGATGCGCTGCAGCTACCTCTACAGCTACTCCGATCCGCTCAGCGGCAATCGGTACATGGGCTGTATGCGGAAGGTCTTCGGCGCCGAGATCGACCTCGAGATGTTCGAGCTCGCGGAGGCCGGCAACGGGTTCGGCGGCATCAAGATGACCGGCGACCCGCTCCCGCACTGCCAGTTCCAGGTGGAGCCCTGCTACGAGGGCGAGGGCCCGGCCTTCGCGTGCGTGAACCCGCGCTTCTTCGACTGCACCGATGCGGGCGACGAGGGCATCCGCGCCTTCGACCTGCGCAACGCGCTGACCTAGCTAGGTCCGGAACCGGTACCCGACGCCGCGCACGGTCTCGAAGCGCCACGATCCGAGCTTGCGGCGCAGGTAACCCACGTATACGTCCACGACGTTCGAGCCGGGGTCGTAGTCGTAACCCCAAACGTGGGAGAGGAGCTGCTCCCGGGTGAGCACCTGGTCCGGGTGCTCGAGGAAGGTCCGCAACAGCTCGAACTCGCGTGCGCTCAGCTCGATGGTCTCGCCGTTGGCGGAGGCCCACCGCGTGCGCAAATCGAGCGAGATGTCCCCGACCCTCAGGGCGCTGTCCTCCGGGGGACGATCGCCGCGGAGGCGGGCCCGAACCCGCGCGAGCAGCTCCTCGAAGTGGAAAGGCTTGGCGAGGTAGTCGTCGGCGCCCGCCTCCAGCCCCGCGACCTTGTCGGCCGGGTCGTCGCGGGCGGTGAGGATGATCACCGGCAGGCGCTGGCCCGACGAGCGCAGCTCGCGGAGCACCTCGAGGCCGTCCATGCCGGGAAGCCCGAGGTCGAGGATGAGGAGGTCGAAGTCCTCGTCGCGCGCCATGATCGAGGCCTGCGGCCCGTCGGGGGCCACTGTCGTCGTGTAGCCGCTCGCGCGCAGTCCCTTCTCGAGAAACGAGGCAAGCCGCACCTCATCCTCGGCGATCAGGACGCGGGTCACCGGACCGGGATCACGATCGTGAACGTCGCCCCGGCCCCCAGTGCCGAGTCCAGCTCAACGCGGCCACCGTGTGCCTCGGCGATCGCCTCGACGATGGCCAGGCCCAGGCCGGCACCGCCGCCGCCTCGGACGCTCTGCGAGCGGGCGAACCGCTCGAAGATCAGGCGCTGCTCCTCTTCCGGGATCCCGGGGCCCTCGTCGCGAACCCAGATCCGGGCGCTGTTGTCGTTCAGCGCGCTGCCGATCCAGATGGGCTCGCCGGGCCCGGTGTGGTTCGCGGCGTTCGAGGCCAGGTTGGTGATCGCCTGCGTCAGGCGCTGCGGGTCAGCGTTCAGGAGTCCGATCCCCGTTCCCTCGAGGACCCAAGCCCGGTCGCCCAGCAGGCGCGCCTTCGCGAACACCTCGTGGGTCAGCAGGTCCAGATCCAGCGGCTCGGGGCGCAGGAAGTCGGGCCTGGAGGCGCGGACCAGCAACAGGAGGTCGTCGACGAAGCGGTTCATGCGATCCAGCTCGTCCTGGATGACCACGACGGCCTCCTGGCGGTCACGCGGGTCCTCGCCCAGCGTCTCGATGTGGCCGCGGACAACCGTGATCGGCGTTCGCAGCTCATGACTGACGTCGGCCAGGAACTCTCGCTGGTCGGCGAACGCCGTCTCCAAGCGGTCGAGCATCGCGTTCAGCGTGTGGCCGAGCTGAGCGATCTCGTCGTTTCCGTTGACCGGGATCCGCTGCGACAGATCAGTCTCCGAGATTTGGCGCGCGGTCCGTGCCAGGGCCTGGAGCGGCGCCATCGCGCGCCCCGCAGCGAGCCAGATGAACAGGGAGGCGAGCAGCATCACCACGATCGAGACGCCCACGGCGATCCGCACGGCGCTGTCCACCTGCTCCCGGCGCTCCACCAGCAGCTGGCCCGTGGTGAGCGAGCCCGTCTGCGTCGCCGTGCTAACGGGCACGGCCGTGAAACGGACCGGTCCAAGTGGGGTCTCTATCGTCCCCTGTGTGGGCTCGTCAACCGGCCCGATCCTGTCGAGGGCGGTGACGAGCGGCTCCAGATCCGAGTCGGCGCTCTGGCTGGCGTGTTGCTCGTCGTCCACGAACGAGACGGTCGCCGAGTCCGCGATCGGTGAGTGCGACGCCAGGTAGGCGTCGAAGATGCTTCCCAGGCCCTTGAAGGGCTCACCCGTGGCCGGGTCTACCCGTCCCTCGGAGAGGTCCTGGAGCTCATCGATGTCGTCGGCGAGCGCTTCGGAGACCTCGTCGTCGATGCGCGAGATCAGGACCTCCCGCAGGACGATGACCGACGCGGCGGTGGAGACGATCAACAGGACCAGGAACGAGAGGAGGACGCGCGTCCGCATGCCGGCGAACGCCCGCAGGCGGGCGGGCTCACCTGCGCGTTCACGTTCGCCGGGCTTCGGGTCGGGTGCACCCGCGGGGCTGTCGCCAAGAAGCGCGGCCACCGCAGGAACTTACCCCGCCCGGCGGAGACGCGCCGCGGCCCCTACTCGCCGATAGGCCGCCGGCCGCCACCCTGTCGAGCAGCGCCTGGGCCGAATCCTTGTACTGGTCGTCGCTCGACGTGTTCGGTCTGGTGACAACGGGTGCCGACGGCGGAACGCCGCCGGCACCGGTGGCGGTCGAGCCGAGCACCAGCCCAAGGGGGGCGCCTCCCGGCGAGCCGTTCTGGCCTCCGAACGGGGGTGAACCGCCGCCCCGGCGGTCGCCAGGTTCGCCCCGGCGGTCGCCAGGTTCGCCCCGGCGGTCGCCAGGACGGTCGCCCGTGCGACCGTCCGGCCCCGCGAGGCCCGCCGGGACATTCGCTTGGGGACCGCCGCCAGGGGCCTCGATCCCGCGGAGCGGGCCCTGGTCTTCCGGGCGCAGCAGGGTCACGTACACGAGCAGCACCAAGACAGCCACGGCTGCCGCTTGGACCCCGACGATCCGCGCGCGTCTCTGGCTCACCGGCGGATTCCCCAATCGGATCCAAGTGGCATAGAGGGGCTAGCTTTCCCTACCGAGATGAGAGCGACATGAGAGTGGAATGAGACGCCCGCTACGGGAAAACGCGTATGCCCACGCTTGCCGAACCCTGGAAAACCAGCGAAAACCGAGCGAAGGCCCCGCTGATGCATGAGAGCAACTCTCATCCGTGGCTCACGTTGCTCTCACCCCCCTCACGCAAACTCATTGCCGATGACGACTAATGCACATCAGAAGCGCAGCCACGGGCTGGGGACGTTGAGGTTCCGCCTCACCGCACTCCTGCTCGTCGCGATGTTCGCCTTCCCGGCGATCGCGATGGGGCAGAGCCCGACCGCTGAACAGTACGACGAGATCCCACCCCCGCTCACCACTGGTGGCGGCGGCGGAGCCGGAGTTGGAGATCCGGCAGATCCCAGCGGACTGGGCGGCAACGTTGGCCCGCTCCCGTTCACCGGCTTTGACGTGATCGCGATGCTCGCGGTTGCCCTTGCCGTCACGGGCGTCGGCCTGGCCCTGCAGAGGGCCGTGGCACGCGAATCCACAGAAGAGCTCTAACCGGGACCTTTGAGGGGGTCTGGGGCGCGCCGCTTTCGGGCGGCGCGTTTCCGCGTCCGTAAACGGCGAGCCAGCTTTACGTCCTCGACCTCGGTGCTGCCGCCGGCCATCCCTGGCCCCTCGAGGATCGCCGGCAGGCCCTCGAACCGCGGCTCGGACAGGAAGACGCCCAGGCCGGACTTCCCGATCTCGCCCTCCCCGAGCGGCGCGTGCAGGTCACGGTTCGCACCGAGTCCGACCTTCGAGTCGTTCACGTGAACGCAGCGCAGGCGGTCCATGCCCACGCTCGAGTCGAACTCGTCGGCGAACTCGCTCAGCGCGTCCGGCGTCCTGATCTCATAGCCCGCGGCCAGCAGGTGACAGCAGTCGAGGCAGGCGCCAAGGCGATCGCCGCCTCCAGCGGTCTCGATCAGCTCGGCGAGCTCGGCGACGTCGCGGCCCAGCGGCCCCTGCGTCCCGGCCGTGTTCTCCAGCAGGATCGCGCACTCGTCGCTCGCATCCAGGGCGGCGGCGATCGCCTTGCCGGCCCGCTTCACGGAGGGACCGTGCGGCTCGCCCTTGCGCGCCCCGGCGTGAAGCACGACCCCGTCGGCGCCGATCCCGTCTCCCACCCGCAAGGCGTGTTCGAGCGCGGCCCGCGAGTTGCGCTGGACCTCACGCTCCTTGCTCGCGCAGTTGATCAGGTAGATGGCGTGAATCACCACGGACCCGATGCGCGAGCCCGCCATCGCCTCCCGGAACTCCGCGAAGTCGGCGTCGGTGTAGGCGGTGGGCTGCCACATCCTGGGCGACTGCGGGAAGATCTGGATCGAGTCACATCGCCGCTCGACCCCGCGCTCGACGGCGGTGTAACAGCCCCCCGGCTGTGGAAACATGCGCGCCGATCAGCATGAGCACTGAACCCCTTCGCGTTCGATTCGCCCCCTCGCCAACTGGCGCCCTCCACATCGGCGGGGCCCGGACCGCACTCTACAACTGGCTTCACGCACGCGGCCGTGGCGGAACGATGGTCCTGCGCATCGAGGACACCGACCGCGAGCGCTCGACGCCGGAGAACGTCGAGCAGATCCTCGACGCTCTGCGCTGGCTCGAGCTCGACTGGGATGAGGGCCCCGTCAGCCAGTTCGACCGGCGCCGCTCCCACGAGGGGCGCATCCGCGAGCTCCGGGACGCCGGGAAGGCCTATCCGGACACGGCCACGTCGGAGGAGGTCCAGGCGTGGAAGCGTGAGCACGACGGGGCGGGATACCGCGGTGAGCCGAGGGACGAGCCCGGCGCGGCGATCCGCCTGCGCAGTCCCGACGAGGGGGAGACCGTGGTCCACGACCTGATCAGGGGAGAGGTGAAATTCGAGAACCGACTGGCCGACGACCTCGTGATCGCGCGGGGCGACGGCACGCCGCTCTACAACTTCGCCGTCGCCGTCGACGACGCCGAGATGGGGATCACGGACGTCGTACGCGGAGATGACCACCTCTCCAACACCCCGAAGCAGCTCCTCGTCCTCGAGGCCCTGGGCTTCGAAGCACCGCGCTACTCGCACTTGCCGCTGCTCCACGGCCCGGACGGGAAGAAGCTCTCGAAGCGGCACGGCGCCGCGTCGGTGCAGGAGCTCCGCGAGGCGGGATACCTCCCGTCCGCGCTTCGCAACTACCTGGCGCTGCTCGGCTGGGGGACCGACGACGACACGACGATCCTCTCCACCGACGAGCTGGTCGGGCGGTTCGACCTCGAGCGAGTTGGGAAGGCCTCGGCGATCTTCGACGAGAAGAAGCTGCGCTGGATGAACGGGCGGTTCATGCGCGAGCTGCCGCTGACCGAGTACGAGGAGCGCGTGGCCGATCACCTGCGCCGGACGGATCCTGTCGCCGCCGGAGCGTTCGAGGGCGCCTCGGCCGAGACGCGGGCCGCCGCCTGCGAGATCGTCCGTGAGAAGGCTCAGACGCTGGCGGAGGTGTGGCAGCTCATCGCCTTCCTGTTCACCGACCCCGTCGACGACCCCGCGGCCTGGGAGAGGGTGATGGTGAACGGGGCCGGCGGCCTGCTGGGCAGCGCCCGCGAGGCGCTGGCTGACCTCGGGGAGTTCACGACGGAGTCCGTCGAGGGCGCCCTCTCGGCGATCGTGGAGACTGAGGGAGTGAAGGCCAAGGCCCTCTACCAGCCGCTGCGCGTGGCGCTCACGGGAAGCACCGTTTCCCGGGGATCTTCGAGTCGGTGGCCGCGCTCGGGAGCGACCAGACCCTGGCGCGCATCGATGCCGCGCTCGTCCGGTTGAAGGACGCCGAGGCAGGCCACTCGGCCTGAGGCCCAGCCTGCTGCCCAAGTAGGGGATTCATCCCTGCTCTCACGCTTAAGCTCGCGCGCCCGATCTGCCGATGAAGGGAACGGAGAAGCCGCGACGCGATGAACGCTTCGCGGCTTCCTCCTCAGAGAGCAGCGATGAGCCCCGCCACTGCAGCCAAGAAGGCACCCGCCACGAAGCCGGGCGGCCCTCGCGCGGGTGGCGCACGACTTGCCGACGCCTTCGAAGCGATCACCCGGCTGCCCGCACTCTGCGAGGCCCGCCACCGCCTGATGAACCTCACCGATGCTGAGGCCCAGTCGGCCGGCGATGTCGCCGAGGCCGTCGAGTCCGACGCCGCGCTCGCGATCGCCGTGATGCGCGCGGCGAACAACGGCGCGGGGCCGCCCGCGCGCGTCGGAGGCGTGCGGGAGGCCGTCGACGCGCTGACGCCGGGCGGGGTGCGCGTGATCGCCAGCTCGCTCGAGACCTACGACCCCTTCGAGGGTGAGGGCTCGATGCCCGCGCGGCTACGAGCGGTTCCGCCGGCACGCCGTTGCCACCCGGTACGCCGCCGACCGCGTCGCCGAGGCGGCGCGCATCGGCCAGCCCGACGAGCTCGCCATCGCGGCCCTGCTCCACGATGTCGGAAAGCTCGTGCTCGCCCAACTCTACGGCGACGACTACGGAGCCGACCCGGGCGACCGAGGCACCCGAGGCCCGCATCCGGCGCGAGCGTCGCGAGCTGGGGATCGACCACGCGCTGGTCGGCGCCGTCCTGGTCCGCCGCTGGGGCCTGAAGCCGCCGATCGCCGCCGCCATCGAGCGCCACCACTCGGCCGACGCGGACGGGCATGCTGCCGTGATAAGCCTTGCCGACTCGATCGTTCACCACGCCGCCGGCGACCGCGTCTCCCTCGACGGGATGATGCGGGATGGCAGGCCGGCTCGACATCGACGAGGACGCAGCTGCGCGCCCTCTTGTACGAGTTCCCGCACGCCGGCACGCCAGCGCCGCCGGGCCTCCGAACCCTGCCCGCTGTCAGCGCGCGAGGTCGACGCGCTTCGCGGGCCTGGCGGAGGGCAAGGTCTACAAGCAGATCGCCCAGGAGCTGTCGCTCTCGGTGAGCACGATCCGCACCCACCTTCACAACGTCTACCGCAAGATCGGCGCGGTGGACCGCGCCCAGGCCGTCCTCATCGCGCGCGATCGAGGCTGGATCTAGCTCGATCAGGCTCTGGCGGAGGCCGATGGCCACCGCGTGTGCCCGGTCGCGTGCGCTGAGGCGGGCGAGGGCCGCCTTCGTGTGGGTGCGGACCGTCTCGGATGCTAGGCCGAGGCGACTGGGCGACCTGAGCGGTCGAGTGGCCGTCGGCGAACATCTGCAGGATCTGGCGCTGGCGCCGGGTGAGCGGGGCGCGCCGCCTTGCCGTTGGCCGCAGGGTCCACGAAGGTCTCGGAGTCGGCGGCGGCGTCGACCGCTTGCGTCAGCTCCTCGGGCGGGGAGCTCTTGGCCACGTAGGCGGTGGCGCCGGCCTTGATCGCCTCGCTTGGCGGCCTGGCGCTCGGCGCGCGGGCCGTGGGCGACGATCCCCAGCCCGGGACTCGCCTTACGGAGAGCCCGGATCGCGTCGGTCCCGGGATCACCGGCGCGGCTCGCCGGTACGGGAGAGCGAGATGATCGCGACGTCGAAGTCCCCGTAGTCGCGTAAGAGCTCGAGGGCGTCGTCCCCGTCGTCTGCCTCCTCGACGTCGAAGCGCTCGTCCAGCAGCCGGCGCACCCCGAGGCGAACCAGCGGGTGGCCGTCGACAACCAAGCAGCGTCGTTCATCTCTCATTCTCATCTGCCCCGCGTTCCGGGTGCGACCCGGAACGCTTCGACCGGCGAACGGCCGATCGAGAGCCATCCTAGCCGCGGGCTCCGGACCCGCGCCGGCAGCCACCCGCTATGAGCGCCCTTTTTGTCTCCGCCCGGGTCCTGCGGTACAAAGGCCCTGATGATCTCGGTCACCTCCAAGTCCCGCTACGCCGTCGTCGCGATGGCCGAGCTCGCCCGGTCCGGCGACACGCCCGTGCCGATCGCCGCAGGTCGCCGAGCGGCGCGGCATGCCGGTGCAGTTCCTCGAGCAGCTCTTCTCGACCCTTCGCCGCGACGGCCTCCTCCACAGCCACCGCGGCGTCAAGGGCGGCTACACGCTGGCCCGGCCGGCCGACCAGATCACGGTCATCGAGGTCGTCCAGGCGCTCGACGGCGGCTCGGCGAGGAGGCCACCGAGGCCGGCGGGATCTGGGCGGAGGGAGTCGAGGCCCTGCGCGAGGTCTTCCGCTCAACGACGATCGCCGACATCGCCCGCCGCGAAGCCGAGGACGCCGGCTCGCGGATGTATTACATCTAGGACCCGCTACTCGGCATCCCAGCGCACGGACTCGAGCGGGATGACCCAGCTCTCGACGGAGTCCGTGTGGCGGGCCATCGGGGCGCCTCGGTGGGAGCCCTCGGTGACCTCACCGCCGACCTTCTCGACCGCCTGAAGGGCGAGGCCCCGCGCCTCGGCCTTACCGGCGCCGCCCTCGCGGAGACGTGCGATCACCTGCTTCTGCTTCACGGTAAAGCGCCGCTCGTCCCCGGGACCATCGATCTCGGAGAGATTCTTGGGGTCGGTGAGCGCCTGGACTGCGTCGTCGATTGAAGCCATGCAGCTGCAGACTAGTTCCCCGCTACTTTGGAAGCCGTGACCGAGCCGACCACTCTGCGGATCGCGCCCGAGGCGTCGGCCACCGTCGGCGACACGCCGATGGTCGCCCTGCGGCGGCTGGGCGAGGGTCTGGGCGCCGAGGTCGTCGCCAAGCTCGAGTACCTGAACCCGGGCGGCTCGGTCAAGGACCGGATCGGCGTCGCGATGATCGACGCCGCCGAGGCGACGGGCTGCATCGAGCCCGGCGTCGGTCGATCGTCGAGCCCACCAGCGGCAACACCGGGATCGCGCTGGCGATGGTCTGCGCCGCCCGCGGCTACGAGCTGGTGCTGACCCTGCCCGAGGGGATGAGCCGGGAGCGCACCAAGCTCCTGCGCGCCTACGGCGCCGAGGTCCACGAGACGCCGTCGCTGGGCGGCATGAGCGAGGCGATCGAGCTGGCTCGCGAGATCGTCGGGCGAGCGCAAGGGCTTCATGCCGCAGCAGTTCTCGAACCCCGCCAACCCCGAGGTCCACCGGCAGACGACCGCCGAGGAGATCTGGCGCGATCTCGACGGCGAGGTCGACGCGCTCGTCTGCGGGGTCGGCACGGGCGGCACGATCACCGGCGTCGGCCAGGTGCTGAAGGAGCGCCGGCCCGAGACGCTCGTGGTCGCCGTGGAGCCGCGGACCTCGCCGGTGCTCTCGGGCGGCGCAGGCCGGCCCGCACAAGATCCAGGGAATCGGCGCCGGCTTCGTGCCCGAGATGCTCGACCGCTCGGTGATCGACGAGGTGATCCCGGTCGACGACGAGGCCGCGCTGCGAGACGGCGCGCGCGGGCCGCCACCGCGAGGGCCTGCTGGTCGGGATCTCGGCCGGGCGCCGCGATCCGGCGCCGCGCTGGAGCTCGCCGCCCGGCCGGAGATGGCCGGCAAGCGGATCGTCACCATCGCCTGCGACGGCGGCGAGCGCTACATGTCGCTGCCATTCTTCGCCCCGAGCTGATGCTCGGCCTCGGCAACCCTCAAGCGCGTCGCTCACGAGGTCGGTGCCGACGTCGCCTCGGCGCGCGATCGCGATCCCGCTGCGCGCGAGCGTCGGCACCGGCGAGATCCTCACGAGCTGGGCCGGGGTGCAGGCGACTCCTCGCCCACCGCGTGGCCCACGCGCTCTACGAGGCGGGGGTGCCGCTGGCGCCGCGCACGATCTCCTACACGAGCCGCGCGCGTCACCGGCGTCGAGATCCATCCGGCGGCCACGATCGGCGACGACTTCTTCATCGACCACGGCTCGGGGGTCGTGATCGGCGAGACGGCCGAGATCGGCGACCGCGTGACGCTCTACCAGGGCGTGACCCTGGGCGGCACCGGGTTCGCGCGCGGCAAGCGCCACCCGACGGTCGAGGACGACGTCACGATCGGCTCCGGCGCCAAGCTGCTCGGGCCCGATCACGGTCGGGCACGGCGCCAAGGTCGGCGCCAACACGGTCGTGATCGAGGACGTGCCCGAGCAACTCCACCGTCGTCGGCAACCCCGGCCACCCGGTCCGGGTGGAGGGCCGCAAGGTCGAGGGCCCCGACGCCGACTGGATCCACCTGCCCGACCCGGTCGCCGACGCGATCAAGGCGCTGTCCGAGCGCATCGCCGAGCTCGAGGCGCGGCTCGCCGAGGTCGACGGCAAGCCGACGCGAGGGCGAGGTCCGCGAGCTGCGCCGCAAGCAGGGGCCGTCCTCGGCCGGCGGCTGAGAACCGCGCCGCGACCGGGGCTATCCTCGGCCGGTGGAGTCGGACCCGGCACAGAGCGACACGACCTGGGCCTCCGAGGAGGAGAGCTGGGCCTCGCTCGATGGCTCCCATCAGGAGACCCTGGGCGCTCCCGTCATGCCGGGGCAAGCCAGGTCGAGCGCCTGCTCGCGGAGCTGAACCCGCCGCAGCGCAGGCGGTCGAGCACGGCGAGGGCCCGCTGCTGGTGCTCGCCGGCGCCGGCTCCGGCAAGACGCGCGTGCTCACCCACCGGATCGCCTACCTGCTGGCGACCGGGCAGGCGCCGCCCGAGCGAGATCCTCGCGATCACCTTCACCAACAAGGCGGCCGGCGAGATGCGCGAGCGGGTCGAGCAGCTGGTCGGCGGCGTCTCGCGGCTGATGTGGGTGATGACCTTCCACTCGCGCCTGCGCGCGGATCCTGCGCGCCGACGCCCAGCGCCTCGGCTACAAGCGCGCGCTTCACGATCTACGACGAGGCCGACTCGCTGCGGATGGTCAAGCGGTGCATGGAGGAGCTCGACGTCGACCCCAAGCGCTTTCCGCCGCGCGCCGTCCGGGCGCAGATCTCGGCCGCGAAGAACCAGCTCGATCGACGCCGACGACTACGCGCGAGGCGCAGGGCTCGTTCTTCGAGCGAAACGGTCGCCGACGTCTACCGGCTGTACGAGCGGCGGATGCTCGAGGCCAACGCGATGGACTTCGACGACCTGCTCGTCCGCACCGTCAACCTGCTGGAGCTGTTCGAGGACGTCCGCGAGCGCTACCGCCGCGCCTTCCGCTGGGTGCTCGTCGACGAGTACCAGGACACCAACCGGGCCGCAGTACCGGCTGCTGCAGCTGCTCTGCGGGGAGCACGGCAACCTGACCGTGGTCGGGGACGACAGCCAGTCGATCTACGGCTTCCGCAGCGCCGACATCCGCAACATCCTCGAGTTCGAGCGCGACTTCCCGGACGCCGACGGTGGTCAAGCTGGAGCAGAACTACCGCTCCACCGGGACGATCCTCGACGCCGCCAACGCGGTCATCGCCAACAACCGCGAGCAGAAGCCCAAGCGCCTGTGGACGGAGGCGGGACGCGGCGAGCCGGTGACGATCGTCGAGCTCGACGACGAGCACGCCGAGGCGCGCTACGTGGCCTCGGAGGTCGAGCGGCTGTGCACGGACGAGGGGGTCGCCGCGCGACGAGATCGCGGTCTTCTACCGGGTCAACGCGCAGAGCCGGGTGCTCGAGGACACGCTGGTCCGCTTCGAGATCCCCTACCAGGTGATCGGCGGCACGAAGTTCTACGAGCGGGCCGAGATCAAGGACGCGGTCGCCTACCTGAGCCTGATCGCGAACCCCGCCGACGCGGTCTCGTTCGCGCGGATCGTCAACTCGCCGCGCCGCGGGATCGGCCAGACAGACCCAGGCGCGGCTGCTCTCGCACGCCAACACGACCGGCGAGGACATCTGGGACGTCATCCGCGAGGCCGGAGCGCGTTCCGGCCTGGGCGCCGCGGCGCTGAAGGCGGTGCGCCGCTTCGCCGAGACGATGGTGGCGCTGCGCCGACGCGGCCGCCGACGGCGACCGACCCGGTGGCCGAGCTGCTCGAGGCGGTGCTAACGAGACGCGGCTACCTCGAGGCGCTCCAGGCCGAGCGGACGATCGAGGCCGAGGGGCGGGTCGAGAACCTCCAGGAGCTGGTCGGCGTCGCCGGCGAGTTCGACGCCAACCGCGAGCTGGAGGGCGAGAGCGACGCGAGGCCGCTGGAGGAGTTCCTGGCCCAGATCTCGCTGTACACGGACCAGGACGCGCTGCAGGACGGAGGAGAGCCTGTGCACGCTGATGACGCTCCACAACGCCAAGGGCCTCGAGTACGAGGCGGTGTTCATGATCGGCTGCGAGGAGGGCGTCTTCCCGCACATGCGCTCGCTCGAGGAGGGCAACCTCGAGGAGGAGCGCCGGCTCTGCTACGTCGGGCGTGACCCGGGCCAAGCAGCGGCTCTGCATGACCTTCGCCCGCCGGCGGAGCCTGCACGGCGGCCGCGGCCACAACCTGCCCTCCCGGTTCCTGCGCGAGATCCCGGACGAGCTGGTCGAGCGCCAAGGCGCGACGCCGCGACCGGCTGCGGGCGGCGGAGGCCGCCGGCCGTGCTGGGCGGCAGCTTCGGATCCGGTGCGGCGGGCGCCGACCGCCGCCAGAGCGCAGCCCTCGCCGGGCCTCGAGTTCCGGGTCGGCGACGACGTCGTGCACGCCACCTTCGGCGAGGGCGTGGTCACCGCGGTCGAGCCCGGGTCGGGTGATCGTGGTTCGCTTCGCCGCCGACGGCAGCCGAGCGCAAGCTGATGGCCGACTACGCGCCGCTGAAGAAGGCCAGCTGATGGCGGCGACGGTGATCGACGGCAAGGCGGTGGCGGCCGAGGTCCGCGCGCGGGTGGCGCGCGACGTCAGCGGAGTTCGCGGCCGCGAACGGCGGCCGCGTCCCGGGCTGGCCACCGTGCTCGTCGGCGACGACCCCGCCTCGCACGTCTACGTCGCCAACAAGCGCAAGCAGACCGAGGAGGTGGGGATGCGCTCGGTCCACCACGGGCTCGAAGGCGCTGTCGACCGCCAGGACGAGCTGCTCGCCCTGGTCGGCGAGCTTGAACGCCGACGACGAGGTGGACGGGATCCTGGTCCAGCTGCCGCTGCCCGACGCAGATCGACCAGGACGCGGTGATCGCGGCGATCGACGCCGGCAAAGGACGTCGACGGGCTGACCGCCGCCAGCGCCGGCCTGCTCGCCCAGGGCCGCCCGGGCCTGGTGCCCGTGCACGCCGCAGGGCGTGATGGAGCTCCTGCGCCATGCCGGAGATCGAGCTCGAGGGGGCCGAGGCGGTGATCGTCGGCCGCTCGATCCTGGTCGGCCGGCCGCTCGCCAGCCTGCTCTTGAACGCGCAACGCCACGGTCACCGTCTGTCACTCGCGCACCCGCGATCTGCGCCGGGGTGTGCCGCCGCGCCGACATCCTCGTCGCCGCCGTCGGCTCGCCGCGCCTGGTGAGGGCCGACTGGGTCAAGCCCGGCGCCGCGGTGATCGACGTCGGCATGAATCGCACCGAGGACGGCCTGGTCGGCGACGTCGACTTCGAGGCCGGTCGGCGAGGTGGCCGGCGCGATCACGCCGGTGCCGGGCGGGGTCGGCCCGATGACGATCGCGATGCTGCTTCAGAACACGGTCGTGGCCGCTCAGGCGCGCGCCGGGCGTGGCTGAGCCGCCTGCGCGCCGCCCGCCCGGGAAGCGATCCGACCAGCCCGCGGCTATAGGCTGCCTCCCTCTAGGTCCCAATCCCGATTCGGGGGAGAGTCAATGGACTTCACCAGACTACCGGCGAGAAGATCGCCGGGCGTATCAGGCATCGCGCTGATCCTGATCATGTTCATCTTCAAGTGGTTCGACCGTCACGGCGGAGGCGATCGGCTTCTCCGCCGGCGGCAACGCCTGGGGCTCGTATGGCTTCATCGACATCGTCCTGTTCATCACGGGGGGCCGCGATCGGGCTGGCGTGATCGGCCGCCAACCAGACGACGGTCGACCTGCCGGTCGCCGCTGAGCGCGGTCGTCGCCGGCCTGGGGATCCTGTCGGTCGTTCTGATCATCATCAGCATCATCAGCCCGCCGGATTTCGGCTCGGCGAGGTGGCTGAAGCCTTCGGTGGCGAGGTCGACGTCACCGCGAAGATCGGCGTCTGGCTGGGGCTGATCGCCGCCGATGGCGTCGCCTACGGTGGCTGGCGCGCGATGCAGGAGGAGGGCACCTCGTTCGGAGGCCGATCGCTTCCGGGCCAGACGACCGGCTCCGACCCGCCGCCCCCGCCTCCGGCCGCCACCGCCGGCGCCGCTAAGCACCGTGACCCTGGGGCATCGCGCCCCGGGGAGGAGAGGTTGACTGCGACGGCCGCCTTCGGGCGGCCGTTTCGCGTTCTAGTTCAGGCGTGTCCGCGAGCCCGCTGCGCGACCCGGGAGGCCATCGCGATGATGGTCATCATCGGGTTGACGCCGATCGAGCTCGGCAGCAGGCTGCCGTCGGCCACGTAGAGGCCCTCGGCGCCGTGGACCGCGCCGTCGGTGCCGACCACGCCGCGCCCCGGGGTCGGCGTCCATTCGCGCCGTGCCCATCGGATGAAACGCCTCGAGGCGCAGCCGCGCACGCGCGGGCGGCGAGGCCTCGAGGTCGGCGATCCGGTCCTTCGGGATCGTGGGGATGCCGGCGATCTGCGGATAGACCTCGCGGGCGCCGGCGGCGTAGAAGAGCTCGGCCGCGCGGGCGATCCCGAAGCATGAGCCGAGCGGCGTCGTCGTCCGTGAGGCGGTAGGTGATGCGCAGCGAGCCGTCGCGCGGCCAGCCCCACCCGCCCCGCCGACCGATCGGAGAGGTGGACGCCGGTCGAGGCGATCCGGTCGTAGGCGAGCACCCGCTCCTGCGTGCTCGACGCCGGTGCCCGGCAGCCACTGCGCGCCGAAGGCGAGCGGCGTGAACGTGGCCTCGAGCAGGATCCCGCGATCCTCCCACTCGTCGACCGCGTAGCTCTGCATCACGCCGTCCCAGCCGCGCACCTCCTCGGCGAAGCGGGCGCCGACCCAGCAGGCGGGATGGATGCGCAGGTTGCGGCCCAGCTGGCCGCTCGGCGAGCGGAAGCCCGAGCGCAGCAGGAGCTCCGGGGTCCCGAAGGCGCCGCCCGCGAGCACGACCGCCCGCCGGGCGCGGAGCTCGTGAACGGCGCGCGACCTCGTGCCCGTTGGCGCCGCGCCGAGCAGTCGAGCCCCGTGGCCGCGTCGTCGCGCTCGAAGACGACCCGCCGAGCCTCGACCTCGGCCCGCACCCGCGCCCCGGCCGCGACGGCGCGCGGCAGGTAGGAGACGTGCATGGCCTGCTTGGCGTCCAGCCGGCAGCCCGGCGGGCACGAGCTGCACTGGTGAGCAGCGCGCCGGCGTTGCGGCGCAGCGGGTGGTGGCGGACGCCCAGCGCCTCGGCGCCCTCGCGCAGGAGCTGGCCGTTTCGGCCCATCCGCTCGGGATCGACCGGGCGCACGTGGAGCATCTCCTCGGCCGCCTCGTAGTCGGGCGACCAGATCGGTGGCCCACTCGATCCCGTGCTCGGCTCGCCAGCCGGCGAGCACCTCCTCCGGCGCCCGGAAGCAGGTGCCCGAGTTGATCACCGTCGTCCCGCCGACGGCCCGGCCGACCGGCGTCGGGATCGCCGGGCGGCCCTCGGCGATCGTCAGCCCGCCGTCGCGGTAGAGCGCCGCGAGCGCGGCCAGCGGCTCGTCGGGGTAGGTGCGCCGGTCCATGTACGGGCCCGCCTCCAGCACCACGACCTCGAGCCCGGCCTCGGCGAGGATCGCCGCCGTGACCGCGCCGCCGGCGCCCGAGCCGACGATCGCCACGTCGCATTCCTCGCCGCCCGCGGGCGGGCTCAGGTCGCCGAGCGGCCTCGAGCTCGGAGTCGGCGAGCGGCGGATCGCCGTCGGCGACCTCGCAGCGCATCTCGTAGCCGACCGCCGCCCGCACCCGCGCGTCGTTGCCGTAGCCGAGGCCGGTCGAGCACCTTGAGGAACAGCAGCAGGTCGCGCGGCGCGCGGCAGGCTCGAACCCTCGAGCCGGCGGAGGAAGTCCTGGCGCGCCTCGAGGCTGGCGCGGCTGAACCGCCACGGGAACGGGAGCCATTCGAGGACCCGCAGGGCGAGCTTGACCTGCCTCACGCTGCGCCTGGGCATGCTCGCCAGGTAGCGGTTGAGCGGCTCCGCGACCTCGACCGCGTCCGGCGCCGCGAGTGCGGCAGCCGCCGGCGCTGGCGGCCGGCGGCAGCGCCCCGAAGCCCGGGCGCCATCGCCTCCGCGAACGCGCAAGCGCAGCTCGCAGGGCAGTCGGCGTAGCAGCTCGGCGGCCCCCAGCCCCGGCGGGCGCCTTCAGGACGGAGCGGCGGGCTCTCCGATCCGGCCGGCCACCGACCAGAGAGCAGCGCCACGACGGCCAGGAAGCCGTCGACGAGGAAGTTGAGCAGGTAGATGAAGACGTCCTGGTCGAAGAGGTAGAAGCCGAGCGCGGCGAGCGAGGAGGCGGTCTTGCCCGCCGCGAGCACCAGGAGCAGCGGCCGGTAGCGGACGACGTCGGCCTGGACCACGAGGCAGATGCCGGTGATCACCACCATGTAGGCGAAGCCGAGCGCCAGCCAGAACTGCTCGGTGGTCTCCGGGGCGCGGCGTGAACTCGCCCAGCGGCAGCCAGTCGCCGAGGTCGGAGATCACGTCCAGGACGCCGTCGGGCGTGACGATGAACAGGATCCCGACGACCGCGAAGCTCGCCGCCAGCAGGCGGAGGTTGAGGACGACGAATCGCTCGCCCGCTCTCCGGTCATCAGCGCGGCGAGCATCGCGTCGCGGGCATCCTACCGGCCTAGAATCCGCTTCGTGATCGATCGGGAGCAGGTCCTGCACGTCGCGCGGCTGGCGCGGCTCGAGCTGACCGACGAGGAGGTCGAGCGGATGTCGGGCGAGCTGTCCGCGATCCTCGACCACGTCGAGCGGATGAACGAGCTCGACCTCGACGGGGTGGAGCCGACCTCGCACGTGGTCGCGCTGGAGAACGTCCTGCGCGCCGACGAGCCGCGGCCGAGCTGGCCGCGCGAGCAGGTCCTGGAGCCGGCGCCCGACCCGGCCGAGGGGGCGTTCCGCGTCCCGTCCCCGCAGGCGTGAGCGCACGAGCGATCCTCGAGCTGACCGTCGCCGAGGCGCTGCGGCGGATCGAGGCCGGCGAGCCTCGGCGCCGACGAGTACTTCGACGCCTACGCCGAGGCCGCCGCCGGACGACGAGCTGGGCGCCTACCTGTGGCGCGCGGAGCCCGGCGCCTCGCGGCAGCGCCGACGAGCGCGCTCCGCGGCGCGCCGATCGCCGTCAAGGACATCTTCTGCACCGAGGGGATCGAGACCACCGCCGGGTCGCGGATCCTGGAGGGCTACCGGCCGCCGTACACGGCCACCGCGGTGCGCAGGCTCGCCGACGCCGGCGCCCGGCTGCTCGGCAAGACGAACATGGACGAGTTCGCGATGGGCTCCTCGAACGAGAACTCCGGCTACGGGCCCGTGCGCAACCCCTGGGATCGCGAGCGGGTCCCGGGAGGGTCGTCGGGCGGCTCGGCGGCGGCGGTCGCGGGCCGGCTGGCGCCCTGGGCGATCGGCACCGACACCGGCGGCTCGATCCGCCAGCCCGCGTCGCTCTGCGGGATCGTCGGCCTGAAGCCCACCTACGGGGCGGTCTCCCGCTACGGGATGATCGCCTTCGCCTCCTCGCTCGACCAGTGCGGGCCGCTGACCCGCGACGTCACCGACGCGGCGCTCTTGCTGCGGCGCCATCGAGGGCCGCGACCCCTGCGACTCGACCTCGGTCGGGATCGAGGGCGGCGTGGAGCTGCCCATCGCGCGACGACCTCGAAGGGCCTTCGCTTCGGCGTGCCGCGGGAGCTTGTCCGCGCGAGGCCGAGGGGATCGAGGCCGGCGTCGCCGAGGTGTTCGAGCGGAACGCTCGACGCTGATCCGGGAGCTGGGCGGCGAGGTGGACGAGTGCGAGCTGCCCCACGCCGCGCACGGCATCTCCGCCTACTACGTCCTCGCGCCGGCCGAGGCCTCGGCGAACCTCGCCCGCTACGACGGCGTGCGCTACGGGCTGCGCGCGGAGGGCGGCCGGCGACCTGACCGACGATGTACGAGCGCACCCGCGCCGCGGGGTTCGGCGCCGAGGTCAAGCGGCGGATCATGCTCGGCACCTACGCGCTCTCCTCCGGCTACTACGAGGCCTACTACGGCCGCGCGCAGCGAGTGCGCACGAAGATCGCCGACGACTTTCGCGACCGCGTTCGAGCGCTTCGACTACCTGGTCACGCCGACCTCGCCGACCGTGGCCTTCGAGCTCGGGGAGCGCACCGACGACCCGCTGGCGATGTACATGTCGGACTTCTGCACGGTGCCGATGTCGCTGGCCGGCATCCCGGCGATCTCGATCCCGCGGGCCTCGCCGAGCCGGACGGCGGCGGGCCGGAGCTGCCGGTGGGCTTCCAGATCGCCGCCCCGGCCTTCGGCGAGTCCGGGCTCTCGACGCGGCCCACGCGCTCGAGCGGGCGATCGGCTTCGACACCAGGCCGCCGGGTGGTGAGCCGCCGGATGAGCCTGCCGGAGGGATACGAGGCGGTGATCGGCCTGGAGATCCACGTCCAGCTGTCGACGCGGACGAAGATGTTCTGCGGCTGCGAGCTCTCGTTCGGCGACGAGCCGAACGTCCACACCTGCCCCGTCTGCCTGGCGCATCCGGGCGTGCTGCCGACGATCAACGAGCAGGCGGTCCGCTACGCGCTCGCAGATCGCGCTCGCGCTGGACTGCGAGATCGCCCCGCGGTCGATCTTCCACCGCAAGAACTACTTCTATCCCGACAACCCGAAGGGTACCAGATCAGCCAGTACGACATCCCGCTGGCGACCAAGGGCCGGCTGGGCGACGTTCGCATCCACCGCGTCCACCTCGAGGAGGACGCCGCGAAGCTGATCCACGTGGGCGAGTCGGGCCGGATCCACGGCTCCGGCGCCTCGCTGGTCGACTTCAACCGCGGCGGCACGCCCCTGGTCGAGATCGTCACCGAGCCCGACCTGCGAGATGGCGCGACCGAGGCGCGCGAGTGGGCGCAGCTCCTGCGCACCACGATCAAGCAGCTCGGGAGTCTCCGACGTGAACATGGAGGAGGGGAGCCTCCGCTGCGACGCCAACGTCTCGGTCCGCCGCGGCCGGGGCGGCGGAGCTGGGCACGAAGACCGAGCTCAAGAACATGAACAGCTTCCGCTTCCTCGAGCGGGGGATCGCGGCCGAGCTGGAGCGCCAGGCCGGCGTCGCTGGAGGCCGGGGAGCCGGTGGAGCAGGAGACCTTCCACTTCGACCCGCGCACCGGCGCGCTGACGCCGCTGCGCTCGAAGGAGTACGCGCACGACTACCGCTACTTCCCGGAGCCCGACCTCGTCCCGCTCGCGCCCACCGAGGAGATGCTGAGCGCGGCGCGCAAGTCGCTTCCCGAGCTGCCGGAGGCCCGGCGCGAGCGCTACCTGGACGAGCTGGACCTCACCCAGAAGCACGCGGACCAGCTCGCCTTCGACCCCGACCTTGGCGCCTACTTCGAGGCCGCGACCGCGAGGCGGCTTCCGAGGCCGACCCGCGCACGGTCGCGAACTGGGTGGTCGGCGAGCTCGCCGCTGGCCTGCGCGAGGTGGGGGACGGGGACGGGTCCGGCCGACTCGAAGGTCACGCCACAGGCCCTGGGCGCCCTGGCCGACCTCGCGGCCGCCAAGCAGGTCTCCAGCACCGCGGCCCGGCAGGTGCTGGCGAAGCTGATCGCGGAGGGCGGCGAGCCGGGCGAGATCGTCGAGGCCGAGGGGCTCGGGCAGATGGAGGACTCGGGCGAGCTGGAGGCCATCGTCGCTGCGGCCATCGAGGCCGAGCCCGAGGCCGCCGAGAAGGTGCGCGACGGCGAGATCGAAGGCCGTCGGCCCCTGGTCGGCTACGTGATGAAGGAGACCAAGGGCCGCGCCGACGGCGGCGAGGTCACCCGCCTCGATCCGCTCGACAGCTGGGCCTCGTGATGGCCTGGAACGTTGTCATCGCCGGGGGAGGCTTCGCCGGAGCCAGTGCGGCCCGCAAGCTCGAGAAGCTTCTGCCAAAGCAGTCGGCCAGGTTGATTCTGGTCAACGACGTCAACTTCATGCTCTACACGCCGTTCCTGCCGGAGGCTGCGGCGGGGACGATCGAGCCGCGGCACGTCGTCACGCCACTGCGCGACATGCTGCGCCGCACGAACCTGCGCCTCGGCGCCGTCACCGGGCACGACCCGGAGGCCAAGACCGTCGTCCTGAGCACACACGAGCGCGAGGACGAGACCATCCGCTACGACCAGTTCCTCGTGGCGGTCGGATCGGTGTCGCGCTCCCTGCCGGTCCCCGGGCTCGACCGCCACGCGATTGGCTTCAAGAGCCTGGCCGACGCCATCTGGCTGCGGAACCACGTCATCGAGACACTCGAACGCGCCAACGCGACCGACGATCCGGCCCGGCGGGAGGAGCTCCTCACCTACGTATTCGTCGGTGGCGGCTACTCGGGCCTGGAAGCGCTCGCCGAGCTGCAGGACTTCGCGGCAGACGCCTTGGATCGATATCCGCGGGCGCGGCTTCACGGCATGCGGTGGATCCTGGTCGAGGCCGCCGACCGCGTCCTCCCTGAGGTGGACCAGGGCCTCGCCGACTACGCCGTTCGTGAGCTGCGTGGGCGGGGTATCGATATCCGTCTCGGCACCGATGCTCGAGGAGGCCCGCGAGGACTCCGCGCGCCTGTCTACCGGTGAGGAGATCCCCACTCAGACGATCGTCTGGACCGCGGGGGTCGCACCGCACCCCAGCCTGCGGCAGCTCTCACTGCCCCTGGGCGAGCACGGCAAGGTGGAGGTCGACGAATTCATGCGCGTCCGCGGCCTCGACGGCGTCTGGGCCATCGGCGACTGCGCCGCCGTGCCGGACCCCAGCGACGAAGGCGGCCGGCCATGTCCGCCGACCGCCCAGCACGCGGTTCGCCAGGGCCCGGTGGTGGCCCACAACATCGCCTGTCAGCTGGGCGTCGCGACCACACCCCGGCGCTTCGACTATCACGCGAAGGCCGCCTTCGTGAACCTCGGGCGCTACAAGGCGGTCGGCGAGCTCTCGAGAGGCGTTCAGCGGCTTCCCCGCCTGGTGGATGGCCCGGACGTACCACGTGAGCCAGATCCCGGGCCTCGCGCGCAAGATCCGGGCGGTCGCCGACTGGACGATCGGCCTGCCCTTCTCCCGGGACGTCGCCGACGTCGGCTCGATCGGCCACCCTCGGCCCCTGGCCGACGAGGTCTACCTGCGCGGCGGCACCCACCGCCCGCTCGACTGACCATGCAGGCCCTGATCATCCTGGGCGCCTTCGGCCTGGCCACGGCGGTCATCGGCAAGGGCAAGGGCAGCTCGTTCTTCATCTGGTTCCTCGTCGGCTTCATCCTGCCGGTGATCGGGCTGATCGTCGTGATCGCGTACCGCAACGAGCACGGCGAGCCCGAGCGCCGCTGCCCGAACTGCGGCAAGGTCCAGAAGCTCTACGTGCAGGTCTGCAGCGTCTGCGGCGAGGACCTGTACCTGCCGGAGGATCCCGCCGAGGTCAGGACGCCGGCGATGATCGAGGCCGCGCGCCAGGCGCGGCGGAGCTAGCCCCTACCGCAGCCAGGTGCGGGCGATCGCGTTGGCGAAGCCCATCCCGTAGCGCACGACCGCCGGCTTCTTGGAGTGCCCGGAGAGGCGGGCCACCACGGTGACCGGCACCTCCTTGGAGGGGATGCCGCGCTTGATCGCCTCGATCATGAACTCGGAGGTGTGGAACTGCTCCTGGCGCAGGACGAGCGTGGGGAGGACGTCGGCGCGCACCGCGCGATAGCCGTTCGAGCAATCGGTGACCTTCGTCCGGGTGATGAACGAGACCACCTTGTTGAAGAAGACGATCCCGAGCTCCCTGGTCCTGTGGTTCTGCTCGGCCTCACCGAGCACCCGGGAGCCGTGAGCCATCGCGACCTCCCCGGAGAGCACCGGCTCGACGAGGCGCGGCATCTCCGAGGGCAGGTGCTGGCCGTCGGCGTCGAGGGTGACCACGATGTTGGCCTTGGAGTCCGAGAGCAGGCGATAGCCGGTGCGGAGGGCTGCGCCGCCACCACGGTTGATGACGTGGCGCGCCACCACGGCGCCCGCGGCCTCGGCCTCATCGGCCGTGCCGTCGCGGGAGCCGTCGTCCACGACCAGCACGGCGATCGGCTCTCCGCAGACCTCGGCAGGGATCCGCTCCAGCACCGTGGCGATGTTGTCGGCCTCGTTGTAGGCGGGAATCAGGACCGCGACCTTGCCGGCGAACTGCTCCGGGTGGCCGTCGCGGCGGAAGCGCTCCCATGCCAGCCCCTCGAGCACCGCCGACAGCTCGCTCGTGATCCGCGAGTTCTGGGAGAGGGCGCGGAGGGTGAGCCCAAACAGGATCAGGATCGCGAACACGACGACACCCACGATCCGGGTGCCGTTCTCGCGCTCGAAGGAGAACGCGGACAGCACGGCGTCCAGCAGCTCTGTTCCCGACACGATCGCCAGGGCGAACGCGATGGAGAGGAGGATCAACACGTCGGCGTTGCGCAGGGTGCGCCGGCGCCAGATCGCGAACCCGCCGATCAGGACGGCCAGCACGAGGCCGCCGGCGCGAAGCGCGGTCATTTCCTCGGGAAACACGGCTGCGAGGGGCAGGTCCATGAGGCAGGGCAGGATACGGGCGGACTCCCGCGCTCCTTGCAACCTCTACCCCCAACCCGGCAAGTGTCCTGCCCTACCGGGACACCTTCCCGGCTATCCAGGACGCTTGCCGCCGAAGTAGGCGGTGAGCTCGCGCATCATCAGGCGCGGGTGTACGAAGACGTCGTCCCAGGTGTAGCGGCGAAAGTCGTCGCCCCGCGCCCGGGCCTCCCGCTCCCGGTGGCGGTCTTTCTCCCACGACCTGCGCGAGTTGTGGTGGCGGTACGAGTCGAGCTCGACGGTGAGCCGGTACTCGGCCCAGCGGCAGTCGACCCGATAGCTGCCCTTGGGCTTGTTGGTGACCGGCAGTGGCAGCTTCGCGGCGCGGAGGCGCTTGAGGAATCCGGCGGAGCCGGATGCCCTTGACGTGGGCCGGCGTGGTTCCCCACTTGACGCCGGCCTCGTGGCAAGCCTCGGCCAGGTCGTTGAGCCGAGTACTCCGGCGATGTCGACGAGGGTCCGGGCCACCGTGGTGGTGGGGATTCCGGCACAGTGGCCCGTGTCGGCGCGAGGCTGGCGGCGTGCGCGGTGCGTGACGATTCCGGCGACGCGTCTTTCGGTGAGGGAGAGGACTTCTGGAGGGGGCGGCGCACCCCTAATCAGTCCCCAGAGCCAGGCGGCGGCTCGACCGCACAGCGATGCGCCCTCACCGCACGCCTTGACTCTCGGCCAGTGCGCCCATCACCCACTCGACTGTCCTGTTCTGCCGGGACACCGTCCCGGTGAGGCAGGACACTCCCAGGGTTCGCCCCCCTGCGTGACCCGCCTCGGCCCTCGGCGGTGCCCGCGGCCTCCGCTACCCTCCCGCGACCTTTATGCGAATCCTGATCCTGGGTGGCGACGGGTATCTGGGATGGCCGACGGCGATGCGCTTCTCCGAGCGCGGGCACGAAGTCTCGGTCGTCGACAACTTCTCCCGGCGCCGCTGGCACACAGACAACTCGACCGACTCGCTCACGCCGATCCGCTCGCTGGACGAGCGCATCGAGGCCTGGAGGGAGGTCTCCGGCAAGGAGATCCGCAGCTTCGTGGGCTCGATCGAGGACGCCGAGTTCATCGAGACCGTGATCGCCGAAACGCTTCCGGAGGCGATCGTCCACTACGCCGAGCAGCCCTCGGCTCCGTACTCGATGCGCTCGCGCGAGACCGCGGTGGAGACGCAGTACACGAACGTCATCGGCACGTTGAACCTGCTGTTCGCGATGCGCGACCGCGTTCCCGACTGCCCACCTGGTGAAGCTCGGGACGATGGGCGAGTACGGGACCCCCAACATCGACATCGAGGAGGGGTTCATCGAGATCGAGCACAACGGGCGCAAGGACACGCTGCCGTTCCCGAAGCTGCCCGGCTCGCTCTACCACCTCTCGAAGGTCCACGACTCGCACAACATCCACTTCGCCTGCCGCATCTGGGGGCTGCGCGCGACCGACCTCAACCAGGGCGTCGTCTACGGCGATCGAGACCGAGGAGTCGGCCCGCGACGAGCGCCTGATCACCCGGTTCGACTACGACGAGTACTTCGGCACGGTGCTCAACCGCTTCTGCGTCCAGGCCGTGATCGGCCACCCGCTCACCGTCTACGGGGAGGGCGGCCAGACCCGCGGCTTCCTGAACATCCGCGACACGCTCCAGTGCGTCGAGCTCGCGGTCGCGAACCCGGCCGACCTCGGCGAGTTCCGCGTTTTCAACCAGTTCACCGAGCAGTTCTCGGTCGCCGAGCTGGCCGAGCTCGTGCGTGAGAGCGCCGGCGCACGCTCGGCATCGACGTCGAGATCAAGACCGTGCCGAACCCGCGGGTGGAGGCGGAGACGCCACTACTACAACCCCACCCACACCAAGCTGCTGGACCTCGGCCTCGAGCCGAACCTGCTCGGCGAGGAGCTCGTGCAATCGATGCTGGGGATCATCGAGCGCTATCGCGACTCGCGTGATCGACCGCGCGATCCTCCCGCACACAACGTGGAAGTCCGGCGAGCTGGAAGGCGACCCGCTGACGCCGCAAGGCTCGACTCCCGGGCGAGCGCGCGCGCCGCCCTACAATTCGAATCAATGCGCGCAGCTGACGCACTCATCCAGGCCCTCGAGGCCGAGGGGGTCGAGCACGTCTTCGGGATCCCCGGGGGCGCCAACCTGCCCACCTACGACGCGATCTACGACGCGAAGTTCCAGCACATCCAGGCGCGCCACGAGCAGGGCGCCGGACACGCCGCGGAGGGCTACGCCAAGGCCTCCGGCCGCGTCGGCGTCTGCTTCGCCACCTCGGGCCCCGGCGCGACGAACCTGGTGACGCCCGATCGCCGACGCGATGATGGACTCCGTCCCGACCGTCTTCATCACCGGCCAGGTCCGCACGGAGCTGATCGGCACCGACGGCTTCCAGGAGGCCGACGTCACCGGGATCACGCTGCCGGTCGTCAAGCACTCGCTGCTGGTGACGGACCCCCGGCACATCCCCGAGTACATCCACGCTGCGTTCCACATCGCGTCGACCGGCCGCCCGGGCCCGGTCCTGGTGGACATCCCGCAGGACCTCTCACGCGCCGACATCGACTACACGCCGGCCGAGGGCGCCCCGGAGCTCCCCGGCTACAGCCCCACGACCGAGGGCAACATCAAGCAGATCCGGCTCGCCGCCAAGGCGCTGGCCAACGCGAAGCGCCCGGTGATCTATGCGGGCGGCGGCGTGATCAACGCCAACGCCTCCGAGGAGCTCCGCGCGTTCTGCCTCTCCGACCGCTTCCCCGTGACGCTCACGCTGATGGGCCTCGGCGCCTTTCCCGGCGCCGCACGAGCAGTGGCTCGGCATGCTGGGCATGCACGGCACCCGCGCGGCGAACTACGCGATGGACACCGCCGACCTGATCGTCTGCGTCGGCGCCCGCTTCGACGACCGCATCACCGGCAAGCTGTCCGAGTTCGCGCCGCGCGCCAAGTTCGTCCACATCGACGTCGACCCCGCCGAGATCTCGAAGAACGTCGCCGCGCACATCCCGATCGTCGGCGACGCCAAGGACGTGCTGCCCAAGCTCACGCGCGAGTACAACGCGCTGAAGGCCGACCGGCTCGCGCCTTGACGAGTGGTGGAAGCAGATCCACGAGTGGCAGACCGCGTATCCGCTGCGCTACGAGGACTCGACGCGACTCCGAGATCAAGCCCCAGCTGATGATCGAGGCGATGTACGAGGCCACGGAGGGCGACGCGATCATCACGTCCGACGTCGGCCAGCACCAGATGTGGGCGGCGCAGTACTACCACTTCTCCAGGCCCCGCCAGTGGATCAACTCGGGTGGCCTGGGCACGATGGGCTTCGGCCTGCCCGCCGCGATCGGCGCCAAGGTGGCCTGCCCGGACGAGACCGTGGTCGGGATCACCGGCGACGGCAGCCTGGTCATGACCTGCCAGGAGATGGCCACTGCCGCGCACCACGACATCCCCGTCAAGATGTTCCTGATGAACAACGGCCACTTCGGGATGGTCCGCCAGTGGCAGGAGCTCTTCTGGGAGGAGCGCTACTCCTCGGTCGAGATGGGGCCCAGCCCCGACTGGCCGAAGCTCGCCGAGGCGTTCGGCTGGACCGGCATGCAGGTCTCCGAGAAGTCCCAGGTCCGCGACGCGATGCGCACCGCGCTCGATACCGAGGGCCCGGTCCTGCTGGACGTCCGGGTCACCAAGGACGAGAACTGCTTCCCGATGATCCCGGCCGGCGCCGCCGCTCGGGACATGGTGGGCTGATGGAAGCCGGCACGCCAGATCTGATCAAGCTCGAGGACCTCGAGGCCTCGCGAGCGCTCACGGGCCGCAAGCACATCCTCTCGCTCACGGTGGAGAACCGCCCGGGTGTCCTCGCCCGCATCGCCGGCCTGTTCAGCCGCCGCGGGTTCAACATCGACACGCTCGCGGTCGGTCCCACGGAGGACCCGGACATCTCACGCGTGACGCTCACACTCGACGGCGCGGTCCACCCGATCGACCAAGTGACCAAGCAGCTTCACAAGCTCGTCAACGTCATCAAGATCCGCGACATGGAGCCGGACGGGACGATCGCCCGGGAGATGGCTCTGTTCCGGGTGTCCGCGGCGGTCGAGAGCCGGGCCGAGATCATGCAGTTCGCCGAGATCTTCGGCGCCACGATCGTCGATGTCTCGCGCCGCACCCTGACCGTCGAGGTCACCGGCCCCCAGGAGAAGATCGACAGCTTCGAGCGGATGGTCCGCCCCCATGGCCTGATCGAGATGGCGCGCACGGGCGAGGTCGCGATCACCAAGGCGCAAGCCGGACCAGTAGGCCCGTCGTGATCCAGGGCGCCGCGACCGCGCTGGACTCCTCGTGTCGCTGCTCGACGGCGCCGAGCCGCGACGGGTAGTCAGCGTCACCACGCCCGTCCCGGTGTCGGACCCGAGCGCTGCCGCGTTCCGCTCCCGCATGGCCCTCGACCGCTGGTCCTGCTGGGAGGAGCCCGACGATGACTTCGCGCTCGCGACGGTGGGCGCCGCTCACGCGGTCGTCTCCCGCGGGGATCCGCGCTTCACGGACGTGGCGGGCGGTTGCACGAGCTCCTTCGTGACCGCATCTGCGACGAGCCCCAGGGCCTGCCGGCCGGTGCGGGGCCGGTGTGGACCGGTGGCTTCGCATTCGACCCCGGCGGCGGCGCGCGCCGCACTGGTCGTCGTTCCCGCCCGCGCTCATGGTCCTGCCCGAGCTCTCGATGATGCGTCGCCGCGGCGAGACCCTGCTGACGGTGTGCGTCGTCGCAGGGGACGGTGCGCCGAGGAAGCCGTTGACCGCCTGCGCGGCGCGCCTCGCCGCGCTCTCGGACGGCGGAATGCCGTTGCTCGACCCCCACCCGAGCGGCGGGAGCGAGATCGCCAGCCCGGCGCCCCCGGCCGACTATGAGACGGCTGTGGCCGCCGCTGTCGGCGAGATCAGGGCGGGCGCAGGCGAGAAGCTCGTCCTCGCCCGCGAGATCCGCGTGCAGACACCCACGCGCGCATGACCCCGCCGCCATCTACGGGGCTCTGCGCTCGTCCTTCCCCTCCTGCTTCTGCTTCTGCTTCGGCTCGCCCGAGGGAGCGTTCCTGGGGGCCAGCCCGGAGCTCCTCATCCGCCGCAATGGCGCCAGCGCGGCGACCGTCGCGCTTGCGGGGTCGACCCGCCGCAGCGCCGATCCGGCGGTCGACGACCATCTGGGCGAGGCGCTCCTGCACTCCGCGAAGGACCGGGCCGAGCACGACTTCGTCGTCCGCCGGATAGCCCGCGCTCTGCGCCCACACGCGGTGTGGGTGGAGGCGGGGAAGGAACCCGGCCTGGTGAAGGTTGCGAACATCCAGCATCTGGCTTCGCCGGTCTGGGCCCAGCTGGCCGATCCGCGGTCGGCAGTCGAGCTGGCCGGGATGCTGCACCCGACGCCCGCCGTGGGGGGCGAGCCCCCCGCCGGCGCTCCGAGGACATCGCGCGCTTGGAACGCCTGGATCGCGGGTGGTACGCCGGGCCTGTCGGGTGGATGGACGCCACCGAGGACGGGGAGTTCTGCGTCGCATTGCGCTCGGCGCTCCTGCGCGATCGGACCGCTCACCTCTTCGCCGGCGCCGGCATCGTCGCCGACTCCGATCCGGCGGCCGAACTCGCCGAGACCGAGCTGAAGCTCGGGGCGATGCTGCCGCTGGTCACGGCCTGACCGCCTGCGAAGCCACTAGGGTTGCCGGGCTCGAACCGCGACCTGAGGGGTACCCCTGATGAGACTTGTCCTGATCGGATCCACGATCGCCGCCACCGGGGCTCTTGCCCTCAGCGGCTGCGGCGGCGACGACGGCGACATCGAGGCCTTCTGCGACAAGGTCGAGGAGATCCAGGCGGCGGAGGATCCGTTCGCCGGCGTCGCGGGCGACGACATCTCAGGCGCCACCGAGGCGCTGGAGGAGGCGCAGGGCCTGTTCGGCGAGGTGACCGAGGTCGCGCCGGAGGAGATCAAGGACGACGTCGAGGAGGCCCAGCAGTTCTTCGACGACTTCGTGACCGCCGCGCAGGACGCCAAGAGCCCGGAGGACTTCCTCGCGATCGCCACCGACTTCCAGGCGGAGGCCGAGGACTTCGAGGCGACCAGCCAGCGCCTCGAGGAGTACACGAACGAGAACTGCGGCGAGGACTCCTAGAGGAGTCCCGCCGGGCGCGCCCTAGCGGCTCGCCGAAGACACGCGACTGTGCGGCGGCTTCTGTCGCCGCACGCATGAGGTCGCGCCGCAGCTCGACGCCGCGCCGGCGGTCCGTCGGGACCTCGACGATCCCGGTTCGCTCCAGTGGCGCCGCGAGCTCCTCCGGCGCGGAGATGCGGCGGAACGGGATGTCCCACAGCCCAGCCGCGCGCTCGGGCACGAGGCCCGTGGGAGTCCCGAACAGGGCCTCGAACTCCTCGCGCGTGACCTGCTCGGCCTGCGGGAGGAACTCGAAGATGCCGCCGCCTCCGTTGTTGAACACCACGACCCGGATCGGAGTCTTCGAGGCCTGCAGCAGCGAGAGGGAATTGAGGTCGTGGTGGAGCCCCACGTCGCCGGTGAGCACCCACGCGGGCCTGCCACCGGCAACGGCGGCGCCGATCCCGGACGAGACCAGGCCGTCGATGCCGTTCGCCCCACGGTTGCACAGGAACCGCACCTCGGCCTCGGTGCCCGCCGCGTGGGCCTCCTGGTCGCGGATGGGCATCGAGGACGCGGTGTAGACGAGGTCGCCGTTCGCGTAGGCGCGCGCCAGCGCACGGTGGGTGGCCGGCTCCGACAGCTCGGTTGCGTCCAGTCCGGCCACCAGTGCCCGCTCCGCGGCCGTTGTGGCAGCCGTCCAGGACTCGGCCCAGCTCCCGGGTGCTGCGTCGAGAAGCCCCGCGAGCCCGTTCGCCGTGGCGACCGAATCGGCCCGGACGACCGTTTCCGCGATGCGCGTGGGCTCATTCCAGCCGTAGCCCGGGTCGACCGCCACCGTGCGGGCGCTCTGGAGCCCGCCCAGCCACTGGCGAAGCGGCTTGCACGTCGGCATCTCGCCGAAGCGGATGATCAGTTCGGGCTCGAGCTCGACCGGGCGCGTGTGCGCCACCGCCTCGTACGAGCCGATCACGAGCTCGCGCGCGTGTGGCCCGAAACGGGCCTGCGAGGTCGGCTCGGCGAGCACCGGGTATCCGGAGGCGGCAGCCAGGGACGCGAGAGCGCCTCCGAGGTCCGGGTCGAGCTGCCTGCCGGCGAGGATCAGCCCGCGCGGCGCGGCCGAGACGCGCTCGGCGACCTCCGCGAGGAGCTCCATGTCCGGATCCGGCGTCGCGCCCGCCACGGACGTGAGGGGCCGCTCGCCCCGTCCGCCCAGCGCCAGCTCCGACGTCGCGGTCACCTCACCCTTGACCGGCTCGTCCCCGAGTGGTTCCTGCCAGGCGAGGTTGAGGTGCACCGGCCCCGGACGGGGCTCGCCTCGGCTGGCGGCGTACGCCCGGCAGGCGATCGAGCGGAGGTGCAGAAGGCCCGCGTCATCCGCGTCGTGCACGCCGACCTCGCAGAACCAGCGGGCCGCCGAGCCGAAGAGCTTGATCTGGTCGATCGTCTGCCCGGCGCCGATCCCCCGCAGCTCGGGGGGGCGGTCGGCGGTGAGCAGCAACAGCGGCACGGCGGACTCATCCGCCTCGCTCACGGCGGGGTGGAGGTTCGCGGCGGCCGTCCCGGACGTGCACAGGACCGCGACCGGAGCGCGCGTAGCCTGGGCGGCGCCCAGGGCGATGAACCCGGCGCTGCGCTCGTCGACGACAACCGAGACCTCGATCGCGGGGGCCCGCCAGAGGGCGAGTGCGAGCGGGGTCGAACGTGAGCCGGGGGAGAGCACGGCGTGGCGTACGCCGCACCGCGCGAGCTCCTCGACGAACGCCGAGGCGAGCGCCGTGTTGCGATTCGCCGCGTCCATGCCGTGAACGCTAGCGCCACTCCGCCGACCGTCCGGTAGACCCCCGGAAAACCGGGGTCCGCGGGACGTTCGGCGGGTTAGCGGAGCCGGTGGGCGGCGAGCGCGTCCTCGTCGAGCTCCACCCCGAGGCCCGGGCCCTCCGGCAGGTGAAGGTGGCCGTCGCGTAGCTCGCACTCCCGGGTCGCGACCGTCTCGGCGAAGAGGCGCTGCGTCGCGAGCCCGTGGGCGAGGCCGGGGTCGTCGGCCGTGCGATAGATCGCTTGGGCCGCATGTCCCGCTGCGGCGATCCCCACCGGGCCGTCGAGGGCGCTGGAGAGATACGTCGGCAGCCGGGCAGCGATCGCACCCGCGGCCCCGATGCCGCCAACCTTCGAGAGCTTCGCGGTCGCGTAGGTGCAGGCCTCGGCGTCGCGCGCCTTGTCGGCGTCCTTCGCGCTGGCGACGCTCTCGTCGGCCGCAACGGGCACGGCGCTGGCCGCAGAGACGGCCGCGAGGTCCCGCAGGGCGGGGGAGGGCTGCTCGGCCAGCTCGATTCCCAGGGGCTCGAGCTGCTCCAGGAGCGCGATTGCCTCCTCCGGTCCGAACGCGCCGTTGGCGTCTACACGGATGCGAGCCTTCGGTCCCACCGCCGCGCGCACCGCGCGCACCTGCTCGACGTCCTCCCCCGCGCCGAGCTTCAGCTTGAAGGTGTCGAACCCTTCGGCAGCCCAACCGCGGGCGGCCTCCGCGACGTTCGCCGGATCCCCGGCGGGCAGAGTGGCGTTGCAGCGGACGGGGTCGGCGGCCTCCCCGCGGAGCAGTTGCCAGACCGGCTGCCCGGAGAGCTTTCCCGCCAGGTCGAAGATCGCCATCTCGAGCGCCGCCGCGGCCGGCCCAGCAAGCCGCCGCCCGGCCGCCACATGGATGAACCCATCGATCGCAGCCTCGAGGGGATCGTCGCTCGCCATGCGCGAGGGATCGAGCCGGCGGATACGGCGCGACGAACGCAGGAGCGTGCGCTCGATCCGTTCGAGCGAGTCGCCGCCTCGCAGCGTCATCGGCACGGCCTCTCCAAGGCCCTCCACGCCCTCGTCGGTGCGCAGCCGCAGCAGCACGATCTCGCGGGCGGCCAGCGCGCCGCGGGCCGTTACATAGTCCTCCCGGAACGGGAGGGCGTACGGAACGGCCTCGAGCTCGGTGATCTTCATGCCGCGGCGATCAGCAGCCCTGCCGAGAGCAGGATGCTGAAGACCCCCAGCAGGGCGCCGGTGCCGGCCAGGGCGCCGTTCAGCGCCTCGCCGTCCGTGCGGGTCATCACGGCCCGCAGGGGCCTGCTCGCAAGCGGCGCTGCCCCCAGGGCAACCAGCGCCCAGCCGGGTGCGTCGGCGACGAGAACGGAGATGGGGACGATCAGGAACGAGAGCGCGAGCATCCAGGCGTAGAGCAGGCGGGTCCGCGGCCGGCCCAGTCGCACGGCCAGCGTGATCTTGTCGGCGCGGCGATCGGTCTCCATGTCACGCAGGTTGTTGACCACCAGGATCGCCGTCGCGAGGAGTCCGACCGCGATCGAGAGCACGAACGGCATCCACGCCACCTCCTCCAGCTGCACGTAGTAGGAGCCGTTCACGGCCACCAGGCCAAAGAACACGAAGACGAACACCTCACCGAGCCCCGCGTAGCCGTACGGCCGGGGGCCTCCGGTGTAGAGCACGCCCGCCAGGATCGACGCCACCCCGACCACCAGGATCTCGGGCCCGACCTCGGCGGTCAGGTAGAGGCCGGCCAGGACCGCTACGCCGAACGCCACCCAGGTCGCCACCAGCACCCGCCGCGGAGCCACAAGCCCGGCCGAGGTGACCCGGACCGGCCCGAGCCGCTCGGCGGTGTCGGCGCCGCGCTTGGCGTCCGAGTAGTCGTTGGCGAGGTTGGTCCCGATCTGGATGAAGATCGAGCCGATGAGGGCGGCCACGAACAGATCCCACTGAAACGGCGGGGCGGTGATCAGCGGGCAGACGTCGTTCAGGTTGCACGGGTCGCGCTGGTAGTTCGCGGCGGCGCTTCCCACCAGTACCGGGGCGATCGCCGCCGGCAGCGTCCGCGGGCGAGCCGCCATCGCCCAGATGCGCAGCGGGCTCATCCAGTCATCACGGACGCTTGGGGTACTTGGAGAAGTCGGGCTTTCGGCCCTGCTGGAAGGCGTTGCGGCCCTCCTGGCCCTCCTCCGACATGTAGTAGAGGAGCGTCGCGTCGTGCGAAAGCTGCTGGATCCCGGTGAGCCCGTCCTCGGTCGCATTGAAGCTGGCCTTCAGCAGGCGCAGGGAGAGGGGGGAGAGCGTGGTCATCTCACGGCACCACGCCACGGTCTCGCGCTCGAGGTCGCCGAGCGGCACAACCGCATTGACGAGCCCCATCTGCAGCGCCTCATCGGCCTCGTACAGGCGGCACAGGAACCAGATCTCCTTGGCCTTGCGAACGCCGACAGCCTTTGCCAGCAGCCCGGCACCGAAGCCGCCATCGAAGCTGCCGACCCGCGGGCCGGTCTCGCCGAATCGGGCGTTGTCGGCCGCTACGGACAGGTCGCACACGAGGTGCAGGATCTGGCCGCCGCCGACGGCGTAGCCCGCCACCATCGCAACCACCGGCTTCGGCAGCCGGCGGATCTGGACGTGCAGGTCGCCCACGTCAAGGCGCCCGACGCCCTGGGAGGCCACGTCGTCGTCGCCGATGTACCCGTCGTCCCCGCGGATGCGCTGGTCGCCGCCGGAGCAGAAGGCCTCGTCGCCGGCACCGGTGAAGATAATCGCTCCGACCTCCAGGTCGTCGCGGGCGCGGGAGAAGGCGTCGCGCAGCTCGGCGAGCGTCTGCGGCCGAAACGCGTTGCGCACCTCCGGCCGGTTGATCGTGATGCGGGCGATCCCCTCGGCCTTGTCGTAGAGGAGGTCCTCATAGTCATGAGCGCGCTCCCAGGTGATGGGTGCGTAGAGCTCCTCGGCGGAGGGGGCGTCGCGGTGCGGAATCGGCATCTAGGTGATTATTCCCTTCGATGCACCTCGACAACTGGCTGGCCCAGCGAGCCGAGACCTGTCCCGAGCGCCCGGCGCTACTGGCCGGGGGCTACGAGGTCGCCTACGCGGAGCTCGAACACGAGGCGACGAGGGCCGCCCGAAGGCTCGCTGCGCGGGGCGTTCGGCGGGGTGCGACCGTGGCGATCGAGCTGCCCGCGGGCCTCGACTACGTGGTCGTGCTGCACGCGCTGATGAAGCTCGGCGCCGTCGCCTACCCGATCAACACCCGGCTCACGGCCGACGAGCGGGCGGCAGAGCTGGAGCGGGCCGGGCCCGGCCTGATCATCTCGGACGCGGCCGACGCCGGCCTCACCGAGGCCGACCTGCCGCTCCTGGGCGAGCACGACCTGGACGCCCTGTGCTGCCGCATCCTCACCAGCGGCAGCTCCGGCCACCCGCGGCCGGTCGGCCTCACGTACGGAAACCATCTCTGGAGCGCCGTTGGCTCGGCCTTCAACCTGGGCGTCGAGCCCACGGACCGATGGCTGTGCTGCGTGCCGCTTTTTCACGTCAGCGGCTTTTCGATCGTCATGCGCTCCGTGATCTACGGCACCGCGGCTGTCATTCATGACGGCTTCGATGTCGACCGGGTGGCCGAATCGCTGGAGGGCGACGGGGTGACCGTGGTATCGTCGTGGCCACGCAACTCATGCGCCTCCTGGAGGCAGGCGTCGATCTCCTGCCGCTTCGTGCCGTGCTCGTCGGCGGCGGGCCCGTGCCCGACGACGTGCTGGAGGAGGCCCTTGGCCGCGGCGCCACGGTGGTGCAGACCTACGGGCTGACCGAGGCCGCTTCGCAGGTGACGACGCTCGCCCCGGTCGACGCGCGCAGGAAGCTGGGCTCGGCCGGGCGGCCCCTGCTGACCACACACCTGCGCATCAAGGACGGCGAGATCCTCGTCCAGGGGCCCACGGTCGCACCCGAGGTGAGCGACGAGGACGGCTGGCTTCACACAGGGGACATCGGGCGCATCGATGACGACGGCTTCCTCTACGTGACCGACCGCATCGGCGACCTGATCGTCACCGGGGGCGAGAACGTGATCCCGGCCGAGATCGAGGAGGCCCTCATGCGCCACCCCGACGTCCTCGACGCCGCGGCTGTCGGCCGCGCCGACTACGAGTGGCAGGAGGCCGTCGCGGCTGTGGTGGTCCTGCGCGAGGGGGCTCAGGAGGACGAGGAGGAGCTCCGGCGCCACTGCGCGGTGACGCTCGCCGACTTCAAGATCCCGAAGCGCTTCGAGTTCATCTCCGAGCTCCCGCGCACCGCCTCCGGGAAGCTCCTCCGGCGAGAGCTCCGCTGATGGACCGCGAGGCGCTGCAGGCGTGGCTCGAGGCGTACGTCGAGGCGTGGCGGACCTATGACCGCGACGCCATCGGCGCCCTCTTCGCCGAGGACGCGCGCTACCGCTACCACCCGTTTGACGAGTGGATCCGCGGCCGCGAGGAGATCGTCGAGAGCTGGTTCGACGAGCCCGACGAAGCCGGTGGCTATGACGCCGACTACCAGCCGGTGGCGATCGACGGCGAGGTGGCGGTGGCCACAGGGACCAGCACCTACAGCGAAAAGGACGGGTCGGCCCGCGCCGTCTATGACAACTGCTTCGTCATGCGATTCAACTCGGACGGGCTCTGCGCCGAGTTCACCGAGTTCTTCATCGAGCGCCCCGAGGGCGCGGGCGGCTAACCTGCCGCGCCATGCCTGACGACGGAATCTTCTACGACGCCGATGCCAACCCCGAAGCCCTGAAGGGCAAGACGATTGCGATCCTGGGCTACGGCTCACAGGGTCACGCACACGCCCTGAACCTGAAGGACTCCGGCCACGATGTGGTGGTGGGCCTGCGTCCCGACTCCTCAAGCCGCGCCGAGGCCGAGGCGCAAGGCCTGGAGGTGCTGGACGTCGCCGACGCCGCCAGCCGCGGCGACGTGGTGATGGTCCTGCTCCCGACGAGCGCCAGGCCGACGTCTGGAACGAGGAGATCCGTGACGGCATCGCCGAGGGCAACCTGCTGATGTTCGCCCACGGCTTCTCGATCCACTTCGGCGAGGTCGAGCCACCGCCCGGCGTTGACATCGGCATGGTCGCCCCGAAGGGCCCCGGCCACCTGGTCCGCCGCCAGTACGAGGAAGGCGCGGGGTCCCGTGCCTGATGGCGGTCCACCAGGACCAGACCGGCAACGCCAGCGAGCTGGTGCTCGCCTACGCCCGGGGATCGGCGGCGGCCGCGCGGGCGTGATCGAGACGACCTTCAAGGACGAGTGCGAGACCGACCTCTTCGGCGAGCAGGCAGTGCTCTGCGGCGGCGCCACCGAGCTGGTGCGCGCCGGGTTCGAGACCTTGGTGGAGGCCGGCTACGATCCCCGCCTCGCCTACTTCGAGTGCCTCCACGAGCTGAAGCTGATCGTGGACCTGATGTACGAGAAGGGCCTGGGCGGCATGCGCGACTCCATCTCCAACACGGCCGAGTACGGCGACATGACCCGAGGCCCCAAGGTCATCGCCGACCCCACGCGTGACGCCATGCGGAAGATCCTGGCCGACATCCAGTCCGGCGAGTTCGCGAAGGAGTGGATCGGCGAGAACCGCGCCGGCGGCGAGAACTTCGCCCGCCTCCGCGAGGAGGGCGCCTCCACCAGATCGAGCAGGTGGGCGGCGAGCTGCGCGGGATGATGTCCTGGATCGACAAGGACTAGGCGCCACGCGGGCCGGTGCGCGCCGTTCGCTTAGCTACGCTGCCGCCGCCTCGTTGTTTTCAACATCCGTGAGAGGGAGAGCCAATGGCTGAAGAGATCGCGATCGTCGGGACGAACGAGATCGCCAAGAAGCGTAACCCGCTAGGGGTGTTCGGCCTGACGCTGATCACGCTCGGGATCTACCACTTCGTCTGGTGGTACAAGGTGAACAAGGAGATGGTCGAGCTCGGCCGCGCCAAGGGCACCGGTGAGCTGGGCGACAGCCCAGGCACCTCGCTGCTCGCGCTGGTTCCCGGCTTCCTGATCATCGTTCCGCCGCTCGTCTCCTACTACAAGGGCACTAGCGGATGCAGGCTGCGGCGCGCCTGACGGGCGCCGAGCCGGCCAACGGCTGGATCGCCCTGATCATCTTCTTCGTGATCGGGCTCGCGTTCGCGCCCTATCTGCAGAGCTGCCTGAACAAGGTCTGGGACGCTCAGTCCGGCGGAGCCGCCCCGGCGATCCCGGCTGGCGAAGAGGCCGCCGCGCCCCCGCCGCCCCGGAACCCGCCCAGCAGGCTCCGCCGCCCCCGGCGCAGCAGTAGTTCAGAGCTCGGCGAGGAGCTTCGCCTTCTGCGCCTCGTACTCCTCGGGCGTGAGCGCCCCAGAATCACGAAGCGCAGCGAGCCGCTCGAGCCGCTCGAGTTGAGGGTCCGGTCCGGGCGCCAAGTTGGCGCCCGGGGCCGGGCTATCTCCGCCCGCGGTGGTGGGGGTGGCGGCGGAACCGCCTGGGCGGCAGGCGGCGGCGGGGGCGTGGGTGCGGCAGCCGGGCTGGGAGGTGGCGCGAGGACGCCGGCCTCGTCGTCGGTGATCGCGGGGGATCGCCAAACCTTGTTGAGCTCGCTCTGGACGAACGCGATCACGATCGGGATGAACACGAAGGCGAACCCGACGACCACCAATACCATCGCGATCCAGCCGTTCAGCCGATCCCGTTCCTCGATCCCGGCCAGCTCCTGCGCCGCCTGAACTCGCTGACAGCCCTTGTAGAGGGAGACGAACGGCGGCACGATGACGAGCGCCCCGAGGGTGACCGCGAGCAGCGAGGTGCCTGGGCTGTCGCCCAAATCGGGACGCTGTGCCACCCGTCCCAGGTCACGCAGCTCGCGATTCACCTGGTACCACCAGTAGGCGCCGTAGATGCCGAGGGACAGGACCGTCCAGACCACAGCCCAGACCGGGCTGCGGACCTTCACGAAGCTGGTCCCGTCCTTTAGTCGTACCTCCGGCGCCGCCATGCGGCGATCATGCCCCCAGGGCCTTCTGCGCGAGGATGCCCCCAATGATCCAGTGGTGGAACAAGTGGGGGTCGGGGGGCGCCGACACGGAATGGCTTCGACTCGCGGGGTTCACCCGCCGCAACACCCGGCGGGCGATCCTGAAGTTCCTGTCCAACGGGCTCTGGCCGGGCGAGCGGATCCTGCACCTGACCAGCGGGACGTACCGGCTTCAGATGGGGTTCCTCGCGATCACGGACCGTCGTGTCGTCGTCGGGATGTCGTGGGCGTTCCTCCCGTTCATCAATCGCCGGCTCGGCGTCCCGCTCGAGGCGATCACCTGGGTCCGGGTCGACAGCAACCCCTGGGGCGGGCGACTCGTCGTCGACTCCCAAAGTGGCACGGCGCGCCTTGGCGACATCGATGAAGCGGACGCCGAGCGCCTTGCGGTGCTGATCCGACGGCTTGCCCAGCGCGCCAAGGGGCGCGCGGCCGCGGCGGCTACTGGCCCGTGATGG